>NZ_JACHJJ010000005.1 GCF_014203605.1 Thiemannella venezuelensis | reverse complement strand
TCCGGATCGCGACCACCCCGTCTCCGGAGCAACCCTTCAACCTTACTCCAACATCCGGTCTGTGTCCAATCGTGCAGACACGCCCGAAATGTCGGGGTTTGAGAAGAGGGGGCGCAGGGCCTCGCCCTGCAGGAAGAACATTAGCAGCACTCTGACGTCACAGAGACAACTTGCCAACCATCCCCAGCGCTCAAACGTCTCAAACCTGTTGGGGCGCAACCAGACGTCAAGTCATCCGCAATCGAGTCTGGATACGACATAGGCACGAGGGTCAGGACTCTGACTCCGCCACGGAGGTGACCACCATGACTCGCTCGGAGTTCGACGACATCCGCGCGCACATCGCTGCGGAGGCCGATCACCCCGGTGACCTTCTCCGAGTCGCCCGGTCTCTGCTGGACGACCTGGAGGCCGCACGGATGCGTGAGGCCACCCTCCGCGCCTACTACCTGCGCCTGCTGACCGCCGCACGGGCGACGGTCGCCGCGGAGACGGCCGGGTACCCGGAGCCGCTCACCTTCCTCACCGACGAGCTCGCCAAGCGCGGCCAGCTGCCGGCGGGCGACGACGAGGTGAACCGGATCCTGGCCGACGCGCACACCGCGGCCGCCCTGATCGCCTGTCTGGAGCAGACTCCGGCCAGAACGGCCGGGAACGGGCCTCGTGTCCGCAGGTGTCTGGGCACCAGCCGTACCCTCCCTCGATGAGGCCTTCCACGTCATTGACCTGGCCTTGAACCGATATCTGTAAGACTTCAGGCCATGTGGCAGCGGGGGATGAATTGGGCGGCGACGGCCCTTGTGGGGGTCTTCGGGACTCTCTGGATGGGCGTCGTGGTCTTCGCGGCGGTCCACGTGTCGGTGTGGGCCCGGATCGGGCAGGCCGCCATGGGCACCTTCCTCATGGGCTGGGCTCTCTACAAGGCGAGCCTGCTGCTGCGCCGTACCGAGCCGAGGTTCGTCCCGCGGCACCGCCGGGTCAGGACCTGAGCGCGGTCCGGGCCCCTCAGTTCTCCGGCGTGTACGGCGGTGCCACGCCCCATCCCCATCGCGGCACCGGAGCCTGGGCGGGCGGAGTCGCGCCGGGTTGCGAGTTGGCAAAGGCCAGGCGCGTCCCCCACTCGATGTAACAGAGGAAGGCCGCACGGAACTCCGGATCGCCGGGGAGGCCGACCTCGTCCGCGGCGTCCAGGAGCAGGTTGACCCAGCGGCGGCGCTGCGGCTCGGTGATGCCCTTGCCCACGTGCTGGGAGAGCATGCGGGGATAGCCCCCTCGCTCGCGGGTGTAGCGGTCCGGCCCGCCGAAGACCTCGCCGAGCCACATCGCCACGTAGCTCGGGTGCCGGGGATCCATGCCCGCGAAGAGCGGACCGATCAGATCGTCCTTGAGCACGTGCCCGTAGAAGGCCTCGGTGAGCCGCTCGAACGCCGCCTGCCCGCCGGCCCAGTCGTAGAGCGTGGGCACTGAGGAGCCGCGCCCCCGGACGCCCGTCGACTCGTAGTGGCGCATCTCCTCGATGTCGGTGACATAGGGCCGGATCTCGGCGAGGAAGGCCGCGAAGTCCGGGCCTCCCCTGAACCCCTGGAGATGGTCCTCGGCGGAGGTCCAGGTGATCCGCAGCACATAGCAGGCCGGCTCGTCCACGCACCGGGTCAGCTCGTAGTCCACGCACTGGGGGGCGCCGGCCAGGGGGACGGCCGCGCGGCGGTACGCGGCCTCGAACTCCTCCGCGCGCTCGGCGGGGACGCGGTAGCGGATGTACTCAACGATCATGGGTCCGTCCTCGGGGAGAGGTGATCATTGATGCCATGTAATCATGTAATAGTCACCCTGGACACCCCCGAAACGACGAAGGCCCGGATCTCTGTGAGATCCGGGCCTTCCCTTGGTAGCGGGGACAGGATTTGAACCTGCGACCTCTGGGTTATGAGCCCAGCGAGCTACCGAACTGCTCCACCCCGCGTCGGTGTGATTGAAGGTTACCCCATCGGCGAGAGAGGTGGCAAATTGACTCGGTAACGCGGAAGGCCCGGATCTCTGTGAGATCCGGGCCTTCCTTTGGTAGCGGGGACAGGATTTGAACCTGCGACCTCTGGGTTATGAGCCCAGCGAGCTACCGAACTGCTCCACCCCGCGTCGGTGTGTGTCTAGAGACTATCCGACGCGGGGGACGGAAGCGAATCGATCGGCGCGCGCCCTACGAACTGGGCGACGGCGACGGTGCGGGCGTGGCCGACGGAGCCGGGGTCGGGGACCCCGAAGGCGCCGGAGTGGCGGCCGGGGAGGCGGAGGGGACCGCCACGCCTTCCAGCTTCTTCAGCGCGTCCGCCAGCTTCTTCTGGGCCTCGCCGTACGCCACCCAGTCCGGCGGGTCCTTGGCCAGAGCCGCCTGGGCGTCGTCGTAGGCCTTCTGCGCGTCCTCGATCGCCTTGGCCATATCGGACGCGGACAGGGCCGGCCGCTCCGGCGCGGCCGTCGGCGGGGCGGTCGGCGCGGCCGTCGGCGTGCCGGTGTCGGGCGGCGTCGTCGGCGGAGCGGTGGCAGTGTCCCCGAAGACCTGCTTCAGCGCGTCTTCCAGCGTGTTGGCCGAACCGACCTTGTTGCCGTAGCCGACCAGGACCCGGCTCAGGATCGGGTACGGCTCCTGGCCGGAGCCGCCCTGGATCTCGACGTAGACCGGCTCGACGTAGATCAGGCCGCCGGCGAACGGCAGGGTCAGCAGGTTGCCGTAGCGGACCTTCGCCTGGCCCAGGCCGAGCACGTTCAGCTCGCCGGAGAACTTGTTCTGGAAGTTGTTCTGCACCTGGCCCGGGCCGGAGACCGTGGTGTTGGACGGCATGCGCAGGATGCGCAGCTTCCCGTAGTCGTCTCCCGGTGTGGCGTTCACCGCCATGAACGCCGCCAGGTTCGGGCCCTGGCGCGGCACGAAGGTCGTGGTCAGCGAGAACGACGGGCTCGCCGTCCCGGGCATCTTGACCGAGAGGTAGTACGGCGGCTGCTTGACGTCACCGCCCGAGGGGTCGTTCGGGACGTTCCAGAAGTCCTGCCCGCCGTAGAAGGCGTCGGGCTCGGAGACGTGGTAGCTGGACAGCACGTCGCGCTGGACCTTGAACAGCGCCTCCGGGTAGCGCAGGTGCCGGCTGAGGCTCTCGGAGATGTCCTTCTTCGGCTTGATGATGCCGGGGAAGGCCTTCATCCAGGTCTTCAGGATCGGGTCGTTCTCCTCCCAGGCGTAGAGGTTCACGGTGCCGTCGTAGGCGTCCACCATGGCCTTGACCGAGTTGCGCATGTAGTTGATCTGGTCGCGCGGCTGCTGCACCACCAGGCGCGGGTCGGTGACCGTGTCCCGCGTCATCGCCTCCAGGCTCTTGCTCTGGGAGTAGGGGTAGGCGTTGGAGGTGGTGTAGGCGTCGACGATCCAGACCACCCTGCCGTCGACGACGGCCGGGTAGGGGTTGTTGTCCAGGCTCAGGAACGGCGCGACCTTGGCGACCCGCTTGGCCGGGTCCCGCTCGTACAGGATCTTGGACTTGTCGTTGATGTCGCCGGAGAGCAGCAGGTTGATCTCGCTGTACTTGGCCGCGTAGAGCATGCGGTTGAAGAACGAGCCGACCGGGACGCCGCCCTTGCCGGTGTAGGTGGTGTTCTTCTGACCGCTGCCGGTGCCGTTCTCCCCGGAGAAGGGGTAGTCGAGCTCCTGCTCCCTGTCACCGCCCACGACGGAGTACTCCGCCGCGGTGAAGCCCTCGCCGAAGTAGATCCGCGACTCCTTCAGCTGCGTCTGGTCGACCAGGGGGCCGAGGACCGGCATGTCCTTGGCCGTGAAGTCCGGCAGGCCCTTGGCGTCGACCTTGTTGCCCGGCGCGGCCACGAAGCCGTAGCCGTGGGTGTAGACCAGGTGGCGGTTGATCCAGTTGTCCTGCGCCCGCTCCGGGCCCAGGAGCTCGCGCACGGCCACCACCGTGTCGCGCATGACCCCCGTTTGCGGGTCGGGGTAGCGGTCGACGTCCAGCTTGTCGGGGAAGGCGTAGAAACCGCGGATCCGCTGCTCCTGCTGGTAGGTCTGGCCGACCAGGTTCGGGTCGAGCAGGCGGACGCCGGAGACCGAGGTGTCGGCGGTGACGCTGGCGTCGGTCGCGTTGCCCTGCGCGTTGTAGGGGATCACCTCGGATTTGTCGACGCCGTAGGCCTTCCTGGTCGCGTCGATGTTGCGCTCGATGAACGTCTTCTCGCGCGCCTGCTCGTTCGGCTTGACCTGGAACTGCTGGACCAGGGCCGGGTAGACCCCGCCGATCAGGATCGCCGAGAGCACCAGGAGGCCGAAGGCGACGCCGGGCAGCATGCCGCCGGGCCGTACGATCCCGGCGAAGAACAGGGCCGCGCAGATCAGCGCGATGATCGCCAGGATGGTCTTGGCGGGCAGCACCGCGTTGACGTCGGTGTACGAGGCGCCGTGCACGAAACCGCGGTCGGAGAAGACCAGGCCGTAGCGGTCGTACCAGTAGGCGACCGCCTTGAGCAGCACGAACACGCCCAGCAGCGTCGACAGGTGCACCCGCGCCGCGCGCGAGGCGTGCACGCCCGGCGACTGCAGGCGGAACCCGCCGTACAGGTAGTGGACGATCGTGGCCAGGACGGCCGAGAGCACCACCGCGGTGAACAGGAAGTTCAGCACCATCCGGATGAACGGAAGGGTGAACATGAAGAACGAGACGTCTTCCTTGAACTGCGGGTCGACCTCGCCGAACGGCACGGCGTTGACGAACTCCAGCCAGGTCTTCCACTGGCCGCCGAAGGACGATCCCGCGAACAGGGCGAGCACCGCCAGGCCGATCAGGAAGATCAGCTTGCGGTGCGGGTCGAGGGCCATCCGGTAGCGGTCGGCGCCGCTGGCGCCGCCGAACATGCCCGGGCCGAACATCGGCCGCATCCGGTACGCCAGCAGCATGTTGCCGCCCACGATGCCGACCATCACCACCGCGCCCACCACGAAGAGCAGGATCTGGGTGACGATCACGCCGGAGAAGATGGCCGTGTAGTCGACCGAGTCGTACCAGAGGTAGTCGGTGAAGATACCGGCGAAAAGGAAGAAGAACACCACGATCGCAACGAGGGCGATCGCCACGGGAAGCAGAAGTCGTGGCCGGCGGGGCAAGCGCATCGCCCTACCGGCTCCGGGGGTCCGGAAGCTCAAGGCCAACCCCTTGTCGTAAGAGCACGGTCCGTGTCTGGAAACCTACACCGGCGGGGGTTCCGTCGCGCTCAACCGCTCGGCGCGGTCCGGCCACGGCTCCCGCAGATCTCGGGTCCAGTACGGCCAACGCACGGGAGGCCGGATCGGTGCCCGGCCCGCGGCGCGGATCCCGCCCGGACCCGGGCTCCCGCGCGGAGGGGCCCGGCGTCAGCCCGCCGAGCAGCCGGGCATGGCGCCCGTGCCGGTGCGCACCGCGTCCAGGGCCCGGACCGCGTCGCCCAGCGTCTTGACCCTGACCAGCTTGAGCCCGTCGGGGACCGCGGCGAGCGCCTCGGCGCAGTTCTCCGCAGGGGTGAGGAAGACCGTGGCGCCGGCCTCGCGCGCGCCCACCATCTTCTGCTGGATGCCGCCGATCGGGCCGACGACGCCGTCCGGAGAGATCGTCCCGGTCCCGGCGACGGCCTTGCCGCCGGTCATGGCCCCGGGGGTGAGCTTGTCCATGATCCCCAGGGAGAACATCATCCCCGCGCTGGGCCCGCCGACGTCGCCGACGTTGATGTTCACCTCGAACGGGAACCGGTAGCGGATCGCCATGGAGATGCCGACGATGGGCGTGCCGTCCTTGGCCGCGACGGTGGGGGAGGTCACCGTGATCTCCTGCCCGCCCCGCTTGACGACGAAGGCGACCTGCTCGCCCGCCTTGTGCTTGCGGACCGCCGCGGAGACGGTCCCGCGGTCCGTGGCGGCCACCCCGTCCACCGAGACGATCTCGTCGCCCTGGGTGAACTTCCCGTGCGCGGGCAGGCCCTTCTCCGTGGAGGCCACGGTCACGACCGAGGTGTAGGGGATCTTCAGCTCCGTGAGCGCCGCGGCGGTCGCGTCGTCCTGGGAGTTGGTCATCTCCTGGGTGTTCTGCTCCTCGACCTGCTCGGCGGTGGTCGCCGGGGGGAAGATCGTCTCCTCGGGCACGACCGCGATGGCCGGGTCGAGCCAGCCCCGCAACGCGGTGAACAGGTCGATCCTCGCGCCCGGCCCGCCCTGGTAGGCCACCGTGACCAGGCTGAGCTTGCCGTCGGTCGGGTAGGTCTGGCGCCCGGAGATGCTGATCACCGGCTTGCCCTTGACGTCGCCGATGGTGTTCTCGGTCGGCCCGGGGCTCAGCACGACGTACGGCACCGGCAGCACGGTCCCGGCGACGCCCAGGACGAGGGTGAGGAAGCCGGCCACCATGAGGGTCAGCGCACGTCGGGACATGGGGGGAAGCCTATGCGGTGGCGGAGGCCGTGAACGGACGGCGGACGCGCGTGCGGCGGACCGGCGGACGGGGCCTCACTCGCAGGCCCCCACCCACTCGGTCGAGCCGTCGGCGAAGAGCTGGTTCTTCCAGATCGGGACCTCGCTCTTGAGGTCGTCGATCAGGCGCCGGGACGCGGCGAACGCCTCGCCCCGGTGGGGGCAGGAGACGGCGACGACGACCGCGATGTCGCCGAGCTCCAGGTCTCCGACCCGGTGCACCGCGGCCAGCGCGGTGACCGGGAACTCCGCGGAGATCTTCTCGGCGACCCGGCGCAGCTCGGCCTCGGCGCCGGGGTGCGCCGAGTAGGACAGCCGGGTGACCGGCTTGCCGTGATCCTGGTCGCGGACCGTGCCGATGAAGACCGCCGTCCCTCCGGCGGCGTGGTCGCCCACGGCGGCGAGCACCTCGTCCACGGAGAGCGCCTGGTCACGAATACCCAGCAACCGGATGACATCCACGCCAGAAAGACTACCGCCCCGGAACGGTGCGTCCCGGGGGGACGCCGCCCGTCCTCCCCGGGTGCCCGACCTCACGGGACGGAACGGCTAGGTCCGCCGCTTCTTGCGCGCGACGCGGACGATCGCGGCGGTGCCGAGGACCGCGACGGTGGCGCCGGCCGCGGTGAGCGTGGCCTCCTTGCCGGACAGGCGGCGGCCGACGACCGCGTGCCTGCCCTCGCGCAGCTCCAGCAGCTGCGCGAACGCCGCCTCGTTCGTCCACTGCGGCTTCCAGCCCGCCTCGCGCAGCGCCGCGCAGTCGACCACCCAGGGGTAGACGACGTAGTGCAGGTCGGTGGCGGGAGCCGGGGTGATGCCCAGCCGGTGCAGGCGCTGGGCGGTGCCGAAGGTCAGGCCTGCGGGCAGCTCGAACCGGCGCAGCCCGGAGATCTCCTCCACCTGGTCCTGCTCCAGCCAGCCCTCGCCGCCCACCGCGACCACGCCGGAGACCGCGCCGAGCGCGGCCAGCTCCAGCGCGGAGACCAGGTCGTCGATGTGGCAGAACTGCCAGCGCGGGCTGCACCCCTTCACGGTGAGCAGCCTGGGCGCCTCGAAGTGCCGGGTGACCACGCTGTCCACCCCGGGACCGACCAGGGCCGCCGGGCGGAGCACGGTCACCTCCAGGCCGGGGTGGCTGCGCAGTGAGCGCCGTGCCAGCGCCTCGATCTCCAGGTGGTCGCCGACCATGCCCGTGTCGGGCTCGGCCGCCACCGCGGAGTCCTCCGGCAGCGGGACCTCGTTGTCGGGCGCCGCGCCGTACACCATGGCGCTGGTGACCAGCACGACCCTGCGCACCCGGGCCGCGGCGCTGGCGGTGAGCACCGTCTGGGCCGCGCGCAGGTTGTACGCGCGGCGTTCTCCGGCGTCGGAGCCGAGCGCGTAGTCGGCCGACAGATGGACGAGCACGTCGATGTCGGATATCCGGTTCGCCAAGAGCGGATCCCGGACGTCGAGCACCCGCCACGTGACGTCGGGCACGTCGCCGCGTTGCTCGTCGATGGCCACGACCCTGCGGAAATCCGCAGACGAGGCGACCTTCGCGAGGAATGCGCGGCCGATGCCCGAGGCCGCGCCGGTGACGGCGACGACCGGGGGCCGGAGGCGTTTCGAGGTAGGCACCAGGTCCTCACTTTGCACTGATCCGCCGTGCGACGGATAACGTGGCGGATGTGGACTCCTCCATCCTGCACGAGGTAGAGCGGTGACTGACTTGCCAGGTCGGGAAAACGACCCCAACGAGAATCCGTTCGCCATGTTCGGCGACCCGGAGCAGATCGCGGCGGCGATGCGCCAGTTCGCCGACATGCTGTCCGCTCCGCAGGGCTCCGGTCCCGTCAACTGGGACATGGCGAAGAACATCGCGCGGCACACCGTGGCCGCCGGAGGCGATCCGAGCGTCATGGAAGGCGAGCGGCGCCAGATCGTGGACGCCCTGAACCTCGCCGACCTGTGGCTCAACGAGGCCACCGCGCTCCCCAGCGGGGTGGGCAACCCCCAGGCGTGGAGCCGGTCGGAGTGGATCGAGAAGACCGTCCCCGTCTGGCGGCAGCTCTGCGACCCGGTCGCCGCCCGCATGGTCGAGACCATGAGCGGCACGCTCGGCGCCGCCGGCCTGCCCGCCGAGGCGCAGGCCGTGGCCGGGCCGCTGATGGGCATGATGAAGCAGATGGGCAGCATGATGGTCGGCCAGCAGATCGGCCAGGCCCTCGGCTCGCTCGCCCGCGAGGTGGTCGGCTCCACCGACATCGGGCTGCCCCTCTCGGCCGACGCCGCCCTGCTGCCCGGCGGGATCGCCGCGTTCGGCCAGGGGCTGGAGATGCCCGCCGAGGAGATCCGGCTGTACCTCGCCCTGCGGGAGGCGGCCCACCACCGGCTCTTCCAGCACGTGCCGTGGCTGCGCGCGCACCTGCTCGGCGCCGTGGAGGAGTACGCCCGGGGCATCACGGTGGACGTGTCCGCCCTGGAGGAGCAGCTCCGGGGGCTGGACATCAACAACCCAGAGCAGCTCCAGCAGGCGTTGAGCGGCGGCAACCTGCTCAAGCCCGAGGAGACGGAGCGGCAGAAGGCCGCCCTGGCCCGTCTGGAGACCATGCTCGCCCTGATCGAGGGCTGGGTCGGCACGGTGGTGGCGGGCGCCGCCGCGGGCAAGCTGCCCTCCGCCGCGGCCCTGGGCGAGACGGTACGGCGCCGCCGCGCGACCGGCGGCCCCGCCGAGCAGACCTTCGCCACCCTCGTGGGCCTGGAACTGCGCCCGCGCCGCCTGCGCGAGGCGGCGGCCCTGTGGCAGGCACTGGAGGCCGACCGGGGCGTCGACGGCCGCGACGCCGTCTGGAACCACCCCGACCTGATGCCGACCGCCGCCGACCTCGACGACCCCGCGAGCTTCGTCCGGGGCGAGCCGGAGTTCGACCTGTCCGGTCTCGAGGCCTCCCTCCGGGAGCAGGACGGCGGCTCCGGAGACGGCGAGGAGGACGGCGGCGAGGAGGACGGCGGCAGGGAGGACGGGGGCAGGGAGGACGGGGGCAGGGAGGACGGGGCCCCGTGAGCGAGCGGACCGGGCGTCCCGCCGGGCACGCCCCTTCCCCGGACGTGCCCGGCGGGGCGGGGAACGGCCGTCCGCGCGCGGACGGGGACGGGCGGCTGCACTCGGACGCCCGGGCCGTCCTCACGGGATGGGCGGCCCCGACCGGGCCGGAGGAGCTCCTGCGCGAGGACTTCCTCGAGCACCTTCGCCTCCACGGAAACGGGATGTACCGGGAGTGCGTCCCGGGCCACCTGACGGCCACGACCGCGGTGCTCTCCCACGACGGCGAGCGGGTGCTGCTGACGCTGCACGGCAAGGCCGGGATGTGGCTGCCGATGGGCGGCCACTGCGAGGCCGGGGACCTCTCCCTGGCGGGCGTCGCGCTCCGCGAGGCCACGGAGGAGTCGGGCATCCCCGGTCTGCGGCTGCTGCCCGGGCCGCTGGCGCTGGACCGGCACCGCGTCTGGTGCCATCCCCCGTTCAGCCACCACCTCGACGTCGAGTACGGCGCCGTCGCCCCGGCGGGGGCCGAGGCGGTGATCAGCGAGGAGTCGCTGGACCTGCGCTGGTTCCCGGTGGACGCCATCCCCGACCCGAGCGACGAGGCCACCCGGAGGCTGGCCCGCCGGGCCCGGGAGGTCCTGCGCGCCGGATGACCGGAGGGCTTTTGGACCGTTTTACATCTGTTTCACGGGCCTCTGGTTATCGTCGTTCTCACAGGTAAGACGAACGAAACGGGGCAACGTGAGTGTGGAGACCGCATCCGGCGCACGTGTCGGCGGCACGATCGTGAGCCCTCCCCGCCGACGGCGGCGCATTCCCAGAGCCCTCGCGTGGGCGGCCGTCGCGCCGTTCGCCGTGTGGGCGGCGGCCCGCGTCGGCGGACTGGAACGCGGGTCGCTGACCACCCAGATCATGACCGGCACGCCCTACGTGGCGGCCGCCTCGCTGGTGCCCGTGCTCATCGGCGCGCTCGCCCGCAACCGCGCGGCCACCGCCGTCGCGCTGGTCACCACGGCCGCGCTCGGCTTCAGCGTGCTCCCCCGCGCCATCGGCTCGGCCGAGGCCGGGCCCGGGTCCGGCGCTCCGCTGCGCGTGCTCACCCTCAACATGCTGTTCGGCCACGCCGAACCCGACGCCGTCATGGACCTGGTCAGGCGGCTGAAGCCGGACGTCCTGAGCACGCAGGAGCTCACTCCGGGAATGGTCGAGAAGCTGGACGCGGCCGGCCTCGGGCAGCTGCTGCCGCACCGGGTGCTGCAGGACGAGTGGAGCGCCGGGGGCAGCGGCCTGTACTCGCGGCACCCGATGACCCCGCTGGAGAACCTGTTCCGGCCGATCGGGCACAACATGCCCGCCGCCGTGATCACCCTTCCCGGCGCCAAGCCCGTCGAGTTCGTCGACGTGCACCCCTACCCTCCGCTGGGCAGCCAGGTGCACGACTGGACGGCGGCGATCGGCGCCTTCCCTCCCGCCTCCCCCGACACGATCCGCATCCTCGCCGGGGACTTCAACGCCAGCCTCGACCACGCGGTGATGCGCCGTTTCCTGGACAAGGGCTACGCGGACGCCGCCGACCGGGCGGGGCAGGGGCTCACGCCCACCTGGCCCGCGGGCAAGAGCATCCCGCCGCTCATCACCATCGACCACGTCGTGGTGGACGAGCGGGTGGCGGTGAACGAGGTAAGTGTGCACACCGTCCCCGGCACCGACCACCGCGCCGTCTTCGCCGACCTGCGCCTGCCCGGTTAGCCGGGCCAGAGCCCGGTGGCCGCCAGCGCCTCTTCCGGCGACGCGGCGTGCCTGGCACCGGCGAGCGGCCGCCCGTCGCGGTCGAGGAGCCGCCAGCCGCCGAGCTGGACGACGGGGACACGGCCCCGCCTCATCGCGAGCGCGAGCTCCGACAGCGTGCCCCATGATCCGCCGATGACGATCACAGCGTCACCCGAGTTGACGATGATGGCGTTGCGCGCCTCCCCGACGCCGGTCGGGATCACGACGGACAGGTCCGGGCCTGCGCCCTCCCGGTCCGCCCGGGACAGGACGCCCACCACCGTCCCTCCCGCCGACCGGGCGCCGGACGCCACCGCGGCCATGACCCCCGTGTACCCGCCGCAGATCACCACCGCGCCGCGCTCCGCCAGGAGCCGGCCGACCTCGCGGGCGTCGGACTCCTCTTCGGCCGTGCAGTCCCGCGGGCCGCAGACCGCCACCTGGATCGCCACGGTCAGATCCTGCCAGCTCCGTCGGGGGTTCGCCGCCGCCGTGCTCCGGGCCGGCGTCATGTCCTGGCGGGCCCTCCGGGAGCGTGCTCCGGCGGGGGCTTGCCGCCGGTGGTCACCGGTGCCCGCCTGAGGCGAGGAGGCCGCGGGTGTTGTCCCAGCCCTCCAGGCCGGGGTCGAGCAGGCCGAGGTCCGCGGGGGTGCGCAGCCGGTGCCAGCCGGGGCCGGTCGCGACGGTCCGGGGGCCGGGGGCCGAGGCGCGCAACGCCTTGACGGGGTCGGGGTCGTCGAAGCCCGCGTCGGCCCACCCGGGGTAGGGGAGGTGCGCGGCGATCGCCACCGCGCCGCCGTCGGCGGCGGGGCAGACGGCGATCCGCGCGCGGCCCAGCTCGCGGAAGAGCTTGCCGATCAGCAGCGGCGGCAGGTCCGGCGCGTCGCCGCTCAGCAGGACGGCCTGCCCGCCGTACGGCACCGCGGCGGAGAGCGCCGTGAACGCCGCCGCGACCAGGGCGCTCCCGGACAGCCCGGGATCGATCTCGACGACCGGCGTGCCCGGCCAGACGATCTCGTCCATCCCCGGCACGCCCGTCACCAGGACGGGGGTGACGAAGTCGAGCCCGGCCGCCAGCTCGTAGCTGTCCTCGGCCACGGCGGCGAGGAACGCCGCGGGATCGATCCCCGGGGGCGCGGCGGCCGCCATCGCGGGGGCGACGAGGACGGCGACCAGCCGCCGGTCGCCGGCGGCCGGTTCCTCCGTCACCATTCCTCCGGGACGCCGTTGCCCGCCATGGAGAATCCTTCGAGGAACCCGCGCGCCCGCTCGGCTCTGGGATAGCGTTCCACCAGTGCCCAGAACCGGGGACCGTGGCTCGGGACCAGCAGGTGCACGAGCTCGTGCATGACCACGTAGTCGACCACCCAGGCGGGCATGCCCCGCAGCCGGGTGGAGATCCTGATCGTGCCGTGGTCCGGGGTGCACGAGCCCCACCGGTGCCGCTGGTTCTCCACCCACCGCACGCTGGCCGGTCGCGCCCTGCCCTCCAGATAGCGCTCCGAGAGCTCGTTCGCCCGGTCGAGCAGATCCTCGTCGGAGGGGCGTCTGCGCTGCTCCTTGGCCGCGAGCCGGTCGAGCATCCGGCGCACCCACTGCTCCTCGTCGGTCCTGCTCAGGCCGTCGGGGAGCAGCACGATCGTTTTCTCGCCATCGCGGTACGCGGAGACGGTCCGGCGGCGGCGAGAACTGCGACGGACCTCGACTGTCTCGGGGGGCACATATGCACGGTAGCCGAGAATGGTGAATTCCCACCAGGGGGCAGAACACGTTCCTGCTGGTCAATCCCCGTTCGTAGATTGTTAAGCGAGATCGGTCCGCTATGGCCGCGCCTTATGGAATTAACCTGGATATCTCCCGCCTCAGGAGTTCCCGAATCGAGGGGCCCGCCGTTCCCGCTGGGCCGCCAGGCCTTCCCGCATGTCGTCGGAGGCCATGGTCACCGGCTGGGCGAGGGACTCCCAGCGCAGCGCGGCCTCCAGGTCCGCGTGGCCGCCGCCCGACAGGGCGATCTTGGTGAGCCTGGTCGCGACGGGGGCGTTGGCCGCGGTCCTGGCGGCGATCTCCATGACCTCCCCGAGGAGGGCCTCGCGGGGGAAGGCCCGGGTGACGAGGCCTGCGGAGGCGGCCTCCGCGCCGAGCAGGGTCCGCCCGGTCAGCAGCATCTCCCTGGCCACGCCCACCCCGGCGGCCCTCGGCAGCAGGTAGGTCGCCGCCATGCCGGGGTGCAGGCCGAGCGCGGTGAAGGGGACGAGCAGCTTGGCGTCGTGCGCGGCGTAGACCAGGTCGCAGGCGAGGGCGAAGCAGAGTCCGGCGCCGACGGCGGCGCCGTTGACCGCGGCGATGGTCGGCACCTCCAGGTCGGCGATCGAGAGCCACGTCCGATAGAAGCCCAGCATCCGGTCGCGCAGGTCGGGCACGCTCTCGGCGTTCCGGTCCGCGAGCCAGGACAGGTCCCCGCCGGAGGAGAACGCGTTCCCCGCCCCGGTGACGACGACGCACCGCACGTCCCGGTCTCCGCGCAGCCCGGCGACGGTCCGCCGCCACTGCTCGGTCATCCCGTCGGTCATCGCGTTGCGCAGGTCGGGCCGGTTCAGGGTGAGCACCACGACGCCGTCGTCCCGCCGGTCCACCAAGAGCTCGTTCATGCCGGGAGCGTAGTGGAGCCGGGCCCGCCGTCCACAGGGGCGTCCTCCACCGCGAGGTTGTCCACAGGGCCTGGAAAGGGTGTCCGGGCGCCCGGTCCGGCATGCCACGCTGGCGCCTGCCCGGAGAGGTCCCCGAGAAGGAAGGCATTCCATGCGGCCCCGCCTGAAGCCGGCGCTCCGCCGGATCGCCCGCGACGAGCGCACCCTGCAGTTCGGGGTGCATCCCCGGCGCGCGGTCGTGCTGGCCGACCTCGAACCCCAGGTCCTGCACTGGGTCGAGAGCCTCGACGGCACCCGGGACCTCACGGGGGTGCTGGCCGCCGCGGAGCGCGCCGGGATCGGCGAGCGGCAGGGCCGCGTCCTGCTCGACCTGCTGACCGGCCGGGGCGTCGTGGACGACGCCGGGGCGTCCCCGCGCCCGCTGCGCTCCCTCTCCCTCGCCGAGCGCGACCGGCTCCAGCCCGAGCTGGACACGCTCTCCCTCGCCCCCGGCACGACCGACGGCGGGCTGGCGGCCATGGCGCGCCGGCGCGAGGCTCAGGTCAGGGTGTACGGCGCGGGCCGGGTGGGCGCGCAGATCACCGCCCTGCTCGCCGCGTCCGGAGTCGGACGGCTCTGCGTGGTCGATCCCGGCACGGCCCGGCCCGGCGACCTCTCACCCGGCGGGCTCACCCAGGCCGAGCTGGGGATGAGCCGGCAGGACGGGGCGGTGGCGGTGGCCCGGCGCCTGGCACCGGCCCTCACCGCGTGGACCGGGCAGCACGCCGCCCAGCTCGCCGACGGATCCCGCCGCCCCGACCTGGTCGTGCTCGCGCCGGTGGAGCCGCTGGACGGCCTGCTGGTGCGGGAGCTCGTCACCTGGGAGATCCCGCACCTGCTGGTGAGCGCCTTCGAGGGCTCCGGCTCGGTCGGCCCGCTGGTGCTTCCGGGGCGGAGCGCCTGCCTGGACTGCCTCGACCTCACCCGGCGCGACCGCGACCCCGGCTGGCCGGTCGTCAGCGCCCGGCTGGGCGGCTTCCCCGCGGGCGAGATCGCCTGCGGGACGGCGACGGCGACGCTGGTCGCGGGCATGGCCACCGGCCATGCGCTTGCTCTGATCGATGGTCACGACCCTGCTGTGACCAACAGCACAATAGATGTATTGCCTGATTGGAGATGGAAGAGGACATCCTGGAACGTTCATCCTCTATGTCGTTGCTTCCGAAACGAGTTCGGGTCGCTGACAATGGTCGCGTCGGCTACCTGCCGTTGACCGGCACCACAACGAAGGGAGGGAGCGGCGTCTCGCCCAACGGGAGGCATGCCGCGAACCGAGGTGAGTGACCTTCCGCGCCGTGCAGTCACGCGTTCCGCCAAGCTGGCGGCCCTGCCCATCGGATTCGCCGGCCGTACGGCTCTCGGCCTGGGCAAGCGCATCGGAGGAAGATCCGCCGAACTCGTCGCCCAGGAGATCCAGGAGCGCACCGCCGAGCAGATCTTCAAGGTCCTCGGAGAGCTCAAGGGCGGGGCGATGAAGCTCGGCCAGGCCCTGTCCATCTTCGAGGCCGCCCTGCCCCAGGAGATCGCCGGCCCCTACCGGGCGACCCTGACCAAGCTGCAGGACGCGGCCCCGCCGCTGCCCGCCGCGACCGTGCACAAGGTGCTCTCCGAGCAGCTCGGAGACGACTGGCGCCAGCACTTCCAGTCGTTCGAGGACCAGCCGACCGCCGCCGCCTCGATCGGGCAGGTGCACAAGGCCGTCTGGCACGACGGGCGCACGGTCGCGGTCAAGATCCAGTATCCGGGGGCCGCCAAGGCGCTGCTCTCCGACTTCAACCAGCTCGCCCGCCTGGGCAAGCTCTTCGGGGTGCTCCTGCCCGGCCTCGACATCAAGGCCGTGCTGGCGGAGTTGCGCGAGCGCATCACCGAGGAGCTCGACTACCTGCGGGAGGCGGAGGCCCAGCACGCCTTCGCGCTGGAGTTCAAGGACGACCCCGACTTCCTCGTCCCGGACGTCGTCGCCGCCAACGAGCAGGTGCTCGTCTCCGAATGGGTGGACGGCACCCCGCTCTCCCGGATCATCTCCGGCGGGACCCAGGAGGAGCGCGACCGCGCCGGGCTGCAGTTCGTCCGGTTCCTGTTCTGCTCCCCGTCCCGGGTGGGCATGCTCCACGCCGACCCGCACCCGGGCAACTTCCGGATCACCGCGGACGGACGGCTGTGCGTGCTCGACTTCGGCGCGGTCAACCGGCTGCCCGACGGCTACCCGCCGGTCTTCGGCAAACTGACCCGGATCTTCAACCAGGGCGACATGGAGACCGTGATCCAGGGGCTGCGCGACGAGGGTTTCATCCTCCCCCACATCGAGGTGGACCCGGAGGCGCTGCGCGCGTTCCTCGCCCCCTACGTCGAGCCGACCGCGGTGGAGGAGTTCGCCTTCAGCCGCGAGTGGCTGCAGCGGCAGGCCGCCACCGCCACCGACCTGCGCCCGGGGAACGTGGTGCGCCAGCTCAACCTGCCGGTCTCCTACGTCCTCATCCACCGCGTGCACGCCGCCGGGGTGGGTGTGCTCTGCCAGCTCGGCGCCACCGCGCGCTTCCGCGACGAGGTCATCCGCTGGGTTCCCGGCTTCTCCGGCGAGGGCCCCCTCGACGCCGAGGAGACCGCGCTCGCGGGCTGACCGGAGCGGCGGAGACGACGGAGACGACGGACATACGGCGAAGGGGCGGCCCGGTGGGGCCGCCCCTTCGCCGTCATGGATCCGGGCTCCGTCGAGCCCGTGCCTCGGAACCGGTTGTCGACCCCGGCCCGGAGATCCCTGTCGATCTCCGGGCCGGGGGACGCGGCCGGTCCCGGCCTCCGTCACGGCCCGCACGAGGTGTCCGTACGGGCCGGGGCGGGATCAGGCCAGGCGCAGGAGTGCGTTGCGCAGGCGCGCGGACGCGCGCTCGACATCGCGCCGGGCGCGCCGGAGCCGCTGGATGTCGGCGGCCCGCCGATGCTCCTCCGCCTCGCGGTGAAGCATCCGTATTCGGTCTCGTACCAGTTCCTGGTTCAGAGACGGCGCGTCCATGCTGTGGCTGATGAAGTAGGTCATCGGAAGTGGTCCTTTCGGGAACGTTCAGGGATCGTGCGGTTCAGCGGGTGGTCGGTCAGGCGGCGACCGGGGTCTTGCGGGGACGTCCGCGCGGACGCTTCCGCGGGACGACGGCTCCCCTCAGGACGAGCTCGCCGCCCCAGACGCCCCACGGCTCCTCGCGCTCGAGCGCGCGGGCCAGGCAGGCCTGCTGGATCGGGCAGCCTCCGCAGAGCGCCTTGGCGAACTCCACGTCCTCCGGAGACTCGGCGAACCAGAGGTCGGGGTCGGTACGACAGGGGATCGTGGCTTCGTCGATCAGGTCCATGACCGGCTGTGCCCCCATCTGTGTCACCTCTCGTTTGATGTTGATCTTTTGGACTACCTCGCGGGTGGGGGTCAGGAATGACGCGGCAAACAAGAAGGCCGCGGATCCTGTCTACGGATCCGCGGCCTGAAGGCTCTCCCTCGGTCAGGTCATGTGACCTGGGGGTGCCTCCAGGGTTGCGGACCGCGCAGTCCACCGTTTCCGATGTGCTTGGTCTGCTGTGCGTGCTCGCCGGCTTCCGTCACCGGGGCCGCCGGGACGCCGCCCGCCGGGAAGGCGGGAACGACGGCCGTGCGGACGGCCTGGATCGGGAAGAGGACGGACTTCTCCCGTCGGATCCGGACTGCCGCTGCATCCGCGAGGATGACTCGGCGACCGGTTCCGGGCAGGGCGGTGCCACTGCATGCGGAAGCGAGCCCGGTCAGGGTCGGCATCATGTAGCTCTTCACAGTGGACTCACCTCCGTTCACAGATCGTCGGACAGGGGTGTCCGACTCGCTTGACCATGACCCTAAACCCGCGAGCGGGAAGGGGCAACATATTTTCTACCTGCAGTTTTACGACCTACGAGACACGGATCATGGCCTCCTGCACCACGGATACCGCCAGTTCGCCGGAACGGGTGAACATCTGCCCCCTGGCGAGCCCGCGCGCCGCCCTCGACCACGGCGACTCCTGGGCGTACAGCATCCAGTCGTCGGCGCGGAAGGGCCGGTGGAACCACATCGCGTGGTCGAGCGAGGCCCCGATGACGTTGGAGGCGCCCCAGGCCAGGCCGTGGGTCAGCAGCACCGTGTCCACCAACGTGTAGTCCGAGGCGTAGGCGGCCAGCACCACGTGGAGCAGCGGGTCGTCGGGCAGCTCGGTGTCGTAGCGGAACCAGACGTTCGTCTCCGTGCTGCGCAGCCCGGGATCGCGGTACGCCTCCCAGGTGAGCGGGGTCACGTAGCGCGCGTCCACCGGGCGCGGCCTGCTCAGCCACTCCCGCCAGGGCGACTCGTCGCCCACGATCTCGCGCATGCGCTCCTGGAACTCGGGCAGCTCCTCCGGCCCGGTCACCGCCGGCATCTCCGACGCCTGGTGCTCGACACCGCCCTCCAGCACCTGGAAGGAGGCCGACATGGTGAATATCGCCTTGCCGTGCTGGACCGCCACGACCCTGCGGGTGGTGAAGGAGCGGCCGTCGCGGACCCGCTCGACGTTGTAGACGATGGGGATCGCCGGGTCGCCGGGGCGGATGAAGTAGGCGTGCAGCGAGTGCACGTGCCGGTCCTGCGGCACCGTACGGCCGGCGGCGACCAGCGCCTGGGCGGCCACCTGGCCTCCGAAGACGCGCTGGATGCGCTCCTCGGGGCTGCGGCCCCTGAAGATGTCGAGCTCGATCTGCTCCAGGTCGAGCAGGCCCAGCAGCTCCTTGAGCGCCTCGTTCACGCGTTCTCCGTTCCGTCCGCGGCGGCCCTGCAGAGGCCGATCACCGCATCGCCGTACCGCTCCAGTTTGATACGTCCGACTCCTGCGATCGCCAGCAGGTCCTGTTCGGAGACCGGCGCCCGCTCGGCGATGGCCTGGAGGGTCACGTCGGTGAAGACGACGTACGGCGGGACCTTGGCCTCCTTGGCGGCGGCCGTGCGCCAGGCCCGCAGGCGCTCCAGCAGGCCCTCGTCGTAGTCGACCGGGCAGGTGGCGCACCGGCCGAGCTTCTGCTCGGCCGCGGCGGCCAGGGTCTTGCCGCAGACCCGGCAGCTCGCCGTCGCGGCGGCCGCGCGGCGCTCCTTGGGCGCCCCGGAGCCGGCGGCGGCCGGACGGCTCCGGGGCGCCGGACGGCCGGTGAGCCCGTCGAGGAACCGGGAGGGGCGCCGGGACCGGCGTCCGCCGGCGGAGCGCGCCAGCGCCCAGGAGACCGCCAGGTGCGCCCTGGCCCTGGTGACGCCCACGTAGAGGAGGCGGCGCTCCTCCTCGATCTGCTCGGGCGTCTCGGCGTAGACGATCGGCAGCATGCCGTCGGTGGCCCCCACCAGGAAGACCGCGTCCCACTCCAGGCCCTTGGCGGCGTGCAGGGAGGCCAGCGTCACGCCCTCGACCGGCGGGGCGTGCTGCTCGCTGGCCCGGCGCTCCAGCTCGGTGACGAAGTCGGCGAGGCTCGCGCCCTCGGCCGCCATGTCCTCGGCCAGGTCGGCCAGGGCCTTCAGCGACTCCCATTTCTCGCGCGCCTTGCCGCCGCCGGGGGCCTGCGGGGTGAGCCCTTCCCCGGCGAGGATGTGGTGGACGGTCGGGGCCAGATCGTCGCCGGCCCCGGCGGAGCGGGCCGCCCCGCGCAGCAGCACGACCGCCTTGCGGACCTCCGGCCGCTCGAAGAAACGGTCGGCGCCGCGCACGAGGCAGGGGATGCCCGCCTTGGCGAAGGCCTCCTCGTAGGCCTCGGACTGGGCGTTGACCCGGAACAGCACGGCGATCTCGCGCAGCGGCACGCCCGTGTCGGCGAGCCGGCGCACCGCGCGCGCCACGCCCTCGGCCTCGGCGGGCTCGTCGTCGTACTCGGTGAAGACGGGCTCGGGGCCGTCGGGGCGCTGGGCGAGGAGGGTCATCCGGTGCGGGGTCCGCGCCGCGGCCAGCAGCCGGTTGGCCAGGGAGACGACCTGCGGCGTGGAGCGGTAGTCGCGGACCAGCCTGATCACCGCGGCGTCGGGGTACTCGACCGCGAACCCGGTCAGGTAGCGCGGGGTCGCGCCGTTGAAGGAGTAGATCGTCTGGTTGGGGTCGCCGACCACGCACAGGTCGTCGCGGCCGCCGAGCCAGGTGTCGAGCAGCAGCTTCTGCAGGGGGTTGACGTCCTGGTACTCGTCGACGACGAAGTGGCGGTACTGCTGGCGGACCTGGGTGGCCACCTCGCGGTGCTCGGTGATCAGCGCGGCGGTGAGCTCCAGGATGGTCTCGAAGTCGATCAGGTGGCGTTCGCGGCGGAGCGTCTCGTAGGCGTCGTAGAGGCGGGCCACCTCCTCGGCCGGGACCGGCGGGGTGCGGTGCGCCTTCCGCGCGTTCTCGGCGTAGTCCTCGGGGCCGACCTGGACGACCTTGGCCCACTCGATCTCGGCGGCGACGTCGCGCAGGTCGGAGCGTTCGAGATCCCGCCCGGCGTGGCGGGAGGCGGCGGCCAGCAGCGGGAGCTTGGACTCGATCACCGAGGGCGGGTCCCCGCCGATGACCCGGGGCCAGAAGTAGGTGAGCTGGCGCAGGGCCGCGGCGTGGAAGGTGCGGGCCTGCACCCCCGGCACGCCGAGCGCGCGCAGCCGCTGCCGCAGCTCCCCCGCGGCCCGTGTGGTGAACGTCACGGCCAGCACTCCCTGCGCGTCGGCCGCCCCGCTGCGCACGGCGTGCGCGATGCGGTGGGTGATCGCCCTCGTCTTGCCGGTGCCCGCGCCGGCGAGGACGCAGACCGGGCCCCGCACCGCCTCGGCGACCGCGCGCTGCTCGGGGTCCAGCCCCGCCAGGACGTCAGCGGGTTCCATGGGACTCCTTCGTCACTTTCGGCGGGACGGGCGGCGCCGCTTTTCCGGTCACTGGCCAAGCTTCGCCCATTCTGGCACCGTACCGTCTGCCGCTTGCGCAACCGCTGAGATGCGCAAACAGGGTTCTTTACTCCACAATGGTCCCGACCGAACCCCGGGGGAAAGGAAGAGAGTCCGTGCGAACTGCGGCAACCGTGAGTGCACTCGCCTTGGCGGCACTGGTACTCGCACCGTCCGCGGTGCAGGCGTCCTCCACCGCGGACGCCGCCTCCGCCGTGCTCGCCTCCTCCGCGCAGGGCTCGTCCGCCCCCAGGAGCGGGCAGGGCGACCCGGAGCCCACGGTCACGCCCCAGCCCCTCGCCCAGGGCACCCTCGTCGACTCCGTCGCGTACGGCAGGCACTCCCGCCAGCGCATGGACGTCTGGTACCAGTCCGACGGCCTGAAGCGGCCGGGCGTCTTCCTGATCCACGGCGGCTGGTGGTCCTCCGGCGACAAGAAGTACATGACCGAGGTGAGCCGGAGCTACGCCGAGCTCGGGTACACGGTCTTCAATATCAACTACCGCCTCTCCGGCGACGCAGCGTGGCCCGCCCAGCGCATCGACGCCTTCGACGCCATCGCCACCGCGCGCAGGCACGCGGCCCTGTGGTCCTTCGACCCGGACAACTACGTGGTCGTCGGCTTCTCCGCGGGCGGCCACCTCGCCACCGCGGTCGGCACCTACAAGACCGGCGGACTCCCCGGGCTGAAGGGCGTGGTCGGGATCTCCCCGGTGGTCTCCCCGCTCACCGCCTACATCGACGGCGCCGACACCCTGGACCCGAACAAGCGCAAGCTCCGCCAGGCCGCCATCCAGCTCGCCGGGGGCTGCGCGCCCGCGGGCAAGTGCGCCAGGATCTGGCAGAGCATGGAGGTCTCCGAGCACGCGAGCCGCGGCGACGTCCCCGTGCTGAGCGTGCACTCGCAGGACGAGTTCGTGCCCGCCTCGCACAGCCTCCAGCTCAAGGACCGCCTGCGCCAGGTGGGCGTGGAGGTGACGGTGCTCACCGAGGCCGGCATCGAGCACAGCGCGCCGCTCTACCGGCTGCCCGGAGTGGCGGAGCGGGTCCAGGAGTGGATCGCGGGCCGGCTTCTCTGACCGGGCACGGTCTGCGGGAAGATGTACGGCCCTCGGCGTGTTGTCAATGAGGCCAAACATCACATGAGGGGATTTTTGCCGACATGTCGCTCACCGTTTACACCACCACCTGGTGCGGCCCCTGCAGGCGGTTGAAGGCCCAGCTCACCCGCGAGGGCATCTCCTACGAGGAGATCGACATCGAGCGGAACCCGGACGCCGCCGCGTTCGTCATGAGCGTCAACAACGGCAACCAGACCGTGCCCACGGTCGTCGTGCACTCGCCCGCCGGCGAGGTGGCCCTGACCAACCCCTCGGTCACCGAGGTGAGGCGGCTCCTGGAAGGCGCCGCCTGAGCCCGCGGGCCGGTCATCGGATCACCGGCGGGGCGTGGCCCCCTTCCCCGTGCGGAGCGGAGCTCCGGCGGGCGACCTCCCGCCCGCGGCGCTGACGGTCCGGTCGGTCTTGGCGCCGCCGCGCCCCGCCGTGTAGTTCAGCTCCTCGAACACGACCCCGCCCGCGCCGTCGCTGTAGGCGCGCACGACCTTCAGGCTCGCGCCGTTGGGACCCACCTGGGTCTGGACCCGCTCCCAGAGCGCGCCTTCGGCCATGGCCGTCCCGCAGGGGACGGCGAGGGCGAGCGAGGCCACCACGGCCGCCGCGCCGAGGAGGCGGCGCACTTTCATATCGATCATCTGCGATTCCTTCGTGAGGGCTGCGGGGCCCCGCCCGCATGCCGGCGGGGCCCCGACCGTGCGTCATGGAGGGCGGGCGCGCCCTCCGGGCTCAGTTCGCGTAGCTGACGGTGTAGGTGTTCGCGGCGCCGAGCGGACCGGCCTGCGACGTGGACGTCTTGAAGAAGGTGCCGCTGCCGCCGCCCATGTCGTCACCGCCGTGCGCCATGGCCGCGGGCGCGCCCGCGAAGGCCAGTGCCGCGGCGGCGGCCGCCGTGATCGCGAACCGGCACAGAGTTCTCCTCATGTGACTCTCACTCCTCTCTCACCCCGGCCCCCCGATGGACCCGAGCTCGGATGGGACCCGGGCGCCCCGCCCTCGGCGGGCGGTCGCGGCCCGGGTCCGGAGAGTCAATACCCCCGCCCACCTACAGAAACACTCACAGTCATCACATGACTACATAGAGCAACGAAGAGCGCAATCGCCCCAGTGGCCCGGCCGTGCGGGCCCGGAACCGCCGGTCACCAGTCTCCGGCGAGCTCCCCGCCGTACCAGGCCTCGATCAGCCGCCGCGCGATCGAGACCGACGGGGGCAGGCGCAGCTCGCCGCTCTCCAGCGCGGCCCGCAGCTCGGCCCGGCTGAACCAGCGGGCCTCGGCGATCTCCTCGGAGTCGGGGACGAGCTCGGTGGAGGTCGCCCGCGCGAAGAAGCCGAGCATCAGGCTCCGGGGGAACGGCCAGGGCTGGCTGCCCAGGTAGCGGGGGGCGGCGACGTGCACGCCGACCTCCTCCGCCACCTCGCGGATCACCGCGTGCTCCAGCGACTCGCCCGGCTCCACGAACCCGGCGAGCACCGACATCCGCCCCTGGGGCCACTGCGGCCCCCGGGCGAGCAGGCACCTGTCCTCGTCGTCGTGGACGAGCATGATCACAGCGGGGTCGACCCGGGGGAAGTGCTGGCTGCCGTCGCCGGGGCAGACCCGCATGTGCCCGCCCGCCCGCACCTCCGTACGGCTCCCGCAGCGCGGGCAGAACTCGTGGGTGGAGTGCCAGGCCTCCAGCGCGACCGCGTGGACCAGCAGCCCGGCGTCCAGATCCCCGAGCAGGGCGCCGACCCGGCGCAGGCCCGCGGGCACCGCCTCCCCCTCCGGCAGCGCCGAGGCCTCCGTGAGGGCCACGCCGCGCACCGAGGAGCCCTCCCCGGCGCCCGGCAGCGGGGCCGCCACCGCGAAGTAGGCGGCTCCGCCGGGGCCGACGCCGAGCAGGTAGCGCTCGCCCTCGGGCGCGTCGGCCGCGGGCAGCAGGACGAGACCGACCTCGTGCCCGCTCCGCCGTACCAGCGCCCGCCCGTCGTCGACGACCACGACCCTGGCCGCGGGATCCGACCAGGCCCGGCGCATCCACTCGGCGTCGCCGCGGTGCGCCGCCGCGCGGTCGACGGCGCCGCGCGCGAGCAGCAGCGGCCCCAGTAGTCCTTCGTCTGCCGTGATCTCCACGTCGTCCGCCCCTCCCAGGACCGGCCGCACCCCTCCGGCACGCCGGGCCCACGCCTTCTCGATGGAACACCGTACCGCCGCCGGGCGCGGGGCCTGCGGGGCGCGTCACGCCGCAGAGGACGCGGCTCCCGGTGAGCCGGACATACGCCCGCGATTCCCCGGTCGGGCCTCACGATGATCTCTGTCCGGCTAAGATGCGAGGGGTTAGGTTAGCCTTACCTGATATCGGGGGCCTGCATTGCGGCTGTACCTCACCGCGCTCAAACCGACCGACTCGGTCACCGACGGTTTCCTTCCCGCGGCCCGCGCGCTGGGCTGCGACGTCACGATCCTGACCGACCGTCCGGAGCGGCACCTCGGCTCCGGGACCGAGGTGCTCCCCTGCGACGTGCGCGACGCCCGCGCGGTGATCGACGTCATCGCCCACCACCACCCGCCCGCCGCGGTCTTCTCCAACTCCGACCACCTCCAGGCCGAGACCGCCCTGGCGGCCGAGTACTTCGGGCTGCCCGGCAAGGACTGGCGGGCCTGCGCCACGGCCAAGAACAAGGCGCTCACCCGGCGGCGGCTGGCGGCCGCCGGGGTCGAGGCGGTCCGCTCGGTACGGCTGGCGCCCGGCGACCCGCTCCCGCGGGAGGTGCCGCTGCCCGCCGTGGTCAAGCCCCGCGAGGGCGTGGCCAGCGAGGACGTCGTGCTGGCCCGGGACGGGCGCGAGCTGGCCGAGGCGGTGCGGGCGATCCGGGACCGGCGGCCGGGCGAGGCCCTGGTCGTGGAGGAGTACCTCGACGGCCCGCTGCACACGCTGGAGACGCTGGGCGACGGCCGGGAGATCCGGGTGCTCGGCGGTTTCCGGACCACGCTCGGGCCGCTGCCGTACTTCGTGGAGGAGCGCCTGGACTGGGAGCCCCCGCCCGCGCGGGAGCACGTGCTGCGGGCGCTGGAGGCGCTGGGCGCGGGGTTCGGGGCCTGCCACACCGAGTACGTGATGACGGCGGACGGGCCGCGGATCATCGAGGTCAACTACCGGGTGATCGGCGACCACTGCGACTTCCTCCTCGCCGACCTGCTCGGGATCCCGCTGTTCGAACGGATCCTCGGCGTGCACCTGGGGGCGGGCCTCGGCGACCCGGGCGCCGCCCGCGGCCACGGGACCGCGCTGAGCCTCCTCGCGGAGCGCTCGGGGACCGTGGCGGCCGCCCCGGGCACGGTCACGCCGTCCGGCGGGGAGCCGGTGCGGCTCTGGCACCGGCCGCTCAGGGCGGTGGGCGAGCGCGTCGACCTCAGCCACACCAACCGCGACTACCTGGGCGTCGTCCGCGCCGTCGGGCCCGACCGCGCGAGCGTGGACGAGGCCGTCGCGGCCTTCACAGCCGAGCACCCCTGGGTGATCGTATGACCGTGGAGACCGCCGTCGCCGGACGGGAGCCGTACCTCGCCGCCCGGGTCCTGGACGCGCTGCTGCGCGAGGACTACGGCGGCCTCGCCCGGCGGGTGACCCGGAGCAAGGACGGCGTCGCCCTGGTCCTGCCCGGCGGGCGGCGGGTCCGGCTGGTCCCCGGCTCGCTCTTCCAGGACTTCGTGACGGCCCCCGAGGAGCGCCTGCGCCTGGCGGAGGTGCTGGACACGCTGCGGGAGATCGCCGCCCCGGCGGACGCCCCGGGGGTCGAGGCGTTCGTCCGGGAGTGCCACGAGGCCCTGCGCGCCCTCGACCTCCACGGCCGGCACCGCGAGAGCGTGCTGGCCCGGCTGGGCCGAGGCCTTCCCCTGCGGGGCCCGGAGGGGAAGGCCGGGGCGGGCGCCTCCCCGGCCGGAACGGATCCGGGCGAGGACGCCGTCCGGTACGAGACGCTGGCGGCCTTCGCCGACCACCCGGTGTACCCGACGGCGCGCGCCAGGGCCGGGCTCTCGGACGAGGAGCTGACGGCGTACGCGCCGGAGTTCGCACCGCGCTTCGAGCTGCGGTGGGCGGCGGTGCCCCGCGACCGGGTCACCGGGCGGCCCGTGCCCCTGGCCCCGGAGTTCGCGCGGGTGGGGCTGGCCGGAGGGCTCGCGGAGACGCACGCGCTCTTCCCCGTGCACCCGCTGACGGTCCCGGCCGTCCGGGAGATCCCGTGGGCGGTCCTGGCGCCGGTGCCGTACCTGCCGGTCAGGCCCACGCTCTCGATGCGCACCGTCGCGGCCGGCGGGCGCACGCAGCTGAAGCTGCCGCTGGCCACCAGCACCCTCGGCCTGCGCAACCGGCGGTCGATCAAGCCCGGCACACTGGCCGACGGGGCCGCCGCCGAACTGCTGCTGCGCGCGATGCCGTACCCCGGGGTCCTCCTGGCCGACGAGCAGACCCACGCCCACGCCGGGCACGAGTACCTCGGCTGGCTCGCCCGCGGCCTGCCGCCGGGCGAGATCGTCCCGGTCGCCGCGCTGCCCGCCCCGCTTCCCGGGGGCGGCACGGTCGTCGAGGCGCTCGCGGACCGGCTCTGCGGCGGTGACGCGGAGCGGCTGCTCGGCGAGTACCTGCGGCTGCTGTTCGGCTACGGCGTGCGGCTCTTCGTCCGGTACGGCACCGCGCTGGAGGCCCACCAGCAGAACCTCGCGCTGGTGATCGGCGGCGGCCCCGGCCCGCTCCGGCTCCTGGTCAAGGACAACGACGGCCTGCTCACCTCCCCCGACCGGCTGCGCGCCGCCGGCCTGGCCGCACCCGCCTTCACCGACGAGCGCATGCTGACCGACGACCCGCACGCGCTCGCCGACGTGTTCGTGACCATCACCCTGCACCTGGCCGCCGCCGCCCCGGCGTTCGGCGCGCTGCCCCCGGCACGCGCCGCCCGCCTGCTGCGGGAGACGCTCGCCGGGGCGCTGGAGCCGTACGGCGACGACCCGATGGCCCGGCTGCTGCGGGCCAGGACCCTCGACGCCGCCCGGCTCGTCGGCAAGTCGATGGTCACCGCCGGGACCCTGGTGGACAAGGCGCGCACCGGGGCCCGCGACGTGAACAAGTTCTACGGCACCAGCGGACCCAACTACCTCCGGCAGCCCCCCGCGGCCATCCGGCCCGTGACCCAGCGAAGGACGCCATGACCAGCCTCGCGCTCGACTCCCCCGCCGCTGTCGCCGAGGAGGCCACCCTGTCGGCGCTGCTGCGCTGCGCCGTCCGGGAGGTGGCCGGGCCGCGCGGACAGGTCTGGCACGCCGGGCCGTACGTGCTGCTGCGCGTGGCGGGCACCCTGCTGCGGGCCCGGGCGCACGGCGGACTCGCGCTGCGCTTCCGGGGCTCCCCGGAGTGGCTGGAGGACGGCTGCTGGCAGCCGCTCCCCGCCGACCTGCTGGTCCGGCTGGTCGAGGCCGAGCTGGGCGGCGGGAACGAGGAGTTCTCCGCCCAGGTCGGGGCGAGCCGGGAGGCGGTGGCGGCGCTGCTGCGCGCCCGGCGGGAGGCGGTCCCCCCCGCCGACCCGTGGCTGGCGTCCGAGCAGGCGCTGGTCTTCGGGCACCCGTTCCACCCCAGCCCCAAGGCGCGCGGCGGACGGGGGGAAGGCGCCGGGCAGGCGCGGACGGCGGACGGCGGCCCCGGCGCGGACTGGCTCGCGTACGCCCCCGAGGCCCACGCGAGCTTCCCGCTCCGGCTCCTGGCGGTCCGGGACGACGTGCTGGCCGAGGCGGGCCGGACCGCGCCGCTGGACGGGCTCGGCACGGCGCCGCCCGGTTACTCCCTGCTCCCGGCGCACCCCTGGCAGCTCGACCTGCTCGCGGCCGAGCTGGCCGAGCCGCTGGCCGACGGGAGGCTGCTCGACCTGGGGCACGGTGCCCGTCCGGCGGTGCCGACCTCGTCGGTCCGCACGGTCTACGAGCCGGCGATCGACCGGTGCCTGAAGTTCAGCCTGGACGTGCGGATCACCAACTGCGTGCGGAAGAACTCCTGGTACGAGCTGGCCGGGGCGGTCGAGCTGACCTCCCGGCTGGAACCGGTCTTCGGCAGGCTGGCCGAGGAGTTCCCCGGCACCCGCTGGCTCCCCGAGCCCGGCTACCGCTCGGCCGGGCTCGGCACCCGGCTGCTGGAGGGGCTGGGCGTGATCATCCGGGAGAGCCCCTGGTCGGCGTGCCGCCCGGGGGTCACCCCCGTGCTGAGCGGGGCCCTGGCGACGCCGGGCGCCGCCCCGGGGGAGCCGTGGACCCCGCCGGGCCCTCCGGAGGGCGCGCGGGCCGTGGCGGGGGCCGCCGCGGCCGATCCGGTGCGCTGGTGGCGGGCCTACGTGGAGCGCGTCGCGCTCCCGGTGCTGGACGCCTACCTGACCCACGGCGTGGTGCTGGAGCCGCACCTGCAGAACGTGCTGGTCGGAGTGGACGCCGCCGGGATGCCGGTGGAGGGGGTCTTCCGCGACCTGGAGGGCACCAAGCTCGTCGCCGGCCGCCACGACCTGGCGGGACTCCACCCCCGGGTCGCCGGGGCGCTCACCTACGACGCGGCGGGCGGCTGGAACCGGGTGCTGTACTGCCTGATGGTCAACCACCTGCCGGAGATCGCCGCCACGCTCGCCGGGACCGGTCCGGAGCGGAAGGCGCGGGTGACGGAGCGGGAGCTGTGGGCGGCGGCCGGGGAGGTGCTGGCGGGCTACGCCGCCTCCCGGGGCCGGCCGCGCGAGCTGTCGGACCTGCTGGCCGGGGCGCCGCTGCCCGCCAAGGCCAACCTCTCGGTCCGGTGGAACCGGTCGGCCGACCGGGCGGCGGGGTACGTCCCGGTCGCCAACCCCCTGGCCGTGCTGTCGTGATCCGTGCCGTCGTGATCCGTGCGGCGGGCGGGAGCCGTACCGGGAAGCGGCCGGTCGCCGGAACCGCCCCGCCCGCCCCGGCACCCGGCCCCGCTCACCCGGGTTCGGGGACCGACTCGACGAGGGCGACCAGGCCGCGTTCGTCGAGGAGGTTCACCGGGCGGACCGTCTCGTTGAAACGCACGTAGTGGAAGGCCGCGCTCACCCGCTCCAGGGGCACGCCGGCCAGCTGGGACCAGGCCAGGCGGTAGGCGGCGAGCTGGACGGAGGCCGCGGCCCGGGTCGTCTCCATCAGGCGGCGGCCCGTCTTCCAGTCGACGATCTCGTAGCCGCCGTCCGGCGTCCGGAAGACGGCGTCCATCCGGCCGCGGACCAGCCGGTCGGCGATCATCGTCTCGAACGGGACCTCGACGTCGAGCGGCTCCCGGCCCGCCCACTCGCTCTCCTCGAACCTCTCCCGCAGCTCGGCCAGGAGCGCCTCGGCCTCCTCGGCCTCGTCTCCGGCGCCGGGGAGCTCGAGCTCGTCGAGGAGCCGCTGCTGGCCCCAGCGGGACTCCAGCCACTGGTGGAAGGAGGTGCCGCGGCGGGCCAGGGGCGCGGGCCGCTTCGGGACGGGGCGGCGGATCTGCCGGGCCAGCGCCCTGGGATCGGCGGCCAGGGCGACGAGGGCCGAGACGGTGAGGTGGGCGGGCAGCTCGACCTGGCGCCCGCCGCGCCGCCGGTTCCGCTCCCGCTCCCGGAGCAGGAGCTCGGCGTCCCGCTCCCAGGCCCTGGCCCGTTCCCGGTCCCACCCGCGCAGCTCCGCCAGGCGCGGGTCCTCCTCGCCCCCGGGCTCCGCGGTCTCGGCGGGCTCCGCGGGCTCGGGGCCGTCTCCGCCGGGTGTGCCGTGTGCGGCGGTCTCGGCGGGCTCGGCGAGGGAGCGGAGGGCTTCCTCGACGAGGAAGGAGCCGTCGACGACGGCCTCGTAGCGGGCGCCCTCGGGGGTGACCGGCCAGACGGTCTCCGCGGGCTCGGCGAGGAGGGGGTTCGTGGCGCCCTCCTCCGGCTCCGGCGGCCACGTGGCCACCCGGCCGCAGGTCTCCCGGATCTCCAGCAGGAAGTCCGACGGTTGCAGGGGCTTGGCCGCGCTGCCCCAGCGGTACCCCGAGGCGATCAGCAGGTAGTGGGCGCGGGTGACCGCGACGTAGGCGAGCCTCCGCTCCTCCAGCAGGTCGCGGTCGCGGCAGAGCTCGTCGAACCCGGCGAGCTCCTCCCTGGCCAGCCCGGCCAGCCTGGGCAGGTCGGAGGCGTCGCCGCGCAGCGGGTAGGGCAGCTTGCGCGGGTTCTCCGTCCACCTCGGGCTCACCACCGGCCGGGCCGGGAAGACGGTGCCGACGGTCAGCCCGCCGGTCTTCGACAGCGCCTGCGACATCCCGGGCACGATCACGACCGGCCACTCCAGGCCCTTGGACGCGTGCACGGTCATCAGCTTGACGCTGTTGCTCTCACCCACCCGCCCGGCGTCCAGGCCGTTCTCCTCCTCGTCGGCGGCCTTGAGGAACGCCAGGAACGCGCCCAGCGTCGGGTCCTCGGAGTCGCCCGCGAACCGGGAGGCCGCGTCGACGAAGGCGTCCAGGTCGGCCCGGGCGGCGAACGGGCCCGCGGCCGCGCCCCGGGCCGCCACCTCGATGTCCAGGCCGAGACGGCGCTCGACCTCGGTGATCAGGTCGGGGAGCGGCTGCCCCGCTCGGGCGCGCAGGGCCCGCAGCTCCTGCGCCATGGCGACCAGCCGGACCCGCGCCAGCGGTGAGAACAGGTCCTGCCACTCGGGCCGGTCGGGCAGCTCGTCCAGCGCGTCGACCAGGCTGCCGCGCTCCTCCGACAGCTCCGCGACGACCTGGTCCAGCGGGTCGGTCACCGGGGAGCCGTCCTCGCGGTTCTCCCGGTTCAGCTCACGGGCCCGTTCGCCCAGCTCCTTGAGGTCGGCCGGGCCGATCCGCCAGCGGGGGCCGGACAGCAGCCGGACCAGGGCGTCCCCGGCCGTCGGGTCGTAGAGCACGCGAAGGGTGGCCACCACGTCGGCGACCTCGGGCACGGTGAGCAGGCCGCCCAGGCCGACCACCTCCACCGGCACGCCGCGCTCCTCCAGCGCCCTTCGCAGCGCGGGGAACTGCGAGCGCTTGCGCGCGAGGATCGCCACGTCGTGCGGTTGCAGGCACTGCGGACCGCCCCACATGCTCTGCTTGGCCTTCTTGCGCTCCCCCTCGCCCCACGGCAGGCCGTCCGGGGCGGTGTCGCTCCCCAGCAGGCCGCACACCTGGCCGGCGATCCAGCGGGCCTCGTCCTCGGCCGTCTCGTGGAAGGCGCACAGCACCCGGCCGCGCTCGACCCGGTTGCCTCCGGGCACCAGCACCGGCACCTCCCGCGCCTCCATCCGCAGCGGGATCTGCACGCGGGCGGCGACGTCGAGGACGGCGTCGCCGTTGCGGAAGCTGACCGAGAGCCGGCGGACCGGGGCGGGCTCCCCGGAGGCCGTGCGGAAGTCGCGGGGGAAGCGGGTGAGGTTCCCGGCGGACGCGCCGCGCCAGCCGTAGATGGACTGGCACGGGTCGCCGACGGCGGTCACCGGGTGGCCTCCGCCGAACAACGAGCGGAGCAGGACGAGCTGGGCGTGGCTGGTGTCCTGGTACTCGTCCAGGAGGACGACGGCGAACCGGTCCCGCTCGATCCGGCCGACCTCGGGGTGCCCGGCCGCGATCCGGGCGGCCAGCGCCATCTGGTCGCCGTGGTCGACGACCTCGCGCCTGCGCTTGAGCCGGGTGTAGGCCTCCACCAGCGGGAGCAGCTGCTCCCTGGCCTTCTGCACGGCCAGCGGCCTGCGCTGGGCCACGATCGGGGAGCCGGGCAGCGCGCCGTACCGCTCGGTCAGCCAGGCGCCCACCTCCCGCACGTCCTGCGGCTCGCGCATGTGCTCGGCCAGCTCTCCGGCCAGCTCCAGCACCGCGCGGGTGACCGTGGCCGGCCCCCAGTCGAGCTGCTCCATCGGCCCGTCGTAGGCGCTGACCACGTGCCCGGCGAGCTGCCAGGCGATGGCCGGGGTGATCAGCCGCATGGTGGGCTCCAGCGCCTCGCGCAGGGCGTGGTCGGTCACCAGCCGGGCGGCGTAGGCGTGGTAGGTCGAGATGGTCGGCTCGCCCGCCAGAGGGTCCGCGGACACGTCCCGGCCGAGGGCGGCCAGCCGCTCGCGCACCCGGTGGGAGAGCTCGCTCGCCGCCTTCCTGGTGAAGGTCAGGCCCAGCACCTGCTCGGGCCGGACCAGGCCGTTGGCGACCAGCCAGACGACCCGGCCCGCCATGGTCTCGCTCTTGCCCGACCCGGCCCCGGCCACCACGACCATGGGTTCGAGCCCGGCCTCGATCACCGCCGCCTGTTCCGGAGTCGGGGGAAGGATGCCCAGCTTGTCCGCGAGCTGGATCGGACTCAGCAACCCCGGCCTCCATCGGTACGGCACGGCAGGACACGGCAGGATGCGGCACGGCCCCGCGCGGCACGGCGGGACACGGCACGGCGGGACACGGCACGGCGGGACACGGCACGGCTCAGCACACCTGGCCCCCGCTCTCGTTGACCGGGCAGCTCGCCCGCGCGGCGCAGGTGCGGCAGCCGTCGTTGACCTTGGCGTGGAAGAAGGGCAGGGACATGCCCCGCGCCACGGTGTCCACCATGTCGTGGGCCCAGCCGGGCTCGGGGTCGTCCGACAGGGGGCGCTGGATCTGCTCCCTGGCGTCCTTGCCCGCGGCGTTGCCGACCTGGACGAGGGCGGCGCCCCCGGGCTCGGTCATGCCGTACCGCTGGAAGGCGCCGAGCAGCGCGGCGAGCTGGTAGACGCCGAGCTGGGGGTGGCGTTCGAGGTCGGCGTCGGAGGGCTTGCTCCCGCCGGTCTTGATGTCGATGATCACGGCGCGGCCCTGCCCGTCGCGCTCGATCCGGTCCACCCGGCCCTTGATCTGCACGCCCTCGGTGACCATCGCGACGAAGGACTCCTCGGTGGCGACCAGGGTGCGGGGGTTCTCCCTGTGCCACTCGACGAACCTGGCGATCATCTTCTCGGCGACGCGGCGCTGCTTGCGGTTGTACCAGACACCGCCGAAGTCCAGCTCGTCCCAGACCTTGTCCAGGTGCTTGGCGAGGGTCTCCTCGCTGGGCATGCCGTCCGCGGCGAGCACGGCCAGCGCGTGGACGACCGTGCCCAGGCCGCGGGCCACGTCGGTGCCGCCCGCGCCCACGGAGGTCTCCAGCAGCCAGCGCAGGCCGCACTTGGTGAAGCTCTCCACCGCCGAGGGCGAGATCCGCACGACGTCGTCGGGCCAGCCGAGCGGGCGGTCGTCGGAGATCGGGGTGAGGGCGTACCACTCGTCGGGGTGGGCGCCCTGCACGCCCTCCGCGGCCAGCCGGGCCAGGTGCCCGGCGGCGGCCCTGCGCAGGGGCTCCGGCCGGGTCGGGTCGCACACCGCCGCGCGCAGGTCGGCCACCAGCGCGGGCATGGTCAGCCAGCGGGACCGGTCGTCGACGGCCGCCGCCTCCTCTCCCGTGCCGGGTACCAGCTCGGTAAGGAACCTCGACGGCCGCTCCTCGACGTCCTCCCCGCCCACGGCGGTGACGACGAGCCGGGTCCGGGCCCTGGTCGCGGCCACGTAGAACAGGCGGCGCTCCTCGGCCAGCAGCTGGGAGGCGAGCGCGGCGTGGACCGCGGCCGGGTTCTCGTGCCCGGAGCCCTCCGCCCGGGCGCACATGTCGTCGGTGCTCAGCACCGACCCGCGCGGCCGCAGGTCGGGCCAGGTCCCCTCCTGGACCCCGGCGACGACCACGAGGTCCCACTCCAGGCCCTTGGCGCTGTGGGCGGTCATGACGTGCACCGCGTCGCTCTCGGGCGCCCGCGCGGCCAGGGAGTCCTCGGGGATCTCCTGGGAGACCAGGTCCTGCACGAACACGTCGACGCCCGCGTGCGGCAGCCGGTCGACGAACTTGGCCGCCCGGTCGAACAGCACCATGACGGCGTCCAGGTCGCGGTCGGCCTGCCGGCCCCGGTGCCCGCCCGCGGCGCTCGTGTCGCTCCACTTCTCGGCGAGGCCGGTGAGCTGCCAGACGGCCCAGAGCGCGTCCTCGGCCGTGCCGCCCCGCCGTACGGCCTCGGTGGCGGCGGCGATCAGCCGGGCGAGCCGCTCGGCGGGGAGCGCGATGTGCGGCTCCACCAGGACCAGCTCCCGCGCGTCCTTGAGCGCCGCGACGAGCAGTTCCCCGGAGGACCTCGGCCTGCCGCCGGGAGCCCGGGGGGCGGGCGCCTCCTGATCGGCGGACCCCGGACCGGGCGTGAACGGCTCGGGCTCGGGGGTCCCGGAACCGGCGGGACCGGACGGTTCCGGCACGGGTGCTCCGGACGTCTCGGGAGCGTCCTGGACGCCGCCCTCGGGGCCGGGCTCCTCGATCTCCGCCGGGAGCGTCATGGCCTCGTGCTCGGCGACGCGCAGCGCGCGGCGCAGGCGGCGCACCCCGATCATGTCGGTGCCTCCGAGGGCGCCGGTCAGCAGTTCCTCGGCCGTGCCCTCGTCGAGGGTCTCCGGGTGGAGCGCCACCTGGATCAGCCGGATCAGCGGGCGCACGCCCGGCTCCTGGATCAGCGGCACCCCGCCACCGCCCACCACGACCGGCACCCCGGCGGCGACCAGCGCCCGGCGCAGCAGCGGCACCTGCCGGGTCGCCGACCGGACCAGCACGGCCATCCGCGACCACGGGACGCCGTCGAGCAGGTTGGCGCGGCGCAGGGTGTCGGCGACGATCGCCGCCTCCTGGGTGGGGCTGTCGGCCACCACGGCCCGGACGTCCCCGTGCTCGGCCTCCGCGAGCGCCGTCAGGTCGCGGTGCGCGGCGCCGCCGGGGACGGCGGGCAGGCGGGCGGCGACGCGCCGGGTGGCGGCCAGCAGCGCGGGACCGCTGCGCCGGCAGGTCCGCAGCGCGATGATCGGGGCCTCCCGCCCGGCGGTGTCGCGGAACCGGTCGGGGAAGTCCATGATCCCGTGGACGTCGGCGCCGCGGAAGCCGTAGATCGACTGGTCCGGGTCGCCGACCGCGATGAGGTCGCGGCCCTCGCCGGCGAGCCTCTGGAGCAGGGCCTCCTGGGCGGGGTCGGTGTCCTGGTACTCGTCCACGAGGACGACGTCGTAGGCCGAGCGCTCGCGCTGCCGTACGTCGTGGTCGGCGAGCAGGCCCGCGGCGGCGCGGATCAGTTCGGAGTAGTCGAGCACCGGGTCGGGGTCGAGGTCGAAGCGGTCCAGGTAGCGGTCGGTGAACCGCCCGGCCGCGGCCCAGTCGGCGCGGCCGTGGCGGCGGCCGAGCGCGGCCAGGCCCTGCCCGTCCAGGCCGCGTTCGGCGGCGCGGGCGATGAAGTCGCGCAGCTCCTGGGCGAACCCGCGGGTCTTGAGCGCCTCGCGCATGTCGTCCGGCCAGTGCAGCCCGCCGTCCTCCAGCTCGCCCAGGAGCATGCGGCGGATCTCCAGAAGCTGCTCGGGGCCGGTGAGCAGCCGGGGCGCGGGCCCCCCGGCCAGCACCGCCTCGCGGCGGAGCAGGGCGTAGGCGTAGCTGTGGAAGGTGAGCGCGAGCGGCGTCCTGGTGGTGCGGCGGAGCCGGGCGGTGATCCGCCCGCGCAGCTCGTCGGCGGCCCTGCGGCTGAAGGTGAGGACCAGCACCCGCTCGGGGTCCGTCCCCCGGCGCTCGACCCGGTCGACCACGGTCTCCACGATCGTGGTGGTCTTGCCGGTGCCGGGGCCCGCCAGGACGAGCAGGGGGCCGCTCCCATGGGCCACGACCGCCCGCTGGTGCTCGTCGAGCACGGGGGCCACGGCTCTCCCCGCACCCCCGCGACGCACCAGCCGCCAGCCCTGACCACTCACAACTCGCCATTCCACCAGATCCCGGGCAGTGATCGTGCCGAGTCCGCCCGCACGGCATGACGGGGAAGGGGTCCGGGCAGGTCAGCCGGGCCAGGCCACCGCCCCGGACCGGTGGAAGTCCACGCCCAGCGCGGCCCAGCGGGGCCCGTGCCCGGCCAGGCGGGCCGCGAAGCCGTCGAAGTCCCTGGCCCGCTGCGGCGTCCAGGCCACCTCGGCGACCGCCGGGAGCCGCGGGAACGCCAGGTACTCCAGGTCGTCCATCGTCTCGGCGGTCTCGGTCCAGAGCGGCGCCTCCACGCCGAGCACCTGGCCGTCCCCGACCCCGGGAATCATCGCCGCCGGGTCCCAGTCGTAGGCGTCCTCGATCTCGATGAGCCCGGCCCAGCGCAGCCCGAGGCGGGTCCCGGAGTCGTACTTCATGTCCAGGTAGGTCCGCGAGGCCGGGGACATGACCAGTCTCCCGCCCTGCCGTACGGCGCTCAGCGCCTCCTCGGGCGTGCGGCCGGTCTGCCAGTACTGGGTGACGGTGCCCGGCGCGAGCCGCGAGCCGCCGATCTCCTGCCACCCGACCGCCCGCTTGCCCGCCGCCCCGACCAGCTCCTGCGCCCGCTCGACGAACCGGTCGTACCGCTCCGGGGCGAGCTCGGAGACCTCGTCCCCGCCGATGTGCAGGTAGGGGCCGGGAGTCATGCGGGCCAGCTCCCCGACCACGTCGGCCACGAACCGGTCCACGGCGGGCGTGCCCACGCACAGCGCGCTGAACCCGACGTCGGTCCCGGTGTACGGCTCGCGCCGGCGGCCGTCGCAGCTCAGCTCCGGGTCGGCGGTCAGCGCCGCGTTCACGTGGCCCGGCATGTCGATCTCGGGCACGACCTCGACGAAGCGCTCCCGCGCGTGGGCGACGATCTCCCGGTAGTCCTGCTCGGTGTAGAAGCCGCCGGGCCCGCCGCCGACCTCGGTGGCGCCGCCGGCCTCCGTCAGCTCCGGCCGTCCGGCGATCGCCAGCCGCCAGCCCTGGTCGTCGCTGAGGTGCAGGTGGAGGACGTTGATCTTGTAGGCCGAGACGAGGTCGATGTAGCGCTTGACCTCCTCCACCGTGAAGAAGTGCCGGGCGACGTCCAGCATCGCGCCGCGCCAGGCGAACCGCGGCCGGTCGGCGATCCGCACCCCGGGCAGCGTCACCCCGGTCGTCCCGGACGCCCGGGCCGGGCCGGTCGCCGGGAGCAGCTGCCCGAGCGTCTGCACGCCGCGGAAGAGCCCCACCGGCCGCGCCGCCCGGATCCGGACCCCGCCGGAGTCCACGGTGAGCTCGTACGCCTCGGCCTCGGGCCCTTCGAGGACCGCCTCCGGACCCGCGGCCCCTCCCGGTCCCGGGCCGGGACTCCCGCCGCCGGTGAGCTCCAGGCGGACGGCCCCGCCCTCCCCGGTGCGCGGCGCCCGCCCGGTCGCCTCCCGTACGGCGGCCGCCAGCTGCCCGGCCGCCCCCGCGGCCTCCGGCGGCGCGGTGATCACGAGGTCCGCGGGGATCGTGAACCCGGCCCCCCGGTAGACGACCTCGGCGGGGAGCGGCACCAGGCCGTGCGGGGCTCCCCCGGCGTCCCCGTCCGCGCCGGAGCACGCTCCCGCGGAGAGCACGGCGGCGGCCAGGGCGGTGACGAGAGGTGCGCGCCATCTCATGACCGAATCAGATCATCACCGACCCGGTGGGGGAACCCTAATTGGAAAGTTTCTTTAACATTTCTTTCCCCGCCGGACCGCCCGCCGCGCTCAGAAGACGTGGTCGACGAGCCTGGCAGTGGCCTTGCCGTCGTCGCGGGGCGCGTAGACGCGCCTGAAGTGCTCGTAGCGGTCGGCGTGGGCGGCGGCCACCTCGTCGATCGTCCGCAGCGCCTCGATCACCTCGGCGCCGGTGGACAGCAGCGGGCCGGGGGCCTCGGCCGCCAGGTCGAGGTAGAGACCGCGCTTGGCCGAGTAGCGCTGCAGGTCGTAGGTGAAGAACACCATCGGCCGCCCGGTCGCGGCGAAGTCGAACATGACCGACGAGTAGTCCGTGATCAGCACGTCCGCGACCAGCAGCAGATCCGCCATGTCCGGATACGTGGTGACGTCACGTCCCAACCCCCGGGGGATGTTGGGCGCCGCCTGCATCGAGTGGCCCCGGATCAGGAACTCGTGGCCGGGGCCCAGCACCCGGTGCGCCTCGGCCAGGTCCAGCTTGAGCGAGGCGTTCTTCCGGTCGTAGTCGCGGAACGTCGGCGCGTACAGCACCAGCCTGGCGTCCTCGGCCACGCCCAGCCGGGCGCGCACCCGCGCCGCCGGCTCATCGCGGTCCGGGGAGGCCAGGACGTCGTTGCGCGGGTAGCCGCTCTCCAGGACCTCGCCCTGGTAGCCGAAGGCCTTGCGCAGGACCGGGACGGCCCACGGGCTCTGCGCGACCAGCAGGTCCCAGCCGCGCACCTCGACGGCCTGCCGGTGCCAGGCCGGCGGCTTCGGGTCGCGGGACATGTGCGGCAGGTCGTTGCCCATGCGCTTGAGCGGGCTGCCGTGCCAGGTCTGCACGACCGTCTGGTCCTCGCGCGCCCGGAACCACGGAGGCAGGAAGCCGTTGGTCACCACGTACCGGGAGCGGGCGAGCACCGCGTAGTGCTCCCGGCTTCCGGCGCGGACCACGGTCGGGCGGATGTCCGGGCCGAACCCCAGCTCCCGCGAGCCGGGCGGGGTGAACGCGCCGTCCTTGACGATCCAGATGTGCTCGCGGTCGTCTCCCCGGCGCACCCGCTCCTCGTAGATCGCGCGGACGTTGCCCTCGTACTGCCGCCCGTCGTAGGCGACGTAGACGGTCGCGTCGGTCAGCCCGCGGGTCCGCTCGGCCGGGTAGAAGGTGCGCTGCAGGACGTGCAGCCCGCCCGGCCCCTTCTCGTCGTCGGGCCGCACCTCGGCGACGGCCAGCACCGGCACGTCGAACCGGGTGGAGATCAGCCGGTACTCGCGGCCGTCGACGGCCTTCGGGCTCTCGTCGAGCGCGCCGAGGGCCTCGTGCTCCATCCGGACCGGGACGATCTCCCCCGACGCCTCGCGGACCGCCATGCTCCAGTTCCCGCTGCCCAGCGGGACGGTCTCCCCGAAGCGGGGCATCGCGGCGGACGTGAGCCGTACCGTGAAGCGGGAGTCGTCGCGCTCCAGCTCGGTGGCGTACATCAGCCCGCTGCGGTGGCGGATCGTCAGCTCGGCCCGGTCCGAACCGGGATAGGAGCCCTCGAGCGTGAGCGAGCCGTCCTGCTCCCAGGTCGCGGCCGAGACGACCGGGCGGACCCGGTGCGCGGAGATGACCACCCGGTCGCGCCGGTCGCCCAGGACCGTGATCTCCCGCGCGCCGATGACGGTCCGGCTCTCCCGCGCGCCGCCCAGCATGACCGGGGCCGCCGGATCGCCCTTGGGCTCGATCCAGAGCCGGCCGCCGTCGCGCTCGGACAGCAGCGACGACACGGCCAGCGGCACGACGACCTCGGTGCCGCCCTCGGCCGGGGTGAAGTCGGCCGCGATGCGGTGGCCGTCCAGCCGCGCGTGCCCCTTGACGACCTTCTTCTCCGGGAGGAAGACCTTCAGCTCCAGCCGCTCGCCGTCCAGCCGCACCCCGGTCAGCTCGGCCCGGGTGGGCTGCAGCACGACCTGCAGGGCGCGGTCGGAGGTCCAGACGGGCCGGATCCACCAGCGCGGGCGGGTCTCCATGCCCGACGGGCGCTCGGTCCGGCCGCTGGAGGGGCCGCGGAGCAGGCCGACGGCGCGGGCGCCCCGGCTCCAGATCACGATCTCGGCGCGCCAGGTGGTGGTGTCGCGTACGGTGGCGCGGCGGCGGAGCAGCCGCTTGCCGCCGCGGACGACGGCCCGCAGGGCGGCGCGCCAGCGTAGCGCCGACGGCGACAGCTCGGCGGTGAACCCCGACCAGTCGTAGTTGCAGCCCGCCTCGCGGGCGCCGTGGGTGGCCTCCGGGTGGTGGATCCGGCGGGTGCGCAGCCGAATCGGGGGCAGCCAGCGGGGGCCGCGCAGCACGACGGTGGCGCGGTTGAAGCGGCGGCTGCGGACCGAGAGCCCGGCCAGGTAGGCGTGGCCGGTGATCCGGAGCCGCCCGCCCTCCCAGGAGATGTCCTCGACCTGGGTCACCGGGATGAGGTCGGCGGCGCGGAGCCGGTACAGCGGCTCCGGGATCTGGTCGCGGAGCGGCAGGTCGGCGTACCAGCGCATGCTCTTGCGGATCCGCCGGGACGGCTCGGCGGCGGCGGTGACGAGCTTGCTCAGGGCGTCGCCCTCGGCCAGCTCGTCGATCCCGTGGTTCTCGATCAGATGGAAGGCGAGCCGCCGGGCGACCGGGAGCTCGAGCTTGACCTTGGGGTCGACCCCGGCGAGGTAGGGCCTGACCGCGGTGAGGAACTCGCGGCGGCGGGCGGCCCCCCGCTTGACCGCGACGTCCATCCGGAAGCCGAGCGGACCGGCCAGCACCTCGGCGTCGAACCGCCTGCGCTCGGCCGGGGTCAGCCCTCCGGCGAGCAGCGCATCCATGATCAACGAGAGGGGTTCTCCCCGGTCGCAGAGGTCCTGCACGGTCCGCAGACGCTCGACGACGGCATCGCCGCTCGCTCGCGCGGGTGAGACGCCGGTGGCCATGGGGGAGGCACCGCCTTTCGGGCAGACGCTGTCCGTCCCACGCCATGTTAGTGCGCTCCGGGAGTCGGTTACGCGCTACTTTCCAACTGTCCGTCCCATCGCGCACGGCGCATGTCCGCGCGGGAGCCCCGCAGCGGGGTCCCCTCCTGCCTCCAGTGGGCGAGGCAGCGCTGCTCGTGGCCCGGGGGCGGGGTGCCGTCGGCGTGCACCACGCGCCACCACGGGACACCGCCGCCCCAGGCGGACATGACGCTCCCGACCTGCCGCGGGCCGCCCTGGCCGAGGTACTCGGCGATGTCCCCGTAGGACATGACCATGCCGCGCGGGATGCGTTCGACCAGGTCGAGCACCGCCTCGGCGTACGGGGGCGGGTGGCCCTGAGGCTCGGCGCGCCCCGTCACCGGCGTTCCGCCTTCCGGCGGGGGTCCGCTACGCGCTCCATACGGCGGGCCCGGCCGCGAGGATCTCGTCCAGCCGCCCGAACTCGTAGGCGTCCGAGCCGCTGCGCTGCTCGACCAGGCCGTCGCGGATCGCGTAGGACTCCCCGTCCTCGCCGACCAGGGACGCGCCGAGCAGGGCCGACACCCGTGCGAGCTGGGCCACCTGCCAGTCGGATCCGGGCGCGCCGGACAGCGTGCCGTTCCAGACCGCGACGGCGTGGACTCTCTCACCGTGGCGCGCGAGGATCTCGCCCGCCTCCTGCGAACCGCGGAACTCGAACCCCGCCCGCCCGAGCACGTCCGCGAGCTCCGCGAAGGCGAAAGGCGCCGGGCGTTCCACCCGCAACTCGTACCCCATGCTGCGCGACCCTAGCGAACCTTCACCCCTTTCCGGACAGGGAAAGCCGACATCGCGTCGACCGCATCCGAACAGTGTCCAAAACGCGCTCGAATCGCGTCACGCCGGTCCCCCGGCGCCGGATCTCCGGGTGAGGGCCACCACGGCTCCGGCGAACGCCAGGACGCCCAGGAGCAGGCCGGCGCCGTACAGCCAGAGGTGGAGCGGGTCGGCCCCCGGGCGGGGCGGCTCCTCGGGGAGCGGGCCCACGCCGAAGTGGTGCTCGTCCGCCACCGGGGGCGGGGTCGCGGCGGGGGGCGTCCTCCCCGCGCCGGCGAGCTCCCCGGCCCTGGCGAGCGCCGCCCCGGCGTCCACCACGCCGAACCCGAGGTGGTCGTCGTACCCGGCGCCGGAGGCGGAAGCGGCGGTGGAGGTGAGCGCGCGTGACACCATCTGCGGCGACATGTCAGGGTATTTCGCCTTTATCAGGGCGACGACTCCCGCCACGAGTGCGGCCGAGGCGCTCGTCCCGTCCGAGGAGCCGTACTCCCCTCCGGGGAGCACCACGGGCACCGCCACGCCCGGCGCGGAGACCAGCACCGAGAGGTTGTCGCTGCTGAACGGGGCGGGCTCGCCCGCCGGGCCGGACGCCCCGACCCCGATGACCCCCGAGTACCCGGCGGGGAAGTTCCAGAAGGAGGTGGCGTTGGCCGCGGCGTACTCGCTGTCGCCCCCGTTGCCCACCGACGCGACGAGCACCACCCCCTTGGAGAGGGCGTAGGAGACCGCCTCGCGCTCGGCCCGGTGCGGGCCGTAGGCGCCCAGCGACATGCTGACCACCTGGGCCCCGTTGTCGGCGGCGTAGCGGATCGCCCGGGCCACGGGGCTGTTCCGGAGCGTCCGCACGTCCTCCTCCGGCGGGATCGTGCCGTCCTCGCCGGAGAAGTTCAGCGGCAGCGAGAGGATCCGGGCCTCGGGCGCGATCCCGAGCAGTCCCCTGCCGCCGCCGGTGCCGCCGCCGGCGATGAGCGAGGCCATGGCGGTGCCGTGCCGTGTCGCGGAGTCCTCTCCCTCCCCCGGGGTGCCCGTCCGCGCCCCGGGATCGTCCGGCCCCAGCTCGGGCCCGACGGTGACCCGGCCGCGCAGCTCGGCGACCCCGCCGTCCACGGAGCCGTCCACCAGGGCCACGGTGACCCCGGCGCCCCGGGTGACCCGCCACGCCTCCTCGACGTTGAGCGCCTCCAGCACCCACCGCTGCTCCTCGCGGATGTCGTCCGCGCTCCAGCCCGGCTCCCGGTTGACGTCGGCGGCGGCCGGCGCGCCCGCCGCCGCCGAGGGCGGCGCCGGGAGGAGCCCCAGGCAGGCCGCCGCGAGGAGCACGACCGCCGCGCCCGCCGCCCGGGCCCGCCTCAGCACGCGTTCCCCTGCGTGCACCGCGGTACGGCGGGCTCGGCGCCCAGCGCGTGGGCGATGCGCCCGGCCACGGCCTGGGCCGCCGGCCACAGCTCGCTGTGCGGGATCTCCTCCGGGGCGATCGACGCGCGGGTGCGGCCGTCGGTGTAGCCGGCGGTGGAGAAGACGATGTACGGGCCGACCCCGATCCACGCGTTGCGCTGACGCTGGGCCGCGCCGAACAGGTCGGTCGCGGTTCCCGGGAAGGCCACCGGCCGGACCCCCACCCGGTCGTCGACGGGCAGCTCGGCGGTGGCCGCCCGCCGCTTCTCCGCGTCGTCCATGACCGCGACGCCCACCGTGATCGCGAAGGTGGACGTCTGGTCCACGTAGGTGGCCCGCAGCAGCGTGCGGCAGCCGTGCTGGGCCAGGACCGATCCGACCGCGGCGTCCGTGCCGGACCGGCAGGCGGTCTCGGGGGCGATGCCGACCCGCTGGGCGTACTGCTGCGTCCGGGCCAGGCCGATGTACTCCAGTTCGCGGGGGAAGACCAGCGACGCGGGCCAGGTGCGCCAGCGCCTGGCGACGTCCTCCTGGACGTAGCGGTTCTGCTCGGCGGCGGTCAGCGGGCGGGCGGCGGTCTCGCTCAGCAGCCCGACCGTGCCGGAGAGCACGTCGGCCGCGGCCACGGCCAGGATCGTGCCCATCAGCAGCAGGAAGACGGCGCGGAACCGGATGCCCCGTTCGAGCGCGACCGCCCCGGCGCGCTCCGCCGCGAGGCGGTCGCGGACCGTCGCGGACCACGGGCGGACCCGGGCGCGGCGGGCGGCGGGACGCGGCGCGGGCGTCCGGCGCGGGGGTCCCGCCCCGGAGTCGTGCGCCCCGGAGTCGCCGCTCCCGGAGCCGGCCGCTCCGGCGCCTCCGGCCGGGGAACCCTCGGGCAGGGGACCGCGACGCCCCGCGGCGCCCCGGGCGATGCGGGACCCGGCGGGCGGCCAGCCGCCGCGGGCGCGCGCCGAGGAGGATTCCGGGCGCCGTTCCGGCTCCTGGGACCTCCCGGTCTGCGACATACTTCGATGCTACGTCGCGGCGCTCCCCGGCCCCACCTCCGGAGCGTGTTCACTCCCTCACGTTTCGCGCCCGGGCGACGACCACCGCGATGACGGCGAGGCAGACCAGCGCGCCGAGGCCGGCGGCCGCGGCCACGCCCCCGTAGAAGGTGATCGTGCGCCGGTCCCGGTGGACCACCCGGACCGGGGCGGGGTCGCCCTCCGCCGTCCCGCCCAGCGGGCGGGCGGGGTCCTGGGCGTCGCGGGCCGCCGCGGTGTGGGTGTGGCGGGAGATCCGGGCCGCCTCGGCGAGCGCGCGGCCGGCGTTGACGACGCCGAAGCCCGTGGCGGTGTCGTAGCCGCCCGCGGGCCTCCGGGTCGCCCCCGCGGTGAGCGCCTGCACGACCAGAGCAGGTGACATTTTCGGATATTTCGCTTTTATCAGGGCGGCGACCCCGGACACCAGCGCGGTCGCCTGCGAGGTGCCCCGGCCGACCCAGTACTCGTCGCCGGGGCCCGCGCCGAGGATGTCCACCCCGGGCGCGGCCAGCAGGACCGAGGGGTTGGCGTTGGAGAACGACGCCCGGCGCAGCCCCCCGTCGGTCGCGGCGACCGAGACCACCCCGGGGAAGGCCGCCGGGTAGGAGTAGGGGGCGTAGCCGCTGGCGTCGCGCTCGCCCGCGCCGTCGTTCCCGGCGGCCGCGACGAGCACCACCCCCTTGGAGATGGCGTGGCGGACCGCGGCGCGCTCCTCCCTGGTCGCCAGCTCCTTGGAGATCGACATGTTGATCACGTCGGCGCCGTGGTCCACGGCGTACCTGATGCCCCTGGCCACCACGTTCTCGTACCGCTCCGCGGTGTTGAACTCCTGGAACCCCGGCTCCTCGTCCTCCAGGATCACCCGCACCGAGAGCACCCGCGCCCGGGGGGCGATCCCGATCACCCCGTCGCGCCCGCCGGGCCCGTGCCCGTGGCCGGCGATGAGCGAGGCCATGTAGGTGCCGTGCAGCCGCAGGGGCTCCACGCCCGGCGGGTTGGCCCCCGCGGTGAAGTCCGCGCCCTCGGTCACCGCCCCCGCCAGGTCGCGGTGGCGCGCGTCCACCCCCGAGTCCAGCACCGCGACGGTCACCCCCTCGCCCTCGGAGATCCGCCACGCCTCGGGCAGCCCGAGGGTCCGCAGCACCGCCCGCTGGCTGTCGCGCACGTCGTCCCCGTGGGCGGCGGGCGCGGTACCCAGCGTGAATCCCAGCATGAGCACGGCCGCAAGCACCGCGGAGAACGCGCGGGCCGTACGACTCAGCACCGCCACTCCCGCGAGCCGCAGTCCGGCGAGGCCGGGGTGGACAGGGCCGCGAGGATCTGCGCGGCGATGTCGTCGGCGAAGGCGAACATGGTCGGCCGCTGCTCCCCGGCGGCTCTGGCCGGGCGCCCGTCGGTCCGGCCCACCGTGACCATCACCACGTACGGCCCGCTCCGGCGCGCCGAGAACGTCTGCCGCCCCGCCGGGGTGAAGCGGTCGGTGACCGTGCCGCGGAAGGCCAGCGCCCTCAGCCCCGGCGAGGGGCGCCCGCCGCGGGGCAGCGCCGCCCTGGCCGCGGCCGCGCTCCGGTCGTCCGGGAAGGCCGCGACGCCGACGGTGACGACGAGTCCCTGGAGCGCGTCGAGATAGGTGGCGCGCAGGACGGCCCTGCAGCCCGCCCGCCGCAGCGGGGCGCGCAACCGGGCGTCCACGGCCGGGTCGCAGCCGGTCTCCGGCGAGATGCCCACCCGGCGGGCCCGCTCCGCGCCGCCCTGCTCGGCGGAGTAGCGCACCGTCTCGGGGAAGATCCGGCCCGCGGGCCACGTCCGCCAGCGGCGGGCCACCTCCTCGGCGGACGCCCGGCGCAGCTCGGCCGCGCTCGGGCCTCGGGTGAGCTCGGCGCCCGCGGCACTCGCGGCGACGCCGGCCACGGCGGCGCACAGGAGGGTGAGCGCGGAGGCCGCCACCAGCACCGGCCACACCCGCCGGCGGCGGTCCGGCACGTCGTTCACGCCCCCGACCTTAATGCGGCGGGATGGATGCCACCCGCCGTTCCCTCCCTATCCGGGGAAGGAAAGTACTTGACGGAGTGGAAAGTAGAAAGTACTTTCCTTAGTGGAAAGCAGTTGAGAGGAGCCCCCATGAACACCACTCCCCAGAACGCGGACCTCTCCCCCGAGGAGGCCGCCCGCGCCCTGTCCGACATCCGCGCCACGCAGGCCCGGGCCGTGCGCTCCACCCCCTGGTTCCCCGCCTGGTTCGTCATCGGCATCGGCCTGTCCGTCACCTGCATCCTGGCCGCCTCCGACCCCCTCACCCCGGTGCCGATGAGGATCGCGGGCATCGTGCTGGCGACGGCCGGGATCACCGGATGCTCCGTCGCGGTCGGCCGCAGCGGCAGCATGCGCGCCCACAAGAGCGTCACCGACGCCGGGGGGCTCATCGGATACTTCGTCTGGGTCCTCTCGATCGTCGGCCTCACCATCCCGTTCGCCCTGTTCCTGGCCTGGCGGGACGTGCCGTACGCCGCGGCCTGCGCCGGTCTGGCGATGACCGCGGCCATGGGCCTCACCGGCCCGTTCCTCGCCCGCTGGATCTCCGGGCGCAACGCGAGCAAGATCGAGAGGGGCAAGTGATGGAGCTCGACCCGGTCATCCACGCGCCCGCGCGGCTGCAGATCGTCGCCCTGCTGGCCGCGGCGGAGGACGCCGAGTTCGGGTTCGTCCGCGACCAGGTCGGGGTGAGCGACTCGGTGCTCTCCAAGCACGCGAGCGCCCTGGAGGCCGCGGGATACGTCGAGATCCGCAAGGGGTACGTCGGCAAGCGGCCCCGGACCTGGCTCAAGCTCTCCGCCCGGGGGCGCGAGGCCTACCGGGCCCACGTGGCGGCCCTGCAGGCCATCGTCGCCGCCTCCGGGCTCAGCCTCACCCCGGACCAGCGCCCCACATGAACGGCGCCCCGCGGAGCAGGAGCTCCGCGGGGCGCCGGCCGTACGAGAGCGGCTAGTAGGTCGGCAGGCTCGGGTCGACCGTCTTGATCCAGCTCAGCACGCCGCCGCCGAGGTGGACCGCGTCGGAGAAGCCGGCGTTCTTGACGACCGCCAGGCACTCGGCGGACCGCACGCCGGACTTGCAGTGCAGCACGATCTTCTTGTCCTGCGGGAGCCGCTCCAGGGCGGAGCCGTTGAGGAACTCGCCCTTGGGGATGAGCACCGCGCCGGGGATGGAGACGATCTCGTACTCGTTCGGCTCCCGGACGTCGATCACGTAGATGTTCTCGCCCGCGTCCTGCCAGGACTTGAGCTCGGCCGCGGTGATCGTGGAGCCCGAGACGGCCTCCTGGGCCTCCTCGGAGACCGCGCCGCAGAACGCCTCGTAGTCCTCCAGCAGCTCGGTGACCGTGGGGTTCTTGCCGCAGAGCACGCACTCGGGGTCCTTGCGGACCTTGACCGAGCGGTAGGTCATCTCCAGGGCGTCGTAGATCATCAGCCGGCCGACCAGCGGCTCGCCGATGCCGGTGAGCAGCTTGATGGCCTCGTTGACCTGGATCGAGCCGATCGACGCGCACAGCACGCCGAGCACGCCGCCCTCGGCGCAGGAGGGGACCATGCCGGGCGGCGGAGGCTCGGGGTAGAGGCAGCGGTAGCAGGGGCCGTGCTCGGCCCAGAAGACGCTGGCCTGGCCGTCGAAGCGGTAGATCGAGCCCCAGACGTACGGCTTGCCGAGCAGGACGGCCGCGTCGTTCACCATGTAGCGGGTGGCGAAGTTGTCGGTGCCGTCGACGATGAGGTCGTACCGGGCGAAGATGTCCATGACGTTCTCGGTCGTCAGGACCTCGTTGTGGACGACCACGTCGATCAGGGGGTTGATCTCCCTGACCGAGGCCGCGGCGCTCTCGGCCTTGGGCCGCCCGACGTCGGACTGGCCGTGGATGACCTGGCGCTGCAGGTTGGACTCGTCGACGACGTCGAAGTCGATGACGCCCAGGGTGCCCACGCCCGCGGCCGCGAGGTACAGCAGGGCGGGGGAGCCCAGGCCGCCGGCGCCCACACAGAGCACCTTGGCGTTCTTCAGGCGCTTCTGCCCGGCCATGCCCACGTCGGGAATGATCAGGTGCCGCGAGTAACGGCGCACCTCGTCGACGGTCAGCTCGGCTGCCGGCTCTACCAGCGGTGGCAACGACACAGTTCTGCTCCCGTTTCAGGGGGTCTTGAGTGGTACGGCTAGCGCACCACTCACAACCTAGCCGGGGGCCCCGGTCATTCCCCAATCGTGACGGGCGTCGTCTCATATATCAGACGACGCGCCTCGCGGGCCACCCTCTCCGGCAGCTCCATCTGGGCCACGTGCCCGGCGTCGGGCAGCAGCACCAGCCGCACGTGCGGGAACGTCCGGCCGGCCCGGGCGGCCATGCGCGGGTTGACGAGCCGGTCGTGGCGGCCGTGGATCACCAGCGTGGGCGCCTGGATCCGGGCCGCCTGCCGCCAGAGGCTCTCCTCGCCGCGCCTGAAGTACTCGGCGACGAGGCCCCGCGCCGAGTTGAGCAGGGCGCTCCCGGCGTACGGCAGGCCGTCGCGGCGGCGCAGTTCCTCGGCCGCCTCCCGGAGCCGCTCCGGGTGCACCCGGCCGAGGTCGGCGTAGCACATGCCGAGGGTGGCGTTGAGCCTGCGCTCGGCGGGCAGGACGCGCAGCCGGTCGAACGCCCACTCGCCGAGGCCGGGCACCGCGGACAGGGCCACGCGCGCCGGGCCGTACCTCGGCAGCAGGTCGGGCAGGGCCGGGGAGACGAGGGTGAGCGAGCGGACCAGGTCGGGGCGGGCGGCGGCGAGCCGCACCGAGACCGCGCCGCCCAGGGAGTTGCCGAACAGGTGGACGGGGCGGTCGGCGACCCGCTCGATCAGTTTCGCGACGGTCCGGGCGTGGGCGCCGATGGAGTAGTCGCCGCCGGGCGGCTCCGGTGAGTACCCGGCACCGGGCAGGTCGACCGCGTGGCCGGTCACCGCGTCCGAGAGCTCGCCCATCAGGTCGGTCCAGTTGGTCGCCGAGCCCGCGAGCCCGTGCACGTAGACGGCCGTCTCGGCGGGCCCGCGCGGGGTCGAGCGCACGTGGACGCGCTGCCCTCCCAGGTCGACCAGCTCTCCCGGCCAGCATGGAATCGGCCTGTCCACCACGCGCCCTCCCGAGGTTCATGTCCTGTTCCGACGTTATTCCACAAGAACGACCCGGGAGAACCTAAGCGTTCGGCATATGGCCGAGCGTCGCCCCTCCTCGAGCGCCGGGCGGTGACATCCAGGACGGAAGCAGGGTCCTATGTCGAGAAGGGGTTACACCATGCGACTCAAGCGCTTCGCCGTCGCCCTCGCCGCCGCGGCCGTCGCCGCCGGAGGCACGGTGGTGACGGGCGCCGCCCTGGCGGCTCCGGCCGAGGCCGCGGGGCTGGGCTGCGTGTTCCTGGTCAGGCACAGCGCGCCGGTGAAGGCCAAGCCCTCCAGGAAGGGCAGGGCCGTGGACCGGCTCCGCAGAGGCGACCGGACCCTGGGGAGCTGCCAGGGGTACGGCGGCGGCGAGAAGTGGCACAAGATCGTGGGCACGCGGGACCTCGAGCGGGGCTACGTCCGGCAGAAGCATCTGAAGAGGCTCGGCACGACCCGGGAGTACGGCCTTTAGGACGGCCGCCGCCCTCCCTTCACCCTTCCCATGCCGCGGAGTCCGCCCGGACTCCGCGGCATGTCCCTTTTGTCCGGAAAAGGCGCAAGGACGCATCATGTAACTCTATGTATTTGGTATATGACGCTGAGTGCCCGTTTTTGTAGCATGAATCCGGACATCAAGGCCGTAGTCACCGCATCGAGAGAGAAGGAGTGACTAATGATCTTTAAGCGACTCGCTGGCGCCATGGTCGCAGCCGCCGTCGCCGGCGGCGGCATGGTCGTCTTCAGCGCCGCCACCGCGACCGCCGCAGAGGCTGCGACCTGCGCCTACCGCGTGCGCCACGTCCCCGCCGGCAGCGCCCTCGCCGTGCGCGACGCCCCGTTCGCGAGCGCCACCGTCATCGACGCCCTGAACCCCGGCCAGATCACCGTCGGCCGGTGCAAGCGGGAGCGGGCGAACTGGCGTTCCGTCACCGGCATCGGCGGCAACGAGGGCTTCTCGCACAAGCGCTACCTGAAGAAGCTCCTGCGGGTGTACTGACAGCCCCGACGGCCCAGGACGATCGATGGCACGGCCCTCACCACGCGGGTCCCGATGCGTCGCACTTGTTCGCACATCCACGGGCCTTGAGAAGAAGACGCGTCCGACGACTTTCGTCCATCCAATAGTCGCATATGTCCCGTTACATGGCTGCATAACCGATTATTCGGGCGACAAGTTGGTTCGAAATGACTGCAAGGAAGTGACCTAAATGAAGTTCCAGCGCCTCGCGAGCACTCTCGCGGCAGCGACCGTCGCCGGCGGCGGCCTGATCGCCCTCAGCGCCATCACCGCGACCCCGGCCAGCGCCGAGACCGCCTGCTTCTACAAGGTGCGCAACGTCTCCGCCGGCAGCGTCCTCAACGTGCACAGGAAGCCGGGCATCAGGCCCGTCGTCAAGAAGAGGTACAAGGTCATCGACGTCCTCTACCCGAACCAGACGACCGTCGGCCAGTGCAGGCGCGCCAAGGAGAACTGGCGGTGGGTGATCGGCAACTCGGGCCTGTGGGGCGGCGCCCACAAGTACTACCTGAACAAGGGCCGGAAGTTCCAGTTCACGCCCTGAACCGATGATCGGTTCACCACCAGGTGATCCCGTGCCGTGGCGCCCGCGAAGGCCCACGGCACGGGCATGTCCGCGCCGGGCCCGGGCCGCCCCGCGGACGCCGACCGCCCCGCGGACGCACGGCGCAGGCGCGCCCTCCCCCGGCTCCCCACGGCCTCAGGCGGACTCGCGGGCCTTGCGGGACCCGCGTTCGGGCTTCTTCCGCTCCCGCTTCGCCGCGTCCACACTGGCCCGCAGCACGTCCATCAGATCCGCCGGCGGGCCGCCCTCCGCGACCGGGGCCGCGGGCCGCACCATCTCACGGCCCGCCACCTTCGCCTCGATGACCTCCTGCAGCGCCTCCCGGTAGGCGTCTCGGTGCGCGGCCGGGTCGAAGTCCCCGCTCATGGACTCGACGAGCGAGGCGGCCATCCTCGACTCCTGCGCGCGGATCTCCACGCTCTCGTCCAGGAAGCCGAAGCCGGCCTCGCGCACCTCGTCGGGCCAGAGCATGGTCTCCAGCACGACCACCCCCTCCCGGACCCGCAGCGCCGCGAGCGACTCCCGCCGCCGCAGCGCCACCTTCGCGATCGCCACCCGCCCCGACCGCTCGAGCGCGTCGCGGAGCAGGACGTACGGCTTCACGCCCACGGGGTCCGGCTCCAGGTAGTAGGACCTGTTCAGCAGGATCGGGTCGATCTGGTCCGCGGGGCTGAACTGGAGCACCTCGATCCGGTGCGCCGTCGGCAGCGGCAGGTCCTCGAAGTCGTCCTCGCCGAGCACCACCATCTCCCCGGTGGGCAGCTCGTAGCCCTTGGCCACGTGGGCGAAGGGCACCTCCTCCCCGCAGACCTCGCAGACCCGGCGGAACCTCACCCGGCCGCCGTCCTCCCGGTGCACCTGGTGGAAGGCGACGTCGCGCTGCTCCGTCGCGGTGTACAACCTGATCGGGATCGTGACGAGCCCGAAGGACACCGCGCCCTTCCAGATGCTCCGCATGGCGCCTCCCTGCCTCGGTCTCTCCGGAGGTTTCTCCATCGATTTTCGCGCACATGTTCGGAAATATCGTCAAGTGGATGGAAACACTCACCGACGGGGCACATACCCGCCACGGGAAAACCGATGCCCCTGCCTTGTCAAACGGGTGGGCCGCCGAGACGTACGCTGGGTGGCGTCCATTGCTCGCGGAGGACGGAAGGACGGGCCGATGTCGGAGATGGATGTGAACGGCGACACCCTCGAGGAGATCGACGACACCGCGGCCGCGGGGACCGGGGGCGAGCGGGACGTCGAGACCCCCGAGGCCGACGCGGCCGAGCAGCACCGCGAGATGCGCGCCGGAGGCCCCGCCTGGCCCGACCGGATCCCGTTCGACGCCGACCCCGCGGACGCCACCGAGCAGAGCCGGGAGGTCGCCATCGACGAGGACGACTATCGCTGACCTGGTTACCCGCGCGTAGGATGGCCCGAGACGTAGAGTGCCCGCCGACCGGGCCGCGCGCAGCCAGCGGCGGCCGGGTGGGATGCCCCGGGCGCTCATAGGAGCATCCCGCAAGGAGACCGCCGTGACCGCTACCCCGGACGCCAAGCCCCGGGGCACCCGGCTGCCCCGGATGGCCCGCCGCCGCCAGCTGCTCAGTGCGGCGCAGGAGGTGTTCGTGGAGAACGGATACCACGCGGCCGCGATGGACGAGATCGCCGAGCGGGCCGGGGTCAGCAAGCCGGTCCTCTACCAGCACTTCCCCGGCAAGCAGGAGCTCTACCTCGCCCTGCTCGACCTGCACGTGGACGACATGATCACCCGCTGCCGGGACGCCCTCGCCTCCACCACGGACAACAAGCAGCGCGTCCAGGCCGCGATCGGCGCCTTCTTCGACTTCGTCTCCGGCCAGGGCGAGGCGTTCCGCCTCGTCTTCGAGTCCGACCTGCGCAACGTCGCCCAGGTCCGCCAGCGCATCGAGCGCAACCTCCGCGAGAGCGCGGAGATGATCAGCCACGTCATCCAGGAGGACACCGGCTGCTCCAGCGACGAGGCCCGCCTCCTCGGCGTCGGCCTGGTCGGCATGGCCGAGGTCAGCGCCCGCTACTGGATCAGCAGCACCGGCTCCATCCCGAAGGACGCCGCCACCCAGCTCATGGCCCGCCTGGCCTGGCGCGGCATCTCCGGCTTCCCCCGCACGAGCTGACGGCCGGCGGCTCGCGGCACGGCCCGGCGATCCGCCCGGGCCCGCGGTGTTCCTGTTCGCTTGACGCGATCAACCGGCGCGTCAGATCCCCGATGGGGTCACGATGGGACGGCAGCCCTCATCGAAAGGGGACACCGTGGAAGTCAAGATCGGCGTGCGGTCCGTGCACCGCGAGCTCGTAGTGGAGACCGACCTCTCGTCCGAGCAGGTGGAGGAGGAGCTCGGCAAGGCCCTCTCCGCCGACCGGGGGATCTTCTCCCTCACCGACGTCAAGGGCCGCAAGGTCCTCGTCCCGATCGCCTCGCTCGGTTTCATCGAGATCGGCGAGGAGGAGGCCCGCCCGGTCGGTTTCGGCGGCACCCTCTAGTCTTCGCCGCCCGGGCACTCGCCCCGTCCGCCGAGTCCGCAACCGCGCGGGCGGGGGGTCCGGCGGACCCCGTGGGCGGTGTCCCGTCCCGGCTCGGTGGCCGGGCAGCCCGCGCTCCCCCTTCGCAGCACTGCGCGCGAAGCCCAGCGATTCGGCCCACATCTCGTCAAGGAACTGCCGTAGCGGCGCGAGGCCCTCATGTCTCGCACCGTACAACCGTTGACCGCCTCCACGCCGCCCGATCAGCAGACCGGTTCTCCCGGACCGGGGCCGGGACCCCGGAGCGTCAGGGTCCGGGGGTCAGGCCCAGCGCCTCCATGCGCCTGCCGTGCGCCTCGGTCAGCCGGGTGAACATCCGGGCGATGTCCTCCTCCGCGCTCACCAGCAGTGCGGCCAGCTCCGGCCGCGCGGCGGCCACGTGCTGTCCCTGGCTCAGCGCCTCGCCGACCATCCGCCTGGCCCACAGCGCCAGCCGCCCGCTCAGCTTCGGGTCCTCCTTGATCGCCATGCTGACCCGCTCCACCGCGAACTGGGAGCGCCCCTCGTCGGCGAGGACCTCCTCGACCAGCCGCCGTGTCTCCTCGTCCACGCGGGCCGCGGCCTCGCGGTAGAAGTCGAGCGCGATACCGGTGCCGACGTACGCCTTGACCAGGACCTCCAGCCAGTCCCCCGGCGCGGTCTGCTCGTGCCAGCCGTCCAGCGGCCCGGCGAACGGGGCCATCGCCTCCTCCGGGTCCGCACCGAGCGAGGCGAGCCGGTCGCGGAGCAGGCGGAAGTGCGCGTACTCGGCCGCCGCGAGATCGCCGAGTGCGGCCCGGTCGGTGAGCGTCGGAGCGTGGCGTGCGGCGTCCTCCGCGAGGCGGAGGAACGCCGTCAGCTCGGCATACGCCAGGACGCCGAGAAGGTCGACGACGCCGGGAGAGGAATCACTCATGAGCGCAGCTTACGAGCGGCGGGGCCCGGCGTCTCCGCAGGGCCGGCGACCCGCCGCGCACGGGGCGGGCGGCAGAATGGCCAGGGGATTCAGCGGGAATGCCGAGAAATCGATTCCCCGTTGTGGTATCGGGTACACTCATCTGTGAAAGTGCGACCGCACTGTGTTAATCCGGGGGGACCCGCCCTCGGACGCCCCCAAAAGTCGGCGTGACGCCGCAGCGGTCGTTGATGACATGAGAGGGCTGGCCCTTCCGCGAGGACCCGGCACGGGGAGATCTTTTCGCCCGCGGTCCCGGCAGGACTGCCTTCAACGGAGACTTAGGCAGGCCCAAGCTGACGACCTTCCGAGACCTCGGAGTCACACCAGAGATCGCCGACGCCCTCGAGACCGAGGGCATCACCGCGCCGTTCCCCATCCAGGAGATGGCGCTCCCTCTGGCCCTCGGCGGCCAGGACATCATCGGCCAGGCGCGCACCGGCACCGGCAAGACCTACGCCTTCGGCGTGGCGATGCTCCAGCGTGTCGGCAAGCCCAGGAAGAACCGGAAGAAGCCGCGCGGGCTGGTCGTCGTGCCCACCCGCGAGCTGGCCCTCCAGGTCACCGAGGACCTGGTCACGGCCGCCGGCAAGCTCGGTTCCCGCATCCTCACCGTGTACGGCGGGCGTGCCTACGAGCCCCAGATCGAGGCGCTCCAGCAGGGCGTCGACGTCATCGTCGGCACCCCGGGCCGCCTGCTCGACCTGGTCAAGCAGAAGCACCTCGACCTGAGCCAGATCGCCATGCTCGTCCTGGACGAGGCCGACCGCATGCTCGACCTGGGCTTCCTGCCCGACATCGAGCGCATCATCAAGCTCGTCCCGGCCGAGCGGCAGACGATGCTGTTCTCCGCCACCCTGCCGGGCGAGATCGTCGCCCTGTCCCGCCGCTACCTCAACCGCCCCACCCACGTGCGGGCCGAGACCAACGACGCCGAGGCGGAGGCGACCCCGCAGACCACGCAGTTCGTCTGGCGCACGCACCGGATGGACAAGATCGAGATCCTGGGGCGCCTCCTGCAGTGCGAGGGCCGCGGTCTCACGATGGTCTTCTGCGAGACCAAGCGCGCCTGCGACATGGTCGTGGAGCAGCTCAAGGAGCGCGGGTTCGCGGCCGCGGCCGTCCACGGAGACCTTGGCCAGGGCCAGCGCGAGCAGGCCCTGCGGGCCTTCCGCAACGGCAAGATCGACGTGCTCGTCGCGACCGACGTCGCGGCGCGCGGCATCGACGTCGACGACGTCACCCACGTCGTCAACTACGACTGCCCGCAGGACGAGAAGGCCTACGTGCACCGGATCGGCCGCACCGGCCGTGCGGGCCGTACCGGCGTCGCGGTGACCTTCGTGGAGTGGGAGGACCTCACCCGCTGGAAGGTCATCAACAACGCGCTCTCGCTTTCCTTCGCCGACCCCGCCGAGACCTACTCGACCTCCCCGCACATCTACAGCGACCTGGGCATCCCCGAGGGCACCAGGGGTGTGCTGCCGCGGGCCAACCGGTCCCGCGCGGGCCTGGCCGCCGAAGAGGTCGAGGACCTCGGCGAGACCGGCCGCGTCCGCTCGCGCGGTTCCCGCCGCGGCCGTGACGAGGACCGCGAGGAGCGCCGCGAGCGGCCCGCCCGCGCCCCCCGCGAGCGCCGCCGCACCCGCGGCGGCCGGAGCGCGGAGGCCGTGCAGGAAGAGGCCGTGCAGGAAGAGGCCGTGCAGGAGGAGGCCGCGGTCACGCCGGCCCCTCTCGCGGAGGAGGCGGAGCGCCGTCCCGCCCAGGAGACCAGGAGCCGCCGCACCCGCGGCGGCCGTGTCACCGAGGAGACCCCGGCGCCGGTCGAGGCCGGGCGGATCCAGGACCCTGTCGTAGAAGTCGTCGAACTTCCTCCGGTGGAGGCGGACGTGGCACCGAGCAACGACGAGCCCGCGCCCCGGCGCGGCCGTACCCGCAGGACCGGGCTCAACCCCGAGGCCGGTCTCGGCGAGCCGGTGGCGGCCGGCAGCCCGGCCCGGGACGACGAGCCCGCGCCGGAGGCGCCCCGGCCCCAGCCGGAGAAGATCATTCCGGCCAGCCCGTTCACGGTCATCTTCCAGTCGCCGGACCTGGCGACGGACGACGACGAGATCGCCCCCTCGGCGGCCTCCGAGCGCATCCAGAACCGCCGCCGGCCCCAGCCCAGGGCCCAGCGGAGCCCGCGGCGCCCGAACTAGCCGTACCAGCGCGGAAGGGGCTCCGCCCGCAGGGGCGGGGCCCCTTCCGTCGTCCTCCTTCAGACACCGAGCCATCCCGGTCATAGAGGTATCGTGGTCTCACGTGAGTACGCCGCGATTTCTGACCCTGCCTCCTGGCGTCCGCCCGGCCTCGATCGACACGTCGGCGGGCTCCTTCGCCGCGCTGGAGGCGCTGCCCGTCAGCGGCGTCCCCGAGCGCTGGCCCGCCCTGCTGGTCCCCGGTCTCACCGGCAGCAAGGAGGACTTCATCGCGGTCCTGCAGACGCTCGCCCAGTCCGGCCGCCGGGTCATCGCGGTCGACATGCGCGGCCAGTTCGAGACGGGCGGCCCCGACGACCCCGAGGCCTACACCTGCGAGGCGCTCGGCAACGACGTCGACCTCCTCGCGCAGACGATCGGCGAGGGCGAGCCCGTCCACCTGGTCGGCCACTCCTTCGGCGGGCTGGTCACCCGGGAGGCGGTGATCGACGGCCGCACCAAGTTCGCGTCCTACACGCTGATGAGCTCGGGCCCCGCGGCGATCGTCGGCCCGCGCGAGCGCTTCGGCCGGGCCATGCTCACGGAGCTGCCCGAGCTCGGCATGGAGCACCTGTGGCACAACCGGATGGAGCCGGAGGCGCTGGCCGCCGGGGTGCCCGACGAGATCGTGGCGTTCCTGCGCAAGCGGCTGTTCTCCAACTCGCCCGTCGGCATGGCCGCCATGACCCGGCAGGTGCTCTCCGCCCCCGACCGGTGCGACGAGCTCACCCAGGTCGAGGTGGACACCCTGGTGCTGTACGGCGAGCACGACGACGGCTGGCCGCCCGCGATGCAGGCCGAGATGGCCCTGCGGCTGGACGCCGAGTGCGTGGTCGTCCCCGGCGCGGTCCACTCTCCCGCCGTGGAGGCCCCGGAGACCACGGCCGCCGCCCTCACCCGGTTCTGGAACGCCGCCGAGGCCCGGCTGCTGAGCTGAGGCCCGCCCCGGGCGGGCACCCCGCCCGCCCGTTCCCGGCCGGTCCCGCCGGCGCGCCGCCCACCTGCGCCGCAAGCACTCCGCCCACCCCTGTTGGACGACCCGTCGAATGGTGTGTAACCATCTACTTACTATGGAGAGCATCGACGACATCGTGGTCCAGCCCCCGCACACCGCGACCTGGCTGGTGCACATCGACCGTTCCATGTGGATAGGCGGAGTCCGGGGCCTGATGCTCCAGGCACTGCACCCCCTCGCGATGCGGGGCGTCTGGCAGAACTCCAACTTCCAGGAGGACCCGTTCGGACGGCTGCGCCGTACCGCCGACTTCGTGGGCCGGGTGACCTTCGGCAGCCCGGCGGAGGCCGACGAGATCGGCCGCAGGGTCCGGGGCATCCACCGGACCCTGCGCATCGACGATCCCGACACCGGACGGATCCACCGCGTGGACGACCCGGAGCTCCTGCTCTGGGTGCACTGCGCCGAGGTCTCGTCCTACCTGTCGGTGGCGCGCCGGGCGGGCCTCGGGCTGACCGACCGCCAGGCGGACCGCTACCTGGCCGAGCAGCGCCGCAGCGCCTCCTACGTGGGCCTGCACGCGGAGGACGTGCCGGGCTCGCTCGCCGAGATGGACGCCTACTTCACACAGGTCAGGCCCAGGCTGAAGGTCACCCCCGAGGCCGCCGCCACCGTCCGCTTCCTCCTGTGGCCGCGCCTGCCCGCCGAGCTGCGCATGCTCAACCCCGGCAAACCGGCCTACTTCCCGTTCGGCGCGCTGTGCTACTACTCGCTGCCGCACTGGGCCAGGCGGTTGTACGGCGTGCTGCCCGAGGTGCCGCGCGCCACGGTGACCGCGGCGCTGAGGGCGTTCCGGCTGGGCATGAACTCGGTCCCCGAGCCCGTCCACGACCGCGCGTTCATGCCGTACACCCGCGAGATGCTCGCCGCGTCGCGGGAGCGGCTGGAGGCGGCCGGCTACGACGTGAGCCGGGGGCTCAAGGGCCTGACCGACCCCCGCCGCTGGCCCGCGGGCGCCGCGAAGGCCGCTTGACCCGGGCACGCCGGGGGACCCCCGGAGGGGCCCCTCAACCGGCCAGGCCGTCCCAGGGAGCCTTGTCGGGGGCCGCGGCCTGACCGTCGGGGCAGTGGCGGCGGAAGTCGCACCAGGAGCAGAGCGGACCGGTGCGCGGCGCGAAGAGCGCGTCGATCTCCGGCGGGACGGCCGGCGGCACCCGGTCGGCGCCCGGGCCGCCCGCCGCACCGGATCTCGGGCGGGAGCCCCCCGCCCCGCCGGAGTCCCGGCCCGCGGCGCCGGCCCAGGCCCGGTAGCCCTCGTCGGCCTCGGCGGCCTCGCTCCCGATCTCCTCGGCGCGGCCCAGGTGTCGGGCGAGGGACTCGTCGGTGTGCTCCCACGCCGTGACCGAGCCGCTCGGCAGGTGGTGCAGCTCCACCCTCCGGCACGGGCGGCGCAGCATGCGGGCGGAGGCGATGGCGTAGACGGCCAGCGCCAGCGAGGACCTGGCGTCGTCGTCGACCGGCGGGCGGCGCCCGGTCTTGTAGTCCACCACGACCAGTTCCCCGCCCCGCCGGTCGAGCCGGTCGACCCGGCCGGACAGGGCCAGGACGGAGGTCCGGGTCGCCACGGTCCGCTCGACGCCGACGGGCTCGTCGGAGGGGTCGAGGGTCGCGGCGTACCCGGAGACCATCTCCCGCGCCCGGTCGCGCCAGGCGGACGACTGCTCGGCGTCGCGGAACCCGTCGCCGATCCACCCGTTCGCGAGCAGGACGCCCGCCACCGCCGGAGTGCGCCGGTCGTACGGCTCCCGCCACCAGGCGGCCAGGGCGTTGTGCACGCTCACGCCCACGCTGTTGTGCGCCCACCGCGGCCCCCGCTGCGGGGCCGGCCGGTCCAGGTAGGTGAACCGGTAGCGCCGGGGGCAGTCCAGCCAGGTGTTCAACCGCGACGGCGTGCATGCGTACAGCCGCCGCGGCATTCCCTCCAGGGGGAGCTGGTCCATCGAGGGCTAGTCGCCGTCGGTGTTCAGCCGGATCCCCGCGGCGCGCGTCCCGTCGGTCAGCGGGCCCTCGTCCGCGGCGGCGGAGCCGCCGGTCAGCGAGCCGGACAGCCAGGAGTCGAACTTCGGCTCCAGCTCGCCGATGACCGTCTCCTCGCCGTGCGCGGGCAGCACGCGGGTGCTGTGGCGCAGGGTGAACAGCCGCCCGCCGATCGTGGAGAGCTGGTCGGCCAGGGCGGGGTACTCGCCCTCGAGCTTGCCGGGGCCGTCGGCCAGCAGCGTCTTGCCGGTGAAGACGGCGTCCAGGTCCTCGCTGTAGAGCGAGATGGAGCCGTGCGTGACGCCGGGGGTGGTCATGACCTCCAGCTCGACGTCGGCGACGGCGAACACGCCCTCGTCCTCCAGCTCGATGTCCGGCCAGGTGTCGGGCCAGGTCCGCCGCCACAGCGGCTTGTCCTTGGGATGCATGGCGACCACCGCCTCGTCCCGCGCCGCCACCTCGATGGCCGCGCCGACGTGGTCGGGCAGGCCGCTGGTGCAGATGACGGCGAGCACCTCCCGCTCGCCGACCTGCTCCAGGATCTTCTCCGCGTCACGCGCGGGGTCGATGACGATGACCTCCTCATCGTCACCCACGATCCAGGTGTTGCTCTCGACCTTGTGCTCGACGCCGTCGACATCGACGACGCCCTCGGTCACCACTCGCTCGATACGCGCTGTCACGACTCAGAACCTTACTGCCCCATTAACGGCGATGCTGCGCATCACGGCCCGTCCGGTCCCGGCGCATGTGCGGATGCCGGTCACCCGGTCGCGACGAGCGTGCGGACGGCGGTGATGATGAGCTGTACGGCGAGGGCCGACAGGAGCAGGCCCGCGATGCGGGTGACGAGTTCGATGCCGTTCTCCTTGATGACCCGGACGATCCCCACCGAGAACCGCATGAACACCCAGAGCAGGATGTGCACGGCCGCGATGGCCATGGCCAGGGCCAGGATGCCGCCGCTCTTGGCCTCCGCCTGCTGGGCGAAGACGATCGTCGCCACGATCGCGCCGGGCCCGGCGAGCAGGGGGGTGCCGAGCGGGACGAGCGCGACGTTCACGTTCGACTTCATGCTCCCGGCCGGCGGCTCGGTCTCCCCGGTCAGCAGCTGGAGGGCGACCAGCAGGAGCAGCAGGCCGCCCGCGATCTGCATGGCGGGCACCTCGACGTGCAGGTATCCGAGGATCGCCTGGCCGAACACCGCGAAGACCACGATGAGGCAGAACGCGACGATGGGCGCCTGCCAGGCGACCCTCCTGCGCTCCGCCGCCCCCCTGCCGCCGGTGTAGGCCAGGAAGAGGGGGATGACGCCGGGCGGGTCCATGATGACGAACATCGTGACGAACGCCTCGACGAAGAACTGGACATCGAACACGAATCCCCCCTGGGCCGGTCGGGGGGAGAGCAATGGAAGGTCAGCTTCCTCCGCCCAGGCGGGGGGAGAAGGCCCCGAAGGGCAGGTCGAACGCCTGACCGTCGTCGCGCAGGTCGCGCAGGGAGAGCTCGGACAGGACGATCAGGCAGCCCGCCTCGGCCGGCCAGGCGATCGCCCACAGCCAGTCTCCCAGGGCCTCGCCCGCGTAGACCGCCCGGTCGGGCGCGGCGTCCACGCACCAGAGCGCGGCCGGATGCCCCTTCACCTCGATCTTCGCGTGCGGGGGGCCGGCGCCGAACCCGTCTCCCGGGTCGGGGCCGTCCAGCCCGGCGAAGCCCGCACCGAGGCCCACCCCCGGCTCCTCCGCGATGAGAAGCAGGTCGGCCGGTCCCCGGGTGACGGAGGGGCCGGAGAGCGCGACCACCGTGGCCCGGCCGCCCGTGCGCTCGTCACCCGCCTCGGTGAAGCCGGTGACCAGCCAGCCCGGCGGGAGCGGCCACGGCAGCCAGACCGGGACGCGGGCGTTCCGGCTGACCGCCTCCACGGCGGCGGACGACGGCTGTCTCGGCGGCTGCAGCGGCAGGACGTCACCGTGCGGACCGCACCGCCAGGCGCTTGACCAAGCACTCGGCGGGCGGAGCGGCCCGAAACAGCGCGGGCAGGTAGGCGAGGCTCTCACGACTACCCACGGTGCGCTCCCAGCCACCCATGAGTCAAGGGTGCCACCCGTTATGCAGTCGTAATATTGTCTATGTGCGCGTAAATTGTGTGGGAGCGATCATTTTTGATGCATCTGGGCGGATGCTCCTTGTGCGCCGCGGCCGTCCTCCCGGAGCGGGACTCTGGTCCGTCCCCGGCGGCCGGGTCGAGCCCGGCGAGTCCGACGCCGAGGCGGTCGCCCGCGAGGTCCTGGAGGAGACCGGCCTGACGGTCGCGGTCGGCTCCCTGGCCGGCGTCGTGGACCGGCCGGGCCCCGGCGGCGCCGTCTACGAGATCCGCGACTACCTGGCCGAGGTCACCGGCGGCGCGCTCGCCGCCGGTGACGACGCCGCCGACGCCCGCTGGTTCGACCCCGGCGAGCTGCCGCGCCTGCCGCTCTCCCCCGGCCTCCTGGACGCCCTGGCCGGATGGGCGCTCATCGACCGGCCGCCAGGGTCGAACGCCACAGGATGAGGTGGTCGGCGTCGTAGGTGGTCGACCGGCCCAGGGCCACCACCTGGTCGCCGGAGACCGCCACCGCGCCGAGCGCCTGGGCGCCCTCACCGGCGAGCCGCCCCTGGGTGGGCGTGTGCCGCTGCCAGGACAGCCCGTCCTCGGACGTCCAGGCCGCACTGTCCCCGGCGCCGGGCTCGCCCTGCCAGCCCACCGCCACCACGCCCTCCGGGGTCGCCGCCAGGTCCTGCACGGCCGCCGCCCGGTCAGCCGGAAGCCAGGCCATCCGCCAGGTCGCCCCGTTGTCCCGGGAGACCGCGGCGAAGGCGCGGGGGCCCTGCCCGGTCTCCGCCACGCCCGCCGCGACCACCTGCCCGCCGTACGTGACCACGTGCCGCAGGTCCGCCGAGCTCGCCCCCTCGGGCAGGACGGGCTTGCGCGCGGTCCAGGTGACCCCGTCGGCCGAGACCCAGACCACGCCGGTCTCCCGCCCCGCCGTGCCGGAGCCTCCGACGGCCATGTAGCCGGAGGAGGTCGGCGAGACGTCGCGCAGGCGAACACCGGCGCCCCCGGAGGGGAGCCTGGCCACCCTGGTGTAGCGCTTCAGGTCGGCGGAGAACCACAGGACGGGGGTGACGGAGGCCGGCCCGCGCTCCTCGCCGGCCAGCACGTATCCGGAGCGGCCCGCCGCGACCGCGTGCGCGGCGAGGGAGTCGTGGCCGTCCCGGCGCCCGAGGGGGCCCATGACCGGGACCCGGCGCCAGTTCCGCCCGTCGGCCGAGGTGACGAGCAGGGGCTCGGTCGAGGCGACCCCGCTCATCGTGCCGCCCACGGCGAGCCAGCCCCTCCGGCCGTGCACGACGTCGCTGAGCGCCTGCCGGTACTCTCCGCCGAAGATCTGCGCGGGACCGCCGGCCCGCCACTCCGCGCCGTCCTCGCTGGTCCAGATCGCGGCGTCGCCCGAGGCCGTGCCGACCGCGACGAACCCGCCCTCCTCCGCCGCCGCCACCCTGGCCGTCTCCCGCGCCGCCCGGTTGAGGCCGGCGATCGCGTCCAGGTCGACCGGGCGCGCCTGGCCTCCCTTCGGCGCCGTGAGGAGGACGAGCCGGTTGTCCTCCCCCACGGCGCGCCTGTCGCCTCCGGCGACGAGCGTGCCCGCGTCGGAGATCGCCAGTGCCCGCAGCGTGCCGGACACCTCGCCGAGCTCGGTGGTCCCGGTCCAGTCGCGGCCGTCTCCGCTGGTGTAGACGGCGTAGCGCTCGGGGCCCGACTCCGCGACCGCGGCCACCCCGGCGGCGGAGGAGGCCAGGCGCCTGACGCCCGACCCCTGCGGGTCCAGCCCGGTGATGGTCCCGCACCGGTCCCAGGTGCCGCCGTTGGCGGAGCAGTAGACGCGGACTTCGCCCTTGGCGTCGCGCTGCTGGAGCGGGACGAGCACGAAGCCCCCGCCCTCCGCGGCCAGCGAGCCCGCCCGCGGGGTCACGCCGTCCAGCGGCTTCCCGGCCCGCAGCCAGGACCTGCCGCCGTCGCCCGAGCGCAGGACGACGGCGCCGGAGCCCCCCTCCGCCGGGTCGGCCAGCGCGACCACGGCGTCCCCCCGGGCCGCGACCGCCTGGAGGCCGCGCACGGACGCGCCGAGGTCGCGCGCCTCCACCCGGGTCCAGCTCCGCCCGTCCTGGGAGGTCCAGGCCGCGGCTCCGTAGGCGCCGTCGTCGAGGAAGGTGGCGCCGACCGCGACGAACCCGGAGGAGGTCCGGGCCAGGTCCATGATCTGGCCCCCGGTCTCGAAGGCCGTCAGCCCCCCGGGGTCCACCGCGGTCCACGACCGGCCGTCGGCGCTGGTCCACAGCCCGGGCGCGGTGGTGAACGGCTCGGTCCCGACGGCCAGCCAGCGGCCGTCGCCGCCCGCCACCAGGCCGACGGTGGTCGGCGCGCCCTCCCGCCCCACCGGTCCGGTGACCTCCCCCAGCCCCCAGGTCGCGCCCTCGTCCTGCGAGACCAGGAAGAGCGGCCGGGGAACGGGGCTGGTGGTGTCGCTGCCGACCGCGACCGTGGTGGAGCCGACCGAGGCGATGTCGTTGAGCACCTGGTTGGACCCGTCGCCGTGCCCGGCGATCGGGGAGACGAAGGCCGTGTCCCCGAGCCGGAAGTCGTCCCCGACCAGGCGCAGGCCCGTGGCGAACGGGCTGCTCACCCAGCCCCACAGCACCAGGCCTCCGCCGACCGCGGCGGTCAGCACGAGCACCATCAGGAAGGGGATGACCAGTCCCCGGCCGCGCCTGCTCCGCGCCGGGCTGGAACGGCGCACGGCCGAGGGCGCCGTGGCCGAGCGGTGGTGCCGCCCGCCGTTGGGACCGCGCCTGCGCGGCGGCCCCTGGGCCACCAGGAGGTCCGGCCGCGCCGGACGGCCGCCGGGCGGCCGCCCGACGCGCCGCACCGGCTCGAAGTCGTCCTGCTCGTGCGGGTCGTCCGGCCCGTCCTGCGCGTACGGCGCGGGCGGCTCGTCCCGGTCGTGCGCCGGGGGCGGCCCGTCCCCCTCGCGCCGGAGCCCGTACGGCGCGCGCGGTCCGTCCCGCCGCTCCTCCGGCTCCGCGGGAGCGGGCGCGGCGGGCGGCCCGGGCGCCGGTTCCGGTGCCCGGATCGGCCACACGAGTTCGGCGTCCGGCGGGCGCACGGGTCCGCGCACCGGTCCGGGTTCCCGTACCGGCCCGGAACCGCTCACCGGCCCGGGGTCCCGTACCGGCTCGGATCCCGCCGGAACCGCGGGATCCCCGGGCACCGCCCGCACAGGGGCACCGGGCCCTCCCGGTGGCCCCGAGGCGACCAGCAGGTCCGGCCGGTTCACCGCCCTGCGGCGCAGCCCCGGCGCGGCGGCGGGGGCCTCCGGCTGCGCGGGCGTCCCGGCGGAGGTTCCGGCGTCGTCCGGGGCACCGGACGGCCCAGAGGAGGACGGGTCGGACGAGGACGGGTCGGACGAGGACGGGTCGGAGTCGGCGCGGGCGGGCGGTTCGGAACCGCCCGGACCGGCGGGGGCCGGGAGCCGGGGGCCGTACGGCTGGGTGTAGGGGCGGCGGCGTTCGCCGGGGGACCGGGGAGGGTCCTCGTCGTCCGGGGCGGGGGCCGCGAAGGGCGGGGACATCCAGGGCGAGGACAGGGGCAGACCCCGGGTGCGGTCGTCCGAGGGACCGGGCGGGGTGTGCTGGATCGTCGGCGGGGGCTCCTGCGGCTCCTGGGACCGGGGCGGCCGTGCCGTGCCGTCGGGCACGCCGTCGTCGTCCGGCGGCCATTCTCGCGAGCGCGGGTCGTGAGGGCCCGAGGCCACGCTCAGCACCTCCTCGCAGGAAGCCTACGCGTCCGGAGTCCCTGACGTCCGGACCGTTCCACTCGTCCCATGGCGATCGACCGCAATCCCCTGCGGGAACGGCGAATCCCAGGCGACCCTACTACTACCCGTCCCGTCGAAACGATCACCTCCGTGATCCGGACTCCTGCGGCAGGCCGTACACCTTCCAGATCAACACGCCGGGACCGCTCTGGCGAGACCTCTCTAGTGAGATTCATCAACTCGACATCTGATTTATCACTTGTTACAGCGATAAATCCGAGTCATCGCGTCCGGAGATCCTGTCCGGCACCCCGCCCGGACGGGACCCGATCCGCCGTCAGGGGAAAACCGGAGAAGAACGCCCTGTGCGGATTACTTCACAGACGTCCCGGCCGGTGGGACCTTTCATGGGGGGCAGGAAGAAATCCAACCCCAGGGAGCAGATCATGAAACGGCTGGGGCCCGTTCTCACGCTGGCCGTCGGCGCGGTGATGACCGTCGCGCTCGGCGCGCTCAGCGCCACCACCTCACCGACGACACAGGACGCCGCCCAGGGTGGGCCCGCCCCGGTGGCCGAGGCCACCTCGGAGGCCTCGGCGTCGCCCGCACCGTCCAAGACCGCCAAGCCCGTACCGGCCAAGGCCGACTACGCGGGCCGGGTCCGGGGCAACGGCGGACTCATCGCCATCTCCATCCGCAACGGCAAGGCCGTCGGCTACTTCTGCGACGGCAGGATCGAGGCCTGGCTCAAGGGCAAGGCCGCCGACGGCCGGGTCACCCTCTCCGGCCCGGGCGGCGCCTCCGTCGAGGCGAAGCTCGGCGGCGGCAGGGCGGCCGGGACGCTGGAGTTCGGCGCCGAGCAGTGGGACTTCGCCGCGCCCACCGTCAAGAAGCCCTCCGGTCTCTACCGGGCCAGCGCGATCGTCCGCGGCGCGCAGGTCCGGGCGGGCTGGATCTACCTCGACGACGGCAGCAGGGTCGGCCTGGCCCTCGTCGACGGCGAGCCCGCCGAGGTCGCGATCCCCGAACCGGGCGAGAACGCGACCGTCAACGGCGAAGAGGTCGACCCCAAGGACGTCGACGAGTTCATCGGGGAGATCTCGTGAGCGAGCGAATCGACGGGCGCGGCGCGTTCACGGACGCGAACTCCGGAGGAGATCCCATGAGCGACATGAACGACACGCAGGTCTCCCGGCTCCCGCAGCGGCAGAACCTCGCCCCGCTGCTCGTCCCGCTCGTCGTGGGCGGGCTGGTCGCGGTCGCGCTGGGCCTGTACGGGCGCGTCCACGCGCCCACCGGCTACGCGGTCGGCCCGGCCGGGTTCTCCGGGCCGCTGGCCATGAAGTCCTGGCTCACCACCGGCGCGTTCCTGCTCGCACTGGTCCAGGTCTTCTCCGCCCTGGTGATGTGGGGCAAGATCAAGATGGACGTCCCGTGGATCGGCACCCTGCACCGCTGGTCGGGCCGGATCGCGTTCGTCCTGACGATCCCGGTGGCGTTCCACTGCCTGTACGCGCTCGGCGCCCAGTTCGACGTGGCGCGCGTGATGGTCCACTCGCTGCTGGGCTGCTTCTTCTACGGCGTGTTCACCGCGAAGATGCTGGCCCTGCCCAGGCGCGGGCTGCCCGGCTGGACGCTCCCGCTGCTCGGCGGGCTGGCGTTCACCGCGCTGACCGGCCTCTGGCTGACCTCGTCGTTGTGGTTCTTCACCACGATCGGGGTCAAGCTGTAGACCGGCGTCAGGCGGTGGGCGGAGTGAAGGCGCTGGTGCGGGGGAGACCGGCGGCACGGCCCTTGGCCGCGACCACCAGCGCCATCTTCCGCGACGCCTCGTCGATCATCTCGTCGCCGAGCATGACCGCGCCGCGCCTCTCCACCGTCGTGTAGTACGCGTACGCGTCCAGGATGAGCTCGGCGTGGTCGTAGTCCTCCTGCGACGGCGAGAACACCTCGTTGGCCGCCTCCACCTGCGTCGGGTGGAGCACCCACTTGCCGTCGAACCCGAGGGCCGCCGAGCGCCCGGCCACCCGGCGGTAGCCGTCCAGGTCCTTGATCGCGAGGTACGGCCCGTCGATGGCCTGCAGGTCGTGCATGCGGGCGGCCATCAGGATCCGCATGAGGATGTAGTGGTAGGCGTCGCCCTCGGTGTAGCCGGGCGGCTGCTCGCCCACCACCAGGGTCCGCATGTTGATCGAGGCCATGAAGTCGGCGGGACCGAAGACCAGCGTCTCCAGGCGGGGCGAGGCCCCGGCGATGGCGTCCACGTTGACCAGCCCGCGGGCGTTCTCGATCTGCGCCTCGATGCCGATCCGGCCCACCGGCAGCCCGTTGGCCTTCTCGATCTGGGTGAGCAGCGTGTCCAGCCAGACCACCTGGGCGGCGTCCTCGACCTTGGGCAGCATCAGGCAGTCGAGGAACTCCCCCGCGCCCTCCACGACCTCGATGACGTCCCGGTAGGTCCACTGCGTGCCGAGGTCGTTGACCCGCACGACCCGTACCTTGCCCGACCAGTCGCCCTCGCGCAGGGCGGCCACGATGTTCCTGCGCGCGCTCTCCTTGGCGAGCGGCGCGACGGAGTCCTCCAGGTCGAGGAAGACCTCGTCGGCCGCCAGGCCCTGGGCCTTCTCCAGGAAGCGGGGGCTGCTGCCGGGGACCGCGAGGCACGAACGTCGGGAGCGCATGGCCACACCGTAGCGGGCGCTCGGCCCGGACCGGCGGGCCGGTCCCGTTCCGCCGCCGTCCCCTGCCGCGGACGTGCCTCTATGGCGGTCATACAAAGTCTCGTCCTCGTTCTTGGCACACCCCTTGAGCGGATCGGTGATGGAATGTCCGAATAATGAGCACGACGCATCGGTAAAGGGAGAGATAAACGATGGCAAACGCTTCCTCGGCGGCCCGGCCCGCCGTACTGTCCGACCTCATCCCCGGCACCTGGGTCCGCGACGTCGCGCTCGTCGCCGGCGGCGCCGCGCTGACCGGCCTGGCCGCGCAGCTCAGTTTCCCGATCCCCGGCTCTCCGGTCCCCTTCACCGGACAGACCTTCGCGGTCCTGCTGGTCGGCGCGGCCCTCGGGATGAACCGCGCCGCGCTGAGCATGGCCGTGTACGTGCTCGCCGGAGTCGCGGGTGTGCCGTGGTTCGCGGAGGGCACCTCGGGCTTCGTCGGCGCGACCTTCGGCTACCTGCTCGGCTTCGTCGCCGCCGGCATCCTCGTGGGCAGGCTCGCCGAGCGGGGCGGCGACCGCACCGTCGCCCGCACGGTCGGCACGATGGTCCTGGGCAACCTGGCCATCTACGCCTTCGGCCTGCCGGTCCTCATCGCCGTCGCCAGGATGGACCTGGGCACCGCCCTGGTGACGGGCGCGGGCCAGTTCGTCGTGACCGACGCGATCAAGATCGCCGTCGCCGCCGGGCTGCTCCCGGCGGCCTGGAAGCTCGCCCGCCGCTGACCCGCGATCCCGTACGGCCCGCGCCCCGGACTCCCGGAGGCGCGGGCCGTACAGTCGTCTCATGAGCGTGATCGAAGAGGGCGCCAAGAAGTCGGGCATCCTGTGGCTCGCACTGGACCGGCCCCGGCTGGCCTGGCACACCTGGCACGACGGCGCGATCTACGTGGTGACCGGCGGCGGCGAGCAGGAGCTCCCCGGGCTGGCCGGCTCCGAGCGGGTCGAGGTGACGCTGCGGAGCAAGGACAACGGCGGGCGGCTGGTCGTCTTCGACGCCTCCGTCGAGGTGGTGGACCAGGCCGCGCACGCCGAGGCGGTGGCCGCGCTCGCCAAGGACCGGCTCAACGCCGCCGACGGAGCGGGCCTGACGGAGCGCTGGGCCGCCGGGTCCCAGGTGGTACGGCTCACGCCCCGGACCCCGGCCGCCTGACCCCGGCCACCTGACCCCGGCTGCCTGACCCCGCGCCCTCCCGCCGGGCCCGGCCCCGCCTCACGCCACGGGAACCGGCGCCCCCGCCTCCCTGACGGGTGCGGGCAGGTCCGCCGTGGCCCGCTGGGCGAGGTAGGCGCCGACCAGAACGATCAGGCCGCCGGCGATCTGGAAGACGCCCAGCGCCTCCCCGAGCAGGACCCAGGCGACCACCGCCCCGGCGATGACCTCCAGCGAGGCGACCGTGGAGCCGACCGCCGCCGAGAGGCGGCGGACCGCGGTGACGCCGAGGATGTAGGCGACGACCGTGGCGACCAGGATCATCCAGAGCGCGGCCCCCAGCACCGGCAGGGCGTACCCGCCCTCGGGGGTGACGGTCCGGGTGAGCGCCCGCCACGGGACGTCCCACGGCCGGGAGACCGGGACGAGCACGGCGGCCGCCCCGAGCAGGCCCCAGGCGATCAGGCCGAGCGGGTCGATGTCGTCGCCGAAGCCGTCGCTGAGCAGGAAGTAGCCGGCGCAGCACGCCGCCGCGCCGAAGGCGAGCAGCAGGCCGAACGGGTCCAGGCTCAGGCCCGACCAGACCTCCACCACGATGCCGAGGCCGACGACCGCGACCACGGCCCCGGTGAACGCCGCGCGCGGCAGCCGTACCCGGCGGACGAACCGCACCCAGAGCACGACGAGCACCGGCGAGGTGAACTCGATCAGCAGGGTGACGCCGACCGGCAGCCTGGTGATGGCGGCGAAGTAGAGCGCCTGCACCCCCGCCACCGCGACCACCGCGTAGGCCAGGAAGAACGGCAGCCGCGCACGGGGGATGCGCAGCGCCCGGGGCCTGACCACCGCCAGGATGCCGACGAGCAGCAGGCCCGCACCGGCCATCCTGACCCAGACCGACTCCAGCGGCGCGAGCCCGGCCGCGGCGAGGTACTTGGCCATCGGCCCGGAGAAGGCGAAACACCAGGACGACGCGAACGCGACCAGCAACCCCGACTGCCTCATATGACACCACCCATGTAACTACCGTTCGAGTCTTTTGATGCTGTCACGGCGGGGCAAGAACCAGCAAGGGGAGTCCGGCATATGGGCGTGCCGTGGGACTCTGTCCGGGCATACGGCCTACGCTTCAAATGTGAGGATCTTCATCGCCCGGCTCGCCGGCACCCCGGTCTTCGACCCGGCGGGCGACCAGATCGGCCGGCTGCGCGACGTCGTGGTCGCCGTCCCGGTCTCCGCACCGCCGCGGGTGCACGGGCTGGTGGTGGAGGTGCAGCCGCGCCGCCGGGTCTTCGTGCCGATCACCCGGGTGCTCTCCATCGAGGCGGGGTCGATCGTCTTCAGCGGCCGGGTCAACATGCGCAGGTTCGAGCAGCGGACCTCGGAGACCCTGGTCATCGGCGAGATGCTCGACCTGTCGGTGGAGACCGGCGGCGAGCGGATGACCGTGCTGGACCTGGCCATGGAGAAGACCAGGACCACGGAGTGGCTGATCACCAAGGTCGCGCTGGTCAAGGGCGGCTCGGGGCTGGGCCTGCGGCGGCGCGGCGCCAACCGGATCGTGGACTGGGACGAGGTCAGCGGCTTCGGCGCGGTGCAGAAGGACCAGGGCGCCGCCGCCCTGCTGGCCGCCTTCGAGACCGAGCGCGCCGCCGACCTGGCCAGCGCCCTGCACACGCTGTCCGACAAGCGCCGGGCCGAGGTCGCCGCCGCCCTGGACGACGTACGGCTCGCCGAGGTCCTGGAGGAGCTCCCCGAGCCCGACCAGATCGGCATCCTCAGCCGCCTCGAACCGGAACGGGCCGCCGACGTGCTGGAGGAGATGGACCCCGACGACGCGGCCGACCTGCTCCAGGACCTTCCCGCCGAGCAGGCCGAGGCGCTGATGGCGCTGATGGAGCCCGAGGAGGCGGCGCCGGTCCGCCGGCTGCTGATCTACCCGGAGAACACCGCGGGCGGCATCATGACGTCCGAGCCGATCATCCTGCCGCCGAGCGCCACCGTCGCCGAGGCCCTGGCCCACATCCGCCAGCAGGACCACATCCCGGCCGTGGCCACCCAGGTCTACGTGTCCCGGCCGCCCGTCGAGACGCCCACCGGCAGGTTCCTCGGCCTGGTCCACTTCCAGCGCCTGCTGCGCGAGCCCCCGTCCACCCTGCTGGGCACGGTCATGGACGACTCGCTCGATCCGATCCGGCCCGACCTCACCCTCAGACAGGTGAGCTCGTACCTGGCCAACTACGACCTGGTCGCGGTGCCCGTGGTGGACGGGGCGGGCCGGCTGGTCGGCGCGGTCACCGTGGACGACGTACTCGACCACCTGCTCCCCGGAGACTGGCGGGAGCACGAGGACAACGGCGCAGAAGGAGCGTGATCATGAGCATGACCGACCGGCTCGACCAGCCGAGGGAACTGGGCCTGCGCCTGCGCCCGTCCTACGACCGCGAGGCGTTCGGACGCCTGTCGGAACGCATCGCCCGGTTCCTCGGCACCGCCAGGTTCCTCGTCTACATGACCGGGTTCGTCGCCGTCTGGATCCTGTGGAACATCTTCGCCCCGGCGGGCTGGCGCTTCGACCCCTACCCGTTCATCTTCCTCACGCTCATGCTCTCGCTCCAGGCCTCCTACGCCGCCCCGCTGATCCTGCTCGCCCAGAACCGCCAGGACGACCGGGACCGGATCCAGAACGAGCACGACCGCCGGGCCGCCGAGCGGAACCAGGCCGACGTCGAGTACCTGACCCGGGAGATCGCGGCCCTGCGCATCGCCCTCGGCGAGGTGGCCACCCGCGACTACATCCGCTCGGAGCTCCAGCACCTCCAGGAGGAGCTGCGGGACGACTACGACGCGGCCTTCCGGGCCGGCGGAACCCGCTGAGCGCGGCCACGCGCACCGCGGCGGAACCCAGCCGAGCACGGCCCCGGCCGGCGGGACCCCGCCGAAGCCGCGGCGGCGTCACCGGGAGGTCACTCGGCCTCGGGGAACAGCTTGGTGAGCATGGAGGCGCACTGGCGGAGCTCGTCGCCGTCGAGGACGTCGAGGAAGCGGTCCCGGATGCCGCGCAGGTAGGTGGGGGTCGCCTCGGCCAGGCGCAGGGCGCCCGCGTCGGTGAGGACCGCGAACAGCCCGCGGGCGTCGCTGGTGCAGGCCTCGCGCTCGACCAGGCCGTCGCGCTGGAGCCGGTCGATGAGCCGGGTCAGGCCGCTGCGTGAGAGCAGCACCCGCTCGGCCAGGTCGTTCATCCGCAGCCGCCGGTCCGGGGACTCCGACAGTTGCGTGAGCACGTCGTAGGAGGCCAGGGCCAGGTCGTGCTCGACCAGCAGATCCGCCTCCAGCAGCCGGGTGATGCGCACCTGGGCCCGCTGGAGCATGCGCCAGACCACCAGCTCCTCGGAGCTGATGGTCCCTCTTGACTCGCTCGCCGTCAGGGTCACGAAGTAACCTTAGGACGTTGCACGCGCATCTACACAATGAATTGTCCGGATCCGGCTCACTTGGGCGGCTACCGGAATTCATCGCACTCCCCCTGGGTTCTTACCATGGACTCACCCGTGGAACTCCTGGACGACAACAGACAAGGAGGGACGGCAACCCCCGTCGCCCTCAAGGTGGCGGTCTGATGCCGACACTTCGATGGCACCTACCCCGGAACTCGTGACGGCCGCCCTCGCGACCGTCAACGACCCTGAGATCCGTCGGCCGATCACCGAGCTCGACATGGTCAAGAGCGTCGACATCTCCGCCGAAGGGGTGGTGCGCGTCGGCATCTACCTCACGGTGGCGGGCTGTCCCATGAAGGACACCATCACGCGTGACGTCACCGGCGCGATCTCCAAGATCGACGGCGTGACCGGCGTCCAGATCGAGATGGACGTCATGAGCGCCGAGCAGCGCAAGACGCTCCAGACCAAGCTGCGCGGCGACCGCGGGCCGGAGAAGGAGATCCCGTTCGCCAAGGCCGGCTCGCTGACCCGCGTCTTCGCGGTCGCGTCGGGCAAGGGCGGTGTCGGCAAGTCCTCCGTCACGGTGAACCTCGCCGCCGCCATGGCGTCCAGCGGCCTGAAGGTCGGCGTCGTCGACGCCGACATCTACGGCCACAGCATCCCCCGCATGCTCGGCGTCTCCGAGCGGCCCACCAAGGTCGAAGACATGATCATGCCCCCGGTGGCGCATGACATCAAGGTCATCTCGGTGGGCATGTTCAAGCCCGAGGGCAACACCCCGGTCGTCTGGCGCGGCCCCATGCTGGACCGCGCGCTGCACCAGTTCCTCGCCGACGTCTACTGGGGCGACCTCGACGTCCTGCTGATGGACCTGCCCCCGGGCACCGGCGACATCGCGATCTCGGTCGCGCAGCGCATGCCGTCCGCGGAGATCCTCGTGGTGACCACCCCGCAGCAGGCCGCCGCCGAGGTCGCCGAACGCGCCGGGTCGATCGCCGCCCAGACCCACCAGCAGATCGCCGGCGTCATCGAGAACATGGCCTGGATGGCCTGCCCGCACTGCGACGACCGGATCCCGGTCTTCGGCGAGGGCGGGGGCCAGACCGTGGCCGACGCGCTCACCCGCACGCTCGGCGCCCGCGTGCCGCTGCTCGGCCAGGTCCCGATCGACATGCGGCTGCGCGAGGGCGGCGACGAGGGCAAGCCGCTCGTGCTCACCGACCCCGACGCCCCCGCCGCGGCCGAACTGCGCCGCATCGCCGCGGGCCTGAGCAAGAAGTCGGCCAGCCTCAAGGGCATGCAGCTGGGGATCTCCCCCACCCGCGGCCGCTAGGCCCCGGGAGGCTCCGCCCGGGAAAAACAGAGCAGAGGCGCTCCCCTGAGGGGGCGCCTCTGCGCGTTTCGGGGTCTCCGCCCGTTTCCGGGTCTCCGCCGCCCGGGGTCTCTCCCCCGCGGTGCCGTACGGCGCCGCGGACCCCGCGGCCGGATCTCGTCCGGCGGCTCAGGTGGCCTCGGGGTCGTACGGCGGGATCTCGCCGTACCCGAGCTCGCCGGCGGCCTCTGCCGCGTAGGACGTGGCGTAGGCGGGGGCGGCGACCGCGGCGGCGGAGGAGGCCGCGTTCCAGTCGTCCTCGAGATCGGCCGTCAGGTGCTTGCGGACGAAGTTCTTCGGGTTGAGGTCCGTCGGGTCGAAGTCGGCGAACTCCGGGCCCAGTCCGGTCTTCAGGTCGTCCCTGGCGTTGTTGGCCAGCCGCCTCAGGTTGCGCAGGGTCCTGCCCGCCTGGGCGGCGGCCTGGGGCAGCTTCTCCGGGCCGAAGACGAGCAGGGCGATGACCACCAGTGCCGCGATCTCAGGCCAGTTGAGTCCGAACACGGTGATCTCCTACGGGCTCAACGCCAAGGTCAGCGCTCCGGGACGGATCCCGGAGCGCTTCCAGACTAATGCCCCCAACCGCAAGCATGCACCCAAAGCGAGCTTCAGGAGGGCCGTGGTGTAGGTGTGGCGGCGACATCGGCCTGCACGGTCACGGTGGCCGTCTTCTCCTGGCCGCCGCGCTGGTACTTGACCTCCAGCTTGTCGCCGGGAGCCTTGCCCCGGACCAGCGCGATCAGCTCGTTGCCGTCCTGCAGCACGAGGCCGTTGACCTCCAGGATGACGTCGCCCGGCTTGAGGCCGGCCTTGTCGGCGGCGCCGCCGGGCGTGACGGGCTGGCTGCCCTCGATCGCCGAGCCCGCGATCCGGACCCCGGTCCCCTGGTACGCGGGGTCGATCATCACGCCGATCCGGGACTTGCTCGCCGTCCCGGTGGTGACCAGTTCCTGGGCGACCCGGCGCGCGTGGTTGACCGGGATGGCGAAGCCGAGGCCGATGCTGCCGCTCTGCCCGGTGATGTCCCTGCCGAGGGTGGCGATCGCCGAGTTGACGCCGATGACCTCGCCGTTGGCGTTGACCAGCGGGCCGCCGGAGTTGCCGGGGTTGATCGCGGCGTCGGTCTGGATGGCGCTGAACCAGGTGGTGTCGGAGCTGTTCTCCTCACCGGCCTGGACCGGCCGGTTGAGGGAGCTGACGATGCCGGTGGTGACCGTGCCGGTCAGTCCGAGCGGGGAGCCGATCGCGATGACCGGGTCGCCCACCACCACGTTGTCGGAGTTGCCGAGGGTGATCTCCGGCATGCCGAAGGTCTCGGCCGGCTTGACCACGGCCAGGTCCGACTCGGGGTCGCGGCCGACGATCTGGGCGGAGGTGGACTTGCGGTTGTTGAACTGGATCTGGATCTGGCCGCCGTCCGCGGCGGCCGCGACCACGTGGTTGTTGGTCACCACGTAGCCGCCCTTGATCAGGAAGCCGGAGCCGGTGCCCGAACTGCCGCCGCCCTCGACGGCCAGCGAGACCACGCTGGGCAGCACCTTGGAGGCCACGCCCGCCACCGACTCCGGCGGCCTGGCCTTGGAGCCCGAGTCGGTGGCCGGCAGGGTGTAGGAGGCGTCGTAGCCGGTGCCGCCCGAGCGGGTGAGCAGGTAGGTGCCGACGCTGCCGAGCGCCGAGGCGACCAGTGCGATCACCAGGGCGAGCGCGACGAAGGCCCCGGTGCCCAGACCCCGCCGGGCGGGGACCGCACCGGGTCCGGGGAAGGCCATGCCGGGTCCGGGGAAGGCGGCGGGGGCCGGAACGCTCCCTGAGGGGCCCGCCGGCGGCGGCGCCCAGCCCGGGCCCATCCCGAACGCCCGGGAGGGCGGGGGCGGCGGGTTGCCGAAGACCGCGCCGCCGTTCCCGGGCGGCCCGTACGGCGAGACCATGATCGTGGTGTCCTGGCGCGGACGGCCGGAGGGGTCGCCCCACCCGTTCTCCTCGGGCGGGTCGATCCAGCCGGGATCCGGGCGGTCCTGGGCGCCCCGGGCGGCCTGCTCGGCCCCTCCCTGACCCTCCTGGCTCCACCGGCTCCGCCCGGGCGGCGGGCCGAGCTGGCTCCAGCCGTCGCCGGGCCGGTCGCCCTGGTGCCCGGCCGCGGCGTCGGCGGGCAGGAACTCCGGCCGGGAGAACTCCGGGGCCGGACCTCTCGCGTCGGCGAGATCCGACGGCGCGCGCCCCTCGGCGTCGTTCCCCTCGTGGGTGCGGGGATCGTCGGTCATCGAATCTTCACTACTCCTCGCCTCGCATGAGGCCGCTCGCCGGCAGCAGACAGACCATCTTCCCGGCACGGACATACGAAAGGCATAAAACACGCCTCATCCGGAGGTGCCGGCCCGGGACGGCGGACGGCTCCGGCCCGAGTCCAGATCGTATGCCCGCCGCGCCGCTCCGCATGCCGTCAACAGAGACGTTCCCCCCGAACACACCGGACTGGACGGAGACCGACATCACGGGCAGACGATCCGAATGCTCCGGATACAAGTATCACCGAGAACCGCCGTGCGCGGGCTGCCCGCCGGCGCGGTCCGGGGGGAGCGCGGCGGCGGACGGGCGGGTCACGGAGTGGGCGCCAGGGGCGTCGGCGAGGGGGTGGGCGTCACCGTGCCGTTGGAAGGGGCGATCCTGGGCTGGTTGGCGAACATCTCCGAGGGCGGGACCCGCGGACCGGACTCGGCGCCGCCCACGGAGAACAGGGTGCCGAGGGCCACCGCCGCCGAGGCGAAGCCCACCGCGACGTAGCCCGCCCTGCGCGACCGGCGGGGCCCGCCGGTCGCCCGCCCGCGGGGCCGGTTGTCCGGCGGCGCGATGCTGTGCATGCTCGGGATCGGCGCCCCGCCGAAGGTCCGGGAGACCGGGAAGGGCCGCTCGCGCGGCGGCAGCGGGCCGCCGGGCTCGGCCATCCGGAGCAGGGAGAAGGTCAGGTCCGCCGGCATGGACGGCCCGTCCAGGGACCGCAGGCGGCTCTTCAGCGCGCGCATGGTGTCGACCTCTGCCCGGCAGTCCGCGCAGAAGGTCAGGTGCGCCAGGGCGCGGTCGCGCTCATGGTGGTTCAGCTCTCCGTCGACGAGCGCCGAAACACGCTCTCCAAGATGACTCATGCCGACTCCTCGCCGAACGGCTCGTCGTGACACTCGCTCTTGATGGTGGTGCTCATTCCGGGCCTTCGCTCGTTTCTCATGCGAACTCCTCCCCGCGGGTGACGGTCGGGGGGAACTGCTCGCCGCGGGGCGCGCGGTGCTCCAGCGCGTCACGCAACTGTGCCCGGCCTCGGTGGATGCGACTTCGGACGGTGCCGAGCTTCACGCCGAGCGTCGCGGCGATCTCCTCGTAGGACAGCCCTTCGATGTCGCACAGCACGACGGCGGCGCGGAACTCCGGCGCGAGGGCGTCGAGCGCCGCCTGGATGTCGGGCTCCATGTGATTGTCGTCATACGCCTGGGCGGGAGAGGGCTCCCGTCCCCGCAGCCGCTCGGCGGCGTCGTCGGCGAGCCCTTCGAACCGGATGCGCTGCCTGCGCCGCGCCATGTCGAGGAAGAGGTTGGTGGTGATGCGGTGCAGCCAGCCCTCGAAGGTGCCCGGCGTGTAGTTCGACAGGGACCTGAAGACCCGGACGAAGACCTCCTGGGTGAGGTCCTCGGCGTCGTGCACGTTGCCGGTCAGCCGGTAGGCCAGCCGGTAGACGCGGGCCGAGTGGGTCCGGACCACCTCCTCCCAGGTGGGAGGCGTCCAGTCAGGCATGGGAGTATCCGCCTGGTGGTCGGATCCGTCCACCGGCACTCCTCTCTCCGGGACCACCGCTATCGCCATAGTGCCTGGTTTCGTCCCTTCGTGCGTACTCGCTGCCTTCACGACCGGCAAACGCCGCTTAAACCGTGCAACGCACCGGCCAGGACATGAGTTCCCGATCTGGCCCGACTCCCCTAGGCTGCGACCCAGCGTTCGTGTGACCGTGTACGGAGAGACCGGGAGGAGAGGCCGATGGCAGAGACGCCGACAAGTTCGTTGGAGGCCACTCTGGCCTATGCCGAGGACTTCCATCCCGAGGACGAGATCCTGCGCGCCGCCCGCCGGCAGGGCGTCGAGGTGGGCGCACCGCCGATCGCGCCCAGCGGCGGCGCCGCCCTCTGCTTCCTCGCCACGGCCATCAACGCCCGCGCCGTCGTGGAGATCGGCACCGGCTGCGGCGTCTCCGGCCTCTGGCTGCTCCGGGGCATGCGCCAGGACGGCACGCTCACCAGCGTGGACGTCGAGCCGGAGCACCAGCGCCTGGCCCGGCAGGTCTTCGCCCAGGCGGGGTTCTCCGGGGGCCGGGTCAGGCTGATCACCGGCCGCGCCCTGGACGTGCTGCCCCGCCTGTCCGACGGCGGCTACGACCTGGTCTTCTGCGACGGCGCCAAGCAGGAGTACGGCGACTACCTGGCCGAGGCCGTCCGGCTGCTCCGCACGGGCGGCATCGTCGTCTTCGACAACGCCCTGCTGCACCACCGGGTCGCCGACCCGGCCCAGCGCGACCCGGACACCGTGGCCGTGCGGGAGCTGGGCAAGCTGGTGCGCTCCGACGAACGGCTCCGCCCGCTCCTGCTCCCCCTCGGCGACGGCGTCCTCGCCGCGATCAAGCTTCCCGGCTAGGCTTCGCCGGCCCCGGTCAGCCACTCCAGCAGCAGGCGGACGCCGAAGCCGGTGGCCCCCTTGGCGAGGACCCCCTCGTCCGCCGTGCTCCGGCCGACCCCGGCGATGTCCAGGTGCGCCCACGGCCGCTTGCCGGTGAACTCGCGCAGGAAGAGCGCCGCGGTGATCGAGCCCGCGCCGTAGGCCGACCCGGCCTCGATGTTGGCCAGGTCGGCGATCCCGGACTCCAGCGCCGGGGTGTAGTCCTCGATCAGCGGCATCCGCCAGAGCCGCTCGCCGCTCGACTCCCCCGCCTCGGTCAGCTCGGCGGCCAGCGCGTCGTCGGAGGCGAAGACCGCGCCCAGGTTCTTGCCGAGCGCGATGCTGATCGCCCCGGTGAGCGTGGCGACGTCCACCATGACGTCCGGGTCCAGCTCGGCGTCCGCGTAGGCCAGTGCGTCGGCCATCACCAGGCGGCCCTCGGCGTCGGTGTTGAGCACCTCGACGGTCCGCCCGCCGTACTGCGCGATCACGTCCCCGGGGCGCTGCGCCGCACCGGAGAAGGCGTTCTCGGCGGCGGCGATCAGGCCGGTGACGCGGACCGGCGCGCCGAGGGCGGACAGCGCGCCCAGGACCGCGATGACGACCGCGCCGCCCGCCATGTCGGTCTTCATGAACTTCATGCCCTCGGTGGGCTTGAGCGACAGGCCGCCGGTGTCGTAGGTGATGCCCTTGCCGACCAGGACGACGTGCTTGAGCGGCCTGCCCTCGGCGCGGCGCGCCACGGCGTCCGCGGGCTCGTAGGAGAGCTGGATCAGCCGCGGCGGGCTCACCGCGCCCTGGCCGACGGCGAGGATGCCGCCGAACCGGCCCGTCCGCAGGGCGTCCTCGTCCCAGACCCTGGCGCTCATCCGCCCGCCGGGCCCCTCCTCCGACAGCTGCTCCAGGGCCCTCTCGGCGAGCCACTCGGGGGTCTTCACCGAGGACGGCGTGTTGGCCAGGTCCCTGGCGAGCGCGACCGCCCCGGCGGTCACCCGGCCCCTGGCCACGGCGGCCTCGACGGCCTCGGCGTCCGCGGCGTCCTGCGCCTCCCCCGGGTGCACTCCGGCGAACTCGATCGAGGCCACCGGCCCGGAGCCCGCCTCACCGATCCGGAAGGTGTAGGCGGCCAGCAGCGCGCCCTCCACGAACGCGGCCCGCGCCCCGGTGGAGCCCCCGGGGAGCACCACGCTGAGCGACTCGCGCCCCTTGGCCCGGCGGGTCACGGCCGCGCCGGCCTTGCGCAGCGCGGCGGCCGAACCGTCGCCGATCCCGTACAGCAGCACCCGGCCGACGCCGTCCCCGCGCGCGACGGGCACCTCGACGACCTCGCCCGCCTCGCCCCTGGCCTGGTAGTGGTCCAGCAGCGCGGCGGCCGGGACCGGCAGCTCGGCCTTCGGGCCGAGCTCCGGCCCGAAGGGGACCGCGAGCAGCTCCGCCCCGGCCTGCGGCCGCGCGGCCGCGGTGATCGACGTCTCTATCGGCACGTGAAAACTCCAGTCGAGAACCGGGAGAACCCCGGAGAGGGCCAGGATGACCAGGAAGAACGGGCACCCCGGGAGAACGGACAACCGGGAGAACACCGCGGCCCTGGCGCGAGCCGCCACGGGGGGCGGTCCGGCGGCCAGGGCCGTGCATCGGTGGCGGTCGTGCGGACTGTCGCTGGTGTCATGCTCCGGGGGAGCACGGTGGATGGTGCCCGCCGCACCGCCTCAGGGTCGTGCCCGGATCAGCCGACGACCTTCTTCAGCTCCTCGCCCAGAGCGCCGGCCTCGTCCGCCGAGAGCTCGACGACAAGCCGGCCGCCGCCCTCCAGGGGGACCCGCATGACGATTCCCCTGCCTTCCTTGACGACCTCCAGCGGACCATCGCCGGTCCTCGGCTTCATCGCCGCCATGCGTGTATCCCTTCCTGCTTCGGGCTCCGGATCTCCGACTGACCCGAGGGTGGCCGACGCATTCACGTCTTCTGTGATGTCCTATTATCCCGCCTCCGCACTCGGAATGGGAACGATCAGCTTCCGCTTCCCTCCGCCGGGGGGCCCGGCACCGTTGTCCGGGACCCCTCAGACGGCCAGACTTGTCCTCGTGAACGCCCGCGCCGCGCTGTTCGATCTGTACGGGGACCACCTGAGGTCCCGGGGCGGCCGCGCGTCCGTCGCCGCCCTCGTCCGCCTGCTCTCCCCCCTGGAGATCGCCGCTCCCGCCGTACGCACCGCCGTCTCCCGGATGGTCCGGCAGGGCTGGCTCACCCCCGTCCGCCTGCCCCGGGGGCCCGGCTACGAGGTCACCCCCAAGTGCGTGCGCCGTCTCGACGAGACCGCGCTGAGAATTTACCGAGCGGGAACGATCCCCTGGTCGGGCCGGTGGCACCTGGTCGTGGTCGAGCCGGTGCGCGAGCGGCCCCGGCGGGAGCGGCTGCGGGCCGAGTTGTCCTTCCTCGGGTACGCGCCGCTGTCGGAGACGACCTGGATCGGTCCACACCCCTCTCCCGAGCTCGATCCGCTGCTCGCGAGCGAGCAGGTCCGCGCCGAGCGGTTCGAGGCGGTGCTCGACGGCGACCCCCGGGCGCTGGTGGCCAGGACCTGGGACCTGGCGGCCATCGGGGCGGCCTACGAGGAGTGGCTCGCCCGGGCCGTGGAGCTGGTCGGCGCGCTGCCGGACGGCGCGGCGGACGACCGGGTGTTCGCCGTCCGGAGCAGGCTGCTGCACGGCTGGCGCAACTTCCTGTTCCGCGACCCCGGCCTCCCCGCCGACCTGCTCCCGCCCGGCTGGCCGGGAGAGAAGGCCAGAACCTACTTCGAGCAGGAGGCCACCCGCCTGCTGCCCGCAGCCGCGGCGTTCGTCGAACGCCACCTGACCGAACAGTAAGGGGTTCTCCGTGAACGATGTCCTCTACTCCGTGGACGACGGCGTCGCCACCGTCACGCTGGACCGCCCCGAGGCGATGAACGCGCTGACCGTGCGGATGAAGGGCGAGCTGCTGGAGGCGCTGACCATGGCCTCGCACGCCTACTCCGTGCGGGCGGTGCTGCTGACGGGGTCGGACCGGGCGTTCTGCGCCGGCCAGGACCTGGGCGAGCACGCCGCCAACCTGGAGGCGGGCCGCGGCCTGGACGGCACCGTGCGCACCCACTACAACCCGATCGTCCGCACGATCGCCGAGATGGGCAAGCCGGTCGTCGCCGCGGTGAACGGCGTCGCGGCGGGCGCGGGCGCCTCCCTGGCCTTCGCCTGCGACCTGCGGATCGCCTCGGAGAAGGCGAAGTTCACGATGGCCTTCACCGGGATCGGCCTGGCCCCCGACTCCGGCGCCTCCTGGACCCTGCAGCGCCTGGTGGGCCCGGCCCGCGCGGCCGAGCTGCTGCTGCTGAACGAGCCGTTCGACGCGGCCCGCGCGCTGGAGCTCGGCGTGGTCTCCAAGGTCGTGCCCGCAGAGGAGCTGGCGGCCGCGGCCCGGGCGCTGGCCGTACGGCTGGCGCAGGGCCCGACCAGCGCTTATGCCGCGACCAAGCGCGCGCTGGCGTTCGCGGCGGGCAGTACTCTGGACGACGCGCTGGAACTGGAGGCCGACCTCCAGGACGCCTGCGCCAAGACCGACGACCACCTCAACGCCACGCGGGCGTTCCTGCGCAAGGAGCGCCCGGCCTTCGAGGGGCGTTAGGCGCGGTCCCGCACCCAGCAGTCGGAGATGTGGTCGTTGACCAGGCCGATGGCCTGCATCAGCGCGTAGGCCGTGGTGGGACCGACGAAGCGGAAGCCGTGCCGCTTCAGCTCCTTGGCCAGGGCCTTGGAGCCGGGCGTCTGGGCGGGCACGTCGGCGCCGGTCGCGGGCACCGGCGAGGCCGGGTCGGCGTGGCGCCAGACGAGGTCGGAGAGGCCGATGTCGAGGGCGGCCCGCGCGTTGGCGACGGCCGCCTCGATCTTGGCGCGGTTGCGGACGATGCCCGGATCGGCGAGGAGCCGCTCCACGTCGGCCGGGCCGAACGCGGCCACGGCCGGGATGGAGAATCCGGCGAACGCGGCCCGGAAGTTCTCCCGCTTGCGCAGGATCGTGATCCACGACAGGCCCGACTGGAAGGCCTCCAGGGTGAGCCGCTCGAAGACCCGGTCGTCCCCCTCGACCCGGCGGCCCCACTCGTCGTCGTGGTAGGCGATGTACTCGGGCGCCGAGCTCACCCACCCGCACCGCACCCGGTCGGTCACGCCCGCCGCTCCGTGCCGTCCTGCGCCGGGGCCTCGTCCGGCTCCCCGGCCTCCGCGGCCCCGTCCGTCCTCCCGGCGGCCGAGCTCTCCCCCGCATTCCCGGAAGGGGCGGGATCGTCCGGCCCCGGGACCGCCTCCGTCCCTCCGGACGGCGTCTCGTCGCCCGCCGGACGCTCCCGGTACGGAGGGTCCTGGTGCGCGGGCTCCTGGTGCGCGGGGTCCTGGTGCGCGGCCTCCCGGCTCGGAGGGTCCTGGTGCGCGGGCTCCGAGTGCGCGGGGTCCTGGTGCGCGGGGTCCTGGTGCGCGGGGTCCGGGTACGCCGTGTCCCCCCGCCACTCGCCGAGGGAACCGTCCCCCCGCAGCTCCTCGGGATCCTGCGCCGGGATCCGGGGCCGGTGCTCGGTGAGCGGGCCGTACGACGGGCCGGCGTGCGCCTCCTGGCGGGCCTGGAGCCTGCCGGCGAGCAGCTCGGAGACCCGCTGTTCCAGGACCGCGATCCGGGTGTCGCGCTCGCTCAGCGCGGTCGCGGCGCGCTGCAGCGTCTCGTCCACGCTCTGCGTGTGGTAGCCGACCAGGCTCACCGGGAGCTGGAGGGCCATGAAGTCCACGGCACCGAGGTGCCCGGCGTCGGGCAGGGCGAGCGGGGGGACGTCGGGCGCGAACTCGGTCAGCTCGCCGCCCTTCCCCATGGCGACCAGCACCACGCCGGCGAGGATGGCGAGAGCGGCGAGGGAGAGTACGACCAGCACACTACGAATCGTGCCACAACTCCCGGAGCGTAGGATCGCGCCATGACGGCTCTCACGGTGATCGGACCGGACCACGGCGGCGATCCCGGCTGGGTCGAGGCGCGCTCGCTCCCCGAGGTCGAGCGCCTCGCCGCGGCGGGGCGCACCGTCGCCGTCACTCCGGCCGAGCTGGCCGGGGACGGCGACGAGGCCGCGGAGCTGGCCGCGGCCTCGATCTGCGCCTGGCTGGGCGCCCGGGTCTTCCGCACCGCCCGCCCGGACCAGGTGCGGCTCGCGGTCGAGATGACCGAGTCCCTGGCCGGTCGCCGTCCTCCCGCCCTGGCCCGCCGCGGCCTCGCCTGAGCGGCCGCCCCTGCCGGGCGCCGCTAGTCCGCCACGGCCTCGCCCAGCTCCTCGGGGCTCGGGACCAGGTGCGTGGTCGCCTTCTCCAGGTGCTCGAACGCCTCCTCGACCGTGGTCGTCCAGGAGATCGCGTCGAAGACGCCCGGCCGGGTGAAGCCCGCCGCGTGCATGCCCTCGACGAGCTCCCGCAGCGGCGCGTACAGGCCCCACGGGTCCAGGACGACCAGCGGCTTGTCGTGCAGGCCCAGCGTGCGCGCGGTCCAGATCTCGAACAGCTCCTCCAGCGTGCCGATGCCGCCGGGCAGCACCAGGAAGGCGTCGGAGCGGGCGTCCATGACCCCCTTGCGCTCGCGCATGTCGGCGGTGACGACCAGCTCGTCGGAGTCCCGGTCGGCGATCTCGACGTCCACCAGGACCTGCGGGATCACCCCTACCGTACGGCCGCCGCCCGCGCGGGCCGCCCGGGCCACCGCGCCCATGCACGACACGGTGGCCCCTCCGCTGACCAGCGTGTGCCCGCGCCCGGCCAGCTCGGCCCCCACCTCCTCGGCCAGCGCCAGGTACTTGCGGTCGATCTTCTGGCTGGATGCGAGGAATACACAGATGAACACGGGCCCACCCTATTGGGCGTCGGAGACCGTCCCCTGAACCGACTCCTTCTCGTTCTCCCGCTGGGGGGAGCGGGAGCGGTCCGCCCCGGTGATGATCCGCACGGCCTCGTCCGGGTCGTCGGTGACGTGGATGAGGTCCAGGTCCGCCGGGGAGATCTTCCCGGTGCCCTCCAGGGTGGACTTGATCCAGTCGACCAGCCCGCCCCAGAACTCGGTGCCCATCAGCACCACAGGGAACGAGGTGACCTTCTGGGTCTGGACGAGCGTCAGCGCCTCGAACAGCTCGTCCAGCGTGCCGAAGCCGCCCGGCAGCGTGACGAACCCGCACGAGTACTTCACGAACATGGTCTTGCGGACGAAGAAGTAGCGGAACTCGATGCCGAGGTCCACGTACTCGTTCATGCTCTGCTCGAAGGGGAGCTCGATGCCGAGCCCGACCGAGACGCCGCCGGCCTCCGTGGTTCCCTTGTTGGCCGCCTCCATGCAGCCGGGACCGCCGCCGGTGATCACGGCGTAGCCCGCCTCCGAGAGCTTGCGGCCCAGCGCCACGCCCAGCTCGTACTCGGGGGTGCCCGCGGGGGTGCGGGCCGAGCCGAAGACCGTGACCGCCTGGGGCAGTTCGGCGAGCTGGCCGAAGCCCTCCACGAACTCCGCCTGGATGCGCAGCACCCGCCAGGGGTCCATGTGCAGCCAGTCGGCGGGCCCCCGCCGGTCGAGAAGTCGCTGGTCATAGGTGGTTTCAGGGACGAAGTCGCCGCGGACCACTGCGGATCCCTGACGGCGCTCCGGGCGTGTTCTCTTCATGCGGATCACGCTAGCGCCCGCTTGGAAAAAATCTTGAAAATTCCCTCTGAAAACACGGAACCGGATTTCAAGGAGGCTGCGTCTAACTGCCGAGGGTGCTGCTCGGGACTGAAAGTGGCTTTCCCCGCCAAATGGCCGGCGAGGAAAGCCACTTTCTATTTGTGCTGTGCTTGTGGGCCGTGCTCCGCACGGCCGGCTCGGGGGCTGGTAACCGGCTCCCGCCCTCGTCACGTCCTCGCTCGTTCCTCGCTGCGGGCGTTCCTCGGTTGGTTCACCGGCGCCCCCTCGCGGGGCGTCAGCGCAGCCAGGCGAGCATGCGGCGCTCGCACTCGGCGATCTTCTCCAGCGAGACGAACTCGCCGCGCTGGTGCGCCAGGTTCGGGTCGCCGGGACCGTAGTTGACGGCCGGGATGCCGAGCTCCGAGAAGAGGGAGACGTCGGTCCAGCCGAGCTTGGCCCTCGGCACCCCGCCCACGGCCGTCACGAACGCGGCGGCCACCGGATGGGTCAGGCCGGGCCGCGCGGCCGGGGCCCCGTCGGTGAAGCGGACCTCGAACCCGTCGAACACCTCGCGCACGTGCTCGCGCGCCGCCTCCAGCGACAGGTCGGGGGCGAAGCGGTAGTTGACCGTCACCACGCATTCGTCGGGGATCACGTTGCCCGCCACCCCGCCGGCGATCCCCACGGCGTTCAGGCCCTCGTGGTACTCCAGCCCGTCGACCACCGGCAGCCGCGCCTCGTAGCGCTCCAGGATCTCCAGCACCGGCCCGGCCGCGTGGATCGCGTTGACCCCGAGCCAGGACCTGGCGCTGTGCGCCCGCTCGCCCCGGGTGACGACCTGCGCCCGCAGGGTGCCCTGGCAGCCGCCCTCGATCGTGCCGTCGGTGGGCTCCATGAGCACCGCGAAGTCCCCGGCGAGCCACTCGGGGCGGTTCCGGCTCAGCCGGAGCAGCCCGTTGCGCTCGGCCTCGATCTCCTCGCAGTCGTAGAAGACGTAGGTCACGTCCCGGCCCGGCTCCTCCAGCGCGGCGGCGAGCCTCAGCGCGACCGCGACGCCGCTCTTCATGTCGGAGGTGCCGCAGCCGTACAGCAGGTCGCCCTCGACCCGGCTGGGCAGGTTCCCGGCGACCGGGACGGTGTCGAGGTGCCCGGCGATCACCACCCGCTCGCCCCGGCCGAGCCGGGTGCGGGCCACGACCGACTCGCCGTCGCGGTCCACGCTCAGGTGCGGCAGCGCGCGCAGCGCCTCCTCCACCGCGTCGGCGAGCGCCTTCTCGCCCCCGCTCACCGACTCGATGTCCACGATCCGGGCGGTGAGCGCCCCGACGTCCTGCGTGAGGTCCAGCCGCGTACTCATGCCCGCGACCCTACCGCCGCCGCCGCGCCCCGCCGGAACGCGCCTCGGCCGGCCGGGCCCCGCGGCCCCGGACTCCCTGCCGATACGGCCTTCGCGAACCGCACACCGGCCGGGGGCATGTAGGTTCTTCAGCGTGCGGCGGCCGTTCTCCAGGGATGTCATCGCGATCATCGCGATCGTGACCGTGCTTGCGGTGGCCATCACCGCGGGCGTCTTCGCGCTGATCAACTGGATCGGCAGGAAGAGCCTGGCGGGGGAGGGCTGCAGGATCACCACTCCGGACGGGACCCTCGACCTGGAGATCGAGCAGGCCCAGGTGGCCGCGGCGATCGCCGGGGTGGCCCACCGCCGCAAGCTCCCCGAGCGGGCCGTCGTGATCGCCTACGCCACGGGCATCCAGGAGTCCAAGCTGTACAACCTGCCGTTCGGCGACCGCGACTCCGTCGGGGTGTTCCAGCAGCGTCCCTCGCAGGGCTGGGGGAAGCCGGAGCAGCTGATCGATCCGGTCTACGCCTCCGGCAAGTTCTTCGCCGCGCTGGTGAAGGTGAAGGACTACCGGAAGATCCCGCTGCACGAGGCCGCCCAGGAGGTGCAGCGCTCGGCCGACGGCTCGCTGTACGCCCAGCACGAGGAGAACGCGAAGGTCCTGGCCGGGGCGTTCACCGGCCGGGTGCCGCACGCGGTGCACTGCTGGTTCCCGCCGGAGGGCGGCGAGGAGACGCCCGCGCCCAGCCCCGCGCCGGGCGAGGCCGAGCGGGAGCTGGCCCGCACCCTGGGTTCCGGGACCACCCTCGCCGCCTCCTCGCGCAGGCGCGGCTGGCTGATCGCCACCTGGTCCCTCGCCCACGCCCAGAAGTACGGCCTGAGCACGATCCGCTACGACGACCGCGTCTGGAACGTGGCAGAAGGCGAGGAGGGCGGCTGGCAGCCCGACGCCGAGGCCTCCGCGGACCGGGTCCGGATCTCCTAGGGTCCGGATCTCCTAGGGAGTCCTCGGCGAGGAGCCCGCGGCGCCCTCCCCCTTCTTCTCGATGGTGATCGAGCCCGGTGGGAGCGGCTGGGCGTAGCAGGAGTTCCACGGCTCGCCCTGGAGCCGCTCGAAGGAGAGCAGCCGGCCGTCGGCCGCGCGGTAGTCGGCGAAGTCCAGCAGGCCCCGGTCCGGCATCCCGGTGTACCCCTCCGAGCGGAAGGCCGCGGTGCCCCGGTCCCCCGGGAAGAACTCCACGCCCTCGACGACGATCATCGTCTTGGCCGGGATCATCCCCTCCGCGGGGACCGGCGTCCACAGCAGCACCTCGAGGTGGGGGGCGTCGTCCGGGGCGGAGCCGGAGCGGGTCTCGACCGAGAGCCACCGGTGGCGGCGGGTGCCGTCGTCCAGGAGGTACTCGGTCCACTGCACGCCCTGGCACGACACGTACAGCGCGCCGAGGACGCGGGCCCGCGTCCCCTGGCAGTCGATCGTGTCGCCCACCCGGATCGTGCGGGGGTCGGGGTAGTCGATGCCGACGTGGCCCGTGTCCTGCACGGGCGGGGGCGACCGCTCGGCCTCGACCGGCGGGGAGGGGGTCTCGCCGGGGGCCCCGGCCTCGCGCGTCCTGCGGTCCTGGCGCGTGGTCGCGTAGAACGCGCCCAGCAGCAGGACCACGGTGATCACGCTCAGTCCGAGGATCACGGCGACCGCAGGGGTCATGCCGCGGGATCCTACTGGAGGCGGCGCACCGCCGCATCGACGCGTTCGTCGGTCGCGGTGACGGCGATCCGGACGTGCCTGCTCCCGGCCTCGCCGTAGAAGTCGCCCGGGGCGACGAGGACGCCCTTCTCCGCCAGCGCGCGCACCTGGTCCCAGCACCCCTCGCCGTTGGACGCCCACAGGTACAGGCCCGCGGCGGAGTGCTCGATCCGCCAGCCGGCCGCCTCCAGCGCGGGGCGGAGCACCGCGCGCCGCGCGGCGTAGCGGGCCCGCTGCTCCTCGGCGTGCGCGTCGTCGTCCAGCGCCGCGGTCATCGCCGCCTGGACCGGGGCGGGAACGATCATGCCCGCGTGCTTGCGGACCTCCAGCAGCCGCCGGACCAGCGCGGGGTCCCCCGCGGCGAACCCGGCGCGGTAGCCCGCCAGGTTGGAGCGCTTGGAGAGCGAGTGCACCGCGAGCAGTCCCTCGTGCGAGCCGCCGCAGACGTCCGGATGCAGGATCGAGATCGGCTGCTCCTCCCAGCCCAGCTCGATGTAGCACTCGTCGGAGGCCACGATCGCGCCGTGCTCGCGCGCCCAGGAGACGACCTTGCGCAGGTGCTCGGCGGGCAGCACCCGGCCGGTCGGGTTGGACGGGGAGTTCACCCAGACCAGCGGGACCCGCTCGGGCCCGAGCGCGAGCAGCCCGTCGGTGGCGTACGGCTCCGCGCCCGCCAGGCGCGCGCCCACGTCGTAGGTGGGGTAGGCCAGCTCGGGGAAGACCACCCGCTGCCCCGGGCCGACGCCGAGCAGCGTCGGCAGCCAGGCCACGAACTCCTTGGAGCCGATCAGCGGCAGCACGTCCGCCTGGTCGAGGACGACGCCGTGCCGGCGCCGGAGCCATCCGGCCGCGGCGGCGCGCAGCCGCTCGGTGCCGTAGGTCAGCGGGTAGCCGGGGCTGTCGGAGGCGTCGGCCAGTGCCCGCCGTACGAGCTCGGGCACCGGGTCGACGGGGGTGCCCACGGACAGGTCGACGATCCCGCCGTCATGCGCCTGTGCCAGCTCCTTGTACGGCGTGAGCCGATCCCACGGAAAATCCGGCAGCCCGATCACGGTTCTCCCCGCTGGCGTGCCCCGCCCGGCAGGAGCGGGGGAAGGTCGTCGTTGGAACACGCGGGCGGGGCGGCGCGGTGCGCGCCGGGCCACCGCCCGCGTCTGCTCTCCGGCGGCCCGGGTGGGCCGGTGGACCCGGCACGCCTGGTGGGCCCGCCGGGTCCGGTGGTTCTAGTGGCCCTCGGCCTGCGGAGGCAGGGCCGCGACGACCGGGTGGTCCTTCTCGATCTTGCCGACCTTGGAGGCGCCGCCGGGCGACCCCAGGTCCTCGAAGAAGTCCACGTTGGCCTTGTAGAAGTCCTTCCACTGCTCGGGAAGGTCGTCCTCGTAGAAGATCGCCTCAACGGGGCAGACGGGTTCGCACGCGCCGCAGTCCACGCACTCGTCGGGGTGGATGTAGAGCATGCGCTCGCCCTCGTAGATGCAATCGACGGGGCACTCCTCGATGCACGCCTTGTCCAGGACGTCCACGCAAGGCTGCGCGATGACGTAGGTCACCTCGGGCTCCTTCTTCTTTACGCACCTAGGCACGACTTCGACCGCGGGTTGCTACGCCCTAGTATTGCCGTGCCCGCCACATCTCTGAAACGGGAGGGGGTACTCCGGGGTGTCCCCCGCCTTCGGCGCTCGGCTGAATATCACGATAACCCCTGCTGACGTGGGGAAAAGGGTCACCACCCGGCGACGGGTCCCGGAGGGCTTCCGCGACGCCGTGGGCGAGCTGGAGTTCTGGCGGGACGGCGTGCTCGGCGTGCGCAGGCGCGACGGCAGCCTCGTCGAGATCCCCGAGGAGACCCTCGCCGCGGCCAAGGTTGTCATGAAACCGGCGTAAGCCGTTCACCAAGAAGGCTCGCGCCTCCTCGACCGCTCCCGCCGCCGGGAGAAGTATCCGGCGCGTGACCGTACGCAGCATCGCCGCCGCAGCGCTCCTCCTCGCCACGATCGCCGGGTGCAGCGCCCCGGCGGCTCCTCCGGGCGAGGACCGGGGCGGGAAGCTTCCTCCGGTGAAACTCCAGGCCGCCTCCCTCGCGGAGGGCTTCACGAGCATGGAACGCCTCGTCGAGGCGGCACGGAAGGAAGGCTCGCTCACCGTCATCGCGCTGGCGCGCGACTGGGTGAACTACGGCGAGATCATCGACTCCTTCTCCGAGGAGTACGGGATCAAGGTCACCGAGCTCGAACCCGGCGCCGGCAGCCTGCGGCAGATCGAGGCCGCCGAGACGCTCCGGCCGGACGTGTTCGACCTGAGCCTGGAGGTGGCGGTGGCCAACGCCGGCTCCTTCGCCCCCTACAAGGTGCGGGGCTGGCAGGACATCCCCGACGAGCTGAAGGACGCCGAGGGCTCGTGGTACGCCGCCTACGGCGGCTACATGTCCATCGGCTACGACTCCCGCAGGGTCACCGCCCCGGCCTCCTACGCCGACCTTCTGAAGCCCGGCCACAGCGTCTGGCTGCCCGGCGACCCCCGGCAGAGCGCGGCCGCCTTCGGCGCCGTGATGGCGGCCTCGCTCGACGAGGGCGCCGGGGACGCCGGGAGCGGCGGGAAGCGCGGGGACCGGGCCGACGCGGAGCGGGGCGTGGAGTTCTTCGGCCGGCTGAAGGAGGCCGGGAACCTCGCCGCGGCGGGGCAGCCGCCCTCGGTCGTCCTCGACTGGGACTTCCTCAACGCCGCGCGCGCCGCCAAGGAGACGGACGGCGGACCGGGCTGGAAGGTCGCGATCCCGGGCGGCAGGGCGCTCGGCGCCTACTACGTCCAGGCCGTCAGCAAGAACGCCCCGCACCCGGCCGCGGCCCGGCTCTGGCAGGAGTACCTCCTCTCCGACCGGGGCCAGAACCTGTTCCTGAAGGGCTACGCCCGGCCCGCCCGCATGGAGGCGATGCGGATGCGCGGCACGCTGGACGCCGACCTCGCCCGGCGGCTCCCGGCGACGGCCGCCAGACCGGTGATCATGACCGTTCCGGAGACCGACGCCGCCAAGGCGTACCTCCGGCGCGAGTGGGCCGGGACCGTCGAGGGGTCGTGAGGCGGGAGGGACTGGCGGGACTGATATGTCGCGACATGCCTGAGGCTTTAAAGTGTCTGGTGAGTACCGGCACGAGGCCGCGTCGTCTCAGAATGTGAGCTGATCGTCTTGCGATACGATACGCCGAGCTTGATGAGGTGGAACGCTCGCACCTATGACAGCAGCTTCGGTTACGTCTCGGCGCACGGCGCCCCGCTTCTCGACCTCCTCGACCCGCAACCCGGCGAGCGCATCGTGGACCTCGGCTGCGGCACCGGCGTGCTGACCGCCGAGATCGCCTCCCGGGGCGCGCACGTCCTGGGGATCGACGGCTCCCAGGCGATGATCGAGAAGGCCCTGGCCCAGTATCCCGGCCTGGACTTCATCGTCGGCGACGGCCACGACTTCGTGCTCGCCCAGCCGTACGACGCGGTCTTCTCCAACGCGGCCCTGCACTGGATGGCACGGCACCCGGACGCGGTGATCGCCAGCGTCCGCGAGGCGCTCGCCCCGGGCGGCCGGTTCGTGGCCGAGATGGGCGGCGCGGGCAACTGCGCCGCGCTGACCGCGGCGGTCTCCACCGCGTGGCGGGAGCACGGGCTGCGCGAGCCCGACCTGCCGTGGTACTTCCCCACCCCGGCCGAGTACGCCACCCGGCTGGAGCAGGGCGGGTTCACCGTCCGCATTCTGGAGTACTTCGACCGGCCGACTCCACTTGACGAGTGCCCCAACGGCGCGGCGGACTGGGTGCGGATGTTCGCCGGTTCGCTGCTGCGGGGAGTGCCCCCGGAGCTGGCCGATTCGCTGCTCCGCCGGGTGAACGAGCTGGCAGCGCCCGCACTGCGGCGGGAGACCGGCTGGATGGCCGACTACGTCCGGCTGAGGTTCGCCGCCGTACGCCGCTGACCTGACCCGTGCGCTGGGACGATTTGCCAGACTATGGTCTGTTCCATAAGTCTCGTTATCCAGCGGCGAGGTGGAGCGGGCGGCTTGAGGGGCTGGTGAAGGGAACGGATGAACTTCTGTCTGAGCGACCTCGTGCCGCCGCTGCGCTGGAGCGACGCGGCCGAGATCCCGTCGCTGCGCGAGCAACCCGGCCTTCCTGACGCCTGGTGGCGGAGCCTGCCGCTCTCCCGGGTGCTCGCCGTGCTGCCGCCCGCGGCGCTCGCCGAGCTGCTCGCGGAGATCACCCTGAGGCACTGGCCCGCGGCGGCGGTGGGCGACGTCCTGCCCGCCCTGTACGTGCTGGACCCCGACGAGGCCGCGGAGCTCGACGAGCCCTGCACGGCCATCGCGCTCGACCGCGCGGGCTCGTGGCCCGGGCTGCTCGCCCTCACCGGCCACGGCCTCCGCGACCAGCCCTTCGTCCGGGTCCGTCCGCTCCTGCAGACCCTCTTCTCGGCGGTCTTCACCCGCCTCGCCCCGGCTCCCGCCGTGGCCCCCGGCGTTCCCCCGCTCTCCGGGGCCGCCGTCGCCGGGGCCGCCGCCCCGGCCGCGGAGCCCGAGGCGCCGGAACCCGCAGCAGCCGCGGAGCCCGAGGCGCCGGAACCCGAGACGCCGGAGCCCGAGGCCGCCGCAGAACCCGAGACGGCCGCGGAGCCCGAGACGGCCGCGGAGCCCGAGACGGCGGAGCCCGAGACGGCGGAGCCCGAGACGGCGCCGGAACCCGAGGCGCCGGCGGAACCCGAGGCGCCGGCGGAGCCCGAGGCGCCGCAGGCCGGGCGGGCGCCCGGACCCGTGGATCTGCACGCGCTTCTCGACGGGGTGTTCACCGGGCTGGAGGACACGAGCTGGGCCGTCGCGCAGAACCGGGTGTTCAGCGACGAACCCGCGGCCGTCGAGGCGCTGGCCAAGCTCTTCGCGGTCCGGCCCGAGGTCATCCGCGACACCGAGGCCGAGCTGCGCCGGCGACTGGAGGAATGGCTCGCCTCCGACGAGGCGGAGCCGTACCGGGAGCACCTCGCGGGGCTGCGGGCGCTCCTCGGCAAGGCGGCCCCCCGGAGCCGGCTGATCGGCGCGGCCGGCTGGCACACGCTCGAACTCCGCTCCCTCGACGTGCCCGCCTGGCAGTTCGTGCTCGCCACCCTCCCGGACCACCACCTGGTCGACGACTGGCTGGTCGACGGCGACATCGCCGACCTGCGGCACCGCACCCGGGATCTCATCAGCGGCGCCGAGCGCCCGACCGTCGGCCGCGCCCTGGAGCTGATCTCCTCCCTCGGCATCCATCCCGAGGTCGCCAAGGAGTGGCTGGAGAACGTCCCGCAGTTGCGCATCCTCGGCGCGAACGACCCCGCGGCCCTTCGCCTCAACGGCACGGCGCAGGCGACGGCCCTGGCCGGGAGGCCGGCCGGGGAGGCGCCCTGGGAACCCGTCCGGGAACCCCTGCCGGCACCGGACCCCGGACCGGTCCGGGAGCCCGCGCCGGAACCGGACCGGGAGCCCGCGCCGGAACCGGACCGGGAGCCCGCGCCGGAACCGGACCGGGAGCCCGCGCCGGAACCGGACCGGGGACCGGTCCGGGAACCGGCCGGAGAGCCCTCGGAGCCCGGTCCGGCCGAGGAGCCCGCCGGAGCGCCCGGGCAGGCCCGGTCCCCGTTCCGCCCGCTCAAGGACGTGGCGCTCACCCGGCGCTGCTTCCGCCAGCCGGACGGCCGCTGGTGGCTGAGGATCGACGTCACCGCCGAGCACGTCGAGGGCGCCGAGTGCCCGCTGCCCACCGGGTTCGCCGCCTACCTGGGCATGGCCCCCGGCGGCGGCCGTACGGTCAGCAGCGCGGTGGGCGAGCTGACCCTGAGCTGGCGGGACCGGCCGGTTCTGGACTCGCTCGGCCCGCTGCTGCGGGACGCGGGCGCCAAGGAGGGAAGTCACCTGTTCCTTACGCTGTCCGACGAGGGGGTGCTGCGCGCCAGGCACCTGCCCGCCGCGGGATCGGGAGTGGAGCCGATCGTGCGGGCGCTGCGCCTGGTGGGCTACACCGCGCCCTGCGAGACCCCCGAGCACGCCGCACGCGTCGTCGCCACCCGCGTCGGGATGAGCGGACCGGTGACCCTGCCCGACCTCCTCACCCGCCTGCGCGAGCGCGGGGACCGCGACCTGCAGTCCCTCCTGGCGTAGCCGATGCCCCGACTCGCCCTCTCCCCCCGGTTCCCCGCGGAGCTCGGCGCCCTGGCCCAGCCGGTGCGCCGGGACGCGGTGGTCGCCGTACGCCGGTTCCTGCAGAACACCTCGGGCGGACCGCACCCGGAGCGGGTCAGGGGGGCCAGGGACGACCGGGTCGCGACGCTCCGCCTCGCAGACCGGCACCGCGGCGTCGTGATCAGGCAGCGGGACGTCTACTGGCTGCTGACCGTCCTGCCGGACGCCGAGGCCTGGGCCTACGCCCAGCGCCTGCGCTTCGGGGTCAACCCCGTGCTCGGCGTGGCCGAGCTGTGGGACGCCGCGGCGCTGGAGCGGGTGGAGCCGGCCGTCCGCAGGGCGGCCGCGGCGTCCCGGGCCCGGCTGTTCGCCCAGGTCTGCGACACCGACCTGGGCGAGCTGGGGATCGACCACAGGTTCCTCCCGCTGCTCCGGCAGATCACCGACGAGCTGACCCTGGAGGCGCTGGAGCCGCTGCTGCCGCCCACCCAGTACGCGCCCCTGGCCGCGCTGGCCCGGGGCGAGTCGGTGGCCGGGGCCTGGCGGGAGCTGGAGAACCACCGCGCGGTCGCCGGCACCGGCCCGATCGGCCCCGAGGAGCTCGACGACCTCGCCGCCGCGCTCCGGCGCAGCCCGGACCGGGCGGTCTTCGTCGACGGCCCTCGAGAGCTGAACCACGTGCTGGACGCACCCGGCTGGTGCGTGTTCCTGCACCCGCCGCAGCACCGGCTGGCCCACTGGGACTCCTACGACCGGCCGCTCCTGGTCACCGGCGGGGCGGGGACCGGCAAGACCCTCGTCGCCCTGCACCGCGCGGCCCACCTGGCCAGGAACGGCTCCGGCCCGGTCCTGCTGGTCGCCTTCTCCCAGGGGCTGAGCGCCGACCTGTCGGCCAGGCTCGACCTGCTGATCGAGGACGAGGTGGTGCGCAAGCGCGTCGAGGTCGGGAACGTGGACCGGCTCGCCCACCGCATCGTCGCCGAGGCGGAGGACCGCCCGCCCTCGCTGGTCGGCTCGGGCGAGCTGACCGCGCTCTGGCGGGAGGCGAGCGGCGAGTACGGCCCGGCGTTCCTGCTGCGCGAGTGGGAGCAGGTGATCCTGGCGCAGAACCTCCGCACCCTGGACGAGTATCTGGCCGCCCCGCGCGCCGGCCGCGCCGTCGACCTCTCCGCCGAGCAGCGCACCGCCGTCTGGCAGGCCGTCGGGCACGTCACCGGGCGGCTGGCCGAGCGCGGCAGGCGGACCCTGCTCCAGCTCGCCGCCGAGGCGGCGACCCTGCTCGGCCAGACCACCGGCGACCTGCTGGAGGAGGCGGAGCCCCGGCGGGAGCCGTACCGGCACATCGTGGTGGACGAGGCGCAGGACCTGCACCCCACGCAGTGGCGGCTGCTGCGCGCGGCGGTGCCGTACGCGCCGGACGACCTGTTCATCGTGGGCGACCCGCACCAGCGCGTCTTCGACACCCGGGTGGCTCTGGGCACGGTGGGGATCGACGCCGACCAGCGGCTGCTGCAGGTGTCGTACCGGCTCCCGCAGGAGATCCTCTCCTGGGGGGTGCGGCTGCGCGGGGGCGGACCGGCGGACGGGCTGGTGGCCGGGGTCCAGGAGCTGTACGGCTTCCGCTCCATGCGGCACGGCCCGCGCCCGATGGTCCGCGCCTACGGATCGCCGCAGGACGAGCTGAGCGGTCTGGCCGCGCACGTCGCGCAGTGGCTCCAGGACGGCGTCCCCCCCGGGGAGATCGGCGTCGCCGCGCGGACCGCGGAGCTCGTCCGGGACGCCAGGGCCGCCCTGCGGGAGACGGGAGTGCGGGTGACCACGCTGCACGGCATGAAGGGCCTGGAGTTCCGGCGGGTCGCCGTGATCGGCGTCTCCGACGGCATCGTGCCCGCCCCCGACTCGCTCACCCCGGCCGGGGAGGATCCCTCGGCCCGGGCGCACGACCTCCAGCGCGAACGCGGCCTGCTCTACGTGGCCTGCACCCGGGCCGAGGAGGTGCTCTACGTGTCCTATTCCGGACGTGCCAGCCCTTTTCTCCCTACCTGACCACATACTCTGAACTGCGGATACATTCCCCTTTGCCGGTTGGACCTCAATGAACCTCAGCCTGAGCGACATCGCGCCACCCCTGCGCTGGACCTCTCCCGGCCAGGTAGCGCCGATCGCAACCGACACCCGTCTCCCCGAGGCGTGGTGGCAGGCAATCCCGCTGGAGCGGGCCTGCTCCACCGTGGGGACCTCCGAGGTCGCCGGACGGCTCGCCGACCTGGCCCTCGCCTGCTGGGGGCATCTGGTGCTCGGCGACGTCCTCCCCCTGCTCAGGTTCGCCGACCCGGCCGCGAGCGCGAGCACCCCCGAGGCGCTCGGCCGCGAGGCGGTGCACCGGCTCTTCACCGGGGTGCTGGAGCGACTGCTCGAACCCGTCGCCGAGGACGGCGCCGCCCCGGCCCGCTCCTCCCGGCCCGACCGGCCGCTGCCCGAGCTGATCGACGAGGTCTTCACCTCTCTGGACGACCGGCAGCGGGCCATCGCCAGGGACCGGCTCTACGCCTCCCAGCGGGTGACCCTGGACGAGCTGGCCCAGCGGTTCTCGGTGACGCGGGAGCGCATCCGGCAGATCGAGCGCGACCTGCGCGACCACGTCGAGGCCTGGCTGGCGGGCCCGGAGGCGGCCCCGCTGGTGGCGCACGTGTCGTGGCTGCGCGGCCGGCTCGGCTCCGCCGTACCGGCCGACGACCTGGCCGCGGCGGTGCCCTGGCACCGCACCGACCTGGCCACGCTCACCATCCCGGCCTGGCGGTTCGTGCGGACCCTGCTGACCGGCTACGACCAGGTGGACGGGTGGCTGGTCGCGGGCGGCGCCGACGAGCTGCGGGAGAAGACCCGGCAGCTGTTCACCGACGGGCCGCGCCCGCTGCCGGAGGCCGTCACCCTGGTCAGCCAGCTCGGCATCCGCGAGGACGTGGCCGAGCGCTGGCTGCTCTCCGTTCCGCAGCTGCGCGTGCTGGAGGACCACGTGGTGCCCTGGCCGCGCAGCGTCAACGACAAGGCGGAGGCCGTGCTCGCGGTGGCCGGCAACGCCCTGACCCCCGAGGAGATCCAGGAGCGCATCGGCGAGGACTACAGCCTGGTCGGCATCCGCAACCAGCTCACCGCCGACGACCGGTTCCTCCGGCTGGACCGCAACAAGTACGGCCTGGCCCGCTGGGGCGGCGAGCAGTACCTGGGCATCCGCGAGATGATCGTCAGAGAGATCGAGCGGGCCGGGGGCGAGGCCTCGGTCAACACGATCGTCGCCAACCTGACCGGGCGCTACGACGTGAGCGAGAGCTCGGTGCGCGCCTACGCGGGCGGCCCCGGCTTCGAGCGCACCCAGCGCGGGTGGATCCGGGTGGCAGGGACCGAGCCGGCCGACTACCAGCCGCGCCGGGACGTCTCGGCGACCCGGCGCTGCTTCCGCAGCCGGGACGGGCGCTGGTGGCACCGGGTGGACGTCAACGCCGAGCACCTGCGCGGCTCCGGCTCCCCGCTGCCCACCGGGTTCGCCGCGTACCTCGGCATGGCCCCGGGGGGCCAGCTCACCGCCTCCACCCCCTCGGGCGACGTGGTGATCAGCTGGCACAACCAGCCGACCATGGGCTCCATCCGCCCGGTCCTGGCCTCCTCCAACGCCGCCGAGGGCGACCACGTCTTCCTGACGGTCTCCGACGGCGGCGAGCTGCTCACCCGCTACCTGCCCGCGGCGCTGCCGGGCATCCCGGCGCTGAACCGGGCGCTGCACCTGATCGGCTACACCGCCCCGGTGGCCTCGGAGGCGGAGGGCCTGCGCCTGATCGGCGCGCGCATCGGCCTGCCCGACGGCTGCACCCGGGACGAGGTCGTGGCCCGGCTCCGCGACCGCGGCGACCGCGAAATCCTCGCCTACCTGGAGGGCACCGCCTGACCCGCCCGCGTCACCCGATCCGCCCGCGTCACCTGTCCGCGCCCGTCACGGAACGGGCGCGGACCGCCGGGTTAGTCTCGACCCATGCTTCGGCTCCATGACACGCACAGCGGCCTGACCGAGCCGGTCGTCCCCGAGGGCGCCCGTTCCCTGCGGCTGTACGCCGTCGGCCCGCCGGCCCGCCACCGGGTCCATCTGGGGGATCTCCGCCCTCTCCTGCTGGCCGACCTGATCAGGCGGATCGCCGAGCGGCACCGGGTGCGGGTGCTGGCCTGCCGTGTGACCGACGGGGAGACGTCCGCGGACGACATGCCGGCGCTGAACGTGCGGCCTCCGGACCGCTCGCTGCGGGCGGACGAGGTGGCCGGACCGGTGGCCGGGTTCGTCTCCGCGGAGGACGGGAGCGGAGCGGTGCTCCTCGACCCGGGCCTCCGGGACGGCGTGGTCCGGCGGGTCCGGGCCGGGCGGCTGCGCTTCGAGGGCCGGGAGCTCCCCGCGGGGCGGGACGGAGGCGGGGCCGTACGGCTCCGGGAGGTGGTGGAGGCGGGGCTCGATCCGCTGGCGGTGCGGCTGGCGCTGCTGGGGCACCACTACCGCGAGGACGCGGAGCTCACCTGGGACACCCTGCGTGCCGCCGACGCGACCCTGCGGTTCTGGCGCTCCCGGGTCGCGACGTGGTCGGAGGCGCCCAGCGCCCCGATGCCCGCCGAGCGGGTCGCCGCGATCGAGGACGCCCTCCGCGACGACCTCGGCACCCCGCGGACACTGCGTCTGGTGGACGAGCTGGAGCGGGACGAGTCGGTCGCCCCCGGCTCCCGCTTCGAGGCCTTCCTCCACCTCGACCAGATCCTCGCCCTCGACCTGCCCGCGGAGATCGGCCGGTCCTGAGCACGCGGCCGGATCCACGATCCGGACCGACCGGCCGGAATGTCAGTGCCGGTCGGTAACGTCCCGACCATGACTGAGACCGGTGTTGTGGTACGGCCCGCGGGAGCGGGAGATCTCGACGGTGTGGTGGCCTGCAGCGCGGCGCTGTTCGCCGAGGACGCGGGGACCCGTGACCCGGCGCTGAACGTGAACTGGCCGAGGGAGTACGGCGAGGCCACGTTCGCGAACGCGGTGGGCGACCCCGACCGCCTGGTGCTGGTGGCCGACGACGGCGGCCGGGTCATCGGCCACCTGACCGGGTCGTTGTCCGGCCCGACCCCGATGCGCCCGGTCATGGTGGCCACCCTGGGGAGTGTCTACGTGCAGCCTCACTACCGCGGCCGGAAGATCGGCGCCCGGCTGGTGGAGGAGTTCCGGTCCTGGGCGCGCGGCCACGGGGCGCAGTACGCCGGGGTGACCGCCTACGCGAGCAACGAGGCGGCCGCCCGCTTCTTCGAACGCAACGGCTTCGCGATGCACTCGGTGGTCCGGGAGACGGTGCTCACCTGACGCGATATGTAACTGACGGAGGAGGTAACTTACCTGAGATGTAAGTTACCTCCTCCGTCAGTGCTGCTCTGATCTGCCGTAGCGGCCATGGGCTCGACACACTTCAGGCGCCCTTGCCCAGACGGCCGGAGCGAGAAAGCTCTGTCGGACGTTACTCTTCGGAAACGATCCCCACGGATCGATCATGGCCGTCTGCAAATCGAGCGAGCAGGCGGGCAGCGAAACGTTTGGCTCCTGCTGTCGACAGGTAGTGCACGATCTCTACCGGTGTCAGCTTCGGACCGAATCGCCCAGTCGCGTCCGACTACTGAAGGATCACCCGGTGGATCGCGGCGGGTTCCCGTTCGAGAAGATCGAGCAGGAAGTCATCAGGATGCTGCACCTCGATGCCATGGAGATCGCAGGACTCCGCCGGAAAGTCCCGGAGATTGCATGTGATGATCAGATCGGCGTCCGCCCGAATCGCCGCCGCCAGAACGTGCCGGTCTTTGGGATGGTCGGTCATCTGAACGATCAATTCGTCATACCCGATCACCATGGCGTCCTCGAAGGCCGTGTTCATGGCGTTGACGCGACGGCGGAGGGCCTGCGGGTCGGCCGAGGGCAAATGCCGCTGCATCTCCTCCATGATGTGGGGCGACCACCGTGGCTGGAGAAGGTCCTCCTCGGCGAGTCGGAGGAGTAGATCACACAGGGCGTTGGGGATGAGCACATTCGCATCGAGGACTGCGATGGTCATGGGCGCGCATCACCCGGCGTCCGAAGACGGCATGTCGTAGAAACCCGCGTCGATGGCGTCGGTGGTCATCTCGTCGAGGAGCGCCTTGCGCCGACGGCTGCGACGTTCCTTGTAGTCGAGGACCTCGTGCAGGGGAATGCGGCGGCTGTTGTTGGGCCGGGTGAACCCGATCTCACCGTCTTCGAGAAGTTTGATCAATGTCGGCCGGGAGATGCCGAGCAGGTCCGCAGCTTCCCTGGTGGTCAGTTCCCGGTCCACAGGAACGATGGCCACCCCTCGGCCCGCCGCCATCAGCTCGGCGATCCGGACCAGCGCGGAGGCGAGAGAGGGAGGGAGATCGGCTTCGGCGCCCTCATGGACGAGCCGCAACCGCGGGCGCACCTGGCAGTGCAGCACACGCGTCACTTTTTCGAGGGCATGAGCCTCGTCCGGATCGGGCATCAAGGCGTTGGCTGCGGTCGTCACGACACACTCCTTCCTTCGGCTCGTTTCCAGAATCTCAGACGAAGTGCAAAAAGTGCAAGCACGGTGCCGCACCCGGGCGGCCCAGCACCGTGGCGTGCCGACGGGCAGGACCAGATCGACGCGGTGGTCATCGGACGGCGCAACCGCACGAAGACGCCGATCATGGTCGGCGAGTCCAAGTGGACCCGCGAAGTGGACGCGGCACGGCTCTGCCGCAAACTCGCCGCCAAGACGACCGAACTGACCGGCAGCCCGGACGACCTCGCCTACGCCATCTGCGCCCGCGAGTCGGTCACCAACGCGGCCCCCGACATCCTCACCGTCACCGCCGCCGACATCTTCACGCCGGACCCGCTGTGAACTGCTCCGCCCCTGTCGACGACATGGTTGTTACAGCAGGGCGTGCGGGCTGACGACGATGCCGTCCTCGTCGCTGTAGAGCCAGGCGCCCGGGACGAAGGTGACCTCGCCGAAGGTGACCGGTACGTCGAGCTCGCCCACGCCGTTCTTGGCGCTCTTGCGGGGGTTGGAGCCGAGGGCCTTGATGCCCAGGTCGAGCGTGGCGAAGGCGGCGGTGTCGCGGACGGCGCCGTTGATGACGACGCCGGACCAGCCGGAGGCCACGGCCGAGGCTGCGATCAGGTCGCCCATCAGGGCGGTGCGCAGCGAGCCCGCGCCGTCCACTACCAGGACCCGGCCCTCGCCGGGGGTGGCCAGGACCTGCTTGACCAGGGCGTTGTCCTGCAGGCAGCGGACGGTGGCGACGGGACCCGCGAAGCGGGGGCGCAGGCCGTACGAGCGGAACTGCGTCACGCAGCTCGCCAGGATGTCACCGTGGGCGTCGATCAGGTCGGCGGTCGTGAAGTCCATGCGCCGCATTCTGGCGGACGGGCAGGACGCTCCCGCGCGCCGGGGTGATCCTCCGCGCCTTCCTCCTGCGGGCGGGGTGCCCGGGTGCCGGGGGGCTGCCAGACTTGCTGGGACGTGTCATGGAGGAGGGCTTTGTGAGGTTCCGGCCGTATGCCTGGATGCCCCGGCCGCTGACCTGGCTCGCGCGGGCGCTCACCGTTCTGGTGGTGCTCGGGCTGGCCCTCGGCGGGGTGGTCGTGTGGAACGTGCGCGCGTCGTTCCCGCAGCTCTCGGGTGAGCTCACGGTGGACGGCCTGGTAGGAAAAGTCACCGTCTACCGGGATGGGAACGGCATTCCTCACATCTATGCGGACTCGCCGGAGGACCTGTTCCTCGCCCAGGGGTACGTCCACGCCCAGGACCGCTTCTTCGAGATGGACTTCCGCCGGCACGTGACCTCCGGGCGGCTCTCGGAGATGTTCGGCGCGGCGACGCTCACCGAGGACAAGGTCATCCGGACCATGGGCTGGCGGAAGGTGGCCGAGCAGGAGCTGCCGATGCTGGCCGAGACGACCCGGCACCACCTCGACGCCTACGCCAGAGGCGTGAACTCCTGGCTGGAGCGGAATCCGGGTTCCTTCGCCAGGAGCCTGGAGTACGGCGTGCTCAAGCTGACCAACTCCGGCTACGAGCCCGAGCCGTGGACCCCGGCCGACTCCCTGGCCTGGCTCAAGGCGATGGCCTGGGACCTGCGCTCCAACATGAGCGACGAGATCGGCCGGGCGCTCGCGGCGGCGGAGCTGCCGCGCGAGCGGGTCGAGCAGCTCTGGCCCGGCTACCCGTTCGCCGGCCACCAGCCGATCGTGACCCAGGGCTCGGTCGCCGAGGGGCGTTTCGACCAGGACGAGGAGCCGAGGAAGAGCGTCACCCGGCGGCCGGACGACCAGCCCGCCGCCGGGGCGCTGGCCCGTGCCTCGGCGGCCGTCAGGGCCGTTCCGAGCCTGCTGGGCGACCCCGCGGGCGGCAGCGGCATCGGCTCCAACTCCTGGGTGGTCAGCGGGGCGCACACCGCCTCGGGCAAGCCGCTGCTGGCCAACGACCCGCACCTGTCGGCCGCGCTGCCCTCGGTCTGGTACCAGGCCGGGCTGCACTGCCGGAAGAAGAGCGCGGCGTGCCCGTTCGACGTCACCGGGTTCACCTTCTCCGGAGTGCCGGGCGTGATCATCGGGCACAACGACCGGATCGCGTGGGGCTTCACGAACCTCGGTCCCGACGTCGCCGACCTGTACATGGAGAAGGTCAAGGACGACTCCTACCTGATGACGGGCGAGTGGAGGCCGCTCACCGTCCGGACCGAGACGATCCGGGTCGCCGGGGGCGACCCGGTCCGGCTGGTGGTCCGCGACACCGCGCACGGGCCGATCATCTCCGACGTCATGGAGGACGTGGAGAAGGCGCTGCCCGGCGCGGCCGGGGTGGCGGGCGAGACGGCCGACGCGGTCGCGCTCAGGTGGACCGCGCTGGAGCCCGGCCGGAGCGCGGACGCGATCTTCGCGCTCGGCTCCGCGCAGAACTGGCAGGAGTTCCGCGCCGCGGCGAGCAGCTTCGACGTGCCCGCGCAGAACCTGGTCTACGCCGACGTCGACGGCAACATCGGCTACCAGGCCCCCGGCCGGATCCCGGTCAGGACCCGGGGCGACGGCACCTGGCCGGTCCCCGGCTGGACCGGCGAGTACGCCTGGCAGGGCACGATCCCCTTCGACGAGCTGCCCAGCCTCTACAACCCGCCGGAGGGCTACATCGTGACCGCGAACAACGCGGTCGTCGACCCCGGGCGCTACCCGCACCTGCTCACGAAGGACTGGGCGTACGGCTACCGCTCCCAGCGCATCCTGGACCTGCTCCGGGACGCGCTGAAGGACGGCGGCAAGGTCGGCGCCGAGGACATGGGCGGCCTGCAGCAGGACAGCCGCAACGGCTTCGCCGGCTTCCTGGTGCCCCGGCTGATGGAGCTCGACCTGGCCGGGCCCGCGAAGGACGCCCGCGAGCTGCTGCGCGGCTGGGACGGCTCGCAGGGCATGGACTCGGCCCCGGCGATGTACTTCAACGCCGTCTGGCGGCACCTGCTGGTCCAGACGTTCAACGACGACCTGCCCGAGGGCGCCCGGCCGGGCGGCGGCGACCGCTGGTTCGAGGTGGTCCGCGTCATGCTGGAGCGGGAGACCGACCCGTTCTGGGACGACACCGCCACGACCGGCCGCGAGGAGACCAGGGACGACATGCTGCGCCGGGCCGTGGCCCTGGCCTACGACGAGCTGAGCGCCCGCCTCGGCCCGGACGCGGCGGCGTGGCGCTGGGGCGACCTGCACTCCCTGACGCTGACCCACCAGTCGCTGGGCACCTCCGGGATCGCCCCGGTCGAGTGGCTGTTCAACCGGGGTCCGTTCCCGGTGAGCGGCAACGACGATGCCGTCAACGCCGCGGGCTGGGACGTCCAGGAGGACTACGCGGTGGGCTGGCTGCCGTCCATGCGGATGGTCGTCGACCTGGCCGACCTCGACCGGTCGCGGTGGATCAACCTGACCGGCGCCTCCGGCCACGCCTTCCACGACAACTACGCCGACCAGGCGCCGCTGTGGGCGAGCGGGCGGACCACGCCCATGCTCTCCCGCGAGGAGTCGGTCAGGAAGGCCGCGGTGAACACGCTCACGCTCCTGCCGGGCTCGTCCCCGGCCCCGTAGTCGCGCGAGCGGCCACGGGAGCAGCCACGGGAGCGGCCCGACCGGCGCCGCGACCGGCCGTCACTCCGGCGGGCCCGGCCTGGTCCGGGCCCACCAGGGCGGCGTGCGGGGGTAGTTGCCGTCCTCCAGGTTCGCCAGCCGCTCGAAGACGTTCCACGAGGCCTGGTTCCCGCAGACCAGGAACGAGACGGCCACCGCGACGAGGTAGAGCGGGAGCATCGGCAGCCCGGCGCAGGCCGCGTACTGCGAGGCGTGCCGGTCCTCGTGGCGGAGCAGGTGGCCGGTGAGGTGGCCCTCCGGGTGCTTGGTCAGGACCACGTTGCCGAGGGTGAAGGCCCCGGCGACCGGGAACGGCAGGCGGTAGCCGTACCCGAGGACGAGCCCGCAGGGGCCGGGCGCCAGGCGGGCGCGGCCGAGGCGGGCCACCAGCAGGCCCAGCGGGGTCGACAGGTTCGCGTAGTTGAGGACCCGCCGCACCCGATGCCACCGTCGCATACCGGCGATTGTGCGCTATCCGGACAGTCTGCGGTAGCGGCCCTCGTGGTAGAGCAGGGGCGCGCCGTCGGCCGGGGTGGCCACCGCGACCACCTCGCCGACCACGATGGAGTGGTCGCCGCCGTCGTGGACCGCCGCGGTGCGGCACTCGACGGTGGCCAGGGCGTCGTCGAACAGCGCGACGCCGAGCTCGCCGTGGTGGTGCGGGTGGCCCGCGAGCTGGCCCTCCAGCGGACGTCCCCGGTGGGCGAAGAAGCGGGAGGCGTCCTCGGCGGTGTCGCTCAGGATCGACACGCCCCACACCCCGGTCTCCAGCACGGCGTCGTGGAAGCGGGCGATCTTCTCCACGCAGAACAGCGCGAGCAGCGGGTCGAGGGAGACCGAGGCGAAGGAGTTGACGGTCATCGCGTAGTCGGCCCCGTCGCGCCGGGTGGTGACGATGGTGATGCCGGTCGCGAACCGCCCCACGGCCCTGCGGTAGGCGTCCCTGTCGGCTCGATGCTCTGTCTGCACGGAGACTACCTTAGGTAATCAGGACGGATCCGGATGGACCGGGGCGCGGCCGTAGGAGTGCTGGGTGAGCAGCCACGACCCGCCGCCCCTCGACGGGGCGAGCAGGACGCCCGCCATGACGGCGAGCATGCCTCCGTACAGGTAGACGTAGCCGGACAGGTCGTTGGCGACGATCAGGTCGCCCTCCGGACGCTGGGAGAGCCAGAGCATCGTGACCAGGATCCAGCCGGCCGCGGGCGCCAGGGCGGGCGCCTTGCCGCCCAGCATCCGGCCGACGCCGTAGCAGAGCGCGAAGAGCAGCGCCACCCAGCCGAGGGCCGAGACCGGGACGGGCCGGAGGTACCACGAGTGGTGGAAACCCCCCAGCACGCCCGCCAGGAGACCGGGGACGACGAGCACGGCGTACGTCACCGCGGTGCGCGCCGCGGCCGGCCGCTCCACCCCGGGGACCTGCTCCATCATGACCACCGAGGCTAGCCGATCCCCGCGAAGAGATCGTTCTCGCGGTCGTACGGCTCGCCGATGCCGCCCGCCTCGACCGGTGCCCCCGGCCCCGCGGGGCCGGGCACCCCGGCGCGCAGGATGAAGTGCTCGACCCCGAGCGCCTCCTGGCCGATGTCGTTGGACAGCGCGAACCAGGGCGCGTCCACGCTGATCTGGGTGGCGTGCGCGCGCATCGCGTCGAGCTTGGCGCCGACGTACGGGCGGGCGTCGATCTCGGTGGTGACGTCCCGGTCCGCGCAGCCGTACGGCAGGTCGTCGACGTCCTCCACCAGGAACCGGGTCCCCGCCTCGCGCATCGCCTCGGCCGCCCGGCGCATCGACGACCTGGTCACCGCGGTGAGGTAGAACTTGGCGATCCGCCACGGCTCCCCCTCGCCGAAGGCGGGGTCGGCGGCCAGCTCGAAGGCCCGCCGGGAGACGCGGTGGGCCTGGATGTGGTCGGGGTGGCCGTAGAAGCCGTTCTCGTCGTAGGTGACGAGGACCTGGGGCCGCACCTCGCGGATCACCGCGGCCAGTTCCCCGGCGGCCTCGTCGAGGTCGGCCTGCCAGAAGGCGTCCGCGCGGTGGTTGGACGCCGCGCCCATCATCCCCGAGTCGCGCCAGCGGCCGGGGCCGCCCAGGAAGCGGTGGTCGGTGACGCCGAGCGCCTTGCACGCCGCGGCGAGCTCGCCGACGCGGTGCCCGCCCAGGGTGTCGTCGCGGTCGGCGGCCAGGTGGGCGAGCTCTGCCGGGATGACCTCCCCCTCCTCGCCCAGCGTGCAGGTGACGAGGGTGACGCGGGCGCCCTCGGCGGCGTACCGCGCCATGGTGGCCCCGGTGCCGATCGTCTCGTCGTCGGGATGGGCGTGCACGAGCAGCAGGCGCCGGTCATTCATGCCTCCGAGGGTATCGGGGCCGGGACGTGGCGGGCGTACCGGGAGAAGTCATGCCCGCAGCGGCGGGAGCCGGCTCCGGCCCCCGCCCGGGCCGCCCGGGAGCCGCGGCCCGGACGTGTGCCCGCAGACACCCTGGGACGCGGCCCGGAACTGGCAGGATGGACCGCATGAGTGAGAGCTTCCCTCGCCTCCATGCCAGGACCCGCCGTTTCACCCTCGGAGTCCCGCGCGGCTTCACGATCGCGCCGGACGGTTCCCGGGTCGTCTTCCTGCGGACGAAGGGCGGCTCCGACCCGATCACCTGCCTGTGGGAGTTCGACGTCGCGAGCGGCCTGGAGCGGCTGGTCGTCGACCCGCGCACGCTGGCCGCGGACGAGGACGACCTGCCGCCGGAGGAGCGGGCGCGCCGCGAGCGGAGCCGGGAGCAGGCCGGCGGCATCGTCGCCTACAGCACCGACACCGCGGTGACCACCGCGGCCTTCGCCCTGGCCGGCGGGCTCTACGTGGCGGACCTGCGGTCCGGAGGCGTGCGCCGCCTCACCACGCCCGGCCCGGTGGTCGACCCGCGCCTGTCCCCCGGCGGCGGCCACGTCGGCTACGTGACCGGCGGCGCGTTCCACGTCCAGGACCTGCAGGACGAGGTGGACCACGCGCTGGCCCGCCCCGAGGCCCCCGAGGTGACGTACGGCCTGGCGGAGTTCGTCGCGGCCGAGGAGATGAACCGCATGCGCGGCTACTGGTGGTCGCCCTCGGGCGACGCCGTGCTGGTCGCGCGGGCCGACGAGTCCCCGGTGCACACCTGGTTCATCGCCGACCCGGCCAACCCGGCCCGGCCCGCCGCCGAGCAGCGCTACCCCGCCGCGGGCACGCCGAACGCCCGGGTCGAGCTCTTCGTCCTCGGCCTGAGCGGCTCGCGCGTCCCCGTCCCCTTCACCGACGAGTACCTCGTCACCGCCCACTGGGACGACCACGGCCTGGTGATCGTCACCCTCTCGCGCGACCAGCGCTCGATGAAGCTGCTGGAGGTCGACCCCGCGACCGGCGCGACCGCCCTCGTCCGCGAGGACACCGACGCCGCCTGGGTGGAGATCGCCGCCGGCGTGCCCCGGCACCTGCCCGACGGCGCCCTCGTCTGGATGGCCGACGCCGACGGCGGGCGGCGGCTGGTCGTCGGCGACGCGCCCGTCACCCCGCCTACCCTCCAGGTCCGGGAGGTCCTGGACGTCGAGGGCGGCACCGTGCTCTTCCGGGCCAGCGGCGGCGACCCGGCCGAGATCGCCCTGTGGGCCTACCGCGACGGCGGCATCACCCTGGTCGGGCCCTCCGAGGGAGGCGTCTACAGCGGCCGCACCGCGGGCGGCACCCTCGTGCTCACCGGCCAGACCCTCTCCGGCGAGGGCACCGCGGTCCAGGTCCTGCACCACAACACCCCGCGCGGCCACATCTCCTCGCACGCCGAGCGCCCCGGTCTCGACCTGCGGGTCTCCCTGATCCGCGCGGGCGAGCGCGGCCTGTCCACCGCGGTGGTCCTGCCCTCGGACCACGTACCCGGCTCGGCGAGGCTGCCGATCCTCATGGACCCGTACGGCGGGCCGCACGCCCAGCGCGTCCTGGCCGCCTCCGGAGCCTTCCTGACCAGCCAGTGGTTCGCCGACCAGGGCTTCGCGGTGGTCGTGGCCGACGGCCGGGGCACCCCCGGCCGCGGCCCCGCCTTCGAGCGGGCCGTCCTGCACGACCTGGCGGGACCGGTCCTGGAGGACCAGGTCGACGCCCTGCACGCCGCCGCCGCGCAGTATCCCGACGACCTCGACCTGTCCCGGGTCGCGATCCGCGGCTGGTCCTTCGGCGGCTACCTGGCGGCCCTGGCCGTGATGCGCCGTCCCGACGTGTTCCACGCGGCCGTCGCCGGGGCGCCGGTGACCGACTGGCGCCTCTACGACACCTGCTACACCGAGCGCTACCTCGGCCACCCGGACGAGGGCCACTACGACGGCTCGTCGCTGTTCGCCGACGCCGAGAAGCTCGACCGCCCGCTGCTGCTGGTCCACGGCCTGGCCGACGACAACGTGGTCGCCGCGCACACGCTGCGGCTCTCGTCGGCGCTGCTGGCGGCGGGCCGCCCGCACAGCGTGCTCCCGCTGTCCGGGGTGACCCACATGACCCCGCAGGAGGTCGTGGCGGAGAACCTGCTCCTTCTCCAGGTCGACTTCCTCAAGAAGTCCCTCGGCATCGGTTAGCCCGGTCCGGCGGGCCCTCAGCGAGCTCTCACCGGCTCACGAGCGAACCGGTTCCGTCCAGGCCCGGCGCGGCGGCGTCCCGGGGGGTGCCGTGCCAGCTGCTCCACAGGGCGGCGTAGGAGCCGCCGGCGGCGACGAGCTCGTCGTGGGAGCCGAGCTCGCTGATCCGGCCGTCCTCGACCACCGCGACCCGGTCGGCGTCGTGCGCCGTGTAGAGGCGGTGCGCGATGGCGATCACGGTCCGGCCGTCGAGGACGGCCGCCAGCGAGCGCTCCAGGTCCCGGGCGGCCCGGGGGTCGATCAGCGAGGTCGCCTCGTCGAGGACCAGGGTGTGCGGGTCGGCCAGGACCAGGCGGGCCAGGGCGAGCTGCTGCGCCTGGGCCGGGGAGACGGTCTCGCCGCCCGACCCGACGGGGGTGTCCAGGCCGCCGGGCAGGGCCTCGACCCAGCCCCAGGCGTCCACCGCCTCCAGGCACTCCCGGACCCGGGCGTCGTCGGCGTCCGGCCGGGCGATCAGCACGTTGTCGCGGAGCGTGCCCCGGAACACGTGGTGCTCCTGGGTGACCAGGGCCACGTGGCCGCGCAGGTCGTCCAGGGGGAGCTCGACCAGCGGGGTGCCGCCGACCGTGACGGAGCCCTCGCGCGGGCCGTGGATTCCGGCCAGCAGGCGGCCCAGCGTGGACTTGCCCGCGCCGGACGGCCCGACCATGGCCAGCCGCTCCCCCGGCCGGACCGTCAGGTCGATGCCGTGCAGCACGTCGTGGCCCTCGCGGTAGGCGTAGCGCACGCCGCCGGCCCGCAGCTCCTCCCCGTCGGGGACGCCGGAGCCCTCCTCGCGGTCGTCGGGCACCTCCGCGATGCCCAGCAGCCGGGCCATCGAGGCCCCGCCGACCTGGAGCTCGTCGATCCACGTGAGCAGCCGGTCGACCGGGTCGGCGAGCTGCTGCACGTAGAGCACGGCCATGACGGCCTGGTCCAGTGAGACCCAGCCCTCGATGTAGAACAGGCCGCCGGTCACCAGCGTCACGGCGACGGGGAGCACGAAGCCGAAGTCCACCGCGGGGAACCAGACCGTGCGCAGGCCGAGGGTGTAGCGCTCGGCCGCCCAGGAGCGGGCGATGTCGTCGTCGGTGCGCCGGTGGCGGCGCTCCTGCAGGCCGAGGGCCTCGATCGCGCGGGCGCCGTTGACCGTCTCGGCCAGGCCGTCGGTCATGTCGGCGTAGGCGGCGCTCTCGCGGAGGTAGCCGTCCCTGGCCCGCCTGAGGTACCACCGGGTGGTGAACCACAGCAGCGGCACGGAGCAGAGCGCGGGCAGTATCAGCAGCGGCCCGGCCAGCGCCAGCGCGCCGACGCTGATCGTGATGGTGACCACCGCGATCAGCGTCTCGGGGACGGCGTGCCGTACGGTGCGCGAGAGCGAGTCCACGTCCCGCGAGGTCCGGCTGATCAGGTCGCCCGACCCGGCGCGCTCGACCGTGGAGAGCGGCAGGCCGAGCACCCGGCCCACGAACTCCTCGCGCAGCTCGGCGAGGACCTTCTCGCCGAGCCGGGAGGAGGCCAGGACCGCGAACCTGACCAGCACGGCCTGCGCGGTCAGGAAGCCCGCGACGGCCAGGGCCACCGCGGCGGGGTCGGCCCCGGCTCCGCCCTCGATGTCCCTGACGAGCCCGCCCAGCAGCCACGGCACCACCAGCCCGGCGGCGGCGGCCAGCCCGTGCAGGGCCAGCGCCGCCGCCAGCTCCCGGGGGTACTTCAGCGTGAGCCGCCGGGCGTAGGCCCGGACCTGTGCCTGGTCGGCGACCGGCAGGATCTTCCTGCTCATCCGGCTCAGTCCTCCCCTCGGGTGACGGTGGCGGTGTAGGCGGGCGCGGAGGCCAGCAGCTCCCGGTGGGTGCCCTGGGCCTGCACGACGCCCTCCTCGATGTAGATCACGTGGTCGGCGCGGTCGAGCACCAGCGGGCTGGTCGTGCAGACCAGCGTGGTGCGGCCCGCCCGGGTCGCGGCCAGCCGGTCGGCGATGCGGGCCTCGCTGTGCGCGTCGACGGCGCTGGTGGGCTCGACCAGGATGAGCACCTCCGGGTCGGCCGCCAGCGCGCGGGCGAGCCGGAGCCGCTGCCGCTGGCCGCCGGAGAACTCCCGGCCCGCCTCGGCGACCCGGCCGTCCAGGCCGTCCGGGAGCGCCTCGACGATGTCCTCGGCGCAGGCCGCGCGCAGTGCGGCGGCGAGGTCCTCGTCCGAGGCCTGCCCGGTGACGTCCAGCTCGTCCCTGAGCCGCCCGGCGAACAGGGCGGCGCCGTTGTCGGCCACCAGGATCCGGCGGCGCACCTCGGCCAGCGGCAGCGTGTCCAGCGGAACGTCGCCGAAGTCCACGTCGCCGTCGGTGTAGCGGCCGAGCCGGTCGGCGACGGCGATGGCCTCCTCGGGGACGGCCGCCGCGACGGCGGTGAAGATCCCGGGGCGGACCGCGGCGCCGGAGGCCACGTCGCGCAGCAGGCCGCCGGAGTGCGCCGCGCCGGGGCGTGCGGCGCCGCCGGTCACCTCGGGCTCCAGGTTCAGGATCCGGACCACCCGGCCGGCGGCGACGTGGCCCTTGGCCAGCTTGTCGGCCGCCTCGGTGAGGGTCCGCATGGGGGCGATCAGGAAGACGGCGGCGCCGTAGAAGGCGACGAGCTCTCCTGGGGAGATCCTCTCCTGGAGCGCGAAGGCCGCGCCCAGCCAGGTCACCCCGGCGATCAGCAGGCCGGGCAGCAGGATCTGCGCGCCCTCCAGCACCGACTCGGCCGCGGCCACCCGCACGCCCGCGTGCCGTACCTTCTGCGACTCGGCGGCGTAGCGGCCGGCGAAGACCTGCTCGCCGCCGACGCCGCGCAGCACGCGCAGCCCCGCGACGATGTCGGCGGCCCGGGTGGACAGCTCGCCCTGCAGCTCGCGGTGGTCGCGCTGGCGCCGGTGGAGCGGGCGGAGCAGCGGCGCGACGGCGACCGTCATGACCGGCACGCCGACCAGCACCATCAGGCCCAGCGGCGGGGAGATCCGGATCAGGATGACGGTCATCGCGGCGATGGCGAACAGCGAGCCGACGGCGCGCAGCAGGATGTCCATCGCGTTGCCGATGTGGGCGATGTCGGAGTTGCCGACGCTGACCACCTCGCCGGTGGACACGCGCCTGGGCAGCGTCGCGCCCAGCCGGGTCGCCTGCCGGGCGGTGACCTGGACGGTCCGGTAGGCGGCGCTGAGCCAGTTGAAGACGGCCATCCGGTGCCGCAGGGTGCCCGTGACCGCCTGCACGGCGCCCAGGACCAGCACCGCCGCGCCGGAGGTCAGCAGCGCCTGCGTGTCCTTGGTCCGGACGGCGTCGATGCCCGCGCCGACCGCGATGGGCACCAGCGCCATCGCGATCCACCACACGATGGCGTAGCCGATGCCGACGGCCAGGGCGCCTGCCTGGCAGCGGGCGGTCCAGAGCAGGTAGCGGATGGGCGAGCGGGCGTCGGGGGTGCCGGGATCGGCGACAGGTAAGGAGCGCATAGCCGTTCCAGGCTGGCAAAGATACGTGCTGGTCAGCAAACCATTTTCCCTCTTGATGTCAACTGAAATTGACATCAGGGCGAGACCGGTGGAGGATGACGTCAACCAGGGTTGACATGAGGATGACGTCAACCTAAATTGACATCTATGAGCGATACGGCGCAGCTGGCCTCCGACGCCGGCAGCCGCGACCCCGCCGTCGGCCTGCGGGCCGTACGGGCGCTGCGGATGCTGGTCGACCGCCTGGAGGCCCTTCAGGTCGAGAACGCACGCGAGCAGGGATGGTCCTGGCAGGAGATCGCCTACTGCCTGGAGGTCTCCCGGCAGGCGGTGCACAAGAAGTACGCGGGGGGCCGGGGGCTCCTGAGAAGGGAGAAGTAACCATGTTCGAACGCTTCCATCGCGAAGCCCGCCAGGCCGTCGTCCTCGCCCAGGACAACGCCCGGCGGCTCAGGCACCACTACATCGGCACCGAGCACATCCTCCTGGGACTCCTCGGCCAGCCGGAGAGCCTCTCGGCCCGGGTGCTGGACCGGCACGGCCTCGACCACGCCAGGGCCGTCGAGGCGGTCACCGCGCTGGTCCCCGCCCAGACCGACAGCGACCTCGACGTCGAGGCTCTGGAGTCGATCGGCATCGACCTGTCGGCCATCAGGGAGAAGGTCGAGGCGGCCTTCGGCCCCGGCGCGCTGGACCGCCCCCCGCGCCTGGACCGCCGGGGCCGCCCGTTCGGCGGCCGCCACATCCCCTTCACCCCACGGGCGAAGAAGTCGCTGGAGCTCTCACTGCGCGAGGCCATCAACCTCAAGCACCGCGACATCGCCGACGGCCACCTCCTGCTCGGCATCCTGCGCGAAGGCGAGGGCCTCGGCGCCCGCGTCATCGCCGATGCCGGCATCGACCTCGCCGCCCTGCGCCGGGAGATCGTCGCCGCACTCGCCTGACGGCGGGCCGTACCACCCGAGAGCGGAACAGGTCTGCAGGAAAGCTGACCGGAGGCGCAGGAAAGCTGACCGGGCGTCGCTAAGCTGGCAGGAAAACCGACCGGCGAGGTGCGCATGTCCGTCTGGCCTGAAGTCGTGTTCGCCGACGAGTCGGACACCGCGGTCCTCACCCGCGCGGCCCGGCGGGGGACCCTACGGCGCCTGGCCCGCGGAATCTACACCTCCCAGGTCTCCGAGACCGCCGAGACGGTCGTCAGCCGCCACCTGTGGCGGATCGTCGCCCACGAGTTCCCCGGGGCGGTGATCGGTGACAGGTCGGTCGTCACCGGCGGCCTGCCGTCCGACGGGTCCCTCTACGATCCACGCACGACGCAATGCGCTCGCCCTGCCGGGGGTGACGATCCGGCCCCGGCCGGGGCCGGGCCCCGCCCCCGGGGACATGGCGCTGCCCGACGGCCTGTGGATGAGTTCCATCGCCAGAGGTCTCCTGGACAACCTGTCCGGTTCCGGCTCCAGGCAGGCGGAGCGCTGCCTGTCCCGGCGGGAGTTGGAAGAGTGGGTGGACCGGCTGATGCGGCAGCGGGGCGAGGAAGGGCTGAGCGCTCTGCGCGACGCGGCCAGGGACATCGCGCCGTCCATCCGCCGTGAACCGGAGATGAGGGTTCTCGACACCCTCCTCTCCTCTGTTCTGGCGACCCACGACGGCGGCGGCCTGGAGTCGGTGGTGCTGCGCGCACGGGCCACCGGATCTCCGTACGACCCGTCCCGGATGGAGAAACTGGAGAAGCTGGCGACCGCGCTCCACGACGCCCCTCCGGACGTACTCCCCAGCCTCCCCGCCGACAGTGTGCGCCGCCGCCTGCTGCCCTTGTTCCTGGTGACGGAGGTGCATCCGTTCGACGACGGCAACGGGCGAGTCGCCCGGATCATGATGAACGCCGAGCTCGTCGCCGGAGGCGAGGTGCGCGTCATCGTGCCGACGGTCTACCGCGTCAACTATCTCGCCGCGCTCAAGAGCGCGACGCACAACGACGGCTTCGGCGCGCTCATCGGTGTGCTCTCCTTCGCCCGCCGTTACACCGCCCGGATCGACTTCTCCGACCGGAGCACGGCGGAGTCCGATCTCACCCGCACCAACGCCTTCCGTGACGCACTGGAGGCCGAGGCCAACGGCATCCGCCTGGCCCTGCCCTGACCCACGATGCCGGCGTGCACGGGGCGACGGGAGGAAAACGGTTTGAACCTCCAGCCGCTGGAGGATTGAGGATCGTCTCGTGACCGACCGCACCGAGCTGTTCACCATCGGGCAGCTCTCCCACTGCACCGGCCTGACGGTGCGCACCATCCGCTTCTGGTCCGACACCGGCCTCCTGCCGCCGACCCACCGTTCGCACGGCGGCCACCGGCTCTACGACGCCGGGGCGGTGGCCCGGCTGGAACTGGTCCGGACCCTGCGCGAGCTGGGCCTGGGCCTGGAGACGGTGCAGCGGGTGCTGGACGGGCAGGCCACGGTGGCCGAGGTCGCCAGGACGCACGCCGACGCCCTCGACGCGGAGATCCGCGTCCTGCGGCTGCGCCGGGCGGTGCTGCGGTCGGTCGCCCGGCACGGAAGCACGACCGAGGAGATGAGACTCATGCACGAGATGGCCCGGCTCTCCGCACAGGAGCGGCAGCGCCTGATCGACGACTTCGTCGACCGCGCCTTCGAGGGCCTCGACCCCGGCGCGCCGGGAGCGCACATCGCACAGGCGATGCGGCAGCTCCCCGCCGAACTGCCCGACGACCCGACCCCTGAGCAGGTGGACGCCTGGATCGAGCTCTCCGGGCTCGTCACGGACGAGGGCTTCCGGCTGCGGGCGCGCCAGATGGCGGTGGCGGGCGCGCGGTCGGAGGAGCCGTGGCAGCCGTACGACTGCGGGCCGATCCTGGAGCACGCCGGCGCCGCGCTGGCGGCGGGCGTCGCCCCCGGCTCCGCCGAGGGCGGGGCGGTCCTGGACCGGATCCTCGCCCCGGGCACCTCCGCCGGGGAGCGCGCCCGGCTGGCGGAGGAGATCGAGACCTTCACCGACCGGCGGGTGGAGCGCTACTGGCAGCTGATGGGCGTCCTCAACGGCCACCCGCCGTTCCCCTCGACCGTCCCCGCCTTCGAATGGTTCGCCGCCGCCCTCCGCGCCCACTCCTGAAGCCGCGGGCCGTACCCCTTCCAGAAGGGGTACGGCCCGCGGCATCCGCGCTTTGCCCTTAACGTGTTCTTCGCGGCGTCGCCGTAATCTCGTAGAGATTCATCTCCTCGGAGATCCGGACAAGCTCGTCCATCCCCTCACGACGCTGATGCCGCCGCCGTTCACGGTAGGTCAGGACGTCACGGAGCAACATCCGCCGCTCCTCGCCCACTTGCTCATATGGGATCTCTCCCTGCTCCAGTAGACGGATCAGCGTCGAAGGACTCACCTTCAAAAGGTCTGCGGCCTCGGAAGCGGTCGGCATTTGAGGGTGATGAGCCATGGCAAGCACCTGCCCGCTCGGTCAGCTTGCTTCACGGAGTGGCTGGAATCCAACGTTCAGGCGCATCCCCAGCGCCTCGGCGAGACGCTCCAGCAGAGGAATAGTGGGCATGGTGCCCCCTGCCTCGAACCGTGCCACGGCCGATTGGGTCATGCTCGCTCTACGAGCCAGGTCGCTCTGGGTCCATCCTCGTTCTTCTCGCATCGCTCGCACCGCCTTACCCAGCTCATAAGCGAGCCTGGCAGCTTCGTACGCCTCAGCCGCACCTGGTTCGGCCATCCGGCGATCTCTGAGCTCCTGCCAGCTTTCGCTCATACCGCCTCCTCTTCCTCGTCAGGAGTATGTGCCTGCTCAATGCAGCGGAGCATAGCCCTCCGAGCACGTGCGACCTCGCGATCATCGCGTGTACGTGTCTTGTGGAACACGGTCAGGAGCACGATCCGGCGATGAGGCGCAATCCAATAGGTGATCCGCATAGCGAGCTCGTTGAGGTGGAACCGGAGCTCACGTAGCTTTCCCGAGAGCTGTTTCGTGTAGGGCTCGCCCAGTAGAGGGCCCTCGGCCGCCAGCAGCTCGACATAGAACACCACCTTCGCGAACGAGTCCGCGGGGAGGCTTTCCAGCCACTCCCGAACCTCTGGCTCCAGTTCCACCATACCCCAGCTCATAGCGTTGATGCTATGAGAAAGAGGGTCGTCACGCTCCGCTTCTATTCAAGCACGGAAAGATTCACATCCAAGCAGCGGGTTAGCGCTTGAACCAGGCCGCGGCGTAGACGGTGCCGTGGCCCGCGACATGCTTGAGGATAAATAACCCTGAGAGCAGCATTTCGGGGCAAATAGCCATACAACAGAAAACACGGGCCGTACCTCCCCACGAAGGTACGGCCCGCGTTCTCCACCGGGGCTTCCCGGTGGGGACGACCTTACGGTCTCCGTGTCACTTCGACGACCGGAGGTAGTCGCGGTTCATCTGGGCGATGGTGTCCAGCGGGATGCCCTTGGGGCAGACCGCCGTGCACTCGCCGGTGTTGGTGCAGCCGCCGAAGCCCTCGGCGTCCATCTGCTCGACCATGGCCTTGGCGCGGGAGTCGCGCTCCGGCTGGCCCTGGGGGAGCAGGGACAGGTGGGTGATCTTGGCGGCGGTGAAGAGGGAGGCCGAGCCGTTGGGGCAGGCGGCGACGCAGGCGCCGCAGCCGATGCAGGTGGCCGCGTCGAACGCCGCGTCGGCGTCGACCTTCTTCACCGGGACGCTGTGCGCGTCGGGGGCCGAGCCGGCCGGGACGGAGATGAAGCCGCCCGCCTGGATGATCCGGTCGAACGCCGAGCGGTCCACGACCAGGTCCTTCACCACCGGGAACGGCGCGGCGCGCCACGGCTCGATGGTGATGACCGCGTTGTCCTCGAAGTGCCGCATGTGCAGCTGGCAGGTGGTGGTGGCCACCTGCTCGCCGTGGGCGACGCCGTTGATGACCATGCCGCACATGCCGCAGATGCCCTCGCGGCAGTCGTGGTCGAAGGCGATCGGGTCGTCGCCCTCCAGGATGAGCCGCTCGTTGAGCACGTCCAGCATCTCCAGGAAGGACATGTCCGGGGACACGTCCTCGACCCGGTAGGTGACCATGCGGCCCTTGTCCTGCGGGCCGTTCTGGCGCCAGACCTTGAGGGTGAGGTTCACTTGTAGCTCCGCTGGCTCATCTTGACGTACTCGTAGTCGAGCGCTTCCTTGTGCAGGATCGGCCCCTGCTCGCCGTACTCCCAGGCCGCGACGTAGGCGAAGTTCTCGTCGTCGCGCAGGGCCTCGCCGTCGGCGTCCTGCGACTCGGCGCGGAAGTGGCCGCCGCACGACTCGGTGCGGTGCAGGGCGTCGACGCACATCAGCTCGGCGAGGTCGAAGAAGTCCGCGACCCGGCCGGCCCGCTCCAGCGCCTGGTTGAGCTCCTCGGCCTGACCGGACACCTTCACGTTCTGCCAGAACTCCTCGCGGAGCTCGGGGATCCGCTCCAGGGCCTTGCGCAGCGACTCCTCGGTGCGCTCCATGCCGCAGTAGTCCCACATGATCCGGCCCAGCTCGCGGTGGTAGGAGTCGGCGGTGCGGGTGCCGTTGACCGAGAGCAGCTTCTCGATCTTGGTCCGGACCGCGGTCTCGGCCTCGGCCGCGGCCTCCTCGTCGACCTCCCCGTAGGGGCCGTTCGCGAGGTAGTCGCCGATCGTGGTCGGCAGCACGAAGTAGCCGTCGGCCAGGCCCTGCATCAGCGCGGAGGCGCCGAGGCGGTTGGCGCCGTGGTCGGAGAAGTTCGCCTCGCCGACCACGAACAGGCCGGGGATCGTGGACTGCAGGTCGTAGTCCACCCACAGGCCGCCCATCGTGTAGTGCACGGCGGGGTAGATGCGCATCGGCTGGGTGTACGGGTCCTCGCCGGTGATGCGCTCGTACATCTCGAAGAGGTTGCCGTACTTCTTCTCCACCGCGTCCCGGCCGAGCCGCCTGATCGCGTCGGCGAAGTCGAGGTAGACGCCCAGCCCGCCGGGGCCGACGCCGCGGCCCTCGTCGCAGACGTTCTTGGCCGCGCGGGAGGCGATGTCGCGCGGGACCAGGTTGCCGAAGGCCGGGTAGATGCGCTCCAGGTAGTAGTCGCGCTCATCCTCGGGGATCTCCGCGACCGGGCGGTCGTCGCCCGCCTTGAGCGGCACCCAGACGCGGCCGTCGTTGCGCAGCGACTCCGACATCAGGGTCAGCTTGGACTGGTAGTCGCCGCTGACCGGGATGCAGGTCGGGTGGATCTGCGTGTAGCAGGGGTTGGCGAACATCGCGCCGCGCCGGTGCGCCCGCCAGATCGCCGTGGTGTTGCAGCCCTTGGCGTTGGTGGACAGGAAGAACACGTTCCCGTAGCCGCCGGTGGCCAGCACGACCGCGTCGGCGGTGTGCCGCTCGATCTCGCCGGTGACCATGTCGCGGACGATGACGCCGCGCGCCCGGCCGTCGCTCACGATCAGTTCGAGCATCTCGTGGCGGGTGTTCATCTTCACGGTCCCGGCCGCGATCTGCCGCTCCAGCGCCTGGTAGGCGCCGAGCAGGAGCTGCTGGCCCGTCTGGCCGCGGGCGTAGAAGGTCCGGGAGACCTGGGCGCCGCCGAAGGAGCGGGTGTCGAGCAGGCCGCCGTACTCGCGGGCGAACGGCACGCCCTGGGCCACCGCCTGGTCGATGATGTTCACACTGACCTGGGCCAGGCGGTAGACGTTCGACTCGCGGGCGCGGAAGTCGCCGCCCTTGACCGTGTCGTAGAACAGCCGGTAGATCGAGTCGCCGTCGCCGCGGTAGTTCTTGGCCGCGTTGATGCCGCCCTGGGCGGCGATGGAGTGGGCGCGCCGGGGCGAGTCCTGGTAGCAGAACGAGGTGACGTTGTAGCCCAGCTCGCCGAGGGTCGCGGCGGCCGAGCCGCCCGCCAGGCCGGTGCCGACCACGATGACGTGGAGCTTGCGCTTGTTGGCCGGGTTGACCAGCTTGGCGCCGAACTTCCGCTTCTCCCAGCGGTCCTCGATCGGGCCCTCGGGGGCCTTGGTGTCGCGGATCGGCTCGCCCTCGGCGTAGTACCCGGTCACGCGCCCTCCTTCGTCGATCACGTCCGCGGAGCGGCTGTTCTTCTTGGTTCGCTCGCCGCGCTTGCTCACTTGATCACTCCGCTCATGACCGCCACGGGGACCACCAGGAAGCCGAGGACCAGCACCGCGGAGATCGCGGCGGCGGCGCCCTTCAGCGGGCGGTAGCTGCGCCCGCTCGCCAGGCCGAGGGTCTGGAAGGCGCTCCACAGGCCGTGGCGCAGGTGCAGGCCGACCATGACGACGGCGACCGCGTAGAAGAGGGTGACCCACCAGCGCTCGGGAGCGAAGCCCGCCACCAGCCGCTCGTACGGCGTGCCGTCCCAGCCGGCCGGGTTGACCGTGCCGAACGTCAGGTCGAGCAGGTGGTAGATCACGAAGAGCAGGATGACGACGCCGCCGTAGCGCATGGTGTGCACGGCGTAGCCGCCCGCCTGGGACTTGCGCTTCGCCGCGTACTTGACCGGCCGGGCCTTGCCCGCCCGGCGGGCCAGCGAGACCGCCGACCACATGTGCAGGACGATGCAGGCGCCGAGCACGACCTCCACGAGAGTGAGCGCGACCCGGTAGGGCAGGAGCGGCTCGCCCATGGTGCGCAGGAAGTTCGCGTACTCGTTGAACGAGGCGGCGCCGAAGAAGGCCTTGAGGTTGCCGGTCATGTGGCCGACGAGGAAGAGCACCAGGACGGCGCCCGTGACGGCCATCACGGCCTTCCTCCCGTTGGAGGAACCCAGGAACCCCACGCTCTTCCTGCGCGTTGTCCCGGTCGTCACCGGCTTGGCGGGCGTGCCCGCTGGGGGGTCAACCGGCGCGGTGGAGGTTCCGCGCTCAATCATGGCAGTCACCTTCACGACGCTAGGAAAGGGACTTTGGTCCCGTCCAAGTCATGGCAGGCGTGGTTTCCATAGCCGATGGCTATTCACTCTGCTTACACAGGGCTTATACACCGTGGTCAGGATCACGAGTGCGAGGAAACTCACAGCGTTCGCGGCCGGCGGGCGCCTCGGCCCGGGGGCGCTCCGGGCCGGCGGCCGCGGCAGCCGTACGCTAGGGAAACGTGCAGCTCCAGCAACTGGCCTACTTCGTGGCGGTCGCCGAGGCCCGGCACTTCACCCAGGCCGCCGAGCGGATGCGCGTCGCCCAGCCGTCGCTGAGCAAGCAGATCAAGGCGCTGGAGGCCGAGCTCGGCGCGCCGCTCTTCAGCCGCGCCCGGGGCAACGTCACGCTCACCCCCGCCGGGGAGGCGCTGCTCCCGCTGGCCCGCCGCATGCTGGCCGACGCCGAGACCGCCCGGCGCGAGGTCGGGGAGCTGGCCGGGCTGCGCCGGGGCCGGGTCAGGCTGGGCGCCACGCCCTCGCTCTACGCGGGCCTGCTGGCCGACGCGCTGGCCAGGTTCCACCGCGCCTACCCCGGGATCGAGCTGCTGGTGGAGGAGAGCGGCTCCCGCGACCTGGTCCGCACCCTGGCCCGCGGCCAGCTCGACCTGGCGATGATCATCATGCCGCTGCAGAGCGACGACCCCTCCCTGGTCACCGAGGAGATCCTCCGGGAGGACCTGGTCGTCGTCTCCCCCTCGACCTCGCGCGCGCGCAGGCCGTACCTGCGCATCCAGGAGCTGCGCGGGCAGCCGATGGTCATGTTCCGGCACGGGTACGACCTGCGGGAGGCCACGCTCGGCGCGTGCCGCCAGGCCGGGTTCGAGCCGCGCTTCGCGGTGGAGGGCGGGGAGATGGACGCCGTGCTCCGCTTCGTGGAGGCGGGGCTGGGCATCGCGCTCGTCCCCTCGATGGTGCTGGACGGCCGCCCCGGGCTGACCGGGACCCCCCTGGCCCCGCCCGGCCTGCGCCGTACGATCGCCATCGCGCACCGCAAGGACGTCGAGCCCACCCGCGCCGCCCAGGCGTTCCGGGCCACGCTGCTGTTCTTCCTCGCCGAGGCCGCCCACGACGGCAGCCTCCCCGAGGGCGTCGAGCTGATCGCCGCAGACTGATGCCCTGACCGCTCAGCAACCAGGACATCTGAACAGCCTCAAGCCTAGAGTGAGGCTTGCACACCACCTAGCCCAAGCACCCCCGCGTGTGAACGAGAGGACGACATGTACGTCGCGAATCTGCAGATCTCCGGCGTACGGGGCTTTTCTGGATCGCGCCAAGTCGACCTGGACTTCACCCGGCCCGATGGCTCTTTCGCCGGCTGGACGGTGCTCGCGGGCCGTAACGGTTCCGGGAAAACCACTCTGCTACAGGCCATTGCACTGGCTGTCTCTGGACCCCGCAATCCCATCGGATCATTCGCCGACCTCTGGCTCGGAGCGACGGCTGAACCCGTCGACGCCGGCATCCGGGTCAAACTGACATACGATCTGGCCGATGACGCGGCGGACGATCTCTTCACCTATGCCGGATATCCCGATCCGATATGGTCCACGCTGCAATGGGGTCAAGACGGACTTCCCTCCTGGCCCCAGGACGACACCCGCCTCTACACACTATGGTCGCCGAAATCACGTGGATGGTTCCTGGCCGGTTACGGCCCCTTCCGCAGGCTGTCAAACCCTGAGATAGGGCGACCGGGCACCGGCAGGTGGACCCACCACCAAACATCGCGCACTCTCTTCAACGAAGACGAACCACTGGTCGAAGGCGTCAGCTGGCTCGTCGAGCAGCACCTGTACCGCCTTGAAAAGCGTCCGAAGGCCATTGCCCTTCTCGACTCCGTACTGCGCCTGCTGGCGGATGGCCTCCTTCCCGACGGTCTCCGCATTCGTCACGTCGATTCCGACGGATTGTGGGTCCAGCGAGGATCGAAGGAGGTCCCGCTACGCCAGATGAGCGACGGGTACCGAACGGTGACAGCTCTGGTGCTCGACATCGTCCGGCAACTCCATGGCGCATACGGTTCGCTGGAGATCGAAGAGCGGGACGACGTTCCCACGCTCCCCTACCCGGGAGTCGTATTGATCGATGAGGTAGACGCACACCTTCATGTGAGCTGGCAACAGAAGATCGGCGAGTGGCTGAAGACTCATTTCCCGAAGATCCAGTTCATCGTCACCACGCACAGCCCGTACATCTGCCAGAGCGCCAGCCCCGGCGGCCTCATCCGGCTTCCCGGACCGGACGAGCAGGCACCCCCGGCGGTCGCGGACGAGGACCTCTACCGCCGGATCGTGTACGGCAGCGGCGACGACGCCATCGTGACGGAGTTGTTCGGCGTGGACTCCCCCTACTCCCCCCGCGCGGACGAACTCCGCGAAGATCTCGGGGACCTCGAGATCAAGGTGCTCGAAGGAACCGCGACGCCCGTCGAAGCGGCCGAGTACAGGCGGCTCAGCACGGAGCTGAAGAGTTCGCCGGCCACTCGTGTCCGGGAGGTCTCCAGGGCCCTCGGAGACGATTCGTGATCCCGCTGGCCCGCCCGGCTCTCCCTGCGGAGCTGGCCGACCGGCTCAGCGCGCACACCGAGCATCTTCGCACCTGCTCGGCCGGTGGAGTCGCAGCCCGCTCTCGCTGGAAGAACGCGGCCGCGGACCGCACAGCGCTGCGTGAAGCACTTCAGCCCATGGCACCTGGGATAGAGCGCTGCATGTACTGCGGAGACAGTCTCGGCACCGCGATCGACCACTTCGAGCCGATCAAGCTGGCTCCGCTACGGGCGTTCGACTGGCTCAACCATTTCCTGGCCTGCGAATACTGCAACAGCAACGCCAAACGAGCTGAGTACCCGTGCGACCCTCTCACTGGTGCCTGCCTGCTCGTCGATCCGTCCGCGGAAGACCCTTACGACCATCTTCAGCTCGTCCTGAACACCGGGCGCTATCGAGCCAAGACCCGGAAGGGCGAGGCGACCATTGCGACCTTCCGGCTGGACCGCTGGCAGTTGGAGCGGGCCCGCAGGGATGCGTTCGACCGCTGCGAGGACATGCTGCGCGGATACGCGCGGCTGCTCTCCAGTGGGGAACATCAGCGCGCCCAGATCCGGGCAGAAGCCCTACTCCGGCAGCCGCATGCCGATGTGCTGTACGCGATGGTACGGACGCTGGACGCACCGGGAGCGGCCCTGGTCCTCGATGACGACATCGCCGGGATCCTCCGTACGCGCTTCACCGTCCCCTCCCGGTGGAGGGCGTGAACCGGTGCGGGAGGCCCCCCGCGGGTGACCGGTGCCCGGTGCACTCCCCTCCGCGGCGGGTTCCGGCCCACTATTGTTCATAGGGTCGAACACCTGTCCCCTTAGATCGAGAAGAAGAGGCGCAGTGACCGCCCCTCCCAACGAAACGCTCACGCTCCTCCTCATCGAGGACGACGCGGGCGATGCCTTCCTCGTGGAGGAGTTGCTCGGCCAGGCGGAGAACCCACCGAAGATCATTTGGGTGCGCAGCCTGGCGGAGAGCCGGGTCCGGTTGACCGACGAGGTCAGGTGCGTCCTGGTGGACCTCTCCCTTCCCGACGCGGACGGGCTGATCGCTCTCCAGCAGGTGCTGGAGATGGCGCCGCACGCGGCCGTGCTCGTGCTGACCGGGCTCAACGACTCGCACGTGGGCGTGAAGGCCGTCGCGGCGGGGGCGCAGGACTTCCTGATCAAGCAGGACATCGACGCGCGGCTCCTGGTGCGGGCGGTCCGCTACGCGATCGAGCGCAAGCGCGCCGACCTGACCCACCTCCGGCTGGTCGAGGCCGAGCTGACGGCCAAGGAGAACGCCCGCCTGGAGCACGGCCTGCTCCCGGTGCCCCTGCTGGATCCGGGGCTCCTGCACCACGAGGCCCGATACCTGCCCGGCCGCCGGCGCGCGCTGCTCGCCGGGGACTTCTGGGACACGGTGCAGAGCCCCGACGGCTCCGTGCACGTGGTGGTCGGCGACGTCTGCGGGCACGGTCCCGACGAGGCCGCGCTGGGCGTGGCGCTGCGGATCGCCTGGCGGACCCTGGTGCTGGCCGGGCACACCGGCAACGAGATCCTGCAGACCCTCGACTCGGTGCTCCGCCTCGAACGCAAGTCCACCGAGATCTTCACCACGCTCTGCACGATGGCGGTGGACCCGGGGTTGCACCGCGCCCGGATGCACGTGGTCGGCCACCCGCCGCCGCTGCTGATCCGCGGCGGCACGATCGAGGTCGTGCCGGGCACCCCGTCCGGTCCTCCGCTGGGCATCTTCCAGGACGTGGAATGGACCCCCATCGACGTGCCGCTCGGCGAGGAGTGGTCCGTGCTGCTCTACACCGACGGCCTGATCGAGGCCACCGTGGGCGGCGGACCCGACCTGCTGGGCACCGAGGGCCTGCAGCGGCTCGTCGGCGAGCAGGGCGGGATCCATCTCGACCGGCTCATCGAGCGGGTCGTCGAGCTGAACGAGGACCCGCTCAACGACGACCTGGCGGCCGTGCACCTCTCCCGGGGCGGCGCCAGGTGAGCTTCCCGGAAAGTACGGGAGGATGAACGACCAACCATCGAACCGCGGGACGGCGTTCCGCTGGGAGGCGCGAATGAACGAGCTCCGCTGGATCGACGTGCTCCTCGTCGAGGACGACCCGGGAGACATCCTGCTGACCCGCGAGGCCTTCGAGCTCAACAAGCTCAGGAACAAGCTGCACGTCGTCAACGACGGCGAGCAGGCCATGGCCTTCCTCCGCAAGGAGGGCGAGTACGCCGACGCGCCCACGCCCGACCTGATCCTGCTCGACCTCAACCTGCCCCGCAAGGACGGCCGCGAGGTGCTCCAGGACATAAAGGCCGACGGGAGCCTGCGCCGGATCCCCGTGGTCGTGCTGACCACCTCCGAGGCCGAGGAGGACATCCTGCGCAGCTACGACCTGCACGCCAACGCCTATGTCTCCAAGCCCGTGGACTTCGACCAGTTCATCAGCATCGTCCGGCGGATCGACGACTTCTTCGTGACGGTGGTCAAACTGCCCAACTCCGCCTGACCGTTCCGGCATCTCTCCGTTCCCGACGTGACGGGAATCACACCGGGCCGACGAAAATGTGAGTGATGCTTCTCACATAACCGCTGGGCAGCGTCGTAACGTATCCCCCACCAATAGGCGCGCGCATGTGAGCCGGCCCGGTCTCGCCCGGCGCGCGGCACGACTGAAGCGACCCGGACCCTTCGGCGAACAGGGTCCGCGGGAGGTGGAGAGGTCACCGATGACCCAGACAGCGGCCGACAGCCCGGCCCCGGCGAGAAGGCAGCGCGCTCAGATCCGGGAGCGCACCCTGCGAACCGACCAGTGGTGGCGCTACCCGCTGGTCACTTTCATCATCTTCACGGCGTTCCTCGTCTACGCGACGTGGGCGATCTTCGATACGGATTTCTTCGTCGCGCCGTACCACGCGCCGTTCGCCTCGCCGTGCCTGGCGGAGGCGGTCTGCCCCGAGGACGCGCGGCTGTTCGGCTGGGCGCCGCTCGGCGACTGGTACACCTGGCCGCCCGGCCTGCTCATCCTGGGCCTGCCCGCGGGCTTCCGCTTCACCTGCTACTACTACCGCAAGGCCTACTACCGGGGTTTCTGGCTCTCGCCCCCGGCCTGCGCGGTCAACGAGCCGCACACCAAGTACACCGGCGAGTCCCGCTTCCCGCTGATCCTGCAGAACGTCCACCGCTACTTCTTCTACGCGGCGATCGTGGTCGGCCTGATCCTCGCCTACGACGCGGTGAAGGCGCTCATCGAGAAGCCGGGCGGCGTCGGCACCTGGGTCCTGATCGGCAACGCGATCCTGATCAACCTGTACACGCTCTCGTGCCACTCCTGCCGGCACATCACCGCCGGGCGGCTGAACCACTTCTCCAAGCACCCGGTCCGGTACCGCGCGTGGGGCTTCGTCTCCAAGCTCAACGCCAAGCACCAGGAGCTGGCGCTGGTCTCGATGTTCTCGGTCATGGGCGCCGACCTGTACGTCCGGCTGGTCGCCAAGGGCGTCCTCACCTTCGCGTTCGCTTAAGGGATCTGAACTTCACATGGAAATCGAGCGTCACGAATACGACGTCGTCGTCATCGGCGCCGGCGGGGCAGGACTGCGGGCGGCCATCGAGGCCCGGCAGCAGGGCAAGCGCACCGCGATCGTCTGCAAGTCGCTGTTCGGCAAGGCGCACACCGTCATGGCCGAGGGCGGCGCGGCCGCGGCCATGGGCAACGTCAACAGCGACGACAACTGGATGGTGCACTTCCGCGACACCATGCGCGGCGGCAAGTTCCTCAACAACTGGCGGATGGCCGAGCTGCACGCCAAGGAGGCCCCGGACCGGGTCTGGGAGCTGGAGGCGTGGGGCGCGCTGTTCGACCGCACCAAGGACGGCAAGATCAGCCAGCGCAACTTCGGCGGGCACGAGTACCCCCGGCTGGCCCACGTCGGAGACCGCACCGGCCTGGAGCTGATCCGCACCCTGCAGCAGCGCGTGGTCGCGCTCCAGCAGGAGGACGAGAAGCTGCACGGCGACGCCGAGGCCTACATCAAGGTCTTCCAGGAGTGCACGGTCACCCGCCTGCTCAAGAGCGGCGACGCGATCTCCGGCGCCTTCGGCTACTGGCGGGAGAACGGCAGGCTCATCCTGTTCGACGCCCCCGCGATCGTGCTGGCCACCGGCGGGATCGGCAAGTCCTACGTGGTCACCTCCAACTCCTGGGAGTACACCGGGGACGGCCACGCGCTGGCGCTGCTGGCCGGGGCGAAGCTGATCAACATGGAGTTCATCCAGTTCCACCCGACCGGGATGGTCTGGCCGCCGTCGGTCCGCGGCATCCTCGTCACCGAGTCGGTCCGCGGTGACGGCGGCGTGCTGCGCAACTCCGAGGGCAGGCGCTTCATGTTCGACTACATCCCGGACGTGTTCAAGGACAAGTACGCCACGACCGAGGAGGAGGGCGACCGCTGGTACACCGACCAGGCCAACAACCGCCGCCCTCCGGAGCTGCTCCCCCGCGACGAGGTGGCCCGCGCCATCAACGCCGAGGTCAAGGCCGGGCGCGGCTCGCCCCAGGGCGGCGTCTACCTCGACGTCTCCACCCGGCTCCCGGCCGCCGAGATCATCCGGCGGCTGCCCTCGATGCACCACCAGTTCAAGGAGCTGGCGGACGTCGACATCACCAAGGAGCCGATGCAGGTCGGCCCGACCTGCCACTACATCATGGGCGGCGTCGAAGTCGACGCCGACACCGGGGCGGCGGCCGTACCCGGCCTGTTCGCGGCGGGCGAGGTCTCCGGCGGCATGCACGGCTCCAACCGGCTCGGCGGCAACTCCCTGTCCGACCTGCTGGTCTTCGGCCGCCGGGCGGGCGCCGGGGCCTCTGCGTACGTGGACGGGCTGAAGGCCCGGCCCGCGGTCTCGGAGGAGTCGGTGGCCGCGGCGAAGGCCGAGGCGCTGGCACCGCTGGAGCGCGACGGCGAGAACCCGTACGAGGTCCACCACGAGCTGCAGCGCACGATGAACGAGCTGGTCGGTATCATCCGCAACGCCGGCGAGGTCACCCAGGCTCTGGAGGCCGTGGAGAAGCTCAAGGAGCGGGCCAAGGGCGCCGGCGCGGCGGGCGGCCGGATCTACAACCCCGGCTGGCACCTCGCCCTCGACCTGCGCAACATGCTGCTGGTCTCCGAGTGCGTGGCCCGCGCGGCGCTGCTGCGCGAGGAGAGCCGCGGCGGCCACACCCGCGACGACTTCCCCGGGATGTCGGCCGAGTGGCGGCGCAGGCTGCTGGTCTGCGGCGCCTCCCCCGACGGGTCCGCGGTCACCGTCGAGGAGAAGGCCCAGCCCGCCATGCGCGACGACCTGATCACGCTGTTCGACCGGGCCGAGCTGAAGAAGTACATCACCGAGGAAGAGCTGGCCGACTTCGACGCGCTGGTGAGGGAGTAGAGCCATGGGGTACAAGGCGAAGTTCCGCGTGTGGCGCGGCGAGGGCGGCGAGGGGAAGCTGGAGGACTTCACCGTGGAGGTGAACGAGGGCGAGGTCGTCCTCGACATCATCCACAGGCTCCAGGCCACCCAGGCTCCCGACCTGGCCGTACGGTGGAACTGCAAGGCCGGCAAGTGCGGGTCGTGCTCAATGGAGATCAACGGCAAGCCGCGGCTGGGCTGCATGACCCGGATGTCCACCTTCACGGAGGACGAGACGATCACCGTGACGCCCATGCGGACGTTCCCGGTGATCAAGGACCTGGTCACGGACGTGTCGTTCAACTACCAGAAGGCACGGGAGATCCCGTCCTTCACCCCTCCGGCGAGCGTGAAGCCGGGCGAGTACCGCATGCAGCAGATCGACGTCGAGCGGAGCCAGGAGTTCCGCAAGTGCATCGAGTGCTTCATGTGCAACAACGTCTGCCACGTGATCCGCGACCACGAGGAGAACAAGACCAACTTCGCCGGGCCGCGCTTCCTGATGCGGATCGCCGAGCTGGACATGCACCCCTACGACGTGGCCGACCGCAAGGACGCGGCGCAGGAGGAGCACGGGCTCGGGTACTGCAACATCACCAAGTGCTGCACCGAGGTCTGCCCGGAGCACATCAAGATCACCGACAACGCGCTGATCCCGATGAAGGAGCGCGTCGTCGACCGCAGGTACGACCCGCTGGTCTGGCTGGGGAACAAGATCTTCAAGCGTTCCGGGTCAGGGTCGAAGGGCTGACGGCCGCCCCGGGCCGCAGGACTGCGTTCCGGCGGCCCGGCGGGGTTTCCAGGAGGCCGGTCGCACTCGGGTGCGGCCGGCCGTTCCCGTCTTCGCAGGGATGCCGCGGCGGCTCCGCGGCCCGGCGCCCCGCCTGCCGCGGGGCCGCTCCGCGGACTCAGTCCTGCTTGCGGCGGAAGAGACCGCGCTTCTTCCCCGGCGGGTCCGCCTGCGGGTGCATCGCGCCCTCGCCGGGGATCGGGTAGACCGCCGTACCGGTGAGGCTCGTGGACGGTCCCGCGGGGGGCGGGCCGCCGAACGGCGGGGGACCGTCCTGAGGCATGGGACCGCCGAACGGCGCAGGGCCGTCCTGAGGCATGGGACCACCGAACGGCGGGGGACCGCCGAACGGCGCAGCGCCCTCCTGAGGCGCGGGACCGCTCTGGGCCCGAGGGCCGAAGGGCGGCTGGTCGTGGAACATCGGCGACGAGACGGCAGGGCCGGGCGCGGGCCGGGCGAGACCCGGGTCCTCCGGGAAGCGGTCGGCGGGACCCTGGGGAGGCGGTCCCTGGAGCGCGGGGTCCCGGGGGAAGGGATCGGCGGGGAAGTCGCCGAAGGCAGGGGGAGGCGGAGCTCCGGGCAGGTCGCCGGGGTGCCCCTGCGGGCCGCCGTACGGCACCGGGTGCCCGCCGTGGAAGGCCGCGGTGCCCTCCGGGGGGTAGGGCGGCCGGTCGAAGGGACCGGTGGGAGGCGGTGCGTAGACCGTCGGCTGGTCGTAGGGCTGGGGGTACGGCTCAGGCTGGGGGTACTGGTCGGTGGGGTAGGCCTCCGGGTAGACCGGCGGGTACATCTGCATCGGGACGAAGCTGATGATCGGCGCGTACGCCGCACCGCCCTGGTAGGCCGCGTGCGGGAATCCGGGGGAGGTGAACCCGGGCCCCGCGGGGTAGCCCGAGGGGTCGGCGGGACGGGGTCCCGCCCGGCGGACGGCGGCGGCGTGCGCCAGGCGGCGCAGCCTGCCCTCGAAGATCAGAATGGCGAACACCACGAGCAGGACCAGGATCAGCGCCAGGATGCCGAGCTGGCGGCTGAGGGCGGTCGTGTTGTAGTCCGAGTTCGCGTTGCGGATCACATAGGGCGCCGTCGCGGGATCGGGTTCCGCGGACGCACCGCCCGTCGGCTCGGCCGAGGCGGTCGGCAGGGCGGTCGGCGTCTGCTCGGTGCTGGGGAAAACCACCTCGGGATCGGTGGTCGAGGGGGTCACCGGCGGCGGCTCGACGACGGGTGCCGAGGTCGGCACCTGGACCGGGGGCGTCGTGGCCGGCGGGGCGGTCGTCGCGGGAGGCGTCGTGGCGGGAGGCGTCGTCGGGGGGACGGTGACCGTGGCGGTCACCGTCACCTGGCCCGTCGAGGTGGTCGTGGGCCGGGGCTCGGGGTCCCCCGGGTTGTGGGTGATCGTGACCGTGACGATCGGTGTGGGCTCCTCGGAGCACTCGGCCGCGGGATCGACGTCGCAGCCGGGGATCTCCGACGGGTCGGCGGCGACCAGCCGGGTGGCCGCGTCGGCCGGGTGGGAGCCGGTGAGCGAGGCGGCGGCGAACGTGACCGTTCCGGCCAGCCCCAGGGACACGAGCACGGCCGAGGCTGCTGCCCTACGGCGAGATCTCGTCACCGGTGCCTCCGTGCAATCCCCGAGCGACTCATATCGAAGAAATCCTAGCCGGGGAAAAGTAACAGCAAAGCACCCTTTACGCTACAGGTCACAGCCCTGCCTCGGACACTGTCACACCGCCCCGCCGACGCCCTCAGAGCCTGCGTACGGGCCGGAGCGGGACCGCTGCATCCCCCTGGCCGCGGGTCCCGAGCCCACGGGCCTCCCGCCCGCGAGGTGCAGACCGGAAGGGGTCCGGTCTGCACCTCGCGGACGGAAGCCCAGACGGTGTTCCCACAGGAGTCCACATAAGGTCCCGGGAGGTCTAACCCGAAAAGGCCTCGACCGCATACATCTCAAATGAGGCGGATATCCGGATATAGCGATATGGGCACGGGCTCTCAACGTTGACGCTGATCACAAACGCGGGACAGCCGCCCATGACAAAATCATGTGATGCACATCACATGACATGTCACCGCTCTCAGCCCATATGCCCCTCGCCTCATCTCACGTGGGAGGGACGCCGATGCGCACGCCTCCGATGCATCCTCGCCTGCAGCCACAACAGGCACAGCAGCCCTCCGATCGCGATCACCGCAACGGGAAGACCCCGTAGCCCTGTCAGGATCGGGCTCGACTGGCCCACGGCCTCCATCTCCCGTCGCGGAGGCTCGGCCTCCGGCACCGGGACCGCGGTCTTCAGGGGCAGCGGGGCGCTCTGCGCCGGCGCCCGTTCCGGGAACGACGGCGGGGCGGCCGGGGAGGGTACGGCGGGCGGCATCTGGATCGGGGGGACGCCCCACGGCCAGGGGGCCCAGTGCCCCCAGGGCGCCTGCCCCGGCGCGGCCGACGGGAAAGCGGGCATCGGCGGGAGGACGGGCGCGACCGGCGGCGCGACGGGCGGCGCGACGGGCGGCGCGACGGGCAGGGGGGCGGCATAAGGGCTCCCGGGGTCCAGGGGCCGGGGGGCTCTCGTGGCCCCCGGGTCGGCTCCCAGGCCGGCTGCGCCCGGCACGAAGCCCTCCAGGATCTCGCTCTCCGGCAGGATCACGTCCCTTCCACCGCCGTTGCGGGGCCCTCCGGGCGGTCCCCCCCGGTCCCCCGCCCAGCGGGGGTGCCTCCGCCCGTCCCTGACGCCTTCCGCCCTGTCCTGCTTCGGCCCGCCGTACCAGCGAGGCCCCTTCTTCCCCGTCTTCTGCCCCGGCCGCTCCTGCTGCGGCGCCACCGGGGCCCCGGCGTCGGGACCGGTCTCCTCCACCGGGGACGGGACCGGGGACGGCGCCCCCGGGAGAACCGGGATCGACGGCGCGACCTGCAGGTGCTCGCACTCTTCCGGCAGCCACCGCTCCTCCGGGTCTCCTGACGACGGCAGTCCCTCCGTCCAGAGAAACCCTTCCGTCCAGAGAAGTCCCTCCGTCCCCGGATAGGCCGGGAGGAGCACGGGCGGCTCCGGCCTCTCCGGCGGCACGGGCCGTCCCGAAGGCTTGGGTTTCGCCGGGGGCCCGGGCTTGTCCGGAGGCGTGCCCGGCCTGTGGGGCGGCCTGTCCGGGAGCGGCGGGATGGGAGGGACGGGCGGCACCGGCGGGACGGCCATGCCGCCTTCCTGGAGCGCGTAGAGGCACGCGAGGCCGGGAAAGGAGGAGGCCGGGTCACCGATCCCCGCGGGGAAGGGCGATCCGGGAACGGGCATGCCCGGAGAGGGAGCGGGAGAGGGCGTCGGCGGGGCGCCGCCCTCCGGCACCTCGGGCCACTCCGGCATCGACGGCCACTCGGGCAGCTCCGGCCATTCCGGCAGCTCGGACCACTCGGATGTCCCGAACCACTCTGACGTATCCGACCAGTCCGGCGTCTCCACGTCCTCGGACCACTCGGACGTCTCGGGTGCCTGAGGCGTCTCTGGAGCGGTGGGCACCTCCGGCGGCACAGGAGGCGCGGGAGGCGTGGGGGCCCAGGGCCTCCTCCCGTACCCGGCCGCGGCGCCGGCCGGCGCCTGGAGCCGTACGGGGAGGTCCCCCGTGCGGGGCAGTCCCGAGGTGACGGGGAGACCGGGGGCGGCGGAGCCCGCGGCGGATGCGTCCGCCAGCGTGCCGCCCGGGACGAACACGCCGGCCCCCACCGCCGACGCGAGCACGGCACGCTTCAGCCATCCGGTTGTCTTCCCCACCGCACGTCTCCGATCCCCCGGTTCAGACGCACGAAACAAGCACGCCCAGTAGCTGTTATGTCACCATGAGTTACCTTTCAATCCTCTCCGAGCCGGTCCCGTACGGCATGCACGATCGGCAGGTCCGCGGGAAGCCAGGTCACGTCGTCCAGCTCGTCCATCGCGAGCCAGCGCAGGGCCAGGTGCTCCTTGGCCTCCGGCTCCCCCCGCACGATCGCCGCGAGCCAGACCCGGAGCACGTAGCCCCCGCTCAGCGGCCAGTCGCCGCCGATCCGCTCCCCCACCTCGATCAGGACGCCGAGTTCCTCCTCGCACTCCCGGACCAGCGCCGCGTGGTCGTCCTCGCCCGGATCGACCTTCCCTCCGGGAAACTCCCAGCCTCCGGCCAGCTCCGGCGGCTCGGCGCGCTGCGCGGCCAGCAGCCTGCCCTCCGGGTCGACGATCGCGGCCCCCACGACGACTCTCTCCATGGCCCCTGATTCTGTCCCATGGACGCCTGGCTCAGCCCTGCTCCCTGAGTTCGAGCTGGGCCAGGACCCCGGGGTTCTGCAGCGGCCGGGTGAAGCCGACGATCCCCTCGCGGTCCCGGTAGGTCGTGACCTTGATCGGACCGCAGAGGCGGCATCGGGCCTCGATCATCTTGCCCGGCGAGACCACCATGCCCACGTGCCCCGGCCGGTCGGGGCCGGTGCCGGGACCGGAGTTGAAGAAGACCAGGTCCCCGGCCTGCTCCTCACCCGCGGCGATCTTCACCCCGAACGGCCACTGGCCGAAGGTGGTGCGCGGGATCGTCAGGCCGACGCTCCGGTACGCCATGTAGACGATCCCCGAGCAGTCGAAGGCGTCCGGTCCGGTGCCGCCCCACAGGTACGGCTTGCCGCGCTGGGCCAGTGCGTAGTCCAGGATCCCGGCCACCACGTCGTTGGGGGCCGCGGCGACCAGCGACGGGTCGCAGGCGGGCTCCGCCTGCGGCGGGGCGCCGACCTCGCCGCTCCTGGCGTACTTCGCGGCGATCTCCATGACCTGGTCCACGTACCACCAGGCCCGGTTGTAGACGAACAGCGCCCGCCGTACGTTCTCCGGCGCCCCGTTGCGCTTGAGCATCTTCGCCGCGCCCAGGATGGCGTCGGCCGGGTTGTAGACGTCGGCCCAGCCGTCGCCGTCGCCGTCGGAGGCGTAGCCGTTGAACTCCGACGGAATCTTGATCTTCGCCGCGCCGCCCCAGGTGCTGATCAGGAACTGCATCGGCCCGGCCGCCCCGGCGTGGTTGGTCCCGCTCCGGACCCCCGGGAGCGTGGAGCGTCCGTGGTCGGTCTCCCGCTTGCCGACCCCGGCGAGCACGTTCCACTGCACGCCGACCTTCTCGCCGTGCTCGCGGTAGAGCTCGAGGTACTCCTGCGGGATGTCGGAGGCCGCCGTCTCGGACTGGTCGTCCGCCTGCTCCGCGGGCTCCTCGCAGTCCGGCAGGCTGCCTCCGCCCATGAAGGAGGGGAAGCTGCTCACCATCACCATCGGCGCCATGATCAGGGTGAGCAGGCAGAGCCCGGCGACCGCGGCGACCAGCGCGATCCGGCCCTTCCCGGTCCCGTTCATCCGCCCGTCTCTCCCTGCCGCTCGTCCCCCTCCTGGCCGTCGGCGGCCGGCTGGAGGTCGTGCACCCGCCAGTCGGAGCCGACCGGGACGAGCGTGACGGCGTACTCGTCGGTGCGGTCCCGCGGTCCGCTCGCGGCCGTGACCTGCTCGGTGGCGACGACCACGAACACCACCGAGGAGTCCTGGATCTGCCGGATCTCCTTCACCTTCGCCGAGCCGGTGGAGACCACCTGGTCGGCCCGGTTGGCCTCGGCGAACCCCGCGCTGGTGCGGGACCGCACCAGCGCGTCGGCGAACTCGGCCGTGGCGTAGCCGCGCAGCCGCTCCCCGTAGGCCACCGGGTCCTCGTCGTGGCGGTAGGTCCCGTACTCGGCGGTGAACCGCTCGGCGTAGTCGGCTGCGGCGGCCAGCTCCTGCTTGCTCATCGGCAGGTAGGAGTAGACGTCGAAGGGCGCGTCGCTCGCCGTCGCCGCCGGCCGCGACGGCTCCGCGCTCACCGGCGCCCCCGGCACCGTACGGCCGGCGCCCACCGGAGCGGGCAGGGGCTCCTGGCCGCTCTCGGGCCCCGACAAGGTCAGGTAGACGCCGACCACCGCGAGCACCCCGACGAGAACCGCGAAGACGACGCCCCGGCGGCCACCGCTGTCGGCCATCGTCAGTCCTTGTCCGGGTTGGCCGGGCGGAGCCAGAACGGCGCCGGAGCCTCATCGGCCCGCCGTCCCCGGTCGGACCGGCCGGACAGCCAGAGCGGCGGCGCCTCGGACTCCCGGCCTCCGCCGCCGGAGTCTCGGCGCGAACCGCCCGAACCCGAGGAACCCCGGGAACCGCCGCCGAAGATGCTCCCGCCGGACCCCGAGGAGCTCCGGGAACCACCGGACCCGGAGGATCCACGCGAACCGCCGCCGAAGATGCTCCCGCCGGACCCCGAGGAGGAGCCGCGGGAGGCGCTCCCGCGCGAACCGCCCGAACCCGAGGAGCCCCGCGAACCGCCGCCGAAGATGCTCCCGCCGGACCCCGAGGAGCTCCGGGAACCGCCAGAGGAGGCCGGGCGCGGCGCACTGGCCGGGCCGGAACCGCCCTGGGAGGCCCAGCCCCCGCCGGACCTGCCGCCGAACCAGCCGCCGCCCCCGCCGCGCGAGGCGGACCCGCCGGTCCGCGCGGGGGGCACGCCGCCCGCCGTACGGCCGCCGGAGAGGTTGAGCGGCGGCGCCGCGCCGGTGCGCGGGGCGGTGACCGGGCGGCCCACCGCCTTGCGCCGCCCGCCGGCCTGGGCGTCGGTGTCCAGCGGCGCGGGCTGCGCGGTGACCGGGACCCGGGTGCCGGAGGGCGTACCCGCCGCGCCGCTCTCCTCGCCCCGGCCCTTGCCCTGCGCGACGGCCGCCGCCGCGCCGGCGGACACGCCCCCGGCGATCGCGGCCGCCTGGAGGACGGGCTCCGCCTTGCGCATGCCCCAGCGGCCGACCCTGGCCACCGCGACCGGGGGCAGGATGCCCGCCGTCCGCTGCAGGGTGGGCGCGCTGGCGGCCTCGCCCAGCATGCGGGTGGTGAACGTGTGGCCGTCCATGGAGGCGAACAGGTGCTGGAACGGCCTCCGGTAGAAGAAGACCGCGATCGTCAGCAGCGCCATGAACATGACCTGCATGCCCCACGGCATCGCGGTGGAGATGATCAGCGCGTAGCCGTACACCAGCACGCCCAGCACGAGGGCGAGGACCGCCTGCCGCAGCAGCGTGCCGACCAGCATCTCCACCCAGCGCATCGCGATGATCCGGCCGGAGCCCGGGTGCACGCCGATCAGCAGGAAGACCGGCGCCATGATCAGCAGCAGCAGGAACCCGACCTTGAGCACCAGGAGCGAGACCGCCACCAGGAAGATCAGCAGACCGGCGACCATCGCGGCCAGGAGCGCGCCGATCGCGATGCCCAGCCGGCTGGTCCAGTCCTTGCCCTGGAAGAGGAAGAAGACCGGGTTGCTCTCCAGGTACTTGGCGACCTCCTCCTCGTAGCGGGCCTGGTGGGCGCTGCTGTTGGGGGTCTGGGTGGCCTGCTGCTCGGCGGCGTCGAGCGCCTGGATGTCCAGTGTCTTGGCGCCGAAGGTCTTCACGATGGGGGCCGCGGGGTCGGCGGTGCCGAACTGGCCCATCAGCCACGGCTTGCAGACCAGGGTGGACCAGAGCGCGTCGGCGTTCTGCTCCACGGCCGGGACGCCGCTGCGGCCGTAGCCGCCCGGCATCGCCTGCGGGCTGCCCTCCCCCTTGGCCGGCAGGCACGACGCCCCGCCCGCGCCGGGCAGGCCGGAGAAGGCCGAGTTCACGACCTCGCCCGTCTTGTCGGTGACGACCTTGCCCAGGCCGGTCAGGTCGCCGGGGCGGCTGAAGAACCAGACCGCGACGGTGACCGCGAGGACCATCCAGATGACGCCCTCGGCGGTCGTGGTCGCGCGCTTGCGGATCAGCCCGTACCACGCCAGCCAGATCGCCCCGAGGATCACGATCGGCCGCAGGTAGGGCCAGTACATCGCCTCGGAGAGCCGCTTGACCATGTCGTCGACGACGCTCTTGATCGACTCCAGCGGGCCCTCGGTGGCCGCCGCCTGGTAGGTCGTGATGGTCAGCCGGTCCAGGGCCTTGGCCCAGGAGAAGACCGTGTTGGCCCAGGCGTTGCCCAGCACCGCGGTCACGTCGTCGCAGCCGAGCTGGTGGGTGTGCCAGAACTGCCCGCTCATGCCGTAGGTCGCGTAGTTCGTCTGCGTGCCGGGCTGCGCGGCGCCCTCCGGCGGCGGCGGCTTGACCAGGCCGTCCACCCCGCCGCCGACGATCTCGGGCGCCAGGTCGGGCGAGAGGTCGCAGGGGGCCGCGGCGGCGACGGACCCGCCCGCGGGGAACACCAGCGGCAGCGCCATGAAGGCGGTGAAGGCCAGCAGCGCGACGGCGATCCGCCTGCGCACCCGCCGCCCGCCGGTCCGTTCCCCGCTCCGCCCGACCGCACGCCCGGTCTCCCGGGCGCCCGGCCCCGCGGCGGCCCGCCTGATCACCCGCGCGCCCGGCCACCCGGCGGACCGGCCTTCGCGGGAACCCTCCAGCTCCTCGTCAGAGCCTCTCATGACCGCACCTCCAGCGCCGAAGCCCCCGGCCTGCCGACTCTGTCGCCCCCGGAAAGATCATGCACGTTCTCGACCGGCTTGTCGTGGGTGGGGTTGGTGTCGAGCCAGCGCAGCAGCTCGCCCGAGATCAGGTCCACCCCGATACGGCCCGCGCGGCCGTCCAGATCGCGGAAGACGCACTCGCCGTTGCCCAGCGAGCGCAGCACCGCCTTGTGCTCCTCGGAGGGGTCGACCCCGAGCAGCGCCATCACGTGCTCCACCTCGACCCGTTCGGTGGAGCGGAAGGCGAACACCGACGACAGGCAGTTCGTCACCTGCTCGTTGAGCAGGTCGCCGGCGTTCTGCGAGACCAGGACGAGCGCGGTGTTGCGTGAGCGGCCCATCCGGCTCACCTCGGGCACCAGCTTGGCACCCTCCGGCGTGGAGGTGATCGCCCACGCCTCGTCCAGGAAGATGGCCTTGGGCGTCCGCCGGTCCAGGCCGTTCATCAGGCCCCGGGCGAACTGGGCGACCAGGTAGAGCAGCGCCACCGACAGGCGCTGCTCGTAGGAGTAGTCGTCGCGGCCGGTGGAGGCGTCCGGGAGGGTCAGCCCGCCGAGGGTGAAGACCGTGGTCCAGCCCTCGGTGTCGATCTGGTCGCCGCCGGAGGGGTCGAAGCAGAGCCGGGCCAGGTGCATCTCCGACATCGAGCGGAGCACGGCCCCCAGGTTCTTGGAGGCGGCGTCCTCGGCCTGCTCCAGGTGGTCGACGACCTTGCCGAGCGAGGGGTCGTCGCCGTTGGAGACCGCCGCGACCGCCTGGATCATCGCCGACTCGCGCTCCTCCGACATGCGCGGCAGCAGCAGCCGCAGGGTCTCGGTGGCCATCGTCTTCTTGGCCGCGAGGTCGTCGCCGAACGAGAACGGGTCGAGCAGTCCGGGCGCGGCCGAGCCGAGCGGGATGATCCGCGCCTTCCTGCCCCGCTGCTTCAGCAGCTCGACCAGCGAGTCGGCGTCGCCCTTGGGGTCGATCACCGCGACCGTGACCCCGCGCATCGCCATCTGGTAGATCATCAGCAGCGCCAGCGTCGTCTTGCCGCCGCCCGGCTCACCGGTGATCGCGATGGCCGTCGGCCGGTTCCGGGCCGCCGCCACCAGCGGGTCGAAGTGCACGATGCTGCGGGCCCGGCCCAGGGTCTCCCCCACGTACGGCCCCAGCCAGCCGGCGTTCGTCTCGTCCACCCGGTCGCCGAGGTCCACGGTCGCCGTCGCCATGCCGCCCGCGATGGTGCGCAGCGGCTGCCGCTGCGCGTAGGCGTTGACCCGGACCCGCTCGCCGGGCAGCGCCTCGCAGAACAGCGAGAACTGGTCGCCGGTGGAGTTGACGATGTCGATGCCCATGTCGCGGTAGTGCTCCACGACCGCCTCGACCCGCTGCACGCAGATCTCCTCGGTCGGGGCGGAGACGATCAGCCGGTGCCAGCCGTACACGAACGGCAGGCGCTCCTTGGTGATGCCGTGCTCCAGCATCCGGGCGGCGTCGATCTGCTCGGCCAGCGCCAGCGGCGCCTCCGCGCCCGCCTCCCGGATGTGGATGTCCATGTCGCGGGCGTGGGCGAGCTTGCGCGCCACGTCCTTGCTGGCCTTGACCGGGGAGATCAGCCGCATCCGGGAGCTGATCTCGACCGGGAAGGGCAGCTGGTCGGCGTAGTGCATCCACGGCTCGCCGTCGGGGAACGGCATCAGGTCGGGGAAGCGGGCGAAGGACAGGTGCGCGACGTAGGAGTCGCCGTACGGCTGCTCGATCCTCAGCAGCGACCTGCCGTTGTGGATCTGCCCCTCGACCAGCGACTCGATCTCCCCCTTGCCCCAGCGCCGCTTCGGGCTGGCCGAGGCGGGCGGGTCGCCGAGGGAGCCGGTCGCGGCGTGCTGGAAGAGCCAGGCGAGCTCGGTGGAGGCGGCGTGCCGGGCGTACAGGGCGCTGGCGCCCAGCGCCCTGCCGAGCCGCTCGGCCTGGTCGGTCCACTTGGCGATCTCGCCCTTGGGGATCTGGTCGTCCTCGATGCCCAGGGCCTTCTCGCCGCGCTGGTAGAAGCCGAAGAGCTGGGCGAGCACCCCGGTGCCGAGCTGCGCGCCGCGCGGGCCGAGCCGTACGCCGAGGTAGACCTCCTTGCTCCAGAAGTCCTTCGCCCAGACGTGCCGGTACATCTCCTCCAGGTACTCGCGCCAGCCCGTGCCCTCGTCGGAGGTGGCGTTGAGCGCCATCGCCCACTCCGCCGCGGGGTAGGTGCGGTGCGCCACCCGCAGGTGCACCTCGGCGTCCGGCATCCTGATCGCGGCGAGCGCGATCGTGATGTTGGTGGCCAGCGCCTCCCGCTCCTCGGGGGTGATGAACTCGTAGCTCACGGTCGGCAGCCGGAAGTAGGCCCACGCCGCCGAGTCGGTCAGCAGGATCCGGTCGTCGAAGTACCGGACGGCGAGGCGGCTGCGCGCCCGTGACGCCCGGCTGCTCATGCCGACCCCTCCGCAGGCCGCCCGCGGCCGCCGCAGGCGGCCCTCTCCGTGCCTTCTCGCGCCCTGGGGATCACTGGGCCACTTCCTCCTCGCTCGTCCGCGCCGTCCGCGCCGCTCCGAAGCCGGACACCACCACCCCGGCCAGCGCGAGGTAGGCCCGGCGGCCCGGCGCCCGCAGGTGGGACGGTTCCACCCGGTCGGACCGGCCGGGGGCCAGCTCGTCCTCCCAGGGCACCCTGACGATCGCCCGGCACCTGCCGCGCGCGACCGCCTCCGCCTGCTCCACGTCGCCCATGCTGCGGCGGCTCACCCCGTTGACGACCATGACCGCCCTGCGGCGCAGGTGGGCGCAGCCGTGCCCGTCGAGCCACTCGTAGGTCATCGCGACCGCGTCCGGCCCGTCCTCGCTGGCCGGGACGACCAGGACCAGCTGGTCGGCGTAGGGCAGGACGCGCGCGGCCAGCGCCGCGGCGGGGTCCACCACGACCAGCTTGTAGTGCGGGTCCAGCGCGTCCATGGCCTGGCCGAGCCGCTGGTCGGAGAAGAGCGTGCGGTCCGCCAGCCGCTGCTCGGCTCCCGGCCCCGTGTCGCCCGCCAGGACCTCCAGGCCCGAGGCGCAGCGGCTGGTGTAGGCGCGCATGCCCAGGTAGCCGTGGACGTCGTCCAGGCCCGCCAGCAGGGAGCCCAGCGTCTCGGGCGACTCGCCCCGGATCCGGCTGGACAGGGAGTGCGGTCCGGCGCCGGCGTCGATCGCGAGCACCCGGTCCTCGCGGTGGCGGGCGAGGGTGTGGCCGAGCATGAGGGCCGTCGTGGTCTGGCCCGCGCCTCCGGTGCAGCCCAGGACGATCACCCTGCGGCTCCCGCTGAAGACCCCCCGGGTCCGGACCTCGTCGACCTCCGACCCGTCCGTGCGGCTCCCGCTCCCCGGTCCCATCACCACCTGGGCCAGCCGCCGCCATCCCCCTTCGGAGTCGCGGCCGACGACCGCCTCCACCCGGCGGACCCTGGCCTCCCGCGCGGGCTCGGCCCGCCCCGGCCCGGGCACCGGCGGTCCCGGGTCACCCTGGGCCGCGGGGCCCGGGGGCACGGCCCTGATCGAGACGTTGCCCGGCACGATCGCGGGCCGCTCCGGCGGCCACGGCTTCCGCTCGCCGCCGGTTCCGTGCTCGGCGGGCGTCACCGGCCGCTCCGCGGGAGCCGCCGGCCGCTCCGCGGGAGACCTCCGCTCCGTACGGCCCGCGCCAGCGCCCTGCCCCGCCGGGGGCGGCTGGCCCTTGCGGTGCTGGGCCCGGAGGTCCTCGTCCGTCTCCGCCTGTGATCCGGCGGCGCGCGGCCCGGCCGGAGCCGGTGCGGTGAACTGCGGAACGATCCGCGGCCTGGCGGGCCGCTCGGTCCTCTCGGCGGGCTCCACCGGATCCGCGGTCTTCTCGTCCGAGGTCTTCTCGTCCGCGGTCTTCTCGGCGGAGACGGCCAGCTTCCGGAGGCGGCGCAGCGCCTCGGTGTCGATCGGGGCCGTACGCGCGGCCGGCGCCTTCTCCTGCCGGGCCGTACCCGGGGCCGCCGGTCCTGCGGGCTCACCGGACGGCGTGGCGGAGGGGGCGGGCCCGGCCTGCGCCGGGTCCGGCCCGGCGGGCGCCTCCTGCGGGAGGGGCTCCGGCCCGGCCTGCGCGGCGGGGGCGGTCTCGTTCCCGCTCCGCGCGGCGGGGGCGGTCCCGGGTTCGGCCCGCGCGGCAGGGGCCGGTTCGGCCTGGGGGGCGGGCTCGGCCTGCGCGGCGGGGACGGCCTCCCCGGCCGGTGCGGCCCGATCGGTCCCGGATCCGGTGAGAGCGGCCGGTGCGATGGGGGCAGGCGGTGCGGCCCAGGTCACGGGCAGGGGCGTCTCCAGGGAGAGCGGGGCCTCGGCGGCCGGGACCGCCCGGCCCGGGGCCGGAGCGGTCGCGGCGCGGGAGGTGGAGGGCGAGCTCCAGACGACGCGGTCCCGGGTGACCGGAGCGGTTGCGGCGGCCGCGGCCGCGGCCGCCACGGCGGGGCGGACCTCCCGGAGGGGCACGCCGGCCCGCTGGGGGGCGCCGGCCCGCTTGGGCTGGGCGTGGCGGGCCCGGCGGGCGGCCTTGACGCGGACCTGCGCGGGCCGGGGGGCGGTCCGCCAGACCCGGCCGGTCAGTGTGATCTCCGCGGGCTCCGCCGCGGGGGCCATCCGGCACCAGGTCCGCGGCTCGCCGAGGTAGCGCACCTGCGACTGGAGCAGCTCGGTGAGCCGCTTGCTCTCGATCACCGGCCGGGTGGAGAGCCAGGTCACCACTCCCGGCGGCACCAGGTAGACCACGTGCCAGGGGGCGTCGAAGGGCAGTCCGGCCAGGGCGAGCAGCAGCGACCACGGCGCGATCACACCCACGAACACACCGATCCAGACGATCGGAAGCGGCATCGGCAGCCGTAGGTCGTACAGCTTGTAGAGCCGCTTCTCGATCCGCCAGATATTGGTATATGTGGGCAGGTCCACGCGTTCCTCCTCTCCCTTCTCGCTCTCCGGCCGCGCTCCGGCGGTCTCAGCCTCCCGTGATGCCCAGGGCTCCTGCGATCGCCTTGGCCGTCACCTCGATGATGTTGGGCACGTAGAAGATCACACCGATGGCGATGGCCAGGATGATGAACTGCACGAACCGGGTGATCTCCCGCGTGAACAGGAAGAACAGCGCCACCACCGAGACGATGACGAGGAAGAGCGGGGCGAAGAACCGGCGGAGGAAGTCGGCCAGGCCCTCGGTGTTCACGCCGGCCGGGGGGGCGGTGGGCTGGCCGGTCGGCTGCTGCTGCTGCGCGAGGTCGATCACGCTCAGCAGGATGGTCTTCAGGGTCACGTCTCGTCCTCCGTGCTCATGATCGCGGGTGCCGGGCGGCCGGGCGCGCGCGAGGCGCCCGCGCCGCCGGCGCGCCGGTCAGGGGGGCTCTGTTCGCTGTGGACTGGCACTGTTCGATCATGCGTCACCCCACGGACCGTCCGGCGCCGCCGATGCTCCTGACGAACCATTTGCCGCCCTGCTCGACCACGGTGAGGACGTAGGACTGCTCCAGCTTCCCGCTCATCTCCCCCGGGTCGCCGGTGGGCTGCGCGGACGGCGCCGCCCCGGTGGGCACGCCCCACACGACCGTGGCGGTCACCTCCCTGGTCGCCGCGGCGGGAAGGGGCACGACCAGTTCCTTGAGCTCCACGAAGGTGAACGCGCCGCCGAACCCCTCCAGGGTGACCCCGTCGGCGGCGTACTGCTGCAGGGAGGCGGTGTCGCTCGCGGCGTAGGCCTTGAAGAAGTTGGCCATGGGGGTGCGGAGCTCCTGTTCGGCGGCCTCGTCCCGATCGGGCCCGGCGAGCGCGGGCAGGGCAGCCCTCGTCGGCGCGGGCAGGATGCCCGGCCGCCCCGAGACGACGAACCTGCCGTCCTGGCCGTCGTGGAAGACCGGCACGGACAGGAGCTGGCGGCGGTCGCCGGCCTGGAACATCAGCGTCACGACGGCGTTCTGCGCGTCGGCGACCTCGATGCCGTACGGCTGGATCGCCCCGGCGCTCATCCTGCCGAGGCCGTCCCAGCCGAACTTCGGATCGGCCCCGTCGGGCAGGAAGGGCGCCAGCCGCCCGGCCCGCTCCTCCGCGCGCACGGCGTCGAAATTCAGATAGACGGCGGCGAACTGGCTGGCGAAAGAGGTGCCCTGGGTGACCGGGAATCCCAGATCGGCCGAGGTGGCGGCGGGCTGACCGGTCGCTCCCTGCTGAGTGAATCGCTCAAAAGGTGCACGGACCCCATTTACCACGATAACCACAATTAACGCCCATAGAACGACGCGGCCGGTCCACACCAGCCAGCGCCCGCCTCCACCGGACCACCGGCCGCGGCGCGGCACGCCCCGCCCGCGCGCGGGAGCGCGCCCGGACTCGGGATCGTCGAACGCTTCTGGGTATGCCGAAAGATCAGGGTCGCCAGCGATCCGCGGATCCCGCTGGGCGGTTGACCTTCGAACCATCACGCCTCCGCTCGCGCCGATTCCCCCGGCTGGCGCGGTGTCGTATTACTCCCGATCCCGTTAGCCATGGTGAAGTGATTACCTTAACCGCCCTGCCGATTGTTCCAGGAAAACCACGCCCATGCTGCAGGCATCGCCCTCACTGAGCAAACCGGATCTGCAACCGTCCCGGATCCCCGTACAGGCGGCACATCGCGCGTTACACCTGGCCAGCGCAGGCTCCGGTTACCCAAACGCCACCCATTGGTATCGGTAAAGCACTGGGACTGTCGCGACCTGCACCTTTGGCCGGGAACGGGCGAAAGAACGTGACTCAGGGTCACAACGCGAAGAACGGGCGCGGTCGGCTGGACCGCGCCCGTTCCCGGTGGGGGCGGAGCGCCGGAGCGGTGGGATCGATGTGTCCGCCTGATGAGACCGGCGTGTCCGGCGGCCGCTCACACGTTGAAGCGGAACTCCACCACGTCGCCGTCGCGCATCACGTAGTCCTTGCCCTCGATGCGGGCCTTGCCCGCCTGCCGGGCCGCGGCGATGGAGCCCGCCTCCACCAGCTCGTCGAAGGAGACGATCTCCGCCTTGATGAAGCCGCGCTGGAAGTCGGTGTGGATCACCCCGGCGGCCTCGGGGGCGGTCGCGCCCTTGCGGATCGTCCAGGCGCGGGTCTCCTTCGGGCCCGCCGTCAGGTAGGTCTGCAGGCCGAGGGTCTCGAACCCGACCCGGGCGAGCTGCGCCAGGCCGGACTCCTCCTGCCCGACGGACTGGAGCAGCTCCAGCGCCTCCTCGTCGGAGAGCTCCACCAGCTCCGACTCGATCTTGGCGTCCAGGAAAACCGCCTCGGCCGGTGCGACGAGCGCCGAGAGCCTGCCGCGCAGCTCCGCGTCGACCAGTTCGTCGGCGTCGAGGTTGAAGGCGTACAGGAACGGCTTGGCGGTCAGCAGGTGCAGGTCGCGCAGGTCCGCCAGGTCGATCCCGGCGCCCTTGGCCCCGGCGTACAGCGTCGTGCCGCCGTCGAGGAGCTTGGAGGCCGCCTCGGCGGCGTCCAGCGCGGCCTTGCGGTCCTTGTTGGTCCTGGCCTCCTTCTGCAGGCGCGGGATCGCCTTCTCCAGCGTCTGCAGGTCGGCGAGGATGAGCTCGGTGTTGATCGTCTCGATGTCGCGCTCGGGGGCGACCGCGCCGTCCACGTGGGTCACGTCCGGGTCGCTGAAGACCCGGATGACCTGGCAGATCGCGTCGGTCTCGCGGATGTTGGCGAGGAACTGGTTGCCCCGCCCCTGCCCCTCCGAGGCCCCCTTGACCAGACCCGCGATGTCGACGAACTCGACCTTCGCCGGCAGGATCTTCGCGGAGCCGAAGATCTCGGCCAGCTTCTCCAGGCGCGCGTCGGGCACGCCGACGATGCCCACGTTGGGCTCGATGGTGGCGAACGGGTAGTTCGCCGCCAGTGCGTTGGCGGTCTTGGTCAGCGCGTTGAAAAGCGTGGACTTGCCGACGTTGGGCAGTCCGACGATACCGATGCTCAGGCTCACGCGACCCGAGTCTACGGGGAGCCGTGAAGTGCCACTCGCCGCAGGCAGGTCACGGGACGCCGGACTCCGGGCTCGCGCACCTTCAGGTAGCGGTCGGACCCCTCGGGGCAGCGCCCGCGGGAGACCACCCTGCCGGTCACCTCCGCCCAGGCGCGGGAGGAACCGCACGACGTGCTGGAGAGCGCCTCACGGCTCACCTTCCGCCCCGCCGGCCTGACCACGCAGTCTCCCACGGAGAGCATCCGGCGGCCCTCGCCCAGGCACGCGATCGACCGCTCGTCGACGAGGAGCGCGTCGAGCGCACGCCTCGGGCACTCGTCCGTCCGGTCCACCAGCGCCAGCACCCTCCCGTACCAGCCGCTCGCGGAGCAGGGCCGCTCCCCGCCGCGCAGCGCCAGGCAGTCGCCCGGGCGCAGGACCCCGCCGCCCTCCCCCGGGTCCCCGGGATGCGGCTGCCGGAGGTTGCGCACGCACGCCGTACGGTCGGTCCGCAGGCTCGGGGAGAACTGCTCCCCGGTCTCGGACGCGACCCTGATCCTGACGATCTCGTCGGTCTCGCCGGGGCAGTCCGCCGGGCGTCCGCCCACCACGGAGATCACCCTCCCGTCGGCCTCCCCGCACGGGACCAGCCGGAACACCGAGCCGTTCCTGCCGACGCAGGCCCCCTGCCTCCAGGCGAACCCGGTCGCGGGCGTCTCCGCCCGCACCGCCTCGGGTCTCGGCTCCGCCCTCCCGGCGATGAACACCCCCGTCACCGCCACCACGATCACCGTCACCACGGCGGTCACCCCCAGCGCCGGCACCGCCGTCGACCCCCAGTCGCGTGCGCTCACCGCAAATCCCCCACTTTCCGTGTTCAATACAGAACTTTGAGTGACAGGATGCTTCAGCACAAGTGGAATGCGGCAGCCGGTCCGAAGGCGTGTCGGGCCGCCGGGGCCGGCCGGCCCTGGGATCATTCGGGGGATGGATGTCATGGCGCTCGTCTTCCAGCTGTCCGTGGGACTCGCCGCGGGACTCGCGATCGGGTTCCTGCTGGGCCGGGCGCGCGCCGGGGCCGGAGCCTCGGACGCCGCCGTCCGCCTGGCCGACGCCGAGGCCCGCGCCAGGGCGGCCGAGGAGAAGGTCGCCTACGTCGAGGGGCAGCTCACCGAGCGGTTCCAGGCGCTGTCGGCCCGTGCCCTCGACGTCAACAACCTGCGCTTCCTGGAGCTGGCCGAGACCCGGATGGCCGCCGGGCGCGCCGAGGCGGCCGGGGAGCTGGAGCAGCGCAAGCAGGCCGTCGAGCACCTGATCGAGCCGTTGAAGGACACCCTGTCCCGGGTCGAGGCGCAGCTCCGCGACACGCAGGCGGGGCAGCGCGCGGCCCACGCCGAACTGACCAGGCACATCGACATCGTCCGGGAGAGCAACGACCGGCTCCGCACGCAGACGACCGCGCTGGTCCGGGCCCTGCAGCGGCCCGACGCCCAGGGCCGCTGGGGCGAGCTCCAGCTCCGCAGGGTCGCCGAGATCGCCGGGATGCAGCGCTTCTGCGACTTCGACGAGCAGGCGAGCGCGGCCACCGCCGACGGGACGCTCCGCCCCGACATGGTCGTACGGCTCGCGGGCGGCAAGAACATCGTGGTCGACTCCAAGGTCTCCCTGGCCGCCTACCTGGAGGCGGCCGAGTCCGCCGACCCCGGCCACCGGTCCGAGCGGCTCGGCGCCCACGCCCGGCACGTGCGCGAGCACGTGGACCGGCTGGCCGCCAAGGCCTACTGGCAGGCGTTCAACCCCGCCCCGGAGTTCGTCGTGCTCTTCATCCCGGGAGAGGCCTTCCTCGCCCCCGCGCTGGAGCGCGACCCCGGCCTGCTGGAGCACGCCATGCGCCGCCGCGTGCACATCGCCACCCCCACCACCCTGATCACCATGCTCCGCACCGCGCAGTACGCCTGGCAGCAGGCCGCACTCGGCGAGAACGCCCGCGCGGTCTTCGAGCTGGGCAAGGAACTCTACGAGCGCCTGGGCACGATGGGCCGGAACCTGGACGCGGTGGGCCGCTCGCTGGGCCGGGCCGTGGAGTCCTACAACCGGGCGGTCGGCTCCCTGGAGACGCGGGTCCTGGTGAGCGCCCGGAAGCTGAACGAGCTGGGCCTGGTCGACGGCGAGCTCGACGGTCCGGCGCCGGTCGAGGAGCTGCCCCGGGCGCTCACCTCACCTGAATTGCTGGGAGAAGAGGAGTCAAGCCCGTCCCTCGTCTCCCCCTTGAACGGTAAGTTGGCCAACGACCTGCCATGAAAGGTGTTTCCTTGGACCGAGGGGAGTCGGACACTGGAAACCGCGGGGCGGGCCGAGGGGGGCGACTGGCGAGGTGATCGCATGAGTGAGCGGAACCGGGCATCGGGCATCCGGCTGACCGCGCGGGGCGCGGTGGCCTTCGTACTGGCGGTCACCCTGACGGGCAGCCTGCTGCACGCCCTGCTCGGGCTCCCGGCCGCGGTCGGCCTGGCCTTCGTGGCGGGCTGCGCGGGCGCGGTCCTGCTGGTCAACCCGCGGGACCTGCTCTCGCTCGTGGTCTCCCCGCCGCTGATCTTCTTCTCCGCGGCCCTGGTCGCGGAGGCGCTCCGGGCCCTGAGCGCGCCCTCGCCGGTCCAGGCCTTCGGCCTCGGCATGTTCACGGCGCTGTCCGGCGGGGCGCCGTGGCTGTTCACAGGTTCGGCGCTGGTCCTGGTCGTCGCCTGGCGGCGCGGGCTGACGCGGTGCGTCCGCGAGCTCCGGGAGGAGATCCGCACCGCCGGCCCCGCCGTCCCGCGCCCGAGGAACGGCGACGACACGGGATTCGCCCCCGAGCCCGAGGGCTACTTCGAGCCCAGGGTGTACGGCACGCCGCGCGAGGGCCGATAGCCCCGGCCGCCCCCTCCCGCGATCCCGCCATCCGCTCGGAGCCGTACGGCGGGGCGGTCCCGTGCGCCTCCGGTCGGCGGCGCACGGCGGAGAGGGACCGGTCAGCCGGTGGCCCGCAGGTCCTTGCGGAGCTCGTGCGGGAGGGCGAAGCGCACGCTCTCCTCGACGGAGTGCACCTCCTCGACGTCGTCGAAGCCGTGCCCGGCCAGGCGGGCCAGGACCCCGGCGACCAGCTCGTCGGGGACCGAGGCGCCGCTGGTGACCCCCACGGTGGTGACGCCGTCGAGCCATTCGTCCTTGATGAACGAGGCGTCGTCGACCAGGTAGGAGGCGTCGGCCCCGTGGTCCAGGGCGACCTCGACCAGGCGCTTGGAGTTGGAGGAGTTCTCCGAGCCGACGACGATGACCAGCTCGGCCTCGGCGGCGATCTCCTTCACCGCGACCTGGCGGTTCTGGGTGGCGTAGCAGATGTCGTCGCTCGGCGGGTCGATCAGGTTCGGGAACCGCTCCTTGAGCCGGGAGACCGTCTCGATCGTCTCGTCCACCGAGAGGGTGGTCTGCGAGAGCCACACCAGCCGCCCGGGGTCCTTCACCTGGACGGAGCCGACCGCGTCGAGGCCGTCGACGAGCTGGATGTGGTCGGGGGCCTCGCCCGCGGTGCCCTCGACCTCCTCGTGGCCCTCGTGGCCGATGAGCAGGATGTCGTAGTCCTGGGAGGCGAAGCGCCTGGCCTCGTTGTGGACCTTGGTGACCAGCGGGCAGGTCGCGTCGATCGTCTTCAGGCTGCGCCGGGCCGCCTCCTGGTGGACGGCGGGGGAGACTCCGTGCGCGGAGAAGACCACGATGGCGCCCTCGGGAACCTGCTCGGTCTCCTCGACGAAGATCGCTCCGCGCTCCTCCAGCGTCTTCACCACGTGGGTGTTGTGGACGATCTGCTTGCGGACGTAGATCGGCGCGCCGTACTGCTCCAGAGCCTTCTCGACGGCCTGGACGGCCCGGTCGACCCCCGCGCAGTAACCACGGGGCTTCGCCACAAGTACACGACGGGTCGCGCGGGTCTTTGAAGTCATGTTCTTATGCTACGTGGAGTGCCCATGGGGTCCGCTCATGTGCCCCTTGACCTCGCACGCCCTGATCTTGCCAGACTAGACGTCCAATACAGACCTCCCAGGGAGACGAAATGTCAGTCCCCGACCTCTTCCGCACCATCGCGGGGAAGGCCAAAGACCTGCCGCTTCACATGCTGCAGGCCACGCTGAGCGGGGTCGGCCAGGCGCTGCTGCTCGGCGACCGGGTCCGCACCCGGCTCAAGCGCCTCGGCGGCAGCGACGAGGCGCTCGAAGAGACCCGCACCACCGCCGCCGATCAGCTGGGCGAGGCCGGGGAGACCGCGGAGCAGGCGGCCGAGGAGAAGCCGGCCCGCCGCGCGCCGGTCATCTTCTCCCCCGCGAAGTCCAAGACCGCCCGGGCCGGGAACGGCGCCGGAGCCGAGACCCCGGCCACGGCCGAGCCCTCCGCGAGCGCGGCCGAGCCCTCCGCGAGCGGGAGCGCGGCCGACGGGACCAAGACCCGGCCCGAGCCGGTCATCTACGCCCCGGCGAAGTCCGAGCCCGCCGATGCCCCGGAGCGGGCGGCGTCCGCCGTCGAGGCGGACACCGCGAAGCCGGAGACCGTGGAGCCGGAGACCGCGAAGCCGGAGACCGTGGGGCAGGCGACGGCCGTGACCACGCCGGAGACCGCCGCTCCGGAGAGCACCACGCCGGAGAGCGCCGGACCTGAGACCGGGATCGCCGCGCCTCCCGCCGTGGAGGTCGAGGTGGCCGAGGTCGAGGTCGCCAAGCCGAAGACGGCCGACGCCGCCGCGGTCGAGGTCGTGAAGACCAAGCCCGCCAGGCCGAGGACCGCCAGGCCGAAGGCGGCGGAGACCGCGGAGACCGCGGAGACCGCCAAGCCGAAGCCCGCGAAGACGGCCAGGAGCACGAAGCCCGCGAAGGCTGCGAAGACCGCCGCCGCGACCAAGGCCTCCGAGACCAAGGCCTCCGAGACCGGGACCGCCGCGACCGAGACGGGGGCCGAGACCGTCGGGGCCGGGGCCGCGGCCGTGCCCGCCGAGCCGCTGCCCGGCTACGCCGACCTCACCGTCGCCTCGCTGCGCGCCCGCATGCGCGGCAAGAGCGCCGATCAGATCAAGGATCTGATCGCCTACGAGCAGGCCACCGCGGCCCGGCCCGAGGTCGTGCGCATGTACGAGAACCGGCTGGCCAAGCTGGAGGCCGCCGAGTAGCCGACCCCTGCGCGTAAGGTCTTCGCATGAGCGCGAAGACCACACCGGAGCAGCCGCTGCCGGTCCGCACCGTGCTGCAGATGGTCGGCGGCTGGATCGGCAAGCTCGGCACCGTCTGGGTCGAGGGGCAGATCACCGAGCTGACCGCGCGCGGCGGCACGGTGTTCCTGACGTTGCGCGACCCGGTGGCCAACATGTCCGCCAAGGTCACCTGCCCGCGCGGAGTCTACGAGGCGACCGTCCCCCGGCCGGTGGACGGCGCCCGGGTCGTCATGAACCTGAAGCCGGACTTCTGGGTCAACCGGGGCTCCTTCGCGTTCACCGCGCTGGAGATGCGCCCGGTCGGCGTCGGCGAGCTGCTGGCCCGGCTGGAGCGGCTGCGCCAGGTCCTCGCCGCCGAGGGCCTCTTCGCCGCCGACCGCAAGCGCCGCCTGCCGTTCCTGCCCGCCGCGATCGGGCTGGTCTGCGGCCGGGACTCCGCGGCCGAGCGCGACGTGCTGGAGAACTCGCGGCGGCGCTGGCCCGCCGTGCGGTTCAAGGTGGAGCCGGTCGCCGTGCAGGGGCCGTACGCCGTCGGCGAGGTCACCGAGGCGCTGCGCAAGTTCGACGCGGACGGCGAGATCGATGTGATCGTGATCGCGCGGGGCGGCGGGTCGATGGAGGACCTGCTGCCCTTCTCCGACGAGGCGCTGGTCAGGGCGGTGGCCGCGTGCCGTACTCCGGTGGTCAGCGCGATCGGCCACGAGCAGGACAGCCCGCTGCTCGACCTGGTCGCCGACGTGCGGGCCTCGACGCCCACCGACGCGGCGAAGAAGGTCGTGCCGGACGTCGGCGAGCAGCTCACGCTGGTGCGCCAGCTCCGCGACCGGGGGCGCCGGGTGGCGGGCGGCTGGCTGGACCGCGAGACGGCCTGGCTGACCGCGACGCGCTCCCGGCCGTCCCTCGCCGACCCGGTCCGCGAGATCGAGCGCAGGGCCGAGCAGGCCGAGCAGCTGCGCGACCGGGCGCGGCGCTCACTCGCCGGCTCCCTGGACCGCGCCCACGACTCCCTGGGGCATCTCCGCGCCCGCCTGGTCGCCCTCTCCCCCGCCGCCACCCTGGAGCGCGGCTACGCGATCGTGCAGCGCCCTTCGGGCGAGGTCGTACGGCGCGCGGCCGAGGTCTCCCCCGGCGACGGGCTCACCCTCCGCTTCCCGGACGAGAAGATCACGGTCAGGAGGGATCCCGCCACGTGAGCCCGGGAGCGGGAACCGAGGTCAGGAGGGGGCCCGCCACGTGAGCGAGGGGTAGCCGTCCTCGACGAAGCCGAACTGCCGGTAGAGCGGCTCGCCGTCGGAGGTGGCGTGCAGGTCCACCTTGCGGATGCCCTTCGTCCGGTACCAGTCCATGAGCGCGCCCATGATGGCCCGGCTGTGCCCGCGCCGCCGGTGGCCGGGGTCGGTGGTCATGCCCTGGATGTAGCCGTACCGGCCGTCGGGCAGGCTCGGCCCGGGGAAGCGGTCGAAGATGAGGCCGATCCCGCAGGCGGCCAGACCGCCCGCGGAGGCGTCCACGACGTAGACGGCCGTGTCGGAGGAGCCGAGCCGCTCCTCCAGGCTCTCGGCGTAGGCCTCCTGCCAGCGGCTCTCGATCGGGAAGGCGCCGTCCAGGGCCATGCGGTCGGCCAGGATCTGCCGGAGGCGGACCAGCTCGGGGATGTCGCCGGGGATCGCGTCGCGCACGTTCACCCCCCGATTCTCCCAGCCGCCCCACCCGTCCCACCGTCTAGGGTTGACCCGTGGCCGATGAGAAGACACCGTCGTACGAGCAGGCGCGCGAGGAGCTGACCGAGGTGGTCCGCCGCCTTGAGGCGGGCGGGCTGACGCTGGAGCAGTCGATCGAGCTCTGGGAACGGGGCGAGAAGCTGGCGGCGATCTGCGAGGAGTGGCTCCAGGGCGCCCGCGTGAAGCTCGCCGCCGCCATGGCCAGGCGCGGCCAGCCCGACCCCGACTCCCCCTTCTGAGCCGCCGGTCCCGTACGGCCGCGCCGAGCCGCCGCCGGTCCCGTACGGCCGCGCCGAGCCGCCGGCCACGAGGCCCGCGGCTCCGGACGCGGGCCGCCGCGGGTTCCTCCCCGGACGGCTCCGAGTCGGCGTGCCGTCCCGGAACGCGCCCGGCTCAGGGGGAGAGCGCCGCGGCGCGCTGCCGGAAGGCGTCGGCGAGCAGGTGCCGCAGCTCCGGGCCCTCGATGACGACCGAGTCCGGCGTCCTGCCCGGCATGAGGTTCGTGAGCACCCAGAGCTCCCTGCGGCCGATCTCCTCCGTGAACCGGTCGCCGAACTCCTCGGGAACGTCGTCCGCCTCCTCGGCCCGGTAGGCCACGAAGACGGGCAGGCGCATCCCCCGCCCTCCGGGACCGAAGCTCTCGGCGAGCTCCTCGGCCAGGGGCTGCTCGGAGACGCATCCCGGGGAGAGGGCGAAGCCCAGGAAGTCGCCGATGACCCGCTTCGGGTCGTCGGTGACGTTGTAGAAAGGACTCTCAAGGCGGACGCTGCGCATGCCGACGGAGGATACGCGGTCTCCGGAACGCGGACGACCGGGACGCCGGCCGCCTCAGCCCGTGGCGGTGGGGGTGGCCGCGGGAACGGGAGTGGCCGTGGGGGCGGGGCTCCCGGCGGGCTTGGGCTGCTGCTTGAGGGAGGTCGCCAGGGCGGTGAGCTCGTCCCACCCGGCGGTGCCGGTGACGACGAGGGTGGCGTCGGGCAGGAGCCGTACCAGCGAGCGCTGGTTCTTGTCCTCGCGGTAGCGCTGCTCCCAGGTCTCGCCGGCGATCTGGACGGTGCCGGTGGCCCGGTCGCTGTTGGCCATCCGGTTGGCGAACTCGGCCGCCGGCCTCTCGTCGCTCTGGATGAGCATGGCGTGCTTCTGCTCGGCCGTGGCGAAGCCGAGCCGCCAGGTCACCACGCCCTTGGCGTCCGTCATCCGGGAGCTGTTGGGGATCCAGCCCGCCGGCACCGGCTCCGGCGTCCAGACCTGGTACGGCGCGGCGCGGCGCATGTTGGCCACGTCGATCGTGTAGTCCACCCGGGGGATGTGCGGAGTGGTGCTGTACGGGGTGACGAACAGGAAGGCCAGGACGCCGGCGAGGCAGACCGCCATCGCGAAGGCGTAGCCGTAGAAACCCTGAGTGAACCGTTGCACGAGTGGCGAGACTACCCGCCCCGGCGGGTGGTCCGCTGTCAGGGGCGCTCCGCGGGGCGGTGGATCTGCCCGATGATGGCCAGCACGTCGTCGGCGAGCCTGCGGGAGGCGTCCTCGTCCTCGGAGAGGGCGACCTCGGAGACCGCGGCGGCGAGCGCGCCGGTGAGGACCACGACCAGCGCCCCCTCGTCGCCCTCGAACAGGGTGGCGTTGCGCTTGGCCCACTGGCGGAGCCGGTCGCGCATGATGATCTCGAAGCCGGGCGGGCCGTCGCCGCGCAGGAACAGGGCGGAGAGCTCGCGCTCGGCCAGGCAGCCCTCCAGGTAGGCGCGGGCTCCGGCGACGAACAACCGCATCGGGTCGGTCTCGCCGCCGGTCCTGGCCTCCTGCACCGCCTGCTTGGTCCGCTGGGTCTGCCGGGCCTGGAACTCCTCGAAGAGCGTGAGGTAGAGGTCGGCCTTGCCGGAGAAGTGGTGGTAGAGGCTGCCCACGCTCGCGCCGGCGCGCGCCACCACGTCGGTGACGCCCGCCTCGGCGAACCCGCTCGTGACGAAGGTCTCCCTGGCCGCCGCCAGGAGCGCGACCCGCGTGGCGGCGCCCCGCTCGGACGTCCGTGCGGTCACCCTCGTCACCGGCCGTTCCTGTAGCTGCTCATAGTGGCCACACATTATCCTCCTCCGCCCGGTCAGGAGGGGGCAACTACGATCGAGGTCAGAATCCACGAGAGGGGCTTTCCGCCATGTCCGAGCAGACGTCCGTCCCCGCCGCCCTCGCCACGGGCGAGCACGCGCCTGATCGCAACCTGGCCCTCGAACTGGTCCGGGTGACCGAGGCGGCCGCGATGGCCGCGGCCCGCTGGGTGGGGCGCGGTGACAAGAACGGCGCCGACGGGGCGGCCGTCAACGCGATGCGCCAGCTGATCAACACGGTCTCGATGAACGGCGTCGTGGTGATCGGCGAGGGGGAGAAGGACAACGCGCCGATGCTCTACAACGGCGAGTCCGTGGGCGACGGCAGCGGCGCCGAGTGCGACGTGGCGGTGGACCCGATCGACGGCACCCGGCTCACCGCGCTGGGCATGCCGAACGCCGTCTCGGTCATCGCGGTCAGCGAGCGCGGCTCGATGTACGACCCCTCGGCCGTCTTCTACATGGACAAGCTGGTGACCGGCCCGGAGGCGGCCTCCTCGGTGGACATCAACGCGCCGGTGGCCGACAACATCGCCGCGGTGGCGCGGGCCAAGGGCGGCGAGTCCTCGGACGTCACCGTGGTCATCCTCGACCGGCCCCGGCACGAGAAGATCATCAGGGAGATCCGGGAGACCGGCGCGCGGATCAAGCTCATCACCGACGGCGACGTGGCCGGCGCGATCATGGCGGCCCGGGGGGGCACCGGCGTCGACCTGATGCTCGGCATCGGCGGCACGCCCGAGGGCATCATCGCGGCCTGCGCGCTCAAGTGCCTGGGCGGCGTGATCCAGGGCAGGCTCTGGCCGCAGGACGACGCCGAGCGCCGCCGGGCGCTGGACGCGGGGCTCGACCTGGACGCCACGCTGACCACCGACGACCTGGTCAGGTCCGACGACGTGTTCTTCGCGGCGACCGGGATCACCGACGGCGAGATCATGCAGGGCGTGCGCTACCGGGGCGGCCACGCCGTGACCAACTCCCTGGTCATGCGCGGCCGGTCCGGCACGATCCGCAAGATCGAGAGCGAGCACCAGCTCTGGAAGCTGCGCGCCTACAGCGCGATCAACTTCGACACCGCGGTCTGACGCCCGCCGGGAGCGGTCCCGTCCGGCACGGCGCCCGCAGCGCGGCCGGGGGCCCGTGCCTCGCCCGGACGGGCGCGGGCCCCCGCCCGCCCGGTCGCCAGGCCGGCGGCGGAACTCCGGTCAGCGGCGGAACCAGGGGCGGCGGGGCCGCTTGGGGGACTTGGCGACGATGCTGCCCAGGGCGACGGTCCCGGTGATCTCGATGACCGGCCCGTCCGGGGAGGGCGGGACCTGGTTCTTCTTCCCGCCCATGAAGGACGAGGCCGGCATCTCGATCCGCACGCCCTCCGGCACGATCAGCGTGAGCGTCCCCGCCATCACGGTGACCTGGAGGGTCACGTGGCCGGACTGGAGCAGCGCCTCGCGCAGGTCCAGGGTGACGTTGGCGCAGACGGCGGTGGCGGAGAAGCGCGTCGGCACCACCCATCGGCCCGAGCGCTCCTCCGAGCCGAAGAAGGCCGTCACCGGGCGGACGTCGGTCCGCAGCGGCTGCGCCTCGGGCGGGAGCAGGTCGGTGGTGAGGGTGGCGATCTCGCCGAGCGTGCGGGAGCGGTAGAGGCGCTCGATCCGCTCCTCGTGCTCGTCGCGGGTCAGCCGCCCGTCGCCGAGCGCGTCGTTGAGGACCTCGGCGATCCGCTCCCGGTCGGCGTCTCCGGCCCGCAGGTCGCCGGGGCGCGGCTCGGGCGTGTCGTCACGGATCGCGGGAGGCCAGGAGAAGTCCACCCTTCGACGATAAGCCCTGCCGGGACGTGCGGGGGCGGGGTCACCGGGGACGGGGTCACCGGGGGCGGAGCGCGGCGACGAGGTCGGCGATGTGGCCCCGGAAGAGGGCGGCCATGTCCACCCTGTCCGGGTCGAGGAGCCACTGGTTCTGCAGGCCGTCCATCATGGCGATCAGCCGGGCCGCGTGCGCCTCGGGGTCGATGTCCGCCCGGAGCTCGCCCTCCTCCACCGCCCGCCCCAGCACCCGGCTCACCTCGTCGCGGAGCCGCCGGTAGCGCTCGCGGGCCCACTCGTGGCCGGGGTGGTCGGCGGTGACGGCCTCGCCGCTCATCACGGTGAACAGCTGGACGAGGCCGGGGACGCGGGAGTTGCGCTCGACCAGGTCGACCAGGTCGTCCAGCGCGCGCAGGCCCCCCGCAGGCCGGGCGTCGGCGCTGTAGCGGCGCACGTCCAGCTCGTCGCGGTACTCCAGCACGGCGATCAGCAGCCGTTCCTTGCTGCGGAAGTGGTGCAGCAGCCCGGCCTGGGATATCTCGGCCCGCTCGGCGATGCGGGCGAGCGAGGCGCCCCGGTAGCCGTTCTCCGCGAACTCCTGCAGCGCGATCGCCAGGATGCGCTCCCGGCGTGCCTGCCCGGCCGCGTACCCCCTGCGCCGTTCTCCTGCCGCTCGCACGGGAGAACCCTAACGGAACGGCCCGGCCCGGGTCCTCCGAGGCCCCGCGGGCCCGGCGAAGGCCCCCTCCGAGGCTCCGGCGGGTCCCGGCGGGCGGCGGTGCCGGTGAGCGGCCATTGACCCCGGGGAACCGCCCCCTTACCCTGGCCGAGAACTTGACCCCCCCTCATGTTCTCTGGAGGTCGTGGTGCCGACCCCGCACGTCAACCAGGCGCAGGCCCCGGCCCCGCGCGACAGGCAGGTCCGGGTGGCGACCTGGGCCGCGTTCTTCGTCCAGGGACTGTGCTTCGCCACGCTGCTCACCCATGTGATCGACCTGCAGCACAAGTTCGGGCTGAGCGACACCGACCTCACCCTGGTCCTGCTCCTGGTGCCGGTGATCGCCGGTGTCGGGAGCGTGGCCGCGGGCTCCCTCGCCGCCCGGTACGGCAGCGCCCCCGTGCTGCGCGTCTCCCAGCTCGCCGTCTGCGCCGTCGTGGTCCTGCAGGGCTGGAACGGCTCGCTCGCCGGCCTGTACGCGCTGAGCGCCGCGTTCGGCCTCGCCGTCGGGGCGGTCGACGCGGCGATGAACATGCAGGCGGTCGCGGTCGAGCGCACCTACGGCATGAGCGTGCTGACCGGCTTCCACGCGGTGTGGAGCGTCGGCTCGATGCTGGGGGCCGCCTTCAACTCCGCCTTCAGCGCGCTCGGCGTGGACCTGGCCTGGTCGTTCTCCGTCCCGGTGGTGATCGGCGCGGTCATCTCGCTGGCCATGCTCCCCCGCCTCTACGACCGCGCGGAGGAACGGGCGACGGCGCAGGCCGCGGAGACGGCGGCCCGGGCGCCGTGGCGGCCGATCATCCCGCTCTGCCTGGCGATGGCCTTCCTCTACGTCGGCGACGCCGCGGTCTCCAACTACGGCACCGTCTACATGGAGAAGGCGCTGTCGGCGACCGGCTGGCTGGTCCCCTTCGCCTACCTCGCCTACCAGGCGGCGATGCTCCTCGCGCGGGTCCCCGGGGACCTCGCGGTGCGCCGGTACGGCCCGGCCCCCGTGGTCCGCGCGGGCGCGGTGATCGCGGCGCTGGGCACGCTCGGCGTCGTCGTCGCGCCGGGCCCCGTGGTGGCCGTGGTCTCCTTCGGCCTCGTCGGCGTCGGCCTGTCGATCATCGCCCCGCAGTCGTTCTCGGCCGCCGGCCGGCTGGGCTCCGGGGCGGAGACGGCGATCGCCCGGGTCAACCTGTTCAACTACGTCGGGTTCCTGGTCGGCGCGGCCGTGGTCGGGACGGTCAACGACACCGTGAGCGCGCGGGCGGCGTTCGTGCCCGCCGCAATCACGGTGGCGCTGATCGTCTTCCTCGCCGGGGGCTTCCAGCCCAGGTCCGCGACCACGCCGGCGGCGGCTCCCTGACCGGCGCGGCCTACAGGTAGGGCCGCTGGTCTCTTCTGGCCTGCTCGTAGGCCGCGCGTGCCCGCCGTACCTCCCCGTCGCCGGACACCTCCGCGACCGGCACGTCCCACCAGGCCGTGGTCGCCGGGCCCGGACCGGGAACGGTCTCGGCGTACACGACGGTGGTCCGGGTGGACTCGCGCGCCTTGGCCAGGGCCACCCGGAGCGACTCGGGGCCGTCGGCGCGCAGCACGTCGGCGCCCAGGCTGGCCGCGTTGGCGGCCAGGTCGACCGGGACGAGCGCGCCGTCCAGCTCCCCCGCCGGGCCGCGCATCCGGTAGGCGGTCCCGAGCCGCCGCGCCCCGACCGACTCCGAGAGCCCGCCGATCGAGGCGAACCCGCGGTTGTCCACCAGGACGATCACGAGCTTGACGCCCTCCTGCACGGCGGTGGCGATCTCCTGCGCCATCATCAGGTAGGACCCGTCGCCGACCAGCACGAACACCTCGCGCTCCGGGGCGGCGAGCTTCACCCCGAGCCCTCCGGCGATCTCGTAGCCCATGCAGGAGTAGCCGTACTCGACGTGGTAGCCCTTCGGGTCGCGGGCCCGCCACAGCCGGTGCAGGTCGCCCGGCATGGACCCGGCGGCGTTGACCACCACGTCGGACGGGCGGGCCACCTCGTTGACCATGCCGAGCACGACCGGCTGGGTCAGCGTCTCGCCCGTCGTGAGCAGGGCGACCTGCTCCTGCCAGTCGTGGGTGAGCGCGCTCGCCCTCGCGGTCCAGCCCGGGTCGGCCGTCCAGCCGGGGAGCTCCAGCGCCCGCAGCGCCTCGCGGGCGTCGGCCACCAGCGTCCGCCCGGAGTTCTTGGCCGCGTCGAAGGCGGCCACGTTGACGTTGAGGAACCGGGCCCGCCCGAAGAGGGTCCGGGAGGCGGTGGTGAAGTCGCTGTAGCGGGTGCCGACGCCGATGACCAGGTCCGCCTCGCGCGCCAGGGCGTTGGCGGCGGCGGTCCCGGTGTGGCCGACCGCGCCGACCGCGCAGGGGTGGTCGTACGGCACGGCGCCCTTGCCCGCCTGCGTCTCGGCCACCGGCACGCCGTGCCGCGCGGCGAAGCCGGCCAGCTCCTCGCAGGCCCCGCTGTAGACGGCCCCGCCCCCGGCGACGATCAGCGGCCGGTGCGAGGCGCGGACCAGGTCGAGCGCCCTGGCCAGTGCGGCGGGTTCGGCAACCGGCCTGGCCACGTGCCAGACGCGCCGGGCGAACAGCTCCCCGGGCCAGTCGAAGGCCTCGGCCTGCACGTCCTGGGGGAGCGCCAGGGTGACGGCGCCGGTCTCGGCCGGGTCGGTCAGCACCCGCATCGCGGCGAGCAGCGCGGGGGGCAGCTGCTCGGGACGGTCGATCCGGTCGAAGAAGCGGGAGACCGGGCGGAGCGCGTCGTTGACCGTCACGCCGTGGGAGCGCGGGTCCTCCAGCTCCTGCAGGACCGTGCCCGCGGCGCGGGTGGCGAAGACGTCGCCGGGCAGCAGCAGCACGGGGAGGCGGTTGACCGTGGCCAGCGCCGCCCCGGTGACCAGGTTGGTGGCGCCGGGGCCGATCGAGGTGGTGCAGGCGAAGGTGGACAGCCGGTCGCGCATCCGGGCGTAGCCGGCGGCGGTGTGCACCATGGCCTGCTCGTTGCGGGCCAGGTAGTACGGGAGCGGGCCGCCGGTGCCCGCGCCCTGCTCGGCCAGGGCCTGGCCGACACCCGCCACGTTGCCGTGGCCGAAGATGCCGAAGACGCCGGCGATCAGCCGCTGCTCGGCGCCGTCGCGCTCCGACCACTGGTTCGCCAGGAACCGCACCAGCGCCTGTGCCACCGTGAGCCTCATCCCGCCTCCTGCAGGAGCGGCCCCGGGACGTCGCGTCCCGGGGCGGGGTCGGGCCTGGGCGCCCGCCGGGTCAGCGCGGCGCCCTCGTCATCGGGACCCGGGGGTCGGCCTGCCTGCCTGCCCAGGAGGAGCGGACCCATGCGTGCCGGGGGTCGTCGCGGAAGGCCATGGACCGCTTCTCGGCGGGTCCGGCCAGCACGTTCAGGTAGTACAGGTCGTAGCCGGGGGCCGCCATCGACGGGCCGTGGTAGCCGTGCGGGACGAGCACCACGTCGCCGCCGGACACCTCGGCCAGCGTGTCGTGCGTGCCGTACACCCGCTGGTAGCCGGGGCCGCCCTCGAAGTAGTAGATCTCCTCCAGCACGGCCTCGTGCTCGGAGGCCTCGTCGTGCTTGTGCGGCGGGTAGGACGACCAGTTCCCGCCGGGGGTGAGCACCTCGACCGCGACGAGCTTGTCGCACTCGAAGGCGTCCGGGGCGCAGAAGTTGTTGACCTGGCGGCTGGCCTGCCCGGCGCCGCGCACCTCCACCGGGACCCGGTCGGCGGGGCCGTACCGGACGGGCAGGCGCCGGGACGCGCGGGCCGTGGGGAGGGCGAACCGGCCCTCCCCGGTGATCCGGACCGTCGCCTCGACCGGGAGGTAGGCGAAGTCGGAGACCGCGTGGAAGACCGAGTCCCTGCCGCGGAGCGTGAGCCGCACTCCGTCGCACTCGACCGCGCACCCGCCCGAGAGCGGCAGGACCAGCATCTCCTCCCCGCCGGTGGCGAACTCGACCGTCTCGCCGGACAGGTGGAGCAGGCGGAGCCCGGTGTAGGCCCAGCCGGCCGTCTCCGGCGTGATCCACAGCGCCCAGGGGGCCAGCGCCGTGCTGCCGGCCGGGATGAACGTCATCGCGCCTCCCCGGGCCGCGCTCCGCCGGGACAGGGCGCGGCCGCGCCGCGCCGGTGTGATCGTTGCCTCATGCCGCCTCCAGCATCGCCGCCGCGGTGTCCACCGCCGCCGCCACGTCGTCATCGGAGGGGTACAGCAACGCGCGGCCCACCACAAGCCCCCGGACGCCGGGCAGGCGCAGCGCCTCGCGCCAGGCGGCGTACGCCGAGGCGGCCGCGTCGCCCGGATCGCCGCCGAGCAGCAGCGTGGGCAGGGTGGTCGCGCGCATCACCCGCTCCATCTCGTCCACGACCGGGAGCTTCAGCCAGGTGTGCGCGGAGGTCGCGCCGAGCCCCTGGCCGACGTGCACGGACCGGATGACGCCCTCGGCGGACAGGTCGTGGGTGACCTCCCCGTCCACCCGGCGCGACCAGAACGGCTCCACCAGCGCGACCAGCCCGCGCGCGGCCAGCTCGGTCACCGCCCGGCCGCAGGCTTCGAGGGTGGCGGCGGTGGCGGGCTCGTCGACGCCGATCCGGCAGAGCATCTTGCCCCCGTCCAGGCCCATCCGGGCGATGGCCGCGGCGTCGTAGGCGGTGAAGCGGTCGTCGAACTCGAACGCGGTGCCGTGCACGCCGCCGCGGTTCATCGAGCCGATGACGATCTTGTCGTCCAGCGCGCCGAGCAGCAGCAGGTCCTCGACGACGTCGGGCGTGGCCAGCAGCCCGTCCACGCCCGGCCTGGACAGCGCCACACGGAGCCGCTGGAGCAGGTCGAGCCGGCTGCCCATGGCCAGGGGGCGGCTCCCGGCGCCGAGCACGCCCCTGGCCGCGTGGTCGGCCGCGATGATCAGGAGCCGGTCCCGGCCCTCCAGCAGGCCCCGCCGCCGCCGGGCCGCGGCGGCCTCGGCGATCCGCCAGGGGAAGCGCGCCCTGGTCTCCAGCAGTCTCCGGTGCTCCTCCTCCGGCAGGCCCGCGGCGTGCCCGGCCGCGCCCGCCGGGCCCCGCCCGCCCCGGCCGGCGCCGGTCCCGCTCACCGCCCGTCCTCCGGCCCGCGGTCCGGGCGTCCCCCGCCGAGGACGGCCAGCACCTCGTCCACCGTGGGCATCGCGGGGGCGCAGGCCAGCCGCCCGGCCACGATCGCCCCGGCCGCGTTGGCGAAGCGCAGCGTCCGCTCCAGCGGCCAGCCCGCCAGCAGGCCGTGGCAGAGCGCCCCGCCGAAGGCGTCGCCCGCGCCGAGCCCGTTGACCACCTCGACCGCCACCGGCGGCACCTCCACCGTCTCGCCGGCGGTCATGCCGAGCACCCCGTCCGGTCCCCGCTTGACGACCGCCAGCTCGGCCCCGGCCTCCAGCAGGGCCAGTGCCGCCCGGTGCGGTTCGCGCGTGCCGGTGGCCACCTCGGCCTCCTCCGCGTTCCCGACCGCGACGGTGACCTGCCCGAGCACCGCGCGCACCCGCTCGCGGGCCGCCCGCTCGTCCGGCCAGAACGCCGGCCGGTAGTCCAGGTCCAGCACCGTGTACGGCGCGCGCCCCCGCGCCCGCCAGGCCGCCAGGTGCGCGCTGCGGGACGGCTCCGCGGAGAGCCCGGTCGCGGTCGCCCAGAACAGCTGCGCCCCGGCGACCGCCGCCAGGTCCAGCTCCTCGGGGAGGATCTCCAGGTCGGGGGCCTTGGGGTACCGGTAGAAGTAGAGCGGGAAGTCGTCCGGCGGCCGGATCTCGCAGAACGTCACCGGGGTCGGCAGGCCGGGCACCGCGGTGACGTGGCGGTCGTCGACGCCGTAGGCGCGCAGCGCGTCGTGGACGAACGCCCCGAACGGGTCGGCCCCGGTCCGGGTGATCACCGCGCTGGAGCGGCCCAGCCGGGCGGCGGCCACCGCCACGTTGGTCGGGCTGCCGCCCAGGTACTTGCCGAAGGTCTCCACCTCCCGCAGCGAGACCCCCACCTGGAGCGGGTAGACGTCCACCCCGACCCGCCCGATCGTCAGCACCTCCACGGGTACGGCCCCGCCCCCGGGCCGCCCGGCCTCCTGCTCCCGCCCGCCCGCGCCCGTGCGGTTCCCCGCCTCCGCGGACCCCCCGGGCGCGGTCACGCGAGGCTCCGGAGGTAGGCCAGGCTCGCGCGGACGTCCCGCGCGGGGTCCGCCTCCTCCGAGTCCAGGACGACGTCCTGCTCCAGCACGTACCAGCCGCTGTACCCGGCCGCCGCCAGGCCGGTGACGATGCCCGCCACGTCGACGTCGCCCTCGCCGAGCGGGCGGTAGATCCCGTCCCGCACGGCCCGGGTGTAGCCGAGCCCGCCCGCCCGGACCCGCTCGGCGAGGGCGGCGTCGACGTCCTTGAGGTGGACGTGGGCGATCCGGCCGGGGACCGCGCGGACGAGGTCCAGGGGGTCGGTGCCGCCGATGAGCAGGTGGCCGGTGTCCAGGCAGAGCGGGACCGCGCTGCCGCCGAGCACCCGGTCCACCTCCTGCCGGGTCTCCACCATGGTCCCGACGTGCGGGTGCAGGGTGACGGCGCGGCCGAACTCCCTGGCGGCCCTGAGGATCCGGCCCAGGTTGGCGAGCAGGGTCTTCCAGCCCGCGGCGTCCAGCGCGGGCTTGGCGTCGTAGCCCTCCCCTCCGGTGGCCGCGGCCAGCACGACGGCCTCCACATCCCCCTCCCTGAAGGCCCGCATGGTCGCGCGGACCTCCGGGAGCGGGTCGTGGCGGGGCTCGTGGAGGACCACGGGGACGAAGCCGCCGACCGCGCGCAGGCCGTACCCGCCGAGGAGGGAGCGGCACCGCGACGGCGAGGGCGGCAGGAACCCGGCGGGACCCAGCTCGGTGGCGGTCAGGCCGAGGTCCGCCATCTCCGCGAGCACCCGCGACCGGTCCAGCTGGCGCCCCCAGCCCGGCACCTCGCAGACACCCCACGAGATGGGCGCGCCGGCCGCCCGGACCACGCCGCCGGACGCCGTCTCCCGCTCGCTCATCGGACCACCTCCGCCACGCGGACCGGCCGTTCCTCGCGGAGCGACAGGTCCGCCGCCTCCGCGAGGTAGAGCGCGGCCAGCGCGTCCTCGACCGTGCACGGAACGTCCGCCTCCCCCGCCGCGGCGGCGAGAAACGCGTCCAGCTCCGCCGCGTAGGCCGGGGCGAACCTGGTGGCGAAGTCCGGCCACGGATCCCCGCCCGGCTGGAGGCCCTCGGAGGCGGTCAGCGGGGCGCGGGGGCCGAGGCCGACGACCCGGGTCCGCCGCGTCCCGGCCAGTTCCATCCGCACGTCGTATCCGGCGCCGTTGTAGCGGGAGCCCTGGAGGGTGGCCAGTGTGCCGTCGTCCATGGTGACGAGCGCGGCGCTGGTGTCGACGTCCCCCGCCTCGGCGAAGAACGCCGCGCCCCGGTTGGAGCCGGTCGCGTAGACGGTGACGGCCTCCCGGCCGGTGACCCAGCGCAGGATGTCGAAGTCGTGGATGTGGCAGTCGCGGTAGATCCCGCCGGAGGTCGCGACGTAGCCGGCCGCGGGCGGGGCCGGGTCGGCGGTGACCAGGTGGACCCGGTGGAGCTCGCCCAGCTCTCCGGCCCGCAACGCCCTTCGGGCCTCGGCGTGGCCGGCGTCGAAGCGCCGCTGGAAGCCGATGTGCACGGCCGTCCCGCTCCGCTCGGCCGCCTCCAGCACCCGGACGGTGTCGTCGATCCCGGAGGCGGCGGGTTTCTCGCAGAACGCGGGGAGCCCGGCGGCGCACGCCCTCAGCAGGAGCTCGGCGTGGGTGCCGGTGGGGGTGGCGATGACCACGGCGTCGGCGTCGAACGCCTCCCCCGTCCTGGCCTTCTCCCCCAGTCCGGCGGCCGCTCCCGCCGCCCTCGCCGGGTCCGCGTCGGCCACCACCAGCTCGTCGACCCGGGGGTGGGCGGCCAGCGTCATGGCATGGAAAGCCCCTATTCGCCCGAGACCCAGCAGACCGACGCGCATGATGCCTCCGAGGAGTGAGCGGCTGACCTCAGTTCTAGGCGACGGCCCGGAGGCCGTCAAGAGTTTGTAAGGACATATGAACTACCTATCAACCCGCGTCATGGCCCGCTCCGCCGGGCCCGCGGGGCGGACGACCGCGTCCGGCCCGTACGGCGGGCGGTCAGCGGGGAAGGCCGCGCGCGAAGCCCCGGACCACCTCGTCGGCGCGGTGGACCGGGAGCCGGGCGAAGCCCATGACCAGTGCGGACGGGCCCGGCCGGTGCCGCATCGGCCCCACCGGCTCGGCCGCGAGCCCGCAGGACTGCGCCGTCCGCGCGGCGGCCCGCTCGTCCCAGCCCGGGGGCAGCTCGGCGAGCAGGTGGAGCCCGGCGGAGACGCCCCGCACGGTGATCTCCGGAAGGTGCCGCGCCAGGGCGCGGACGAGGGTGTCGCGCCGGTTCCGGTACTCGCGGCGCATCCGCCTCAGGTGCCGGTCGTAGGCACCGGACCGCACGAAGTCCGCCAGCGTGTGCTGCTCCAGCACCGGGGAGCCCATGTCGAGCTCCGCCCGCGCCAGCCGTACGGCGGCGGCGATCCGCGGCGGAGCCGCCACCCAGCCCAGCCGGAGGCCGGGGGCCAGGGACTTGCTGACGCTCCCCGCCAGGACCACGCTGCCGGGGGCCAGCCCCTGCAGGCAGCCCACCGGGTCGCGGTCGAACCGGAACTCGGCGTCGTAGTCGTCCTCCAGGATGGTCGCGCCCGTCGCCGCCGCCCATTCGACCAGCTCCGCACGGCGGCGCGGGGAGAGCACCACCCCGGTGGGGTAGTGGTGGGCGGGGGTGAGCAGCACCGCGCGGACCCCCGTCGCGGCGAGGGCCGCGACGTCGACGCCCTCCCCGTCCACCGGGACCGCGACCGGGTCCGCGCCGGCGGAGCGGAGCAGCGGCAGCTGGCGCAGGCCGGTCGGGTCCTCGACCGCGAGCCGGATCCGGCCCGGCGGCGGGAGCGGGGGCGCGGACCCGTCGACGAACCGGCTCAGGGTCCGGAGGGACGGCGTCCCCGCATCCGCGCCGCAGTCCCCCGGGCGGCCCGGGTCCGGGGCGTCCGGGGGGCTGCGGCGCGGGTCGTGCACCGGGCGGCCCGGGTCCGGGCGGGTGCCGGGAAGCCGCCCGGCGAGCGCCTGCACCGTGAGGTTGAGCCCCTGGGCCACCCCGCCGACGATCACCAGGTTCTCCGGCCCGACCTCGGCCCCGCGGACCCGGCGCAGGTACGCCGCCAGTTCCTCGCGCAGTTCCGGGACCCCGCCGGGGTCGCCGTAGTCCAGCGCGTCGGCGGGCAGCGCCGCGAGCACCCTCCTGGTCGAGGCCAGCCACCGCTCGCGGGGGAAGCACCCCAGGTCGGGCGAGGTGGGACGGCGGCCGTAGTCGCACTCGTAGCCCGGCGCCGGGTCCGGGGCGCCGCCGTCTTCCCCGCCCGGCCGGGGGCCCCGCCGGGCCGGGCGTCCCGGGGGGCGGCCCCCGGGCGCGGGCCCCGCAGCCGCCGGCACGGGCCCGGGAGCGGGCACGGGATCAGGACCGGGAGCGGGCATGGGCATGGGACCGGGGGTCCGGGGCGGGAGGCCGGGCGTCCGGCCCGGTACGGGGCCGGGGCCGGGTGGCGCCGGGGCGCGGCAGGCCGCCGGGGCCACGTGCGTTCCCGAGCCGACCTTCGAGGTCAGGAACCCCTCGGCGACCAGCTGCTCGTACGCCTCCACCACGACGCCGCGCGAGAATCCCAGGTCCCTGGCCAGCTCCCGGCTCGCGGGCAGCCGCTCCCCGGCCGTGAGCCTGCCGCGCCGTACGGCCTCGCGCAGTTCGCGGGCGATCTGCCCGGCGATCCCGCCCGCCGTCCGGTCGATGGCCAGATGCAGATCCGCCAACGCTCCCCCTCTCGCGCCCGCGCCCCGGGGCGAGTGATCGCCCTCCGGAGGCCCGCGTCTCGCGGCGTCCCGGGTCGCGCTCCCGGAAGGCGGTCTTGCGGTGTTCCGGTGGCCGGATTGGTCCTCTGCTCCGCTCGCCGATTGGACTGAATGAGCGAACCATTGGCTTCCTAGCATTCCCGACATGAACACCGATGTCATCATCCGACGGACCGAGACCCGGGGTCTCGCCCAGGCCGCCGGTGCGATGTTCCTGGTGGGCACCCTCGCGGGGGTCGCCGGTGTGATCCAGGACTACCCGCTCTACGGCGGCCAGGCGCTGCGCTACCTCCTGGCCGCCGCCGTCCTGCTGGCCGTCGCCCGCGTGGCGGGCCCGAGGCCGGTACGGCTGACGCCCCGGGAGACCGCCCTGCTGGCCGCGCTCTCCCTGACGGGGCTCGTCGTCTTCAACATCTGCGTGATCGAGGCGACCCGGCACGGCGGCCCCGCCCTGGTCGGCACCGTACTCGGCACCGTCCCCCTGGCGCTCGCCCTGCTGGACGGCCGCCCCTCACCCCGGGTGATCGGGGCGGCGGCCGTGGTGGTGGCCGGGGCGACGGTCGCCACCGGCCTGGGCAGCGGCGACCTGCCCGGCCTGCTCTGGTCCCTGGGCGCGCTGGTCTGCGAGGTCTGCTTCTCGCTGCTGGCCCTCCCGCTCCTGCCCAGGCTGGGCGCGATCCGGGTCTCGGCCTACTCCGCGGCGCTGGCCGTGCCGCTGCTCGCGGCGGCCGGCCTGCTGATCGACGGCGCCGGGATGGTGCGCGTGCCGACCTTCGCCGAGGCGGCGGGGCTCGGCTACCAGTCGATCATCGTGACCACCGTGGCGTTCTTCCTCTGGTACGACGCGCTGCCCCGGCTCGGCCCGGCGAGGGCCGGCCTGTTCGCCGGGCTGATCCCGGTCGGCGCGATCGCGACCGGCGCGCTGCTCGGCCTCGGCGCGCCCTCGGCGGCCGACCTGGCCGGAGCCGCGCTGGTCGTCACCGGCATCGCCATCGGGCTCTCGGCGCCCGGGCGCGGGCCGCGCGGGGACGGGTCGTGATCCGCGTCGCCCTCCTCCCGGAGGGACCGGCGGCCCGCCCCGCCACGGCCGGCGAGAGGGCGGCGGGGAGCCCGCCGGGGAGGACCGTGTCTCCCCCGGCTCCGAGGGGCGCCCGTACCCGCAGGGCGCGCGGCGTGATCAGTGGTGCAGCGGCCCCTGGAACCTGTTCTCTTCGGCGATCATGTGCAGCACGATGGTGAGGAGCGACCCCACGAGCCCGCCGATGATCAGGATCCCTATGGCGTACAGCACGACGTAACCGATCTCCATGACCTCTCCCTCCGCGGAGCGGATCGGGTCTTCCCCACCATCCTCGCCGTCCGGGGTCGCGGCGGCCCCGGCCCCGCCCCATGGGCGGGCAAAGGTTCGGTCCGTTTCCCGGCTTCCGGCGGCCCTGCGGTTGCCGTCCTTCCCGGGCCTGCGATAGGAGGCCGTACCCTCTAGGAGGACCGGAGAAGACCCCCGGCACGGAGGATCGAGGACGATGCCCGAGTTCGACTACACCGACCTGCTCCCGCTGGGATCGGACGAGACGGAATACCGTCTGATCAGCAGCGAGGGGGTGCGCGTCGTCGAGGCCGCGGGCCGCAGGTTCCTGGAGGTCGAGCCCGAGGCGCTGCGCCTGCTCACCGAGACGGCGGTCCACGACATCTCCCACTACCTCCGGTCGTCGCACCTCGCCCAGCTCCGGAAGATCATCGATGACCCGGAGTCCAGCGGGAACGACCGCTTCGTCGCCCTCGACCTGCTCAAGAACGCCTCCATCTCGGCCGGCGGCGTGCTCCCGATGTGCCAGGACACCGGCACCGCGATCGTGATGGGCAAGCGCGGCCGGCACGTGCTGACCGACGGCGCCGACGCCGAGCACATCTCGCGCGGCGTCTACGACGCCTACACCAGGCTCAACCTGCGCTACTCGCAGATGGCCCCGATCACGATGTGGGAGGAGAAGAACACCGGCTCCAACCTCCCCGCCCAGATCGAGCTGTACGCCGAGGACCCGCACGGCCACCCCGACGAGTACAAGCTGCTGTTCATGGCCAAGGGCGGCGGCAGCGCCAACAAGTCGTTCCTGTACCAGGAGACCAAGGCCGTCCTCAACGAGAAGCGCATGCTGGCCTTCCTGGAGGAGAAGATCCGCTCCCTGGGCACCGCCGCCTGCCCGCCGTACCACCTGGCGATCGTCGTGGGCGGCACCTCCGCGGAGTTCGCTTTGAAGACCGCGAAGTACGCCAGCGCCCGCTACCTCGACTCCATCCCGACCGAGGGCTCCCCCAGCGGCCACGGCTTCCGCGACACCGAGCTGGAGGCCAAGGTCTTCGAGCTCACCCAGAAGCTCGGCATCGGCGCCCAGTTCGGCGGCAAGTACTTCTGCCACGACGTCCGCGTGATCCGCCTGCCCCGGCACGGCGCCTCCTGCCCGGTCGCCATCGCGGTCTCCTGCAGCGCCGACCGCCAGGCCCTGGCGAAGATCACCCCCGAGGGGGTCTTCCTGGAGAGGCTGGAGACCGACCCGGCCCGGTTCCTGCCGGAGACCACCGACGAGCACCTCTCGGACGACGTGGTGAAGATCGACCTCAACCGGCCGATGCCGGAGATCCTCGCCGAGCTGACGAAGTACCCGGTCAAGACCCGCCTGTCGCTGACCGGCCCGCTGGTCGTCGCCCGCGACATCGCGCACGCCAAGATCGGCGAGCTGCTCGACGCGGGCGGCGAGATGCCGCAGTACATGAAGGACCACGCCGTCTACTACGCCGGTCCCGCCAAGACCCCCGAGGGCTACGCCTCCGGCTCCTTCGGGCCCACCACCGCCGGGCGCATGGACTCCTACGTCGAGCGCTTCCAGGCCGCGGGCGGCTCCATGGTGATGCTCGCCAAGGGCAACCGGTCCAAGCAGGTCACCGAGGCCTGCCAGAGGCACGGCGGCTTCTACCTCGGCTCGATCGGCGGTCCCGCCGCCCGCCTGGCCCAGGACTGCATCCGCAAGGTCGAGGTCCTGGAGTACCCGGAGCTCGGCATGGAGGCCGTCTGGAAGATCGAGGTCGAGGACTTCCCGGCCTTCATCGTGGTCGACGACAAGGGCGACGACTTCTTCACCGACCGGACGGGCCCGGCCCTCTCCATCGGCCGCCGCTGAGCCTCCCGGCGCGACTCCGCCGGGCACCCGGTCCCGTACGGCCCGGCGGAGGTCAGGCGCCGCCGTACAGGCGGGGCCGGTCGGCGGGCACGACGCGCCGGACGCGGGGCTCGGCCATGGGGCGGCCCGGCGGGTGAATGCTCACCCTGTGCATCCGGACAGTCACGTGAGAGAGAATCTGACTGCAACAGACAAGAAACTTCAGGCCTGTCTCTACTGGTCGCATGGGGCGAATAGGTAAGCTGCTCCTCATGCGTGCGCCGTCCGGATACCTTCTTGCCGCGCGCTACCGGCTGCTGGAGCCGGTCGGGCGCGGCGGCATGGGCACCGTTTGGCGAGCGCACGACGAGTTGCTCGGCGAGGAGGTGGCGGTCAAGGAGGTGCGGCTGCCCCTGGTCCTCGACGAGGACCTGCGGGCCGAGCTGTGCGCCAGGACCGAGCGGGAGGGCCGGGCCACCACGATGGTCACCCACCCGTCGGTGATCAACGTCTTCGACGTCGTCACCGAGGACGACCGCCCCTGGATCGTCATGGAGCTGCTCCCGGCCAGGTCGCTGGAGCAGCTCATCCAGCAGGAGGGCCCGCTGCCGCCGCAGCGGGCGGCCGAGATCGGGCGGCAGGTGCTGGGCGCGCTCCGGGCCGTGCACGCCAAGGGCATCCTGCACCGCGACGTGAAGCCCAGCAACGTCCTGGTGACCGAGAAGCGGGCGGTCCTCACCGACTTCGGCCTGGCCGCGCTGGAGGGCGAGGTCTCGATCACCCAGGCGGGCATCGTGCTCGGCTCCGCGGGCTACATCGCGCCCGAGCGGGTGCTGGGCTCCAAGGCGAGCCCCGCCGCCGACCTGTGGTCGCTCGGCGCGACCCTCTACACCGCCGTCGAGGGCCGCGGCCTGCACGGCCGCCGTACGGCCGCCGCCGCCCTGGCCGCCCTGACCAGCGGCGAGCCGATCCCCATGGAGAGGGCCGGACCGCTCGCCCCGGTGCTCCAGGGCCTGCTCGGCATCGACCCGGCCACCCGGCTCGACGCGGTCCGCGCCTCGCTGATGCTCTCCCGGGTGGCGGCCGGCGGCTCGGCCGAGGAGCCGCTCGCCCGCGCGGCGGGCCGGGCCATCCGGAACAGCCCCGTGGTCTCCGTGCCCTCGTTCAACCGCAGGCCTCCCCACCGGGGCCTGCACCGTGCGGGTTCCGCGCCGGTCCCGCCTCCACCCCCCCTCGCGACGCCCGTTCCGATGCCCCGGGGGCATCGCCGTCCCATGGAGGGGATGCATCGAAAGCCGCTGGACCCGTGGCCTACCCCACATCCTTTTGTGAGACTTATGTCACCTTTTATCCGTCTTATGCTTCCTCGTCGCTTGTGGCCTAGGGAACTCCGCAAGCGTGGGTAAAGCGTTCATCAAGCAGGAATCGCTATCTTCTTCTCATGCCGGAACAGCAGATGCGCGTGCTCGCTGATCGTTACGAGCTGATCGCGCCGCTCGGCCGAGGGACGATGGGCACCGTCTGGCGTGCCCACGACCGCTCCCTGGGCCGGGACGTAGCGATCAAGGAGATCCGCCAGGAGCCCGGGCTCAGCGAGGCACAGCGCTCCGAACTGCGGGAACGCATGATCCGCGAGGGTCGTACGGCCGCCCGCATCAGCCACCCGTCGGTCGCCACCATCCATGACGCGATCATCGAGGACGGCAGTCCGTGGATCATCATGGAGCTGGTGCAGGCGCGGTCCCTGGAGCAGGTGATCGAGGAGGAGGGCCCGCTCCCTCCCCGCCTGGTCGCCGAGATCGGCGTGGACCTGCTGGGCGCGCTGCGCGCCGCCCACGCGCAGGGGATCCTGCACCGCGACGTGAAGCCCGGGAACGTGCTGATCACCGAGAGCGGCCGGGTGGTGCTGACCGACTTCGGCATCGCCAAGGCCGCGGGCGACACGAGCCTCACCCAGACCGGCATGGTGATCGGCTCCCCGGGATACACCGCGCCCGAGCGGGCACGGGGGGAGCACACCGGGCCCGAGTCGGACCTCTGGTCCCTCGGAGCCACCCTGTACTTCGCGGTCGAGGGGCGGCCGGCGTACGAACGCTCCTCGGTCGCCGAGACCCTGGCCGCGCTGATGACCGAGAGCGCCGACCCGCCGGTCCAGGCCGGTCCGCTCCGCCCCGTGCTCGAACACCTCCTCGAGAAGGACTACACGGCACGGCTCACCGCCTCCCAGGCGGCCGCGATGCTCCGCGCCGTGGCGGACACGCCCTCGGCCGGCGCGGTGCCCCCGGAGGTCCCCGCGGAGCCTCCCGCGGCGGCCTCCGGCGACGGCGGCCCCACGGCTCCGGCCGGTTCTCCGGACGGGCCCGGAGCCGCCGCCGGGGCCGCTCCGGGCACCGGGAACGGCACCGGATCCGGGCCGGAGGACGGGGCCGCGCAGGACGAGGAGTTCGACGCCGACCGCACCATGCTGGTCATCCGCCCCAAGACCGGTCTCCGCCTCCCCGGCACCGAGGAGACCCCGGTCGCCGCGGCGCCCCTCGCGGCGTCGCCTCCGGCGGTCCCCGACACGGCGCCCCCCGTGGCGCCCCCTGCGGCCTCCCCCGCGACGCCGCCCCCGGCCCGCCCCCGGCCGCCGGTCACCTCGTCCGAGCTGGGGGTCCATGTGGCGGGGCGGCCGAGGACGCCGGTCCCGCCCGGAGACCGGGACGGCGGGACCCCCGGCGCGCCGCCGGTCGAGGACTCCTCCGCGACGCCCCCGCACGGCTTCCCCGTCGTCTCCCGGACGGGCGGGCCGGGAGCTCCCATGACCCCGCCGCCGGTGAACCCCGCCGGCCCCTCCCCGGACGACGAGTCGACGGCCGTCGGCATGCTGCCCGGCCACGGCGGGCCGGGCGGCTTCGGCGGACCGGGCGGGCCCCTGCCGGGAGGGATCCCGCAGCAGCCGCTCCCGCCGCCCGGGTACGGACCGGGCCCGGGCAACGGCGCCCTCCCCCCGACGCGGGGGCTGGGGACGGACCTGTTCTCCATCGCGCAGGCGCAGGGCGCGGAGAGCGCCCGCCCGCGGGGGAACCGGAACGGGACCCTCGTCCTGATCGGGGTGGCGGCCGTCTCCCTGGTGATCATCATGATCCTGGTGGTGGCGGCCTTCGCCGACAGCCGCGAGAGCAGCACCGCCGCGGCCGGCGTCGCCACCGCGCCGACGGCCGGGCCGGACGCCGCGGCCGGCGCGGCCTCCTCGGGGCTCCGGTCGCACAAGGACCCCGGCGGGTTCACGATCTCCGTCCCGGACCCGCTGAAGGGCGGCACCGACGGGGACGACGTCGTCTTCAGGAGCTCCGACGACCCCCGCTACCTCCGGGTCAACACCGCCCCGCACGTCTCCGACGACGTCCGCAAGACCGTCACGGCCATCCAGAACGCCGCGGCCGAGGCCGGGAGCTACCCCGGCTACCGGCTGGTCGGGGTCACCGAGGCCGACCCCGAGCCGTACGCCGGGGCGGACACGGCCGACTGGGAGTTCACCTACCTCGCGGGCGGCAAGACCGTCCACGTGCTGGCCCGCTTCGTGAGCCTGCCCGGCAAGGACGACTACGTCATCTACTGGGCGGTCCCCGCGGCCTCCTGGGAGGAGCAGGCCGGCGTCCGCGACGAGGTGCTCACCTCCTTCCGGCCGAAGCAGGGCGCGGACGGCTCCTGAGCGCGAACGCCGGGCTTATCCCCCGCGTTGCAGACTGGCCTCATGAGCGAGTATCGGATCGAGCATGACTCGATGGGCGAGGTGCGGGTCCCGGCGGGCGCGAAGTGGCGGGCACAGACGCAGCGGGCGGTGGAGAACTTCCCGGTCTCGGGGCGGGGGCTGGAGAGCCCGCACATCGCGGCGCTCGGACTGATCAAGGCGATCGCCGCCGAGGTCAACTCCGAGCTGGGGGTGCTGGACAAGGAGCTGGCCCAGGCGATCGCCGAGGCCGCCACCGACATCGCGGAGAACGAGTGGGACGGCGAGTTCCCCGTCGACGTCTTCCAGACCGGCTCCGGCACCTCCTCCAACATGAACGCCAACGAGGTGATCGCCACCCTCGCCGAGGAGCGGCTGGGCCGCCCGGTCCACCCCAACGACCACGTCAACGCCTCCCAGTCGTCCAACGACGTGTTCCCCACCTCCATCCACGTCGCCGCGCTGACCGAGGTCACCTACCACCTCATCCCCTCCCTGCGGCACCTGGCCACCGCGCTCCGCGGGAAGTCGGGCGAGTTCGACCAGGTCGTGAAGGCGGGCCGCACCCACCTGATGGACGCCACCCCGGTCACCCTCGGCCAGGAGTTCGGCGGCTACGCCACCCAGGTCGACAACGCCGTGGCCCGGGTGCGGAGCGCGCTGCCCCGCCTCGCCGAGCTCCCGCTGGGCGGGACCGCGGTCGGCACGGGCGTCAACACTCCGCCCGGCTTCGCGAGGAAGGTCATCGAGAAGCTCCGCGAGGCCACCGACCTGCCGTTCACCGAGGCCCCCGACCACTTCGAGGCCCAGGGCGCCCGGGACGCCGTGGTGGAGCTCTCCGGCCAGCTCAGGACGGTCGCGGTCTCCCTCAACAAGATCGCCAACGATCTCCGGTGGATGGGCTCGGGCCCGCGCGCCGGACTCGGCGAGATCAACCTCCCCGACCTGCAGCCCGGCTCCTCGATCATGCCGGGAAAGGTCAACCCGGTCATCCCCGAGGCCGTCTGCATGGTCGCCGCCCAGGTCGTCGGGAACGACGCCGCCATCGCCTTCGCCGGCGCCTCGGGCAGCTTCGAGCTCAACGTGGCCCTGCCGGTCATGGCGCGCAACGTCCTGGAGTCCGTACGGCTGCTCGCCAACGCCTCCCGGCTGCTGGCCGACCGCTGCGTGCACGGCATCACGGCCAACACCGAACGGCTGCGGGAGTACGCCGAGTCGTCGCCGTCCATCGTCACCCCGCTCAACCGGCACGTCGGCTACGAGGAGGCGGCGAAGATCGCCAAGCAGGCGCTGGCCGAGCGGAAGACCATCCGCGAGGTCGTCGTCGAGCGCGGCCACGTCGCGAACGGCACCCTCACCGAGGAGGAGCTCGACGCCCTGCTGGACGTGCTCTCCATGACCCGCCCGCCGTCGTAGATCATCATCATGGAAGACTCGGTCTCATGACGCAGATCAAGTTCTACGGTCGCCGCGACGTCTGGGCCCCGCTCCGGCGGGAGCTCTCCGATGTCGTGCACGGCTGCCTGGCCGAGGTGTGGAAGCTGCCGGAGGACAAGCGGTTCCACCGCTTCCTGCTGCTGGACGCCGACGACCTGCTCTGCCCGCAGCGGAGCGAGCGCTACCTGATCATGGAGATCGTCTGCTTCGCGGGCCGCTCGGACGAGGCCAAGCGCGACCTGATCCGGACGCTGTTCGCCCGGACCGGGGAGGCGCTCGGCCTCGCCCCGGAGGACCTGGAGATCGTCATCCTGGAGTCGCCCCAGGTGAACTGGGGCATCCGCGGGGTCCCGGGAGACGAGCTGGCGCTGACCTACCCGGTCACCGTCTGACCCCGGAGCCCGGCGAACAGGTCGGTCTCCGGGAGCTCCGTCTCGACGTGGGAGCGGGCGAGCTGGTAGTCCTCGGTGGGCCAGATCTCCCGTTCCACGTCGTTGGGGGTGGAGAACCAGGGCCCCTCGGGGTCGATCTGGGTGGCGTGCGCCTTCATCGCCCGGTCCCTTGTCCCGAAGTGGTCGCCGCAGGTCACACGGGTGGTCGCGGTCAGCTGGGGCATGCCCTCGAACCAGTCCTCCGTGATCATCTCCGCCAGCGGCGACTTCAGCCCCCGGGCGAGCAGTCCCTCGTGGATCGCGGTGAACCACTCGCGGGAGAACGAGACCATGTAGTAGAGCTTGAGCGGCTGCCAGGGCTCGCCGGTGCCGGGGTAGCGGGCGGGGTCGCCCGCCGCCTCGAACGCCTCGACGGCCACCTTGTTGGTCATGATGTGGTCGGGGTGCGGGTAGCCGCCCGTCTCGTCGTAGGTGATGATCACGTGCGGCCGGAACTCCCGCACCGCCGCCACCAGCGGCGCCGAGGCGACCTCGAGATCCTGTACGGCGAAGCATCCCTCCGGCAGCGGCTCGCCCTCCCCGGGCAGACCGGAGTCGACGAAGCCGAGCCAGCGGTGCCCGACGCCGAGGATCGAGGCCGCCTCGGCCATCTCCTTGCGCCGGACCTCCGCGATGTTCTCCAGCACGCCGGGCCGGTCCATCGCCGGGTTGAGGATGTCGCCGCGCTCCCCGCCGGTGCAGGTGCACACGAGCACGTCCACCCCCTCGGCGACGTAGCGGGCCATGGTCGCCGCGCCCTTGCTGGACTCGTCGTCGGGATGGGCGTGTACCGCCATCAGCCTCAGGGGGTTCGCGGTCATTCGCATCCTCATGTCGGTAGATGTCAGGCCAGACTTCTCCGACCCTAGATCAGACCGCCGACAGTTTCCGCGGCGCGGGACACCCCGTCCGGCCGGAAGGGGGCCGCGAACGGGTTCCCCGGTGCCCGGCGGGCGGGCGGCCCGCGTGCGCTCCGTACATAACCCGCCAGGAGAGTATGTCGGTGCGCTACATGGGCCGGGATTCGGGTGATTGCCTAGATTCGTCAGCATGATTGACCTGACAGGGCGACGGGCCGTGGTGACCGGGGCGGGCAGCGGGATCGGACGGGCCTGCGCCCGGCGGCTGGCCGAGGCCGGGGCGCACGTGGTGGTGGTCGACATGGACGCCGAGGCCGCCGCGAAGGTGGCCGCCGAGGTCGCCGGGACCCCGGTCACCGCCGACCTGTCGGTCCCGGACTTCCCGGCCGCGTTCCCTCCCGGCCTGCTGGGCGGTGCCGACATCGTGGTGAACAACGCCGGCTTCCAGCACGTGGCCCCGGTCGAGGCGTTCCCTCCGGACGTCTTCTCGAAGATCCTCAAGGTCATGGTCGAGGCGCCGTTCCTGCTGGCGCGGGCGGTCCTGCCCGGGATGTACGAGCGGGGCTGGGGCAGGATCGTGAACGTCTCGTCGATCCACGGCCTCCGCGCCTCGCCGTACAAATCTGCTTACGTCACTGCGAAGCACGCACTGGAAGGGCTGTCGAAGGTCCTCGCCCTCGAAGGCGCCCCGCACGGCGTCACCTCCAACTGCGTGAGCCCCGCCTACGTCCGCACCCCGCTGGTGGAGCGGCAGATCGACGCCCAGGCCGAGACCCACGGCATCGGCAGGGACGAGGTCGTCGAGCAGATCATGCTCGCGCCCGCCGCGATCAAGCGGCTGGTCGAGCCCGAGGAGGTGGCCGAGCTGGTCGCCTACCTGTGCGGACCGCACGGCTCCTTCATGACCGGCGTCTCGCTGCCGGTGGACGGCGGCTGGACCGCCCGCTGACGACCGCCCGCCGGCGATCAGCCGCCGACGACCGCCCCGGGCCCGCCCCGGCGGAGGGGCGGGGCCGGCCGCGGAGGGGCTCCCCGCCGGCGGCCTCCGGCCGCACGCACGACGAGAATGGACGGCATGGACGCGCGGGTGTTTCTCGAACTGCTGGCCAGGGAGGCCTCGGCCGTCGAGTTCGAGGGGCCCGTCCTGGCCGCCAGGACCGCCGGGGCGGACGCCTCGGTCCTGGCCGAGCTGGAGGAGGCCAAGCTCGCCGCGCTGAAGGTGCGGGCGCTGCTGCGGCGCCGGGCCAGGCGCGAGGCCGAGCTCTCGGCGCTGTTCGACACGGCCGGCGACCTGGCCGGGCTCCGCGACCTGGACGCCGTGCTGGAGGCCATCGTGCGCCGGGCCCGGCAGCTTCTCGGCACCGACGCCGCCTACATGACCCTGCACGACCCCGACCGGGGCGACACCTGGATGCGGGTCACCGACGGCTCGGTCTCGGCCAAGTTCCGCGCCCTGCGTCTGGCCATGGGGGCCGGGCTCGGCGGGCTGGTCGCCCAGACCGCCACGCCGTACGCCACCGCCGACTACTTCGCCGACGAGCGCTTCCGCCACATGACCGACATCGACGACGCGGTGAAGGAGGAGGGCCTCGTCGCCATCCTCGGCGTGCCGCTCAAGCTCGGCGCGCGGGTCATCGGGGTGCTGTTCGCGGCCAACCGGAGCGTGCGCCCGTTCACCCAGGACGAGGTGGTGCTGCTCGGCTCGCTGGCCGCGCACGCGGCGGTCGCCATCGACAACGCCCGCCTGCTGCAGGAGACCAGGAACGCCCTGGAGGAGCTGAGCGAGGCCAACCGCCAGGTCAACGCGCACAGCGAGGCGGTGGAGCGGGCCGCGCTCGCGCACGACCGGATGACGGGGCTGGTGCTGCGCGGCGGCGGGGTCGAGGACGTGGCCGCCGTGGTCACCGAGGTGCTCGGCGGCTCGCTGGCGGTGCTGGACGGCTCCGGGCGGCCGATAGCCGGCGACCTGGACGAGCTGGAGTCCGCGGTCCCGCGGGAGGCGGCCGCGCGGCGGGACCGGCGCGGGCCCGCACCGGCGGCGGCCGCGGGGACCGCCGGGACCGCGAGGGCCGCAGGGGTCACAGGGGTCACAGGGGTCACGGCGGCGCTGATCGCGGACGCCGCGCAGTCCTCCCGGGCGCTGGGCCGTACCGTCCGCAAGGGCAGCCTGCTGGTCGCGTCGGTGGACGTCGCGGCCGAGCCGCTGTGCACGCTCGTGCTGCGGGCCGAGGGCCGGGTGGCCGACACCGACCAGCGCATCCTTGAGCGGGCCGCGCTGGTCACCGCGCTGCTGCTGCTCTTCCGCCGCACGGTGGCCGAGGCGGAGAGCCGGGTCAGGGGCGAGCTGCTCGACGACCTGATCTCCCGGCCCGGCCTCGGCGGGCTGGGCGAGCGGGCCCGGCGGGTCGGCGTGGACCTGGACCGCGACCACGTGGTGGTCGTGGTCCGCCACGAGGGCCAGCGCGAGCGGGCCGCCTTCTGGGCCTCCTCGCGGGCCGCGCTGGAGCACGGCCTGGCCGCCCAGCGCGGGGACGAGCTGGTCCTGCTGCTCCCCGGCGACCTGCCGGGGCCGCTGGCCAGGCGGGTGGCGGCCGAGCTGACCGCCTCCCTCGGCCGCCCGGCCACCGCGGGCGCCTGCGGCCCGGTCCGCGGCCCCGGCGAGGTCGCCGCCGCGCACGGCGAGGCGCGGCGCTGCGCCGACGCGCTGCGCGCCCTGGGCCGGGCCGGGGAGGGCGCCGGCGCCGCAGAGCTGGGCTTCGTCGGGCTGCTGGTCGGCGACGGCCGCGACATCGAGGCGTTCCTCGGCTCGGCGATCGGCCCGGTGGTCGACTACGACGCCCGCCGCGGCACCGCCCTGGTCCGCACGCTCACCGCCTACTTCGGTGCGGGAGGGTCGCTCTCCCGCACGGCGGAGTCCCTGCACATCCACGTCAACACCGTCACCCAGCGCCTGGACCGGATCTCCCAGCTCCTGGGCGCGGGCTGGCAGGAGCCGGAGCGGGCCCTGGAGATCCAGCTCGCCCTGCGGCTGCACCGGCTGCGCGGCTGAGGCCGCCCGTACGGCGGGACCTGCGGGCCTCCGGGCCCGCACGGCCGGGCGGGCACCGCGCGGAGTCCATACATCCCGTCCACAGGGTGTGGAGGTTCCCCACATAGGAGTGACGCCGGTCACTACATACGGTGAGCCGACATCCCCCCAACAGCGATTCCCATTGGTGAGTGAGATGACAGAGAAATCCCGCACCCCCATCGGAAAGATCGTGGGCGCCAGCCTCATCGGCACCACGATCGAGTGGTACGACTTCTTCCTGTACGGCTCGGCCGCCGCGCTGGTCTTCCCCGCCCTGTTCTTCCCCGAGTCCGACCCGCTCACCGGCACCCTGCTCGCGTTCCTCACCTACGCGGTCGGCTTCGTCGCCCGCCCGCTGGGCGCGCTGGTCTTCGGCCACTACGGCGACCGGCTGGGCCGCAAGAAGCTCCTGGTCATCAGCCTGCTGCTGATGGGCGGGGCGACCTTCCTGATCGGCTGCCTGCCCACCCACGCGGCGATCGGCTCGGTGGCCCCGCTGCTGCTGACCGCGCTCCGGCTCGTCCAGGGCTTCGCGCTCGGCGGGGAGTGGGGCGGCGCGGTGCTCATCGTGTCCGAGCACGGCGACGCCCGGCGGCGCGGCTTCTGGGCCTCCTGGCCGCAGGCGGGAGCCCCCGGCGGCAACCTGCTGGCCACCGCGGTGCTCGCGGTGCTGGCCGCCGTCCAGTCCGACGAGACGTTCACCAGCTGGGGCTGGCGCGTGCCCTTCCTGCTCTCGGGCGTGCTGGTCCTGGTCGGCCTGTGGATCCGGATGTCCATCAGCGAGTCTCCGGTCTTCCAGCAGGCCGTCGCCAACGCCGAGCCGGTGAAGGCGATGCCGATCGTGGAGGTCTTCCGGTACCACTGGCGCGACGTGATCACCGCGATCGGCGCCCGCTTCGCGGAGAACGTCTCCTACTACGTGATCACCGCGTTCGTGCTGACCTACGCGACGGGGCCGGTCGACCTCGAGAAGGGCTTCGTGCTCAACGCGGTGCTGATCGGCTCGGCCGTGCACTTCGTCTCGATCCCGCTGTGGGGGGCGCTCTCCGACCGGCTGGGCCGCCGTCCGGTCTACCTGCTCGGCGCGGCCGGCGTGGGCCTGTGGGCGTTCGCGTTCTTCCCGCTGGTCGACACCAAGAACTTCGCCGCGATCACCCTGGCGGTCACGGTCGGCCTGGTCCTGCACGGCGCGATGTACGGCCCGCAGGCGGCGTTCTTCTCGGAGCTGTTCGCCACCCGGATGCGCTACTCGGGCGTGTCCATCGGCGCCCAGCTCGCCTCGATCGTGGCCGGCGGCCTCGCCCCGCTGATCGCGGTGGCCCTGCTGCAGGCGTACGGCTCGGCGCTGCCGGTCATGGTCTACGTCGCCGCGGCCGCCGTGCTGACGCTGGTCACCGTCTTCGTCGCCAAGGAGACCAGGGGCCGCGACCTCGTCACCCTCGACGCCCCCGAGACCACCACCAGCGCCGCCAAGCCCTGAGCCGTACGGAGAGCACGCGATGACACAGCACATCGGCATGACGCCCGCACGGCGCGCGGCGACCGGGGCACGCCGACCGGCCGCGCTCGCCACCGGGCTCGCGCTCGCCACCGCCGCCGTGCTGGCGGCGGGGGCGCCGGCCGCGAACGCGGCGGCGACCGGCGCGGGGACGGCCGGCGGCGCGGCCGGGCACTGCGACCGGCAGGACAGGATCACGGTCCCCGGGGCGGAGAAGCAGGTCGCGGCCTGCCTCGACGACCTCACCACGGCGGGCACCGCGGCCTCCGGGCACACCGACCCCGCCGACTGGGCCGGGCTGCACCCGGCGGGGGCGGTCAACCCGGTGGGCGTGCCCGGCATCCAGGTCGACGGCTACTTCCCGGACACCTCGACCACCAACACCAACCACGGCTGGAACCACGACTCCCAGTTCGTGCTCCGCCTCCCGGACCGGTGGAACGGCGGGCTGGTCGTCGCGGGCACTCCCGGCAACCGGGAGCAGTACGCCAACGACTTCACCATCTCCGACTGGGCGCTGGCCAAGGGCTACGCCTACGCGGCCACCGACAAGGGCAACACCGGAATCGCCTTCCACAAGGACGGCGAGGAGCCCGGGGACGCGATCGCCGAGTGGAACCGCCGGGTCACCCAGATCGCCGTCGCGGCCAAGGCGGTCGCCGCGCAGCGGTACGGCAGGCTGCCCGGACGCACCTACGCGGCGGGCATCTCCAACGGCGGCTACCTGGTCCGCTGGCAGCTGGAGAACCGGCCGTGGCTGTACGACGGCGGGATCGACTGGGAGGGCACGCTCTGGCGGGTCAAGGGCGACAACCTGCTCAACTACCTGCCCGCGGCGCTGCGGGCCTACCCGGAGGGCGACGCCCAGGCGATGTACGACGCCGGGTTCGCGCGCGGCTCGGAGTTCCTGTGGCCCTTCCACCACCAGGTCTACTGGGACCTCACCCAGCGGGTCTACCGGGAGGAGATCGACCCGGACTTCGACGGCGACACCCAGGCGGGCACGCCGTACTGCGCCTCCGGCACCCCGGCCTGCGACGCGGACTACGACTACGACGCGCGCAAGCCGTACCGGGCCCTCCGGAAGATCGCGCTGACCGGCCGGATCAGCAAGCCGCTGATCACGATCCAGGGCACGCTGGACACGCTGCTGCCGATCTCCCGCAGCGGGGACGTCTACGCGGACATGGTCGGCGGGCGGCGCGCCTTCCGGTACTACCGGATCACCGACGGCACCCACACCGACGGCCTCTACGCCGCCCATCCCGACCGGCTCCGCCCGATGCTGCCGTGCTTCCGCAGCGCGTTCGAGGCCATGGAGGGCTGGGTGGAGCGGCGGCAGAGCCCGCCGCCGAGCGCGACCCTGCCGCGCCCGGCCGGCGGCGACCCCGTCAACGAGTGTCAGCTCGGCAGGTAGCGCTGCTGCACGGTCCGGGTGACCCGGACCATGTTCCGGGCGCCGGGGATCCGCAGGGCGAAACGCCGCAGCCGCGGATACCGGCGCACGGGCAGGGCGGGCGCGGCGGCCCGGCGGATCTCCACCCGGCCGCCGCGGCTCATCTCCACGCCGAAGCGGAGCCCGACCTCCCGGTCGTCCATCCGCAGGTACGGCATCCACGCGCCGGGGGCCAGGAAGCCCTGCCGGGGCAGGCGCTTCATCGGGATCCTGGCGATCAGCCGCCCGTCCGCCCGGCCGGGCGCGCCCGGCTCGACCAGGGCGGGCGCGGACACCTCGCGCGTCCCGCCCGGCGCCTGCCGCAGCACCAGCTCCGCCGGTGGCCCTCCGCTCGCCGGCACGTACGGCACCGGCACGACGACGAAGACGTGGTCGCGCTGGCGGGTGACCGTGGTCCCCGGCGAGACGAGCACGATCGACTCGGGGAACGACTGGGGCTCCACGCAGACGCCCAGCTCGCCCCGGTCGGACCACCAGGGGACGACCAGCCGCCTGGCCTGGTCGGCGGGTGATCCGCTGCAGTCGACCGGCGGGCCGGCGACCCGGGCGCGGGCCTGGCAGAGCCCGCCGTCCATCCGCATGTGGATCTCCCAGAGGCCCGGCGCGAGCGGGTGGCCGTGCGCCGCCGTGGTGGCGTCGAGCGTGGCCGTCCCGGTGACCTGCACCCTGACATGGTCGCCCTGCCGCAGGCGGACCACCGAGCAGCTCACCGGGAGCTGGTGGACGGCGCCGGTGCCCTCGTGCCGGGCGTAGACCTGGAACCGGGCCCGGGAGACCGCGGCGGTGACGTCGGCGACCTCGGGGGGCAGGCGGAGGTCGCCGAGGGAGAGCGGGGAGGTCCAGAGCAGGCGGTCGTCCCCGTGCGGCAGGAACCGCGTGGGGTTGCCCGCACTCCACATGATCTCGCCAGTGAGGTTCATCACGAGGGCGCCGTCCCGCCAGACGACGTCCTTGACCTCGGCCTTCAGGTGGGCGCCGCGCATGACCTGGGAGAGCGCGACGAGCTGGTCGAGCCGGCCCGCGCGCAGCAGCGCGGCGCGGACCCTCAGGTGGACGGGGAGGTAGTGGTCGAGCCGTTCGGGGAAGCGCTGGGCGACCAGCTCGCGCAGGGTCGTGAAGGTGACGGAGCGGTCCGCCGAGGAGGCGGTGAACCCGGCTCCGCCGAGCCGGCGCAGGACCGCGGTGCGGTACCAGTGCGCGTACAGGTGGTCGCGCCTGCGCCCCCGCGGCACCGACTCGTCGATGACGTCGAGCAGCTTGCGCAGCGCGGTCGCGTGGACGTGCGGGCTGCCCGGCGGTTCCGGCCGCTCCCCCACGTGGCAGCAGACCTCGCCGGACATGACGGTGACGGCCGCGGCCCGCAGGTAGGCCCGCAGGACGAAGGTCTGCTCGGCGACGCTCCCGCCGGCGCCGGGGAAGGCGAGGCCCTCGGCCGCGAGGAACGCCCTGCGGTAGAGCTTGTGCGGCGTGAGCAGGGAGAGCAGCCGGTCGCCGAGGACGTCGGCGTGCTCGCGGTCCTTGCCGAACACCGCGGAGGGCGGCGCGTCCCCGCTCGCCAGCGGCGCGACGAGGACGTCGGCCCCGGTCCGCACGGCGCGCTCGTACATCCGCTCCAGGGCCGTGCGCTCCAGGCGGTCCGCCTGGTCGAGCAGGTAGACGTACTCGCCGGTGGCGATCTCCAGGGCGGCGTTGCGGCCGCGCATCGGCGAGCCGATGTGTTTCAGATGGAGGACGCGGACGTTGGGATGCGTCTCGGCGATGGCGTCGAGCCGCTGTCCGGTCCCGTCGTCCGACCCGTCGTCGGCGAAGATGACCTCGTACTCCTCAGGAGCCATCGACTGCTCTATCACCGAGCAGATGCACGCGTCGGCCACATCACCGGGATTGTGGACCGGCACCACCACACTGACCTTTATCCCCATACAGTCCAGGATGCGGTCACACGGACGCCAAGCCGGTCCGACCTGCCGATCTGTAGGGTTTCAGTACCAGCCCTTGGCCTGGGAATGTGCCCACGCGCCGCAGGGCGTTCCGTACCGGCCCTTGATGTAGCTCAGACCCCACTCGATCTGGGTGGCCGCGTTGGTCTGCCAGTCGGAGCCCGCGCTGGCCATCTTGTGGCCGGGCAGCGACTGCGGGATGCCGTAGGCGCCGCTGGAGCGGTTCATCGCCCGCTCGTTCCAGCCGCTCTCCTTCATCCAGAGCTTCTCCAGGCAGCCCCACTGGTCGCCCCAGCCGCGCGCCTCCAGCATCTGCTTGCCCAGCGCCTTGTTGCCGGTCGGGTTGGCGGTGCCGGGCGGGAGCTGCCGGGGGTCGAAGCCGCCGCCGCCGGGCGCGGTTTTCACGATCTTGACCGAGTCCAGCGGGTCGCGGCCCTGGCGCTTGCGCTTGAGCGCGTCGGCCGCGAGCGCCTGGACGGCCTGGGCCTTCAGCGCGTCGGTCTCGGGGTCGGCTCCGAACGGGTCGCCGCCGCCGAACGCCTCGGCCATCACGTCGAGGGGGATCGGCTCCCCCTGCGGGGCGGAGGCGTTCTGGACCGCCGTGTAGACGGTGAAGCCGCCGCCGCCGACGATGACGATCGCCGCCGCGCCCAGGACGAGGGCGCGCTTGGGGGTCAGCCACCCCGGCGCCTTCGCCGGCGCTCCGTCCGCGGGGTCGCTCGCAGGCTTCCTGGCGGCGGCGCGCGCCGTACGGCGGGAACCGGGCGCCGGGCGCCCCCTGGGGGACTGGCGCTCCTTCACGGGGGGCGATCCTGCACTCACGACCTATGAGCTTGCCGTGGACGGGGGGGTGCTCCGCAACCGGAACGGAGGATCCGGCCGGTTCGGCACGGGACGCCCGCGGCTTTACCGGGGCTCTACCCCCTGCTTACAGGCGCTTTCCCGACAGCCGACCGGCTGGTGTGATTTTGCTCACACTATCGGGCGGAGGTCCGCCCGCGAACCCCCGCAGACCGGAGGGGAGTCCCGTCCAGGGTGTCCGGCCGGCGTGACGGCGGCATGCGTGCCCTGTCACAGTTTCATGACATGGCGGGGATTGCCGGGCATTCGAAGAATAATGACCAGGTGGCCGGCATCCTCCTCGTTGAAGACGACCCCTCGGTCAGGACAGCCCTCGAACTGGCACTGTCCCGCCAGGGCCACTCGGTGACCTCCTACGGCAGCGGTGAGGAGGCTCTCGACCACATCCGGTCCCGCCGTCCCGAGATCGCCATCCTGGACGTCATGCTGCCCGGGATCGACGGAGTCGAGGTGTGCCGCCGGATCCGCAGGATGGACCAGCTCCCGGTGATCCTGCTCACCGCCCGGGGCGACGACCTCGACGTGGTGGTGGGCCTGGAGGCCGGGGCCGACGACTACGTGGTCAAGCCGGTCGAGCCGCGGGTGCTCGACGCCCGCATCCGCGCGGTCCTGCGCCGGGCGGAGTCCGTCACCTCCGACCGCATCACCTTCGGCGACCTGGTGGTCGACCGGGGGGCGCTCAAGGTCTCCATGGCGGGCCGGGAGGTCCACCTGACCCCCACCGAGCTCCGGCTCCTGCTGGAGCTGGTCCGCCACCCCGGCCAGGTGCTCAACCGCCGGTACCTGCTCCGGGCCGTCTGGGACCACACCCACGCCGCGGACTCTCGGCTGGTGGACGCCTGCGTGCAGCGGGTCCGCGCCAAGATCGAGCCGGTGCCCGCCGAGCCCGAGTTCATCCACACGGTGCGCGGCTTCGGTTACCGGTTCAGCCCGCCGTGAGGCGGATCTACACCGGCCTGCGGGGGCGTCTGGTCCTCACCTTCACCCTGATCGCGGTCGCCGCCTCCGCGCTGGTCGCGGGGATCGGCTACGAGCTCGTCAAGCGCCGGGTGATCGAGCGCGCCGAGCAGGTGGCCGTGGCCGACGTGCGCGACACCCTGACCGGGTCCAGGCTGCCCATCGGCGCGCTCTGGCCGGGGGACAGCCCGCCGACCGACCTGGAGATCACCGCGCTGCAGAAGAGCCTGCGCGTGCACAACGGGGCCGTGGTGGTCCGCTACGAGGAGTACCTGTACTCCGACGGCGAGTTCGGCATGAACGACGTCCCGGCCGACCTGCGGGCCCACGCCGCCGACCGCACGGTCTCCCGGCGCGAGGAGATCCGCGGGGAGCTGTGGCTGGTGATCGGCACCCCGGTCTGGCGGATAGAGCCCATCCACATAGCGCGGCCGACCGGGATGAGCGTCTTCGTCTTCGTCCCGCTCGCCGAGGAGGAACGGCTCCTGACCGGGCTGCGCCGGCCGCTGGCGATCGCCGGAGCCGTCATGCTGGTCGTCGCCCTCGCCGTGGCCCTGCTCTCGGCCCAGCGGGTGCTGCTGCCGGTCCGGCGGCTCGGCTCCGCCGCCCGGGCGCTCGGCGCCGGGCACCTGGACACCCGGCTGCCCGTGCACGGCCAGGACGAGCTGGCCGAGCTCACCGCGACCTTCAACGACACCGCCGCCGCCCTGGAGCGGAGCGTGTCGGAGCTGCGGTCGCTGGAGGCGATGTCCCGCCGGTTCGTGGCCGACGTCTCCCACGAGCTCCGCACCCCGCTGACCGCGATGACGGCCGTGACCGACATGCTCTCCGAGGAGGCCGAGCGGCTGCCCGGGGAGCCGGCGGCGGCCGTACGGCTGGTGCTGCGCGAGATCGAGCGGCTGCGCACGCTCGTGGAGCAGCTCATCGAGGCGAGCCGGTTCGACGCGGGAACCGCCAGGCTGAACCTGGACACCGTGAACGTCGCCGACGCGATCTGCGACTGCCTGGAGATGCGCGGCTGGTCGGACCGGGTGCGGGTGAACGTCTCGCAGGGGCTGGCCTTCTCCGTCGACCCCCGCCGCTTCGACGTCATCGTCGCCAACCTGGTGGGCAACGCCCTGCGGCACGGGGAGCCGCCCGTCGTGGTGGCCGCCCGCAGCACCCCGCACGGCCTGGAGGTGAAGGTGCGCGACCACGGGCCGGGGATCCCCCCGGCGGACCTGCCCCACGTGTTCAACCGCTTCTACAAGGCCGGCACCCGCGGCGACGGCAGCGGGCTCGGACTCTCCATCGCCCGGTCCAACGCCCAGTTGCACGGCGGCACGATCTCGGTCCGCCCGCAGGAGCCGGGCACGCTCTTCACCGTCTGGCTGCCCCCGGCATGAGCAGGACCGTCCGGCCGTTCAGGGCGCCCCTCGCGCTCGCCGCCGCCCTCGCGCTCATGCCCGCCGTCGTGCTCGGCGGGTGCGGCATCGCGCCCAGCGGGGTGCGGGACTGGGGCCGCCCTCCGGTGATCAGCTACAGCCCCACCTGGGTGACGGTCTACCTGGTCCGCGCGGGACGGCTGGAGCCCGCGCGGGTCCCGGTGGTCTCCGACTCCGCCAAGAACATCGTCGACACCCTGTTCCGGGCCGGGAAGCAGCCGCCGAGACCGGGGCTGACGAGCGAGCTGAACGGTTTCAGCCACTACGACAGCAAGACCACCCGGTACACCGGCACCTCCCAGCGCGGCGGCGAGCCCGCGAGCTCGCTGGGGTACCGGCTGAACGTGGTGCTCTCCGGCGAGGGCGGGCTCTCCCGGCTGGGCCTGGCCCAGATCACCTGCACGGTCCGGCAGAACAAGCAGGAGAGCATCTGGAGCGTCGAGATCACCCGGCTGTTCCCCGGGACCCCGGCCTCGCTCGGCGACCACAGCTGCTTCGAGTTCCGGGACCTGGCCGCCGAGGGGGTACGGCTCCCGCCGTGACGGGGCCGTTCCCCGCGCCGCGGCGGGAACGGGCGCCCGGGAGACGGTGCCACGGTCCCCGGACGCCCGCCGCGGCTCACATGGTGACGTCCTCCAGCATCTCGGTGACCAGCGCGGCGATCGGCGAGCGCTCCGAGCGGGTCAGCGTGACGTGCGCGAACAGCGGGTGGCCCTTGAGCTTCTCCACCACCGCGACCACGCCGTCGTGCCGGCCCACGCGCAGGTTGTCGCGCTGGGCGATGTCGTGGGTGAGCACCACCCGCGAGTTGGCCCCGATCCGGCTCAGCACCGTGAGCAGCACCCCGCGCTCCAGCGACTGGGCCTCGTCCACGATCACGAAGGCGTCGTGCAGCGAGCGCCCGCGGATGTGGGTGAGCGGCAGCACCTCCAGCATGCCCCGGTCGATGACCTCCTCGATCACCTCGGGCGTGGTGACCGCGCCCAGGGTGTCGTAGACGGCCTGGGCCCACGGGCCCATCTTCTCGTTCTCGGAGCCGGGCAGGTAGCCGAGCTCCTGGCCGCCCACGGCGTACAGCGGGCGGAAGACGATGACCTTGCGGTGCTGGCGGCGCTCCAGGACGGCCTCCAGGCCCGCGCAGAGCGCGAGCGCGGACTTGCCGGTGCCCGCCCGGCCGCCCATCGAGACGATCCCGACCTCGGGGTCCATGAGGAGGTCCAGGGCGATGCGCTGCTCGGCGGAGCGGCCGTGCAGGCCGAACACCTCGCGGTCGCCGCGGACCAGCCGCACGGACTTGTCCGGCAGCACGCGGCCCAGCGCCGAGCCCCGGCCGGACAGCAGCCGCAGGCCGGTGTGGGTCGGCAGGTCGCGGGCCTCGGCCAGCTCCGCGCTGCCGTGCTCGAAGAGCGACTCGATGTCCTCGGCCGTCACCTGGATCTCGTCCATGCCGGTCCAGCCGGACTCCACCACGAGCTCGGCGCGGTACTCCTCCGCGGCGAGGCCGACGGCGGCGGCCTTGATCCGCATCGGGAGGTCCTTGGAGACCAGCACCACGTCGAGTCCCTCGGCGGCCAGGGAGCGCGCGACGGTCAGGATGCGGGTGTCGTTGTCGCCGAGCCGGAAGCCGACGGGCAGGATGGACGGGTCGCTGTGGTTGAGCTCGACCCGGATGGTGCCCTCGCCGATCGGCATGGGCTCGTCCAGACGTCCGTGTGTCACCCTCAGGTCGTCGAGGTGCCTCAGCGCCTTGCGCGCGAAGTAGCCGAGTTCCGGATGGTGGCGCTTGCCCTCCAACTCGGTGATGACGACGATCGGGAGGACCACCTCGTGCTCGGCGAAACGGCTTATCGCCGCCGGATCCGCCAGGAGGACCGAGGTGTCCAGGACGTACGTCCGCCGGCCGGAGGCTGCGGACGTGGGTGAGGACGAAGGGTTTGCCACGCGTTCTCCCCCGGGCGCCCAGGGTGGCGCCCTGCCATGAGCTGGGATGCGGACCGGACCCGGGCCCACGCTCGCGGCTCGCCGCACGGGGACCGGAGACCGGCCCTCCTCGGCAGGTCGTGAGGCAAAGGCGGGCCCTCTCCGGAGTGGACGGGCTGTGCCCGCCTACTTCTTACGGTACGTCGTGAATTCCCCCGATCCAATGGTCCATACCTGACCGAAAGGGGGTGTTCACGTTGCGTTTCAGGTGCCGTACCGACGGTGCCGCGCGGCGTACGAGCGGAGCGCCCGCAGAAAGTCGACCCTGCGGAAGTCAGGCCAGTAGGCCTCGCAGAAGTAGAACTCGGAGTGGGCGCTCTGCCAGAGCAGGAAGCCGGACAGGCGCTGCTCTCCCGAGGTCCGGATGACCAGGTCGGGATCGGGCTGGCCGCGCGTGTAGAGATGCTCCGCGATGTGCTCCACATCGAGGACCTCGACCAGGTCCTCGATGCTCGCTCCCTTGCTGGCGTGCTCCAGGAGGAGGGAGCGCACCGCATCAGCGATCTCACGTCTTCCTCCATACCCAACCGCAACGTTCACAATCAAACCTGGACGGTGCGATGTTGCCTCTTTTGCATTTTTCAGGACATGCGCCGTGCGATCGGGCAGCAGGTCGAGCGCGCCCATCGGCTTGATGTGCCATCCGTCGGCCACGAGTTCCTGGACGACATCCTCGATGATCTTCATGAGGGGTTCGAGCTCGTCCTTGGACCGGTTGATGTTGTCACTGGAGAGCAGCCACACCGTGACGACCTCGACCCCGGCCTCCCGGCACCAGCCGAGCAGCTCGGAGATCTTGTCGGCTCCCTTGCGGTGCCCGCGGCTGACGTCCTCGATGCCCATCGAGCGGGCCCAGCGGCGGTTGCCGTCGACGATGACGCCGACATGGCGAGGCACCATGTCCCGCTCGCGGGACAGCTTGGTTTCCAGCCGCCGCTCGTACAGCCGGTAGACGAGATCGCGCATGCCCATGTGGAGCCCCTCCCCTCAGCGCCCGGCGCCTGCGGGCGTTGACAGGCAATTATCACCGCCGCCGGAAGCTGCCCGCCCCTTCTATTGTGTTCTGCCTGGGTTGCCGGGCCGCTGCGGGCCCAGGCACTCCTCCGCCTCCGCCACCAGCGCCTCCACGAACCCGCCCAGCTCGGCCGAGGTCAGCACCGCGCGCAGCCCCACCCCGCCGCTCCCCCAGGCCTCCACGAACGCCCTCCGGGTCAGCCGCCACTCCCCCGCGGGCCCCCGGCCGCCGGGGACCCAGACCGGGATCGTCCGCAGCCGGCAGCGGAGCTCGCCCCCGCCGACCAGGCCGTTCCTCGTCCGGTAACGAAAGGCGAACAGTTCCTCCTCGTCCGGCAGCTCGGGAAACCGGTCGTCCGGATCGGGCCACGGCCCGTCCCGCTCGGCGCGGGCCTCGGCGACCCCCCTGGCCAGCCGGGAGAGGAACCAGCCGCACCGCTCCCCCACCGTGCCGTAGGGCGCGCCGTCACGGTGCAGTTCCAGGGTGACCTCGTACGGCGAGCCGACGCTGTCGCGGCACACGATGGGAGTGACCGTCAGATACGAACCGTCTACACAGCGTAGTCCACCCACCTCAGAGAGGTTATCCCCGTACCGCCCGCCAAAACGTCCGCAGGCGGGACCGCAGCCCAAAGGACGGGGCCGGCGCCGCCGCCCCGGGGAGGCGGCCCGCCGCCCCGAGCGCCTCGGCGAAGTCGCGGGCGTCGGCCCGGGAGCCGCCCGCGGGCTTGGGGCGGCCCCGGGCGTAGGCGGCGAACTCGGCCGCGAACCCGTCGCCCAGCGCCCGGACGAGGTCGGGGCGGAGCCGGGCCACCGTCCCCCGCCGTTTGGCGATGAGGCTGTTCTCCTGGATCCGCAGCCGCTCCCCGTCGAACCCCGGCGGCGCCTCGCCTCCGGCCACCAGCGCGGCCAGCAGCCCGGCCTGGGCCCTGGCCAGCTCCGCGCGGGGATCGGGGACGCTCTCCGCGCCGGGAGCACCCGTCGCGGCAGCTCCGTGGCCCGACACGGGCTCGGACACGCGATCGGGCTCAGGCACGGGTCATCGCTCCGCGGATCCGGCCGAGCTCGGCCTCCAGTGCCTCGTCGCTGGGGTAGTCGGCGTCCCACTCCAGCAGCACCCCGGGCGGGTCCACCCGGGCGCAGAGCTCCGACAGGACGTCGAGGACGTCGTCGGGGACGTGCGCGGTGTGGGTGTCGTGCCAGACGTCGCCGTGCAGGTGGCCCCCGGCGACGTGCACGTAGGCGAGCTCGGACAGGGGGAGGGCGTCCAGCGCGTCCACCGCCCGCAGCCCCAGGTTGACCTGGTTGGTGTAGAGGTTGGCCACGTCGACCAGGAGCCCGACCCCGGTCGCGGCGACCAGGTCGCCGAGGAACTCCGCCTCGGTCATCTCGTCCTCCGGCCAGCCGAACAGCGCCGCCACGTTCTCCAGGGCCAGCGGAACGCCGCCGAGCGCGTCCTGCGCCCGCCGTACGTTCTCCGTCACCACCCCGAGCGCCCGCCGGGTGCGCGGGACCGGGAGCAGGTGACCGGCCTCCATCCCGCCCGCCCGCACGAAGGCGAGATGCTCGCTGACCAGCGGCGCACCGAGCGCCTCGGCGCATTCGGCCAGGTGCGTCAGCCGGGCCGGGTCGGGCGGCTCGGCGCCGCCGATCCCCAGCCCGACGCCGTGCGGGATCACCGGCACGCCCCGGCTCCGGAGCACCCGCAGCGACTCGGGCAGCCGGTCGGGGCGGATGTTCTCCGCGATCACCTCGACGAAGTCGACGCCGGGCAGCCGTTCCACGGTGAGGTCGATCTCCGGCCGCCAGCCGATCCCGACCCCGAGCCGCTCAGTCACCGCCGCCGCCTCCCCCGCAGCTCGACCCTCCGCCGGAGTCGCCGGACCCGCTGTCCCAGCCCCCTCCCGAGTCGCCGCCCGAACCGGAGCTCCAACCGCCGCCCCGCGATCGACGCCTCTGTGACCCACGATCCCACCGCGCCTGCCGAGCGAGCAGTACCGGCAGGAGAATGAGGAGCGCCAGAAAAGCAACAACCACCAGGAAAACGGTCATATCAGCCTCCAGGGGTAGGGGGCTCGCCTGACTCGCGCCCCGTAACCGGTAGACGATCAAGCCGGACGGAAAGTTCTCTCGGTCAGCCGCCCCCGCAGCCGCCCCCGCCGCAGCTCGACCCGCCGCCGCAGCTCGACCCGCCACCCGAGTCGCTCGAACCGCTCGAACCGCTCGAACCGCCGGAGTCGCCCCAGCCGCCGCCGAAGTCGCCGCCGCCGTAGGAGGCGTCGCCGGAGCCGCCGCCCGAACCGCCGCCGCAGGCGCCGCCCACGTAGCCGCCCGACGAGTCGCCCCGCTGGAGCTCGTCGGTCAGGTAGGGGTCGCCCAGCGCGCCGAGGCCGTACAGCGCCACCGGCGCGCCGACGGCGAAGGCCAGGTCGCCGGTCACGGGCTGGGCGCCGCGGACGTGGGCCCGGCGGGCGGAGTCGAGCACGTCGTGCCCCGCCTTGCTGACCACGCCGCTCAGGACCCGCTTCCAGCGCCGATGGGCGGAGAAGCCGAGCACCACCGTGAGGAGACCGATCAGGAACGCCACCGGGACGAGGTCGGTCGAGATCCCGACGACGAGCGTGCCGATCGTGAAGGGAACCGCGAGCACCGAGACGGCCAGCAGCCGGTTCAGCAGCTTCCACGCCTGCCCGAACGCGCCGTCGGGCAGCAGCAGGCCCTGGCCGAGCAGGTGGTAGCGCAGGCCGCTCATGGCCTGGCCGTCGGCCACCGCACGGCGCAGCTCACCGGCCGATCCGGTGCCGCCGCGGGCGGCGAGCGCCTCCAGGACGGCCTGCTCGATCGGGTCGGGCGAGGGCGGGGCCCCGGCGACCAGGCTGATCTGGCCGCCCCGCGCGACCCGGACGCCGCCGCCCCTGGCCAGCATGCCGAGCGCGGTGTTGACCGTGCGGAGCGGCCCGCCGGCCAGGTAGGCCAGCTCGTAGGGGCTGAGCGGGCCACCGCGGTGGCCCGGACCCGCGGCGCGGATCCTGCGGTGCTCGGCGCCCAGCGCCGTCACCGTGGTGAGGGCCACCACGGCGAAGGCCGCCGCTATGACGACCAGTACGACTCCCATGTCGGCCTCCCGGGGAAGGGGGCGCACGCCCCGTTGTCAGATAGACGCACGGGGCGGCACGGAAGTTGCACCCTCAATGTCTCAATTCAGACGGTCGACCAGGGCGTTGTACTCGTCCCAGAGCTCCTTGGGCAGGTGGTCTCCGAAGGTCTCGAAGAAGGCCGGGATCAGCGCGGCCTCCTCCTTCCAGACCCCGGTGTCCACGCTGAGGAGGGTCTCCAGGTCCTCGGCGGGCATGTCGAGGCCCTCGGTGTCCAGCTCGGCCGGGAGCAGGCCGATCGGGGTCCGTACGGCCTGCGCCTCGCCGTTGAGCCGGTCCACGACCCACTTGAGCACGCGGCTGTTCTCGCCGAAGCCGGGCCAGATGAACCTGCCGTCGGCGTTCTTGCGGAACCAGTTCACGTAGTAGATGCGCGGCAGCTCGGCGCCCTCGCGCTGACCGATCTTGATCCAGTGGGCGAAGTAGTCGCCCATGTTGTAGCCGCAGAACGGGAGCATCGCGAAGGGGTCGCGGCGCAGCTCGCCGACCGTGCCCTCGGCGGCGGCGGTCTTCTCCGAGGCGATGTTCGACCCGATGAAGACGCCGTGGTTCCAGCTCAGCGCCTCGGTGACGAGCGGGACCGCGCTGGCGCGGCGGCCGCCGAAGAGGATCGCGGAGATCGGCACGCCCTTGGGGTCCTGCCACTCGGGGGCGATCGTCGGGCACTGCCCGGCGGGGACCGCGAAGCGGGCGTTGGGGTGGGCGGCGGGCTCGTCGCTGTCCGGGGTCCAGTCGCGCCCCTTCCAGTCGGTCAGGTGCGCCGGGGGCTCCTCGGTCAGCCCCTCCCACCACACGTCGCCGTCGTCGGTGAGGGCGACGTTGGTGAAGACGCTGTTGCCCCAGAGCGTCTTGATCGCGTTGGCGTTGGTGGACTCGCCGGTGCCGGGCGCGACGCCGAAGAAGCCGGCCTCGGGGTTGATGGCGTACAGGCGGCCGTCCTCGCCGAAGCGCATCCAGGCGATGTCGTCGCCGATCGTCTCGACCTTCCAGCCGGGGATGGTCGGCTGGAGCATCGCCAGGTTCGTCTTGCCGCACGCCGACGGGAAGGCCGCGGCGACGTAGCGGGTCTCCCCGCCGGGCGGGGTGAGCTTGAGGATGAGCATGTGCTCGGCCAGCCAGCCCTCGTCGCGGGCCATGGTGCTGGCGATGCGCAGCGCGTAGCACTTCTTGCCGAGCAGGGCGTTGCCGCCGTAGCCGGAGCCGTAGGACCAGATCTCGCGGGTCTCGGGGAAGTGGCTGATGTACTTGGTGGAGCTGCACGGCCACGGCACGTCGGCCTGGCCGGGCTCCAGCGGGGCGCCGACCGAGTGCACGGCCTTGACGAAGTCGCCGCGCTCCTCGATGAGCCGGAGGGCGGCGTCGCCCATGCGGGTCATGACCCGCATGGAGACCGCGACGTACGGCGAGTCGGTGATCTCGACGCCGAGCTGGGAGATCTCACCGCCGAGCGGGCCCATGCAGAACGGGACGACGTACATGGTCCGCCCGCGCATGCAGCCGGCGAAGAGCTCGCCGAAGGTCGCGCGCATCTCCGCGGGGGCGATCCAGTTGTTGGTCGGGCCCGCGTCCTCCTCCTTCTCGGAGCAGATGTAGGTGCGGTCCTCGACCCGGGCGACGTCGCTGGGGTCCGAGGCGGCGTAGAAGCTGTTCTGCCGCTTGGCCAGGCGCTTGAACGTGCCCTGCTCGACCAGCAGGTTCGTCAGGCGCGTCCACTCGGCCTCGGAGCCGTCGCACCACTCGATCCTGTCGGGGCGGGTCAGCTCGGCGATCTCCCTGACCCAGGCGACGAGTCCCTCGTGGGTGGTCGGAGTGGAGGCGGATACGTCAACGGTTGCGGTCACTGCGGCAGCTCCTCACGCTTCTCAGGGCCAAATCATCATTGACGACGAAACCGGAGTTAATCCAATTGGCATAGACCAGTGAACGCGTCCGGGCGAACGCCGTCATGATCCCGGTCCGGGCCCGCCGACAGGCATACGGCCTGGCAGGGACCATGGCATCCGGAGGGACCTACCCAGAAAAAGCGAAATTAAAGAAACTGCTTGCGGCAGTGGTATAGGCCATTAAGAGAGGTCTAAACCAATCTCGCCAAAGGTTCAGACCAATCATGAGGCGATTTTCCCTGCCCAGCCTCAGGAACTCACGTCGGGACCGGCGGCGCGCACCCGGTCGACGTGCTGGAGCGCGTCCCGCAGGTCGGCCAGCCAGGTGTCGGTGTGCGTGCCCACCAGGCGCACGCACCAGGCGAGCGCGTCGCTGCGGCTGCGGGCCACCCCGGCGGCCACGAGGGTGTCCAGCACCCGGCGCTCCGTCTGCCGCAACCGGGTCATGACGGGCACCGACAGTGTGGTGAACATCACCGTCCGGTCACCCGCGGTGACGCCCCAGGAGACCTTCCGGCGGAAGCGGTGCTCCGCCTCCAGGGCGATCTCGATGCGCCGCTCCCTGGTCTCCTCGCGGAAACGCTGCACCGCACCCTCCACCGCGGCGGCCCGCTCCACCTCGGAGGCGTCCTCGGCGAACGCGGGACCCCGCAGGACGCCGATCACCGAGATCTCCTCGCGGTCGAGCACGACCTCCGGCCGTCCCTCGAACCACTCCTCCGGCAGGCGGCCGGAGAACCAGCCTCGCAGCTTCTCGCGTGCTTCGTCATTTTCCATGTAATGGAGATTACATCGCTTCAGCACACCAGGCCAGGGGTCTCCACCGAAGCCGGCCGGCCGATCCCGGGCACCCGTCCCGGCCTCCGCGCCGGCCCGGACGCGACGGCTCGCGGCGGTGTCCTCGCACCCCGGGAGGCGGCGATCCGCGCATGGGCCCGCCTCCGCGCGCCGGGGGCCGCGCGAACGCGGAGAGGACGCGGGAAGAACGAGGGAAGGCTGCGCGAGCGGGGGAAGACCGCGGGAAGGCGGGTCCCTTCAGCGCACCCGGGCGGCGGCCTGGGGGCTGACCCGGACGGCTCCGGCGAAGTTCTTCGTGGTCACGGGGACGAGTTTGACCACGTCACCGGTCCTCGGAGCGTGCAGCATCTTCCCGTCACCCCAGTAGATCGCCACGTGCGAGACGTAGCCGGGGTTGGTCGGGTCGTGCCGCCAGAACAGCAGGTCGCCCGGTTGGGCCTGGGCGAGCGGGACCTGCGGTCCCGCGACGAACTGCTGGTGCGTCACGCGGGGCAGCCGGACGCCCGCCTGGGCGTAGGCCCACTGGACGAGGCCGGAGCAGTCGAAGCTGTCGGGGCCCTCGGCGCCCCACACGTACGGACGGCCCAGCTTGCCGACCGCCGCGGTGAGCGCGGCCTGCACCTGCGGGGCGGTCATGAAGGCCTCCGCGGGCCAGACGGTCTGCCGGGCCGCTTCGAACACCGGGTTGACCGTGGCGACCTGGCTGCCCCTGGGCAGGATCCTGAGCAGGGCGCGGCGCAGCCCGGCCGTGTCGGCCCCCGGGGCGCTCACCACCAGCGCGTTGTTCTGCGGGATGCCCAGGGCCCGCGCGGTCGGGCGGGCGACCACCGCGTCGACCTGGCCCATGCCCATCGTGGCGTAGGCGCCCACCCGCAGGGCGTGCCCGGGAGCCGTGACGGTCTTGCCCAGCGGCATGCCCCCGTCGTTGCCGAGGACGAAGGAGACGGCGATCTCCCCGGCCGCGAGGTTGCGCCAGAGCCGGTCGGACCGGGCGGTCGGACGGGGGGTGTAGGCCCGGAACGTCGAGGGGTCCACCCCCAGTGTCTGCACCCGCTTGCCGTCCAGGACGACCTCGGCCGCGTCGGCGCGCTCGATCGCGCGGACCCCGTCGAGCCGGGCGACCTTCGCCACCACGGCCGGGCTCAGCGTCCGGTCCGCGACCACGAACAGGTGGGGCCTGCGCATCGCGGTCAGCGGGGCGACCGGCTCGGCGGACGCCTCCGGCGGCGCCGCCCCCTGCGGCTCTCCGGTCGGCTCCCCCGCCGGCCGGGTGTCGGCCACCGGCGCCCGGTCCGCGGGCCGGCGCGCCGCGACGGTCTCCGCCTCCCGCTCCGGCAGCCGGGACAGGACCACCACGTCGGCCGCGAGGACGGCGACGAGGAGGGCCGCGATGGCCGGGACCATCCGCCGCATCGTGCGGGCGGCGCGGTCGTCGTGGCGGACCCCGTAGCCGGGGGGGAGGCCGTACGGCCGGCGGAGCGGCGGACGGCGGCCGAGCCGCGGACGGTAGGCGAGATCGTGGCGGGCCTCCCGGACCAGGTCGGCCAGGCGCCTGCGCCGCTCGAACACCTCGTCTCCCCTCCGTCGTCTCCCCTCCGCCGTCCGGCGTGGGCGTCCGTGGAACCCGGCTCCACGAAGCCTGCCGTACACCGCGCTCGGATGCACGCGAACCCGCCCGAACGCTCCCGATCCTTGACATGATTCGCCCCTCGCGAGGGGAGCCGGGGCCGCGGCGCCCGGTCCCGCGGGCCCCGTACAACGCGACGATCCGCCGGGACCCGAGGTCCCGGCGGATCGGTCGTCACGTGGCCGTGCACCGGCGGGAGGCCGCCGCCGTACCCCCTGGGCGCGCCTCCGCGGCGTCAGTTGCCGCCGTTGTACGGCACGGCCTCCAGGATCTCCACGGTGTTCGAGCGGCCGTTCGGCATCGTGTAGGTGGCCTTCTCGCCGATCTTCTTGCCGTTGATCGCCGCGCCGAGCGGAGACTTGGGCGAGTAGACGTCGATCGGGGCGCCGCTCTCCTCGCGGGAGGCCAGCAGGAACGCGACCTCCTCCTCGTCACCCTCGAAGCGGACGGTGACGGTCATGCCGGGCCCGACGACGCCCTCGGTACGCGGCGCCTCCCCGACCTTGGCGCTGTCCAGGATCTGGCGGAGGTGGAAGATCCGGGCCTCCATCTTGCCCTGCTCGTCCTTGGCGGCGTGGTAGCCGCCGTTCTCCTTGAGGTCGCCCTCTTCGCGGGCGGCCTCGATCTTCTTGGCGATGTCGACGCGCCCGGGCCCCGAGAGGTATTCGAACTCCGCCTTCAGGCGGTCGTACGCCTCCTGAGTGAGCCAGGTGACGCTCTCGTTGTGGGAGTCGGCCACGGGTTCTCCTTGCTTCCTCTGTGGGGCTCGTGCTGTGGAGCTACGTGCTGCGAGACATACTGTGGGACATGCTGTGGGACTCGGCGCCGGGATAGCGGGCAGTCGAATCTCGAAAGGCTAACAAGTTAACCGCCCGAACGCTTCCCCAAATGTCTCACTATACGAGATGGCAGTACTCGACGTCACCCGAAGTGGCCTGGGCACTGGTCTCTAGCCGTTCAGTAAGCCGGACATATCCCTCACCGGCCGGAATTTCGACCTCCCGGCTCCCGACCTCCACGTGCCCGACGTCCATGGCGCGCAGCCGGCAGCGGGCCGCGCGGTCGGAGGGCTTGACCACCTCGAATACGATCTTGATGGAGTCGGCGCGCCCCGCGTCGAAGGCGATGACCTGGTCGATGACCGCGGGATTCCCCTTGGCCGCCCACATGACGTAGCCCCATCCGCCCGCCAGCACGGCGCAGAGGATCGCGATGACGCCGTGCACCACGAAGCGCCCCCTGGTCTGCGGGCGGTCGGGGAAGTCGCCGGGGGTGCCGAGGACGGGGCCTTCGAACCGGCCCTGCTCGGCCTCGCTGGTGGCCATGACGGAATCTCCCTGCACTACCTCGGCGTTATCCGAGACAATTGTCCCCCGCGGGGGCCTCGCCCCCGCGACCGCCTTAGAGAAACTAACCTCTCCCTGGAGTGATCGACACCATCCCGGGAGCGAAGAGGAGACAACGAGCCGTGAGTGCACCGCTGAGGCTGATGGCCGTTCACGCGCATCCCGACGACGAGTCCAGCAAGGGCGCCGCCACCATGGCGCGCTACGTCGCCGAAGGTGTGGACGTGCTCGTCTGCACCCTCACCGGAGGGGAGCGCGGCTCGATCCTGAACCCCAAGATGGATCGGCCCGACATCTTGGAGAACATCGGCGAGGTCCGCCGCCTGGAGATGGAGCGCGCACGCGAGATCCTCGGCGTGCGGCAGCGCTTCCTCGGCTTCGTCGACTCCGGGCTGCCGGACGACGAGAGCGAGCCGCTGCCCGAGGGCTGCTTCGCGCTCCAGCCGATCGAGGTCGCCTCGGCGCCCCTGGTCGCCGCGGTGCGCGAGTTCCGGCCGCACGTCATCCTCACCTACGACGACGACGGCGGCTACCCCCACCCCGACCACATCATGACCAACCGGGTCTCGGTCGAGGCGTTCGAGGCCGCGGGCGACCCCGACCGCTATCCCGGGACGGGCGAGCCCTGGCAGCCGCTGAAGCTCTACTACCACATGGGCTTCACCAAGGAGCGGTTCGAGGCGCTGCACGAGGCCATGACCGAGCGCGGGATCGGCTCGCCGTACGCCGACTGGATCTCCCGCTGGGAGGACCGCCCGCAGAAGTGGCCGGTGACCACCCGGGTCGCCTGCGGCGACTACTTCGAGGCGCGGGACGCGGCCCTGCTGGCGCACGCCACCCAGGTCGACCCCGACGGGTTCTGGTTCGTCTGCCCCCGGGAGCTGCAGCGCGAGGTCTGGCCGACCGAGGACTACCACCTGGCGCGCTCCCTGGTCGACACCGAGCCGCCGGAGACCGACCTGTTCACCGGGATCCACGCCGACGCCCACGCCGACGAGGTGTCGCACGCCTGCCCCTGACGCGACCGCCGGGTGGCGGTGGCAAACTTGGCACGTGATTGCATTCGACACCGTCACCAAAGGTGATGTCAGCCCGGGCCTGCTGGGATTCCTCGTCGTGGCGGCGCTCGGGTTCGCGTTGTTCCTGCTCATCAAGTCCATGAGGAAGCAGATCTCGAAGATCGAGGTCCCCTCCGAGGCGGAGGCGCGCGAGGCGGAGTCGCGCAGGGCCGAGTCGCACAGGGCGGAGTCGCACAGGGCGGAGTCGCAGTCGCGCAAGAGCGAGCCGGACGGCGGGGACGGGCCGGCCTAGGTGCGCCGTCCCGCGCCCTCCGGCGCGGGACCGCGGCCTCCGCCGCACCGGAGGGCCCGGCGCGGTCAGGCGGACGGGGACCAGGCCCGCTCCAGCGCCCTGGGCAGCCCCCAGTGCCCCAGCGGGGTGAGGATCTCGTTCCTGTCGACGATCCCGAGGGAGGCCCACAGCGGCGTGACCGAGCCGAACAGCATCTCGGCCGCCTCCAGATCCTCCGGGTCGTCCATGTCGACGTCGATGTCGTCGGACTCGGCGATCAGGCGGGCGATCCGCTCGGGTGAGGCGAGCACCCCGGGGCCGCGCCTGGCCAGGGCGGCGACCACGGCCAGCCAGTCCGCGTGGTGGATCGCGCACAGCGACGCCAGCACCCCGTCCTCGTGCCCGAGCCCGTCCTCGCCGGCGGCGGGCTCCTCGTCGTCGTCGTCCTCCGACAGGTCGGCGGCCGGCCCGGCGATGCCCGCCGTGACGGTCAGCCAGAGCTCCTCGTCGTCGTCGGGCAGCGGCTCCCCCTCGTAGCCCGCGCAGGCCCGCAGCACGTTGCCCGGGTATCCGGGGGCGGCCAGCACCTCGCGGAGCCGGGTGCCCGCCGCCCGCAGCTCCGCCGCGGGCCGCACGGGCTCCGGCAGGTCCGCCAGGATGCGCCGGAGCTCGCCGAGCGCGAACGCCTCCTCCTCGTCCCAGGCCGCGAAGAGCTCCGCGTCCTGCTCGTCGCCGACCTCGACCACGGGGACCCTCCCGTCGGGGAGCGGGCTGTTGAGCCAGTGCTCCTGCAGGTCCTCGTACGCCTCCCGGGCGGCCGCCTCCCCGCGGGCGAGCGCGTCCGGGTCGATCTCACCCTCGGCGACCCGCTCCTCCAGGTGGGCGACCAGCCGGCGGTACATCTCCCCGGCGGCCGGGCCCCGCTCGTCCTCCTCGGGCCAGACGAAGAAGCTCCTGGTCAGCAGGAGCGGTTCGGTCCCGGTGGACTCCAGCCACCGCTGCACGTCGCCCACCGTGGCGCTGCCCGACTCGATCGCGCCGAGCGTCGCCTTGGCCGACTCCCAGAAGGGCGCCGAGAGCGGGTTGCCCGCCGCCAGCAGAGACCGCCGCAGGTCGGGAAGGGCCACCAGCGCCACCCCCGACGGCACGGCGAGGAGGGCACGGACCACATCGCGCCGGGTCAGGTCGGCGGCCGGGCGACCGGCGTGTGCACAGACGAAGTCGAGATCCACGCCCCGTGAGCCTACGCCTCTTCGGGGACGCGCGGGAGGAGGGACGTGCCCGGAGCAGCCGTGGAACATACCCGGCAGGACGCGAAAAATCCTCAGATGTCAGCAAGACCTGCGGGACAGATGCCTCGAAACAGGGAACCATTCAAGTGGCGGATGACGGGGAGGTCGGCCTTGACTGCACTGGTGAAGACGGCGGACGGAAGAACTCTCGCAGTCGACCAGAGCGGGGTGCCGGACGGAACACCGATCTTCCTGCTGCACGGCACGCCCGGGAGCAGGGTCGGCCCCGCCCCCCGCGCCACCGTCCTCTACCGCATGGGCATCCGGCTGATCACCTACGACCGCCCCGGCTACGGCCTCTCCGACCGGCTCGTCGGCAGGAGCGTCGCCGACGTGGCGGGCGACGTGGCGGCGATAGCCGACTTCTTCGGCATCGAGCGGTTCGCGGTGATCGGCCGCTCGGGCGGCGCCCCGCACGCGCTGGCCTGCGCCGCCCTGCTGCCGGACCGCACGACCCGGCTGGCCGCGCTTGTCCCGCTGGCCCCGCGCTACGCCGAGGGACTGGACTGGTTCGAGGGCATGTCGCGCTCCAACGTGATCGAGTACACCGCGGCGGCGCACGGCCACAGCGCGCTCACCGCGCTGCTGGACGCCGTCGCCGACGAGGTCAGGGCCGACCCGACCCGGCTGGTCCCGGCGCTCGACACCGACCTGCCCGAACCCGACCGCCACATCGTCGCCGACTTCGGGATCCGGCGGATGCTGGCCACGACCTTCGCCGAGGCGCTGCGGGACTCCGCGGCCGGCTGGGTGGACGACGCGCTGGCCTTCAGCTCGCCCTGGGGCTTCGACCCGGCCGGCATCGGCGTGCCGACCCTCCTCTGGCACGGCGACGAGGACGTCTTCTCCCCGGTCGGCCACGCGCGCTGGCTGGGCCGGCAGATCCCCGGCGCCACGGTGGTCATCCAGGAGGGCGCGGCCCATTTCGGCTCGCTCCACGTCCTGCCCGACATCCTGACCTGGCTCGCCGAGGGGTGACCCGGCCGGCCCGGCCCGCCGTACGGCGGGGCGGGCCGCGGTCAGAACGGCTGCGGTTCGAGGTCGCGGTTGATCCTCCGCCACTGCCGCAGGTGGGCCAGGGTGGGGTGGTCCTCGCCCAGGACGCGGGCCTTGACCGCCAGCACCCGTTCCCGCAGCCGCTCGGCCTGGGCCGTGCGCTCCAGCGCGTGGAGGGTCACCGCCAGGTTGGCCTCGCACGTGAGCGTGTCCGGATGCTCCGGGCCGAGCGCGGTCCGCAGCTCGTCGAGCGTCCGGCGTTCCAGCGCCTCCGCCTCCGCGGCCCGCCCCGCGTCGCCCAGGCAGTTGGCCAGGTTGATGGCCGCCGAGAGGGTGAACGGATGGTTCTCGCCGAGTTGCCTGCGCAGGCCCTCCAGCACCTCCTCCGCCTCGCCGCCCGCCTTGCCCGCCTCGCCGGTGCCGCGCAGGTAGATGGCCAGGTTGTTGCGGGCGATCAGCGTGCCGGGGTGGTCCTCCCCGAGGTTCTCCCGGTAGACCTCCACGATCCTCGCCGCGCGGTCGCGCGCCGCCGCCTTGTCGTCCAGCGCCGACTCGCAGCAGGCCAGCTCCAGGGTGGCGGCCAGCGCGTCGGGGGTCCCGGGGTAGCGCTGGCGGTAGCGGTCCTCGGTCTCCTTCGCCAGCTGCCACGCCTCCTGCTGCTCGCCCGCCCGGCGCAGGGAGACCGCCAGGCTCTTGGCCGCCCGGAGGGTGTCGACGAAGTTCTCGCCGAGGGTCTCCTTGTAGTGCTGCAGGGTGGTCCGCAGGATCTCGACCGACTCCTGGTAGATCCCGATCTCCCGCAGGTCGCGGGCGAGCTGGGAGGCGGAGTAGAGCGTGTACGGATGGGTGGGGCCGAGCACGCGGCTCCGCCGCAGCAGGGTGTCCTCGTCGAGCTCCCTGGCGTTGTGGCTGTCGCCGACGAGCCGGTAGGAGAGCGCCAGGTTGTTGGCGGCGGCGAGGGTCCTGGGGTGGTCCTCGCCGTACAGCGTCTTCCACCGCTCGAAGGTCGCCTTGTCCAGCTCCAGCGCCTCGCCGTACTCGCCGAGGCCCCGCAGGTCGGCGCCGAGCCCGCCCGCGGTCATCAGCGTGTGCGGGTGCCACTCCCCGACCACCCTGCGCTGCATGTCCCTGGCCCACTCGTCCAGCTCCCTGGCCTCCTGGTACTTGCCCTGGGAGCGCTTGACGTTGGCCACGTTGAACAGCAGGTGGAGGCGCTGGCGGTCGTCGGTGCCGAAGGTCTCCTCCCAGTAGTTGGCCAGCCGGTCGCCGAGGACGAGCGCGCTGTCGAAGTCGCCGCGCTTCCACAGGTAGCGCACCCGGTCGGTGAGAAGCTGCCGGGTCGCCTCCTCGGTGCACTCGGTCGCCCGGGAGGGCTGCAGGTGCTGCCAGATGAGGTCGTACCTCGTCCAGTTCTCCGGGTCGTCCACCTCGCCCTGGCGCGGCCGGGCGCCCACCAGGATGCGGTGCACCTCGTGGCAGGCCTTGTCCTGCTCCTCCTCCGTCATCTGGCTGCGGATGACGGACTGCACGAGCCGGTGCACCTGGATGGTGTTGTTGCCCTGGTCCACCCTGGCCAGCGCGAACCGGCCGATCTCCTGGATGACCCGGCCGAGCACGAGCTTCTCCTGCAGGGAGTCGTCGTACGGCAGGAGCGAACTGATCATCTCGTCGCTGTAGAGCAGGGACATCGAGACCGGCTCCGGGGCGAAGAACGCGCAGAGCTGCAGGAGCCGCACCGACGCCGGAGAGCTCTCGCGGAGCTGGCCCAGCGAGAGGTTCCAGGTCACCGCGACGGGGTGGGGGTAGTCGGCCGGCTGGCCCATGGACAGCACCCGGGCGGTCTCCGACTCCAGCTGCTCCACGAAGGTCGCCGCGGGCATGCCGGTCTCGGCGAGCCAGGCGGCGGCCTGCTCCACCGCGATCGGCAGGTGGCCCAGGGCGGACGCGACCTCCAGGGCGTCCCCCGCGGCGAGCCCCGGCACCCTGCGGCTCAGGTGCTCCAGGCTCTCCTGCTGGCTGAAGACGTCGACCTCCAGCGGGGCCGCCACACTCGACCAGGCCTGGTTCCGCGAGGTGATCACGACGTGGCCGGTCCCGCCCGGGAAGAAGTCCCTGAGCTCGTCCGGGTCGCCGGCGTTGTCGAAGATCAGCAGCCAGCGGGAGTGCGGGCTGCCCACCCGGAGCGCCTCCCGCACCGCCCCCACGACCTCGGCGATGTTCTCTCCGACGCGGATGCCGAGCTCGCGGGCCAGATCCTCGAACGCGGCGTTGATGCGCTCGCGGTCCTCCGACGACACCCACCAGACCAGGTCGTAGTCGGCCTTGAAGCGGTGGGCGTACTCCAGCGCGACCTGGGTCTTGCCCACCCCGCCCAGGCCGTACAGCGCCTGCGGCAGCACCACGGCCGCGCTGCCCCCCACCAGCTGGCGCCGGAGCGCCTCCAGCACGGTGCTGCGCCCGGTGAAGGCGGCGTTCCTGGTGGAGACGTTCCACACCCGGGGGACGCTTCCCGGGAAGCGCGCTCCCACGGCCGACACGTCCACGGCCGACAGCTCGTCGGTCCTGCCGAAGGCCTTCAGCAGCGTCTCGGCGGCCGAGTGCTCGCCGATCCGGGTGAGGTCGGCCAGCGCCCGGTCGCCGAACGGCGACGGGAAGCGGGCCTCGGAGGTCCGCACCGGGATCAGCTCGCCCCGCCCCGCCGTCTCGGCGGCCGTCAGGCGCGACCACACCACCAGCGCCCGGGGCGTGCGCAGGTAGGCGCCGGAGAGCACGACCACGGTCCTGGGCGCCTCCCCCTCGGACTCCCCGGCCCCGCTCTCGTCCGCCTCGACGCCGCGCAGCGCGACCCGGTAGCCCTGCCGGTCGAGCACCGCGGCGATCCAGTCCGCCCACATCCGGTCCTCGTGCGCGTAGCTGATGTGCACGTCGGTCTGGAGCGCGGGGTGCCGCCGCACGAACTTGTCCAGGTGCCGCAGGCGTAGGGCCTCCTCCATCCGGGGGAACGAGCCCACCTCGCCACCGGTGATCACCGAGGTGAGCCGCTCGAAGGCGGCCAGCAGCGAGCCGGGCCGCGCCGGGTCGTCCCCGAACGTGGAGAGGATCTCCTCGAAGGCGTAGAAGGGGGTGTACGGGATCTCGACGGCGCCCCAGTACTCGTCGGCCTCCTCCGCCGTCATGCCCTTGGGGAAGCCGTCGAACTTCCGCCGGGCCAGGGCGCGGCCGACGTCGCACCGCTCCTTCTCCCCCATGTCGATCCGCATGGGGACGGGGAAGATGCGGATGTTGCGGTCGCGGTAGCGCTCGCTGATGTCCCTGGCCGTCTGCGAGGCGCCGTCGATGCCCTGGTTGGCCAGGGTGAAGCAGTCGACGAGGATGTCGGGCATCTGCACGGTGCAGATGCCCGCGATGTCGCTGGCGCCGGTGCGGCTGTCGATGAGGGTGTAGTCGTAGCATGCCTTCATGTCGGCGCGCAGCGCGTCGAAGAACTGCCCGCCGCCCTGGCGGTCGTAGAAGTTGTCCCAGTTGAAGCCGGACGCCGGGGAGGAGTAGTCGCGGTTGGCCCGGCCGGGCGAGAGGTAGTCGAGGGTCCCGCCGTCGGGGAACTCCCAGTCGAGCGAGATCGCGTGCTTCTCCGCCCTGGCGTACTCCTTGTGCCAGTCCCCGGGGCGGGGCTCGTTGCGCATCGCCGCCCACTGGTAGTCGGAGATCAGGTCGATGACGCCCGCCGTGGTGGTCGCCACCCCCGGCGCGAGGAACGGGTTGAAGAACTTGTGCAGGCCCGGGGAGTCGAGGTCCCAGTCCACCACGAGCACCCGCTTGCCCGCGCTGGCGAGGATCCACGCCGTGTTCGCCAGCGCCATGGTCCGCCCGGTGCCGCCCTTGTACGAGTAGAAGGTGACGACCTGTCCTTCGCTCATGGTCACTCCTCGGGCCTGGTCAGCTTGGGCCGGTCGATCTTGTCGCCGTCGGGGGGGTAGGCGGGGGCGCGGTTGAGGAACCGCTGCTCCGCCCTGCGCAGGACGTCGGGCAGCGCGGTCTGGAAGTCGTCGAACGTGGGGATGTACGGCCTGGCCTCCGGTTCGGCGAGCTTGCTGGCCAGGGCCGCCCGCAGGTGGCCCCGGAGCTGCTCCTGGTGCTCCACCGTCTCGGGGTCGTCGCGGTTCCACGGGACCATGACCGTCACCCACGGCCGCCCCGACCGGTCCACCGGGTGCAGCGCCCGCTTGCACTCCTCGCTGGAGGTCGCCCACGGGTCCACGAGCATCACCCCGGGGGCGTGGGAGTCGTCGGCCGCGAGCATCTCGGCGTGCTCGTCCAGGGAGCCGATCTCCGGCAGGAACCCCCGGGAGCGCGCCACCTCGGCGACGCAGGCCGCCAGCGACTTCCCTTCGTCGTCCGCGTGGTAGGGGTCCCACTTCGGAGGCGTGTCGCCGTAGTAGGCGGGGTTGCGCCCCGGCGGGAGGTTCTCCCTGTCGGGCGCCACGACCGTCACCGTGATCGGCCGCTCGGGCGTGCTGTCCGCGAACACGCTCCTGGCCTCGGTGAAGTTCGGGATGTCCCCGCGCGGCATCGGGGTGCTCTCCGCCACCTCGATGATCCGCTGCCCGAGCTCGTGGATGGCGTTCTGGTAGTGGTCCCGGTACTTCTTGAGCTTCATGATCCCGTAGAAGCCCTTGTCGGCGTAGTGCCGTCCGAGATCGGTGTGGTTGAACTGGATGTCCCGCGCCACCTGGGGCATCGACTCCAGCCTGACCGGCGTCCAGAGCGCGGGGACGATCGCGTTGGGCATCAGCCCCCCGGCGGCGACGTGGTCGCCGGCCCGCGTCAGGAACGAGGCCCACTCCTTGCCGCAGGCCTCGCTCTCGAAATAGCGCGGCGAGTAGAGGGGGACGAACACCCGGCAGCTGGAGAGCTGCTCGGAGAGGGCGCGCGGCCAGTTCTCCCCCGTCCGCAGCCCCCGGTCCATGTAACCGGCCGCCCCGGCCGGCAGGCCCGTGTGGTGCAGGATGTAGTCGCACAGCGCGCGGAACAGCTTCTCCACCCACTGGTTGGGGTCGCTGGAGTCCGTGCCGTCGTGCGACGGGACGTGGGCGTAGCTGAGGAAGAAATAGGGACCCTGAGAACCCCCCGCAGGGTACGGCGCTGCCATCCGCCTCCCTTCCCCTGTGGATACACAACTATAGAAACGCAGGGTTTATCGGGAAAGTGGCAGATTGATATTTCCGCCGCCCCGGAAGGAAATGCGGGAACGCCGCGGCACGCCGCGGCGGAATATCACTGATGCGAGGCGGAGGTTTCGGCCGTCCATTTCTTCCGGTGGTCGCGCGCCGAGCGGTCGGCGCACGCCGCGGCCGCCTCCGGGACCGGCTCGTCCAGCCACGCCGCCGCCGGCCGCCGCATCTCCGCCACGAACCGCTCCCCCAGCGGGGTCAGCGCGCCCGAGGCGGCGAGCGTCTCGATCGCCTCCGCGGTGTGCCTCCGCCAGCGGGCGAACTGCTCGTTCCCCCGCTCCGGTACGGCGTGCCGCCGGACCCGCCAGAAGTCGGTGACGGCGAGGTGGGCGTAGGTCCCCTGGAGCAGCCCCTCCAGCGGCCGGGGGTCCTCCCGCCAGGGGGCGTGGAACAGCCGGGTGTCCTTCTCGTCGTAGAGATCGAGGATGTCCAGGATCGCGCCCAGCTTGACGTGCTGGAACTCGTGGATCAGGAGCAGCGCGAGGGTGGCGGGGTCCTCGGGCAGCGCCGCCGCGACGGCGCCGAAGGCGTGCCGCGCGGTCGAGCTCACCTCCCGGCCCTCGGGCCCGGGGGTGAGCGGCATCAGGGTGGTGAGCCCGGCGCGCAGGCCCGGCGCGTAGCCGGGGTGCTCGGCCTCGATCAGCGCCCAGGCCCGCTCGAAGGCGCGCTGCCAGTCCTGTGCCCGGTCGTCGGTGAGCCTGCCCTCGGCCGGCCACTGGTGGCAGTCCCGGAACGGGTCGGTGTCCTCCAGCACGACGGAGACGTCCCCGGCGCGGAGCCGCCTGACGGGGTGCCAGCCGGGGCGGCCCGCCCCGCCGCCCTCCCCGCCCGCGCCCCGGTCATCTCCGGTGTCCGGCGTGACCGCGCCCGGGTGCCCGTCCCCGGCGACCTCGAACGCCCCCTCCGCCGTCTCCAGCCGTGCCGTACGGCCCGCCTCCGGCCCCGGAACGCCGCCCGGGCCGGCCGTACCGCCGGGATCCACCTCCAGGACGCCGAGGGTGGGCAGGTGGACCGAGCCGGCCAGGACCTGGACGTCGAGCGCGGCGGTGACGCCCGCGCGGATCGCCATCGCGGCGGCGACGTTGGCCAGGTGGCCCGCGTGGCGGCCGTCGCGCAGGCACTCGGTGGCCCAGACCCGGACGTAGGGGTGGGCCAGGACCGCGTCGACCACCTGGGGGTGCGTGCCGTCCAGGGCGGAGATCAGCTCCCAGGCCGCCGCCGTGTCCGCGCCGGAGAACGCGCCGCCGTCCGCGCCGGCGGCCGAGTTGACGGCCGCCAGCAGCGCCCGGCGCAGGCTCCGCTGCGACTCGGCCAGGTGGCCCACCTCGTCCTGCCCGCCGAGCCCGGAGGCGAGGGTGTCGATGACCGTGGACGGCACGGTGTGGGTCGCGGTGCGGGTCGGCGTATGCATCTTCATCCTGCGGCGAACGTGGGTGATGAGCTTGAACAGGTCGGCGGAGAACACGCTGGGGTTGGCGAACCCCGAACCGGTCCGGTAGCGGTGGGCGTACAGCCCGCCCCCGCAGCTGTCCACGACCGGGCAGGCGCGGCACGCGTCGCAGAGCCCGTCGAGGCCCTGCTGGCGGGCGAGGATGCCGGTGTGCCCGGCCACCTCGTCGAGGGTGTGCCGCAGCACGTGCAGGCCGGTCCCGGGCGCCCCCTCGAAGGCGGTCTTGAGCGAGTCGGCCTGCTCGTAGCTCCCGTCGGTCTCGATGACGACCAGGTCGGAGGGCTGCAGGCCGAGCGACTCGGTGAGGCTCGGCTCGCCCGCGCTGGTCCTGATGATCGACTCGAACATCCTGACCGGTGTGGCGCCGCCCTCGGCCACCCACGTCTCGAAGATCGTGATGAGCCAGTCGGCGTACGCGGTGGGCGACGGGCGCGGCGGCGGGTCGTCCCAGGTCGCGTGCGGGAGCAGGAAGTCGATGCGGGGCGGGTCCAGCGCGACCAGCCCGCGGTAGACCGCGACGGGGTCGTTGGCCACGTCGATCGTGCACAGCAGCCCGGCGTACAGCTCCGGGCGGGTGCGCAGCAGCTCGACGGCCCGGATCACCCGGTCGTAGCTGCTGCGCCCGTCGGCGAAGCGGCGGTGCCGGTCGTTGGCGGCCCGGTCGCCGTCCAGCGAGACGCCCACCTTGACGCCGTGCTCGGCGAACACCTCGCAGAAGCGCTCGTCGAGCAGGACGCCGTTGGTGTGGATCCGCAGGTCGAGCTCGCAGAATCCGTCGAGCCTGCCGCGGAGCTCCGCCGCGATGCGGCCGAGCCTGCCCGGCCCGGCCAGCAGCGGCTCACCGCCGTGCATGACGACGTGCACCCGGTCGAGCCCGTGCTCCTTGACGTGTTCGGCGATGCGCGCGGCCGTCCAGGAGACGGTCTCGTCGGAGATCACCTTGGGACGGCCGCGCCAGCTCTGATCGGCGTGTTCGTACACGTAGCAGTGGTCACACGCGAGGTCGCACCTGCTGTGAACCTTGAGAACGAACTGTCGGAACGGCACGAAGGGCCTGCTCACGGCGGCCCTCCCGGAAATCAGATGGACGAGTTGAACGCGGCCACCTGCACGCGCCGGACGTCCGGCGAGTCAGGAAGGATCCGGCGCACGATCTCATCGAACTCGGCCTGGCGGACGAGAGCGAGCGGGACGTCACGGAGATCCCTGACGTCCGACGCGACTTCGGCCTGCTTCTCACCCGTTGCGTTCATGGGCCTCAAACCGCTCTATGTGCTGGCAGGCTCGTGTGAGCCCGGTTGGTGGACGGATAACGGAGAGTTGCACCGACCCTTGAGGTGATTCTAACTCCCCGCAATGCCTGGCCTGAGGCCTGAACGAGCCGCAGGGACAGAAGTATTACACAGCCGTTAGATCGGAGTCACCCAGAAGCAAGGTTCAAAATACTATGTACCGTTTCATCCCTTAATTGGATGCCCGGTTCCTTCTTACGCCCCAATTGACGTCATAGATAACTGATGCACGCTTTGTCGAATCTGCGGATTTCCGTCCCAGGACGACCTCGCCCTCCGGTTTCCGCGGTCGTCCTCGGCCCCGCTCCGCCCGCCGCCCCGGTTTGCCGGGCGGCGCCGTACGGGGTAGGACTCCCATGCCCGGTCCGCCGCGTCCCGACACCCAGGAGTTCCCCGTTGAACAAGCTGAAGGACGCCACCAGTCCTTACCTGCTCCAGCACGCCGACAACCCCGTCCACTGGTTCGAGTGGGGCGAGGAGGCGTTCGCGGAGGCCAGGCGCCGGGACGTGCCGCTGCTGATCAGCGTGGGCTACTCGGCCTGCCACTGGTGCCACGTCATGGCGCACGAGTCCTTCGAGGACGGGGACACGGCCGCGCTGATGAACGAGCACTTCGTCAACGTGAAGGTGGACCGGGAGGAGCGTCCCGACGTGGACGCCGTCTACATGACCGCCACGCAGGCGATGACCGGTCAGGGCGGGTGGCCGATGACGGTCTTCGCCACGCCGGACGGCCACCCCTTCTACACCGGCACCTACTTCCCCCGGCCGCAGTTCCAGCGCCTGCTGGCCGGGGTGTCGAACGCCTGGAACGGCGACCGGGAGGCGGTGCTGGCCCAGAGCTCGAAGATCGTCGAGGCGCTGAACAGCCAGGCGGCCTTCCCCTCGGGCCCGCTGCCCGCGGCGGAGACGCTCACCCGGGCCGTGCGGAGCCTCGCCTCCTCCTTCGACGCGGTGCGCGGCGGTTTCGGCGAGGCGCCCAAGTTCCCGCCCTCGATGGCGCTGGAGTTCCTGCTCCGGTACGGCGCCGCCGGGGGCCCCGAGGCGGAGGCGGCGCTCTCGATGGCCGGGCGCACCCTGGAGGCCATGGCCAGGGGCGGGATCTACGACCAGCTCGGCGGCGGGTTCGCCCGCTACAGCGTGGACGCCGAGTGGGTCGTGCCGCACTTCGAGAAGATGCTCTACGACAACGCCCTGCTGCTGCGGGTCTACGCGCACTGGTGGCGCTCCACCGGGTCGGAGCGGGGCCGGCGGGTGGCGCTGGAGACCGCCTCCTTCCTGCTGGCCGAGATGCGCACCCCCGAGGGCGGTTTCGCCTCGGCGCTCGACGCCGACAGCGAGGGGGTGGAGGGCAGGTTCTACGCCTGGACGGTCGACGAGCTCCAGGAGCTCCTCGGCGAGGACGACGGCGACTGGGCCGCCGGGGTGTTCGAGGTGACCGGCGCCGGGACGTTCGAGCACGGCGCCTCGGTGCTCCAGCTCCTGTCCGACCCCGACGACCGGGAGCGGTTCGAGCGGGTCCGCGCCGCCCTGCTCACCGCCCGCTCCCGCCGGGTGCGGCCCGGACGGGACGACAAGGTGGTGGCCGCCTGGAACGGCCTGGCCGTCGCGGCCCTGGCGGAGGCGGGCGCCCTGTTCGACCGGCCCGACCTGGTGGAGGCCGCGCGGGCCGCGGCCGTGCTGCTGGACGAGGTCCACGTGCGCGGTGCGGGCGGCTCCGGGGACGGCGCGGGCGGCGTCCGGTTGCTGCGCACCTCGCGCGACGGCCGGGCGGGCGGCAACGCCGGGGTGCTGGAGGACTACGCGGACCTGGCCGAGGGCCTGCTCGCCCTGTACGCCGTGACCGGCGAGACCCGCTGGTTCCACCGGGCGGGAGAGCTGCTGGAGACCGTGCTCACCCGCTTCCCCGACGGCTCCGGCGGGTTCTACGACACCGCCGACGACGCCGAGCGGCTCTTCCAGCGCCCGCAGGACCCCACCGACAACGCCACCCCCTCGGGCCGGTTCGCCGCCGCCGGGGCGCTGCTGTCCTACGCCGCGCTGACGGGTTCGGCCCGGCACCGGCAGGCGGCCGAGGCGGCCCTCGGCACGGTGAGCGTCCTCGCCGACCGGCACGCCCGGTTCGCCGGCTGGGGCCTGGCCGTGGCGCAGGCCGCCGTCTCCGGGCCCGTCGAGGTGGCCGTCGTCGGCCCGATCGGCGACTCCGCGACCGCGGCGCTGCACCGCACCGCCCTGCTCTCGGCGGTGCCCGGGCTGGTGGTCGCCCTGGGCGAGCCCGGCTCGCCCGGCGCCCCGCTCCTGGAGGGCCGGGGGCTGGTGGACGGCTCCCCCGCGGCCTACGTGTGCCGGGGCTTCACCTGCCGGATGCCGGTGACCACCCCGGCCGCCCTGGAGGCGGAGCTCATGTCCTGACGGCCGCCGACGCGGTGCCGGCCGGACGCGTCCGCGACCGGCCGGGCGGCTCCGCCGCCGGCGCGTCCTAGCCGACCGGCGGGCCGTCGGGCCGGCCGACCGGCTGACCGCCGCCGCCGGGCTCCGCGCGGCGGCCCGTCTCGGTGTCGTTGATCTCGCCGCCGTCCCCGCCGGTGCCGCCGTCGCCTCCCTCGCCGGTCCCGCCGCCTTCCCCGGTGCCGCCGCCCTCTCCCTCGCCGGTCCCGCCGCCCTCTCCGTCGCCGGTCCCCTCCCCCTCTCCGTTCCCGGAGCCTTCGGGGTCGGGGACGCCGGTCGGATCCGGGTCCGGGACGGCCGTCTGCTCGGGGCCGGGCTCGGGGAGGGCCGTCTGCTCGGGGGCGGGCGTGGGGTCGACGATCTCGCCGTCCCCGCCGTAGCCGCCGTCCCGGTCGTAGGAGCCGCCGTCGCCCTCGTAGGGGTTCGCATAGCCGCGGTTCGACGGCTCGGGGAACCGCTCGACGGGCTTGCCGGCCATCGCCTCGGTCATGAACGCGCGCCAGATCTGGGCGGGGTACTGCCCGCCGTACTGGACGCTCCCGCCCACCACCACCGGCTTGTTGTCGTCGCGGAACATGTCCACGGCGACGGCGAGCTGAGGGGTGAACCCGGCGAACCAGGCGGCTGCCGACTTGTCGGTGGTGCCGGTCTTCCCGGCCGCCGGGCGGTCGTAGAGGCGGGCGGCGGTGCCGGTGCCGCCCGTGACGACCTCGGTCAGCGCGTAGGTGACGTCGGCGGCGGTCTGCGCGGAGAAGACCTGCTCGCCCTTCTCCTCGACCTTGGTCTTCTCCTTGCCGTCGGTGATCGACCGGATGACGTGGGCCTCGCGGTGCACGCCGCCCGCGGCGAAGGTGGCGAAGCCGGAGGCGTTCTGCACCGCGCTCACCGAGGCCACTCCCAGCGGCAGGGTCGCCGCGTCCTGGTGGGGGGTGAGCTGGTCGACGGGGACGCCCGCGGCCCCGGCGGCCTCGACGACCTCGTGCAGGCCGACCTGCTGGCCGAGGTCCACGAACGCGGTGTTCACCGAGTGCCGCATGGCCCTGACCAGGTTGACCTGGCCGTAGGAGGCGCCGCCCGAGTTGGCGATCGGGTGGTCGGGGTCGGAGGCGACCCGCATGGGCGAGTTGCCCTTGACCCGCGTGCTCAGGTCGAAGCCGTTCTCCAGGCCCGCGGCCAGCACGTAGGCCTTGAAGGTGGAACCGGCCTGCACCTCGGCGGAGAAGGCGTTGTCGAACTTGCTGGCGCTGTAGCTGCGCCCGCCGTAGAAGGCGAGCACCTCGCCGGTCGCGGGGTCGACGGCGGCCAGGCCGGTGCGGACCTGCTTCGGGGCGTCGTCCGGCAGGACGGAGGCGACCGCCCGCTCCGCGGTCTCCATCAGCTTCTTGTCGAAGGTAGAGACGATCTTCAGCCCGCCCTGGTTGACCATCTCGTCGGTGTAGCCGCGCTTCCTGAGCTCGGCCATGACCTGGTCGAGCATGTAGCCCTCCTGCCCCTCAGGCGTGAAGACCGCCCTGGGCTCCTGCAGGACGGGGAACTTCGCCGCGGCGGCCTCGGCGGGGGTGAGCGTGCCGGTCTTCACCATGCCGTCGATCACCCACCGCCAGCGCGCCTCGGCGGCCTCCAGGTCGGCGCCCTCGGGGTCGGCGAACCGGGTGGGCTGCTGGATCACCGCGGCGAGGTAGGCGCTCTCGGCCACGGTCAGCCTGCCCGCGTCCTTGCGGAAGTAGGCGTCGGCCGCGGCCTGGACGCCGTGGGCGCCCCGGCCGAAGTAGATCGTGTTGAGGTACTGCTCCAGCACCCAGTCCTTGGACTGGGAGCGGTCCACCTTCAGGGAGATCATGATCTCCTTGAGCTTGCGGACGGCGGAGCGCTCCTGGCTGAGGCCGCTGTAGTAGTTGCGGACCATCTGCTGGGTGATCGTCGAGCCGCCCTGCAGCTGCCTCCCGGTGACGGTGGACCACACGGCCCGTGCGGTGCCGCGGAGGGAGACGCCGCTGTCGGAGTAGAACGAGCGGTTCTCGGCCGCGATGACCGCGTCCTTGAGGCTGTCGGCGACCTTGTCCAGCTTCACGTTCTTGCGGTTGACGCCCTGCTTGGCGAGGACGGTCCTGCCGTCCCGGTAGTAGATCACCGATCCCTGCGCGGTCGCGCCGGACTGGGTGCTGTCCGGGATGGGGGTCATCGCCCACGCCACGGCGAACAGGATGATCGACACGACGAAGCCGACGCCGAGGACGACGAGCGCGGCCCGCAGGAGCCTTCTCCCGCGACTGCCCTTCCCCACCTGATCACACCCCCGTTCCAGGCCGCAGCCGACCCCCGTCAACTGTGCGAACCGTTAAGGGTAAACGATGCATAACAAAACCTGATTCCCCTCTTGGCATGGTACGGCTAGCGTCCGCCCTGGTGGGGGAGGTCGGCCACCAGAGGAAGGATCCGGTATGGCACGGGGGTGTCCAGCGCGATCACCGAGGAGGTCCTGACGACCCCCCGGACCTCGACGATCAGGTCGATGACCCGCTGCAGGTCGGCGTTGCTGCGCGCCACCACCCGGCAGTGCATGTCGTCGCCGCCGGTGATCGTGTGCACCTCCAGCACCTGCGGGATCTTCGCGAGCTGGTCGGCGACCGGGTCGTGCCCGCTGACCTGGCGGATCTGCAGGGTGACGAAGGCGGTCACGTCGTAGCCGAGCGCGGCGGGCGCGATGTCGGGGCCGTAGCCGGTGATCACTCCCCTGGCGGCCAGCCGGTCGAGGCGGGCCTGGACGGTGCCCCGGGCCACGCCGAGCCGCCGGGAGCACTCCAGCACGCCCAGCTTGGGCTCCTCGGCGAGCAGGGTGATGAGCCGGGCGTCGAGTCGATCAATCGTCATGGTGTACAGATCCTCCACGCTTACCGGTCAGTAAATATACAAGTTGTCCACCTGAACAAGTAACTGTTGCACAACCAGCCCATCGAAACCGAGAGTGGAGCCATGAGTGACGTCTTTCCCGTGAACGGCATGGACGCCGTGGTCTTCGCCGTGGGCAACGCCAAGCAGGCCGCCCACTACTACTCCACCGCCTTCGGCATGAAGCTGGTGGCCTACAAGGGCCCGGAGAACGGCAGCCGCGACGAGGTCGCCTATGTCCTCACCTCCGGAAGCGCCCGGTTCGAGCTGCGCGGCTCCCTGCGGCCGGGCACCGACCTCGCCCGGCACGTGGCCGAGCACAGCGACGGCGTGATCGACCTGGCCATCGAGGTCCCGGACGTGGAGGCCGCCTACGCCCACGCCCTCGCCCAGGGCGCCAGGGGCCTGGCGGAGCCGTACACGCTGGAGGACGACCACGGCAAGGTGGTCCTCGCCGCGATCGCCACCTACGGCGAGACCCGGCACACGCTGGTCGACCGCTCCAACTACAGCGGGCCGTACCTGCCCGGCTACGCCGCCGCCGAGCCGCTCGTCGCCCCGCCGGACGTGAAGAACGGCCGGCTGTTCCAGGCCGTCGACCACTGCGTCGGCAACGTGGAGCTCGGCAAGATGGACGAGTGGGTGGAGTTCTACAAGCGGGTCATGGGCTTCACCAACATGGCGGAGTTCATCGGCGACGACATCGCCACCGAGTACTCGGCGCTGATGTCCAAGGTCGTCGCGGACGGCACCCGCAAGGTGAAGTTCCCGCTCAACGAGCCGGCGATCGCCAAGAAGAAGTCGCAGATCGACGAGTACCTCGACTTCTACGGCGGACCGGGCGTGCAGCACATCGCGCTGGCCACCAACGACATCCTGACCACGGTCGACCACATGCGCGCGGCCGGGGTGAAGTTCCTGGACACGCCCGACTCCTACTACGACGACCCGGAGCTGCGCGCCCGCATCGGCGAGGTCCGCGCCCCGATCGAGGAGCTGAAGAAGCGCAGGATCCTGGTCGACCGCGACGAGGACGGCTACCTGCTGCAGATCTTCACCAAGCCGGTCCAGGACCGTCCCACGGTCTTCTTCGAGCTCATCGAGCGCCACGGCTCGCTCGGCTTCGGCAAGGGCAACTTCAAGGCGCTGTTCGAGGCCATCGAGCGCGAGCAGGAGCTCCGCGGCAACCTGTAGCGGCGGAACCCCCTTTCCGTCACTGTGAGTGCCGGGCCGCGCGGGCTCGCGTAGTCTTGCGAACCTGCGCCCCGGCACGGCCCGGGCCGGAAAGGGGAAAGCTCAACCATGGCGTCGGGTCGGCCCGCCATCGTGGCAACCACCGTCCTGCTCTGCGCGCTCGCCTGCTCCGGGCCGGACGGGACGACCGCCCCGGCCACCGGCGCCCCGCCCGCCGCCACCGGGTCGCCGGGCGCGCCCGGGATCGGCGACCCCGACTTCCCCTCCGACGGCAACGGCGGCTACGACGTCGAGCGCTACCGCCTCGAAATCGACTACGACCCGGGTTCCAGGCACCTGTCCGGCGTCACCGTGATCGAGGCGAAGGCCGCGCAGGCCCTGTCCCGCTTCAACCTCGACCTGTCCGGGTTCACGGTCGGGCGGGTCGCGGTGAACGGCGGGCCCGCCGCGTTCGAGCGGTCCGGGCACGAGCTCACCGTGATCCCCTCCGGGCCGCTGCCCTCCGGCGCGGCGTTCACCGTCGAGGTCGCCTACGCCGGGGAGCCCGAGCCCGTCAGGGACTCCTCCAACCTCGGCACCTATGGGTTCATCCCCACCAAGGACGGGGCCTTCGTCACCTGCGAGCCGAACGGCGCCAGGACCTGGTTCCCCGGCAACGACCACCCCGCCGACAAGGCGCGCTACGAGTTCGAGATCACCGTTCCGGCCGGGCTGACCGCGCTGGCCAACGGGGAGATGACCGACCGGCCGAGGACGACCGGCGGGAAGACCGTCTACCGCTGGCGGGAGGACCACCCGATGGTGACCTACCTGGCCACCATGACGCTGGGCAGGTTCGAGCTGCGCGAGGGGACGACCGCCTCCGGCATCAAGAACCTGGCCGCCGTGGACCCCCGTTTCCGCGACTCGCTGGACGACCTCCACACGCTCTCGGGGAAGATCACCGACTACTGGGCCACCGTGTTCGGCCCCTACCCGTTCTCCTCCACCGGAGGCGTGGTGGACGACTTCTCCGCCGGTTACGCGCTGGAGAACCAGACCAAGCCCATGTACGGCGGGTTCGACCCGGGCGAGGACATCATCGCCCACGAGCTCGCCCACCAGTGGTTCGGCAACAGCCTCAGCATCCGCCGGTGGAAGGACCTCTGGCTCAACGAGGGCTTCGCCACCTACGCCGAGTGGCTCTGGTCGGAGCACGAGGGCGACGCCACCGCCGAGGAGATCTTCCGCCGCCGCTACGAGGCCGGGCCGGACGCCGCCATCTGGAAGTACGCCCCGGGCCGCGCCAGGCCGGACGACCTGTTCAACGCCTCTGTCTACACCCGGGGCGGCATGACCCTGCACGCGCTCCGGCAGCGCATCGGCGACCAGGTCTTCTTCGAGCTGCTGAAGACGTGGACCGCCGAGCACAAGTACGGATACGTCACGACCGAGGACTTCACGGCGCTGGCGGAGCGCCTCTCCGGCAAGCAGCTCGACGCGCTCTTCGACGCCTGGCTGTTCCAGGAGCGCAAGCCCGCCACCTGGTAGGCCCGCCACCCGGCAGTCCCGTCGCCGTCGGGCGGGCCCGCCGTACGGCCCGGCCCGCGGGACCGGCGCGCGCCGCCGCGCGGTGGACGCGGCGCCGTGCGGCTCAGCCGGAGACGGGCCGGTAGCCGTGCCGGCGCAGGGAGCCCAGCACCTCCTCGGCGTGCTCCGGTCCCCGCGTCTCCAACTGGAGCTGGACCGCGACCTCGCCCAGGTCGACCCCGACCCGCTCGTGCGCGATGTCCAGCACGTTGGCCCGCAACCGCGCCACCTCGGCCGTCAGCGCCGCCAGGGTTCCGGGCCGGTCGGGCAGCGAGACCCGCAGGGTCAGGTAGCGCCCGGCCGCGGCCAGTCCGTGCCGCAGGACCTTGGCCAGCAGCAGCGGGTCGATGTTGCCCCCGGAGAGCACCGCCACCACGGGCGGCTCGAAGACCTCCGGATGGGCCAGGACCGCCGCCACGCCCGCCACCCCGGCGGGCTCGACGACCTGCTTGGCCCGCTCCAGGCAGAGCACCAGCGCCCGTGAGATCTCCTGCTCGGTGACCGTGACCACGCTGTCGACCAGGTAGTGGATCAGCTCGAAGGGCAGCTCGCCCGGGCGGCCCACCGCGATGCCGTCGGCCATCGTGGCGGCGGGCTGGACCATGACCGGATGCCCGGCGGAGAGCGAGGCCGGGTAGGCGGCGGCCCGCTCGGCCTGCACACCGACGATCCGCACGCCGGGCCGGAGCGACTTGGCCGCGAGCGCGACCCCGGCGGCCAGGCCCCCGCCGCCCACGGAGAGCACGATCGTGCCGGTCTCCGGGAGCTGCTCCAGGATCTCCAGCCCGATCGTGCCCTGCCCCGCGACGACGTCGGGGTGGTCGAAGGGGTGGATGAACACCGCCCCGGTCCGCTCGGCGTGCTCCCTGGCCTGGGCCAGCGCGACGTCCACGGTGTGCCCGGCGAAGACCACGTCGGCGCCGTAGGACCGGGTCGCGGCCACCTTGGGCAGCGGCGCGCCCTCGGGCATGTAGACCGCCGCCTTGGCCCCCAGCAGGCCCGCGCCGAGCGCCACGCCCTGCGCGTGGTTGCCCGCGCTGGCCGCGACCACGCCCCGCGCCAGCTCCTCCCGCGTGAGCCGGGCGATCCTGACGTAGGCGCCGCGCACCTTGAAGGAGCCGGAGCGCTGGAGGTTCTCGCACTTGAGGTGGACGGGCCCGCCGATCGTGTCGGAGAGCACGCGGGAGTGGACGACCGGGGTCCGCACGGCGACGCCGGCCAGGAGCTCCCGGGCGGCGACCACGTCCTCGAAGGTCACCTGAGGCGCTGACATGCGGGCCATCCTCCCACCCCGCGTGCAGGGTCCATGCCAGGCGCGACCCGGCCGTACGGCGTGCCGCCCCCGCGGCCCGCGCCGTACGGCGGAGCGGACCGGGAGGGCGGAGGAGCCGTACTAGTCCCGGGGGGACCAGTACCGGTCGGCGGCGAGGATGAGCGCCGCGGCGCCGACGAGGCCGGCGTCCTGGCCGAGGGAGGCCGGGACCACGCGGACGCGTCGGGCGAAGTCCAGTCCGACGTGGGCGCGGAGCGTCTCCTCCATGGGGCCGAACAGCAGCGGCCCGGCCTGGGAGAGGCCGCCGCCGACGGTGACCACGTCGAGGTCGCACAGATGGGTGGCGGAGGCGATGGCCAGGCCGAGCGCCCGCCCGGCCCTGCCCATGGCCGCCAGCGCGGTCGCGTCCCCGGCGGCGGCGTCCAGCGCGAGCTGCCGCCCGGTGGCGGTCGCCGCCTCGACGTAGGCCGGCGCGGGGACCGGAGCGGCGGATCCCGCGACCCGCCCGGGGATCCAGCCCTGCTCGACCGCCCACGCCGCCAGGCCGGGACCGCGGGCGACGGCCTCCAGGCAGCCGCGGCCGCCGCAGCCGCAGGCGGGGCCGTCCGGGTCGACCACGATGTGCCCGATGTGCCCGGCGTTGCCGCTGCCGCCGTCGATCAGCCGGTCGCCGAGGACCAGCCCGCCGCCCACCCCGGTGGACACGACCATGCCCAGCATGTTGGCGCTGCCCCGCCCGGCGCCGCGCCAGTGCTCGGCGACGGCCACGCAGACGGCGTCGTTGTGGATGCGGACCGGCACTCCGGGGAAACGCGCGGCCAGCCGGTCCCGGAGCGGGAAGGCGCGCCAGCCCGGCATGTTCAGCGGGGAGACGGCCCCGTCCGGCCAGGACATCGGGCCGCCGCACCCGATCCCCACCCCGGCGACCGGCCGGTCGCCGGCGACGGCGGAGACCAGCTCGTCGAGGGCCTTCCACAGGGTCGCGGCGTCGCCGCCGGGCGGCGTGGCGACCCGCTCGGCCGCCTGGACGTCTCCGCCGGGTCCTACCAGCGCGGCGGCGAACTTCGTCCCGCCGATGTCGACGGCGAGCACAGATTCGGACATTCAACGATCATAGGACCGGCCGGCCGACGGGCGGGAGGAGAAGGCCAGCAGGCACGCGGTGAACCCGTGCACGTGGTTGTGGCTCCCCACCGGGCCGATCTCCCCGGCCGCGAAGAACCCGGCCACGCCGATGGGGCCGAGGGTGTCGCTGACCGCCATCATGTCGTGGTCGGCGGTGCCGAACATGGCCGAGCCCCGGCCGTTGCACGAGAACAGCAGCGCGCCGTCCACCCGGCCGAACTCCTCCCGGTGGGCGTCGAGCAGCTCGTAGAGGTCCTCGTCGGCGGTGGCGGCGTCGCGGACCTGGAAGCGGACGGTCCGGCCCATCTCGACGATGTCGCCGATGGCCACGGCCTCCCGGTCGGGGTCGATCCCGAGCACCCCGCGGATCAGGAAGTCGCCGTGCTCGTGCCGCTCGGCGTACTCGTCGATGGCGACGCCGATCTGCAGCCCCGAGGCGACCAGCTCGCGGTCCTCCTCGTCCAGCGCGCTGACGATCTCCTCCAGCCGCGCCAGCGCGGGCTGCCCGGCGAGTTCGAGCAGCAGGTTCTCCTCGACCCCGGTGACCGTCATGGACGGGCCGATCGGGCGGCAGCCCTGGCTGACCACGGTGCTGACGTTGACCTCGCCGCCGATGAGCACGCCCACGGCGCCCTCGGTGTGCACCTCCCCGTTGACGAACAGCCGCACCGCGTCCCGGCCGAGGAAGGCGTTGGCCAGGCCGCCGACCAGCGGGAGGTCGCCGAGGACCTCTCCCGAGCGCTCGACGAAGCCGTCGGTCGGGAAGGTGTAGGGGTCGGCCAGCAGGATGGCCACCTTGTCGTCGGGGCCGCGCTCCGGCAGGCCGACGACGACGAAGCGGTCGTCGGCCTGCAGGCTGTCCAGCACGAAGGTGGTCAGCCGGGCCCCGTCCAGGGTGGCGGCCCAGGCGCTCACCGAGGGCGTGACCTCGATCCCCTGCCCTCCCCCGATCACCCCGGTGGAGCTGCAGCCGATCACCGTCGCCTCCGGCGCCAGAGTCATCGCCCGCAGGCCGGCGCGGGAGACCTCGTCGGGGTCGTCGCCGCAGATGAAGAAACAGACCAGATCCGGCGGTCCGCTCAGCCCGTGCAGGGCCTGCCCGACCGCGGACTCCGCCGCCGCGGCCAGGTCCGAGCCCACGGCGAGACCATCGGCGAAGCGGCTTGTCAACAGCGGCACCCGTCTCGCCTCCCCTCTTGTCCGAAACCTTCGTATCCGGAGTGTCTTCCCTGAATCCCGAAGCCTTTTCCTGAGCGATTCTCCCCACTGAGAGGGAGGACACGCATGCCGAACGCCATGCGATGGCCAAGATCCGAAATCGGGATGAGCGGGATGAGGCTGCCGGTTTCGGCTCCGGCGACGTAGTCTCGATCCCGTGCGCCACATTCCACAGCCACGGACTCTGCGCGAACTGCGCGCGAGCGGCCATGTCCACCGCACGGTGAAGGCCGAGATCCGCGAGAACCTCCTGTCCCTCCTCCGGGCGGGGGAGCCGCGGTTCACCGGCATCGTGGGCTTCGACGACACCGTCCTGCCCCAGTTGGAGCGGGCCCTGCTCGCCGGTCACGACCTGGTCCTGCTCGGCGAGCGCGGGCAGGGCAAGACCCGGCTCGTCCGCGCCGTCACCGGGCTGCTCGACGAGTGGACCCCGGTCGTGGAGGGCTGCGAGATCAACGACCACCCCTACGCCCCCGCCTGCGTCCGCTGCCGCCGCCTGGCCGAGTCCGCGGGCGAGGAGCTCCCGGTCGCCTGGCGTCACCGGGACGAGCGCTACGGCGAGAAGCTCGCCACCCCCGACACCTCCGTGGGCGACCTGATCGGCGACGTCGACCCCATCAAGATCGCAGAAGGGCGCACGCTCGGCGATCCGGAGACCGTGCACTACGGCCTGGTGCCGCGGAGCAACCGCGGCGTCTTCTCGGTCAACGAGCTGCCCGACCTGGCCGAACGCATCCAGGTCTCGCTGCTCAACGTGCTGGAGGAGCGCGACATCCAGGTCCGCGGCTACAACCTCCGGCTCCCGCTGGACATCCTGCTGATCGCCAGCGCCAACCCGGAGGACTACACCAACCGCGGCCGGATCATCACCCCGCTCAAGGACCGCTTCGGCGCCGAGATCCGCACCCACTACCCGCTCTCGGTCGAGGCCGAGCTGGCGCTCATCCGCCAGGAGGCCGCCCTCGGCCACGTCGGCGCCGACCTGCCCGGCCACCTGATCGAGGTGATCGCCCGGTTCACCCGGCTCGTCCGCGAGTCCACCGCGGTCGACTCGCGCTCCGGCGTCTCGGCCCGCTTCTCCATCGCCGCCGCCGAGACCGCCGCGGCCTCCGCCCTGCGGCGGGCCGCGCTGACCGGCGAGGAGCGCCCGGTGGCCCGGGTGGCCGACCTTCCCGGCATCGTGCACACGCTCCGCGGCAAGGTGGAGTTCGAGGTCAGTGAGGAGGGCCGGGAGACCGAGGTGCTCGCGCACCTGCTCCGCCGGGCCGTGGCCGAGACGTTCCGCGGCACGCTCGGCGGCATGGACCTGTCGGCCCTGCTGGAGAGGTTCTCCGAGGGGGTGCAGGTGGAGTCCGGGCCGCTGGTCCCGGCCGCCGAGCTGCTGCGCAGGATCGGCCCGGTGACCGGCCTGGCCAAGATCATGTCCCAGCTCGGCATCGGCGACGAGTCCCCCGGGCACGCGGCGGCGGCGCTGGAGTTCACCTTGGAGGGGCTCTACCTGCTGCGCCGCCTGTCCAAGGACGAGACGGACGGCGCGGCGGTCTACCGCACCTGAGCGGCCAGGCCCCGCGAGTGGAGTGCGAGAAGGTGGGGGGCGGATGAGTTATCGCTATGGCGAGTACCGGGACGGGCCCGACCCGCTCGCCCCGCCGTACGACGTGCGGTCGGCGCTCGACCGGATGGGCGACTCGATCCTGTCCGGCGCCAACCCGGGCCACGCCCTGCGCGACCTGCTCAAGCAGGGCCTGCCCGGCGCGGAGAACCGGCGCGGCCTGGACGACCTGCTCCGCGAGGTACGGCGCCGCCGCCGCGAGCTGCGCGAGCGGGGCCGCCTGGACGGGACCCTGGAACGGGCCAGGGCGCTGCTGGACAAGGCGATCGGCCAGGAGCGGGCGGAGCTGTTCCCGGACCCGTCGGACGAGGCCCGGTTCCGCGAGACGCAGCTGGACCTGGTTCCGGACGACCCGGCCGGCGCGATCCAGTCGCTGAGCGACTACCGGTGGCGCTCCGAGGCCGCCCGGCGGACCTTTGAGGAGCTGCGCGACCTGCTCCGCCGGGAGGTGCTCGACAGCCAGTTCCGCGGCATGAAGCAGGCGCTGGCCGATCCCGATCCTGCCGCGCTGGAACGGGTCCGCGCGATGATGTCCGAGCTGAACGACATGCTCGACCGGGACGCCCGGGGCGAGCACAGCCAGGATGATTTCGACCGCTTCATGTCGAAATATGGAGACATGTTCCCGGAGTCGCCCCGGAACCTGGAGGAACTGGTCGACATCCTGGCCCGCCGGGCCGCCGCGACCCAGCGCCTGCTGGCCTCCCTCACCCCGCGCCAGCGCGAGGAGCTCGCCGCCCTGGTCAACCAGACCCTGGAGCAGGAGGGCCTGGCCGAGCAGATGCGCCGGCTGGGCGAGTCCCTGCACGCCCGCCGCCCCGACCTCGCCTGGAACACCCCCGAGCGGCTCACCGGCGAGCAACCGATCGGGATGGGCGACGCGGTGACCGCGCTGGACGAGCTCGCCGACCTGACCCAGCTGGAGGCCGCGCTCCGCCAGGACTACCCCGGGGCCCGGCTGGACGACGTGGACGAGGCGGCGGTCCGGCGCGCCCTCGGCCGCTCGGCCGTCGACGACCTGGAGGCGCTCAAGCAGATCGAGCGCGAACTGGAGCAGCAGGGCTACCTCCTGCGCCGGCGCGGCCGGCTGGAGCTCACCCCCAAGGCCGTCCGGCGGCTCGGCGAGACCGCGCTGCGCCGGGTCTTCGCCTCCCTCGACGCCGGCCGCCGCGGCGACCACGACCAGGTCGACGCGGGTGCGGCCGGCGAGCTCACCGGCTCCACCCGCCCCTGGCGGTTCGGCGACGAGCAGCCGATCGACGTGGTCCGCACGGTCGTCAACGGAGTACGGCGCGGCGCGAGCCGTACCGGTGCCGTGACCCTCACGGTGGACGACTTCGAGGTGGCCGAGACCGAGCGGCGCACGGCCGCGGCGGTCTGCCTGCTGGTCGACCTGTCCTACTCGATGGCGCTGCGCGGCACCTGGGCGGCGGCCAAGCAGACCGCGATGGCCCTGCAGGCGCTGGTCGCCTCCAAGTTCCCCCAGGACTCGGTGCAGATCGTCGGCTTCTCCAACTACGCCCGGGTCCTGCAGCCCGACGAGCTGGCCGGGCTGGAGTGGGACATGGTCCAGGGCACGAACCTGCACCACGCCCTGCTGATCGCCGGCCGCCACCTCGACCGCCACCCCGACTTCGAACCGGTCGTGCTCGTGGTCACCGACGGCGAGCCCACCTCGCACCTGCGCCGCAACGGCTCCTACGCCTTCGAGTGGCCGCCCACGCCCGAGACGCTGGAGCTCACCCTCTCCGAGGTGGACAAGATGACCCGGCGCCGGGCGACGCTCAACGTGTTCATGCTCGCCGAGGACGACCGGCTGAAGGAGTTCGTGGACGAGGTCGCCCGCCGCAACGGCGGCCGGGTCTTCTCCCCCAGCCCCGACCGGCTCGGCGAGTACGTCGTCAGCGACTTCCTGCGCGCCCGCCGCGCCCGGTAGGCGCCCGCTCCGCGCCAGAGGGCGGCGGAGCCCCCCGGGAGGGGGCGGGCAGCGGGCGGGGCGCCGAGCCTCAGGCGTCGGCGTGGGCGACGTAGCCGTTGAGGGCGAGGTCGAAGCCGTCGCGGTAGTGCCGGTAGGAGCGGTAGCAGGGACGCCAGGCCGTACTGTTGCCCACCCCGGCCCGCGCCTCCGCGACGGCGGCCGGGACGCGGTCGGGGCGGAGCAGCAGGCCGCCGCCGAGATAGCGGGCCCCGGCCAGGACGGTGCAGGAGGCCGGGTCGCCCGAGACGAACCCGCCCCAGCGCCAGCCGCTCTCCTCGTCCCACACCAGCGCGTCGCCGCCGGTCAGCCGGATGGTCCCGGCGCGCGGGTCGCACGGCCCCTCCCACCAGGTCTCGGCCTGCGCGCCCAGTGCCTCCGCGACGCGGCGCAGGTAGAAAGCGGGCTGGTGGTGCCATTCGGCGGTGTACGGCTCGACATGCTTCACAGCCACAGCGGGCACTCCTTTGTGCCTTCGTGCACGATCACGGGTCAGGCGCCCGCCCGGCACGGCCGCGGCCTCGACGCCGACGGCCTCATCACACGGGGACGGGCCTGCCAGTGATCCTACTCACACCGCCCGGATGCTCCGGACGCACAAGTGAAGATCCATCACCTTGCCCTCGGAATCCACTCGTCCCCGAAACGTAATCTTCCGGTGACGGCCTCTCCCCTCCTTCCGCCGTCTTTCCTGTCGAGGGCGTTCCCGCCGCCGACGACCGGAGGGAGGGAGACCGGATGATCGCAGTCATCCTCATCGTGCTGATGATCGTCGCCTGCGTGGGCTTCGAGCTGCTCCTCGGCTCGCGCCCCCGCGCGCGGCAGGACGCTCCCGGCCGGGAGTGATCCACCCGTCTTGAAACGCGACGGTATCCGGGGAAGGCTTGGGTTCCCCTTCCCCGGAGGAGCGCATGTGGATCGCGGCCTCGATAGCAGCCGGAATCCTGCTCGCCGTCTTTCTCGTCGTCCTCGCGCTCGTCGTGGTCAGCATCCATGTCGAGGACAACCGCGCCTCGATCACCGGCCGCGCGCCGGGAGCCACCACGGCGGGCGCCCGGCGCCTGCTCGGCGTGCGGGTCGATCACAGCACCTGCCGGGCCCGGCCGCAGGACGCCTGCCCGCTCTGCCGGCACCTCCTCCAGAAGGAGGGCGGGCTCCGGAAAGAGGGCGGGGCGGACGCACCCGACCCTCCCGGGTTCCCGAAGCCGTATCCGGACGAGATCACCGGGGGCTAGGGTCTGGCGCATGACAGACCTGCTGCTCTGGCTGCACATCGGTTTCGCGATCTTCGCCCTGGGACCGGTCACCGCCGCGACCGTCTCCACCCCCAGGTTCATCCGCGCCCGCAACGTCGACGTCCTGCGCTACCTGCACAGGACGACGCGCGCCTACGCCATCGCCGGCGTGGGCGTCTTCCTGTTCGGCGTGCTGCTCGGCCGGGAGTATCTCGGCAAGCCGTACCTCTCCGTCTCGATGACGCTCTTCATCGTCGCCATGGTGCTGCTGGTCATCGTGGAGCGGGACCAGCGGGCCGCCATCCGGATCCTCGGCGGCGGCGCCCCGGCCCGCGACACCGGCACCGGCACGGACACCGGCACCGACGCCGACGCCGACTCCGCGCCGCAGGACGACCAGGCGGCCGGGGACCGGGGCCCCGCGGCCGCCGCCACCGGGACCGCCGAGGCGCAGACCGGCAGGATCGCCGCGCTCTCCGGCGTGGTCTCGCTGATCTGGCTGGTCATCCTCGTGCTCATGGTCTGGGGCGACCCCTTCTGACCGGCTCCGGGCCGCCCGGTCTCAGGCCGGGCGGCCCGGAGCCGCAGGCGCGTCAGCCCAGGGCCTGGGAGAGGTCGGCGAGCAGGTCGTCGATCGACTCGATGCCGACCGAGAGCCGGACCAGGTCGCCGGGGACCTCCAGCGGGGAGCCTGCCGCCGAGGCGTGGGTCATCCGGCCGGGGTGCTCGATCAGCGACTCCACGCCGCCGAGCGACTCGCCCAGGGTGAACAGCTTGGCCCGGTTGCAGATCTCGACCGCCTCGGCCTCGCCCCCGGCGACCCGGAAGGAGACCATGCCGCCGAAGCGCCTCATCTGCTTGGCGGCCACCTCGTGGCCGGGGTGCTCGGGCATGCCCGGGTAGAGCACCGAGATCACCTTCGGGTGGGCGAGCAGGAGGTCGACCACCCGCTCCGCGTTGTCGCAGTGCCGGTCCATCCGCACCGCGAGCGTCTTGAGGCCGCGCAGCGTCAGCCAGGCGTCGAACGGCCCGGCCACCGCGCCCATGGCGTTCTGGTGGTAGGCGAGTTGCTCGCCCAGCTCCGCGTCCCCGGCGACGAGCGCGCCGCCGACCACGTCGGAGTGGCCGCCGACGTACTTCGTGGTGGAGTGGACCACGATGTCCGCGCCCAGCGCCAGCGGCTGCTGGAGGTACGGCGAGGCGAAGGTGTTGTCCACCACCAGCAGCGCGCCGCAGTCGTGGGCGAGTTCGGCCAGGGCCGCGATGTCGGAGATGCCGAGCAGCGGGTTGGTGGGCGTCTCCACCCAGATGGCCTTCGTCTTCGGCGTGATGGCGGCCCCCACCGCGCTCAGGTTGTCCAGCGCCACCGGGTCGTAGTGCAGCCCCCAGCGCTCGTGGACCTTGGCGAAGAGCCGGTAGGTGCCGCCGTAGGCGTCGTTCGGGATGATCACGTGGTCGCCCGGCCGGCAGATCGTGCGCAGCACGGTGTCCTCGGCCGCCAGCCCCGAGGCGAAGGCCAGGCCCCGGGCGCCGCCCTCGACGGCGGCCATGGCCTCCTCCAGCGCGGTCCTGGTCGGGTTGGCCGACCGGCTGTACTCGTATCCGGAGCGCAGTCCGCCCACGCCGTCCTGCTTGTAGGTGGACACCGCGTAGATCGGCGGCACGACGGCCCCGGTCTGGGGGTCGGCCTCCTGACCGGCATGGATGGCCAGGGTCTCGAATCCTTCAGTCATACGGCCCACGCTACTCCGCCCCGCGTCCCCGGCCGGGCCCGCGGGACCCGCGGACGCGGACCGGCCCCCTTGCGGCCCGCGCCCCGCGGGCCCGCCCTACGCGGCCCGCGACCCGTGCCCGTCCACCGGGCGCGGCCGGAGCTCGACCACCGCGGCGTCCTTTCCGGTGACGCGCGGCGCATGGATGTGACGGCCGCTGCGGCCCTCGGCGGGCTCCCCGTTGATCCGTGAGAGCAGCACCGGATCGGCGAGTGTCAGGGACACCACGACGACGAGCCCGACGGCCAGCAACACGATCCCGATGACGGTCATTTCCCTCTCCCCTTCGACACCTCAAGCATCGGCGCGGAGGGTCCCGCGGCGCCTCCGCTGAAGGATCGGTTCAAAGGGGTACGGCTCGGCCGAACGGCCGATATCCCACCCGGCCATCAGGATTAGGCTCGATGCCCGTGGGGGATTCGAACCGGTTCGTCTACTGGATCCAGCGGCTCAGCGAGATAGCGCTGCTCTGCTGGCTCGGGCTGCTGCTGATCTTCGACATCGCGATCGCGGTGGGGGGCTCGATGGACGCCCAGTTCCTGGCTCCCGTCTGCGGGGCCTACGGGATCTACGCCGTGTGGCGGCGCGGCCGGAGCCGGGTCCGGCCCTTCGTGATCGCGATGCTGCTCTCCTCCGCCTCCACCATCGTCATCGCGACGACCGTGAACGGCGGCATCCCCGGGTTCGCGGAGACCGGGTCGCTGCTCATCCTCACCATCGGCGGGCTGCGCTGGATCGAGCCGCTCAGGAACGCCGTGCTGTTCTCCGTCGCCTCGATGCTCGTGCTGCAGATCTCGGCCGCCCGGCCGGGGCAGGACGACGCGTCCCTGGCCGCGGGCTTCCTCATCTTCGTCGCCTGGTCCGTCGCCGCGGGGGTCGGCGCCTACCTGCGCTTCCAGCTGGAGCGGCGCAGGGAGGCCGTGCACACGGTACGGCGGGCCGAGCGCCTGGAGCTCGCCCGGGAGCTGCACGACCTGGTCGCCCACCACATCACCGGGATCGTCGTGCAGGCCCAGGCCGCCCGGGTCGTCGCCGAGCAGAAGCCGGAGGCCGTGCTCGGCGCGCTCGACGCGATCGCCGGGGCCGGCGCCGACGCGCTGACCTCGATGCGCCGCCTGGTCAGCGTCCTGCGCGCGGAGGACGAGGCCGCCCGTTCGCCCGGCACCCGGCTGGCGGACATGCGCGCGCTCGTGGAGCGGTTCTCGGCCGGCGGCCCGCAGGTGGCCTTCGAGGTCGCCCAGGGCATCGCCGACGACACCCTGCCCCCCGAGGTGATGACCACCCTCCACCGGGTCCTGCAGGAGTCCCTGACGAACGTGCGCCGCCACGCCCCGGGCACCGGCTGGGTGGAGGCCGACCTCCGGCTGGCCGACGGTTCCGTACGGCTGCGCGTGCGCAACTACGGCTCGGCCGCCGACGCCAGGCTCACCGGCCTCGGCGGCGGTTTCGGCCTGGTCGGCATGGCCGAGCGCGTCGAGGCGCTCGGCGGCCGCCTCCAGGCCGGCCCCACCCCCGAGGGCGCCTGGGAGGTCGTGGCCGAGCTGCCCGCCCCGGCCGCGCCGGGGCGCCGCGGACCGGAGGCCGAGGCCCGGCGCGGCTAGTGGTTCGCCAGGAAGGCCAGCAGGTCCTGGCGGGTGAGCAGGCCGACGGGCTTGCCGTCGTCGAGGACCACGGCGGCGTCGGCCTTCTCCAGTGCGTCGACCGCGTGGGAGATGGGCTCGCCGGCGCCGATCATGGGCAGCGGCTGGGACATGTGGTCGGCCAGCGGGTCCTGCGGGCGCACCCGGCCGCGGTAGAGGGCGTCGAGCAGGTCGCGCTCCACGATCGAGCCGACCACCTCGGCGGCCATGACCGGCGGCTCCTCCTTCATCACCGGGAGCTGCGAGACGCCGTACTCCCGCATGATGGAGATGGCGGTGTCCACCGACTCGTGGGGGTGGGTGTGCACGAACTCCGGCAGGCCCGAGCCCTTGCGGTGCAGCACGTCCCCGACCAGGCCCTCCTCGGAGGAGGTGGTCAGGAAGCCGTAGTCGGCCATCCACTCGTCGTTGAAGATCTTCGACAGGTAGCCGCGGCCGCCGTCGGGCAGCAGCACCACGACCACGTCGTCCGGCCCGGCCTTCCTGGCCACGCGCAGGGCCGCGACCGCGGCCATCCCGCAGGAGCCGCCGACCAGCAGGGCCTCCTCCCGGGCCAGGCGGCGGGTCATGCCGAAGGAGTCCTTGTCGGAGACGGCGATGATCTCGTCGCAGATCGTGGTGTCGTAGGTGGCCGGCCAGATGTCCTCGCCGACGCCCTCCACCAGGTACGGCCGGCCGGTGCCGCCGGAGTAGACCGAGCCCTCGGGGTCGGCCCCGATGATCTTGACTCGGCCGCCGGAGACCTCCTTGAGGTAGCGGCCGGTGCCGCTGATCGTGCCGCCGGTGCCGACGCCCGCGACGAAGTGGGTGATCCGGCCCTCGGTCTGCTCCCAGATCTCCGGTCCTGTGGAGTAATAGTGGCTCTCCGGGTTATTGGGATTGGAGTACTGGTCCGGCTTCCAGGCGTTCGGCGTCTCCCTGGCCAGCCGGTCGGAGACCGAGTAGTAGGAGTTCGGATGGTCGGGGGAGACCGCGGTGGGGCAGACGACGACCTCGGCGCCGTAGGCCCGGAGCACCGCGATCTTGTCCTGGGCCACCTTGTCCGGCACCACGAACAGGCACCTGTACCCCCGCTGCTGGGCGACGATCGCCAGCCCCACGCCGGTGTTGCCCGAGGTGGGCTCCACGATCGTGCCGCCGGGGCGGAGCTCGCCCGACTTCTCCGCGGCGTCGATCATGCGGACCGCGATCCGGTCCTTGACCGAGCCTCCGGGGTTGAAGTACTCGACCTTGGCGAGCACCTGGGCGGGCACCCCCGCGGTCACCTTGTGCAGCCGGACGAGCGGGGTGTTGCCCATCAGCTCCACGAGCGAGTTGTATACGCGCATCGCGACGATCACCTCGAATTGCCAAAGCTGGGTCAGCTTGTCGTTTGGAATGCCTGGGTCCCCAGAGGGTCGCCGGGACTCGGCTGGTTTTCTATAACAAACGCTACCGCCGAGCCGAAGTACCGGAGATATAGCGGTCAACCCGCGACGAGCCGAGAAAGGTGACGTCACGTGATCTGGACACCCGGAGTGGCGCGGACCGCGCGGCGCATCGCGGCCGCGGCGGCGGTGGGAGGCGGCGGCCTGACCGCGCTCGGGCTGGCGACCTACGGGCTGCTGTACGCCGAGGGGATGATGGCGCGCCGGGTCATCGGCCGCCCGCACGGGCTGGAGGGGCCGCCCTCCGACGGGGTCTACGGCGATTTCACGGGTGAGCCGATCCGGCTGGTCATGCTCGGCGACTCCACCGCCGTCGGGCTGGGCATGGCCGATCCCGGCGACACCCCGGGGGTGCGTATCGCGTGCGGCGTGGCCGCCGTGGCCGAGCGGCCGGTGCGGCTCACCGTGTGCGGCGTGTCGGGGGCGTCCTCGGCCGAGCTCGGCGAGCAGGTGGACAGGGCGCTCGCCGCGCGGCCGGAGATCGCGGTCATCTTCGTCGGGAGCAACGACATCACCACCCAGACGCTCCCCGCGCAGGCCGTACGGCACCTGCAGAAGGCCGTGCGGCGGCTGCGGCAGGCCGGTGCGGAGGTGGTCGTGGGCACCTGCCCGGACCTCGGCACGGTCCGGCCGATCGCGCAGCCGCTGCGCTGGGTGACCCGGCGCTGGAGCCGGCAACTCGCCGCCGCGCAGACCGTGGGGGTCATCGAGGCGGGCGGGCGGACGGTGGCGTTCGCGGACATGCTCGGGCCGGAATTCGAGACAAATCCGGTCGAGATGTTCGGACCCGATCGATATCACCCATCTCGCCAAGGCTACCTACAGGCCGCTTACGCGGTGCTACCGTCTGTTTGCACCGCGTTGGAGCTGTGGCCCGAGCCCCGGCCCGCACGCGGTGAGTCGATCTACCTCGCGGCGGCAAGAGCCGCGGAGGAGCCCGGCGCCGAGGTGTCCGCGACCCGCGTCGCCGGCCGAGCAACGGGTCCCCACGGACGGTGGGTGACACTGCTCCGTCGGCGGCCCGGAGCGCTGCCCAACGACGCCTGAGCTCGGTCACGCTCCGCGGCGAGATCGTCACATCTCGTCCCATTGGAGTGCAATGCCTGTGATCCGGCCTCATGCGAGACCAGCTCTGGCTCTCGCCGGAACCCTGATCCTGGCCGGCTGCTCCGGCAGTGAAGCGGCCACCCAGGAGTACCCCACCTGGCACAACCCCCAGGTGAACGCGGTCAGCCGCACCGTCACCGGAGGCGACGTCGCCATGACGACCTCCATGAAACCCGACGGGACGCTTGAGGCCGTCGCCCTCGACCTCGCCTCGGGCAAGAAGCTGTGGGCCGCCCCCACGACCATGGCGGGCCGCCTGCCCGGGATGGGGGTGCCCGCCCCGGCGATCGTCGAGACCGGCAAGGGCCAGACCGTCGCCGTCTCCGTCGACCCGTTCCGCAAGGGCCGCTGGAACGGCAGGCTCGTCGGCCGCGACGCGCGGACCGGCGCCCAGAAGTGGACCCGCCCGGTCCACTCCACCTTCGGTCCGCAGCGGTGCGGCGGATTCGTCTGCCTGCCGGAGCACACCGCCCTGTCGGCGGCCCGGGTCGTCGTGCTCGACCCCGCCACCGGCAAGGTGATGTGGAAGTTCCCCGGCATCGCCGAGGTGGAGTGGTCCGACGCCTCCCGCGTGGTCTTCCTGCGCCTGGCCCGCAACCCCGTCCTGGAGGCCTACGACCTGAAGACCGGCAAGCCCGTCTGGCGGCAGCCGGTGGAGCGCGCCCTCGGCGCCGGCGTGGACGTGTCGGGCGGCTGGTCCTTCGGCACGGCCGGGGACGACCTCGTCGGCTACGTCGCTCCCTACACCAACCCCAAGACCAAGTCGGTCTCCCCCTTCGGGCTGTTCTCCGTGAAGCTCTCCGACGGCTCGATCAACTGGATGCGCCCCTCGGTGGTGCGCGTCTACCCCAGCGGCAGCCCCGGTCACGCGCCGGTGGTCCGCCCGGTCGACCAGCAGGGCCAGTACGGCGGGTTCGCCCGCCTGGACGCCGAGAGCGGCCGGGTCCTGGGCCAGATCCCCGCCGCCCAGGTCCCCGGATCGGGCTGGTGGCTGGCCTTCCCCGCGCGGATGGACACGATCGGCTTCCTCAGGCACGGCAAGGCCGGGGCCGCCTTCGACCTCGCCACCGGCCGGGACGTCGAGCTCGAGAACGAGCGGGGCTGGTCCTTCTGCGTCACCGACCCCAAGCCGCTCCCCCTCAAGGGGCAGAACTCCGGGTTCTACTCGGTGGCCGCGCTGTGCGAGTTCAACCTGGCCACCGGGAAGCGCACGACCGCCTCCAGCACCCCGCCGGGCTGGTTCACCGGCAGCCAGGGCGGCTGGCGGATATGGCGCGACGAGAAGGGCGGCCTGCACGGCGTCAACGACGCCACCATCACCTCTCCCGGCATGTACGGCTAGCTGTGCCGCGGTCCCGCCGCACAGCGGGTTCTTTTGGCATTCCGTAACAAAGTTCTGTTTCTTCCCACCCCGGGTCGTGGCTTCCGACCTACCGAGGAGTAATCTCCGCAGGAGGAGCGATTAACGAATCCCAGGAGAGCTACATGCCCGAGGCAGTCATCGTCGCAACCGCGCGCTCGCCCATCGGACGCGCCTTCAAGGGGTCGCTCAGGGACATCCGTCCGGACGACCTGACCGCACAAATGATCAAGGCCGCACTGGCCAAGGTCCCCCAGCTCGACCCGAGCACCGTCGACGACCTGATGCTGGGCTGCGGCCTGCCGGGCGGCGAGCAGGGCTTCAACATGGGCCGCGTGGTGGCCACGCTGCTCGGCCTGGACGGCGTGCCCGGCACCACCGTCACCCGCTACTGCTCGTCCTCGCTGCAGACCACCCGGATGGCCCTGCACGCGATCAGGGCGGGCGAGGGCGACGTGTTCATCTCGGCCGGCGTGGAGTGCGTCTCCCGCTTCGCCAAGGGGAACTCCGACTCGCTGCCCGACACGCAGAACCCGCTGTTCGGCGAGGCCCACGCCCGCTCGAAGCAGGCCGCCGAGGGCGGCGCCCCGCTCTGGCACGACCCCCGCGAGGACGGCGCGCTGCCCGACATCTACATCGCGATGGGCCAGACCGCGGAGAACCTCGCCGGGATCAAGGGCATCTCCCGCCAGGAGCAGGACGAGTTCGGCGTGCGCTCCCAGAACCTGGCCGAGAAGGCCATCGCCAACGGCTTCTGGGAGAAGGACATCACCCCGGTGACCCTGCCGGACGGGACCGTGGTCAGCAAGGACGACGGCCCCCGCGCCGGCACCACCTACGAGGCGGTCTCCCAGCTCAAGCCGGTCTTCCGCCCCGACGGCACGGTCACCGCGGGCAACTGCTGCGCGCTGAACGACGGCGCCGCCGCGGTGATCGTGATGAGCGACACCAAGGCCGCCGAACTGGGCATCACCCCGCTGGCCCGGATCGTCTCCACCGGCGTGACCGGCCTCTCCCCCGAGATCATGGGCCTGGGCCCGGTCGAGGCCAGCAAGCAGGCCCTGGCCCGGGCGGGCATGTCCATCGGCGACGTGGACCTCGTCGAGATCAACGAGGCCTTCGCCGCCCAGGTCATCCCGTCCTACCAGGACCTGGGCATCGACCTCGACCGGCTCAACGTCAACGGCGGCGCCATCGCGGTGGGCCACCCGTTCGGCATGACCGGCGCCCGCATCACCTCCACGCTGATCAACAGCCTCCAGTTCCACGACAAGTCGATCGGCCTGGAGACCATGTGCGTCGGCGGCGGCCAGGGCATGGCCATGGTCCTGGAGCGCCTGAGCTAGGTCACCCGTGGACGTCGGGGCCGGCCCGGGTGATGTCGATCCGCAGGATCACCCGCCGGTCCCGCTCCATGGCGGCCCGGTAGTCGTCCCAGTCGGGGTGCTCGCCGGAGATGTCCCGGTAGTAGCTCACCAGGAGCTCCATCGCCTCCGGCAGCGGGACGATCTCCGCGGTGCCCTCCAGCTGGATCCACTCGCCGAAGAAGGCGTCCGTGGTCACGCAGAGCGCCACCCGGGAGTCCCGGCGGAGGTTGCGGACCTTGGCGGCGGTCTCCCGGGTGCTGATGATCGCGTGTCCCCCGGCGTCGAGTCCCACCGTGACCGGGGACATCTGGGGCCGCCCGTCGGCGTGCCAGGTCAGCAGGACGGCGCGGTGGTTGTCGCGGATGAAGCCGCGTGCCTTGTCGAGATCCATGACCGCATGATCTCATCGCCGCTCCGGCGGGATCCGGATCGGCGTGCCGGAGGCCCGTGCCACCGGCCGGCGGCGCGGGCCTCCGGGAAGCTCGAGGTCGGCGGCTAGAAGTGGTGGCGGCGCTGCCGCTCGTGCTCGTGCACGATGGCGGCGGCGTAGCCGTGGGTCAGCCCGTGCTCGTCGGCGAGCCAGTTGGCTCGTTCGTCGCAGCGAAGGAACGACGGGCCGTTGTCGAGAGCTTGGAACCACTCGGGGAGTGCGCGTCCCGTTATGTCCGGGACCCTTGCGATCAGCTTGCTCTGCGTCTCCGGTGAGTGGTTCAACGACATGGGCACCTCCACGGATAGGCTCCTTTGCTTGACAGTGCATCACGGAACCGCAGATAGCAAGACCCGGCAGCGGGCGGCTGTCACAGTTCGTTGATCTTCGGTTGCTTTTTGTTCACCGATGCCCGTCTCGCCCAAGAAAAAACCCCGCCGGAGCGGTTCCGGCGGGGTTCTTCCGTGCGTGTTCCTCCGGCGATCAGTCGTCGCCCGAGAAGTAGCTCAGCAGGCGCAGGATCTCCAGGTAGATCCAGACCAGCGTCACCGTCAGGCCGAAGGCCATCAGCCAGGAGTACTTCGCCGGAGCCCCGGCCTGGATGCCCCGCTCGACCTCGTCGAAGTCGAGGAGCAGGAAGAAGCAGCCGAGCAGGATCGCCGCGACGCTGACCGCGTAGCCGAGCCAGCCGGCCTCGCGGAGGCCGAACCCGCCGGGGATGAAGAAGCTCGCGACCATGTTGACGAGCAGCGCGGCCATCAGGCCGAGAGCCGCCGCCACGACGAACTTGGTGAACTTCGGCGTCACCCGGACGATCCGCAGCGAGTAGACGGTCAGCATGCCGCCGAAGGCGAGGGCCGTACCGATCACCGCCTGGATGACGATGCCCGGGAAGCGGCTCTCCATCAGGTGGCTGATCACACCGACGGCGACGCCGTAGGCGACCGAGTAGCCGAGGATGAGCGCCGGGTTGGTGCTCTGCTTGAAGGTGATGACCAGGGCGAGGACCAGGCCGACGAGCACGCCGGCGATCGCCGCGCCCCAGCCGAGGTTCAGCGTCCACGCCACCGCGGCCGAGGCCACCAGCGTGCCCAGGGTCATGAAGCCGCGCACGACCACGTCGTCGATCGTCATGGTCCGCTGCGCGGGCGGTGCGTACGACGGGGCGTCGTACATGCCCTGAAGCTGCTCAGGGGTCGGGGCCGGATAGCCCGGGGGCTGCCCCTTCGACATCCGGCCGAATACGGGGTTCTTACTATCCATCGCTGCCTCCACGCTGCGACCTACGCGATCAGACTATTAGATCGGTTATCACACGGCCGTATCGTGCTCGTATCCATCTTTTCGTGCGAGTGGCCGTACGGCTACCGCCGATATCCTCAACGCGCGGCCGCCGCCGGGAGTTCCCGGCTCCCCCTCCAGTCTCACCCGCCGTCGCCGGACTTCGCCACCCGGCCGCGGGCCGGCTGGGTGCGGGCGGCCCACAGCCGGCGCGTGGAGCGCACCACGAGGTCGCCGCGGCGGCGCACGTCCTGCGGGCCCCCGTCGAGGAGGACGCCGAGCGCGGCCAGGTCCGCGGGGTCGATCCGGCCGTCGAGGGCGCCGCGGACGCGGCCGAGCACGAGATGCGCGTAGCGGCCGGCCGCGGGGGGCAGCGGTGCGCGCAGCTCCAGGTGCTCGGTGTGCTCCTCCTCGACCGCGAAGCCGGCCGCGGCCAGCAGCGCGCCCCAGTCCGCGCCCAGGTGCGGCAGCCGGTCGGCGTGGAGCGCGGCCAGGGCCTCCCGGCAGCGGGCCTCCAGGCCGGGGCGGTCCGGCACGGCGTCCTCGGGCAGGAAGTACGGCATCCCGTCCAGCTCGGCGACGGCCAGCAGCCCGCCCGGGCGCAGTGCGGCGCGGATCCCGGCGAGGGCCGCGGCGGGGTCGTCCAGGTGGTGCAGCGAGGCCGAGGCCCAGACGAGGTCCGCGTCCGCGACACCGGGCAGACCGGCGCCGGCGTCGGCCTCCAGGGTGCGCACACGGTCGCCCAGGCCCCTGGTACGGGCCGCTCCGGAGAGGTGGGCCAGCATCTCGGGAGAGCTGTCGACGGCGGTCACGCGGGCGGCGGGAAAGCGTTCCAGCAGTGCGAACGTGCCGGTGCCGGTGCCCGCTCCCAGGTCCACGACGCTCGCGACGCCGTCACCGGCCAGCCGGGCGAGGCGGCCGGTGACGGCGGTGAGGTACGGGGCGAACAGCTCGGCGTCGAGGTCCAGCACCTCGGCGAGACCGTCCTGCGGACCGGCGCCGTGCGCGCGGCTTTCCTGCCGGCCGTGGTCATGGCTGTGGTCATGGCCGTGGTCATGGCCGTGCTCCTGGCCGTGGTCACGGGACCGGGAGGGAGGGGCGGCATGGGTGCGGGGTGCGTGGGAATGGCGGGATTCGGGACGTTCCATGCGTTCGATCCTACGAACGTGTTGCCAATGCTGCATAAACTCTTGCCTATGAAGCAAGAAGGTAGTGACCTCGACAGCCTCGTGCGCAAGCGGATCCGGGCGCTGCGCGCCGCGCAGGGCTGGTCGCTGGACGACCTCGCCGCCCGCTGCCGTCTCGGCCCCTCCACGCTCAGCCGGATCGAGACCGGGCACCGCAGGATCGCGCTCGACCAGCTCACCGCGATCGCCCGGGCCCTGGGCACCTCGCTCGACCAGCTCGTCGAGAACGCCGCCGACGACGTCGTCTCCAACCCCACCCACGACCCCGCGCGCGGCCTGACCCAGTGGGCGCTGCGCGGCGAGCCCGGCGTCACCGTGGCGAGGGTGCGGCTGACCGGGCCGCCGCCGAAGGGCCCGGCCGCGCTGAAGGCGCATCCCGGCCGGGAGTGGTTCACGGTGTTGTCCGGCACGGTCGAGCTGCTCCTGGGAGAACGCCGGCTGCGGGTCGAGGAGGGGCAGGCCGCGGAGTTCCCGACGATGCTCCCGCACGCGATCGGCGCCCTCGGCGGTCCGGCCGAGGTCCTCGGCATCTTCGACCGGGACGGCCGCCGCACCCATCTGCACGAGCGCGCTCCGGACCCCTACCCGTCCGGCTGATCCGCCGGAGGGCCGGCGGCGGGAGCCGGAACGCGCGGGCAAGCATCACTCCGGATTCCAGTGGGCAGAGACAGACGGAGGGACTTTGGAGAGGCATGCCTGTCGCACTGGTCGTCGAAGACGACCCCGATCACCAGAACCTGCTGGTCATCCTGCTGGAGCGGGCCGGCTTCGAGGTGCACGCCGTGGCGAACGGCACCGAAGCCGTGCCGGCGGCTCACGACGTGCGCCCGGACCTGATGGTGCTGGACTGGCAGCTTCCCGGCATGGCGGGGCTGGAGGTCTGCCGGCGGTTGCGCGCCGCGCCCGACACGGCGGGGGTGGCGGTGCTGATGGTGACCGCCTGGGTGGACAACGACGTCGAGAAGGCCATGCGGGAGGCCTGCCAGGCGGGGGCCGACGACTTCATCCTCAAACCGATCAACCACCACGAGTTCATCGCGCGGGTCCTGGCCCTGCTGGATCGGTACCCGGCCTCCGAGGACGGCTCCGGGGCGGCCCGGGGCGCCGGTAAGAGCTCCTGACGCAGGACCGGAGCGACGCCGGCGGGTCCGGTCCGCGCCGGGAGGGGACCGCCTTCCGGAAGAAGATCACGTTTGGGTAACCCTCGGACCTCTGCGCCCGCATCCGGCCGGAGGAGCCGCGGGCGGTCGGGGCCGGCCGCGGACGGCCGGACGGCGACGGGCGGTCGTCCACCGCGTCTTCCCTGGTCGGAAGCCCTTGTGAGGAGAGAGACAGGAGTGCCCCCGGCGGGACTCGAACCCGCACTACGACCCTTTTAAGGGGTATGCCTCTGCCATTGGGCTACGGGGGCGCCGCAATCATACGTAACGGAACACTCGTGCGTAACTAGTCATGTCACCCGTCGCACCGCTCCCCCGGCCGGTGCGGTGGACGGCACGGGCTCCGACGACCCTGTCCAGGAACAGCACGCCGTCGAGGTGGTCCAGCTGGTGCTGGAGGCAGCGGGCCTCGAAGGCGTCGGCGTGGACGGTGACGGGGGTGCCGCTGCCGGGGTGCTCGCCGCGGACGGTGATGCGGGTGGCCCGGGAGACCTCGCCGGTGAGGCCCGGGACCGAGAGGCAGCCCTCCCTGACCCGTTCCCAGCGGGAGGCCGCCACCAGGCGGGGGTTGGCCACGACGAGTTCGCCGGCGCAGGACCGGGTCCGCGGATGCCGGGAGACGTCGAGGGAGAGCAGCCGCCAGCCCAGCCCGATCTGGGGCGCGGACAGGCCCGTGCAGCGGTGGGAGCGGCGCATGGTGGCGAGCAGGTCGGCCGCTCCGGCGACGACCAGGGGATCGGCGGCGTCGACGGGGAGCGTCTGCGTGGTCAGCACGGGGTGCGGGGCCCCGATCAGCTCCCGGGAGACCCCGCCGGCCAGCACGCCGTCCAGCCGGGCGTGCGCCGTACCGCACATCGCCGTGCCGCACATCAGAGCACCTCCGCCTCGGCGGGGCGGAAGGTGACCGCGCAGCCGAGGCCGGCGCCCACCGCGGCCAGGCGGCGCATCAGGGCGGCCACGTCCACCTTCGCCGGCAGCCACACGTCCGCGATCAGGACGTACAGCGACCCGTAGAGACGGGTGGTCATGGACGTGATGATCCCCGAGACCTCGGTGAACGCCTCGCTGACCGAGGACACGATGCCGGGCCGGTCGGGACCGTGGACGGTGAGGACGTAGCCGAGCCCCCCTTCGCGGTCGTGGTCGCGGCAGGAGCCGACCTCGGCGGCGGTGACGGTCAGACCCGGGAAGGCGGAGGCGGGCGGCACCTGCCCGGAGACCAGCATCATCATCGCCATGTGGCCGCCGAGCAGCGTCATCGCCGAGTCCTCGATGTTCGCGCCGTGCCGGGTGAACGCCGAGGTCACCTCGGCGATCACCCCCGGCCTGGCGACTCCCAGCACCGCGATCGCGGACAAGCCCATCCCTGGCCCCCTCCCGGCCGGCCGGGGCCCGGGGACGGACACGAGAATCAGTGACGAACCCCGAGGAGACCCCAGCGACTCCCTAACCCTCGGGTGCCGGGACTCAGGTCGTCGCCGCCGCGCGGAACTCCGCGCGGGGCTCCTCGATCTCTCCGAGCGAGACGGTCTCCCGCTTGAAGAACAGCGCCAGAGTCCAGTCCGCCATCACGCGGACCTTGCGATTCAAGGTAGGCACCCGCGACAGATGGTAGGTGCGGTGCATGAACCACGCAGGCAATCCGCGAAGCTTGACGCCGTAGACGTTGGCGACGCCCTTGTGCAGGCCCAGCCCGGCAACCGATCCGACGTACTTGTGGCGGTAATCGACCAGTTCCTGCCCGCGGAGGTGGCGGGTGATGTTGTCGGCCAGCACCTTGGCCTGGCGGACCGCGTGCTGGGCGTTGGGGGCGCAGTACTGGCCCGGGTTGGTCACGTCGGGCACCCCGGCCACGTCTCCGGCGGCGAAGGCGTCCTTGGCGCCGACCACGGTCAGCCGGGTGGTCGTCTTGATCCGGCCGCGCTCGTCCAGCGGCAGGTCGCCCGCGTTCACGACCGGGCTGGGCTTCACCCCGGCGGTCCACACGATGGTGGCCGACTCGAACTCCTCCCCGTCGGAGAGCTTGACCCGGCCGCCCTCGCAGGACTCCAGGCGGGTGTTCATCTTGACCTCGATGCCGCGCTCGCGGAGCTGCTCGGCGGTCCACCGGCCCATCTCCGGGCCGACCTCGGGCAGGATCCGGTCGGTGGCCTCGACCAGGACCCAGCGCAGGTCGGCGGTGGAGACGTTGCGGTAGTAGCGGATCGCGTCGAGCGCCATGTCCTCCAGCTCGGCCAGCGCCTCGATGCCCGCGAAGCCGCCGCCGACCACGACGAACGTCAGCGCCCGGCGGCGCAGGTCCTCGTCGTCGTCGCTCTCCGCCCGGTCCAGCAGGCCGAGCACCCGGTTGCGCAGGGCGATCGCCTCCCCGACGGTCTTGAAGCCGATCGCGGCGTCGGCGAGGCCGGGGATCGGCAGGGTCCGGGAGACCGAGCCGGCCGCCATCACCACGAGGTCGTAGCCGATCTCGTGCGGAGTGCCGACGTTCGGCTCGAACTGCACGGTCTTGGCCGCGTGGTCGACCTTGGTGACCTTGCCGTTGAGGATCGTCGCCTTCGACAGGACCCGCCGGAGCGGCACGACCACGTGCCGGGGGGAGAGGTTGCCGGCCGCCGCCTCGGGAAGGAACGGCTGGTAGGTCATGTGGGATTCGGGAGTGAGGACGGTGATTCGCACGCTGCCGTCGCGCAGCTCCCTGCGGAGCGTGCGCTGCAGCCGCAGCACTGTGTAGAGGCCGACATAGCCCCCACCGATGACCACGATGTGCTTGGAGTTGCGGTTCACTTCGGCGCCCCTTAGGTCCGAGACTTTGTGAAAGCTTTCACAAGCATACGTCCCGTCCTCCGGCTCGCGCCAGGCGCCCCCCTGGCAACTTCATGTGATTTTCACCAGGGATGAATTAGTCGTCCATGTTTCAGAGGAAAGTTCGGCGTAAATTCTCTTTTGTGACTGACTTCACATGTCTCGAAGCACGTTCGCCCTGGTGAAGACCTGATCCAGCATCTCGGCCGTCACCCTCCCGGTGAACGTGTTCTGCTGGCTGGGGTGATAGCAGCCGAGAAGACGGGCGGAAGTTCCGTTCCGGACGATCTCCACCTCCGCCCCGTGCCCGAAGGCGGGCCGCGGGCGCGGCAGGGCGTAGCCGGCCTCCCTCAGGGCGGGCCACACGGCCTGCCAGGCGAAGCCTCCGAGCGCGACCACCACCCGCAGTCCCCCGGCGACCATCTCGATCTCCCTGGCCAGCCAGGGGAAGCACGCCTCGCGCTCCTCGGGCAGCGGCTTGTTGCCGGGCGGCGCGCACCTGACCGCGGCCGCCATCCGCGCGCCGATGAGCCGCTGCCCGTCCCCCGCGCGCACGCTGGTCTCCTGTACGGCCAGGCCCGTCCGGTACAGCGAGGCGAACAGCCAGTCCCCGCTCCGGTCACCGGTGAAGATCCGCCCCGTGCGGTTGCCGCCGTGCGCGGCCGGGGCCAGCCCCACGATCAGGACCTCCGGCCGCTCCTCCCCCCACCCGGCGATCGGCCTGCCCCAGTAGGTCTCCTCCGCGAACGCCCGGCGCCTGACCGCGGCCACCTCCTCGCGCCACTCCACCAGGCGGGGACAGGCCCGGCAGACCGACTGCCGGGCCGTGAGCTCGGCGATGGTACGGCTCGCCGCCGCGAGCTCGCCCACCTCCGCGGGGTCGTGCGCGACGGGCGTGTCCGGCTGGGCGGGGTCGTCCGGCCACCCGGACCCCGGAGGAACGAAGGTCATCCCCTGATCGTGCCACCGGCCCTCACCGCCGGCGGCCAGGGGCTCCCGAGGCGGCACGGGCCCGCGCGGAGGACCGGGCCGGGGGTGCGGGGGCCGGACCGGGGAGAGGACGGGCCCGGGAGCAGGACGGGCCCGGGCATGGAAAAGCGGCGCCCGCACGGAGCGGACGCCGCCTTCCCTGCGTCAGGCCGGCCTGGTGGTCAGGCGTTCCCGGACTCCTGCCCGCCCTAGGCGGTCGGGCAGGAGTAGTCCCAGCTGACGGTCTTGGAGACCGACTGCGGGCTGGAGACGCTCACCGTGAACGCGCCCTTGGCCTCGACGACCAGCTCGTTCAGGGAGAACGTGCCGCCACCCGCACCGACGGTCTTGGTGACCTTGGTGGGGACGCCGCCCGAGGTGTAGCTGTAGACGAGCTCGCTCGCGCCGGAGACCGTGATGGTGCCGGTCACCCTGGCCGAGGCCTTGCCCACGACGCCACCGCAGGTGCTCGTGTCCTGGGCCACGCTCAGGTCCACGGACGCGGTCACCGGAGCCTTGCAGGTGACCTTGCTGGTGACGGTGCCGGTGGTCGAGCCGTGGTAGAGCTCGATCGCGCGGCTGGCCGTACCGGAGTCCGTGGCGCGCCACGGGTCACGCACGGTCGTGGAACCGTGCACGTAGACGCTCTCCCAGGCACCCGCGACACCGTTGCGGATCCAGCGGTACTTCACGTGGCCGCGGCCGTGCGAAGCGCTGATCGTGCCGGTGAAGGCGCGGTCGACGGGGCAGGAGCCCTCGTAGTCGGCGAGGCTGTGCACGGACGCGGTCACCTTGGGCGACCAGTCCTTGCACCAGATCTTGAACCCGACCCGGCCGGAGCCGGTGCTGACCGGGTCCACGATCTGCAGGGCGGCCCAGCCCCGCAGGTCCTTGCCCGGGCGGATCACGTGGACGACCTTGCGGGAACCGCTGACCTTGACGGCGCCGTAGTCGACGACGTGGCCGTTGACGACCCAGCGGTAGCGCACCAGGGCCGGGACGGAGGCGGTGATGCGGCCGATCAGAGCGGCCTGGCAGTTGCCCTCGTCGACCCAGGCGTCCGCGCCGATGACCGGGCGGATCTCTTCCTTGCCGCCGTTGTGGTCGCCGCAGGAGACCTTGAAGTAACCCTTCTTCGAGGTCGCCTTGCGCGGCGCCAGGACCTGCAGAGCCTGCCAGCCCTTGACGTCGCTCTTGAAGGTGGTCGTCTCCTTCACCGTGACGTTCTTGACGCCCTTGCCGACGGTGAAGGTCTTGACCTTGCTCTTCGACCCGTCACCGTGCAGCCAGCGGTAGGCCACGGTGGTCTTGCCCTTGACGGCCTTCACCTTGATGTTCGAGGAGAAGGTGACCCGAACCGGGCAGTCGTCGCCCTTGTAGGACGCCTTGGGGGTGCCCGCGAAGACGGACGCCTTCGGGGCGGCCGAGGAGGTGCTCTTCCCGGCCTGGGTGGAACCGCTGGCCGCCGCTGCGGGGGTGGCCAGCAGGCCCGTTGCCATGGTCGCCAGCATGGCCGCGCCGGCTCCCATCGCGGCTAGCCTGCGTGCTAGTCCGGACTTCATGAGGGGGTGCTCCGTTTCGTTAGGAAGCAAAGTGCGCTCCGGAGACGGTTGCCGCCCCGACACCAGCTGTGCCGGGCCCCACGGCAAAGCCTCGCTAAAGCCTCTTTACCTAACCATAAAACGGAACGATCTCCAATACTCCGCTAACGGGTGTTTTGTCCAGATGTCGTTACGGTTTAGCGATCGACCAGGCGATGCCGTCGAGAATGTCCCTCTCGCTGACGACGACCTCGGCGAAGCCGTATCTCTCCATGAGCCGGTCCAGGATGAGCGCTCCGGCCCCGATCACGTCCACCCGGCCGGGATGCATGACTCCGACCTCCGCCCGCTGCGCGTGCGTCATTCCCAGCAGGCGGCGGGAGACATTCTCCACTTGTCCTACCGGAATCCGCGAGTGATGAATTTTATCCGGGTCGTATTCATCCAGCTCAAGCGCCATTCCGGCGACGGTCGTCACCGAGCCCGCGAGACCGACCAGGGTCAGCGCCCGCTCCACCGGCACCTCCTGGGCGACCCGGTCGAGCGCGTCGTCGATGTCGGCGACCGTCGCCTCGACGGCCTCCGGCGACGGCGGGTCGCCCGCCCCGCGCAGGTGCCGCTCGGTCAGCCGGACGCAGCCGATGTCCACCGAGAGCGCCGCCTCCACGTGCGCCGAGCCGACCACGAACTCGGTGGAGCCGCCGCCGATGTCCACCACGAGGTACGGCGGGCGGGTGCCGTCCGGGGCGGGCAGGCCGGTCTCCGGCGAGAGCCGCACCAGCCCCCGGGTCGCGCCGGTGAACGACAGCCCGGCCTCCTCCGCGCCGCTGACCACCTCGGGCTCGACCCCGAAGATCTCCCGCACGCCGGCGGTGAACTCGTCGCGGTTGGCGGCGTCCCGGGTGGCGCTCGTCGCCACCACGCGGACCGGGTCGGCCCCGTGCCGCCCGATCAGCCCGGCGTACTCCCGCATCGCCGTGAAGGTGCGCTCCAGGGCCTCGGGGGCCAGTCTGCCGGTACGGTCCACCCCCTCGCCGAGCCGGACGATCTCCATCCGCCGCTCGACGTCGTGCAGGGCGTCGTGCTCGATGTCCGCGATCAGCAGGCGGACGGAGTTGGTGCCGCAGTCGATCGCGGCGACGCGGGTCACTTGTCGTTCTCCTCGGTGCTGGTCGTGTACTGCGCTTCCCGGCTCTCCGGGCTCCCCGCGGCCTCCGGGCTCCCCGTGCCGTCCGCTCCCGCGCCGTCCTCCGGGCAGCACGGCCCGCCGGCCCACCACGCGCCGAGCGCGTCGAGCGCCTCGCGCCCGAACGGGTTGGCCCCCGGCACCGCGAGCTCGTGCCCGACCAGGGCGTGCAGGCACTTCACCCGGTCCGGCATGCCCCCGGCGCTCTGCATGCCGGGGGGCAGCGCCTCCAGGCCGTCCTCGGCCGCCGCCTCGTCACGGCGTGCGAGGTAGTCGCGGTGGGCGGCCAGGTAGGCGGAGGCCAGCTCGGGGTCGGAGTCGAGCCTGGCCCGCATGTCCTTCATCAGCCCGGAGGTCTCCAGGGTGCCGACGGCCGAGTTGGCCCTGGGGCACGTCAGGTAGAACAGGGTCGGGAACGGTGTGCCGTCCGGCAGCCGCGGCGCGGTCTCCACCACGTCGGGCAGCCCGCACGGGCAGCGGTGCGCCACCCTTCGCAGGCCGCGCGGCGCCCGGCCGAGCTGCCGCTCCACCGCCGCCACGTCACGGTCGTCCACCATCTCCGGCCCCCTCGTGCGCAAAGGCCTCCAGGGTATCGGCCGTCAGCTCCCGGCCGCCTTCCTGCCCCTGCCCGCGTCGACGGCCTCGACCGACTCCCAGAGCGTCTCGTACCACGGCGGCTTGGCGACGGCCTGCTTCTCCTCGGCCGTGCCCTTGGCCTGCTCGGGCGTGTCGTCCATGACGACGTAGCACTTCTGCCCGGGCTCGCAGTAGAACAGCCGCTCCCTGGCCAGCCGCTTGCGGTAGGCGGGGTCCCTGAGCTGCCTGCTCTCGTCGTCCAGCGCCTTGATCTCGGCGAGCAGCCTGGCCTGCTGCTGCTTCAGCTCGGCGACGTTGCGGCGCTGCGCGATGTACTCCCTGACCGGGTAGGCCAGGCTCATGGCGATGGCGCACACCACGACCGCGAGCACCGCCGCCCGACCCGTCAGCTGAGGGCGTTTCGCCACATGTCCTCCCGCGTCGTTCCTCCCGCGTCCGTGCTCCGGAGCACGGCGTGCGCCGCCGGAGCGGGCGCACGCCGTACGGTGCGAAACTACCGCCGGAAGCGCGGGAACGCGGCGCGACCCGCGTACCGGGCGGCGTCGTCGAGGAGCTCCTCGATGCGCAGCAGCTGGTTGTACTTGGCCACGCGGTCGGAGCGGGCCGGGGCGCCGGTCTTGATCTGGCCGCAGTTGGTGGCCACGGCGAGGTCGGCGATCGTGGTGTCCTCGGTCTCGCCGGAGCGGTGGCTCATCATGCAGCGGTAGCCGTTGCGGTGGGCCAGGTCCACGGCGTCGAGGGTCTCGGTCAGCGTGCCGATCTGGTTGACCTTGACCAGCAGCGCGTTGGCGGTGCCCTCGGCGATGCCGCGCGCCAGCCGCTCGGGGTTGGTCACGAACAGGTCGTCGCCGACGAGCTGGACCTTGTCGCCGAGGGCCTCGGTGATGGCGTTCCAGCCCTCCCAGTCGCTCTCGTCCAGCGGGTCCTCGATGGAGACCAGCGGGTAGTTGGCGACCAGGTCCTCGTAGAAGGCGATCAGCTCGGCGGCGGACAGGCCCTTGCCGTCGATCGTGTAGACGCCCTCGGAGTGGAACTCCGAGGCGGCCACGTCGAGGGCGAGCGCGACGTCCTCGCCCGGCGTGTAGCCGGCCTTCTCGATCGCGACGAGGATCAGGTCCAGCGCGTCGCGGTTGGACGGCAGGTTCGGCGCGAAGCCGCCCTCGTCGCCCAGGCCGGTGGCGTAGCCCTTCTCCTTCAGCACGGCCTTGAGCGCGTGGTAGACCTCGGTGCCCATCCGCACCGCCTCGCGGAACGACTCGGCTCCGATCGGCGCGATCATGAACTCCTGGATGTCCACGTTCGTGTCGGCGTGCGCGCCGCCGTTGAGGATGTTCATCATCGGCACCGGCAGCACGTGCGCGTTCGGCCCGCCCAGGTAGCGGAAGAGCGGCAGCTCGGCGCTCTCCGCCGCGGCCTTGGCCACGGCCAGGGAGACGCCCAGGATCGCGTTGGCGCCCAGCCGCGCCTTGTTCGGCGTGCCGTCCAGGTCGATCATCACCTGGTCGATGCTGCGCTGCTCGGCCGCGTCGAAGCCGATGATCTCGTCGGCGATCTCGTCGGTCACCCCGAGGACGGCCTTCTCCACGCCCTTGCCGGCGTACCGGCCGTCGCCGTCACGCAGCTCGACGGCCTCGAACTGGCCGGTGGAGGCGCCGCTCGGCACCGCCGCGCGGCCCTCGCTGCCGTCGTCCAGCAGGATGTCGACCTCGACCGTCGGGTTGCCCCGGGAGTCAAGGATCTCGCGGGCGTGTACGCCCTCGATGGAAGCCACGAAGCGCTCCTAAAGTCGCAGGACAGTTTGCCGCAAAAGCCTATCGAGCCCTACTTCCCGGTACGGCTGCCGCCCGCATCCGGCGTTTCCGGGCGCGGCGCCGCGGCCCTCCGCCGGCCGCCGCCCGCTACCGGCCGGACGGCTCCTGCCCGGCAACCGCTCCCCGCAGGGCGGACTCCCCGGCGCGGATCCGGTCGCGGTAGACGCGGGCCGCGGCGCGCAGTTCGGCCTCGGGGTCCAGCCCCTCGGCGTGCGCCTGCCGTACCAGCTCGAACAGGCGCCCGCCCAGGCCCTCGGCGGGCGGGTCCGCCGGGCTCCCCACCCGCTCGGCGCGGCGCAGGAGCTGGGCGGCGAGGGAGAGCGCGGGCTGGCCCATCGGCACTCCGTCCACCGCGGAGCCCGCGTCGCCGCCGCTCTTGGCCGCGCGCTCGGCGGCCTTGATCGTCTCCCAGTTGTCGCTGACCTCTTCGGCGCCGTCCACCTGCACGGCGGCGAACACGTGCGGGTGCCGGCGGACCAGTTTGTCCACGATGCCGGCGGCCACGTCGTCGATGTCGAAGCCGCTCCCGTCCGGGTCCCCCGCACGGTCCTGGGCGACGCGCGCGTGGAAGGCCACCTGCAGCAGCAGGTCGCCCAGTTCCTCGCGGAGCGCGCCGCGGTCGCCCTCCTCGATGGTCTCCAGAACCTCGTAGGCCTCCTCGATGAGGTACGGCGCCAGCGACTCGTGGGTCTGCTCGGCGTCCCACGGGCACGAGGTGCGGAGCCGGTCCATCACCGCGACGAGGTCGAGCAGCCGGGCCCCCGGCAGGTCGTAGGAGCCGGGCACGACCTCGATCACCGGCGGGTCCTCGAGCACCACCGCGGCGTGGCCGATCGAGCGCATCAGCGCCTCGTCGGCCTCCAGCCAGACCACGGTCCCGTCCTGGGCCCGCCGGACCAGGGCGGCCGGGTCGGGCGTCACGACCTCGACGGCGACCCCCGCCTCGGCCAGGTACGGCAGGTGCGGATGGTCCGGCACGGCGGTGTGCACCGGGCCCTCGGACAGCGCCTGCCAGGCGCGGTGGCTGAGCAGCCCGGGGGCGACCCGGGGCGAGGTGGTGACGACGATCAGCGGCATGCCCAGAGGCTACCGGGGTGCGGCCCGCCGCCCGGGGCGGCGGGCCGGGAGGACGCCGGCGCCGGAGCCCGGGCGGTTCGGGAGAGGCTCCGCCGCCTGGCCCCGCCCGGCGCTACCGGCCCGCGGCTGCGGGGAGCGCGCCGAAGCGGTTGCTCTCGATGATGGCGTCGGCCGCGCTCTGCGCCTGCGGGTTGGGCTCGCCGTAGCGGGGGTTGCGGGTGATCGGGAAGGCTGCCTGCGCCTCCTGCGCCAGCTTCTGGGCCGCCGCCTGCTGGGACGCCTGGTCCTGCCCGGCGCCGTACTTGGCCATCAGCTTCTGCTGGACGATCGAGGCGCGGACCAGCGCGTTCAGCTCCGACGGGGGCACGGCGTTGTTGATCGCCAGCTGCTCCTTCGTGGCGCCCTGCTGCTGCTGGAGGACCTGGGCGATGAGCGCCTCGATCTCCGCCGGGGTCACCGCGACGCCGTCGCGCGCGCCGAGCTGGTCGAGCTGGCTGATGAAGATCTTGCTGCCCAGCAGCGCCTGCGGGATCGACCCCTGGAGCTGCAGCTGCCCCGCGGAGACACCGGCCTCGGTCATGACCTTCTCGTACTCCCGGACGTCGGCGCTCAGCTCACTGGTGCTGATCCGCTGGTCACCGACGATGGCTGCGGCGCCGGCCTGCAACGGAGAGCAGGCGGTCAGCGCGGCACCCGCGGCCATGACCGCCAGGATGACGCGCACTCGAGTCGACTTCACTTGCGATCCCTTCACGACAGAGGCCGTATCACTTTACCGGCCCGTTGCGGTGGAACCTTCGAGGAACATCGCCTCGACCAGATCGTCGCACCAGCGCAGCAGGTCGAGGTCGCGCAGCGGCTGCCCGCCGAGCGGCTTCGTCTTGGGCACCGGCACCAGCAGGATGTCGGCGGCCTGCTTCAGCAGCGCCTTCGGGTAGAGGCGCTGGAGCCGTACCTGCTGGGAGTCCCGCAGGGCCACCGGGGAGAACCTGATGTGCTGGCCCTGCAGGGTGACGTCGGTGAGCCCGGCCTTGCGCGCCCTGATCCGGAAGTGGGCCACGGCCAGCAGGTTCTCCACCTCCTGGGGCGGCCTGCCGTACCGGTCGGCGAGCTCGGCGCGCACGGCCGCGATGTCGTCCTCGGTGCAGATCGCCGCGACGCGCTTGTAGGCCTCCAGGCGCAGGCGCTCGGAGGTGACGTAGTCGTGCGGGATGTGCGCGTTGATCGGCAGCTCGACCTTGACGTCCGGCCGCTCCTCCTGCTCCGGGGCGCCCGAGAGCTTGGCCTTCTGCTCCTGCACGGCCTCCGCCATCATCCGCACGTACAGGTCGAAGCCGACGCCCGCGATGAAGCCCGACTGCTCGGCGCCCAGGATGTTGCCCGCGCCGCGGATCTCCAGGTCCTTCATCGCGACGTACATGCCCGCGCCCATCTCGGTGTGCTGGGAGATGGTGGCCAGGCGCTCGTGGGCGGTCTCGGTGAGCGGCTTCTCCGGCGGGTACAGGAAGTAGGCGTAGCCGCGCTCGCGTCCCCGGCCGACGCGGCCGCGCAGCTGGTGCAGCTGGGACAGGCCGTAGTTGTCGGCCCGGTCCACGATGAGGGTGTTGGCGTTGGGCACGTCGAGGCCGGACTCGACGATCGTGGTGGAGACCAGCACGTCGAACTCGCGCTCCCAGAACCCCACCATGATCTTTTCGAGCTGCTGCTCGTTCATCTGGCCGTGCGCGACCGCCACCCTGGCCTCGGGGACGAGCTCGCGCAGCCGGGCCGCGACCTTGTTGATGCTGGCGACCCGGTTGTGCACGAAGAAGATCTGGCCGTCGCGCATCAGCTCCCGGCGCAGCGCGGCGGCGATCTGCTTCTCGTCGTACGGCCCGACGAAGGTGAGGATCGGGTGGCGCTCCTCCGGCGGGGTGAGGATCGTGGACATCTCCCGGATGCCGGTCAGGCCCATCTCCAGCGTGCGCGGGATCGGCGTGGCGGACATGGCCAGCACGTCGACCTGGGTGCGCAGGTGCTTCATGGCCTCCTTGTGCTCCACGCCGAAGCGCTGCTCCTCGTCGATGATGATCAGGCCGAGGTTCTTGAACCGGACCTCCGGGGAGAGCAGCCGGTGGGTGCCGATCACCACGTCCACCGTGCCGTCGCGGGTGCCCTCCATCGTCACCTTGACCTCGGCGTCGGTCTGGAAGCGCGACATGGGCCTGACGTTCAGCGGGAAACCGGAGAAGCGCTCGGCGAAGGTGGACAGGTGCTGCTGGACCAGGAGCGTGGTCGGGACCAGCACCGCCACCTGCTTGCCGTCCTGCACGGCCTTGAAGGCCGCGCGCACCGCGATCTCGGTCTTGCCGTAGCCGACGTCGCCGCAGATCAGCCGGTCCATCGGGATCGCGCGCTCCATGTCGCGCTTGACCTCGTCGATGGCCTCCAGCTGGTCGCCGGTCTCGGCGTAGGGGAAGGCGTCCTCCATCTCCCGCTGCCAGGGCGTGTCCGGGCCGAAGGCGTGGCCGGGGGAGGCCATGCGCGCGCTGTAGAGCCGGATGAGCTCGCCGGCGATCTCCTTGACCGCCTTCTTCGCCTTGGTCTTGGCCTTGGCCCAGTCGGCGCCGCCCATCCGGTTGAGCGTGGGCGACTCGCCGCCGACGTAGCGGGTGACCTCGTCGAGCTGGTCGGTGGGGACGTAGAGCCGGTCGCCCTTGGCGTACTCGATCACGAGGTACTCGCGGGTCGCGCCCTGGACGGTCCGCTGCACCATCTCGATGTAGCGGCCCACGCCGTGCTGCTCGTGCACCACGTGGTCGCCGACCTTGAGCTGGAGCGGGTCCACCATGTTGCGGCGGCGGCTGGGCAGCCGGCGCATGTCCTTCGTGGAGGCCTTCTGCCCGACCAGGTCCAGGTGGGTCAGGACGGCCAGGGAGGGGCTGACGAAGCCGTGGTCGACCAGGCCCGTGGTGACGTGCACGACCTTGGGGTCCGGCGCCCGGTCGAGGCCCGCCTCCAGCCGCGCGGGCAGGTCGACGCCCTTGAGCAGCTCGACCATCCGCTCGGCCGGGCCGTGGCCCTCGCTGAGCAGCACGACGACCTTCTCGTCGGCCAGCCAGCCCTTGATGTCGCCCAGCGCCCGCTGGGTGTCGCCCCGGTAGGCCTCCGACTCCCGGGCGTCCAGGACCAGCGCCCCACTCGGACCGTCACCGCCCGGACCGTCACCGCCCGGACCCTCTCCACCGAACGGGGCGATCGACCACCACGGCTGCCCGAGCTCGCGCGCGCGGTCGCGGATCTCCTCCAGCGTGCGGAACGCCGCCGCCTCCAGGTCGATGGGGGCCTCGCCGCCGGCCGCGGCGTTGATCCAGGAGGCCTCCAGGAACTCCTGGCTGGTCCGCACGAGCTCGTCGGCCCGGCTCCGGATGCGCTCGGGGTCGCAGACGAACACCGCCGCCCGGGCGGGCAGGTGGTCGATCAGCAGGTCCATCTCGCCGGCGAGCACCGGGGCGAACGCCTCCATGCCCTCCACCGGCATGCCCTCGGCCAGCTGGTCGAGGATCTCGGCCAGGGCCGGGTGCTCGGCGGACAGCGCCGCGGCCCGGTCCCGGACGTCCCCGGTCAGCAGCAGCTCGCGGCAGGGCGCGGCGAACAGCCCGTCCTCCGCGACCTCCAGCGAGCGCTGGTCGGCCACCTTGAACCAGCGGATCTCCTCGATGGAGTCGCCCCAGAACTCCAGGCGGAGCGGGTGCTCCTCGGTCGGCGGGAAGACGTCGAGCAGCCCGCCCCTGACCGCGACCTCGCCGCGCTTCTCCACCATGTCCACGCGGTGGTAGCCGTTCTCCACCAGCCGGTGGACCACGGCGTCGAGGTCGGCGTCGTCGCCCGCGCGCAGCCGTACCGGCGAAAGGTCGCCGAGCCCGCGCACGATCGGCTGGAGCACCGCCCGGACCGGGGCGACGACGACCCGCAGCGGTCCTGCCGCGGCGTCGCCCTCGACCGGGTGGGCCAGGCGGCGCAGTACGGCCAGGCGCTGGCCGACGGTGTCGCTGCGCGGGGAGAGCCGCTCGTGCGGGAGGGTCTCCCAGGCGGGGAAGACGGCGACCGTGTTCCCGCCGTCCCCCTCTCCGTCCTTCCCGCCGCCGGAGCCCGGTTCCGGGCCGAGCAGGCTGGACAGCGCCGCCGCGAGGTCCTCGGCCTCGCGGCCGGTCGCGGTCACCGCCAGCACGGTCCGGCCCGTCTCCCTGGCCAGCGCGGCCGCGGCGAAGGGCCGCAGCGCGGGCGGGGCGACGAGCGAGGTGTCGGAGACGCCGGAGGCGCCGCCCTCCCGCGCGTCCGCGAGGGCGGCGGCCAGCTTCGGCTCGCCCGCGACAAGGTCCAGCAGTCCGGAAAGGCTCATCAGTTCTCGCCCACAGCCCCACGACGGCAACACGACAGGCCCCCGGCCGCCGGGGCACGGGGGGTTACCGGTCAAGGGTACTTCGCCCGCCTCTGCGATCCGTAAGAAGAGGAGAGACGTGACGAACTGTATCGATTCAACTACTCTAGGTGATATGACTGAAGTACGCTCGATCGTGACTCGAAGCGACCTATTCGACCAGCGGATCCGGGAGCGCCTGGAGGAGGTGACCGGGCGGCGGCTCGACGTCCTGCTCGCGGGCTGCGGCTTCCCTAGCGGGCTGGCCCTGGACCGGGCCCGGTCCCGCGTCGTCGGGATCGACGAGGACCTCCCCGCGGTGCGGGCGAGCATGCCGGGCCGCAAGGACCTCGACTCCTGGGCCCTGGGGGACCTGCGCACCGTCCCGGTCCCGCCGCGCTCGTTCGACGTCGTCTGCGTCTCGTTCCTGCTGGAGCGCGTCCGCCATCCCGAGCTCGTGCTCGACCGGCTGCTCGCCGGGCTGCGCCCCGGCGGGCTGGCCCTGCTGCGCATGCGCGACCGCGCCTCGGCCTACGGGATGTGCGTCCGGCTGACCCCCTCCCTCGTACGGCGGATGCTCTGGCGCAGCCTCGTCCCCAAGGGCACGGTCGGCCCGCTGCCGACGGTGTACGGCCCGGCCATCTCCAAGGAGGGGATCCACGCCTTCTGCCTGGCCCGGGGGCTGATGGTCACCGACGAGATCCTGGAGTCCAGCGGTCCCGCGGCGGTCCGGTCGCTGGGGCGCGCGGCCTGCTCGGCCGTCGAGGCCGCCTCCGGCGGGCGCTTCCCCGCCACGCACGACGAGATCGGCATGGTCATCCGCAAGCCGGAGAACCACTTCGCGCGACTGGTCTGACGCGACCCGGTTGATGTGGCACAACTGGAATGGCTAGAGTGACAATATCCGACTAAGTCGATCGGAAATGTGGAGCAGATGACGGCGACCTTCGAGTGGACCCCCGACGCCCGTGAGCTCGCCGATCTGGAGCTGCTGCTCTCCGGCGCGTACCACCCTCTGACGGGCTTCATGAGCTCGGCCGAGGCGCACGCGGTGGACGACCACGGCACGCTGGCCGACGGCACGCGGTGGCCCGCCCCCGTCACGCTCTCCCTCCCCGGAGACCACCCGGCCGCCCCGGGCGACCGGGTCACGCTCCGCGACCCCGAGGGCGCCCCGCTGGCCGTCCTGACCGTCACCGACCGCTCCGGCGGCCTCGCCGCCGGTCCGGTGGAGGCGCTGGGCGCGCCCGAGCACGGGCCGTTCGCCCGGCTCCGCCTCAGCCCCGCCGAGGTCCGCAAGGAACTGGCCGGGCGCGAGGTCCTGGCCGTCACCATGCGCGGCCCCCTGGACGACCTGGGCGAGATCACCGCGACCGCCGAGGAGTTGGAGGCGGCGGTCCTGCTGCTCCCGCTGGCCTTCGGGGAGGGCGGGCCGGCGGTGGTCCGCGCCGCGCTGAAGGCCCGCGACCGGCTCGCCGAGAGCGGCGCCGAGACCGCCCTGGCCGTGGTGCCGCTCGCCCCCCGCCAGGAGCAGGCCGTCGACCTGGAACTGCGCGAGCACGTGGCCGAGGCCTACGGCGCGACCGAGCACCTGGCCGGCCCCGAGCCCGTCACGCTCCCCGGCCCGCCGCACCGGCGCGGCCTGGTCGTCTTCTTCACCGGCCTGTCCGGCTCCGGCAAGTCGACCGTGGCGCGGGGGCTGCGGGACGCGCTGCTGGAGCGCGGCGGCCGTACGGTCACCTATCTCGACGGCGACGTGGTCCGCCACCTGCTCTCGGCGGGGCTGGGCTTCTCCCGCGAGGACCGCGACCTCAACATCCGGCGGATCGGCTTCGTCGCCGCCGAGGCGGCCCGCCACGGAGGGCTGGCGATCTGCGCGCCCATCGCCCCGTACGCCGCCACCCGCGAGGAGGTCAGGGCCATGGTCGAGGCCGTGGGCGCCGACTTCCTCCTGGTCCACGTGGCCACCCCGCTCGCCGAGTGCGAGCGCCGCGACCGCAAGGGCCTCTACGCCAAGGCCAGGGCGGGGCTGATCCCCGAGTTCACCGGGATCTCCGCCCCCTACGAGGAGCCCGAGGACGCCGACCTGGTCGTCGACACCACCGCCATCCCCGTCGAGCGGGCCGTGGACGCCGTCCTGGACCCGCTGGTGCAGGGGGGCTGGGTCCGTTGAGGAGAGGTTCCGCCGCGACGGGGCAGAGGGTCCGGCGCGAGGAAGGCCGGGCGGGGATCCCGGCCCGTGGAGAGGGTCACGATGACGGACAGGGAGCGGTGAACGGCTGATGGATCTGGATCTCCCCCTGGTCGCCGGCTCGTTCCTGGTCGCGATCATCGTCGGGCTGACCGGCATGGGCGGCGGCGCGCTGATGACGCCGATGATGATGCTGTTCTTCAACGTGCCGCCGCTCGCGGCGGTCTCCAGCGACCTGGTCGCCTCCGCCGTGATGAAGCCGGTCGGCGGGGTCGTGCACCTGAGGCGGGGCACGGTCGACCTGCGGCTGGTCGGCTGGTTGTGCGCGGGCTCGGTCCCCGCGGCCTTCTGCGGGGTGCTGCTGATCCGGGCGTTCGGAGAGGGCGAGGAGGTCCAGCAGGCGGTCAAGCACGCCCTGGGCGTCGCCCTGCTGCTGGCCGTGGCGGGCCTGCTGGCCAAGGCCTACCTCGCCCGGAACGAGGGGCCCGCCGCGGCGGGCGCCGCCCGCGTCGCCGTACGCCCGATCCCGACCGTACTGGTCGGTATAGTCGGCGGTCTCGTGGTGGGCGTCTCCTCCGTGGGCTCGGGCTCCCTGATCATCGTGGCGCTGCTCGTGCTCTACCCGGCGCTGAAGGCCAACCAGCTCGTCGGGACCGACCTGGTCCAGGCGGTCCCGCTGGTCACCTCGGCGGCCGTCGGCCACCTGTTCTTCGGCGACTTCCAGCTCGACGTCACCACCTCGCTGCTGGCCGGCTCGATCCCCGGCGTCTACCTCGGCGCGCGGATCTCGGCCCGGGCGAACGGCGAGGCCATCCGGGCCCTGCTCGTGGTGGTGCTGCTCGCCTCGGCGCTCAAGCTGCTCGGTGTGGGCAACACCGCCCTGCTGTGGATCCTGGGCGGCGTGGTGCTCACGGGGGCCGCCGCCTGGTCAGTGGCGAGGAACCGCCGTGGAACGCAGGTAGGGGTCGCGGACGAGGGCGCGGAAGGCGTCCCGGGCGCCGGGAGTGGTGTCGAAACGGGTGTCCCCCCGCGGGGCGCTCGGTGAGTCGAAGTAGACCAGCGCCTTGATCTGCGGGTACCGCCGCATGTCCCGGCGGACCGAGGCGAAGAAGGACTCCTTGAAGCGGGGCTGGTGCCGCCGTTCGAAGACCCCCCACTCGGCGAGCATGACGGGCTTGCCGGGGAAGCGCCACTGCATCCAGCGGTAGAAGCCCGGCCACTGGACGATGTCGTCTCGGGTCTTGTTGACCAGCCCCTCGTAGTCCTGGACCCGGTCGTCCGCGTAGGGGTCCATGGCGACCCAGTCGACCACGTCGTCACCGGGGTAGAGCCGCTCGAACCAGGACCGGGCCGCCCAGTTGGGAGCCCCCATGTAGGTCATCACCGTGACCGCGTTCCCCACGCCCTTCTCGCGCAGCCGCAGCACGACGTGCCGGTACATCTCCGCGTAGTCCCGGGCGGTCATCCCGGAGCCGGGACGCTCGCGCACGTCGTTCTCCGGCTCGTGGTGCACGGTCAGGAAGAACCTCTCGGGGAAGTTCTGCCTGATGTGCGCGGCCAGCCGGTCGATCCGCCGGTCCAGGGCGCCCCGGGCGATCTGCGCCCAGGTGTGCTCGAAGGACGGCTTCCAGTTCACCAGCAGGATCCTGCGGCCGCCGGGGGCGCGGGCGATCGACCGCTCCTCGGCGGTCGGGAAGAGCTCGGACCCCCGGTGGTAGACGTGCATGATGTCGGCCGCCCGGCCCATGCGCCGCTCGGCCCGGCGCAGCGCCTCGGCGGGCGGCCTCCCGGTGAAGACCTCCGGCGCCACCCCCCACCAGGCCCCGCAGGAGGGGATCAGCTTGGCGCCGACCTCGCAGCCCGGCGCCGACGAGCGCAGGCCCAGCAGCCCGCTGCCCCGCACGGGATCGTGCGCCGAGACCTTGGCGGCGCCCGAAGCCTGACTGCACGCGCCCAGCCCCAGAATCAGCGCGACGCCGCCGGCGGCGATTCCCCGCACCTTCAGCACTGACATCAAATCGGCATTTGTCCGATACAACGGTCCCTCGCAGATGATCCGGCCGCGCGTTTCCCGACTTTCCGTGGACCCACCATCCCACTCGATGGACGTGCCGTGCCGCATACTTTGCCGCTCCGTGCCGGACCTTCGGGATGGCGGAGAGGAAATATCGGATAAACCATCGTTATCCCACCGTGATCACGGTGACCGCCGCGAAGAAATCTTCTGTATTCGATCGGGAAAATGGCAACCCGGCCTATAGTTCCTAGGGTTTCCAGCCTCGGCCTCACTCGGGAGGCCCCACCCGAGAGGGACTCCGATGAGCCTGTCGCCGGACACCGCCGTCCGCCGCTCCGGCGGGGACCTCGCGGACTACGCGGCCCTGCTCCGCCGGCGCTGGCCCATCCTGCTGGCCTGCCTCCTGGCCGGAACCGGCGGCGCCGCCGCCCTGCTGTACCGCACCCCGCCCTCCTACACCGCCTCGGCCCACGTCCTGGTGACCGCGACCGGCGTCCAGGAGCCGACCAACCAGGTGACCGCCCGGCAGCGGGAGGCGCTCAACCTCGACACCGAGGCCCAGATCGCCCAGTCGGCCGTGGTCGCCAGGAAGGCGCGAGTGGCGCTCAGGGGGACCCCCGGCCCGGTCGAGGTCTCGGTGCCGCCCAACACCTCGGTCCTGGAGATCTCCTACACCGCCGCCGACCCCAACAGCGCCGCCGCCGGGGCCAGCGCGTACGCCCAGGCCTACCTGGCCCACCGCGGCGAGGCCGCCACCCAGGCGCTGGCCGTGCAGCTGAAGACGCTCCTGGACAAGCTGAAGCAGGTCAACGCCGCCCTGTCCAAGGTGGTGGCCGACCTGCCGGGGCTGGACAAGGGCAGCGCGCAGCGCACCATCGCCCTGCAGCGGCGCAGCGTGCTCAGCCGCCAGGTCTACAACCTCACCGTCAAGTACGACGGGCTCAAGACCATCGCGGTCACCCCCGGCTCGGTGATCAGCGAGGCGGTCGCCCCCACGGAGCCCAGCGCGCCCAGCCCGCCTCTGTACCTCGGCAGCGGTTTCATGATCGGCCTGCTGGCCGGGACCGGCCTCGCCTGGCTCCGCGACCGCCTCGACCTCCGGCTCCGTACGGCCTCCGACCTCACGCGCCTCACCGGGCTCGACATCGTCACCGGCGAGCGGATCCACAACCTGGGGACGGCGGGCGGCGCCGTGGTGCTGGTCCCGCTGCCCGGGAGCTCCGCCCGCGAGGTGGCGCAGGCCGTACGGGAACTGCGCGGCAGGCGCGTGCCGGTGATCGGCGCGGTCGCCGCCTTCCGCGACGGGCGGCCGGGCGAGGAGGCGGACCGCAGGAGGCCGGAGCCGGGGCGGGAAGAGGCCGCCGTCCTCCCGCCGCAGCCCGCCGCTCCCCCGCCTCCCGGCGCACCCGCCGCGCCCCTGCCTCCCGCCGCGGCCCCGCGCTCCGCCGACGCGCGCGCCGCCGCCGCGAACATGCGGCCCCTCCTCTCGGCAGGCCTGGCCGTCACCGCCGACCGGGGCGAGCCCCCGGCCGGCTCGCCGGAGACCGTCCCGCTCGCGCAGCTCCCCGCGGTCGGCAGGCGGGTCTTCCCGCCGTGAGGGGGCTGGACCGGGCGGCGTGGCCGATCGCCGCGCTCCTCGTGGGATATCCCGTCTGGTGGGCGCTGGGCTTCGGCGGACTGGCGGTGGTCGTGCTCGCCCCGCCGATGGCCCTCATCCTGTGGCGGCGGCGGCCGATCAGGGTGCCGCGCGGGTTCGGGATCTGGCTGCTGCTGCTCGCGGGCTACCTGGTCAGCTCCGTCATGCTCGCCGAGATGCCGCCGGACACCTACGGCGAGTTCGGGGCGGGCCGGCTGATCGGCTACCTGATGCGGTTGTCCCTCTACGTCTCGCTGACCGTCATGGTCCTCTACCTGGGCAACCTGACCGAGCGGGAGCTGCCGCAGCTCGCGCTGGTGCGCATGCTCGGCGTGCTGTTCCTCACGACCGTCGCCGGCGGGCTGCTGGGCGTGCTCGCTCCGCGGGTGGAGTTCACCTCTCCGGTGGAGCGGCTCCTGCCCGGGTGGATCAGCGGCAACTCCTTCGTCCAGAACCTGATCCACCCCACCGCCGCCCAGGTGCAGAAGGTCCTCGGCCACGCCTCCCCGCGCCCCGAGGCGCCCTTCGAGTGGGCCAACGCCTGGGGCAGCAACGTCTCGGTGCTGCTCGTCTGGTTCGTGGTCGGCTGGTGGGTGTACGGCGGGCCGCTCCGGCGCCTGGCCGTGCCCCCGCTGCTCGCGCTCGCCGCCGTCCCGATCGTCTACTCCCTCAACCGGGGCCTCTGGATCGGACTGGGCGTCGCGGGCGCCTACCTGGTCCTGCGCCTGGGCCCGCGGGGCCGGGTCGCGGTCTGCTCGGCCGTCGCGGCGGGGGTGCTGGCGTTCGTCCTCAGCCCGCTGCAGACGATGGTCGCCCAGCGGCTGGACAGCCCGCACAGCAACGACATCCGCGCGTTCACCGTGACCTCCACCATCACCGCGGCCGGCACCTCCCCGGTCATCGGCTACGGCAACACCCGCAACGCGATGGGCAACCACAAGACGATCACCACGGGCAAGAGCGACTGGTGCGACACCTGCGGCCATCCCCCGCTGGGCAGCGACGGCCAGCTCTGGCACCTGCTGATCACCCAGGGGTTCACCGGGGCCGCGCTCTACGTCGCCTTCTTCGCCGGAGCCGCCCGCCGCCACTGGGGCGACCGCTCCCCGATCGGCACGGCCGGGGTCCTGGTGATGGTCCTCACCCTGCTCTACATGTTCGTCTACGACGGGCTTGTCACACCGCTCAGCCTCTACCTGATCTCGTTCGCACTGCTCTGGAGGAACTCCCGGGATGAACGACGCCCGAGTCCGGTTGCGCTATCTGCGCCAGACGATCAGCCTGCTCTTCCCCGGTCCCGGTGAGGAGCGGCCCTACAGCCTGCTCCCGCACCCGCTGCTCCCGCGCAGGCTCACCCCGCGGACGTGGTGGCACCCGTGCGGGAAGGTCATGGTGCCCTCGGGGGAGGACACCGTCGAGACCTACCTGAGCGGGGTGCTGGGCGTCCCGGTCCGGGTGGTGCTCCACGTCCGCCCGGCCCGGCGGGTCAACCGCAAGCCGATCCTGGAGGCGCACACGCCGGACGGGCCGATCGCCTTCGTGAAGATCGGCGACACCGACCGGACCCGCGAGCTCATCGCCAACGAGGCCCGTACGCTCGACATGCTCGCCGGGGCGCCGCTGAAGACCGTCGTGCCGCCGGCCGTGCTCCACCACGGCTCATGGCACGGCCTGTCGGTGCTCGTCCTGTCCCCCCTGCCCGTGCCCGACCGGACCTCCCGTCTCCGGCGGGGCGCGGTCCCGGCCGGACTCCTCGTCGAGGCGATCCGCGAGATCGGGGCCCTCGCCGAGGACGGGTCCGCCTGGCACGGCGACTTCTGCCCGTGGAACATCGCGCGCGGCCCGGACGGGCGGCTCCTGGTCTGGGACTGGGAGCGGTTCGCCACCGGGGTGCCGCCCGGCTTCGACGCCCTGCACCACTTCTTCCAGCGGGCCCTGCGGCGGATGAGGCCCGCCGTCGCGGCCAGGGCGTGCCTGGCGCAGGCGCTGCCGATCCTGGCCCCGTTCGGCCTGTCGGCCGCCGAGGCGAGGCTGACCGCGATCCACTACCTCATCGTGCTGGCGGAGCGGCACGCCGCCGACGGCCACGAGCCGCTCGGCCCGCCCGCCCGCTGGCTCAGCCCCCTCGTCGACGCCCAGGAGGTCCTGGTGTGATGCCTGCCGTGATGCCCACGCTGAAGCGCTCCGTCCACGCGGCGTCACTGGCCGCGGGACGTCTCAGCGCCGGGAACCGCGTCCTGCCCTCCTTCCTGATCACCGGGGCGCAGCGCTCCGGCACGACCTCGCTCTACCGGGCGCTCGCGCAGCACCCGCTGATCCTCAAGCCCGTCCTGCGCAAGGGCGTGCACTACTTCGACGTCGCCTACGACCGCGGCCTGCCCTGGTACCGGGCCCACTTCCCGCTGCACGCCACGGTCTCCCGCCTCACCCACCGGTACGGCTACCGCCCCCAGTCCTTCGAGTCCGCGCCCTACTACCTGTTCCACCCCCTGGCCGCCTCCCGGATCGCCGAGGACCTGCCGGGCGTGAAACTGATCGCGCTGGTCCGCGACCCGGTCGAGCGCGCGTTCTCGGCGCACGCCCACGAGCTGGCGCGGGGGTTCGAGACCGAGACCTCCTTCGCCAGGGCGGTGGAGCTGGAGGAGGAGCGGCTGGCCGGGGCGGCGGACGCCCTGATCGCCTCTCCCCACGCCACCAGCCACGCCCACCGCCACCACGCCTACCTGGCCCGGGGCCGCTACGCCGAGCAGCTCGCCCGGGTGGAGCGGCTGGTCGGCCGGGAGCGGCTGCTCGTGCTGGACAGCGGGATGTTCTTCGCCCGGCCGGAGGCCGTCCACGACCGGGTGCTGGAGTTCCTCGGACTGCCGCACATCGGCGAGCCGGTGTTCGAGCGGCACAACGCCCGGTCCCGGCCCTCCCCCATGCCGGAGTCGCTCCGCCGGGAGCTGGCCGGACGCTTCGAGGAGTCCGACGCCCTGCTGACCCGCTGGCTCGGCGCGGAGCCCTCGTGGCGGCGGTGACCGCCGCACCCCTGCGCGGGACTCCGCCGGCGGCGCGGTCCGCGCCGCGGCCCCCGTGCCGGCGGTGACGGCCGCGCGGACGCGGCTCGGCGGGCTCGCCGGGCGCGGGCTGGCGGGACTGGCCGGAGCCGGGGTCAGCGCGGCCGCGCAGTTCGCGGTGGTCGTGCTGGTCACCCGGGGAGCCGGTCAGGAGGCGGCCGGCTCGTTCTTCGCCGCGACCGCGCTCTGCCTGATGGCCGCGGGCGTCCTGCGCCTGGACACCGGCAACGGCCTGGTCCACGTCATCGCCCGGGACCGCCTCTCCGGCCGCCCGGAAGGATCCGGTCCGGCGCGGCGCGACCCGTCCGGCCCGCCGCGGAGCCCGGGCCCGTCCGGTCATGTCCGCGCGGCCCTCATCCCGGTCCTCACCCTGTCGGCCGCCGTCGCGGCCGCCGCCCTCGTCTGGGCCGAGGAGATCGCCGGAGTGGCGGGCACCCCCGGCGCCGTCCGGGTGCTGGCCCTGGCCCTTCCCGTCGTCGTGTGCGCCGACGTCCTGGTCGCGGCGACCCGCGGCTTCGGAGAGATGCGGCCGACGGTCGTGCTGGACGGGATCCTGCGTCCGGCGGGCCAGCTGCTCCTCGTCGGTCTGGTGGTCGCGGCCGCCGCCGTCCCGCCCGACGCCCCGGCTCCGGGCGCCCCCGCTCCGGCCCCAGGGGGCACCGGGTCCGGCCGGGACGTGCCGTGGCCGGGACCCGCCGACCTGCCCTGGCTGCTCGTGGCGGCCTGGGCGCTGCCGTACCTGCCGGTCCTGCTGCTGGCCGCGGCCCGGCTGCGCCGGCTGCTGCCCCGCGAGCCGTACCCGCCCGGCACCGCGCACGGCCTCTGGCGCCACCTCTGGCCGAGGTCGGCGGCCGCGGCGGTCCAGGCGGTGTTCCAGCGGCTCGACGTAGTGATCGTCGCGGTGCTCGCCGGGCCGGTCGAGGCCGCGGTCTACACCGCCGCCACCCGGTTCAAGATCGTCGGCCAGCTCGCCGGGCAGGGGCTGGCCCAGGCGGCGCAGCCCCGCCTGGTACGCGCGCTGGCCGGAGGCGACCTGCCGCACGCCCGCGAGCTCTACCAGAGCACCACCGCGTGGCTGGTGCTGCTGACCTGGCCGGTCTGGCTGGGGTACGCCGCGCTCGCGCCGTGGCTGCTGGGACTGTTCGGCGGCGGGAGCGGGGACGGCGGCTACGCCTCCGGAGTCCCGGTCGCGCTCGTGCTGTCCGCCACGATGGCGCTCGCCACCGCCTGCGGCATGGCCGACGTGATCCTGACCGCCGCCGGGCACACCCGGCTCAGCCTCGCGAACCTGCTGGCCGCCGTGGCCGTGACCGTGGCGCTGGACGTGGCGCTGATCCCGGCGCACGGCGCGCTCGGCGCCGCCCTGGGCTGGTCCGGCGGCGTGCTGGTGAAGAACCTGCTCCCGCTCTGGCAGATCCACCGCCGCTACGGCCTGCGCCCCTTCGGCGCCCACACGGCGGCCGCCTGCGTCCCCCGGCTGCGCCCGCCCACTCCCGGCACCCCCAGCAGCCCGGACATCCCCGACATCCCCGGCGGATCTGCCGGGCACGCACCCCGGAGGCCCCGATGACCGCCCCGCTGCTCGTGACCGGTCTGCCCAGGAGCGGGACCAGCTGGACCGGGAAGATGCTCTCGGCGGGCGGCGAGCTGGTCTACGTCAACGAGCCGCTCAACCCGCTGCCCCGCCCCGGCCGCTCCCCCGGCGTGCTCGACGCCGAGGTCACCCACCGCTTCCAGTACATCAGCGCCGACGACGACGGAGTGTGGCTGCGGGCCTTCACCGACACCGTGGCGCTGCGCTACCGGTTCCTCGCCGAGCTCCGCCGCAACCGCGCGCCGTACGATCTGGCACGGATGGTCCGGTACGGCACCGCGTTCACCTTCGGGCGGCTGACCGGCCGCCGGGCGCTGCTCGACGACCCGTTCGCGCTGCTCTCCGCGGGCTGGTTCGCCGAGCGGCTCGGCTGCCGGGTGGTCGTCCTGGTCCGCGACCCGGTGGCGTTCACCGGTAGCTGGCAGCGGCTCGGCTGGACGGTGCACTTCCGCGAGCTGCTGGATCAACCGCGGCTGGTCCGGGACCATCCCCGCGTGGAGGAGCTGCGCCCGCTGCTGGACTCGCAGGACCGCCTGGCCAAGGCCGCCGCCCTCTGGCGGACCGCCCGCGCCGTCACCGCCGACCTGGCCGCGCGGCATCCGGGGATCCTGGTGGTCCGCTACGAGGATCTGGCCGCCGACCCCGTGGCGGGCTTCCGCCGCCTGTACGGCTGGGCCGGTCTGACCTGGTCCCCCCGCGCCGAACGGCGCGTCCGCCGCGCCTGCACCGCCCCCGGCTCCACCGCCGGCGGTTTCGCCTGGCACGGCCTGTCCCGTACGGCCTACCGGCCGATGGACTCCCGCCGGGCCCTGGCCGAGGCCCGTGCCCGCCTGACTCCGGACGAGGCCCGGCGGGTCAGGGAACTGGCCTACGCCTGAGGCCCGCGGGGGGCGTGGACGGCCCGGACACGCGGAAGGCCGTCGGAGGCCGCACTCGGCGGCCTCGGCGGGCCGCCCGGCCGGATCTCAGGAGAACAGCCGCTTCACCAGGGAGACGGTGAGCAGCTTCAGCGCGAACGGCAGGTCGTCGGCCAGGTAGCGCCTGGCCAGCCTGCGCGGCTCGCTGAGCAGCCGGAAGAGCCACTCCAGGCCGCTGCGCCGCATCCATTCGGGCGCCCGGGACACCGTGCCCGCGGCGAAGGCGATGGCCGACCCGCAGCCGACGAACCAGGTGCCGGGCAGGTCCTCGCGCAGCGAGGCGATGAGCCGGTCCTGCTTGGGGAAGCCGAGCCCGACGAAGACCACGCGGGGGGCCGCGGCCAGGACCGCCTCCCTGACCCGGGCGCAGTCCTCGGGAGAGTCCTCGAACCCGTACGGCGGCGCGTCCACCCCGGCCACGATCAGCGCCGGGTTCCGGGCGATGAGCCGGGCGGCCGCCTGCCTGGCCACACCCGGCGGCCCGCCCAGCAGGTAGACCGGGTAGCGGTAGAAGGCCGCGGCCTCCGACAGGGACCAGATCAGGTCGGCGCCGGTGACCCGGGCCGGGACCGGGGCGCGCAGCAGCCGCGCCGCCCACACCAGCGGCATCCCGTCGGCCAGCACGAGGTCGGCGCTCCCGAGGATCTCGCGCAGCCCGGCGTCGCGGGCGACCGCCCGGCAGATGTCGACGTTCGGGGTGACGATGTGGCCGCCCTCTCCGCGCTTCAGCGCGGCGACCACATGGTCGACCACCTCGCCCTCGGTCATCGGGTCGATCGCGACCCCCGCCACGGACACGCGCCGCCGGAGCCGCCTGCGTGTGGCCTTGTCCAGCCGCGGCCGCTGCCGCGGCCGGGGGACCATCGGCCCGATCGCGCCGCGCCCGGCGGGCGCGCCCTTGCCGCCGGCCGAGGCGGTCGCCCGGCCGGCGACCGCGGCCGGGCGGCCGGCGGCCCGGTAAGCGCCGTGGATCATCGCGGGGCCGTAGCCGACCGCGGTGGGGCGGTAGCCGATCGCCGTGGGGCGGTAGCCGATCACTGTGGAGGCGTCGCCGATCACCGCCCGCATCAGATGCCGTGTCCGCGGTGGTGCAACCGGCTGAGCACGGCCCGCGCGGGCACCAGGCCCATGGCCACGGCGAGCGCGATCGGGGCACGGGGTTCGCCGCGCCTGGCGGTGAACGCCCGCCAGGCCCATCGGCCGGCCTCCCTGCGGTGGCCGAGCGCAGCATGGTGGAAGGCGAGCTGGCCGTAGACCCGCGCCGCGCCACGCCGGTCCACGGCCAGCTCGGGATGGCGGGCGAGCATCCACTCGAGTCCGGCGATCCGGTCGGTCCAGCGGGTCGCGTACGTCGATCCGCCCCAGCGCACCCGCACCAGCGGGCGGTCCACGTGCACGATCGGGCGGCGCCCGGCGGCGCGCAGGGCCAGGTCCCAGTCCTCGTTCTGGCCGCCCGGGGCACTCTCGTCCACCCAGGCCGAACCGTGCCGGAACAGGAACGTCGAGGAGTGGACCATCACCATGCGCGAGCGCACCAGGTGCTCGTGGGTCACCCGGCAGGTCCCCGCGAGGCGGGGGACGCGGCGGGAGCCGTACTCCACCTCGATGGCGCAGCTGGCGAACTCCGCCTCCGGCTCCTCCTCCAGCGCCTCGATCTGGGCGGCCAGCTTGCCCGGCAGCCACCGGTCGTCGTCGTCGCAGAAGCCCACCAGGTCGGTGCCGAGGGCGGCGATGCCGGTGTTGCGGGTGCCCGGCAGGCCCGGGCTGAACCGGTTGCCCAGCACGCGGACCACCCGCGCCGGCGGGTTCTTCTCCCGGATCGCCATCGCCCGGCCGGCCAGGAGGTCTCCCAGTTGGTCCGCGACCGGCGCGGGCTCGTCGCCGTCGACGACCACGACGATCTCGACGGAACCCGGGTAGTCCTGCTCGAGCGCGGCACTCACCGCCGCTCGCAACTGGTCGGGCCGGTGTCCTCGCGTGGGGATGACCACGCCCACCGATGGGTTCACGCGAACCTCCAGGGATAGTCGTATCTGATCATGAGCGGCCAGGTCAGCGCGGTGACCAGGCGGCGGTGACGGAGGGGGGCGGCGGTGCGCCAGCCGTCGTCCCGCACCAGCTCGACGCGGCCGGCCGTGAAGCGCATCGGGTTGCCGGAGACGGTGTGCGCCGCCGACAGCTCCGCCGTCCCGGAGCGGAGGAAGTCCAGCCGCGGCCGGACGCCGACCCCGGCGGCCAGCCGCCTGAGCGTGCGGGCGGGATCGGCCAGCAGGTCCTCGTAGCGGATCCGGGTGACCGGGACGCCCCTGCGGGCCAGGAGTTCGAGCCCGAGGTTCTGGGCCAGCCAGTGCAGCGAGGTCCGGGCGGGGGACCAGTGGGTCATGGGGGTCCCGTCCTCGGGACGCGTGACCCTCCGCTGCCAGGAGTGCGCCACCGCACGGGGGTCGCGCACGACGTGCACGACGTGCACGTCGACCCCCGCCGCCGCCAGGCAGAAGGCCAGGGAGGCGTGCTTGCTGGAGTCGACGACGACCGGGCAGTCGGCGACCTCGGCCGCCGCGTCGTAGAGGCGGCGGTAGACGGCGGCGTACTCGCCCAGGTCCGGGAGGCGGCCGGACCGCCGTGCCCGGACGCCCGGTTCCGCACCCGGCCGTTCCCAGCCGTCCGGTGCCGGGGCCCCCGGCGGCCACGTCCCGACGCCCGCGCGCTCCTCCGCGAGGAGGCGCGCCAGCGCGGGGATCCACCGCGTGCGGTCGACCCGCCGCCCGAGCGCGAGCATCCGCCCGGCCCGCTCCCCGGACCAGCCGCCGAACGCCCGCTCGCCGGTCTTCCTCCAGAACGGGCAGGCTCCGAACGGCTCGCCGCACCCGCAGGCCTCGTCGGCCAGCACCCCCCGGGCCCAGAGATGGGCCACCTCACCGAGAGCGGCGACTCCGGGGACCTCGCCGAGAAGACGCTCCAGCAGCGTGGTCCCGCTGCGGCCGAGCCCGCCCAGGAAGACGACCCGGGCAGGGGACGGGCTGGTAGGCACAGGTGCGAATCCTCACCGAGCGGATACGGAACGTGCCGACCCTAGCGCGGAGAGTAACTGATCGGTCAGAGAACAGTCAAACGATCTACCTACCCCCGTACGGCGGGACGCCCCCGCCGGGAGCGCCGCCGGGAGGCACCACCCGCCCGGCAGGGCCGCGGGGAGGTCCGCCGTCGGGGCCCGTACAGCGGAACGCCCGCCGCCTCCGCCCCGTGGCGGCAGGCGTCACGGGGCGGAGGCGGCGGGCGTCCGGAAGCGGGCCGCGGGGCTACCGGGCCTCGACGATCATCCCGGCTCCGACGGTGTTGTTGGTGGCCTCGTCCACCAGGATGAAGCCGCCGGTGAGGCGGTTCCTGGCGTAGTCGTCCACGAACAGCGGCTGGGTGACCCGCAGGGAGACCCTGCCGATCTCGTTCAGGCCGAGCGAGGCGGCCGCCTCGTCCCGGTGCAGGGTGTTGACGTCCAGCCGGTAGTGCAGGTCCCGCACGAGCGCGCGGGCCGTACGGGTCGTGTGCTTGATGGTCAGCTTGGTGCGCGGGCCCAGCTTGCTCGCGTCGGTCATCCAGCAGACCATCGCCTCCAGCTCCTGGGCGGCCTGCGGCTGGTTGTTCGGACGGCAGATCATGTCGCCGCGCGAGATGTCGATGTCGTCCTCCAGCCGGAGGGTGACCGACATCGGCGGGAACGCCTCCTCCACCGGGCCGTCGAAGGTGTCGATCGAGGCGATGCGGGTGCTCAGCCCGGACGGCAGGTGCACGACCTCGTCACCGGGCTTCAGCACGCCCCCGGCGACCTGGCCCGCGTAACCGCGGTAGTCGTGGAGGGCCGGGTCGGTGGCCCGCTGCGGGCGGATCACGTACTGCACGGGGAAGCGCACGTCGACGAGGTTCCGGTCGGAGGCGATGTGCACGTTCTCCAGGTGGTGCAGGAGCGACGAGCCGTTGTACCAGGGCATGTTCTCCGACCGGGAGACGACGTTGTCGCCGTTCAGCGCCGAGATCGGGATGAACGTCAGGTCGGGCGCGTTCAGCTTGGAGGCGAAGGAGGTGAACTCCTCGCGGATCTCCTCGAACCGCTCCTGGGAGTAGTCGACGAGGTCCATCTTGTTCACCGCCAGCACCAGGTGCGGCACCCGCAGCAGCGTCGTCAGGAACGCGTGCCGCCGCGACTGCTCCAGCACGCCCTTGCGCGCGTCGATCAGGATGATCGCCAGGTCCGCGGTGGAGGCGCCGGTGACCATGTTCCGGGTGTACTGGATGTGCCCCGGGGTGTCGGCGATGATGAACTTGCGCTTGGGCGTGGCGAAGTAGCGGTAGGCCACGTCGATCGTGATGCCCTGCTCACGCTCGGCCCGCAGGCCGTCGGTGAGCAGCGACAGGTCGGTGTACTCGGTGCCGCGGTCGCGGGAGGTGCGCTCCACCGCCTCCAGCTGGTCCTCGAAGATCGCCTTGGAGTCGAAGAGCAGCCGGCCGATGAGGGTCGACTTCCCGTCGTCGACGCTTCCCGCCGTAGCGAAGCGAAGAATGTCCATCAGAAGTAGCCTTCCCTCTTGCGGTCTTCCATCGCGGCCTCGGAGGCGCGGTCGTCTGCGCGGGTGGCGCCGCGCTCGGTGATCCGGGTGGCGGCGATCTCCTCGATGATCTCCTCGACCGTCGCGGCCGCCGACTCCACCGCCCCGGTGCAGGTCGCGTCGCCCACCGTGCGGTAGCGGACGACGGCGTCGAAGACCGGCTCGTCCTCGCCGCGGGTGATCCACGGGTTGTCGGCCAGCAGCATGCCGTCGCGCTCGAACACCTTGCGGGTGTGCGCGAAGTAGATCGGCGGGATCTCGATGCCCTCGCGGCGGATGTAGTCCCAGATGTCCAGCTCGGTCCAGTTGGACAGCGGGAACACCCGGATGTTCTCGCCCTTGCGGAGCCTGGCGTTGTAGAGGTTCCACAGCTCGGGCCGCTGGTTCTTCGGGTCCCACTGGCCGAACTCGTCGCGGAAGGAGAACACCCGCTCCTTGGCGCGGGCCTTCTCCTCGTCGCGCCGGGCGCCGCCGAACACCGCGTCGAACTCGTTGTCCTCGATCGCGTCCAGCAGGGTGGTGGTCTGCAGCCGGTTGCGCGAGGCCCGGCGCCCGGTCTCCTCGACCACCCGTCCGGCGTCGATGGAGTCCTGCACGGACGCCACGATCAGCCGCGCGCCCAGCTCGGCGACCCGCCGGTCGCGGAACTCGATCACCTCGGGGAAGTTGTGCCCGGTGTCCACGTGCATCAGCGGGAACGGGATCGGCGCCGGCCAGAACGCCTTCTCCGCGACGCGGAGCATGACGATGGAGTCTTTGCCGCCGGAGAAGAGCAGACACGGACGTTCGAACTCCGCCGCCACCTCACGCATGATGTGGACGGCCTCTGCTTCGAGGACGTCGAGCTGCGACGTGGTGTAGTCGCGCTGAAGCATCTGGCTCTCCTAGCGGGGGATATGGGGATGTCCCTCTATCGGTGCAGGTCCCGGATGCCGGCGAGCAACGTTGGCGCCAGTTCCGGTAGGGAAATAAGAATATCCGGTAGTGACGGGTCACCCTGGTTGTAGGTCAGGGTTGAGCCGTCGATCCTGCTCGCGTGGGCTCCGGAGGCCAGCGCCACGGCGACCGGCGCGGCCGAGTCCCACTCGTACTGGCCGCCCGCGTGGACGTACGCCTCGACCTCACCGGTCAGCACCGCGGAGATCTTCGCCCCCGCGGACCCGATCGGCACCAGGTCGGCACCAGCGAGGCGGGCGAGTCTCTGCACGAACTCCGGCGGCCGGGTCCGGCTGACCGCGATCCGCGGCCTGGCCCCCTCCTGCAGGCGGGGCGGCACCGGCGGCTCGCCGGTGAAGAGCGTGCGCCCCTGGGCGGGCAGCGCCACCGCCCCGGCCGTCAGCCGCCCCCGCCCGTCGGGCCCCCGCTCCCACAGCGCCACGTGGACCGCCCAGTCCGCGCGGCCCTCCTCGGCGAACTCGCGGGTGCCGTCCAGCGGGTCGACGATCCACACCCGGTCGGCCGTCAGGCGCCGGGGGTCGAGCCGCTCGGACTGGGTGGCCTCCTCCGACAGCACGCTGTCGCTCGGGCGGAGCCTCGCCAGGGCCTCCATCAGGAACCGGTGCGAGGCCGCGTCGCCCTCCTTGCGCAGCAGGGACGGATCGCCGAACCCCTCCCGCTCCCGCAGGGCCAGCAACCGCTCACCCGCCTCCGCCGCCAGGTCCCGGGCGAGGTCGTGATCGTCGCGAATCGTCATCTCAGTACGCTCCAGCTCCTCGCGCGACAGCCGACCAAGTCTTCCACAGGATCTGGAGGTCCAGCGTGAGAGACCAGTTCTCCACGTAACGCAGGTCCAGCCGCACCGATTCCTCCCAGGTCAGGTCGGACCGCCCGCTCACCTGCCACAGCCCGGTCATCCCCGGCTTGACCAGCAGCCTGCGCCGCACGTCGCCCCCGTACCTGGCGACCTCCTCCGGGAGCGGGGGCCGGGGACCGACCAGCGACATGTCGCCGGTCACCACGTTGATCAGCTGCGGCAGCTCGTCCAGGGAGTACCGCCGGAGCCGGACGCCCAGTGCGGTCACCCGAGGGTCCCGGCGGATCTTGAACAGCACGCTCCGCCCCTCGCTCACCAGGGTGAGCTTGCGCTGTTCGGCGTCGATGCCCATCGTCCGGAACTTGTAGATCGTGAACTCCGCGCCGTCCCGGCCCACCCGCGTCTGCCGGAACAGCGCGGGCCCCGGGCTCGACATGCGGACCGCCAGCGCCAGGCCCAGCAGCAGCGGCGCCAGCACGACCAGCAGCGTCCCCGCGACCAGCCGGTCGAACAGGTTCTTGACCACCTGCCTCAGGCCCACGAGCTCGGGGTGGTCCACGTGCAGCAGCGGCAGGCCCGCCACCGGCCGGATGGTGGTCCGCGGCCCGGCCACCTCCATCAGGCCCGGCGCGACCACCAGGTCGGTGCGCGTCTTCTCCAGCCGCCACGCCAGCCGCCGCAGCGCCGTCCCGTCCATCTCCGGGCAGGCCAGCACCGCCACGGTGTCCGCCTCCACCTGGCCGACGGCGAGCGGCACGTCGGAGAAGCCGCCGAGGACCGGCACCCCCGCCACCTCGTCCCTGCCGTGGTACGGCGCGCAGACGCCGACGACCTGCATCCCGTGGTACGGCTCCCGGCGGAACCGCTCCACCAGCTCGGCGACGGCCGCCCGGTGGCCCACCGCCACGACCCGCCGCATGCACCCGCCCCGCGCCCGCATCCGGTGCAGCAGCCGGCGCAGGCCGTACCGGGCGAGCAGGGTCAGGACCGTGGTCAGCGGGACCGCGAGCACGACGTAACCGCGCGCCACCTCGGTCTTGGTCACGTAGGCGCCGATCGCGAGGGCCGCGGTGAACATGAACCCGCACTGGAGGATGCGCTGGAACTCCTCCGGTCCCAGCCCGATCAGGCGGGGCTCGTAGGCCCGGTTCAGCGCGACCGCGCAGACCCACGCGACCGGCAGCGCGGCGCTCAGCACCACGTACGGCGCGACGTACGGCGTGACCTCACCGAACCGGACGAAGAAGGCCAGCGCCCCGGCCAGGGAGGCGCAGCACAGGTCGGAGGCGACGGTTCGCGCCCGGTGCCAGCCGACCCAGCCGGGCGTCCGATGGCGGACCGCGGTCACGGACCTAGACTCCGGCTGGACGACGGTCGCGTCACGCACCCGCTCCCCCTGCGTAATCATTCGGCTACGTACAGCCATGGAATGGTAGCGAGAGGGAGAAAGCCCCGAGGGGTGAAAGCCCGAAACGTTTACCTTCGCGGAGGCCGCCCCCGGTCGGGCGGCCGCGCGGCGGGCTCCCTACCGGGGCGGCCCGGAGGGCTTCAGGTCACCGGCGTGGAAGGTGTTCTGGGTCGGCTCCAGGCCCACCGTGAGAAGCGACTCCACCACGTCGGCGGCCCGGTCGACCAGGAAGGCCAGGTCCTTGCGCTCGGCCGTGGCGAAGTCGCGCAGGACGTAGGCCGCGGTGTCCATCCGGCCCGGCGGGCGCCCGATGCCGAAGCGCACCCGCAGGTAGTCCCTGGTGGCCAGCGACTTCGTGATCGACTTCAGCCCGTTGTGGCCGTTGTCCCCGCCGCCCAGCTTGGCCCGGAGCGCGCCGTACGGGACGTCCAGCTCGTCGTGGACGACGACCACCTGCGCCGGGGCGACCTTGTAGAAGTCGGCCAGCGCCCGGACCGGGCCGCCCGAGAGGTTCATGAACGACAGCGGCTTGGCCAGGACCGCGGGAACCCCCGCCAGCCGGCCCTCCAGCACCTCGGCCCGCGACCGGTGGGCCTTGAAGCGCCCGCCCGCGCGCGCGGCCAGCTCGTCCAGCACCATGAACCCCGCGTTGTGCCGGTTCCCGGCGTACTCCGGCCCGGGGTTCCCCAGGCCCACGACCAGCCAGCGGTCCACGGTCGGCATCCCTTCGCGTCACTCGTATCCACAGCGGGCCCCGCGCACGCCCCCGGGGGCACATGCGCGTCAGGGCAGCCCGGACCCGGGCTGCCCTGACAGGTGTAGCAGAAAGAACTACTCGCCGGCCTCGGCGGACGCCTCGGCGGCCTCGTTCTCGGCCTCCGCCTCGGCGACCTCGCCCTCGGTGGCCTCGCCCTCGGCGGTCTCGGCCTCCGGCTCGGCGGCCGGAGCCGCGACGATCAGGACCAGCGCCTCCGGGTCGGCGATCAGCGTGGTGCCCTTGGGCAGCTTCAGCTCACCGGCGGTGACCTGCGTGCCGACCTCCAGGCCCTCGACGCTGACCTCGACGCCCTCGGGGATGTGGGTGGCCTCGGCCTCGACCGAGACGGAGACCATCTGCTGGTCCAGGATGCCGTCGGCGACCTCGCCCACGACGGTGACCGGGATGTCCACGGTGACCTTCTCGCCGCGCTTGACCAGCAGCAGGTCGACGTGCTCCAGGAAGCCCTTGATCGGGTCGCGCTGGACGCCCTTGGGCAGCGCCATCTCGGTGACCGCGCCCTCCAGGCGGATCAGCACGTTCGGCGTGCGCAGGGCGAGCAGGAGCTCGTGGCCCGGCAGGGACAGGTGCTGCGGGTCCGTGCCGTGCCCGTAGAGGACGGCGGGCACCTTGTGCTCGCGGCGGATCTTGCGGGCGGCGCCCTTGCCGAAGTCGGTGCGCGACTCGGCCTTGATGACTACCTCGGACACGGCGGATCTCCTAGGGATCGATGGCGGTGAAAGCGCGCTCCCCCTCACCCGCCCTAGCGGAAGGCGTTACGAGCGCGCGCAACCTGTACAGACTACCGCGCCCCGCCGGACGCTTCGCCCGGCGGCACCGGAACCGGCCGCCGGGCGCGCCCGGCGGCCGCTCAGCAGTCGCCCTCGAACATGCTCGTCACCGAACCGTCGCTGAACACCTCGGTGATCGCCCGCGCGATCACCGGGGCGATGGAGAGCACGGTCAGCTTGTCGAACGTCTTCTCCTCCGGCAGCGGCAGCGTGTTGGTGACGATGACCTCCGAGACCCGCGAGTTCTTCAGCCGGTCCACCGCCGGGTCGGAGAAGACCGCGTGCGTGGCGGCCACGATCACGTCGGTCGCGCCCTGCTCGTACAGCGCGTCCGCGGCCTTGCAGATCGTGCCCGCCGTGTCGATCATGTCGTCGATCAGCACGCAGGTGCGGCCCCGCACCTTGCCGACGACCTCGTTCACCTTCACCTGGTTGGCCACGTCGAGGTCGCGGCGCTTGTGGATGAAGGCCAGCGGCGTGCCCAGCGTGTCGGCCCAGCGCTCCGAGAGCCGCACCCGGCCCGTGTCCGGTGAGACGACCGTGGTGTTGGCCAGGTCGATCTTGTCCTTCATGTAGTTGACCAGCACCGGCATGGCGAACAGGTGGTCCACCGGGCCGTCGAAGAAGCCCTGGATCTGCGAGGTGTGCAGGTCGATCGACATCAGCCGGTCGGCGCCCGCCGTCTTGAACAGGTCCGCCATCAGCCGGGCCGTGATCGGCTCGCGGCCCCGGCCCTTCTTGTCCTGGCGGGCGTAGCCGAAGAACGGCATGACCACGGTGATCCGCTTGGCGGAGGCGCGCTTGAGCGCGTCCACCATGATCAACTGCTCCATGATCCACTGGTTGATGGGCTCGGTGTGGCTCTGGATGACGAACGCGTCGCTCCCGCGGACCGACTCCTGGTAGCGGGCGTAGATCTCACCGTTCGCGAAGTCGCGCAGCGTCGTCGGCGTGATCTCCACTCCGAGATGCCTGGCCACCTCCTCCGCCAGCTCCGGATGCGCGCGCCCGGAGAAGAACATCATCTTCTTCTCACCGGTCTGCTTGATGCTGCTCATGTGGAGGTGCTCCCCTGCTGATCTCCGGCCTCGGCGGCCCGCTGCGCCGCCTCGGCCGATCTGGTGCCCGGCCGCTTGCGGACCGTCCACCCTTCGATGTTGCGCTGCCGCGTCCGGGCCACCCCGATCGCCCCGGGGGGGACGTCGCCGTCGATGACCGAGCCCGCGGCGGTGTACGCGCCGTCGCCGATGTTCACCGGCGCGACGAGCATGGTGTCGCACCCCACGAACGCGTGGTCTCCCACGGTCGTGTGGTGCTTGTTGACCCCGTCGTAGTTGACGAAGATCGACGAGGCCCCGATGTTCACCCCGGCCCCGAGCGTGGCGTCGCCCACATACGTCAGGTGGGGGACCTTCGAGCCCTCGCCCACCCGGGCGTTCTTCATCTCGACGTACGTCCCGGCCTTCGCCTTGCGGGCCAGCACGGTGCCCGGGCGCAGGTAGGCGTACGGCCCCACCATGGCCTCCGGGCCGATCTCCGCCTCCACGCAGACGGCGTTGCGCACCACCGCGCCCTCGCCGACCACCGTGTCCGTCAGCGTCGCGGCCGGCCCGACCTCGGCACCCTCCGCCACCGACGTGCGGCCGTGCAGCTGGGTGCCGGGGTGCAGCACCACGTCCTGCTCCAGCACGACGTCCACGTCCACCCAGGTGCTGGCCGGGTCCACCACCGTCACGCCCGCCCGCATGTGCGCCTCCAGGAGCCGGGAGTTGAGCACCCTGCGCGCGGCGGCCAGCTGGACCCGGTCGTTGACGCCCTCCACCTCGACGTGGTCGGCCGCGACGTGCGCGCCCACCCGGTGGCCGTCGCGGCGCAGGATCGACAGGACGTCGGTGAGGTACTCCTCGCCCTGGGCGTTGGCGACCGAGACCCGCTTGACCGCGTCGGCCAGCAGCACGCCGTCGAAGGCGTAGACGCCGGAGTTCATCTCCCGGATCGCCCGCTGCTCCGCGGTGGCGTCCTTCTCCTCGACGATCTCCAGCACGGCCCCGGTCGCGTCCCGGACGATCCGGCCGTAGCCGTACGGGTCCGGGACCTCGGCGGTCAGCACCGTGACGGCGTTGCCGTCCTCGGCGTGCCGCTCCAGCAGCCCGGCGAGCGTGCCGGTGCGCAGCATCGGCGTGTCGCCGTACGTCACCAGGACCGTGCCCTCGATCGCGCCGGCCGCCTCCAGGACGATCCTGACCGCGTGCCCGGTGCCCCGCTGCTCCTTCTGGACCACGGTCTGCGCGTCGGGGGCGGTGCGCGCCAGATGCGCCCCGACCCGTTCCCGTTCATGACCGATCACAACGATGAGCCGCTCGGGTTCGAGACCTCGAGCGGCGGCGAGCATGTGGTCGACCAGGGCGCGACCGCACAGCTCATGCAGGATCTTCGGTGTTCTCGACTTCATCCGGGTGCCCTCGCCTGCGGCGAGGACGATGACGGCGGCCGGGCGCGGCACACTCACGGACGAGGCTCCCTCGGCATCGCGGCTGAGACATGGCGAAACGGGACGACGCACGGCCACCCCGGGGGCACCGGACCGTCATCCGCTCGACAACGTGAGGATACCTTCCCCGACGGGAATCCACCCAGCCGACCAGCCAGGCACCAAACCAGACAAAAATCACAGCTCCGGCACCAGGACTCGAACCTGGACAACAAGGACCAAAACCTTGGGGGCTGCCAATTACCCAATGCCGGATCAACTCGGCGTTTCGGACAGGATCCGAACTCCACCGATCCCTACCATACCGAAGCCCTCCGGCCGGAGGTCATCTCGATTGACAGCTCGTCCACAGCGGGTGGAGGGATTAGCGATCGCCCACGGGGGCACGCGTAGGGCGTCTGGTCCCTATCAGGCCAAGAAGGTGGGGCGCAAGGCTTGACGGAGCCACGAAATTCCCCGGAAACAGTCACCTTCGCCGTGTTGGCCGCCTGGGGATTCCTAACTTACCCTAGCGTAGGTTACGGTGGCGTAGCCGGACAAAAGGTCCATCCTCTTCCTAACCTCATGAGGTAGCGCATGACAGTCATCACGGAACGCTCTGCCCCTGGACCCAAGCCCGACATCGACCCGGAGCCGAAGACCGTCCCCGAGCTCATCACCTTCGGCGTGATCGTGGCGACGCCGATCATCGCGCTGATCGCCGCGGTCCCGTTCGCATGGGGCTGGGGGCTCGGCTGGACCGACGTCGCGATCGCGGCCGTCTTCTATGTGGTCTCCGGTCTGGGCGTCACCGTCGGTTTCCACCGCTACTTCACGCACGGCTCGTTCAAGGCCAAGCGCCCGCTGAAGCTCGCCCTGGGCATCGCGGGCAGCATCTCGCTGGAGATGTCGGTGCTCGACTGGGTGGCGACCCACCGCAAGCACCACAAGTTCTCCGACAAGGAGGGCGACCCGCACTCGCCGTGGCGGTTCGGGCCGGGCTTCTGGTCGATGGCCAAGGGGCTGCTCTGGGCCCACATGGGCTGGCTGTTCGAGACGACCCGCGCCAACCGGGAGAAGTACGCGCCGGACCTGGTCAAGGACCCTGACATCATCAAGCTGCACAAGTGGTTCCCGGTGCTGGCGATCACCTCGCTGGTCGCCCCGGCGCTGCTCGGCGGGCTGCTGACCTGGTCGTGGTGGGGCATGGCGACCGGCTTCTTCTGGGGCACGGTGATCCGGATCGGGCTGCTGCACCACGTGACCTGGTCGATCAACTCCATCTGCCACGTCTTCGGCGAGGAGGCCTTCGAGTCGCGCGACAAGTCGCGCAACGTGTGGTGGCTGGCCATCCCGTCGTTCGGCGAGTCCTGGCACAACCTGCACCACTCCGACCCGACCTGCGCCCGCCACGGCGCCCTCAAGGGCCAGATCGACATCAGCGCCGGCGTCATCCGCATCTTCGAGAGGCTCGGCTGGGCCTACGACGTGCGCTGGCCGACCCCCGAGCGGCTGGCGGCGAAGCGCGTCAATGTCTGACCGGGCCGATGTCTGACCACTCCGCGGGGGCCGCGGCGACGGCCCTCGCGACACCGGCTCCGGGCGGGCCTCCCCCGTCCGCCCCGCCGCTCCGGACCGGCGGCGTTCCCCTTTCGTCGGGGGGTGACGTCATTATGGGACGTGTGAGCCAACCTCGACGACGTATGTCCGGCAAGGAGCGCCGGGAGCAGCTGATCCAGATCAGCCGGACCCTGTTCGCCGAGAAGGGGTTCGACGGCACGTCCGTCGAGGAGATCGCGGCGACCGCCAACGTCTCCAAGCCCGTGGTCTACGAGCACTTCGGCGGCAAGGAGGGCGTCTACGCGGTCGTCGTCGACCGGGAGATGCAGAAGCTGCTCGGCATGGTGACCGAGGCGCTGTCCGCCTCGCACGCGCTGGTCAAGCTGGAGCGGGCCGCGCTGGCCCTGCTGGCCTACGTGGAGGAGAACAGCGAGGGTTTCCGGATCCTGGTCCGCGACTCGCACGCGGCCTCGGGGACGGGCACCTTCGCCAGCCTGATCAACGACATCGCCAGCCAGGTCGAGGACGTCATGGTCGACGAGTTCGTACGGCGCGGCTACGACCCGAAGCTGGCGCCGATGTACGCGCAGATGCTGGTCGGGATGGTGGCGCTGACCGGCCAGTGGTGGCTGGACGTGCGCAGGCCGCCCCGCGAGGAGGTCGCGGCGCACCTGGTCAACCTGGCGTGGAACGGGCTGACCGGCCTGGACCCGCGGCCCCGGCTGACCGCCGGTTCCCGGGCCGCCGACGAGCGGCGCCCGGTGCCCGCACCGCGTCCGTCGGAGAAGGAGCTGCGGGAGCGGGAGAAGCTCCGCGAGCGCGAGCAGCGCGAGGCGGAGAAGCTGGCGCGGGAGCAGGAGAAGGCGCGGCTGCGGGAGCTGAAGGAGCAGGAGAGGCTCCGCGAGCGCGAGCTGAAGGAGCAGGAGAAGCTGCAGCGGGAGCGGGACAGGGCCCGCGAGCGCGAGCTGAAGGAGCAGGAGAAGCTCCGGATCAGGACCGAGCGGGAGGCCGCACGGCAGGCGAAGCTGGCCGACCGGGATACGGTCCAGGAAAAACTTCGCACGACCGAGTAAGCAACAGCGCCCGTTGAGCCGAAATTAACGTTCCGTTCAACAAAAGCGGGCATTGTGGTCACTATGTCCGTCGAACCCGTGCACTCCGCCCCAGAAGGGTCGCCCCTTCCACAGGAACGCTTCCTCAACCGCGAGGAGAGCTGGCTCCAGTTCAACCAACGTGTCCTGGAGATGGCGGAGGATCCGGCTCTGCCGCTGCTGGAGCGGGTCAGGTTCCTGGCGATCTTCGCCAGCAACCTGGACGAGTTCTTCCGGGTGCGGGTGGCCGGCCTGAAGCGGCGGATGGCCACCGGCCTGCTGCTGCGCACCAAGAGCGGCCTCAAGCCCCGCGAGGAACTGGCCAGGATCGCCGCGATAGCCGACGAGCTGGCGCAGCGGCACGCGACCTGCTTCCAGGAGCGGGTCAGCCCGCAACTGGCCGCCGAGGGCATCGAGGTCGTCCGCTGGGACGACCTGGGCCGTGACGAGCGCACGGAGATGCGCAAGCTGTTCCGCGAGCGGATCCGGCCGGTGCTGACGCCGCTGGCCGTCGATCCGGCCCACCCGTTCCCGTACATCTCCGGCCTCTCGCTGAACCTGGCCGTCACCGTGCGCAACCCCTCGACCGGCCACACGGTGTTCGCCCGGGTGAAGGTGCCCAGCCGGCTGCCCCGCTTCGTCGCGGCGTCCAAGAACCGGTTCGTCCCCCTGGAGGACGTGATCGCGGCCCACCTGGGCCAGCTCTTCAAGGGCATGGAGGTCGTCGAGCACCACGTCTTCCGGGTCACCCGCAACGAGGACCTGGACGTGGACGAGGACGTCACCGAGAACCTCATGCAGGCGCTGGAGAAGGAGCTGCTCAAGCGGCGGTTCGGACCGCCGGTCCGGCTGGAGGTGGAGGACACCATCTCGCCCGGGGTGCTGGAGCTGCTGGTGGACGAGCTGGGCGTGGCCGAGCACGAGATCTACCGGCTGCCCGGCCCGCTGGACCTCACGGGGCTGCACGCGATCGCCGACCTGGACCGGGGGGAGCTGAGCTTCCGCCCCTTCGTGCCCGCGGAGGTCGTGCACGTCGAGGACGACATCTTCGCGGTGCTGCGCGAGCGGGACGTGCTCCTGCACCACCCGTACGACTCGTTCGCCACGAGCGTGCAGCGCTTCATCGAGCAGGCCGCCGCCGACCCGGACGTGCTGGCCATCAAGCAGACGCTCTACCGGACCAGTGGCGAGTCGCCGATCGTGGACGCGCTGATAGACGCGGCCGAGGCGGGTAAGCAGGTCGTCGTGGTGGTGGAGATCAAGGCGCGGTTCGACGAGCACGCCAACATCAGCTGGGCGCGCAAGCTGGAGCGGGCCGGGTGCCACGTCGTCTACGGCGTGGTCGGCCTGAAGACGCACTGCAAGCTGGCCCTGGTGGTACGGCAGGAGCCCTCCGGCGAGCTGCGCAGCTACTGCCACATCGGCACGGGCAACTACAACCCGAAGACCGCCCGGATGTACGAGGACCTGGGGCTGCTGACCGCCGACCCGCTCGTCGGCGAGGACGTCACTGACCTGTTCATCCACCTGACCGGGTACTCCAACCACTCGGCCTACCGGCGGCTGCTGGTCGCCCCGCACTCGCTCCGGGGCGGGCTGCTGGCCAGGATCGAGCGGGAGATCTCGCACCAGGAGGCGGGCCGCCCGGCCAGGATCCGGATCAAGACGAACTCCCTGGTGGACCAGCCGGTCATCGACGCCCTCTACCGGGCGTCGCAGGCGGGCGTGCCGGTGGACCTGTGGGTGCGCGGGGTGTGCACGCTCCGGCCGGGCATCCCGGGGCTGTCGGAGAACATCCGGGTCAGGAGCGTGCTGGGCCGGTTCCTGGAGCACTCGCGGATCTACGAGTTCGGCCACGGCCGCAGGCCGGAGGTCTGGATCGGCAGCGCCGACCTGATGCGCCGCAACCTGGACCGGCGGGTGGAGGCGCTGGTCAAGGTGGTCAGCCAGCAGCACCGGGTCTATCTCAGCGACCTGCTCGACCGGGCGATGTCGGAGAACACGACCACGTGGTGGCTCAACCCGGACGGGTCCTGGACCCGGCACGGCGGCGACGACCTGCAGAGCCACCTGATCGGCACTCGCAGGTGGAGGACCATCGATGACTGATCTGGACGTGCGCCCGGCCGGCATGATCCGCGCCGCCGGGGCGGTGCTGTGGCGGGGTCCGGAGTCCGCGCCGGAGATCGCGCTGGTCCACCGGCCGAAGTACGACGACTGGACCTTTCCCAAGGGCAAGCTGAAGCCCGGTGAGCACGTGATCGGCGGGGCGCTGCGCGAGGTGGCCGAGGAGACGGGGATCACCGCGGTGCTCGGCCGGTCGCTCCCGCCGGTCCACTACATGAAGGGCAGGCGGCTCAAGCGGGTCGACTACTGGCTGGCCCGCGCGGTCTCCGGCGAGCCGTACACCGCGGTCGAGGAGGTGGACGAGGTCGCCTGGCTGCCCCTGGAGGAGGCCCGGCGGCGGCTGACCTACGAGTGGGACGCCGGGCTGCTGCGCGCGCTCGCCGCGTTCCCGCTGGCGACCACTCCGCTGCTCCTGGTCCGGCACGGCTCGGCCGGATCGCGCCAGGAGTGGCGCGGCGACGACGACCTCCGCCCGCTGGACGGGACGGGCGCCGCGCAGGCCGAGGTGCTGGCGGAGGCGCTGTACGGCTACCGCCCGGCGGAGCTGGTCAGCTCCCCGAGCCTGCGCTGCGTGCAGACGCTGGAGCCGTACGCCGCGCGGGCCGGGCTGGAGATCCGCCGGGAGCGCCTGCTCGCGGAGACCGGCCACGATCCGCGCGCCTCGCTGCGCCTGCTCCACGAGGCGCTGGCGGCGGACCGCGCGGCGGTGCTGTGCAGCCACGGCAAGGTGCTCCCGGGCCTGATCAAGAAGGTGATCGGCCGTCCGGGCGACGCGCACCTGCGCAAGGGCGCGTTCCTGGTCCTGCACCACGCCGGCGGCCGGGTCGTCGGAATGGACCGCTACACCACCTGAGCGCGGGGGGAGGCCGCCGGGCGGGGGCCCGCAGGGTCCCCGCCGGCCTTCACAGGAGCTTGGAGACCGCCTTGGAGGTCTTCTTCCACACCCGGGGGAAGTCCTGGTAGGCGCGGGCGGCCCGGGCCCGCTCGATGCCGGTCAGCACACCGTAGGTGAAGGTGTCCTCTCCGGCCCGCCGGGCCCGCCCGGCCTCGCCGGTCAGCCGCTCCTGGGCCACCACGCCGTCCTGGTGCAGGCCCAGCACCTCCTGCACGGCCTCGGCCCGCTTGGCGAGCTTGGGCATGCCGAGCACCTCGGCGGTGTAGCGGGCGCGCTTGGCGGCCTTGCGGACCTCGTGCGTCGCGGTCTCGCGCTCGCCGGGGTCGGCGATCTCCTGGGCGGCGTTGTAGGCGCGGACGACCCGGCGCCAGCTCTTGGCCGCGACGGCCTCCAGGGTCGCGGCGGGCTTGGCGGCGGCCTTGGTGAGCGCGGGCCCGGCGACCAGGTCGTCGAGGGCGTCGAGCACGGCGAAGTACCGCTCGCCGCCGAGCGCCTGCCTGATCCGCTCGTAGGCCTCGTGCTCGTCGTCGATCAGGTCGGAGCCGAGCCGGGCGCGCACCGGGCCCGCGATCAGCTCGCCGTCCGAGTCGCGGTCCAGGTCGTCGAGGGCGCGGGCGAACCGCTCCCGGATGACCTCCAGGTCGCGGGCCTCGCCGAGGATGCATCCCAGCCACTTGAGCTCGTCCTGGAGCGTCCCGGTGTCCTTGAGGACCGCCTTGAACGACTTGAGGGCGCTGCGCAGCCTGCGGCAGGCCACGCGCATCTGGTGGACGGCGTCCTTCTCCGCCCGCCGTACCCGGGGGTCCTGGGAGAGCACCGCGGCGACCTGGGCGGAGAGGTAGCCGACGACGACCTCTCCGGCGCTGCCCCTGCCCGTCCTGGCGGTCTCGATCCGGGGGATCTCCCGGGCGGCGCCGAGCAGGCGGGCGAGCTTGCTGGCCGACGCGGCGGGGCTCGCCCCGGCCTTGCGGAGCCGCTTGCCGACCTTCGCGAGCAGCTGCTCGTCGCCCTCGGCGAGTTCGGCCTCGACCTCGCGCCAGCGCTCGACGTGCGGTTCGTCGCCGAGCACGGTGCCCTTGACCCGGTCGTCGGCGATCTCGGCCAGCGCCACTCCGGCGCCGTTGCGCAGCACGGTCACCGAGCGGCGCGTGTCGAGCTCGGCGACCGCGACCAGGGGCGCGCCCCGGGTGAAGGCCAGGACGAGGTCGGCCAGCTCGGGCGGGACGATCTTGATGCTCCGGGTGAGCGGGTGGGTGATCTCCTGCCGGACGCCCTTCGCCTTGGGCAGTTTGAGGTGCCAGCCGGGGTCGGTGCCGCCCCGGCGGCGGCGCAGGGTGATGCCGCGGGCGGCGAGCCGGAGGTCGGGGGTGTCGAAGTAGATCGCGACGAGCTGGTGGGAGCGGGGGCCGGTGACCTCGTCGCAACCAGGCAGATCCGACAGGTCCGGCAGCTCGTAGTCCGCCGGGACGTCGAACTTGTCTTCGATCTCTAGCGCCACAGGTCTACCCCATTTGCCCAGATATCTACTGTGTTCTCGCAGTATTTATTGCTCCTCCCCTACCCGTCCAGCGCCGGTTTGCGCGCCACGACGAAGATCCGCCGGAACGGGAAGACCGTCCCGTACGGCCTGCGCGGGTAGGCGTCGTCCAGCAGGGCCGCGAAGTCGGCGAGGAACTCGTTGCGCTCGGCGGGAGGCAGGCGGTCGATCACGGGGCGCAGGGCGGTGCCGCCGACCCAGTGGAGCACGGCGTTCTCCCCCGGCAGCACGTGCAGGTACGTCGTCTCCCAGGCCTCCACCGCGCAGCCGAGGGCGGCGAGCTGCTCCAGGTACTCCGCCGGGGTGCCCACCGGCTCGTGCCGGACCAGGTCCCCGAGCCATTCGAGCCACTTCGTCCGGCACAGGTCGCGCAGGATCACGTGGCTGGGGGCGTCGAAGTTGCCCGGCACCTGGAAGGCGAGCCACCCGTCCGGGGCGAGCGCCTCCACCCAGCGCGGCAGCAGCTCCCGGTGCTCGGGAACCCACTGCAGGACGGCGTTGGAGACCAGGACGTCCACCGGGCGGCCGGGCGCCCACTGCGTGACGTCTCCGACGGAGAAGGAGAGCCGCTCCCCCGCGGGCGCCTTGTCCACCATCGCGGGCGAGGAGTCGAAGCCGTGCACCTCGGCCCCGGGCCAGCGCCTGGCCAGCTCCGCGGTGAGGTCTCCGGTGCCGCAGCCCGCGTCGACGACGTAGGAGGGGTTCTCGGCGGCTATCCTGCCGACGAGGTCGAAGAACGGGCGCGCCCGCTCGTCGGCGTAGCGGCCGTAACTCGCTGGGTCCCACATATCTCTTGACATCAAGATAATTGATATCCCCGGATATATCTCGATGTCAAGAAAGCTAGACTGCGTGTCATGACCCCGCACCACCCCGACCGCGCCGAGGACGAAGTCGATCGCCTGGTCGCGGCCTGGCGGCAGGAGCGCGACGACCTCGACGTCGAGCCGCTCCAGGTGCTCAGCCGCGTCTCCCGCCTGGCCCGCCACCTCGACCGCGCCCGCCGGGCCTCCTTCGCCGAACACGGCCTGGAGACCTGGGAGTTCGACGTGCTCACCGCCCTGCGCCGGGCCGGCAAGCCGTACGAGCTGAGTCCGGGGGCCCTGCTCCGCGCCACCCTGGTCACCTCCGGGACGATGACCAACCGCATCGACCGCCTCGCCGCCACCGGTCTCGTACGGCGCCGCCCGGACCCGGAGGACCGGCGCGGCGTCCTGGTCTCGCTGACCGAGGCCGGGCGCGAGCGCGTGGACGACGCCTTCGCCGACCTGCTCCGCCGCGAGCGCGAGCTGCTGTCCGGCCTCGGACAGCATGAACAGCAGGCCCTGGCGGGCCTGCTGCGCACGCTACTCATCCCTTTTGACGCGACCGACACCGGAGCGCACTAAGGCACTCTGCCCGATCCTCCGGCCCTAAACGCGATCAAGAACGAACCGGTCGCCCGAGCGCGCCCGCGTCCCGGTTCCGGCGGTGCAGGAGGAGGAGTCCCGCCCCGCCGAAGAGGAGGACCGAGACGACCGAGTTCGGGGCGAGGCCGAACAGCGCGTCGCCGTGCCCCTCGTAGCTCACATGGCCGTTGAGCAGGAGCGGGGTCACCAGCGCGTTGCTGACCGTGTGGAGCACCACGCCGGGCCAGATCGAGCCGGTCCGCACGCGCATCTCGCCGTAGAGGACGGACAGCGCCATGATGCCCGCGAAGAAGAACGGCAGGTACAGCGCCCACGGCAGCGACGTGGACCGGCGGAAGTCCTCCTGGGACATCCAGACCGTGTACAGCGGGAGGTGCCACAGCCCCCACACCAGCCCGACGAGGAGGTGCGGGGCGACGCCGCGCAGGCCCAGAGCCATCGCGGTGCGGGTGCCGTAACCGCGGAAGATGAACTCCTCCAGCAGGTTCTTGACCACCAGGAAGCCGAGCGTGGTGGCGAACGCGACGGGGAGGGAGGGCGCGCCGGCCGAGGGGGCGGCGGAGAACGTCGCGACGCCGGTGGCGGCGGCCGCCGCCACCGCGACGGCGGTCGTGACCAGCGAGAACCCCGCCGCGAACCCGAACCAGCGGACACGGCCCGCGAAGCGCGGCGTGAGCCCCAGGGGCCCGGCGCCGTCCCGGCTGAGGAAGTGGAGGGCGAGCGCGGTCAGCGCCGGGACGGCGATCCACAGCCCCTGCCCGTTCGTGCCGCCGCTGGTGGAGGTCACGCTCCCGGTGCCGACGGCCTCCCCTGTCGCCCGGTCCATGGCGGCGAAGAGCCAGCCGCCGCCGACGGCGACGGCCGAGAAGACGGCGAAGTTGATCCGGGCGCGGAGCCGCGAGAGGGGACGGCGCCGCTCCGTGGCGGCCGTGACGTCGGCCGGTGCGGTCATCATGATTCTCCGTTCGCGGGGGCGTCGTTCGCGGGGGCGTCTCCGAGCAGGGCGAGGGCCTCGCCGATCCAGGCGAGGACGCCTTCGGCGTCGTGCCTGCCGGCGGAGACCGTCATCAGGACGTAGGGCAGGTCCGCGGAGCCCTCCTCCTCGGCGGAGAGCGTGCGGGCCAGGTGGTCGTACTCGGCCAGGCTCCGCTCCGCGTCCGCCTTCGCCTCCAGCAGCAGCTCCCGGCACTTCTCCGCGCCCAGGACCCGGCCGAAGAACAGGCGCAGCAGGAGCCCGTTGCGCGGGGGCGCCGCCGTGATCGGCTCGCTCAGCAGCTCGCGCAGGCGCGCGGTGCCGGACTCGGTGATGACGAAGGTCGACGAGCCGGAGCGCGGTCCCTCGCGGCGCTCCACATGGCCCTGCTGTTCGAGGGCGTTGAGCGTCGGGTAGATCTGCCCGAAGCTCTCACTCCAGAAATGCCCGAGCACGTCCCGGATGGCCTCCCGCAGCGCGTAGGCCGTCATCGGGTGCATGCTCAGGCCCCCCAGGACCGCCGTCTCCGTCTGGCTCCGCCGTGCCATCGGCACCTCCTTCTCTCTGTTAGATATATCTAACAGATAGAATACACAGAGGCAATCCTCCGGACGGAGGAGATCCGGGTCCGGGACGACCGGGAACGGACCGGCCCTCGTCCTGGGTCCGTTCCACGCCGCGCCGCACGAGCGCCCCGCCTCGGGGGCGGCGCGCTACTCGCCGAGGCGCTCGGCGACCTCCAGCCACTCGGCCTCGACGGTCTCCTTCTCCGCCCGGACGGTCTTGAGCTCGGCGTCCAGCTCGGCCAGGCGGCCGTAGTCGGCGGCGGCCGCGGCCATGGAGTCGTGCAGCTTGGCCTCCCGGCCGCCGAGCTTGTCGAGCTGGCGCTCCAGGCGGGAGAGCTCCTTGCGCAGCTCGCGCTCCTCCTTGGCCGACAGTCCGGGCTCCGCCGCCGGGGCGGCGGTCGCGGGGGCGGCGGCCGTACCGGGACCCGTGCCGGAGACGGAGGCCGCGCGGGCCGACAGCGCCCCGCCCGCGGCACGCCGCTGGAGGTACTCGTCCACGCCGCCGGGGAGCATCGAGAGCCTGCCGTCGCCCAGCAGGGCCACGCAGCGGTCGGCCACCCGCTCCAGGAAGTAGCGGTCGTGGCTGACCAGGATCAGCGTGCCCGGCCAGCCGTCGAGCAGGTCCTCCAGCTCGTTGAGCGTCTCGATGTCGAGGTCGTTGGTCGGCTCGTCGAGCAGCAGCACGTTGGGGTCGTCCATGAGCAGCCGGAGCAGCTGCAGCCGGCGGCGCTCGCCGCCGGACAGGTCGCCGACGACCTTCCACTGCGCCTCGCCCTTGAAGCCGAGCCGCTCCAGCAGCTGGGAGGCCGTCCACTCCTTCTTGCCGACCTGGATGAACTTGCGGACCTCCTCGACCGTCTCCAGCACCCGCCGGGCGGGGTCGAGCTCGGTCAGCTCCTGCGACAGGTGGGCCAGGCGGACGGTCCTGCCCCGCACCACCTTGCCGGAGTCGGGCCGGACGGTGTCGGCGAGCAGCCGCAGCAGCGAGGACTTGCCCGAGCCGTTCACGCCGATCAGGCCGATCCGGTCGCCGGGGCCGAACTGCCAGGTGCAGTGGTCCAGCACCAGCGGGCCCTGGCCGGGCCCCCCGGCGTGCAGGGTGACGTCCTCGAGGTCGTAGACCGTACGGCCCAGCCGGGCGGCGGCGAACTTGACCAGCTCGACGCTCTCCCGGGCCGGCGGCTCGTCGGCGATCAGCGCCTGGGCGGCCTCGATGCGGAACTTGGGCTTGGAGGTGCGGGCGGGCGGGCCGCGCCGGAGCCAGGCGATCTCCTTGCGCATGAGGTTCTGGCGGCGGGCCTCGGAGGCCGCGGCGATCCGGGCGCGCTCGGCCTTGGCCAGCACGTAGGCGGCGTAACCGCCCTCGTAGCGCTCGACCGCGCCGTCGACGACCTCCCAGGTGCGGGTGGAGACCGCGTCCAGGAACCACCGGTCGTGCGTGACGACCACCAGCGCGGTCTTCCGCGCCGACAGGTGCCTGGCCAGCCAGTCGATGGCCTCGATGTCGAGGTGGTTGGTGGGCTCGTCGAGGATGATCAGATCGTGCTCGCCGATGAGCAGCCTGGCCAGGGCCGTACGGCGGCGCTCGCCGCCCGACAGGCTCCCCGCCGGGGCCGTCAGGTCGATGTCGCCGAGCAGATTGGCGAGGATCTCCCGGACGCCCGCGTCACCGGCCCACTCGTGCTCGGCCCGGTCGCCGAGGACGATGTCGGCCACCGAGCGCGCCGGGTCCAGGTCGTCGCCCTGGGAGAGGGCGCCCACGTGCAGGCCCCGGTTGTGGGTGACCCGCCCGGCGTTGGGCTTGAGCTCCCCGGCGATCACCGAGATCAGCGTCGTCTTGCCGCCGCCGTTGCGGCCGACCACCCCGATGCGGTCGCCCGCCTCGATGCCGAGGGAGACGTCCTTCAGCAGCGGCTTGGGACCGTAGGAGTGGGAGACCGACTCAAGGTTGACCAGATTCATCGTGGGACAAGGGTATCCAACGACCGCACGCGCTCACTCCGGCGCTCACACCACCGTGGGGCCGGGGACCGGGCCGTGGGCGGTCAGGACGTCGCGGGCGACGCCCGCCTCCGTGAGGGCGGCGGCCAGGGCGGCGGCGTGGGCCTCGGACTCGGCCAGGAAGGCGCAGGTCGGACCGGAGCCGGAAACCAGGGAGCCCAGGGCGCCGTGCGCGCGGCCGGCGTCCAGGGTGCGGGCCAGGGAGCCGCGCAGCGACAGGGCGGCCGGCTCCAGGTCGTTGGCGAGCTCGGCGCCGAGCGCCTTGGCGTCGCCGGCGCGGAGCGCGGCCAGCAGCGCCTCGCTGGTCCGCGGCGCGGCGACCTGCTCGCCGCCCTCCGCGCGGACGCGGTCGCACTCTCCGTAGACCTTCGCCGTGGACAGGCCTCCGTCGGCGAGGGCGAGGACCCAGTGGAACCTTCCGCCGACCTCCAGGGGGGTCAGCCGCTCGCCCCGGCCGGTGCCGACCGCGGTCCCGCCCAGCAGCGCGAACGGCACGTCGCTGCCGAGGTCGGCGGCGATCTCCATCAGGTCCTCGACCGGCAGGCCGAGCCCCCAGAGCTCGTTGCAGGCGACCAGCGCCGCGGCGGCGTCCGCGCTCCCGCCCGCCATGCCGCCCGCGACCGGGATGGCCTTGCGGATCGCCAGGCTCACGCCGTACGAGCGGCCCGCGTGCCGGGCCAGCGCGACGGCGGCCTGGATGGCGAGGTTGTCGTCGTTCTCGGGCACCTGGTCGGCGGACTCGCCCTCGACCCGGACGCTCATCCCGGTCTCCGCGACGGCCGTCACCTCGTCGAAGATCGAGACGGCGTGGAAGACGTTCACCAGGTCGTGGTAGCCGTCGTCGCGGAGCGGCCCCACCGCCAGCTGCAGGTTGACCTTGGCGGGAACGCGGACGGTCACGGAGTCCATGGATTCCCCTCGGAACACTCGTCGTTCACGGTGTCCGATCGTAACGGGACCGCCTTCCCGCCCACGCCGCCGGACCGGCGCCGCATCCCGCGGGCGGTAGCCGCACCCCGTGGGCGGCGCCCGTACACTACGGGCGGTTCTCGGCGATCCGGGCGAAATCCTCGACCGTGAGCTGCTCCCCGCGCGCCGACGGGTCGACCCCGGCCGCGCGCAGCGCGTGCTCGGCGGCGGCGGCCGTACCGGCCCAGGAGGCCAGGGCGGCGCGCAGGGTCTTGCGCCGCTGGGCGAAGGCGGCGTCCACGACCGCGAAGACCTCCTCACGGGCGGCCCCGGTGGCCGGCGGCTCGCGGCGGGTCATCGCGACGAGGCCGGAGTCCACGTTGGGGACGGGCCAGAAGACCGTCCGGCCGACGGGGCCCGCCCGGCGGACGTCGGCGTACCAGGCCGCCTTGACCGAGGGGATGCCGTAGATCTTCGACCCCGGTACGGCGGCCAGCCGGTCGGCCACCTCCGACTGCACCATGACCAGCACGTTCCGCAGCGAGGGCAGGGTCTCCAGCAGGTGCAGCACCACCGGCACCGAGACGTTGTAGGGCAGGTTGGCCACCAGCGCGGTCGGCCGGTGCTCCGGCAGCTCCTCCGGCCGGACGCGCATGGCGTCGGCGAGCACCACGGTGAGCCGCCCGGCCAGCTCCGGGGCGCGCTCGGCGACGGTCAGCGGGAGCTGGGCGGCGAGGACCGGGTCGATCTCCACCGCGACCACCGCGCGGGCCTCGGGCAGCAGCGCCAGCGTCAGCGAGCCCAGGCCCGGCCCGACCTCGATGACCACGTCGTCGGGGCGGAGCCCGGCGACCCGGACGATCCGGCGGACCGTGCCGCCGTCGATCACGAAGTTCTGCCCGAGCTTCTTGGTCGGCCGGATATCCAGCTTCTCCGCCAAATTACGTATCTCCACCGGCCCCAGCAGGCTCATGATTGTTCCCCGCCCGACGGCTCGGAACCGGCACTCGCCCGGATACCCTGCCCGGGGGCCCGCCCGCCGCGTTCGATCACTTTCCCTCTTCCCACGTCATCCGACAAGTTTCCCGCATCGAACGCCATGCGGCGACGCATCATGGACACGGGAGGTTCCGTTGTGGATACCGTTAGCCCTCGGGGGACGGTCGGCGAGGAAGGGGAGTCCCCCCGTGGAGAGAACGTGAACCAGGCCGGTGTCGGAGGGCTGAGGCCCGGCGATCCCGAGCAGATCGGGCCGTACCGCCTGCTCGGCCGGCTCGGCGAGGGCGGCATGGGCACCGTCTACATGGCGCTGGCGCCGACCGGGCGGCCGGTGGCGGTCAAGGTGGTCAAGGCGGAGTTCGCGATCGAGGACGGCTTCGCCGCCCGGTTCCACGCGGAGGTGGACAACGCCCGGCGGGTGGCCTCCTTCTGCACCGCCCAGGTGCTCGACAACGGCAACGCCGGCGACGGCCGGCCGTACATGGTGACCGAGTACATCGCGGGCACCCCGCTCTCCCGCCAGATCGCCGAGCACGGCGCGCTCGAACCGGGGCCGCTGCACGGCGTCGCCCTCGGCGTGGCCGCCGCGCTGGCCGCCATCCACGTGTCGGGGCTGGTCCACCGCGACCTCAAGCCCGCCAACGTGATCCTGTCCATGTCCGGGCCGCGGGTGATCGACTTCGGCATCGCCCGCGCGCTGGACTCCACCTCCGGGTTCACCAAGTCGGGCGAGGTGCTCGGCAGCCCCGGCTGGTGGGCCCCCGAGCAGGTGCGCGGCCAGGAGATCACCCCGGCGGCCGACGTGTTCGCCTGGGGCTGCCTGGTCGCCTACGCGGGCAACGGCCGCCACCCGTACGGCCGGGGCGACATGATCACCATGGCCACGCGGCTGCTCAACAGCCCGCCCGACCTCGGCGCGCTCCCGGCGCCGCTGAACGACCTGGCCCGCCGCGCCACCGCGATGGACCCCTACCAGCGCCCGACCGCGCAGGACCTGCTGATCGCCCTGGTCGGCGGGGGGATCGCGGCCCCGTCCGGCGGCCCGTCCCCGCAGCTCCGGGTGGACCCGCCCACGCTGGTCGCCACCGACCTGCTCGGCGAGTCGTGGCAGCCGCCGCCCAACGTCGAGCCCGACTCCACCCAGACGCTCGGCGCCATCGGCACGCTCGGCGCGGAGGCGGACACCCCGCCGCCCCCGTATCCATGGACGTCCGACACCTCCCCGGGAGAGTCCGGGGCCGGCACCCGTCCGGGCGGCGCCTCCCCGGCGTCCGGGACCCTGCCGCCGGGCGGCGCCACCCCGGCGCCCGGCCCGCTCCCGCTCCCGGAGACCGGATCCACCTTCTTCCCCTCCCCGCCCGGAGACGGGGCAGGGGCCCCGCAGGCCGGCGCGGGAGCGCGTGCCGCGGCCCCCGGGACCCCCGCGCCGGCACCGGGAGGCGGTCCACCGGGCCAGGGGGTCCGCCCCCCGCTTCCCGGCGCCCCTTCCCCGGGCGCCGCCGCTCCCGGCCGGGAGCGGCGGCGCTGGATGATCGCCGGGCTGGCCGCGGTGGCGGCGCTGGCGGTGACAGGAGTCGTGCTGGCCAACACCGGCGGTGACGGTGCCGGGCGGGCGACGCCCTCGCCGGGCGCCTCCGCTCCCGCCGGGAACACCGACGTCGGCCGGCGGATCGCGCTCGGCTCCCCCGTGGAGGACCCGCACCTGATCATCCCCCGCGCTCCGGCCTGCGGCCTGGCCTCCTACCGGGGCGCCACACCGCAACGCGGCCGGTTCTGCGTGGTCCGCTGGATCCTGGTCAACACCGGCGGAAAACTGGTCCCGCTCGCCCGCACCCCGCTCACCCTGGTGGACGACCGGGGCGTCTCCCACGATCCGGGAGCGCTCGCTCCCGAGCTGCCGACCGCCCTGACCCCCGGCGGCAGGGTCGACGGCGAGTTCGTCTACGACCTGCCCCCGGCGCGCACCCCGGCCCGGCTGACCGGCCGGGTGGTCGAGGGCGGCGGGGAGATCGAGGTGAGGCTGTCATGAGGTTCCTGCTCTCCCTCCTCCTCGCCGCGGCGCTCCCCGTGCTGCCCGCGGGCGCCCCCGTCCCCGGTTCCGCCGTCCCCGTCGCCGCGGCCCCCGATCCCTGCGCCTCGGCGGGCGAGAGCGACTTCGACGGCGACGGGGTGGACGACGCCGTGGTCGGCGACCCGTTCGCGGACGTGGCGGGCGCGGACGGCGCGGAGACCGTGAACGGCGCGGGAGCCGTGCACGTGCTGTCCGGCCGGAGCGGGGAGGGGGCGGTCGTGACCGCTCCCGGGCCCGCCGCCGGAGACGGTTTCGGCTGGTCGGTGCGGCTGGTCCACATCGACGGCGACCGCTGCGCCGACCTGCTGGTCGGCGCGCCGTACGCCGACCTGCCGGCCGGGGAGGACGCCGGGGCGGCCTACGTGGTGTACGGCGGGACCCCGCGCGACCCCGTCCGGCTGACCGCCGCCGAGCCGGAGGCCGACGCCCACTTCGGCTGGTCCCTGGCCGCGCGGGGCCCCCTGGTCGCGGTGGGGGCGCCGCACGAGAACGTCGACGGGGTGGCCGACTCCGGCGCGGCCCACCTGTTCGAGACCTCGGCCCTGGACCGGCCCTGGAAGATCTCCCAGAGCACAGACGGGGTCACCGGCAACAGCGAGGTCGGCGACATGTTCGGCTGGGCGGTGGAGCTGGGCAGACTGGGCGGGACGGCGGGCGAGCTCGACCTCGCGATCGGCCTGCCGTACGAGAACGACGACGGGACGGGCGTGCAGGCCGGCGAGGGGAAGCTCGACTCGGGGGCGATCGGCGTCCTGTTCGACGTGCGGAAGAACCGGGGGAAGCAGGTCAGCAAGAAGTGGGACCTGCGTGAGATCACCGAGGCCGACGCCGGCGACCGGTTCGGCTACGCCCTCGCCTACGGGGAGGACGGGGACACCTCCTACCTGGCCGTGGGCGCGCCGCTCGGCGACGGCGAGTCGGTGAAGGACTCCGGCGTGGTCCAGCTCTTCCAGGCCTCCAGCACGGCGGAGATCACCCCGGGGCCCACGTTCGGCCAGGGCCGGGAGGGTGTCGCGGGCGACGGGTACGGCTTCGCGGTGGCCTTCTCCGAGGGCGGGGAGCTCCGGCTGGTGGTGGGCGTCCCGTTCCGCGGGCCGGACCAGCGCGGCAGCGTGAGCCTGTTCCCGGTGGGCGGCGGTTCCGGCCGGGCCCGGGTGGTCGACGGGACCGGGCCCGGCGAGCGCTTCGGCTGGTCGGTGGCGGCCAGCGGAAACAAGATCGTCGCCGGTGCCCCCGACCGGGGGACGTCGGGAGGCGTGACGCTGCTGGGCCGCAACGACGGCGCGGCGACCCCGGCCGCCCCCGGAGCGGGGAAGGTCCCCGCCCTCGACCGCGGCGGCTCCGCCGACTTCGGCTCCGCCACGGGCTGAACCTCGCGGAACGCGCCGGGCCGGCGGGAGACCGCCGGCCCGGCCGAGACCCGCCGGCGGACCCGCTGAGACCGGGCGGGCCGGTCACGGCCTCCCGGTGGCGCTCCCGGCCCGGCGGCTCACCACGCCCCGAAGGCCCGCTCCCCGTTCGCGCTGATCGCGGCGGTCAGCTCGCCGGCCTCCATGCCCTTGACCTCGGCCAGGCAGCGCACGACCAGCGGGATGAGGTAGGGCGCGTTCGGCTTGCCCCGGTGCGGCATGGGCGGCAGGTAGGGCGCGTCGGTCTCGACCAGGATCAGCTCCCTGGGCGCCACCCGGGCCGCCTCGCGAAGGTAGCCGGCGTTCTTGTAGGTGACCGGGCCGGAGAAGGACATGAAGTAGCCGGCCTCGGCGCACTTCTCGGCCATCTCGGCGTCACCGGAGTAGCTGTGGAAGACCACCGCGTCGGGCGCGCCCTGGTCGGCGAGCACGCGGAGCACGTCGTCGTGGGCCTCCCGGTCGTGGATGACCAGGGCCTTGCCGGTCCGCTTGGCGATCTCGATGTGCGCCCGGAAGGAGGCGTGCTGGTCGTCCCTGGAGGCCCAGTCGCGGTAGTAGTCGAGGCCGGTCTCCCCGACCGCCCTGACCTGGGGCTCGCCCGCGAGCTCCTCGATCTCCGCCAGGACCTCGGGGGTCGCGGCGTGCGCCTCGTTGGGGTGGATCGCCACCCCGGCGTAGACGTCGCGGTGGATTCTGGCCACGTCGGCGTTCCACCGCGAGGAGGCCAGGTCGTAGCCGATCGTGACCAGCCGGGTCACCCCGACCGCCCGGGACTCCTCGAGGATCTTCTCCACACTCGCCCCGGCCGCCTGCGCGGCCTGCGCCACGGGATCACCCGAGGACGCCTGGCGGTTGCCCACCATGATGTCGAGGTGGCAGTGGCTGTCGAAGACTTCGCTGGTCAGCGCTTCCGGCGCGGCGGGCATCGTGGTCACACGGCCCAACCTACCGCCAGCCGGCCGGCGGGTGTCCTGAGAGCGTCTCTCCACAGAACGTGAGAACCCACCGCCGCGTTTCTCACCGGCGCTCCACCCGGCAGGCCACCGAGCCCTGAGCACCGACCCGGCCCCGGCCCCGGAGTCCCGGAGCGCTTCCTGAAAAATGACGGTCATAGTGCCTGAAAATCAGCGGTTGCACCAGCTGAAAATCAGGCAGCCCACCGCTGATTTCGTGGATGCGGAAGTCCGGCGGCAGGGTATCGCGACGGCGGTGATCGAGTGGGTGGCGCGGGATGCCAAGGAGCGCGGCTTCCCAGGCCTCTACTGGAACACGCTGGAAGACGCCCCGGCTCGCGCGCTGTACGACAAGGTGGGCAAGTTCCACAAAGGGCTCATCCACTACGCCTACCGGCGTGACGTGAACCAGACCCCCACCCAGCGCTGAGGGGCGACCAGGGCAGGGCGATCTCGACGGGACCGACGACGGCCGGCGGAACGATCCCGTCGAGTGAGGCGGCCGGCCCGTGGAACACCGCCAAGCCGACTCCGACGTCCTGCCGGCTTGCCTCCGGCCCTCCAACCGACCACTTTCTCCCACTCTCCGCTACCGCGTCATCGAGAGCGGGCCATAGTCCATCAACCGGACGCGCAACAGCTGAAAACCCTGCTGACGTAGCTGAAAATCGTTAGCTCATCCCATGAAGATCACGCTTCTGACCCATGAAAATCATAAGGTGACCCGTCAATCTGTATAGCCCGGCAGACGAGTGTGTCCCCACAGGGCCGACACCGGCAGCGAGAGAATCCGGTCCCCGAAGGAGAGCGCCTGCTCTCCCAGATGGAGGACCACTCCGGCCACGAACCGGTCTCCCAGCTTCTCCCTCAGCCACACCAGATGCTTGGCCGCCCCGAGCCCGGGAGAGACGCTGGCCTTCACCTCGATGGCGACCACCTCACCGCGAGGACTCTCCAGAACGATGTCCACCTCATGGTCGTTGCTGTCCCTGTAGAAGTACAGGTCGACGCGGCTCAGGCTCATGGCCTTGAGCTTGGTCAGCTCTGCCACCACGAAGGTCTCGAGCAGCCCTCCCAGCGCCCTGTGTCCGGGGGTGCGCAGTTTGGCACGCGTCACGGAGAGAAGCTGGGTGGCCAGTCCCGAGTCGGTGATGTACGTGCGCGGGGTCTTGGCCGCCCGGGTGTTCAGATTCGCCGCCCACCCCTGAAGGTCGTTGGTGAGGAACACCATGTTCAGGTAGCTCAGGTAGTTGCGCACGGTGTCCCTCCCCAGATCGGCGTCGCGGGCCAGGTCCGCCAGAACAGCGGGGCTCCCGGCCCGCGCAGCGATCAGGACGAGAAGCCGGGAAAGACTTCCGACGTGGTGCACCTGCGCGAAGTCGGTGATGTCACGGTTGAGGATCGTCGACGCATACCCCTCGTACCATCTGGACCTCGCGAGGTCCGACTTGAGTGGGAACGTCTCCGGATAGCCGCCTCGGATGATCGCTTCAAGGTAGTCCTCGCGGCTCCATTCCGATCGCGCCCCGATCAGCGACTGCGGCTCCTCGAAGACCCGCTCGATGAAGTCGATCGGCCCTGCCACTCGCTCGGACAACGACAGGGGCCACAGGTCGAGGAAGCCGGCGCGTCCCGCCAACGACTCGGAGAGTGTGGGGATGGTGAGGAACTTACTGGACCCTGAGAGGATGAACTGGCCACGGTCTCGACTCTCGTCCACGGCCATCTTGATGGCCCGCACGAGTTTGTCGCCACCCCGCTGGATCTCATCGATGATGAGCGGCCGTGGCCTTCCCCTGACGAAGGAGACCGGATCCTCCAACGCGGCGGCCAGCGTCTTCTCATCGTCCAACGTCACGTACTGCCCGCCGCGCACGGCGTGGGCCTGCCGGAGGAGCGTGGTCTTCCCCGACTGTCGCGGCCCGTTGACGATGACGATCCGCAGCCCGGAGGCGAGCTCGTGCAGGAGAGGCTCGATCGCTCGGGGAATCAGTCGGCTCATGTACCCACGATAGCGAGGTCAGACTATGAAATTCACAGGATGACAAGGCGATTTTCATAGGACGACTTCATGAATATCATGAGGTAATGGGGCGTTTCTCGCAGCCGAGGCCATAAAAAACCGCCCGGACCTGGATAGTCCGGGCGGTTGGCCGCAGTCGACGTGCTGCCCGGCAAGGGCGGCTGGGGCCGTACGGCTCCCGCGGGCTACTCGCCGAGGCGGGCGAGCTCCTCATCGACGATCTTGGGGTCGAGCTTGCGGAACAGCGGGGTCGGCGGGGCGAGCGGGGTGCCGGGCCGGATCGGGGTGGACTCCCAGCGGGCGCCGCCCTCGTAGGAGCCGGTGATGACCGGGTAGCTCCGGCCGCCCTCCTCCACCTCCTGCAGCTCCGGCATGCCCGACCAGAGGCCGGTTCCCCCGAGCATCGCGTGGATCTTGTTGGAGGAGTTGGGCAGGAACGGGGTGAGCAGGGTCTTGGCGTCGTCGACCACCTGCAGGGCGACGTGCAGGATGGACTTGACCCGCTCGGGGTCGTCCTTGATCTTCCAGGGCTCCTGCTCGGCGAGGTAGCGGTTGGCGTCGCGGACGACGTCGAACGCCTCGGTGACCGCGTTCTTGAACCGGGAGCGGTTCAGCTCGGCGCCGACCGGCGCGAAGGCCGCGCGGGACCTGGCCAGCAGGGCGCGGTCGGCGTCGGTCAGCTCACCCGCCTCGGGGACGGCCCCGAAGTTCTTGGCGGCCATCGAGATCGAGCGGTTGACCAGGTTGCCCCAGGCCGCCACCAGCTCGCCGTTGTTGCGGTTGAGGAACTCCGACCAGGTGAAGTCGGTGTCCTGGTTCTCCGGCCCGGCGACCGCGATGTAGTAGCGCAGCGCGTCGGCGTCGTAGCGCTCCAGGAAGTCGCGCACGTAGATGACGACCTGGCGGGAGGAGGAGAACTTGCGCCCCTCCATGGTCAGGAACTCGCTGGAGACGACCTCGGAGGGCAGGTTCAGCGCGCCGAGCGGGCCGGCCGTGCCGCCGCGGGCGCCCTGGCCGTTGTAGCCGAGCAGCAGCGCCGGCCAGATCTCCGAGTGGAAGACGATGTTGTCCTTGCCCATGAAGTAGTAGCCGCGGGCCTCGGGGTTCTGCCACCACTGCCGCCAGGCGTCCGGGTCGCCGGAGCGGCGGGCCCACTCGATGGAGGCGCTGAGGTAGCCGATGACCGCGTCGAACCAGACGTAGAGCCGCTTGTTGGCCTGGTCGCTCCAGCCCTCCAGCGGGATCGGCACGCCCCAGTCGAGGTCGCGGGTGATCGCCCGCGGGTGCAGGTCGCCGAGCAGGTTGAGGGAGAACTTCAGCACGTTGGGCCGCCACTCGCCCTGCTTGGACTGCAGCCAGGTGCCGAGCACCTCGGCGAAGGCGGGCAGGTCGAGCATGAAGTGCTCGGTCTCCACGAAGACCGGCGTCTCGCCGTTGATCCGGCTGACCGGGTTGACCAGCTCGATCGGGTCGAGCTGGTTGCCGCAGTTGTCGCACTGGTCGCCGCGGGCGCCGTCGTAGGAGCAGATCGGGCAGGTGCCCTCGATGTAGCGGTCGGGCAGCGTGCGGCCGGTGGACGGCGAGATCGCGCCCATCGTGGTCTTCGGGAAGATGTAGCCGTTGGCGTGCAGGCCCTTGAAGATCTCCTGCGCCACGGCGTAGTGGTTCTCGGTCGTCGTCCGGGTGAACAGGTCGTAGGAGAGCCCCAGGGCCGTGAGGTCCTCGGCGATCACCCGGTTGTAGCGGTCGGCGACCTCCCGGACGCCCAGGCCCTCCTTGTCGGCCTGGACCTGGATGGGCGTGCCGTGCTCGTCGGTCCCGGAGACCATCAGGACCTTGTTGCCCGCCATCCGCTGGTAGCGGCTGAAGACGTCGGACGGCACGCCGAACCCGGAGACGTGCCCGATGTGGCGGGGGCCGTTGGCGTAGGGCCAGGCGACCGCGGTCAGGATGTGCTGGGACTGCTGGGACATGGCCCTAAGCCTAGTGCCGGTCGCCTGTGGATCCTGTGCCTACCCGCGACACGGCCGGATCCGCCCGCGGCCGGCCGGCCGCGGGAGCCTCAGGCGGTGCTGGCCTCCCGTTGCTCCGCCTCGTCCTCGCCCTCCCGGGCCTGCGCGCTCTGGCGCTCCCGGGTCACGGCCTCGGCGGCCTCCTCGGCGGCGGAGGCGGCCACGTCGATGGGCGTCTCCTTGGTGCGGCGGATGCCGAGGATGCTGATGAACAGCGAGGCCAGGATGGTCTGGAAGCTGACGATCAGCGCCGTCGCCGAGGGCACGACGATGCGCAGCGACTCCGACGGGATCAGCGGGCCGAAGCTGCGCGTCTGCCAGTGCACCAGCGAGGCGACCAGGCCGCCCAGACCGGCCAGGGCCAGCAGGCCGCCGGCGACCAGCCCCTTCTCCAGGGTCACGATGTCGACGAGCCTGCGCACCCGCCGGTCCTCGGGCAGGAAGCCCTCCTCGGCCGCGTACACCTTCGTGAACAGGGCGAACAGCACCGCCTGGAAGCCGATCACCACCATGGCGGAGGCGCCGACCAGCGTGTCGACGTCGAAGGCGAGCTTGCCGATGTAGACCGGGCCGAAGGTCAGCAGGGTGCCCGCGACCAGGCCGAGGGTCATCAGGGCCAGACCGGGGATGAAGAACAGCCAGCGCGGGCTGTAGAGCATCAGGAAGCGCAGGTGGCGCCAGCCGTCCCGCCAGGAGCGCAGGTGCGGCGGGCGGGAGCGGCCGTCGGGCGAGAGGGTCGTGGGGACCTCGCGCACGTCCAGCCCGGCCAGGGTCGAGCGGACCACCATCTCGCTGGCGAACTCCATGCCGCCGGTCTGCAGGCCCAGCCGCAGGATGGAGTCGCGCCGGAAACCGCGCAGCCCGCAGTGGAAGTCGCCGATCGCGCTGGGGAAGAAGAGCCTGCCGATGAAGGAGAGCACCGGGTTGCCCAGGTAGCGGTGGAGCGGGGGCATGGCGCCCGGCGCGATCCCGCCCTTGAACCGGTTGCCCATCACCAGGTCGGCGCCGTCGCGCAGCTGCTCCACGAAGGGCAGCAGCGCGGTGAAGTCGTAGGAGTCGTCGGCGTCGCCCATGATGACGTACGTGCCGCGGGCGGCGCGGATGCCGCCGATGAGGGCGTTGCCGTACCCCTTGGCGTCGATGTGCACGACCCTGGCCCCGGCGTCGCGCGCGAGCTGCTGCGAGCCGTCGGTGCTGCCGTTGTCGGCGATCAGCACCTCCCCGTCGATGCCGTGTTCGCGCATGCAGGCCAGGGCCTTGCGCACGCAGGTCTCCACGGTCTCCGCCTCGTTGAGGCAGGGCATGACCACGGTCAGTTCCACGTCTCGAACCCTTCAGTCACAGCACAGGCAATCCCACCATGATGCCCCCTACCTTCAGGTGCCCGCGTCGTCTCGGCCAAACGGCTGGCATTCTGTAATGCATGGTGACCGTCGCGGATCGACCACGCCTGGACACACCCCCGGCCGGCAGGAAGGCCCGGGTGCTGATGTTCCTGCGCCGCCATCGCGTCTTCGCCGCCGTCCTGGCGGCGGCGTTCCTGCTCCGCCTGGTCACCATGCTCGGGTACGGCCCCGCGCTGTGGTTCAACGACTCCTACGAGTACGTCTCGGGAGCGGTCAACCCCGACCGGCCCAGCGCCCTGCGCCCGAACGGCTACTCCTTCTGGCTCCTGCTGCTGCGCCCCTTCCACAGCTTCGGCCTGGTCGCGCTCACCCAGCACCTGATGGGGCTGGGCGTGGCGGCGCTGGTCTACGCGCTGCTGTACGCGCGGTTCCGGCTGCCGGGCTGGGCCGCGACGCTGGCGGCGGTGCCGGTGCTGTTCGACGCCTACCAGATCCAGCTCGAGCACATGATCATGTCCGACACGATGTTCATGCTGCTGGTCGTGGGCGTCGTCACGCTGGTGCTCTGGCACCGCACGGTCACCTGGAAGCTCGGCGCGGTGATCGGGCTGCTGCTCGCGCTCACCGCGCTGACCCGCTCGATCGGCCTGCCGATCCTCGCGCTCGTCGCGGTCTACATGCTGGTCAAGCGCGCCGGATGGAAGCCGATCGCGGCCATGGTGGCCGCGTGCGGGATCCCGGTGGCCGGCTACATGGCCTGGTTCGCCTCGGCGCACGGCCCCTTCGCGATGACCAACAGCGACGGCGCGATCCTCTACATGCGGACCGCGCTGTTCGCCGACTGCACGAAGATGGGCGTCGACAAGCGCACGGAGCTGGAGCTGGCGCTGCTGTGCATCAGCGACCCGCCGGAGCAGCGCCACTTCTCCGGGCAGAAGTACCTGTGGTGGGCGGAGAACGGCCAGCGCTTCCACGCCTTCGGGACGGGCGCCACGTTCACCCCCGAGATGAACCGGACGGCCGGCGAGTTCGCCAAGCGGGCCATCCTCTCCCAGCCCGGCGACTACCTGGCGCTCGTGGCCGGCGACTTCTTCCGCGCCTTCCACTGGGGCCGGCCGCGCTTCCCCGACGCCAAGACCTACCTGCAGTACGAGTTCCCGCCGGACACCAAGGTCCTGCCCGTCTGGTCGTCCCCGAAGGGGAGCACCACCGACCGCGACGCGCAGGCCTACGATCCGGGCCTGCCCACCGCGGTGATCAGCGAGAAGCAGCGGGTGGTCGGCACCGACGTCCACGACCCGTGGGCCTCCTTCATGCAGGGCTACCAGCGGGTCGTCCGGCTGCCGGGCATCGTGCTCGGCGCCCTGCTCCTGGTCGGCCTGGCCGGGGTGGCGGCGCGCCGGCGCACGCTGGGCGGGCCGGTGCTGCTGCCCTGGCTGGCCGCCTTCGGCCTCATCCTCGCCCCGGCGGCGACCGCCGAGTTCGACTACCGCTACCTGCTGCCCGCGGTGCCGCTGGCGTGCCTCGCCGCGGCGATCTCGCTGCGCCACGGGGTCCGGCGGCCCCGCCCGCTCAGCCGGGCCCTGCCCACCCCCGCGTCAGCATCCGCCGCCACCACTCCTCGTAGGGGATGACCTCCGCCGAGAGCACCGGGTGGAGCCACCAGAAGTTGGCCAGCACGAGCAGCGCGAACGTGCCGGCCAGCGCGGCCCCCACCGCCCTGCGGTTGGGCGGGGCGTCCGCGCGCCCGACGACCAGCCCGGCGGCGAGCACGATCGCCAGGATCATGAACGGGACCACGGGGAGCGCGTAGAACAGGTACATGGTCCGGTCGTCCGCGACCGCGTAGTAGAGCCAGGGCAGCCAGCCCGCGGCGCAGGCGGCCAGCACGGCCCCGGCCCGCCAGTCGCGGGCGGCCGTGTACCAGGCGATCATCGCGATGAGCGCGGCGAGCGCGCCGTACCAGATGACCGGGGTGCCGACCCCGAGCACCGCCTGCGCGCACCGGTCGGCGCCGCACCCGCTCTGCGGGGTCTCCCAGTGGAACGCCACCGGGCGCAGCAGCAGCGGCCACTCCCACGGCTCGGACTGGTAGTCGTGCGGGGTCGACAGGCCGCTGTGGAAGCCGAGCACCTGCACGTGGTAGGCCAGCCAGGATCGGAGGGAGTCGAAGACGAAGAAGAACGGCCCCTGCGAGGTGGCCTGGCCCCAGTTGCGCCCCCAGCCGTTCGGCGAGGCGAACCAGCCCGCCCAGGAGGCGACGTAGGCGACGGCGGGGACCAGCGCCATGGCCAGCAGCGCGGTGGGCGCGTCCCGGTCCAGCGCCCCCAGGTACGGCCTGCGCAGGCCCACGGCGCGGCGGGCGCCGGCGTCCCAGACCAGGGACATGACCGCGAAGGCGACCAGGAAGAAGACCCCGGACCACTTGACCGCGCAGGCGGCGCCCAGCATGGTCCCGGCCGCGATCCGCCACGGGCGCATGCCGAGCCACGGCCCCCGCTCGCTCAGCGGGGAGGAGCCGTACCAGTCCGCCAGTCCGGCGCGCATGCGGTCGCGGTCGACCACCAGGCAGGCGAACCCGGCCAGCACGAAGAGCATCAGGAAGACGTCGAGCAGCGCCGTCCGGGAGAGCACGAAGTGCAGGCCGTCCAGGGCCAGCAGGAGCCCGGCCAGGCAGCCCAGCAGGGTGGAGCGGGTCATCCGCCGGGCCGTCCTGGCCAGGATCAGGATCGACAGCACCCCGGCCGCGGCCGCGGCGAACCGCCAGCCGAAGGGGTTCATGCCGAAGAGCTGCTCACCGGCCGCGATCAGCCACTTGCCCAGCGGCGGGTGGGCCACGAAGAGCGGGCAGGGGTCGGCGTCCGGGGGCGTGCACGTCTCCCAGATGCGGGTGTCCCCGGCGACGAGCAGGCGGTCGGCGACCGGGTCCTCGGCGCTGCCGAGCGCCTTGCGCTCCACGCCGAAGGTGAGCAGCGCGAACGCGTCCTTGGCGTAGTACGTCTCGTCGAACATGACCGCGTGCGGCCGCCCGAGGTCGGCGAAGCGCAGGATCGCGCCGAACCCGGCGACCAGCAGCGGGCCGAGCCGGCCCCACAGCACGCTGCCCGGCATGGACGGCACCAGCCGCTCCCGCGTTGATCCCATTCAGGAAATTATGGTGACAAATCAGCTCCGGTGGACAGCGTCATAGAGATCGCGTTTGGGAATTCCCGCGATCTTGGCGACGTCCGCGATCGCCTGCTTGCGCGGCACACCCGTCTCCGCGCGCCGTTCCACTTCGGCGACCAGGTCCTCGATGACCGGCTCCGCCTCCTGTGCGACGTGCCCGCCGACGACGACGGTGATCTCACCCCTGACGCCCGGGGCGGCCCACTCGGCGAGCTCTCCCAGACCGCCCCGCCGTACCTCCTCGTAGGTCTTGGTGAGCTCCCGGCAGACCGCCGCGGGGCGCTCGGCCCCGAAGGCCTCGGCCATCGCCGCCAGCGCCGCCGCCAGCCGGTGCGGCGCCTCGAAGAAGACCATCGTGCGCTCCTCGGCGGCCAGGGCCGCCAGCCTGCGCGCCCGCTCGCCCGGCTTGCGCGGCGGGAACCCCTCGAAGCAGAACCGGTCGCTGGGCAGCCCGGAGATCGCCAGCGCGGCGGTGACCGCGGACGGACCGGGCAGCGAGGTGACCGTGACCCCGGCCTCGACGGCCAGGCGGGTCAGCCGGTAGCCCGGGTCGGAGACGCCGGGCATGCCCGCGTCGGTGATGACCAGCACGGTGTAACCCGCCAGGAGCACCTCCAGCAGTTCGGCGGCCCGGCCGGTCTCGTTGGCGTCGTAGTAGGAGACGATCCGGCCGCCGATCTCCGCGCCCAGGTCGGCGGCGAGGCGGCGCAGGCGGCGCGTGTCCTCGGCCGCCACCACGTCGGCCGTCTCCAGCGCCTCGCGCAGCCGCGGGGAGGCGTCACCCGCCTGCCCGATCGGCGCCCCCGCCAGCACCAGCCTGCCGTTCCCGGTCCCGCTCTCCGTCACCCTCCCATCCTCCCCCATCCCGGACCGGGCTCCGGCGCGGGGAGAAGCTCCCTAATTAAGGGGTTAAGGGGTGTTTCCCGGGTGACAGGGGCGGCCCGGCCCGTACGATGTCCCGGTGGCCGTGACCGACTTTCCTGACCAGGCGTTCGAGCAGCCGGAGCCCGAGCCGTCCCCGCGCGGGCCCGCCGACTCCGTGCACGACCGGCTGGTCCCGCCCATGCCCGGCAGCGTGCTGTGGGGCTGGCTCGGCCCGCTGCTGGTCGCCGGGTTCGGCGCGATCCTGCGCTTCGTCAACCTCGGGCAGCCGCACGCGGTCATGTTCGACGAGACGTACTACGCCAAGGACGGCTTCGCGCTGCTCACCTTCGGCGCCGAGCACAACACGGTCAAGGACGCCGACAAGCTCCTGATGCAGGGCGACCTGAACATCTGGCAGCAGTGCGCCCCCGAGGAGCTCGACAAGTGCGCCTCCTACGTCGTGCACCCGCCGCTGGGCAAGTGGCTGATCGCGGCCGGTGAGCAGCTCTTCGGCATGAACCCCTTCGGCTGGCGGTTCGCCGTGGCCGCGGCCGGGGTGCTGTCGATCCTGATCCTGGCCAGGACGGCCCGGCGGATGACCCGCTCCACCCTGCTGGGCTGCCTGGCGGGCCTGCTGCTCTCCCTTGAGGGCCTGCACTTCGTGCTCTCCCGGACGGCGCTGCTCGACGTCTTCCTGATGCTCTTCGTGCTGGCCGGGTTCGCCTGCCTGGTGGTCGACCGCGACCGTGCACGGGACCGCCTCGCCGACTGGTACGTCAAGGCGCCGGCGGGCGTCCAGGGCCCCTGGCTCGGCATGCGCCCGTGGCGGATCGCGGCCGGGACCATGCTGGGCGCCGCCTGCGCGGTCAAGTGGTCCGGGATCTTCTTCCTGGTCGCCTTCGCGGTCATGTCCCTGGTCTGGGACGCCGGCGCCCGCCGCGCCGTGGGCCTGCGCAGGCCGTACACCGGGGCCCTCAACAAGGACGCGCCCACCGCGCTGCTGGCCATGGCGCTGGTCCCCGCCGTCACCTACGTCGCCTCGTGGGCGGGCTGGTTCGCCTCGCCGAACGGCTGGGGGCGCAACTGGGGCCAGGCCACCTCGCAGGGGCCGTTCTTCTTCGTCTTCGACTCCGCCCGCTCCTGGCTGGCCTACCACTTCCAGATCCTGAACTTCCACGAGGACCTGTCGACCCCGCACGCCTACCAGTCCGAGCCGTGGGAGTGGCCGCTGCTGCTGCGCCCGGTGGCGTTCTACTACGAGTCGGTCAAACCCGGCTGCGGGGACGCCAACGGCTGCTCCCAGGCGGTGCTCGGGGTCGGCACCCCGGTCATCTGGTACGGCGCGCTCGCCGCGCTCATCGCGATGATCGCCTGGTACGTGGCCACCCGCGACTGGCGGGCCGGGGCCGTGCTGCTGGCCTACGCCGCGGGCTGGCTGCCCTGGCTCTACTACGCGATCGCGCACGACCGGACGATGTTCCTGTTCTACACGATGCCCCTGATCCCGTTCATGATCCTGGCGATCGTGCTCGCCGCCGGGCTGATCATCGGCCCGGCGGACGCCTCGCCGCGGCGGCGGCTGATCGGGGCGGGGGTGACGGGGGCCTTCATGCTCCTGGCGCTGGTCAACTTCTGGTGGCTCCACCCGGTGCTCACCGCGGAGAGCATCCCGTACACGGACTGGCATGCGCGCATGCTCTTCAAGAAGGGCTGGATCTGACCGTTCGCATACGAGCCGCTTAGAGCTGATTTCGTAGGGTAGGCGACGTGCGCGATCCACTACGTCACGTTCATCGTCAGGGCAGGCCGGCATACGGCAGACTGCGAAGCATGCCTGCACCGGACGTGGCTGCGCTCCTGGTCGAGATGGAGCGGTCCGAACCCGACTACGCCGAGTACGCCCGGAGCGCGATCGAGTGGCTCACCGGCGGCGAGCCGCTGGAGACCATCACCGAGCTCAACGTGTGCGAGTTCCTCTGGTACACGCTGCCCACCAAGGTGAGCGGCGACCGCCCCGCGATCGCCCGGGCGCTGGGGCGGCTGCTCCTGCGCGGCGGCCTGGAGCGCTACGCCGCGCTCTGCGCCGCTCCCATGACGGCGCAGATCCTGCGCACCTACGCCCGCTCCGGCGAGGACGCGGGCCTGGCCGCCTACCAGGCGGCCCTGGACGCCACCGGGGTGCTCCCGCCCGACGTGCCGGAGCTGCGCTGGAGCTCCATCATGGGTCCGGAGGAGCTGGGCGCGCACGGCGCCTGCTCGGCCGCGCTGGAGCTCGCCATCGTCTCCGGTGGGCTCGCCCCCGGGGCCGCGGCCGACCGGGCGGCGCTGACCCGCCGCTGGCTCACCACGCCCCGCGCCGAACTGGGCGGGGACAACTGGCTCCACCGGGTCCAGGGCGAGCGGCTGAACCGCTGGGTGCTGGGCCGGGGCACGGCCTGGCGCGAGCTGGCCCAGCCGTTCGAGGTCCGCCTGCACGCCCCGATCCCCGTCCCGGACGGCGACTGCCTGGAGGTGCTGCGGCGGCTGCTCCGGCTGGGCACGGCACCCTCCGGGATCCCGCTGACCCCGGAGGGAGACCCGGTCCGCCCGGTGCTGGCGGTGCTGTCGGACGGCCGCTGGAGCGACGCCGAGCTGGACGCGGCCCTGGCCGCCGCGCAGGAGATGGAGGCGCTGCACCGGACCGGCCCGGCGCTGGCGGCCACCGCCGGCGGGCGGCGCCTGCTCGGCGACCCGGGCCTGCTCTGGGAGGCCGCCACGGCCACACTGCTGGCCCCGGTGGCCCGGGAGCACGACCTCGGGGCCTCCGCCCGGGAGGTGGCGCTCATGCTGCTGGCCGACGGCCGTCCCGCCGACAGCGAGAGCGTGATCGCCGTGATCGGCTGCGAGGAGTGGCGCCGGCCCGACCTCGAGGCCTCCCTGGCCGAGCTGGCCCTCCGGCTGGACGCCTTCGACCTCCGCTCGGGCGGTGAGCTCACCGCCGCGGGGCGCTCCGCCGCCCTGGCGGCCCTGCGCGGCCACGCCCTGCGCCCCCGCCGGTACGTCAGCATGGGCTGACCGGTGCGGGCCGCCGCCGACGTCGCGATTCCTCCATTATCCGACTATTTCCCCCAAGATAAGGGCAGTGAACGATCGTGCCCGAACCCACCTCCCCCGGCGGACCGCCGGCGCCGGGGCCCCAGGAGACCTCCGCAGCGGAACCTCCGGCGGCCGCGCCGCCCCCCGCCGTCGAGACCGTCCCGGCCACCGGGCAGGTCCTCGCCCCGGCCGCGGAGCCGATCCTCACCTCGGCCGGCCCCCTGCCCTCCCCGGGTGAGACGGGGCCCGCCCCGGCTCCGTCGGCCCCCCTGCGCGACCCCGCGGACGCCTCCTTCGACACGACCATCGCCGACGGGCCCTTCGGACGTCCCGGCCGGTCGATGCGGGGCAGCCCGTTCGTCTTCGGCTTCACCGCGGCCCTGGGCGTGCTCACCGCCTGGTGGCTGGTGCAGGCCGTCGCGAGCGCGGGCTCGGTGCTCCTCCTGATCGTGGTCTCGCTCTTCCTCGCCGTCGGCCTGAACCCGGCCGTCGAAGCCCTCCAGCGGCGCAACCTGTCGCGCCTGCTCGCGATCACCGTGGTCTTCCTCGGCGTCATCGCGCTCTTCGTCGTCTTCGGGCTTGCGGTCGTGCCCCCGCTGACCACGCAGTTCACCGAGTTCGTGGAGAACGTCCCCCGCTACGTCCAGGAGCTGCAGGACAATCCCCTGGTCCGCGACCTCGACCAGCGCTTCCAGCTGCTGGAGAAGCTCCAGCAGTACGTCACCAGCGGCGACTTCGGCACCCAGATGTTCGGCGGCGTGCTCGGCCTGGGCACGGTCCTGCTCGGCGCGGTCTTCAACTCGCTGACCGTGCTCGTCCTCACCCTCTACTTCCTCGGCTCGCTCACCTCCATCAAGGAGATGGGCTACCGGCTGGTGCCCCGGTCCCGCCGGACCCGGACCCGGCTGCTCGGCGACGAGATCATCCAGCGGATCGGCGGCTACGTCGCCGGGAACCTGATCGTCTCGCTGATCGCCGGGGTGACGACCTTCCTCTTCCTGAGCATCATGCGGGTGCCGTACGCGCTGGCCCTCGCCCTGATCGTGGCCCTGACCGACCTGATCCCGATGGTCGGCGCCTTCATCGGCGCGGGCGTGGCCTCGCTCGTCGGGTTCTTCGTCTCCCCCACGGTCGGCATCGTGTGCATCGTCTTCTTCACCGTCTACCAGCAGGTCGAGAACTACCTGATCGCCCCGAAGGTGATGCTGAGCTCGGTGGACGTCCCGCCGCTGGCCACGGTCGTGGGCGCGCTCCTGGGCGGTGCGCTGCTCGGCGTGATCGGCGCGCTGCTCGGGATCCCGATCGCCGCCGCGGTCCTGCTCATCCTGCGCGAGGTGGTCCTGCCCCGCCAGGAACGCCTCTGACCGGCACGGGCACCGCGGCGGCGGGCCGTACCCGGACCTGGCGGCCGCGGCGGAACCGGCGGCGGACCGGCGACCGGCCGCCGCCGGGAGCGGTTACGCTGGCCTGCTGTGAGAAGCACGATCCGGTCGGCGACGACCCGCCTGCTCCCCCGCGGCGACCGGGCGGCGCTCACCGTGGGCGTGATCACCGCATCGGCCGCGGTCCTCTACTCGGCCGTGAGCCTGATCCGCCTGCGCACGTTCCACCTGGGGACCTACGACCTCGTCATCTTCGACCAGGCCGTCCGCTCCTACTCGCGCTTCGGGCTTCCCGTCTCGATCGCCAAGGGGGTGCACAACGGCTTCGGGTGGGAGTTCCCGGTCCTGGGGGACCACTGGTCGCCGATCCTGGCGCTGCTGGCGCCCTTCTACTGGCTGCACGACGGACCCGAGACCCTGCTCGTCCTCCAGGGCGCGCTGATGGCGGCGGCCGTGCCTCCGCTGTGGCTGTTCGTCCGGCGGCGGCTGGGGACGGCGGCCGCGCACCTGACGGCGGTCGCCTACGCGCTCTCGTGGCCCGTGGCCGAGGCCGTCGTCTTCGACTTCCACGAGGTGGCCTTCGCGCCCGTGCTCACCGCGTGGATGATCGAGCGCCACGACGCCGGGCGGACCGGGCAGGCCGTCCTCGCCGGCGCGCTGCTGCTGTGCGTCAAGGAGGACATGGGGCTGGTCGTCGCCGGTTACGGGATCTTCCTGCTCGCCACCCGGCGGTGGAAGGCCGGGCCGGCGCTGGTGGCCGCCGGCCTGGGCGCCGTCATCGTGACGAGCAGGGTCCTCATCCCGGCGTTCGGCGGGCGGGAGGACTACTACTGGGCCTACGGCGCGCTGGGAGCCGACCTGCCGTCGGCCGCGGGGCACCTGCTGAGCAGCCCGCTGGACGCGCTCGCGCTGCTCGGCACCCCTCCGGAGAAGCTGACCACGATGCTCCTGCTGGGCGCGATGGTCCTGTTCCTGTGCCTGCTGTCGCCGATGGTGCTCATCGCGGTGCCGCTGCTGGCCGCGCGGATGCTGGCGAGCTCCTTTCCGAACTGGTGGGGGACCGAGTACCACTACAACGCGTTTCTCGCGGTGGTGCTCTTCTGCGCCGCCGCCGACGGGATACGGCGTACGGCGCCCGCCCGCCTGAGGGTCCCGGCGGCCACCGCCCTCGTGGCCGTCGCCGTCGCGGCACTGCCGTTCTTCGCCTACGGGAGGATCACTCCCGCGGGCCATCGGGCACCCGCGGCCACCGAGGCCGCGGCGGCCGTGCCGGACGGCGCGCTGGTCGAGGCGGCCAACTACGTCGGGCCCGCGCTCACCTCGCGCACGCGCGTGCTGCTGTGGGACCGCGAGCCCCGCTGGGCCCCGTGGGTGGTGGCGGACACCGGAAGGAAGACCTTCCCCTTCACGACCCGCGACGAGCAGGTGGCCCGCGTCGGCCTCCTGAAGCGGAACGGGTACCGGGTCGTCTTCGAGCGCGACGGCTACGTCGTGCTGAACCGCGACCGGCCCTGATCCCGCCGGACGGAGCCGGGCTCCGCCCGCGGGCGGAGCGGCTCAGAGACCGCGCACGGCGGCGACGGTGAACGGCCGCTGCGGGGTGCCCTCTCCCAGCGGGCCGCCCTTGTCGAACTGCGAGCGGACCACGTAGAGCGTCCCGCGGGAGCGCACCAGCGTCGTCGGGAGCTGCAGCGCCTCGTCGGTCACCCGCCGCTCCATCCGGGCCGAGGAGCCGTCCCCGGAGACCCGCCACCGGCTGATGGCGTCGTCGGTGTTGTGGACGACCCAGAGCCTGCCGTCCTGCAGCTCCAGGCCGTCGGCGTGGAGCATGTCGCCGCCGCGCAGGGCGACCCGGCGGACCTCTCCCGAGGCGGGGTCGAGGCGGTAGAGATCGCCGCCGGTCATGTCCACGGTCAGCAGGTGGCGTCCGGACCGGTCGGCGACGATCCCGTTCAGGGTGAACGCGCCGGGCGCGTGCGCGTCGAGGACGCCGCCCAGGTCGAAGCGGGGCGTGAGCGCGACGGGTTCGCCGCCCGCCCCGGCCAGTTGCTCGGGGGTGACGCGGTAGACCACGGCCCGGACGCTGTCGGTCAGGTAGGCGCTGCCGTCGGGGGTGATGGCGAGGTCGTTGACGAAGCGCGCGTCGTGCCCCGGGACCTCGAAACGGGCCAGCAGGCGGCGGCTGCGCGTGTCGTACACGGAGACCCCGGTGGTGGAGTCGGTCACCCAGAGCCGTCCGAGCCGGTCCACCTTCAGGCCGTTGGCGGTGCGGCGGCCGTCCGCGCCCGCCGGCAGGAAGACCTGGGCCGTGCGCCGTCCCGGCGTCATCCTGAAGACCGTGCCGTCGGCGAAGGATCCGGCGTAGAGGTCGCCGGTGCGCGGGTCGGCGGCGATGCCCTCGGGGTAGACCCGGTCCCCCGGCAGTTCGTACGCCGTGGAGATCCGGGGGTGCGTCCCGAGGGCGGCCGGCGCGGACGAACCGGCCGCGGCGGGCACGGTGGTCACGGCGGCCGGCGCCGCCTGGGCGGCCGGGACGCAGGACAGGGTGGCGGCGAGGGCCGCGGTCGCGGCGGCGACGGACCGGCGGAGGCGGTACACGATACTTCTCCGTTCGTACACTCATCTACATTAAATATCTACTCTTAACCTGTGCACGAACAATAATTAGAGCTCTAATGCATGTCAACATACGAACCTTCCGGGCCGTTACCATGCAGGGATGACCTCGATGCCGCTACCGGAGCGCCTGGGCTCCCACCTCAAGCGCGCCGAGCAGGCGCTCAGCGCGGCCAAGCACGCCGCACTGAAGCCGGCTCACCTGACGGTGTCGCAGTACGCGGCGCTGCTGCACCTGTCGCAGAGTCCCGGCATCTCGGCCGCCGCGCTCGCCCGCGCGTGCGCCGTCACCCCGCCGACCATGAACACCGTGCTCAAGAACCTCCAGGAGAACGGCCTCATCGAGCGCACTCCGCACGAGTGGCACAAGAACATCCTGGAGACCCGGCTCACCGAGAAGGGCGAACGGGTGCTGGCCGACGGGGACACCCGTGCGGTGCGGGTCGAGCGGGGGCTCGCCGCCGAGTTCAGCGCGGAGGAGAGGGAGACGCTGATCGCCCTGCTGGGCCGCTGCATCGAGTCCCTCCAGGCGAGCCGTCCCGACCGGGCGGGCACTCCCTGAACCCGGCCGCCCGCCGCGGACGGTCAGCGCGCGGATGACGGCCCGGCGGGCGCGGGGACGTCCCCGTCCCGGCCCCGGCCCGTCCGGGCGCGGGCCGCGAGCGCCCGAGCCGTCGGCGTGCCGGCGTCCTGCCCGTAGTCCGAGACGGGCCCCTCGTAGAGGACCGTCCCGCCGTGCCTTCCCGCTCCCGGCCCCAGATCGACCAACCAGTCGGCGTGCCGGACGACGTCCAGGTCGTGCTCGATCACCACGACGGTGTGCCCCTGCCCGGTGAGCGTGTCCAGCACATGGAGCAGGGTGTCGATGTCGCCGGGATGCAGGCCCGTCGTGGGCTCGTCGAGCAGGTAGACCGCGGGCTGCTCGCTGTCGCGCAGTTCCCTGGCGATTTTGAGGCGCTGGCACTCCCCTCCCGAGAGCGTGGTGAGCGACTGGCCCAGCCGGAGGTAGCCGAGACCGACCTCCGACAGGTGCCGGAGGGCCTTGACGACGGCCTCGTCCGGCAGCCGGCGCACGGCCTGGTCGACGGAGAGGGCGTCGACGTCGGCGATGGACAGGCCGTCGACGGTGTGGGCGAGCACCTCGGGAACGAAGCGCCGCCCGCGGCACACCTCGCAGACGGCCTCCTGGCCGTCCATGAAGGCCAGGTCGGTGTAGACGATCCCGAGACCGTCGCATCCGGGGCAGGCCCCTTCCGAGTTCGCGCTGAACAGGGCGGCGGGGACGCCGTTGTGCCGGGCGAACAGCCTGCGGACGGCCGGAGCGATGCCGGTGTAGGTGACGGGGGTGGACCGGCGGTTGGTGCCGACGGGCCTCTGGTCGATGACGGTGACGTCGTGCTGCTCGACCAGCTCGGCGGCGAGGCTGGACTTCCCGGAGCCCGCGACGCCGGTGAGGGCGGTCATCACGCCGACGGGGACGTCCACGGTGACGTTCCGCAGGTTGTTGCGGGTCGCTCCGGCGATCCTGATCGTCCGCCCGGCCGTACGCGGGGCCTTCCCGCGGGGACGGCCCCGGGAGAGCGCGCGGCCGGTGTGCGTGCCGGCCTGCCGGAGCTCCTCGAAGGTGCCCTGGAAGACGAGCCGGCCTCCGTCGGCTCCGGCGCCGGGACCGATCTCGATGATCTGGTCGGCGACCGCCATCACGGCGGGGTCGTGCTCGACGACGAGGACGCTGTTGCCGCTGTCGCGCAGCCGCCCGAGCAGTCTCGTCACGGACTCGACGTCGGTGGGGTGGAGCCCGACCGTGGGCTCGTCGAACACGTAGATCATCTCGGTGAGGCTGGAGCCGAGGTGCTTCACGATCTTGACGCGCTGGGACTCGCCGCCCGACAGCGTCGTGGTCGCGCGGGCCAGGGCGAGGTAGCCCAGCCCGATGGCGTCCATGGCGTCGAGCCTGGAGACCAGCGCGGCCACGACGGGGGCGACCTGCGGCGCGTCGACGCCCCGGACGAGTCCGGCGAGTTCGGCGATCTCCATGCGGGACATCTCGCCGATCGTGCGGCCCAGGACGGTGACGGAGCGGGACTGCTCGTTGAGCCGGTCCCCGCCGCAGTCGGGGCAGACCTCGGACCGGGTGAACCGGCGGATCGTCTCCTGCTTGCGCTCGGACATGTTGTCCGAGGTGTGCAGATATATCCGCTCGAATCGCTCGACGACCCCCTCGTAGTCCCTGGGCGGCCTCCGCCCCAGCCGCGCCGCCGCCTCTCCGCCGTGGAGCAGGGCGTTCCGCTCGTCCCGGCTCCAGTCCCGCAGCGGCGTGTCCGGGCTGAAGGTGCCGATGTCGGCGTACTGCGCGTACCAGTAACCCCCTTCGCCGAAGCCCGGCAGGCGGATCGCGCCCTGCCGGAGCGACTTGTCCAGGTCGAGGAACCGGTCGACGGCGGGGGAGACGACCTCACCGAGCCCCGAGCACGTCGGGCACATCCCGGCCGGGTCGTTGAACGAGAAGCGGTTCGACTCGCCCACGTGGGGTTCACCGAGTCGCGAGAACAGCAGCCGCAGGTAGGTCCAGGTGTCGGTGATCGTGCCGACCGTGGAGCGCGCGTTGCCGCCGATGCGCCGCTGGCCGATCACCACCACCGGGGAGAGCCCGTCGATGTGCTCCACGTCGGGGCGCGTCCACTTCGGGAGCCGGTTCCTCGTGAACGGAGGAAAGGTGTCGTTGAGCTGGTAACCCGCCTCCGCCGCGATCGTGTCGAAGACCAGCGACGACTTGCCCGAGCCCGACAGGCCCGCGAAGACGACGAGGCGGTTCCGCGGGATCTCCGCATCCAGGTCGCGGAGGTTGTTCGTACGGGCGCCTCTGATGGAGATGCTGCGCTTCACCATGCTTCCGACAGTATGGCTAGATGTGGCCGGATATTGACCGCAATTCTATGCATGATGAGGTCATGGCCGACGTGACCGGACGCATGCTGGCCCTGCTGTCGACCCTGCAGACGGGTCGGCCGTTCAGCGGGGAGGAACTGGCCTCCCGGCTGGCCGTGAGTCCCCGGACCGTCCGCCGCGACATCGAACGGCTCCGGGGCTACGGCTACCCCGTCGAGACGCAGCCGGGGCCCGGCGGCTACTACCGGCTCGTGGCGGGCCGGACGCTGCCTCCGCTCGTCCTCGACGACGACGAGGCGGTCGCGACGCTGCTCGGTCTCGCCACTCTCGCCTCCGCGCGCTCCGGACAGGACGGGGCCCTCGACGACGCGGCCACCCGCGCCTACGGCAAACTCGACCAGTTCCTCCCGGCGAGGCTCCGCCCGCGCGCGGCCGCGCTGCGCACCAGCCTGGAGACGGGGCAGCAACTCGCACCCGGTGTGAACGCGGAGGTCCTGGCCGGCCTCGCCGAGGCGATCGCCCGCCGGGAGGTCGTGGCGTTCGACTACACGGACCGGCAGGGGAGGACGAGCCGGCGGCGGGTGGAGCCGCACCGGCAGGTCCACCTGCATCTGCGCTGGTACCTGCTGGGCTGGGACCTGGGCAGGGACGACTGGCGGGTGTTCCGCGTCGACCGCGTCACCGACGCCGTACGCACCGACGCCCGCGGCCCCTCCCGCGAACTGCCGGCCGACACGGCCCTGTCGTACCTCCGGCAGGGCCTGAACGCGGACCGCCGCCGCGTCCGGCTCACCGTGAGGGCGAAGCCGCACGAGGTCGCCGACGCGTTGAAGTACCAGGACGCCCGGATCCAGCGCGTCGACGACCAGGAGACCCGGGTCACCGTCTGGCTCGACTCCTGGGAGTGGCTCGTCCTCAGCCTCGTCTTCCTGGACGCCGACTTCTCCATCATCGAGCCCCCGGAGTTCCGGGAGGCCTGCTCCGCCTTCGCCCGCCGCCTGTCCGCCGCCTGCGGAGGAGCCTCCTCGGGGCAGGGCGGCGCCGGCTCCGCGCCCGGCGCCCCTGACGCCTGACCCGGCCTACGTCCGCTCCGGCTCCGCCCGCGGCCGCCCGCTCCCGCTTCCCGCGCCCGTACGGCCCGCGGAAGCCGTACGGCCCTCGCGTCCCCCGACGGCGCCCGCCCCCCAGAGCGCGACGCCGATGTAGAGGACCTGCTCGGGGATGCGCTGCCACAGCGGCGTCGCCGCCTCCCCCGCCAGGGTCACCCCGGCCAGGGCGGCGTGGATGTTGGCCGGGAGCATGAGCACGAACAGCAGCGCCAGGCAGATCCCGGCCGCCCGCCGGGTGGCCGGGATCACGAGGCCCACCGCACCGGCCAGTTCCAGGAGGCCGGTCAGGTAGACCACGAGGGCGGGGAACGGGACGAACGGCGGAACCATCGCCACCATGTCGGCGTGGTTCGGCATGAAGGCCACATCCGACGGGACGAAGTGGGCGCCGGCCGTCATCACGAGCATGACGGCCAGGCCGTGCGCGGCGCTTACCCGCCAGGTGGCGAAGCGGGCCAGGCCGAGTGCCGCGCCCAGCAGGCGGAAGCACAGCGTGGCGGCGACGAGGACGATCACGGTCACAGGACTCACCCTCCTTTGGATAGTGACGTTATCTATTAATGGATAGTAGCACTATCTAATTGAGGGTGAACCCTCTCGGAGCAAGATCCTTGCCGTGCCGGCCGGGAGGAGTCGGCTTGGTCTAGGTTTGTGATCGTGCGGATCATCTCCCTCAACGCTTGGGGCGGCGCGATGTTCAGCGAGCTCGCCCCCTGGCTCGACGACTGCGACGCCGACGTCCTGTGCCTGCAGGAGGTGACGCACACGCCGACCGCCCGCGGCTGGACACGATTCGACGACGCCGAGCGGTCGCTGCCGCAACGAGCGGACCTCCTGGGTGATGTACGGTCGCGCCTTCCCCGCCACCACGACCTGTTCACCGCGAGCGACTCCGGGCCGGTCCAGGACCGCGAACGCGGTTCACACCGGCAGGACTTCGGGCTCGCCACCTTCGTCGCCGAGACGCTTCCCATCGTCGGCATGCGATCCGCGTTCGTACACGGCGACTACGCCGAACACCGCGATCACTGGCCGGCCGACGACCGCCCCCGCGCCGCTCTGGCCGTACGCGTCTTCGACCGCCGGGCGCAGCGGTTCGTCACCGTCGTCAACCTCCACGGCCTGCGTGACGCACGCGGGAAAACCGATACTCCGGCTCGCCGCGCACAGGCCGAAAGGCTCGCCGGCCTCATCACCGGCGTGCGCGAGAACGGCGACCTGACCGTGGTGTGCGGCGACTTCAACGTGCTGCCCGACAGCGAGACGCTCCAGATCCTCGCCAAGCTCGGCCTCACCGATCTGGTCCAGGACGCCGACACCAGAACCTCCCGCTATCCCAAGCCCGTACGGCATGCGAGCTACCTGCTCGTCTCCGAGCCCACCGCCGTCCGGCGATTCGAGATCGCGGCCGCACCCGAGGTGTCCGATCACCGCGCGTTGACGCTCGACCTTTAGCGTCGAGCCCCTCGGTGAAGATCGTCGACACCAGAAGGCCGTGCAGGTAGGTCCGTGAGCGCATGGCCACCTCTCGAAGAGAGAGGGCGTCCCGGAAGACGCTCCCTTCGGGGTCTTCGCAGACAGGGCGTGCCCGGCGCGCACGAGGGGTTGAGAAGGTCGCTTCCCGCGCATGCAGCCCGCGCGCCGACCGCTGAGGAGTCAGCGGATCGCATCGGGCGTGCGGACCGCTGAGAAGTCAGCGGGTCACGTCGGGCACGCGGACCGTCACGCAGGGGTGCGGCCGCTCCAGCCACTCGCCGGTCAGCCGCGCCCCGGTGGTGCGGTCGATGACCGCGAGGAAGGCGGCCTGCCAGTCGTAGTCGGCGCGGTCACCGAGGTCGTCGTCATCTTCGTCCTCGTCGAGGTCCTCGGGCGGGGGGTCGGCGAAGAAGTCCGTCATCGCCTGCAGTTCGGGCCACCGGGCCAGGTGGGCGTGGTGTTCCTTCTGCCCGGGGAACATCCCGTCGATCGCCAGGAGGTGCTCGCCTCCGGCCGCGAAGCTCAGCCGATTGTTGGCGTTGACGTTCCACCAGGCGCTGTAGACGCGCGCTCCCGCACTGAGCCGCCGGAGCACGACGGGCTCCGTCCCGAGGTAGTCCCACTCGAAGAGCACGGTGGTCGCGCCGTACCAGTCGACGAGCACGGGGTAGGCGTCGCGTTCGGGCGGCCCGACGGCGTCCAGCGGCGTCGGCTCGTGCAGCCGGTAGGGCGTGTTCCCGGCGAGCCGGGCGGCGACCTCGTCCAGGGTGAGCGCTCGCCCGTCGTCGGGGACCACCGCCGTCCAGCACATGCCCGCACTGAGCCACTGCGTGTCGTTCATCAGCCGCCGGTAGTACTCGCGCAGGTCGGATGTCGGCGGCTGTCCGGTGGTCACGCAGGGCCCCTTCGCTCGGCGGGAACGGATCACCGAGATCGTCCCAGAAGCGCGGCGGAACCGGCCAGACCATCCACAGCCGGAGCTCTCAGCCGGCTCCGCGGGGTTGCGTGTCTGGACTGCCATGTGTGCGTAGCCGCAAGGACTGGTGTGCCGCCTGTCTGTTTGGTTGGCTGGCGTCATGATGGCTTTCCGGAGCCCCGAGCGGTCCCCGGGGCGCGCCCTGGCGAAGCTGACCGTGCTGACGCTGCTGTTGGGTGTCATGCTCGCTGCGGGCGCGTGGTGGGCGCTGGCGACGGGGTGGGACGCGCTGCTGGATGCCCTGTGGGATCTCCTGCCGCTGGGGCTGCCCCGCGTCCGTTAGCGGATGAGCCGGATCGGACGGCACTTCGCCGTGATCCGGCTGCCGGGCGGATGCGCGGTGGACCGGTCATCGCCGAATTCCAGATCTGGATCGAAGTCCGTGAAGCGGTCGCGGACAGTGGTCCAGGGGAGCTTGTCACCGGCATGACCACCGGGGTTGCCACTCCGGCAGATTGCCGGCCCGGCCTGCCATCGTGGCCCGCATGACGACAACCGATCCCTTTCTCCCGGCGCTGGGGCCGATCAGAGAAAGGCGATCGCCAGAGGGCGAGCAGCCCACGTTTGCGGAGGAGAGCAAAGCCCGCTCGGCCGAGCCCCTGACGCCTGATCATCTTGATCCCATCGACGTGGCATTCCTGCGACTTTTCGCTGACTCCGGCTCACGGGACCCCCTTCCTGATGGCTACCGTGCATCCGTGACGCTCACCGATGACGAGATGGCCACTCTGCTCGCACCCGCCGGACTCCACCTCATAGAGCGGAGAAGCCGGGATGAAGTCCGGTTGCCTCCGCTTCCCCCGTACCACTCACCCGGGAGCGCCGGCCCCGAGCACGGCCGGTTCGACTCCCACCCGGACGAGATACCTGGTGTCGACGACCTGGACATGCCGGACAAGGTCAATGCGAGCTGGTTCCGGATGGCGACGGAGTACGGGCTCTTCAACGAAGACCGCGAGTTCCTGCTCGCGGTCACCTACTCCGAGAGCGATGACGTGGACGACATAGAGGAGCACAGGGCGTGGGTCCGAGTGCGGCTCCTCGACGAGTGGGACTGGGTCGCGAGTGAAGTAGATCAGTTGCGGAGCTGGATCGCCGGGACGTTCACGACACGCTTCGTACCGGAGTTCACAGTCGTGTCCCTGGACGGGCGGATGATGATGAACACCACCGTCTGGGGCAACGGCACCGTCAGCACCATCGCCATCCGCCCCGAGTAAGAGACCGAGGCTTGCCCCTGAAGTGCGGACACCGCAACGCCTCGGTGACGGAGACCGTCTACCGCAAGCAGCTCCGCCCGATGCTCCTGGAAGGAGCCGAGGCCATGGACCAGCTGTTCCCTGACTGATTTCATGCCGTGGCATCATCGTCCGGCTCGGTCCGTCCCCGCGAAGGATGATCAGTGAAACCTCAGAACCGATCTCACATGTTCCCCCTGACCCTCGGGTGGGCCGTTCTCCTCCTGGGGGGATGCGGGGCGGTCGCCAGTGGTGTCGACAACGACGCCATCCCCTTCCTGATCGCCAATTCCGCCGTCGGGCTGGGCTGCATCCTGACCTCCGCCGTGATGGCGATCTCCGGTCGCGACCCCGAGTAGCGGGCATAGCGCTCAGTCGGTCACCCAGGAACGCCAGAAGCCGCTCCCGACTTCTCGGAAATGACCTCTGACCTGGATGGAGATGAGGGGATTCGAACCCCCGACCCCTCCGACGCGAACCCGTGGGCTTGATCCGGTGGGACGCATCGCCTCCGATCAGCGGATGCCGTCCGGTGCCGTCGGGTACCACGACGGTGACATCCGTTGATCTCTGCTGCGCTCTCCCGCCAGCGGGGCCGCTGACTTTTCGCAGACTCCGGCGCGGTCGCCCCGGGACCCATCGCGTTTCATCCGACGTGATACCTCACCGCGTGGCTTCACCGTGGTCACGGCCCACCGCTCGGGAGCACGCGGGTCTCGCATCCGTACGGTCGCCGTCTCCGGCCACGGCGACCGGCAGCCGCATCAGGGCCGGTTCTTCTTTCCGTCCAGCCAGAGCGTGTCAGACTCGTCACGGTGGGAGCCGGAGCCGCCGACGTGCTTGGCATCGATCTTCGGCCCGTTCTTGATCACATGCACTAGCGCCATCGCGTGTCCGCGCCCGAGACCGTAGTCCTGCTTCAGCCAGTCAACGATCACGCCCGCTTTCGTGGACGGGTCATCGAAACCGCGCTCCTTCGCCAGCGCGATGAACTCACGCGGGGTGAGGCCGGTCTTGTCCTCGATGTTGTCCAAGTACGCCTGGAACGACATGCCTGTCTCCGTTCGCCGTGGACCGCCGGTCCGCGATCTCCTACCCGTACGGTTCCGCATGAGCAGGCCCACCGGCCGATCCGTTCCGGTCACTCATCACGACCGTCGATCCGCGTCGTCGGCGCGTGGTGCCTCCCATTGCATTTCCGGAGTGAACGATCCCGTGTGGCAACGACCGAATCAACCCGCGATCAGCGAAGGGGCGTTTAGCCGGACTCAATGACGGAGGCCGCGGCGCTGGAACGGCAGGAGATCCAGGTGCTCCTGGTGCTCGCCGACGAGTTGCACTTCACCCGCACCGCCGAACGCCTGCGGCTCACTCCGGGACGCATCAGCCAGGCGGTCAAGAAGGTGGAGCGGCTGATCGGCGCGCCATTGTTCGAACGGGCCAGCCGCCAGGTCCGGCTGGCACCGCTCGGCAGGCAGTCGGCCGACGACCTGAGGCCGCACGTCGGCGGCATCCGGAATGCCCTCCAACGGGCGATCGACGCCGGGCGCGGCGTCAGCGGCGTCCTACGCGGCGGCTTCCTCGGCGCGCTCGCCCTCCAGCGAGCGTGTGCGCGAGTTCGTCCGAGCGGCGAAGGCGACGGGCCCACTCGACTGACGGCGCCGCCTCGCTTCCGGTGGTGCGCACCGCAGTGCCACAAGTCACCCGGCAATGCAGAAGACCGCTCCCGATCTCTTGGAAGCGGTCTCTGGCCCGGGTGGAGATGAGGGGATTCGAACCCCTGCCCCTTCGACGCGAACCCGGTGGGACGTGCCACCCCTGATCACCGGGCGCCATCCGATGCCGGGCACCGCTCGGTCCAGAGAAAGCCCCCTTGATCTCAACCATGGTCGAGGTTGCAGGATGAGCCACCGAACCTGCGGCCGATCACGAGGAGCATCAGGTGAGCACCGATCCCGGGTCCTGTCCGATCTCCGTGCGGCCCTGGAGGGTCCCTTCGGGAGGGACGGAGCGCGTATGAGCGGCATGCCCACCCACACCGCCGTCCGTGGGGTCGGCCCCGGACCGCAGCGCCTCGGCTCCTGACCGCACCTGCGTCTCGCCCGGCGGGCCGTCTCCCGGCCGGGCGGAGACCCCGCTCCTTCATGCCATCGAGGTGGGGTTCCACCGCCGGCGGCGGTCAATCGAGGAAAGGACGTTCATGAAGGTCGAAATCTATGCCGATGTGCTGTGCCCATGGTGCTATATCGGCAAAAGACGCTTGGCGGCGGCACTGGAGACGGTCGCCGACCGTGACGACGTGGAGCTCGTGTGGCGCAGCTACGAGCTCGCACCGGATGGAGGCCGGGTTCCTGGGCCGACGGCCGCCGAAGCCATGGCCGGGTGGTGGGGCGATCAGGCTGCAGCCCGTATCGCGCAGATCCGGTCGTTGGGCGTCGCCGAAGGACTGGAGCTCAACCTGCACCTGGCCCGACCGGTGAACACCTTCGACGCGCACCGGCTGTGCCACCTGGCGGCCGATCGCGGCCGGGGAGACCAGATGATGGAGCGTCTGCTGCGCGCATATCACACCGAAGGTCTCAACGTGGCCGACCTTCAGGTTCTGCGGTTCCTGGGCGGCGAGACCGGTCTGGCCGATGACGAGGTGCGCGCCGTCCTCACCGGCGACGGCTACGCGGACGCCGTACGAGCCGATCGGCGCCGGGCGATCGAGTGCGGTGTCGCCGGAGTCCCCTCCCTGGTGATTGACGGCGCCCGGCCGGTCCCCGGCGTCCAGTCCCCCGCCGCGCTGCGTGAGCTGCTGGAGTCTGGCCGCGCTCTTCCCTGACCTGCGGCGCTGTTACGCGACCTGGCTCGTCGCCGGAAGAATCACCCGCATGGTTTCCGAGCGGACAGAAGGCCCGATTCCACCACCTGGGGTCGGGCCTTCATCATGCGGCCCGGCCTCCACCACAATGATCATGTGATCGATTACTACCGCGATTTCTTCGAACAGCATCAGTGGCTGGAGGACGGACTCTCCTGGACCGTGGTGCAACCCCTCAACGAAGAGATCACCCCAGGCGACCTCCTGCGACGGATGAACGGGGGCCGCGATCCCGAACAGCGCACCATGGAGTACCCGCGGGAGGAGGCCATGGACGAGGACCGGCCCGTCCTCCTCGTCTCCGAGGGCGAAGGGACCTGGGGCTTCCTCGAACTCGCCTACGGCTTCGGCCTGTCCGACCGCGTCCTCATGGAGCTCAGCGAAGAATCACGCGTATGGATGGTGACCTGGCACTTCAACGGCGGCTACACGGTTCTCTACGCGGCCGGCGGCGAGATCAGGGCGCGGATGCGCGACTTCATCTTCACCGAGCACATCTTCGAGCAAGGCGATCCGAACGTCCTGGCCGGCTTCCGCACCATGCTCGACAGCCTGGGCCCGGAAGACTACAGCGGTAAGCGCAGTGCGGCGTTCGCCTTCATCGAGGCTGCCACCGGTATGAGAATCGAAGCCGGGTGGCCGGATGTGGAGGACGCCCCCGTCGTCATCCTCGACAACCCTGACGCCTGATCCGGCCGCCAGCCGATCCCTCCCCACGGCAGTTCGCCGCTCCGAGGACGTCTGCTGACTTTTCGCCGACCCCGGCCCGTCCGTGATCGTCCGGCCCGGTCCGCGGCCGTTGTCACCCCGTTGCTCACCCGGCTCTCCATCGGCCGCTTCCCCTGCCGGCCATGGAACTCCCCCACTGCGGCAGGGTGACGATCCAAGGACCGACGGCCGGCATTACGACGTGGCCGGTTCCGGGACGACGCCCCACATGAGCGTGGAGCCTTTCAGCAGTTGTTCTGTCACCCTGATCCCGGTCAGGTGCTCGACGAGCAGGAAGGCCGGCCCCTCGTAGGGCCGGGGAAACGATGGATAGAGCTTGTCGATCTCCGCCATCGTGTCCACGAGTTCGCCCGGGGTCTCCTCGAAGTAGTTGTCCTCGTCGCCCCAGGCGAATCTGATCTCGCCGTCCTCGCACCAGTAGAGGTAGTCGATGTCCTCGATGCCGAGTGCGGCTTGGGAGACCAGGCGGGTGCCTTCGGAGAGTTGAGTGATCACCTCTTCACGGGTGCCGAGCCAGTCAGGATCGAAAACGAACGTCCAGTCGCCGATGGAGGTGACACCGAGGGGATCCCCGTGGCTCGGGTAGTGATCCGGGTCGTCGGGGAAGGGGCCTGGCGTGAACTCCTCCCATCGACCGCCGAGGCGGGCGACCACCTGTTCAGGCGTGGCACGGACGTAGACGAAGCTGTAGCACTCCCCTCCGTATTCACCGCGGAGCCAGGAGACATCGAGGGGCTGCATGGTCATGTCGTCATGCTGCCGGCCGCCACCGACAGGCGCGGGCTCCGCCGTCACCCGCCTCGACCGGAACGTCGTGCTGCTGTGCGGGATCCCCAAGGGCAGGCAGGGCCGTCCGTCCAAGTCGCTCACCCCGGAGCAGGCGGAAGCCGTACTCAAGGCGTCCGAGAGTACGGCGCTGCACGCCTGCATCGTGCTCTCACTGCTGCTGGGGGCGCGGACGGAGGGACTGCGGGCGCCCACCTGGTCCCACATCGGCCTCGACGGCACCCCGCCGCCCATCATCGTCCGGCGCTCGGTCCGGGAGGGCGGCGACACCAGGACCCGAAAGTCCACCGAGGAGTGGACACCCCACGGGACACGGCACAGCTTCGTCTTCCTGCCGTCCGACTCCGGCATCCCGCTGGAGAACATCTCCCGCCTGGTCGGCCACTGCAGCACCTCGGTGACGGAGGCCGTCTACCGCATGCCATCCGGCCGCGTAGAGGGCAACGCCGTGGCGGATCGGCGGTCGACGAGCAGGCCTTCTAGCCGCGCTCGGGCCAGACCGGGCCCTGGTCGGTCCAGACGACGCCCTTGTTGCGGCACAGACAGAAGGGATGGCCGATCGGGTCGGTGTAGATCCGCCAGCCGTAGCCGTCGGGGCCGATGAAGTCCTGCCGCAGCGTCGCGCCGAGGTCGAGGATGCGGCGCTGCTCGGACTCGATCTCGTCCACTTCGAAGTCGAGGTGGAACTGCTTGGGGTGCTCGCTGTCGGGCCACTGCGGAGCGCGGTAGCCGTCCACCCGGATGAAGGCCAGCTCGACCTCGCCGAACTTGATGCCGGCCCAGTTCTCGTCGCTGCCTTCCTTGATCGGTCGGCCCGTCACCTCAGAGTAGAAGGCCGCCAGCTTCATCGTGTCCGGGCAGTCAATGATGAAATCGGTGAGTCGCAGCATTCCGCGATCTTGGCACAAGATCTTTGATACAGGCTCCTTAGTCCGGGTTCCCATCGGTGTAGTGGAAGTGCTCCTGGTACGCGGTCGTGAAGCGCCCGACGAACGAGGGGGTCTGCTGGTGAGCGGCGCGAGGCTGGAAGTGGCCGTGCTCGATCGCCCAGTCGTAGACCCCCGTGTCGAGGGGGTACTCCGTGAGCATCCCCGTCAGCTCGCCGATCTTGATCCAGGACTCGGCGCGCTCTCGCGTCCGGAACACGCCGGACGGCCACCGAGCGCCCTCGCCCAGAAAAACCCACACGGTCGCGGGGCTGGAATCACTCACTGCTGAGACACCTCGTCACTGGATTCCGCGAAGTCCGGGACACGGACCCGGTGGACGGACCGTAGTCACTCAGTCGATCACCCGGCAACGCGGAAGGCCGCTCCCGATCTCTCGGAAGCAGCCTCCGACCTGGGCGGAGATGAGGGGATTCGAACCCCTGACCCCTTCGACGTGAGCCCCGGTGGCGCGTGCCGCTCCTGGTCACTGGATGCCGTCCGGTGCCGTCAGGTGCGGCAAGGATGACGTCCGTTGATCCCGGTTGCGCTTCCGTGCCAACGGGTTCGCTGACTTTTCGCTGGCTTCACCCAGCCGTCCACAGACCGGTATGGCCATGATCTGCGGAGGATGTCCTTCGTAGACCAATCGTGGCACCGGCCCGAATCTGTCGGCCCCATCCGCCATGATCGGCATTCGCATGTCCTGTACGTCCCCTCAAGGAGTGCCATGGCCGCCACCGACGGTGTCAGATGGTGGGACATCAACAATTGGGCAGATCTCGACCTGGTCCGCGCCGAGCTCGCCGCAGGCGCCGATCCGAACTACGGCGCGCATGTCTTCGAAAAGCCGCTGCACGCCGCGGCTGATCGCGGCTCACCCGAGGTGGTCGCCGAACTGGCCAGGCTCGTCGATGACGTCGACGCGGAACGCGAGGGCCGTACCGCGCTGTGGATGGCCGTCTTCGAAGGCCGCACCGACAACGCCCGAGCCCTCGTCTCCGCCGGGGCGGACCCGTGGCGCCCCATGATGGCGGACTGGTCCCCCGGCCGCCTCAGCCTGGCCGGCCCCACTCCCGACCTCTTCCCCCTTCCCGCACCGGAGGTCGGCCTGTCCGAGGCCGAGGCCGCCGCCGCGAGGGAAGCCAGACGTCTCATTCCCGCGCTGGAAGACTCGCTGAGAGACATCTATTACGACGACCTGAGCCTGGCCTGCGTGGCCGACGTCAGCGCAGCCGAGGCGGCAGCGCGACTGGAAGCCACACCTGCCGACGACATGGACATGGATGCGCTCTACGAGTGCCCGTGGAACAAGCCGGACGCCGAGCTGATCGTCGGTATCACGGACGTGCCCGGCGGCTGCGTCATCATCCAACCCTGGGGATACACCGCGTCCACTCGCGGTGTCGCCAAACGCGTCTCACCGGGCACGGTCTGCTACAGCATGTACGTCTTGGGTGGCAATGGCGGATACATCGCCCGAGACGGCGCAGTCTCAGCCTGGCAGCCGCACAGCGCCTACACCATGCCCCTTGACGCCCCTGCCGAGAAGATTCTCGCCGCCTACCTCTACCGCGACCACTCTGTGGCGTTTTGCTGCGCCGGCGCAAGCCTGCGGCTGACCGACGGCGGGCCGATCATCGGCTCCGACATGTGGCTCAGGCTGCCCGAACGAGACTGGCGGACCTGACCTGCGGAGATGGCGGAAGGCCCGGCTCCATGATCTGGAACCGGGCCTTCCGACTTGGTGGAGATGAGGGGATTCGAACCCCTGACCCCTTCGATGCGAACGAAGTGCGCTACCGGACTGCGCTACATCCCCAAGACGTGCTCTAGGTTAGCAAACATCCAGGGGCACTCGCGCCACCGAAGCGCCGATCACGTGACTCAGTCGCCGACCGCGCGGGCCGGAGGCTCGGCGTACTGGTCGAAGATCTCGTCACGGGCCGCGGCGATCTCGATGACCTCGGCCACCGGGCGCATGGCCTCCCGCGCCGCCCGTTCGGCGGCGCGGCGGCGGGCGAGCCTGGCACGTTCCGCGCGGGCCCGGGCGGCGGCCCGGCGGCGTTCGGCGTCGACCCGGACCGAGACGCGCAGCACGCTCAGGTAGGCGCCCAGGAGGACCGCCGAGGGCGCCGCCCCCCACCAGGGGATCACCCGGACGGCGGCGGTCACCACCGAGGCGAGCAGCAGCAGCACGCACCAGAACGTCAGCCGCCTGCGCTTGGCCACGATCTTCGCCCGGCGGCGCAGCTCTGCCCGGCGCCGCTCGGCCCGGCCGGGCACGGGCTTGAGCTGGGGCCCGGTCTCAGGGCCCGCGTCGGGCTCCGGCCCGTCCCCGGGCTCGGAACGGAGCTCTCCCTCCGGCGCCGCCCCCGGCCCCTCCGCCTCGGCGGGCTGCTCGTCCTGGACGTACGGCTCCGCGACGTCGTGGAACTCGTCGAAGGTGCCGCGGTCGCGGCGCAGCCACATGGGCACGAGCACGCACAACCACATGACGACGATGGCCAGATACAGGACTACGCTGCTCACGGCCACCTCCGGGCAGCACGAAGACGCCGGGGGTCCATCGGCGCCCTCGATGTGCTCACGTCACGCACCGTAAGACCGCGTGTCACTATTTGACGAGCATCCAATGCGGTGTGTCGCGAGATCTTCAAACCTCTTCGTGGGAGGCGCCGCCGCGGGAGGCGGCCTCGCGGTCGCGCCGCCACCGAACCAGCAGGCCCCGGGGCGCGTCCTCGACCGTGAGCGCGTAGCAGATGTGGTCGCGCCACGCGCCGTCGATGTGCAGGTGCCGGCGGCGGACGCCCTCCTCCCGGAAGCCGAGCTTCTCGACCACCCGGCGGCTGGCGTGGTTCTCCGGCCGGATGTTGGCCTCCACCCGGTGCAGTCCGGTGGTGAAGAAGCAGTGGTCGACCGCCATGGCCACCGCGGTCGGGGTGATCCCCCGCCCGGCCAGCGCGCCGTCGATCCAGTAGCCGATCTGCGCCGACCTGGCCGAGCCCCAGACGACGGCCCCCACGGTGAGCTGTCCGGCGAAGGCGCCCTCGTAGGTCACCACCCAGGGCAGCGCGAGCCCCTGCCTGGCCTCCCGGCGCAGGGAGCCCGCCATCGAGACGTAGGGGCCGAGGCCGGTCCGGAACAGGGGTGTCTCCGGGTTGCTCGGTTCCCAGGGGCGGAGCCAGGCGGCGTTGCGCAGCCGCGACTCGCGCCAGACGCGCACGTCCCGCAGGCGCAGCGGCCGGAGTCCCACCGGGCCCTCGGTCAGGGTCACCGGCCAGCCACGAAGTCGATCCACGCCCTCATCATCTCCCGAAGACACGCTCCCGTGCCACGGTGCAGGTCAGCGCGGGTGGTCCCCGCCCCGGATCTGGTCCACGGCGTGCGCCAGGACGGGGGCGAGTACGGCCATGCCGTCGCGGACCCCGCCGGAGGAGCCGGGCAGGTTCACGACCAGGGTGCGGCCCGCCTGGCCGGCCAGGCCGCGGGAGAGGATCGAGGTCGGCACCCTGTCCCGGTCGGCCTGGCGGATCGCCTCGGCGATCCCGGGGATCTCCCGGTCGAGCACCCTGCGGGTCATCTCCGGCGTCAGGTCGGCGGGGGTCAGCCCGGTCCCGCCGGTGGTGACGATCACGTCGTAGCCTTCGGCCACGCCGGATCTGAGCGCCTCCTCGACGGGTTCGCCGTCGGGGACCACCTGCGGGCCGTCCACCTCGCATCCGGCCTCGGCGAGCAGCCCGGCCAGGAGCTTTCCCGACCTGTCCTCGTAGATCCCGGCCGACGCCCGGTTGGACGCCGTGATCACCAGAGCTCGCACGCGCTTCCCTCCTACGGCCGGGTCCAGACGCCGGTCTTGCCGCCGGTCTTCTCCTCGACCCGGACATCGGTGATCACGGCCGCGGGGTCCACGGCCTTGACCATGTCGATCAGCGCGAGCGCGGCGACCGTGACGGCGGTCAGCGCCTCCATCTCGACGCCGGTCCGGTCGGCGGTCTTCACCCGGGCGGTGATCTCCACCCCGTCGTCGGCGACGGCCAGCTCGACCTTCACGCCGTGCAGCGCGATCGGGTGGCAGAGCGGGATCAGGTCGGGCGTGCGCTTGGCCCCCATGATCCCGGCGATCCGCGCGGTGCCGATCGCGTCGCCCTTGGGGACGTCCCCGGACCTGAGCAGGCCCACGGCCTCGGCCGAGAGCAGCACCCTGCCGGTGGCGGCGGCCGTACGGACCGAGACGTCCTTGGCCGAGACGTCCACCATGCGGGCGGCGCCCGTCTCGTCGATATGGGTGAATCCGGTCATGCCGTCTCCCCTGCCAGTGGTCCGGCGCCCGCGCCGTACCTGTCGATCCGGTCGTTCACAGCGGGATGACCTCCACGGACGCCCCCTCGGGCAGCTCGGTGACGTCCTCCGGGACGACGATCAGGGCGTTGGCCGAGGCCAGGGCAGCGAGCTGGTGGGAGCCCTGGCGGAGCACCGGGGCCACGGTGCCCAGGGGGCCGAGCACGCCGCGCAGGTACGACCGCTTGCCCGCCGGCGAGCGGAGCGGGGCGCTGGTCACGGCGGGCACCGTCGGGGTGGGCCCCGCGGGCAGGCCCCGCATCTTGCGCAGCGCCGGGCGGACGAACAGCATGAACGAGACGAAAGACGAGACCGGGTTGCCCGGCAGCGTGAAGACCGGCACCTGGTCCTCGCCCACGACGCCGAAGCCCTGGGGCATGCCCGGCTGCATGGCGACGCGCTCGAACCGGACCGTGCCGAGCGGGCCGAGGGCCTCCTTGACCGGTTCGTACGCGCCCATGGAGACCCCGCCGCTGGTGATCACCATGTCGGCCCTGACGAGCTGGGCGTCGAGCTGGTCCATGAACCGGGCGGCGTCGTCGGCGACGATCCCGGCCCGGTAGCCCTCGCCGCCCGCCTCGCGGACCGCGGCGATCAGGGTGTAGCTGTTGGACTCCCAGATCTGGCCGGGGGCCAGCGGGACGCCCGGCTCGGCCAGCTCGGCCCCGGTGGAGATCACCACGACCCGGGGGCGGGGCCGTACCAGCACCCGGCGCCGGCCGACGCCGGCCAGGATGCCGAGCTGGGCGGGACCGATCACGGTCCCCTCCGGCAGCACCGGCTCGCCGGGGCGCACATCCTCGCCCGCCCGGCGGATCGCGTTGCCCCTCGGCGCGGACCGGCCGATCCCGACCCGGGCGGTGCCGCCGTCGGTCCACTCGACCGGGATCACCGTGTCGGCCCCGGCGGGCATCGGCGCGCCGGTCATGATCCGCACGGCCATCCCCTGGCCGAGCGCGTGCAGGCGGCCGTCGCCGGCGGCGACGTCGTCGATCACCGGCAGCGTCACCGGGACGTCCGCGACGTCCTCGGCCCGTACGGCGTAGCCGTCCATGGCCGAGTTGTCGAACGGCGGCAGCGGGACCGGGGAGGTCACCTCCTCGGCCAGCGTGGTGCCGAGCGCCTGCTCCAGTTCCAGCTCCAGCGGGGCGAGCGTCCGCACGGTGCCCAGGATGTCGGCGAGGTGGTCGTCGACCGATCTCATCGGGATCGTCTGGTTCATCGTGAGCCCAGGAAGTCCTTCAGCCAGGGCAGGAACTCCGGCGCCAGGTCGGGCCGGTCGGCGGCGAACTGCACGACCGTGCGCAGGTAGTCGAGCTTGTTGCCGGTGTCGTAGCGGCGGCCCCGGAACAGCACGCCGTGGACCGGCCCGCCGCCGTCGACGTCCCGGCCGGCCAGCGTGCGCAGGGCGTCGGTGAGCTGGATCTCGCCGCCGCGGCCCGGCGGAGTGTTCTCCAGGACCTCGAAGACGGCCGGGTCGATCACGTAGCGGCCGATGATCGCCCAGTTGGACGGCGCCTCCTCGGCCGGGGGCTTCTCCACCAGGTCGGTCACCCGGACCACGTCGTCCTCGGCGGTGGGCTCGATGGCGGCGCAGCCGTACAGGGAGACCTGCTCCCTGGGGACCTCCATCAGCGCGATGACGCTGCCGCCGTGGGTCGCGCGGACCTCGATCATGCGTTTGAGCAGCTCGTCGCGGGGGTCGATCAGGTCGTCGCCGAGCAGGCAGGCGAACGGGTTGCGGCCCACGTGCTGCTTGGCGCAGAGCACCGCGTGGCCGAGGCCGCGCGGCTCGCCCTGCCGTACGTAGTGGAGGGTCGCCAGGTCGGCGGGCTCGCGCACCTGGGAGAGGCGCTCGTCGTCGCCCTTGGCCTCCAGCACGTCTTCGAGCTCGATCGCCCGGTCGAAGTGGTCCTCGATGGAGCGCTTGTTCTTTCCCGTCACCATGAGCACGTCGAGCAGCCCGGCGGAGACGGCCTCCTCGACGACATACTGGATCGCGGGTTTGTCGACGATCGGCAGCATCTCCTTGGGCGTCGCCTTGGTCGCCGGAAGGAAGCGGGTGCCCAGACCCGCCGCGGGAACGACGGCTTTCGTCACAGGATCGAAGTCGGCCATGACCGAAACCATAGTGGAGGGATCTGTGGAGAAGCTGAAGCTGCGCCGGGCGATCGAGGCCGCGCGTGCCGCGCTCCCCGAAGACGAGCGGCATGCGGCTTCCGTCCAGATAAGGGAGTCCCTGCTGGACCGGCCCTGGGTGCAGATGGCCGGGCTGGTCGCCTGCTACTGGTCCGTCGGGGCCGAACCCGCGACGCACGGGCTGGTCTTCGCCCTGTGGAAGCACGGCGCGACGGTGATGCTCCCGGTGCTCCGGCCGGACGACGACCTCGACTGGGCGGTGTACGACGGGCCCGACACCCTGGCCCCCGGCCGTTTCGGGATCATGGAGCCGGTGGACGCCCGGCGCGGCGTCGACGCGATCAGGACCGCCGCCCTGGTGATCGTCCCCGCGCTGGCGGTCGACCGGTCCACCGGGGTGCGGCTCGGCCGGGGCGGCGGCTCCTACGACCGCGCCCTGGCGAGGGTCGGACCGAACGTGCCGACGGTCGCGCTGCTCCACGAGGGCGAACTGCTGGACGGCGTCCCCGCGGAGGCCCATGACCGGGCGGTCCGCTACGCTGCGTCACCGAGCGGCATTGTCCGGGTGGGGACAGGAAACCCTGTCGAATAGGACACAATGGTCCCCAGAAGACGAGAGGGGGCCAGATGGACTGGAACATCTGGCTGCTTCTCGGCGCGCTCATCGTCATGGCCGCCATCGTCGCGGTGCGCGTCGCCCACTGGAGCGGGCTGCCGAGCCTGCTCATCTTCCTCGGCTTCGGCCTGGTCATCGGCGAGTCCGGCCTCGGGTTCCAGTTCGACGACGCCGAGCTGGCCCAGCAGCTCGGCCTGATCGCGCTGGCGATCATCCTGGCCGAGGGAGGCCTGACCACCACCTGGAGCCAGGTCAAGGGCTCCATCCCCACCGCGCTGGTGCTGGCCACCGCGGGCGTCGGGGTGAGCATCGCCGCCGTCGCCGCGCCGGTGCACTTCCTGCTCGGCGCGGACTGGCGGACCTCGCTCCTGCTCGGCGCGATCCTCGCCTCCACCGACGCCGCGGCCGTCTTCTCCGTCCTGCGCCGGCTGCCTCTGCCCCGGCGGCTCTCCGGCACCCTGGAGGCCGAGTCCGGCTTCAACGACGCCCCCGTCGTCATCGCCGTGATGCTGCTGAGCACCAGCGCCTCGCCCAGCCTCTGGGGCGCGCTGGGCGAGGTGGTCTTCGAGCTGGCGGTGGGCGCGGGCATCGGCCTCGTGGTCGGCCCCTTCGGGGTGTACGCGCTGCGCCACGTCGCGCTGCCGGCCTCCGGCCTCTACCCGATCGCGGTCCTCGCGCTCGCCTTCGTCGCCTACGCGGGAGCCGTACAGCTGCACGGCAGCGGTTTCCTCGCCGTCTACCTGGCCGCGCTGGTCATGGGCAACTCCAGGATGCCGCACCGCGCCGCCAGCCGGGGCTTCGCCGAGGGCGTCGCCTGGCTGGCCCAGATCGGCCTGTTCGTCATGCTCGGCCTGCTGGCCAGCCCGTCGGAGATGCCGTCGGCGATCGTCCCCGGCCTGGTGGCGGGCCTGATCCTGGTCGCGGTGGCCCGGCCGCTGTCCATCACCGTCTCGGCCCTCCTCGTACGGCTGGCGGGCGTCGACCGGCTGGACTGGCGGGAGCAGGCGTTCCTGTCGTGGGCCGGGCTGCGCGGCGCGGTGCCGATCGTGCTCGCCACCATTCCCTGGGCCGCCACCTCGGTCGACGACGCCACCGCCAGGTTCGTGTTCAACGAGGTCTTCGTCATCGTGGTCGTCTACACCCTGCTGCAGGGGCCCACGCTGCCGTGGGTGGCGCGGGTCCTCGGGGTGTCCGTCCTGGACGAGGCGCGCGACCTGGAGGTGGAGTCGGCGCCGCTGGAGGAGCTCAAGGCCGACCTGCTGCAGATCAGGGTGCCGCAGACGTCCAGGCTGCACGGTGTGGAGATCTTCGAGCTCCGGCTGCCCTCCGACGCCCAGGTCACGCTCATCGTCCGGGACGGCAGGACGTTCGTGCCGTCGGACTCCACCAGGATCAGGACCGACGACCAGCTTCTCGTGGTGGCCACCGCCGCCTGCCGGGAGGTCGTGGAGCAGCGGCTGCGCGCGATCAGCCGCCGGGGCAAGCTCGCCGGGTGGTTCGGCGAGCGCGGTACGTGACCCCCCGGTCGCACGGTGTCCGCTCTTTCCATGCCTCGGACGGAATGTGATGGCTCCGGCTCGCGTTTATGCTTGTCGACGCCTTACCATTAGCAGTCGCGTCAGTCGAGTGCCAATCGGCGCGGCCCGAACGAGGAGGAGAGCGTGCCCACCTACCAGTACGCCTGCACCGCCTGTGACAACCAGTTCGAGATCGTCCAGAAGTTCACGGACGACGCGCTCACCGTGTGCCCGAGCTGCCAGGGCGAGCTGCGCAAGGTGTTCTCGGCGGTCGGCATCGTCTTCAAGGGCTCCGGCTTCTACCGGACCGACAACCGGTCGTCCGGCTCGTCCAGCACGGTGAGCTCCACCACGCCGGCGTCCTCGGCGCCGGCCTCCGCGGAGTCCAAGCCCGCCGCCCCCGCCGCGACCCCGGCGCCCGCCCCCGCGGCCTCCTGAGTCACGGGCCCGCGGGGCGGTCGGCCGCCGCGCCGAGCAGTTCCCCGGGGAGCCTGTCCAGCAGCTCGCGCAGCTCCGGATGCTCCCCGGGACGCCAGTCCTCGACCAGCCGGGCCAGGCTGCCGCGGGCCTCGGCGACCAGCCGGTCGGCGGCCCGCTCCCCGTCCGGGGTGAGCTCCAGGCAGGATCCGTCCTCCGTCCGGCGGATCAGGCCGCGCTCCACCAGCTCCCTGGCGTACGGCCGGCCCTCCTCGACCGTCACGCCCGCCCGTTCGGCGAGTTCCGCGCCGGCCTGGCGGCCGTGCGTGCCCAGGCGCGTGACCAGCCAGACCGAACCGGCCGGCAGGTCGGGGAAGCCGGAGGCGTCGCCCAGCCTGCGGTAGTAGTCGCGGCGCATCTCGGCGCCGGCCAGCCGCCACAGCCCGCGCTCCACCTCGTCGAGCGACGACCGCTCGGTGGGCGCCGCCCCGTAGCCCTCGCCCAGGTCGGCGGCCTTGGTGGTCTCCCGCAGCGGCATCTCCGGCAGCAGCCAGGCCACGGCGAAGGCGGCCAGCGCCACCGGCGCGCCGAACAGGAAGACCCGGGCGATCGCGTCGGAGTACGCCTCCAGGAACGCCCTGGCGGCCTCCGGAGGCAGCCGCCGGATGACCGTCGGGTCGCCCTGCACGGCGTCGGCGAGGCCCGGCGGGAGCCGTACCGTCCCGGAGAGCCGGGCCAGGTCGTCGGTGAGCCGCGAGGTGAAGATCGATCCGGCGAGCGCGACGCCGAACGAACCTCCGATCGAGCGGAAGAACGTGGCCCCCGAGGTGGCCACCCCCAGGTCGTCGAAGTCCACGGCGTTCTGCACCACGATCACCAGGACCTGCATGACCATGCCCAGCCCGATGCCCAGGACGAGCAGGTAGAGGCCGAGTTCGAGGGTGGAGATGCCGGCGTGCAGCCGCGAGAGCAGGTAGAGGCCGAGCGCCGCGACCGCGCTGCCGGTGATCGGGAAGGGCTTGTACCGCCCGGTCCTGGAGATGATCTGCCCGCTGACGACCGAGGTGCCGAGCATGCCCGCCATCATCGGCAGCAGGTGCAGCCCCGAGAGGGTGGGCGAGATCCCCTGCACCACCTGGAGGAAGAGCGGCATGTACGTGAGCGCGCCGAACATCGCCAGGCCCACGATGAAACCGACCAGCGACGCCACGTTGAAGGCGCGCAGCCGGAACAGCCGGAGCGGCAGCACGGGCTCCGCGGCCCGCCGCTCGGCCAGCCACCAGAGCAGGCCGAGCACCACCGCCGCGACCCCCAGCCCGATGATGACGGGGTCGCCCCACGGGTAGACGCCCCCGCCCCACGTGGTCACCAGCACCAGGCAGGCGGCGGCGCCGCCGAGGAAGACGATGCCGAAGTAGTCGATGGAGTGCCTGGTGCGGCGGCTCCCGGCGGGGAGCACGGCCGCGACCACGGCCAGCGCGAGGACGCCGATCGGCAGGTTGACGTAGAAGACCCAGTGCCAGGACAGGTGGTCCACGAACAGTCCGCCGAGCAGCGGCCCGGCGATGCTGGAGACGGCGAACACGGCCCCGAACAATCCCTGGTACTTCGCCCTCTCCCGGGCGGGGACCACGTCCGCGACGATCGCCTGGGCGAGCACCATGAGCCCGCCGCCGCCGAGCCCCTGGAGCGCGCGGAACCCGATGAGCTGGCCCATGTTCTGGGAGAGGCCGCACAGCGCCGAGCCGGCCAGGAAGACGACGATCGCGCCCTCGAACAGCCTCTTGCGGCCGTACTGGTCGCCGAGCTTCCCCCAGAGCGGGGTCGAGACCGTCGAGGCGAGCATGTAGGACGTGACCACCCAGGAGAGGTGGTCCAGCCCGCCCAGATCGCCCACGATCGTCGGCAGCGCGGTGGAGACGATCGTCTGGTCCAGCGCCGCGAGGAGCATGCTGAGCATGAGGGCGCCGAGGATCAGCCCCAGTCCTCCCGCGTCCCGCCTGGTCTCCTGTACGTGCATTCCGTCCCCCTGATCACTGTACGGGGGTCACTACCCATAGCGACCGGACAGTCACATTACGGATACGGTTATCCACAGGCCGGACCCGGTCCTCGTTGACGGCCCGCCCGTACCGCTAATGTCTGCGCCATGGTCACTCGCGCGGACGTCGGGGTCATCGGCGGCTCAGGTTTCTACTCCCTGCTCGACGACACCACGGAGGTCGAGGTCTCCACTCCGTACGGCCCGCCCAGCGACGCCGTCACCGTCGGGCGCGTCGGCTCGCGGCCGGTGGCGTTCATCCCCCGCCACGGGCGCGACCACCGCCTCCCGCCCCACCGCATCCCCTACCGCGCCAACCTGTGGGCCCTGCGCTCCCTCGGCGTCCGGCAGGTCCTCGCCCCCAGCGCCGTGGGCTCGCTCCGCCCCGAGCTCGGCCCGGGCACCCTGGTCGTCCCCGACCAGCTCGTCGACCGCACCTCCGGCCGCGTGCAGACCTACTACGACGCCGGCGGCGTGGTCCACGTCCCCTTCGCCGACCCCTACTGCCCCGCGGGCCGCGCCGCCGCCGTCGCGGCCGCCGGGTCCGCCGGCTGGGAGGTGGCCGACGGCGGCACCCTGGTGGTCATCGAGGGGCCCCGCTTCTCCACCCGCGCAGAGTCCCGCTGGTTCACCGCGAACGGCTGGACGATCGTCGGCATGACCGGCTTCCCCGAGTCCGTCCTCGCCCGCGAGCTGGCCATGTGCTACACGTCGCTCTCCCTGGTCACCGACCACGACGCCGGGGTCGAGGCGGGCGAGGGCGTCACCCACGAGGAGGTCCTGGCCTTCTTCGCCGCCAACGTCACCCGGATGCGCTCGCTGGTCACCGACCTCGTCACCGCCCTCCCGCAGGACCGCGCCTGCTCCTGCGGCAACGCCCTCGACGGGCTGAAGCTCCCCTTCGAGATCCCCCAGTAGCCTCTCCGGCAGTTCCTCCCGACCGCCCCCGGGCACCGCGCCGCCCGGCTCCCGTCCCCTGGAGTTCAGTCGTGCGCGCTCCTCTCGGGCCTCCGGGCCCCCTCTCCCCCGGCCGGCGCCTCCTCCGCGGCCTCCTCGGCCGGCGCCGCCGGGTCCTCGCCACCGTCCTGGCCGCCCTCGCCGCGGCGTGCGCCGTGATCGGGCTGCGGCCGGACGGCGGCGCGTCCGTGACCGTGCTCGCGGCGGCCCGCGACCTCCCCGGCGGCGTGCTGACCGCCGCCGACGTCAAGCCCGTGGCCCTGCGGCCCGGCACCGCCCCCGACGGCGCGCTGAGACCGGGCGCGCCGGTCGCCGGGCGGGTCCTGGCCGGTCCCGTCCGGCGCGGCGAGCCCCTCACCGACGTCCGCCTGCTCGGCCCGGACCTGCTGGCCGCCCGCACCCCCGGTACGGTCGCCACCCCGGTCCGCGTCTCCGACCCCGAGAGCGCCCGCCTGCTCTCCCCGGGCAACCTCGTGAACGTGCTGGCCGCCCCCTCCGACTGGGACGGTTCGGCTCCCGCCAGGACCGTGGCCGAGGACGTCCCGGTCCTCGCCCTGCCCCCGGGCGGGTCCGACCGGGGTGCGCTCGTCGTGCTGGCCACCACCCCGGGGCAGGCGGCCGAGCTCGCCTCGGCGCAGGCCGGCGGCCGGCTCTCGATCACCATCTCCTCCGCCCGGTGATAACCCGGTCACGGACGGGTAATAAGACCTCCGCCCTGCCGGGACGGGCCGGTGGGAGCAGCCGAACCCCCGGGCTAGGAGTGGCCATGCTGAGCGGATTCAAGAAGTTCCTACTGCGCGGAAACGTCCTGGAACTGGCCGTCGCCGTGATGATCGGCACGGCGTTCAACGCCATCGTGCAGTCCCTCGTCAAGGACGTCTTCACCCCGATGCTCGCGGCGATCGGCGGCCAGCCGCGCTTCGAGGACCTGGTGCTGCACGTGGGCTCCAGCCCGATCAGATACGGCGTCTTCCTCAACGCGGTGTTCTCGTTCCTGATCATGGCGGCGGTCGTCTACTTCTTCGTCATCACCCCGTACGAGAAACTGACCGCCCGGTTCTCCACGCCGGAGGAGACCACCCTGCGCGAGTGCCCGGAGTGCCTGTCCGAGATCCCCAAGGCCGCGGTCCGCTGCTCGCACTGCACCGCCCAGATCGCGCCGATGACGGACGACAGCAGGCCGGCGACCTGACGCGCCGGGGCGGGAGCAGAGGCCGGCGGCGGGTCAGAGCAGGGAGCCGAGCTTCGGGTCGTACTCCCAGTGCCAGGGCTCGAAGGGGCTGACGTAGGCCCACTGCGGGTGGATCCACCCGTACTCCTTGCCGTTGGCCTCCAGCCAGTTGAACTCCGCCGAGCGGAAGTTCTGCACGCCCCCGCACAGGTCGACGGCGAGCCCGAGCCCGTGGTTGCTGCGGCCGGGGATGGCGGCCAGTCCCGGACGGCGGTAGTAGACCGACTGCTGCTCCGCCAGGCTCCGGTAGCTGTCCGTCACGCATATGGGCTTGCCGAACCGCTTGCGGTAGGCCTCGTTCAGGCTGATGAACGCGAGCGCCGCGTCGGCCCGGAGCTCCTGGCCGCGCTGCTGGAGCGGGCAGAGGTAGAGCTTCGGGATCAGGCCGTTGGGCAGGTCGCCGATCGAGGCCGCCTTCGTCGGGTTGCAGCCCCCCGCCGCCTGACCGGACTTGTCGACCTTCACGCCGAGCTTCACCAGCGCCTTGGTCAGCGACTTGACGATCTTGTCGGAGCGCGCCTGGAGCGTCTGGATCTCGGCGCCCATCTGCGCCTCGGAGAGCAGGTTGCCCGCCCGGATCTCCTGCGCCTCGGCGGCGAGCCGCTCCCGCTCGGCGTGCAGCCGGCCGCTCTCCTCCAGGACCCGCTCCCGCTCCTCCACGAGCTGCGTCGCGTCGGTCATGGCCCGCAACGTGGAGACGTCGGAGCCGCCGGACATGAGGCTCGCCAGGTCCCCGCCGATCGGCTGCTGGTAGAGCAGGCCGACGAGGTCCGAGAGCGGCTGCCGCACCTGGGCGAAGGCCCGCTCGGCGGCCTGCAGCTCACGCAGCTTGGCGGTGAGCTCCTTCTCCGACGCCTGGATCTCGGCCCGCCGCTGCTCCAGCGCCTTGGTCGCGACCTCGAGATCCTTCGCCGCCTTCTCGGCCTCCCTGCGGAGCTCCACGAGGTTCACCGGCTCCCGGACGAGGACGCTCCGGACCTCCCGGGCCTCCACCGGCGCCCGCTCCGCGGCGGCGGCTCCCGGTGAGAGGGAAATCATCGTCGCGACGACGGCGATCAGACCCGCTGATCGTCGAGGTGGCACGTTCGACCCCTCCGTTTGCGAACTCGTGACCTGGGTCAGCCACGCACGCTACTACAGCTCACCGAGTGCACGAGCCACACTCTGCACAGCCGCTATGCGTCGAACGCCCGGTTCCGCCAACTTTTCCGGCAAACCTTCCGGCAGCCTCCTTCAGACTTCCTTCCGCGCGTTCTCCGCGCAGACCTCCCACAGCCAGGTGTCCTTCCACTCCGCCGAACACCCGGCCTCCGCGTCCGCTCCCGGCTCCGTCTTCACCCGCGTCCCCGCCCCCGCCTTCGTCCCGCCCGGCCCCGAACCCACGCCGGCGCCGTCCGCCCCCGCGCCCGTCCGCACGCCGTCCGAGCCCGGCTTCGCCTCCGCGCCCGCCTTCGTGCCCGCGCCCGCCTTCGTGCCCGCGTCCGCCTTCGTGCCCGCGTCCGCCTTCGTGCCCGCGCCCGGATTCGCCGCTGCGCCCGGCCCCGTCGCCGCGCCGTGCGAGCCGGACCCCGCGCGCGTCCCCGGCCCCGCCCCCGTACGGACCTCCGCCGAGCCGCCGAACGGCCTCTGCGCCGCCCCCCACGCCCACGAATTCCGGCCCGAGCCGTCCTCCGCGCCGGGCGAGGATCCCGCGTCCCGCCGTACCGACCGCACCCAGGGCACGTGAGGCTCCGTCCCCCACCCCGCACCGGGCGCCACGCCTCCCGGCCCGTGAGGAGAGGAGGCGCCCAGAGCTGCGGAGGGCACCCAGCCCCCGTACGTCCGGTCGGGCGAGGCGGGCGAGCGCGGAGGCACCAGCCTCGGCTCCGTCACCTCCGCCCGGGCGGGCATGATCGCGACCGACATCGCGGCGACCACCCCTTCCCAGCGCTCCACGTGCTCCACGTGCTCTGCGGCGGGCTCCGCGCTCGCGACGACCGCATCGGGCGCCTTCCGGTACCCGGTGAGCTCCGCCACGAAGAGACCGCCGGCCAGCAGCGCGGGAGCACATATCGCCGCACACAGCACCACCGGCCGCAGCACCCGCCGCGTCTGGACCCGCCTCTGCCGTCCTCTGATCACAAAGCGTGACGCTAGTCATCCCGACACTCCGGGCACCCGTCGGCTTACCATCCCTTTGCCGCAGGTCAGCGAAGGGATGACTCGTTCCTGTTCGCCAGACCTCTCCCGACCGCGCATGCACGCCCCATTTTCGCTACTCTTACATGCAGACCCTGCCTCCGTAGCTCAGGGGATAGAGCACCGCTCTCCTAAAGCGGGTGTCGCATGTTCGAATCATGCCGGGGGCACCATCTCCACCAGCCGTCAGGCCCCTGACCAGGGGCTTAGTTCGGCCCCTCTCAGCGATCACATGCAGCCGGGTGCCGTCGTGTGCAGCCCTAGGCCAATGATCGGGGACATATGGGGGACGATCTTAAAGGCGTTTCCCCAGGTCGTTACCCGTAACTCAGCGACTCGCAGAGCGAGCCGACGCCACTCCCGTAGAGTCCGCTCATGGCCCGCCGTATCGACCGGTCCACCACTAGACGAGTAAGTCCTAAAGCTGAGAGCGGGTACGGCGACGCCTACCAGCTGAGGAGCCCACCCGTGAGGCGCGTCCGTGGTGGGACAGGTGTCGCCCACCCGGGCCGTGCCCCAGGACAGCTGAACCTGTCCTCCACGCCAGGACACCGACGACGAAGGGTGTTGAGGATCGATGTGTGACC
>NZ_JACHJJ010000004.1 GCF_014203605.1 Thiemannella venezuelensis | reverse complement strand
CTTGCATGTGTTAAGCACGCCGCCAGCGTTCGTCCTGAGCCAGGATCAAACTCTCCAAACAATGTCTTCGAGTTGCTCCCGGCTGAAAGCACACCCGCAACCGACGAAAAAGTGGTCGCGGGCATGTATCAACCAAAGGAATCCGTCCTCCCACCACCAGGGCGGGTGGGACGGGGTTGTGCTTCATGCACTGGCTTTTAACACACTGTTGAGTTCTCAAGAAACGGACGCGTTCACCATCGGCCGGCTCCGACCCGTGGTCGGTCCCGGCGTCCGGGGCATTCCATTCCGTGTCACTATCCTAGCAGATCCGCCCGATTCGTGTCAACCTGACCCGTTTCGGGCGATCCATCCGGATCGCGACCACCCCGTCTCCGGAGCAACCCTTCAACCTTACTCCAACATCCGGTCTGTGTCCAATCGTGCAGACACGCCCGAAATGTCGGAGTTTGAGAAGAGGGGGCGCAGGACCTCGCCCTGCATCAAGAACATTAGCAGTCTTTCCGGCAGACCTGAGCCATTCGCCGGTAACGACTAGGTCTTCCCTCCGCCAGCGAGCCCCAAACATGAGACCCCGGAGTCAACGGACTCCGGGGTCTCCCTCAAGCGCAGCCTCAGACCGCGGGCATCAGCCGGCGGGCAGAGCGGCCAACTGGGCCGTCAGCCGGGCGATGTCCTGGTCCGCCTGGGCCGCGCGGGCGCGGACCTTGCTCACCACGTCATCGGGGGCCTTCGACATGAACTGCTCGTTCCCGAGCTTGGCGGCGACCTGCGCGGCCTCCTTCTGCGCCGCGGCGAGATCCTTCTCCAGGCGCTTGCGCTCGGCCGCCACGTCGATCGTCCCCGCCGTGTCGATCTCCACGGCGATGCCTCCCACGTCCAGGCGGGCGGTCGCGGCGAACGAGTCCGACGGCTGGTCCAGGCGGAGCAGCGAGCGGATCGCCTCCTCGTGCGGGGCGAGAGCCGTACCGGAGAGGGACAGCCGCGCGGCCACCCGCTGGCCGGGCTTGAGGCCCTGGTCCGAGCGGAACCTGCGGACCTCGGTCACCAGCCCCTGGACCGCGAGGATCTCCTCCTCGGCCGCCGGGTCGCGCAGGGACTCCTGAACCGCGGGCCACGGCGCGACCGCGATCGACTCCCCGCCGGTGACCGCCCGCCACAGCTCCTCGGTGACGAACGGCACCAGCGGGTGGAGCAGCCGGAGCAGCGCGTCGAAGACGTGCCCGAGCACCAGGCGGGTGTGCTCCTGGCCAGACGCGATCTGGATCTTGGCGAGCTCGACGTACCAGTCGCAGACCTCGTCCCACGCGAAGTGGTAGAGCAGGTCCGAGATCTTTGCGAACTCGAACTCCTCGAAGGCCGCGTCCACCGAGGAGACGACCTCCTGGAGGCGGGAGAGGATCCACCGGTCGGCCGCGGTGAGCTCACCGGTCGGCAGTTCGCCGACGGCGGCGCCGTTCATGAGCGCGAACCGGGTGGCGTTCCAGATCTTGTTGCAGAAGTTGCGGGAGCCGCCGGCCCACTCCTCGCTGATCGCGACGTCGGAGCCCGGATTGGCTCCCCGCAGCAGCGTGAAGCGGGTGGCGTCGGCGCCGAAGCGCTCGACCCAGTCGAGCGGGTCCACGACGTTCCCGAACGACTTCGACATCTTCTTGCCGTACTGGTCGCGGACCATGCCGTGCAGCGCGACGGTCCGGAACGGCGGTTCGCCGTCCATCGCGTAGATGCCGAACATCATCATCCGGGCCACCCAGAAGAACAGGATGTCGTAGCCCGTCACCAGGACCGAGGTCGGGTAGAACTTCTCCAGCTCGGGCGTGCGGTCCGGCCAGCCCAGGGTGGAGAACGGCCACAGGCCCGAGGAGAACCAGGTGTCGAGGACGTCGGGGTCCTGGACGTAGCCCTCGGGCGCCGTCTCGTCCGGGCCCACGCAGACGACCTCGCCCCCGGGTCCGTACCAGACCGGGATGCGGTGGCCCCACCACAGCTGCCGCGAGATGCACCAGTCGTGCATGTCGTCGACCCAGTCGAAGTAGCGCTTGGCCAGCTCCGGCGGGTGGATCCTCGTCCGGCCGTCGCGGACCGCGTCGCCGGCGGCCTTGGCCAGCGGCGAGACGTTGACGAACCACTGCAGCGACAGGCGCGGCTCGACCACGGTCTTGCAGCGCGAGCAGTGGCCCACCGAGTGCAGGTAGGGGCGCTTCTCGGCGACGATCCTGCCCTGCTCGCGCAGGGCCGCGACCACGGCGGGACGGGCCTCGAAGCGGTCGAGACCCTCGAACGGGCCGTGGGCGGTGATCACGCCGCGCTCGTCCATGACCGCCAGCGACGGCAGCGAGTGGCGGCGGCCGATCTCGAAGTCGTTCGGGTCGTGGGCCGGGGTGACCTTGACCGCGCCGGTGCCGAACGCCGGGTCGACGTGCTCGTCGGCCACGATCGGAATGCGCCGGCCGGTCAGCGGGACCTCGACCTCGCGGCCGATCAGGTGGGCGTAGCGCTCGTCGGACGGGTGCACGGCCACCGCGGTGTCGCCGAGCATGGTCTCGGCCCGGGTGGTGGCGACCACGATCGAGTCGTCGCCGTCGCCGTACCGGATCGAGACGAGCTCGCCCTCGTCCTCGCTGTGCTCGACCTCGATGTCCGACAGGGCGGTCAGGCAGCGCGGGCACCAGTTGATGATCCGCTCGGCGCGGTAGATGAGGCCGTCGTCGAAGAGCCGCTTGAAGATCGTCTGAACGGCGCGGGAGAGGCCGGGGTCCATCGTGAAGCGCTCACGCGACCAGTCGACGCCGTCGCCGAGCTTCTTCATCTGGCCGAGGATCCGGCCGCCGGACTCCTCCTTCCACTGCCAGACCCGCTCGACGAACGCCTCGCGGCCGAGGTCGTGGCGGGACAGGCCCTCCTTGGCGATCTCACGCTCGACGACGTTCTGGGTCGCGATGCCCGCGTGGTCCATGCCCGGCAGCCAGAGCGTCTCCTGGCCGCGCATGCGGGCGCGGCGGGTCAGCGCGTCCTGGATCGAGTGGTCGAGGGCGTGGCCGATGTGCAGCACGCCGGTCACGTTCGGCGGGGGCAGGACGATGGTGTACGGCTCGCGGTCGCTGCCCGGGTCCGCGGTGAAGTATCCCTGTGCCACCCAGCGCTCGTAGCTCCGGGTCTCCACATCGGCGGGCGTGTACTGGGTGGGCAGCTCTGGCATCGTCACGGTGTCCAATTCTAGGGACCTTCGAATGGGCGGTGGTCACCGACGGCCGACGCCCCCGCGGAGTGCTCTCCGCGGGGGCGTCGGCCGTACTGGGTGTGCGGGCCTATGCCGACTTCTCGCGCGGAGTGCGCTGCTTGGCCAGCTGGTCGCGCGGTACGAGGGTCGGGTTGACGTGCTCCAGGACCGACTCGCGGGTGATGACGACGCGCGCCACGTCCTCGCGGGACGGCACCTCGTACATCACCGAGAGGAGGACCTCCTCCAGGATGGCCCGCAGGCCGCGCGCACCGGTGCCCCGCAGGATCGCCTGGTCGGCGACGGCCTCCAGGGCGTCGTCGGTGAACTCCAGCTCGACGTTGTCGAGCTCGAAGAGGCGGCGGTACTGCTTGACCAGGGCGTTGCGCGGCTCGGTCAGGATCTGGATGAGCGCCTCGCGGTCGAGGTTGTGCACGCTGGTGATGACCGGGAGGCGGCCGACGAACTCGGGGATCATGCCGAACTTCAGCAGGTCCTCGGGCATGACGTCACCGAAGATGTCGGAGGAGTCGATGTCCTCCTTGGAGCGGATGACGGCGTTGAAGCCGATGCCCTTCTTGCCGACCCTGGACTCGATGATCTTCTCGAGGCCGGCGAAGGCTCCGCCGCAGATGAACAGCACGTTGGTGGTGTCGATCTGGATGAACTCCTGGTGCGGGTGCTTGCGCCCGCCCTGCGGCGGCACGCTCGCCGTGGTGCCCTCCAGGATCTTCAGCAGGGCCTGCTGCACGCCCTCGCCCGAGACGTCGCGGGTGATCGACGGGTTCTCGCTCTTGCGGGCGATCTTGTCGACCTCGTCGATGTAGATGATGCCGGTCTCGGCCTTCTTGACGTCGTAGTCGGCGGCCTGGATCAGCTTGAGCAGGATGTTCTCGACGTCCTCGCCCACGTAGCCGGCCTCCGTCAGCGCGGTGGCGTCGGCGATCGCGAACGGCACGTTCAGCATCTTCGCCAGCGTCTGCGCGAGCAGTGTCTTGCCGGAACCGGTCGGGCCCAGGAGCAGGATGTTCGACTTGGCCAGTTCCAGGCCGTCGTCACGCCCGCGCTCACCGGACTGCACCCGCTTGTAGTGGTTGTAGACCGCCACCGAGAGGGCCTTCTTCGCCTTGTCCTGACCGATGACGTAGGCGTCGAGGAACTCGTAGATCTCCCTCGGCTTGGGCAGGCTGTCCCACTTGAGTTCGGAGGACTCGCTGAGCTCCTCCTCGATGATCTCGTTGCAGAGATCGATGCACTCATCGCAGATGTATACGCCGGGCCCGGCGATGAGCTTCTTGACTTGCTTCTGGCTCTTCCCGCAGAAAGAGCACTTCAGCAGGTCTCCCCCGTCGCCGATGCGTGCCACCCCAGATACTCCTTTGCGTGGGACCGCCCTGGCTGCCGCGGTCCGTTTCTTCTGACCGGCCCGATCCCGGTACGAAAAGCCATCCCGCTCAGGATTCGACGTTACCGTCTTCTGAGCCCTCAGTGAGCCCCCTGGCGGCGAGTCGCACCGGAAGGTGCCCAATTGGGCACCGTTCCGATGCAATCTACCTCCCTCAGGAGGCGACGGCCTTGGCGAGCTTCTTACGCGACGGGATGATGTCGTCGATCAGCCCGTACGCCTTCGACTCCTCGGCGTCGAGAATCTTGTCGCGTTCGATGTCCTTGCGGACGTCCGCGGGCGCCTTGCCCGAGTGCCGCGCGATGATCGTCTCCAGGAGCGCGCGCATCCGCAGGATCTCCCGCGCCTGGATCTCGATGTCGCTTCCCTGGCCGCCGCCCTCGGTGGAGGGCTGGTGGATCAGGATGCGGGCGTTCGGCAGGGCGAACCGCTTGCCCGGCGTGCCGCCGGCCAGCAGGACCGCCGCGGCCGAGGCCGCCTGCCCGAGACAGACCGTCTGGATCTCCGGCCGGACGAACTGCATCGTGTCGTAGATCGCCGTCATGGCGGTGAACGAACCGCCGGGCGAGTTGATGTAGATGCTGATGTCGCGGTCGGGGTCGAGCGACTCCAGCGTGAGCAGCTGTGCCATCACGTCGTTGGCCGACGCGTCGTCGATCTGCACCCCGAGGAAGATGATGCGGTCCTCGAACAGCTTGTTGTACGGGTTCATCTCCTTGACGCCGTACGACGTGCGTTCGACGAAGGAGGGAAGAACGTAGCGGCCGTTGATGTCCCCCGGCCGGATCAACTCACTCACCTTGTGCCCCTTCAGGAGACGGCGCCCGTGGAGGGCACCTGCCGAGCGCTGCGCACGACGTGGTCGATGAAGCCGTAGTCCTTGGCCTCCTCGGCCGTGAACCAGCGGTCTCGATCGGAGTCGGACTCGATCTGCTCCAGGTTCTGGCCGGTGTGGAAGGCGATGCGCTCGGCGAGCGTCTTCTTCACGTAGAGCATCTGCTCGGCCTGGATGGCGATGTCGGCGGCGGTGCCCCCGATGCCGCCGGACGGCTGGTGCATCATGATGCGGGCGTGCGGCAGGGCGTAGCGCTTGCCCCGCTCACCGGCGCACAGCAGGAACTGGCCCATGGAGGCGGCCAGGCCCATCGCGACGGTGCACACGTTGTTCGGCACGTACTCCATCATGTCGTAGATGGCCATGCCGGCGGTCACCGAACCGCCCGGCGAGTTGATGTAGAGCCAGATGTCCCGTTCGGAGTCATCGGCCGCGAGCAGGAGCAGCTCGGCACAGATTCGGTTGGCGATCTCGTCGTTGACCTGGGTGCCCAGCACGATGATGCGCTCACGCAGCAGCCGCTGGTAGAGCTGGTCTTCGAGCCTGAACGAGCCGTTCGGCTGGCTCATCGACTCGGGCCCGGAGCCGGTCGGCTGGTAGAAGGTCGGCGGGCTGGTCACAGCGTCACCTTCCGATGCGTCGTTATCGATTGGCTTTGCTTGTGACCTTAACGCGCGCCGCCGACCGGACATGCCCCCTCCACGTGCTGTTCGCCGACAGCGCATGATGACCCGCGCCGCCGTGAGCCTCCTCCGGGAAGCGCGACGCCCCCGCCGTGGGACCACGGCGGGGGCGTCGCGTGCGTCGCGTCGGGAGCCGCAGGGGCTTCCGGGAGGGCCCTACGCCTCGGTCTTCTCCTCGGCGTCCTCGGCGGGCTCCTCGACGGGGGCCTCACCGTTGATCTCGGTGTAGATGGCCTTGAGGTCGACCTCGTTGCCGGCCTCGTCGACCACCTTGGCGGCGTCGCCGATGACGCTCTTGGCCTTGTCGCGGACGATCTCGACCATGGCCAGGGTGAGCTGGTCGTTGTCGGCCAGGTGCTTGGCCAGCACGTTCGGCGCGACGTTCATCTGCATGGCGCGGCGCACCACGAAGTTGGTGAGCTCCTGCTCGCTGACCCCGAGCTCCTCCGCCTTGACGATCTTGTCGAGGACGAAGCCCGTCTTGAGGGCCTTGGCCGCGCTCTCGTCGAACTCGGCGTAGCGCTCCTCCTCGGTGGTCTGGTAGAGGCGGAAGAACGCCTCCTTGCTCAGGCCGCTCTCGGCGATCTGGTGCTCGAGGTTGTGCTTGCGGTTGTCGAGCTCGGCCTTGAGCGCGCTCTCCGGGAGCGGGATGTCGATCTTGGCCAGCAGGGCGTCGAGGGCGTTCTCGCGGGCCTGCACGACCTGGTCGATCAGCTTGTTGCGGCGGGCCTGCTCGCGGATGCTCTCCTTGAGCTCGTCGAGCGTGTCGAACTCGCTCGCCAGCTGGGCGAACTCGTCGTCGAGCTCGGGGAGGACCTTCTCCTTGACGCTCTTGATCGTGATGGTCACCACGGCCTCCTCGCCGGCGTTCTCGCCGCCGACCAGGTTGGTGGTGAACTCCTTGACGTCACCGGCGGACATGCCGGCCAGCGCGTCGTCCAGGCCCTGCAGCACCGAGCCCGCGCCCACCTCGTAGGAGACGTCGTTGGCCTGCTGCTCCTCGATGTTCACACCGTCGATCGCGGCGGCGAGGTCCATCACGACGAAGTCGCCGTCGGCCGCGGCGCGCTCGACGCCGGTCAGCGTCGCGAAGCGCTGGCGCAGGCCGTTCAGCTGCGCCTCGACGTCCTCGTCGGACACCTCGGCGACCGGGACGGTCACCTCGAGGCCCTGGTAGTCCGGGACCTCGAAGTTCGGGCGGACGTCCACCTCGGCGGTGAACTCGACCTGCTCGCCGTCCTCGATCTTGGTGACCTCGATCTCCGGCTGGCTGACCGGGAAGATGTCGCTCTCGTCGACGGCCTGGCCGTACAGCTTCGGAACCGCGTCGTTGAGGGTCTCCTCCAGCACCACCGCGCGGCCGAAGCGCTGCTCGATGATGCGGGCCGGAACCTTGCCGGGGCGGAAACCGGGGACGCGCACCTGCTGCGCGACCTTCTTGTACGCCGCCTGCATGCTCTCGCCGAGCTCCTCGAACGGCACCTCGACAGTGAGCTTGACCCGGGTCGGGCTGAGCTCCTCGACAGCGGTCTTCACGGGGTGGTCTCCTTGATCAAGCTTCGAGTGATCGCGGGCGCGCCAATTCGTACGGCTACCGCGGCAAGCTCGCGCGCCGCGCCCACATGAGCGGCACCGGGCACAGCCGTGAGACATGCACCAGATCAGGGCATGCTCCACCGTGGCGGGTGTCCAGCGCCGCAGGCCAGTCTAGGGCAGACCCGCACCTCGCAGCGACCGGCGCCGTGTCAGTTCTCCTTGATTATGCGCCTGAGGATGTCGACCGTCTCATCCGGCGTCGTGCTCACCGCGCACAACCGCTCCATGACCTCGCTGTAGCGGTCGACGTCCTCGCGCTTGTCCAGGTAGAGCGCGCTGGCGAGCTGCTCGACGTAGACCACGTCGGGGAGCTCGCTGTCGGAGAAGCGCAGCACGCTGAAGGCGCCGCCCTCCGCGCTGTGCCCGCCGAAGCTGAACGGCATCACCTGAATCGTGATGTTCGGCTGGCGCATGAGATCCATCAGATGCTCCAGCTGCGCCCGCATCACGTCCGCGCCGCCGATGGGGCGCCGCAGCGCCGCCTCGTCGATGACCGCCCAGAAGAACGGCCCGCCGGAGCCGTCCAGGATGCGCTGGCGTTCGAGGCGCAGGTCCACCCGTCGGGAGATCTCGTCGGGCGCGATCCCGGCGCTGCCGGCCGTGATGACCGCCCGGGCGTACTCCTTCGTCTGGAGCAGTCCGGGCACGAACTGCACCTCGTAGGTGCGGATCCGGGAGGCCGCCTCCTCCAGGCCGACGTACGTCTGGAACCAGCCGGGCAGCAGGTCGTTGAACCGGTGCCACCAGCCGGGCTCGTTCGCTCTGGTCAGGAGGTCCATCACGGCTGCCCGCGCCCCCTCGTCCTCTACTCCGTACAGGCTGAGCAGGTCCGCGACGTCGCGTTCCCGGAGACCGACCCGCCCGAGCTCCATCCTGCTGATCTTGGATTCGGAGCCGCGGATCCGGTGGCCGGCCTCCTCGCGCGTGAGGCCCTTGTCCTCGCGCAACCGGCGCAGTTGGGAGCCCAGGAGGATACGCAGAGCTGTGGGACCCGATCCCGGTTGAACCTGCGTCACTTCGCCTCCCTCTTCAATTGGGCCAGCGCACACAGTGTCACCACTTCCGGCCGCCGTGACAAGGTCCCACCTCCGCGACCGGCCCGGGAGCGCGCCTCCCCTTCCGCCCATGCGGCTGCACATTGCAACTGCACGTGCATTTGGGTCTTGCAGCAGACGGGCCCGTGACCCATGATGGCCTAGTGCATATTGGGCTAATGGTGCACAAGCTCTGAAAACTCTCAACCGCACGGAGACTCACCATGACAGCGGGAGGTACCGGCAGGATGGTGGAGGAGCCACGATCCGCCGCCGACTACCTGCAGGCGACCCGCCAGGTCGGCTTCGACGAGTTCCTGGCGGCCGACCACCCCCATGCCACCGCCTGTCCCCTCGCCCGGCAGGCGGACTCGGTCAAGACCGCCCGCGACGTCACCCGCTCCACCCTCCGCGAGTGGGGGCTGTCCGAGCTCAGTGACGACGCGGCGCTGGTGGTCTCGGAACTGGTGACGAACGCGGTCCGCTACGCGCTGTGCCCGCCCAGCAAGGTCGAGGCCAAGCCCATCACCCTCATGCTGCTCCGCCTCTCCCCCCACGTGCTGCTCGCCGTGGCCGACCCCAGCGACGAGGCGCCCACCCCCAAGGAACCGGACTTCATCTCCGAGAACGGCCGCGGCCTCTACATCGTGGAGACCTACAGCCGGTGCTGGGGCTGGGACCACCTCAACCGCGGCGGCAAGGCCGTCTGGGCCCTGTTCAGCGGTACCGACTGACCCGTTCCCATGGGTCCCGCGCTCACGCCCCGCCCCTGGGTGCCCGCTCCGTCCGAGGAGCGGGTGCGATCGGTCGCCGGGGCCGTGGCGGACCTGCCCGCCGCCTCCGTCCAGGAGGAGATCGAACGGCTCGCGGCCGAGAACCACCGCATCCACGACGTCGAGGCCGTCAACCTCAACCCGGCCGCGAACGTCATGAACCCCCGTGCCGAGGCGCTGCTCTCCTCCGGCCTCGGGTCGCGGCCCTCCCTGGGCTACCCCGGCGACAAGTACGAGACCGGGCTGGAGGCCATCGAGCAGATCGAGATCATCGCCGCCGAACTGGCCGCCCAGGTCTTCGGCGCGGGCCACGCCGAGGTGCGCGTCGGCTCGGGCGCCCTCGCCAACCTCTACGCGTTCATGGCCACCTGCGGCCCCGGCGACACGATCATCGCCCCGCCCGCGAGCGTCGGGGGCCACGTCACCCACCACGGCCAGGGCGCGGCGGGCCTGTACGGCCTCACCACGGTCCCCGCCCCCGTCGCCGCGGACGGCTACACGGTGGACGTCGACGCCCTGCGGTCCCTCGCCGAGGAGACGCGCCCCCGGCTGATCACCGTCGGCGGCAGCCTCAACCTCTTCCCCCACCCCGTCCCCCGGATCCGGGAGATCGCCGACTCCGTCGGCGCCCGCGTGCTCTTCGACGCCGCCCACCTGTGCGGCATGATCGCCGGCCGCACCTGGCCGGACCCGCTCCGCGAGGGCGCGCACCTGATCACCATGAGCACCTACAAGAGCCTCGGCGGCCCTCCGGGCGGGCTCGTCGTCACCGACGACGCCGAGCTCGCCGAACGCCTCGACGCGATCGCCTACCCGGGGCTGACCGCCAACTCCGACGCCGGCAGGATCGCGGCCCTCGCCATGACCCTGCTGGACTGGAAGGCCGCCGGACCGGCCTACGCGCGGGCGATGACCGCCGCCGCGCGGCGGCTCGCCACCGAGCTGCTCACGCTCGGCGTCCCGGTCTTCGCCGCCGGCCGCGGCTGCACCCGCTCCCACCAGTTCGCGGTCGAGGCCCACCGCTACGGCGGCGGCCAGCGCGCCGCCCGCAGGCTCCGCCGGGCGAACCTGCTCGCCTGCGGCATCGGCCTCCCCGCGGAGCCGGTGGCCGGAGACGTCAACGGCCTGCGCCTCGGCACCCCGGAGATCGTCCGGCTCGGCGCCACCGAGGAGGACATGCCCGCCCTCGCCGCGCTCGTCGCCCGCGCGCTGGACCCCGGCACCGACCCGGCCGCGGTCGCCCCGGAGGTCACCGAGTGGCGGAGCCGGCTCTCCGGCGTGCGCTTCACCGCCGACCGGCCCGCGTAGGCCGTACGGCACGGCGGGCCGGAGCCCGGAGGACGGCCGGGCGACCGGAGTGGAAAGAGAAACGGCGGCCTCTCGCTCCGCCGTGGCGGAACCGGGCCCGACAGTGTCGGGGTGACAGGATTTGAACCTGCGGCCCCCTGCTCCCAAAGCAGGTGCGCTACCAAACTGCGCCACACCCCGCGGCGCCGGGTGCGCGCACGCTCCGGAACTCCGGTACGATTACGCCCTGACGACCGGATGAAGTCTAGACCAGACCAACACCGGTTCGCGCGGACGTAGCTCAATGGTAGAGCCCCAGTCTTCCAAACTGGCTACGCGGGTTCGATTCCCGTCGTCCGCTCGCGTGGAGAAGGGCCAGGTCACCGGATGTCCGGAGGCCTGGCCCTCCGGCTTTCACCGATTCTTCGATCTTTCGCGGATCTTCCGTGCCGCTCGCGCGCCACCGGCCCTCCCCGCGCCTTTCGCGGGAGCCTTCCCCCCGAGCCCCACGCCCCGAGCTCCGAGCCCCACGCCCGGGCGGCCGCCCCGTCCCGGCCCCGACCCGCGTGCGGGCGGACCGGCGCCGCCCGCCGTACCGGACCGCCTCGCCGGCCGCCGGCACTGCGCGGATCACGATCAGGGGATGGACCACGCAGGGTGATGTGACGGAGACTGTCAGCACCTGCCCCCGGAGGTGACCGTGCCAGAGACGACCCCGACGCCGCTCCGCGGGCACCGCGCTCCCATCGCGACCGGCGGGCCCGGACGATCCGCTCCCGGCGCCGCCCCGGCCGGGCATGCGCCCGTCCGCCCGCGCGGCCGGAGGACTCGGCGGACCCCTCCGGACCGGCGCCGCCGACGGACGGCGCCTCCTCGATTGACAGCTTTTCAAGCACTGAGTCAAGACAGTCGTTAGACTTGAAAGTCCTAGGCCACAGGGGATTTCCGTGGCTTCTCGGGAGAACAGGAGACCCGACGTAGATCGTTCTTTACGCTTGCTGCAGAGCGGCGGTCAAGAGAACCCGGAGGGGATCGTGACGGAGTTCGACGGCGTCATCATCGGCGGAGGGCACAACGGGCTCACCTGCGCCGCCTACCTCGCCAAGGCCGGCCTGTCCGTGGCGGTCGTCGAGCGCAACGATACGGCCGGCGGCGGCTGCACCACCCAGGAGCTCACCCTCCCGGGCTTTCGGCACAACACCCACAGCAACTACCACTTCCTGGAGGAGGGGCCGGTCCCCGCCGACCTCGGGCTCCGGCGGTACGGCCTGCGCTACGTCTACCCCGAGGTCCAGCACGCCACCGTGTTCCGGGACGGCCGCGCGATCACGGTCTACACCGACCCCAAGCGCACCGCCGAGTCGTTCGCCCGGTTCTCCCGGGCGGACGCCGAGCGCTGGCTGGAGCTGTACGAGCGCTACGCCGAGACGGCGCGGGGGCTGATGAACGGCTTCCTCTACTCCAGGCCGCTCCCGCCGTCCGTCCTCGCCGAGCGGCTCGGCGGCGACCTCGGCCGCGACCTGCTCGGCTACCTGCCGCTCTCGCTCTACGAGGCCGTCGACAGGAACTTCGAGAGCGACCAGGTGAGAGTGCTCTTCAAGTCCTTCCTGCACGCCATCTCCATCGAGGACGTCCCCGGCACCGGCGGCTTCTTCCCCCGCCTGCTCTCCCGCATCGCCAGGCTCGGCCTGCCCGTCGGCGGGGCGGCGAACGTGGCGCACGCGCTGCGCCGCGTGATCGAGGAGCACGGCGGCACGGTCATCACCGGCAGGCACGCCGAGCGCATCCTGGTGGACGACGGCCGGGCCACCGGCGTCCGGCTCGCCGGCGGCGGCACCCTGGCCGCGCGGCGGTTCGTGGCCAGCGCCGTGGACGCCCCGCAGACGGTACGGCTGGCGGGCCCCGACAACTTCGGCGCCGAGATCGCCGCCAAGGTCGCCGCCTACAAGTGGGCCGCGCACAGCCTGGTCTCCCTACACCTGGCCCTGGACGAGGCGCCGCGCTACCGGGCCGCCGACTTCGAGCCGGACGTGGACCGGGCGTTCCTGTTCGTGCTCGGCGCCGACGACAGCGAGCAGCTGGGCCGTACGTTCGAGCGGATCCACCAGGGCGGCCTCCCGGACCGGATGGCGGGCAACGGCGCCTGCCCCACGCTCTTCGACCCCTCCTACGCCCCGCCCGGCAAGCACGTGGCGTTCTGGTGGCCGTGGGCCCCCTACGACCTCGGCGGCGACCCGGCCGCCTGGGACCTGCGGCACGAGGAGATAGGCGAGCGGCTGCTCGCCGAGTGGGCGGAGTACGCCCCCAACCTCACCGGCCGCACCGTCCTGGGCAAGCGGGTGTTCTCCCCGCTCGACATCGAACGGCACTGCATCAACATGGTCCGCGGCAGCCACCACGTCGGCGCTTACGAACCCTCCCAGCTGGGCGGCAACCGGCCGGTCCCCGAGCTGGGCCAGTACCGCACCCCCGTATCCGGCCTCTATCTCTGCGGCGCCAGCAGCCACCCCGGCGGCTCGGTCTCCGCGGCCCCCGGCTACAACGGCGCAGGCGCCATCGCCGAGGACCTCGGGATCACCCCGTGGTGGACGCCGGTCCCCGCCCCCCGGTGGAGCGCATGAACCGTCGTTTCGTCACCAGATCCCCGGGAGCGGGCGAGCCCCGGATGGGCAGCCCGGCCTCCCTGCACGAGCGGCTCTCGCTGCTGACCGCGGCGAGCAGGCGGATCGGCACCACCCTGGACCTGTTCGAGACGGGCCGGGAGCTGATGGAGGTCGCCGTACCGCAGTTCGCGGACGCGGCGGGCGTCCTGGTGCAGGACCGGCTGGTCCGCGAGGGCGAGTTCCCGCACCGCACCAACGACGGCTCGGCGCTGGTCCGGCGGATCGCGGTGGGCGTGGCGGCCCCGTCGCCGGGCGAGTACGCCACCGCGTTCCCGGTGGACGAGGTCGTCGTCTACGAGGCGTGGACGCCCTACGCCACCTCGATGGCGACCGGCACGCCGATCCTCCACCCCCGGCTGGACGCCCGCACGGCCGACAGGATCGGCCGGTTCTGGAAGCGCGGCTCGGTGTCCAAGGTGCTGGAGAACAGCTCCTTCCTGGTGGTGCCGCTGAAGGCGCGCGGCCGGGTGCTGGGCTTCGCCGTCTTCACCCGCGAGCCGTCGAGCGCGCCCTTCGACGAGCAGGACGTGACACTCGGCGAGGAACTGGCCGCCAGGACCGCGATCTGCCTGGACAACGCCCGGCTCTACGGCCACGAACGCCGCACCGCGCTGACGTTGCAGAGCAGCCTGCTCCCGGCGGACCTCCACCGGCCGCTGGGGCTGTCCATCGCCTCGCGCTACCTGCCGGCCAGCGACCTGGCGGGGGTGGGCGGCGACTGGTACGACGTGATCCCGCTTCCGGGCTGCCGGGCCGCGCTGGTGGTCGGCGACGTGATGGGGCACGGCATCAGGGCCGCCGCCACGATGGGTCAGCTCCGCACGGCCGCCCGTACCCTGGCCGGCCTGGACCTGCCCCCGGGAGAGGTGCTGTTCCGGCTCAACCGGATGAGCCAGGACCTGGACCCGACGCAGATCGCGACGTGCGTGTACGCCACCTACGATCCGGTCACCCGGCGCTGCGCGTTCGCCCGGGCCGGGCACGTGCCGCCGATCCTCATCCGCCCGGACGGCGAGACCGAGCTGGTCGAGATGCCCGCCGGGCTGCCGCTCGGCATCGGCGACGCCCCTGCGGAGACGGTCGAGCTGACCCTCCCGCACGGCTCCGTGCTGGCCTTCTACACCGACGGCCTGGTGGAGAGCCGGGACCGCGACATCGACGAGGGCATCGGCGCGCTCCGCGGCCTGCTCGCCGAGCGCAACGACGACCTGGAGGAGGTCTGCGACCTCACGATCGGCGCGCAGCGCCCGGGGCACGAGCGCGACGACATCGCGCTCCTGCTGGCGCGGGTGCGCGAGCTCTCCCCCGCGGAGGTCGCGCAGCTCACGCTCCCCGCGGAGACCGGGTCCGCGGTACGGGCCCGCCGCTTCGTCCGCGCCACGCTCACCGGCTGGGGGCTGGGCGCCCTCGCCGCCACCACCGAACTGCTGGTCAGCGAGGTGGTCACCAACGCGGTCCTGCACGGGGAGGGCCCGATCGGGCTGCGTCTGCTGCGCGGTCACCGGCTGGTGTGCGAGGTGGCCGACCGCTCTCCCGTGGCACCGGTCCTGCGCGAGGCGTCCGGCGCCGACGACAGCGGGCGCGGGCTCCGGCTGGTCAACCAGGTCGCCCGCCGCTGGGGCTCCCGCCCGGCGCCCGAGGGGAAGATCGTCTGGGTCGAGCAGAACCTGCCCTGATCCGCCTCCGGGCGCGCGCCCGGAGGCGGATCAGGCACGGCGCGGCCTCAGCGGATCTCGTAGATCGCGGTGGTGCCGCTGACCTCGTTGCCGACCACGAGCAGCGGGCGGCGGGTCGGGCTCTGCCCGGCGGAGATGAACAGCACCCCCTCGGGGCCGACGTCTCCGGCGGTGCCGTCCTCGACCGAGCCGGCGAAGTCGCGGGTGTTGACGTAGCCGGCCGGCCGCGGCGCGCGGGGGTCGCTCATGTCGTAGGCGACGATCCCGCCGACGCGCTCCAGCCCGGTGAAGGCGTAGGTACGGCCCCGCACCTCGCCGACCGTGACGCCCTCGGGCTCGGGACCCTTGTTGTCGCTGCGGCTGTCGGCGGAGCCGTTCTCCTCGTTGTCGGCGTTGAACTGCTCCGGCAGCCTCTCCGCGACCAGCCGCTCCAGTTCGTCGCCGGAGTCCCAGACCAGCTCGCCGGAGGCCGTACGAACCGAGATCGAGCGGGCGCCGAAGGCGTGCAGCTCGGTGTAGGCGCCGGCGGCGTCCCTGGGCGAGTCGGCGGCGACGTTCAGCCGGCCGAGCTCGGCGTCCTTCTGCAGGGCCGCGGCGTCGGGGAAGGCCGCGGCGGAGAGGGTGAGCGACTTCACCCGCACCTCGTCGGCGTGGCAGCCCCACTCCCGGCCGTCGCCCTCGTTGGCGGTGACGAGGTAGGTCCGTCCCCGGGCGTGGAGGTGCGCGACGGCGTCGGGCTGGTACATGCCCTTGACCGGGCGGGGCCGGATGCCGGTGCCGCCGTCCTTGTCGGAGGTGTCGAGACCGCTCTTCGACCAGTCCTTGAGGCCGAGGGGGACGATGTCGCGGACCTCGGCCCGGTCCAGGTCCACGATCGCGAGCGCGTTGTTCTCCTGGAGGGTGACGTAGGCGGTACCGCGCTCGGCGGTGACGTACTCGGGTTCCAGGTCCCGGGCGGCCGACGCGCCGGGGCCGGAGATCCGCACTCCCCGGGCGCGCAGCTCGTCGGCGCCGAACCGCCCGAAGCCCGCGGTCCGCACCGTCCAGCGGCGCAGGTCGATGATGCTGACGGAGCCCTCGGGGTCGTTCGCCCGGCCCTCGCAGTAGGACTCCGGCTCGCCCTCGTTGGCGACGACCGCGCGGCGGCCGTCCGGGGTGAAGGTCACCATGTCGGGCAGGGCGCCGACGGTGACCTCCCTGATCTTCCTGCCGGTCCTGGCGTCGAAGAAGGCCACGGTGCCCGGGTCGGTCTTGGCGGCGGCCTGCCGGGCGACGGCCACCAGCCCGCCGGAGACCGCGACGCTGTTGGCGCCCGGCGTGTCCAGGGTGGCGACCTTGCGCGGTCTGCGGGGGTCGCGGATGTCGAGCACGTCGACGGTGCCCGCCTGCGCGTTCACGACGAAGACCCGCCGGGTGGGCGCGTCGTAGGCGGTGATCTCCGAGGCGCCGGCGGCGACCGTCCCGGTGGTGTAGCGGCCGAGGAAGGCCAGTTCGATGCCCCGGGGTCGGGACTCGGCTCCGCCGGCGGCGTGGGCGGTGGCGGGCAGGAGTACCAGGCCGGCGGCCGCGGCCGCGGTGAGGCGGGTGAGGGTCGTGTTGCGCATGGGCGAATCATCACGAAATATCGTGACCGCTCACTTACACCGGGATGACCGTGGAATGAACCCGATCCATCGGGTACGGCATGCATTGTTCGGTCATGCCCAACAAGCCCCCTGACTCCTGGCCGACCAGAGGTTACGGTCGAACTGACGACTCGGGAGGGCACCATGATCATCGAAATTCGCGAGGCCTACCGCCGCGCGCTGGACGATTTCGGCGCTCTCGTGCACCGGATCGCACCGGAGCAGTGGGAGAACCCGACACCGTGCGTGGACTGGGACGTCCGCGCCCTCGTCAACCACATGGTGGGCGAGAGCCTCTGGGCCCCCGAGCTGCTCGCCGGGCGGACCGTCGCCGAACTCGGCGACGTCTTCGACGGCGACCTGCTCGGCGACGACCCGCCCAAGGCCTTCGACGCCGCGGCCGCGGCCGCCGTCCACGCGTCCTGCGCCGAGGAGTCCCTGACCCGCGTGACCCACCTGTCCTTCGGCGATGTGCCCGGCGCGGAGTACATCACCGAGCTGTTCGCCGACGCCCTCATCCACACCTGGGACCTGGCCCGCGCGATCGGCGCGGACGAGCGGCTCGACCCGGAACTGGTCGAGACCTGCGCGGCCTGGTTCGCCGGCGCCGAGGACGGCTACCGCCAGGCCGGCGTCATCGGGGAGCAGCAGCCGCTGCCCGCCGACCCCGACGCCCAGACCCGGCTGCTGGCCTCCTGGGGCCGCCGCGTCTGACCTCCCGGCACGTCACCGGGCCGCCGGGTCACCGGGCCGCCGGGCGCTTGCCGTGGTTGGCCTTGCGCTTCTTGCGGGCCCGGGCCTTGCGTGCTCTGCGCGCCATGCTCGACCGCCCCTTCTCGTCCGCCGGGTCAGGCCTTCACCGTCCTCCCGGATCGCCCGCCGTACAAGGCCCAAAAAGACGGGCCGCCCGCCCTCTAGGCTCCGGGGCATGGACATGGAGCTGATTGACCGCTGGCGGGAGCTGGCCGGCCCGCACGCCGAGGCCCTCGGCCGCGACCTGATCGCCCGGTACGCCGAGCCGCACCGCAAATACCACACGACCGCCCATCTGGAGGCGGTGCTCGCCCACGTCGACGCGCTGGCCCCGCACGCCGACAACCCCGACCTCGTACGGCTCGCCGCCTGGTTCCACGACGCCGTCTACGACCCCCGGCGCGGGGACAACGAGGAGCGCAGCGCCCGGCTGGCCGAGCGGGCGCTGCCCGAGATGGGCCTGCCGCCGGAGGAGGTGGCCGCGGTCGCCCGGCTGGTCAGGCTCACGGTCACCCATGCCCCCGAACCCTCGGACGCGGACGGGGCCGTGTTGTGCGACGCGGACCTGGCGATCCTGGCCGCCCCGCCGGACCTCTACGCGGCCTACGCGGCGGCGGTGCGCGAGGAGTACGCCTTCGTTCCCGACGACGCCTTCCGGGCGGGCCGGGCGGCGGTGCTGCGCTCACTGCTGGACCTGCCGGCGATCTTCCGGGTGTCCGGCGCCGAGGCGGCGGCACGGGCCAACATCCGGGAGGAGCTTGACCGGTTGTGAGGGATTAACCAGCAAAATCAAACACGAGTCAGCGGCAGTCTGTGGTAATTTGAAGGAAGATGTTTGATTAAGGAGTGATGGATGCTGGCCCAACAGCGGCAGCAGGCGATTCTGGAGCGGGTGCGCAGCTCCGGCGGGGCGCGGGTCGCCGATCTCGTCCGCGAGCTCGGCGTCTCCGACATGACGATCCGCCGGGATCTGGAGGTCCTCGCCGAACGCGGCCTGCTGGAGAAGGTCCACGGCGGTGCCACCGCCGCCGGCGCCGGCTCGACCGAGGAGCCCGGGTTCACCGCCAAGTCGGCCCGCCAGCAGGCGGAGAAGGAGGCGATCGCCCGGCAGGCGGCCCTGCTCGTCCGGCCCGGCACGGCCATCGCGCTCTCCGCCGGGACGACGACCTGGACTCTGGCCCACCTCGTCACCGACGTGCCGGAGCTGACGGTCATCACCAACTCGATCCGGATCGCCGACGTCTTCCACCGCTCCCCCCGCGCCGACCGCACGGTCGTGCTGACCGGCGGCGTGCGGACCCCCTCCGACGCGCTGGTCGGCCCGGTCGCCGTGGCGGCGGTCCGGGGGCTGCACGTGGACACCCTCTTCCTCGGCGTGCACGGGATGAGCGCCCGCGCCGGGTTCACCACTCCCAACCTGCTCGAGGCCGAGACCAACCGGGCGCTCGTCGCCTCCGCCCACCGCCTGGTCGTCCCCGCCGACCACAGCAAGTGGGACACCGTCGGGATCAGCACCATCGCCGCACTGTCGGAGGCCCACATCGTGATCAGCGACTCCGGCCTGCCCGAGGAGGCCCGCGAGGAGCTCTCCGGCCGGGTGGGCGAACTGCTCATCGCCGAGCCGCAGCCGGAGGGCCGGGTGGCGGAGCGATGAAGCGCACGGTCACCCGCCTGGCGGACGGCCGGGAGCTGATCTACTTCGACCGGCGCGACGACGCCGACCGCGACGTGCCCGACGCACGCGAGCTGCCGCCCCGCCCGGACGCCTCCGAGCTGCGCTACGACCCGCTCACCGAGGAGTGGATCGCGATCGCCGGGCACCGGCAGGGCCGGACCTTCCTGCCGTCCGCCGCGGAGTGCCCGCTCTGCCCCTCCGGGCCCGGCCGGCTCACCGAGATCCCCTCTCCCGACTACGACGTGGTCGTCTTCGAGAACCGGTTCCCGTCGTTCTCCGCCCGATCCGGGGAGTACGGGCAGGCGGGCGGGCTCAGCGAGGTCCGCCCGGGCGCGGGCCGCTGCGAGGTGGTCTGCTTCACCTCCGACCACGACTCCTCCTTCTCCTCCCTCTCTCCCGAGAGGGTCGAGCTGGTCATGGAGGCCTGGATCGACCGTACGGCGGAGCTGTCGGCGATCCCGGGCGTGGAGCAGGTGTTCTGCTTCGAGAACCGGGGCGCCGAGATCGGGATCACGCTGGCCCATCCGCACGGCCAGATCTACGCCTACCCGTACGTGACCCCGCGCACCCGGCTCACCCTCGCCGCAGCCGAGCGCCACCGGGAGCGGACCGGGGGCAACCTCTTCGCCGACGTGCTGGCCGCCGAACGGGAGGCGGGCGTGCGGGTGGTCGCCGCCAACGAGCACTGGACGGCCTTCGTTCCCGCCGCGGCCCGCTGGCCGTACGAGGTCCACCTCTACCCGCACCGCCGGGTGCCCGACCTGGGCGGGCTGGAGCCGGCCGAGCGGGCGGCCTTCGGCCCCCTCTACACCGACGTCCTGCGCCGGCTGGACGGGTTGTTCGGCGTGGCGATGCCGTACGTCGCGGCCTGGCACCAGGCCCCGGTCAGCACCGGCCGGGATCTGTCCTACGCGCACCTGGAGCTGTTCAGCATCCGGCGGGCCGCGGACAAGCTGAAGTACCTCGCCGGGTCGGAGTCGGCCATGGGTGCCTTCGTGAACGACGTCCTGCCGGAGGAGGCGGCGCGGCTTCTGCGCTCCGTCGTCACAAGCTGATCACTACTTTGTATCGGCTTGAAGTCGCATGACCATTGCTTTACCTCTACTATCCTTCACGCATCGGCTTCATCAGCAGATATGCCTAATCTCGGGCACCTTGCCCGAGAGTCGGGGAACCACCGCAATTGGGGTGAACCACTCCGGTGGAAGGGCTGCTCCGGCCCGAACCCGTCAGCTAACCCGGCCGGCAGAAGGAGAGGAGAGTTCGTGGCGGCTGCGTCCCCCACGTTCCGCCGGCATGCGGTCGTCAGCGCCTGCCTGGTCTCGGCACTCGGATTCACCCTCACCCTGCCCACCGCGGGCAGCGCGGCGCCCAAGCCCACCGAGGCCGAGCTCAGGAAGGAGCTGGCCGGGCTGAACAAGAAGGTCGACGCGCTCATCGAGGAGTACGCGGCCAAGCGCGAGTCCCTCAAGAAGGCGCAGAAGGCCGAGGACGTCGCCAAGGCGAACCTGCGCAAGGCCGAGAAGACCTACGACGAGGCCAAGAGCGAGGTCGACTCCATCGTCCAGCTCAGCTACCAGAGCAACTCCGGGGGCCTGCCCTCGGCGCTGCTGTTCTCCGGCGGCGACATGAGCGGCGCGGCCGTGATGGAGCAGCTGACCGCCCAGCAGAGCGCCTACCTGGAGGGCTTCGCCCAGAGCCGCAAGCGCCGGGAGCAGGCCGCGACCAGGGCCGCCGAGCTCATCGAGGAGATCCGCGAGGAGGCGGACGAGGTCGAGGACCGGCGCCGGGACGCCGAGGAGCTGATCAAGGACATCAAGAAGAAGCTCGACCAGCTCGTCCCCCTGGGCTCGGGCCGCCGCTCCGACGGCAGCTGGGTCCCGCAGCTGCCCAACGGCGTCGACAACATCACCGACCGCACCCGGAACATGCGCGAGACCATCAAGCGGCGCTTCGACCTGACCCACGTGGTCGGCTGCTACCGCTACGACACCTTCGGCGAGCATCCGCTCGGCCGCGCCTGCGACTTCATGATGAGCTCGGGCGGTGCGATGCCGTCCGCCACCGGAGTGCGGCTCGGCGACGAGATCGCCGCCTGGGCGATCAAGAACAGGAACAAACTGGGCGTCAAGTACGTGATCTGGCGGCAGCGCATCAACCACGGCTCGGGATGGCGCTTCATGTCAGACCGCGGCGGGGTCACCGCCAACCACTACGACCACGTGCACATCTCGATGCTCTGAACCATCCGGACGCCCCCGGGCGACCTGCCCCGCCCCCGCGCCTGCGCGGCGAGGAGGACGGCACCGGTTCATGATCTTTTCTCACCGCCGGATGTTAGACTGACCCACGGATATGGACATATAGCAAAAAAGAGGGACATATAGCCTGCCGGACGGCGCCCGCAGGAGACATGGAGGAGATCCTGCCATGACCGAGCACCGCGTTCCCCGCCCGCTTCTCCCCTCCCATCTGCTACGCGCCGCCGCCGGCGTGGTCTTCGCCACGTGCGCGCTCTCCCTCGGCGCCCCCGCCCTCCTGACCGCCGGTTCCGGGCAGGACGGTACCGCCGCCTCCGCCGCCCCGCCCGCGTCGGCCGGCAGGCCGGTCCGCACGGGGGTGATGACCGCGGCGGACGTGCTGAAGGTGGCCGAGGGCCAGATCGGCGTCGCGGAGAACGTCAGCGGCGGCGGCACCAAGTTCCACACCTGGTACATGGCCTCGGACCGGGCCCAGGAGACCCTGGCCCGCGACGGCGGGATCGTGGAGAAGTACACCAACGCCCCGTGGTGCGCGATGTTCGTCTCCTGGGTGGGCGAGCAGGTCGGGCTGGAGTCCACCTTCGGCTCCGACGCCTACGCCGTCGCCTGGGCCGGCTGGTTCCAGGACGACGAGCGCTGGGGCGGTGCCGCCAGGCCCGGGGCCGTCGCCTTCTTCGACCTCGACGCGGACGACGGCGACGGCATCTACAAGATCGACCATGTCGGCCTGGTCAAGCGGGACAACGGCGACGGCACGATCACCACGGTCGAGGGGAACACCGACAACGGCAGGGTCGAGCGGCGCGTGCGGCCCGGCTCCGACGTCGTCGGCTACGGCTACCCCGAGTACCCGGCCGCCGGGGCGCCCCGGCCCGCCGCCCCGGCCGCACGCGCGGCCCAGAGCCCCTGAAGGACCGGGGCCGTGAAGCGTCGGGGCCATGTGAAGCGTCGGGGCCGGTGGACGGTCAGCGCCGCCGCAGGCGGTAGACCAGCGCCCCCAGGGCGGCGGCCCCCAGGACCACGGCGACGGCCGTGTACGGCGGGCGCCACCCGGACTCCGGCTCCATGACCGCGACCGTGGTCGTCTCGCCCAGCGCCCCCGCGGCCGGGGCGGTCGTCGCGGCGGGAGCGGGGGTGAGGGCGGGATCGGCCGGGAGCGCGCCGGCGGGGATGCCCGGCGGGCGGATCTCCTTCCAGTGGTCCCTTCGGTCCGTCTGGCTCTCGATGGCCTGCTTGAGGTCGGCGGGGAGCGGAGCGATCTCCAGGTCCCCCGGCACCGTGAGGGTGCCGACCTCGTAGGGCGCGAACCAGCCCTGGATCGCCCTCACCTTCCAGGTCCCGGCCGGCAGGGAGATCGCCGCCGCGTAGTGGGCCGGCTCCTTCAGCTCCACGCCGGAGAAGCGCACGGTCGTCTTGCCGTCGCCGAACTCCAGGGCGACCTCGCCGAGATCGTCGCCCTCGTAGGGATGCGTGCCGTGCTGGAGCATCCAGAACCCGAGCGTGTAGGTCGTGTCCGGCCGCATCGCCGCCGGGGCGGGGTCCATGAGGGTGACGGCCCAGCCGCCCGCCCGCGCCGGCGCCGCCACGGCCAGCGCGGAAACGGCGATCGTAATGATCAGCAGGATTCTTCTCATGCCACGGGTACACCGTCCGGGCCCGCGGGGTTCCCGCCGGGCCGCTCCCGCGCGCACCGGCCGGCATCACGGCACGGCGGTGCGGGACTACTCCAGGCGGGCGACCAGGGTCTTGGGCGCGACCGCGCGGTAGGCGTCGGTGACGAGCTCGGCGATCTCGGCCCAGTCCACCGCGACGTCCAGGTAGACGCCGAGCCAGCCGCGGTGGCCGACGTACGGCGGGCGGAAGTAGTGCGCGGGATCCTGGGCGACCAGCGCCTCCTGGGTGCCCGGCGGGGCCGCGCACCAGAAGGCGAGCCGGTCGTCGTGGTGGTGGTCGGCGAACATCACGAAGGTCTTCCGGCCGCGGACGAACCAGGTCGGCTCGCCGTGGCTGAGGCGTTCCGTGGTCTCGGGGAGCGCCAGGCAGAGCCTCCGCAGCGTCCCGAGCGGGTCTTCGGTCACGGGAAAACGATATGACAGCGGTCGGGCACCGGGACAGGATGAGCTCCCATGACCGACAACCGGGTGAACCCCCCCTTCATCGCCGACGAAGCCTCCATGCTGAACAACTGGCTGGACTGGCACCGGGAGACCCTCGCCGTCAAGTGCGCGGGCCTGTCGGAGGAGCAGCTGCGCCTGCGCTCCGCCGCGCCGTCCACGCTCTCCCTGCTCGGCCTGGTCCGCCACCTGGCCGAGGTGGAGCGCCACTGGTTCCGCAACATCCTGAGCGGCGAGGACGCCTCCGGCATCTACTGGACCGAGCAGGACCCCGACGGCGACTTCGACAACGTCGACACCGCCTCGGCCGAGGAGGCGTTCGCCACCTGGCGGGCGCAGATCGAGTACGCCCGCGAGGTCGCCGCCGGGCTGCCGCTGGACACCGTCGGCAAGACCCGGCGCCGGGGCGAGGACGTCTCGCTCCGCTGGATCCTCGTCCACATGATCGAGGAGTACGCCCGGCACAACGGCCACGCCGACATCATCCGCCAGTTGGTCGACGGCGCCACCGGCGAGTAGAGGCCCGTCCCGGGAGGTCCGCCCCGGCTCTGCGCGGGACTCCGGAGCGCGCCGCCCGCCCCGCCGGCCGGGGCCTACCCGGTCTCCGCGAACCCGGCGCTCTCCGGCGGTTCCCCGCCCCGGCGCGGCCCTGCGCTCTCCAGCGCCTCCGCGATGAGGCCGTCGAGGACGGAGAGGTCCACCGGACGGGCCGTGGCCGCCTCCGCGAAGCGGGCGAGCAGCCGGGCGAAGACCTCCCGCTCGGCCCGGTCCCAGTCGGCCATCAGGCCGTCGAGGTAGGAGCGCCGGTAGCGGGCCACGACGTCCAGCACCCGGCCGCCCGGCTCGCTCAGCACCAGCCGGGCCCGCCTGGCGTCGACCTCGGAGGCCTCACGCTCGACGAGCCCGGCGGCGATCGCGTCGTTGACCAGCCTGCTCGCGGTCGAGGGGTCCACGTCGAGCTGCTCGGCGACGGCGCCCACGGTCACCTCGGGGACGTCCAGGCTCAGCTTGTGCACGGCGTGCACGACCATCACGTTCGACATCTGGACCGAGCGCGGCGACCGCTCGGTCCTGCGCGCGCGCAGAGGCCGCGACCAGATCCGGCGCAGCCGGAACAGCGCCACGTCGATCGCCGCCCCGGGCATCCCGTCGTCCACGGGCCAACCCTATCGGCGGGTGCGGTGTGCGCGCCGTACCCGCAGGCCGGTCAGCCGGCCAGGCGGACCGGGTTGACCAGGTCGGCGTACATCAGCAGGCCGGCCATGATGATCATCGTGAAGGCCAGGGCGTAGGTCAGCGGGAGGACCTTGGCGATGTCCACGTGGGCGGGCTCGGGCCTGCGGGTGACGCGGGCGAAGCCGCGCTTGACGCCCTCCCAGAGACCGCCCGCGATGTGGCCGCCGTCCAGCGGGAGCAGCGGGATCAGGTTGAACATGCCGATGGCCAGGTTGAAGCTGCCCAGCAGGCTGACGAAGATGCTGATCTTGTTCTCCAGCGGGGCGTCGGAGGCCGCGATCTCTCCGCCGATCCGGCTGACGCCGATGACTCCGATGGGACCGTCCTTGTCGCGCTCCTCGCCGGAGAAGGCCGCGTTCCAGACGCCGACCATCTTCTCGGGGAACCGGAGCAGCGCCGCGGCGGTCCTGGAGGTGAGGTCTCCCATGTGCGCGACCACGGCGCCGAGGCTCTGCTGCTCGATCACCTGGGTGGGGCTGACCCCGAGATAGCCGACCCGCTCCATCGTGCCCGGCTCGTCGAGCGACTCGCGCTCCTGGTCGATGAGGGTGGCGGTCACCGCCAGCCGCTGCCCGGCGCGCTCGATGCCGATCTCGACCGGTCCGGCGCCGCTGCCGCGGATGGCCCGCGTCGCCGCGTCCCAGGTGGCGGTGGGCCTGCCGTCCACCGCGACGATGACGTCGCCGGGGCGCAGGCCCGCCGCGGCGGCGGGACTGGCCTTGTCGGCGGAGGTGCACGTGGGGTTCTCGGCGTACTCGGCGGTCGTCTTCACGCATGCGGGGACCGCGGAGATCTGCGAGGTGAGCACCGGGATCCCGAAGCCCATCAGCACGATCGCGAACAGGACGAAGGCCAGCACGAAGTTCATCGCGGGGCCGCCGCTCATGACGATGACCTTCTGCCACCAGGGCTTGCGGTAGAAGACCCGGTCCTCGTCCCCGGGGCGGACCTCTTCGAGCGCGACCTCCCTGGCGCTCTCGATCAGGCCCTGCCACGGCCCGGTGGAGACCGAGCGCACCGTGCCGGGCGCGTCGGTGGGCCGGGGCGGGAGCATTCCGATCATCCGGATGTAGCCGCCGAGCGGGATCCACTTCACGCCGTACTCGGTCTCGCCCCTGCGCCGCGACCACATGGTCGGGCCGAATCCCACCATGTACTGCGTGACCCTGATGCCGAACCGCTTCGCCGGCACCAGGTGGCCGATCTCGTGCAACGCGATCGAGGCCATCAGCCCCACGAGGAAGACAACGACCCCGATCACGAAAGGCCAGTCCACAGGTTCCCCCCGGTCATGGATTCGTCGGCGATTCCCCATAAGAGACTAGCCGACGCCCCGACCTCCCGGCCTGCCCGCGGACGGGCGCCCGGACGGGGCACCCGTCCGCCCACCACCGCACCCACCACCGCACCGGTCGTCATGCCGGTCACCAGACCGACCACCGTGCCCGCGGCGGCCGATCGCGGAGTGATCGGCGGAGCGGCTTGCATCGGCTTTGCCGAATGGGGACACTTTGTTGACGGTCGGCGATCGTCCGGTCACTTTGCGGCGCAGTCGGACGGTCTCCGTGACGCGGCGGGATGACCGCTTCGCAGCGCATCAGGGCGGAGGGAGCGTTTTGATTGGGATTCTGGTTGCCGAGCACCTGCCCCTGGTCCGCCTCGGCCTCGTGACGTCACTGGGCGGCGAGGCCGACCTGAAGGTGGTGGCCGACCTCGGCGACGGCGAGGACGTCGTCTCCGCCGCACTGCGGCACGGGCCGGACGCGGCCATCATCGGCCTGGACCTTCCCGGCTCCGACGGGTTCTCCACGGCGCTCCGGCTGCACGAGAGGGCACCCGGCTGCAGGGTCCTCATCCTGTCGCGGCGGCCGACCCCCGGTCAGGTCCGCCGGGCCTTCGCCGTTCACGCGCTCGGATTCGTGAGCCTGGAGACGGGGCCGGAGGAGATCGCCGAGAGCGTCCGCCGGGTGGCCGCAGGCCACCGGGCGGTCGACTCCGACCTCGCGGTGGCGGCCCTGGAGTCGGTGGAGAACCCGCTGACCCGCAGGGAGCTGGACGTGCTCCGGCAGGCCGCGCAGGGTGCGAGGTCCGGCGAGATCGCCGAGGAGCTCTTCCTCTCCGTGGGCACGGTCCGCAACCACCTGTCCCGGATCATGTGCAAGACCGGGGCCCGGAACCGGCTCGACGCCGTACGCATCGCCTCCGACGCGGGCTGGTTGTGACCGCCCTGCCGTGACACCGGCCGCGGCGGGGACCGCGGGGGAACACAGCGCCCGAAAACTTCGATATCGACGAACGCACCGCCCGGGGCTCCGGGTCGTGCAAGAGTATGGCGAGAGGTGACACCGGCTGCGGTCGGTGCGAGTACTGAAGATTCCGGACCCCGGAACAACCGCGCCGTTCCCCGTGGCCCGGAATCTTCAGTGCTCGCACCATCCGCGGCACTCCCGCCTGCAACGTGCCCGCATCCGCCGTGACCGGGCCCGCTACGGGCACGGAGCCTGCCCCGGCCGGCCGCTAGGCGGAGGCGGGCAGGTCGGGCCGGCCCGCCCAGCCGTACGGCTCTGCGAGGCCCGCCCCTCCCGGCAGGGAGTCGATCAGGTCGATGCGCCTCTTCGTCTCACCGGGGACGCGCTTGGGCAGTTCGCCCGGGCGGAACTCTCCGCACTCCACCAGATGGCAGGGGTCATGGCGTTGATCCACGATATCGCGTTCCCTTTCACCCCGCTCCCAGGGGAATCCCGGATCTCACGCTGAGCCTCAGGGTCTTCCCACCGGGGTCTTCGGCACTCGCCTGGACAACTGCTACGAGAATCTCAGGCCGTCCCCACGCTCGCCAGTGACCAGATCCACGATCACACCCATGTGATTCGTCACGGTCCGCATGCGATCGCGCACCCTGTGCGACGCCCGTCAGGGACGCCAGATGAGGATCAGCGCGCAGTCGTCGTTGTGTCCTGACGACATGGAGGTGACCAGGTTGCGGGCCCCGCCCGAGAAACCGGAGGGCAGCAGCCGCTCGGCCTCGCCCAGCAGGCGGTCCAGGCCGGCGTCGATGTCGCGCCCGGGCTGCTCGATCAGCCCGTCGGTGTAGAGCATGAGCGCGTCGCCCTTGCGGAGCGTGCCCTGGTCGGGCTCGCAGTGCAGGTCCGGCACGACGCCCAGGACCACGCCCTTGGCCGGGGAGACCCGCCAGGTGCCCGTGCCCGCCTCGAACGCGACCACCGGCGGGTGCCCGGCCGAGGTGATCACGTACTCGCCCGTGACGAGGTTGAGCCGGACGTGGACGGCCGTGACGAAGCCCTCGGCCTCGCGCTGGCGGTGCAGGTAGGCGTTGCAGGCGGGCAGGAAGTCGCGCACCGAGCCGAGCAGGCCGCCGAAGGTCCCCGACAGCATCAGCGCGCGGGTGCCCGCGTCGACGCCCTTGCCGGAGACGTCGACCAGGGCGAGCTCCACCGTGTCGCCGTCGCGCGAGGAGACCAGGAAGTCGCCCCCGAAGGAGGAGCCCCCGGCCTGCTTGAGCACCACCTTGGAGCCCCAGTCCTTGGGCAGCGGCGGCAGCTCGCTCTGCTTCTTGAGCCGCTCGCGCAGCTCCAGCAGCATCACGTCGCCGCGGAGCCCCTGCACGCCGAGCTTGCCCCGGGTGCGGGCCATCACCGCGGCCAGCACGGAGGTGAAGCCGAAGGCGGCCAGCAGCCCCGGGCCGATGGTCCCGGCCCCTCCGGCGAGGCCCACGTAGCCGAGGGCGGCCGCGATCGCGCACAGCAGCTTGCCGAGGCTGCGCAGCCGGAGCTGGAGGCCGCCGACGAGGATGATCGGGATCATGAGCGCGGGCGAGAACCACTCGGCCGAGACCTTGGCGGCCAGGACGCCCAGCACCAGGCTCAGCACGATCAGCGTGATGAGCAGGTTGCGGTCCCGGGCCAGCGGCCCGCGGCGGAGGAACCGCACCGCGGGCACCAGGAAGGGGACCCGCACCAGGAACGCGCGGAGCCCTGGAGGGATCAACGGCACCGGACGGGAACTCATGATGCGCCGACTGTAGCGGTAGGCCACCGCTTTGGGCAGCCCACTTGACCAACACCTAGATCATTAAGGACGGATATTGGATGGCCGGGCCGGTTTGCCGCGCCTACTGTAGGAAAAATGAGTCTCACCCTGCGCCCGATGACCGAGGGCGACTGGTCCGACTGGATCGCGGTCGACGAAGAGGCGTTCGGCGCTCCCATCCCGCCGCACCGCGAGGAGCGGTTCAAGGAGAACACCGAGTTCGAGCGCTCCCTGGGCGCGTACGACGGCGACCTGCTGGTGGGCGCCACCGCGGTGTTCAGCTTCACCATGACGGTGCCCGGCGGCCCGATCCCGGTCGGCGGCGTCACGGCGGTCGGCGTGCTCCCCTCCCACCGCCGCCGGGGCGTGCTCACCGCCCTGATGACCCGTCAGCTGGCCGACCTGCACGAGCGGGGCGAGGCGGTCGCCGCGCTCTACGCCTCCGAAGCCGTGATCTACGGGCGGTTCGGGTACGGCAGGGCCGCCGACACCATGACCTTCGACATTCCCAGGAGCGGCGGGGCCTTCGTGCCGCACGCCCCGGCCGACCCCTCCCTGCGCCTGCGGATCGTCAGGCCCGCCGAGGCCCGGGAGGTCTTCGAGAAGGTCTTCGACGCCGCGCTCGGCAGCCGCCCCGGCCTCTACGCCCGCACGCCCGCGCGCTGGGACGGGGTGCTCGGCGACCACGAGGCCGACCAGGGCGGCGCCGGGCCGCTGCGCGCCGTCGTCGCCGAGGACGACGGCGGCCCGCGCGGCTACGCGCTGTTCCGGATCAAGGCGGACTGGACCGGGAACAACCTCCCCGACGGGGAGCTGCGGCTGAAGGAGGTCTTCGGCCTCGACCCCGCCGCCTACGCCCTGCTCTGGCGGCACCTGCTCGACCGCGACCTGGTCTCGCGGATCAAGGCCTGGAACCGTCCCGCCGACGATCCCCTGATCCATCTGCTGGCCGACGCCAGGCAGCTCAACGCGGGCTGGCTGGACGACCTGTGGGTCCGCGTGGTGGACGTCGAGCGCGCCCTCCCCGCGCGCCGCTACTCGGCGCCGGTCGACGTGGTGATCGAGGTCGAGGACGCGGTCTGCCCGTGGAACGCCCGCCGCTGGCGGCTCTCGGCCGACGTTTCGGGTGCCCGGTGCACGCCGGTCGACGACGCCGCCGACCTCGTGCTCCCGGTGAGCGTGCTGGGCGCGGCCTATCTCGGCGGCCGCCCGCTCGCGGCCCTCCAGGCCGCCGGCGTGGTGCGCGAGGCCCGGGCGGGAGCCGTACGGGAGCTGTCGGCCGCGATGGCGTGGGACCCGGCCCCCTGCGCGGGCCTGATCTTCTGAGCGGACCTGATCCTCTGACCGCCCCCGCCGGTCCCGCGCGGGGGCGGTCCCGCGGGTTATCGTGGCGCCATGGCACTGCAGAGTTTGCAGATCACCGCGCTCACCGCGATGCGGGCCCGGGACGTGTCCCGGCCCTCGCGCGAGCAGCAGGAGGCCGCGGACCGGCGGCCTCTGCGCGACGAGACGCCGCGCAGGGACCAGCCGCACCGCGGCCGCGACAGGTAGGCCCCGGGCCCCGCCGCCGGACGGGGCGCGGGGCCCGGACGGGCCGGGTTCCTACGGAAGCGGCGGGAGCTCGCCCGTGGTCTCGTACGCGCCGAGCTGGGCGATGCGGCGGCTGTGCCGGTCGGCTCCCGAGTACGCCGTGGCGAGGAAGAGCTCGACGAACCTGGTCGCCTCCTCCTGCGGGTGCATCCGCGCGCCCACGCTGATCACGTTGGCGTCGTTGTGCTCGCGGGCGAGCTTGGCGGTGTCCTCGCTCCAGGCGAGCGCCGCGCGGACGCCGCGCACCTTGTTGGCCGCGATCTGCTCGCCGTTGCCCGAGCCGCCGATGACGACCCCGAGGCTGCCCGGGTCGTTCGCGACGCCCTCCGCCGCGCGCAGCACGAACGGCGGGTAGTCGTCCTCGGCGTCGTAGACGAACGGACCGCAGTCCGTCACCTCGTGGCCGTGCTCCTTCAGCCAGGAGACGAGGTGGTTCTTGAACTCATAGCCGGCATGGTCGGCACCGATGTAGACACGCACCCGCCCAGTTTCGCAGGTGCGGGTGGGCGGCCCGACGCCCGCCCCCGGCTAGAGTAATAACCGCTCTGCCATCTGAGCCCTTACCCCCCTTACCTGAGGGAGCCCCCACATGCGTGACATCCGAGTGATCGGGGATCCGGTCCTGCGCACGCCCGCCGAGCCGGTCACGGAGTTCGACCGCGACCTGCGCCGCCTGATCGACGAGATGTTCGCCGCGATGTACGCCGCGGAGGGCGTGGGCCTGGCCGGCCCGCAGATCGGAGTCTCCAAGCGGTTGTTCGTCTACGACTGCAGCAACCGCAAGGGGCACGTGATCAACCCCGAGCTGACCGTCGACGACGCCGCCGAGGTCCTCGACGAGGAGGGCTGCCTGTCGGTCCCCGGCCGCGAGACCGGCAAGCCGCTCTACGCGAGGACCCCCCGGGCCGCCGGGGTGACGGTCAGCGGCCTCGACCGGCTGGGCCGCCCGGTGCGGGTCAGGGCCCGCGGTCTGCTCGCCCGCTGCTTCCAGCACGAGGCCGACCACCTGGACGGCATGCTCTACGTCGACCGGCTGGCCAAGGACGCCGCGCGCAAGGTCCTGCTGCAGGCGCCCTGAGCACCTCCCGGCCCGCTTGCGGGCCGGGACCGGGCCGCCCGCCGGGACCGGTCACAGCTGGAGCGACTTGGTCTCCAGATACTCCTCCAGGCCGAACTCGCCCATCTCCCGCCCGATGCCCGACTGCTTGTACCCGCCGAAGGGCGCCAGCGGATTGAACTGGCCGCCGTTGATCGCCACCTGGCCGGTGTGCAGGCGCCGGGCGACGGAGACCGCCCGGTTCTCGCTGCCGGCCCACACCGCGCCCGCCAGGCCGTACGGCGTGCCGTTGGCGATGGAGACGGCCTCGTCGTCGCCCCGGGTGTAGGGGATGATCGCCAGGACCGGGCCGAAGATCTCCTCCTGCTCGATCACCATGCCCGGCTCGACCCCCGCGAAGACCGTGGGCTCCACGTAGAAGCCCCGCTCCAGCGGGCGGTCGGTCCCGCCTGCGACGAGCCGGGCGCCCTCCTCCTGGCCCCGGTTGATGTAGCGCACGACCCGGTCGCGCTGGGCGGCGGAGACCAGCGGGCCGAGCCTGGTGCCCTCGTCGAAGGGGTCGCCGACGGTGTACTTCCGCGCGGCCTGGACGGCGAGGGCGACGGCGTCGTCGTACTGGTCCCGGTGGACGATCATGCGGGTCCAGGCGGAGCAGGTCTGGCCGGAGTTGAGGAAGGCGTTGGCCACGGTCACCTTGACCGCCGCCGTCAGGTCGGCGTCGGGGAGGACCACGCTGGCCGACTTGCCGCCGAGCTCCAGCGCCACCCGCTTGACCGTCTCGGCGGCGAGCGAGGCGACCCGGCGGCCCGCCCGGGTGGAGCCGGTGAAGGAGACCATGTCCACGCCGGGGTGGGTGGCGACGGCCTCGCCGATCACCGGTCCGGTGCCGCTCACCATGTTGAACACGCCGGGGGGCAGGCCGACCTCGTCGAAGACGCCGGCCAGCGCGAAGGCCGCCAGCGGCGCCACCTCGCTGGGCTTGAGCACGACCGTGCAGCCCGCGGCGAGCGCCGGCCCGACCTTGCACACGATCTGGTGGAGCGGGTAGTTCCACGGCGTGATGGCGCCGACCACGCCGACCGGCTCCCGCAGGATCCAGGAGTTCCCGATCCGCCTGGTGTCGAAGTCGTAGGACTCGGCCAGGCTCGCGTAGGAGGCCAGCACCCCGGCCGGCATCAGCGTCTGCACCTTCAGCGCCAGGCCGTACGGCGCGCCCATGTCGGTGGCGATGATCCTGGCGATCTGGTCGGAGCGCTCCCTGATCAGTTCGGCCGCGGCGGCCAGGAGCTTGCCCCGCTCGGCGGGGGCCGTACCGGACCACAGGGGAAGAGCGGCCCGGGCCGCCGCCACGGCGGCCTCGACGTCGGCGGGCGAGCCCGCGGGCACCCGGTCGATCAGCTCCTCGGTCGCAGGGTTCACCACGTCGATGGTCTCGCCCGACGCCGACGCCTGCCAGGCTCCGTTCAGGTAAAGGTGACGCATGCCCTCATCCTTGCGCGCGAAGCGTGAGAAGGCGAGAGTCTTGGAGATTACCCCGAGTGTTCGTTTCGTCACGCAGGGTGAATGGAGCCCCTCGCCCCGGCGGGCGTTCGGCCGCCTTCACCGGAAGGGTACGACGAAGCACCCCAGAAGGGAGGCCAAGCTTGGGATCCTTAAAAACTCGTAATATCCGGATCGGCCCCGTGGCGGGGGGCGACATCCCGCCACGGGGCCGCACCGCTCAGTCGAAGATCGGCGGCCGGGTGCGGGAGCGCTTGAGCTCGAAGAAGCCGTCGATCCCGGCGACCAGCCGCACGCCGTCCCAGAGCCGGCCGGCCTCCTCGCCCTTGGGCGCCGGCGAGATGACGGGGCCGAAGAAGGCGACGCCGTCCACGGCGATCACCGGGGTGCCGACCTCCTGGCCGACCCGGTTGATGCCGTCCTCGTGCGAGGCGCGCAGCACCCCGTCGTACTCCTCCGAGTCCATCGCGTCGGCGAACACGCGGTCCAGCCCGGCCGCCTCCAGCGCCTCCTCGACGGTCTCCCGGAGCGTGTCGAGCCGCTTGACCCTGCCCTGGTTGTGGAAGCGGAGGCCGAGCTCGGTGTAGAGGCGGCCGACCGTCTCGGAGTCGTACTTCTCCTGGACGGCGGCGACCACGCGGACCGGGCCGATGGCCTTGGCGATCATCTCGCGGTAGGACTCGGGAACGTCCTTGTCCTCGTTGAGGATGTTCAGGCTCATGATGTGCCAGCGCGGCTCGATCGGCCGGACCTTCTCCACCTCCAGCAGCCAGCGGGAGGTCATCCAGGCGAACGGGCAGAAGGGGTCGAACCAGAGATCGACGGGTGTGCGGTCGCTCATCGCTCGGCTTCCTCATCACTTCTTCGACGGCAGATATTCCGCATAGCAACAACCCGGCGGGGAAGGCTCCCTATTCCAGGAGAGGGATTATTGCCTTGACAGTCGACTTCATCCTCCTATGTGGTGATCGTCAGGCCACCGGTTCTCCCGGGCGGCGATCTCCTGTCACACGTGGCAGGATTCAGGCAGCCCTTCGCAACGGAGCGGAGGAAGTCGTGACGAGGGAGCGGTAGTGGCAGGCAATCTGACCCGTGACGAGGCCCGCGAGCGCGCACGGCTGCTCAGCGTGCAGTCGTATGCGGTGGAGCTCGATCTGACCGAGGGTGAAGAGCGCTTCGAGAGCATCACCACGGTCCGCTTCACCAGCACCCGGGCGGGCGCGGAGACGTTCATCGACCTGGCCGGCGCCAAGGTGCGCAAGGCCGTCCTGAACGGCGCCGAGCTGGATGTGACCGCCTACGACCCGGAGACCGGGCGGCTCCCGCTGCCCGGTCTGGCCGAGGACAACGAGCTGCGGATCGACGCCGACTGCTCCTACATGCGCACCGGCGAGGGCCTGCACCGCTTCGTCGACCCGGTCGACAAGAGCGTCTACCTGCACAGCCAGTTCGAGACGGCCGACGCCCACCGGATGTACGCCTGCTTCGACCAGCCCGACCTGAAGGCGACCTTCGAGCTGACCGTGCTCGCGCCCTCCTACTGGGAGGTCGTCTCCAACGCGGCCCCCGACGGGGTCGAGGAGCTGGAAGGGCACCGCGGCAAGCACGGGGCGCTGCAGGACGCCAAGCGCTGGCACTTCCCGCCGACGCCGGTGATGTCGACCTACATCACCGCCCTGTGCGCCGGGCCGTACCACAAGGTGACCTCCGAGCACGACGGCATCCCGCTGGGGATCTACTGCCGCGCCTCGCTCGCCGAGCACCTCGACCCGGACAACATCTTCGAGGTCACCCGGCAGGGCTTCGACTTCTTCCACGAGGTCTTCGGCGTCCGCTACCCGTTCGGCAAGTACGACCAGCTGTTCGTGCCGGAGTTCAACGCCGGCGCGATGGAGAACGCCGGCTGCGTGACCTTCCTGGAGGACTACGTCTTCCGCTCCCGCGTCACCGACGCCGTCATCGAGCGCCGCGCCGAGACGATCCTGCACGAGATGGCGCACATGTGGTTCGGCGACCTGGTCACCATGCGCTGGTGGGACGACCTGTGGCTGAACGAGTCGTTCGCGACCTACGCCTCGGTGCTCTGCCAGGCCGAGGCCACCCGCTGGGGCCAGGGCGCCTGGACGACCTTCGCCAACGTGGAGAAGGCCTGGGCCTACCGCCAGGACCAGCTGCCCTCCACCCACCCGATCGCCGCCGACATCGTCGACATGCACGCGGTCGAGGTCAACTTCGACGGCATCACCTACGCCAAGGGCGCCTCGGTCCTCAAGCAGCTCGTCGCCTACGTGGGCCTGGACAACTTCCTGGCGGGCGTGCGCGCCTACTTCACCGAGCACGCCTGGGGCAACACCGAGCTGAAGGACCTGCTGGAGGCGCTGGAGCGGACCAGCGGCCGCGACCTGTCGTCCTGGTCGAAGGAGTGGCTGGAGACCTCCTGGGTCAACACCCTGCGCCCGGCCTTCGAGGTCGACGCCGAGGGCCGCTTCACCCGCTTCGAGGTGCTGCAGGAGGCCCCGGCCGACTACCCGACGCTGCGCTCGCACCGCGTCGCCATCGGCCTCTACTCGCTCTCCGGCGACGCCCTCGTCCGGGTCAGGCGGGTCGAGCTCGACGTGGTCGGCGCCCGTACGGCCGTGGCCGAGCTGGTCGGCGAGGTCCAGCCCGACCTGGTCCTGATCAACGACGACGACCTGACCTACGCCAAGATCCGGCTCGACGAGCGCTCGCTGCGGACCCTGGTCGAGGGCGGCATCGCGAAGTTCGCCGACTCCCCGGGGGCCCCGGCGTCGCTGCCGCGCGCGCTGTGCTGGTCCGCCGCCTGGGACATGACCCGCGACGCCGAGATGGCCACCCGCGACTACGTGGCGCTGGTCACCTCCGGCATCGCGTCGGTCACCGACATCACGGTCGCCCAGACCGTGCTGCGCCAGGCCCGCCTGGCCGTGCAGCAGTACGCCGACCCCGCCTGGCGCGCCGAGGGCCTGGCCCTGCTGGCCGCCTCGCTGCGCTCGCTCGCCGAGGCCGCCGAGCCCGGCTCGGACCACCAGCTCGCCTACGTCAACGCCCTGACCGCGGTGGCCTCCTCCAGCGAGGACCTGGCGCTCCTGAAGGGCCTGCTGGACGGTACGGCGGTGCTCGACGGGCTGACCGTCGACGCCGACCTCCGCTGGACGCTGACCCAGGCGCTGGTCGCAGGCGGCGTGCTCGGCGAGGAGGACATCGCCGCCGAGTTGCTGCGCGACCCCACCGCCACCGGCGAGCGCTCGGCCGCTACGGCCCGGGCCGCGATCCCCACCGCCGAGGGCAAGGCGGCCGCCTGGGCCACGATGACCGAGGGCAAGCTGAGCGGCGCGCTGCTCCGCTCGACGATCCCCGGCTTCATGGACCCCCGCCACCCGGAGCTGCTGGAGCCCTACGCCGAGCGGTACCACGCCGAGATCGGCCGCATCTGGGAGTCCTGGACCTTCGACAGCGCCCAGAACTTCGCGATCGGCTGCTACCCGGCCCTGGCCGTCTCCCCCGAGACCGTCGCCCGGACCGAGCGGCTCATCGAGGAGGGCGAGCCGCCGCAGGCGCTCAGGCGCCTGCTCCTGGAAGGCGCCGACGGCGTGCGCCGCGCGCTGCGCGCCCGGGCCAAGGACGCCGCCGCCTGAGCGTCCTGGCCCTCTGAGGAAACCGGGCGCCCGCCCCGGCCCCGTCCACGCGCCGCCCCCGCCGTACACGACGGCGGGGGCGCCGCCCTATCGCCGGGCGATCGCCCGCGGGAAACGTGAGGTCGTCCGCTGATGCACTCGGTACAGGACGTGCTCGTCACACTCGCCAGACGGCACGCCTTCGCCGACCTGGAGGCACTCGCCGACGACCCCGAGATCGAGGCGGTCTGCGAGTTCGGCCAGCGGCTGCTCTCCCTCGACGCCGAGGACTTCGCGGTCGAGGCCCGCCAGGTGCCGCCCGCGCTGCGGCGGCGCGCCCGCGCGTGCACCATGCCCCAGACCCCCAGGGAGCAGCCCCGCGGCGCGCTGGAGTCGCTGCGCCCCGCCTACGGGCTGCTGCTGGAGGTGATCGAGGTCCGCTGGCACCGGCGCGAGCTCAGCCCCATGGTCGCCGCCCTGCACATCGCCAGCGAGTACCTCCCGCTGCTCGCCTTCGAGCCCGCGCTCGGCCACGCGGGCGACCCGGCCCGCTGGCCCGCCGGGCTCACCGCTCCGGGCAGCAGGTTCGGCGTGATCGGCGACCGCGAGTGCGACCACACCAAACCCGAGCAGTCCGCCGCCAACCGGACCCTCAGGGTCGCCGGGGAACCGGCCGAGGGCTGGCGGGCCTACTTCGACCGGCAGCACAGCCAGGTCGCCGGGGCGCTCGCCACCTGCGTCGCCGACTGCCGCAACCCGTGCGCCGCGATGGACTGGGTGGCCCCGGACCGCCGCGACGACCTGGCGCTGCGCTCCCGGGTGGCGCTGGCCTTCGCCGACACCCCGCTGGTACGGCTGCGCCACGCGGCCCCGGTGGGACACGGCTTCGGCGTGCCCTCCCCCGAGGAGGTCCTCGACGCCTGGCAGCGCAGCCGGCTCGTCCTGGGCAAGACCGAGGTGGGCAGGGCCGCCACCGAGGAGGACGGCTTCCCGCTGCCGGGCCTGCCCAGCCTGTTCTCCGCGGTCTCCGCCGCCCCGGTGGCCCCCTCGACCCTGCTGGCCGACATCGCCGCCCATCTGGAGACGCTCCTGCGCGCCCGGACGGGCTGAAGGCCGCCGCGGCCCTGCCCGCAGGGACCGCGGCGGGAGGCGCTCCCGCGCTCCCGGACGGGCCGGGACCGGCGCCCGATCACCAGACCGACGGCCGCAGGTCCCCCCAGAAACCGCCCCTGGCCGCCTCGAGCTGCGCGGAGACCGCGATCAGCGTGGCCTCGTCGCCGAACCGCCCGGCCAGCATGACCCCGACCGGCAGTCCCTCGGCCGTCCAGTGCAGCGGGAGGTTGACCGCCGGCTGGCCGCTGACGTTGTAGATGGCGGGGAAGGCGGCGAACCGCTTCATCCGCTCGAAGGTCTCCTCCGGGTCCCCGCCCTCCTCGAACCAGCCCACCGGCCGGGGCGGGGCGGTGACGGTCGGGGTGAGCACCGCGTCGTACTCGTCGGTGACCATCAGGCCGAACCGGGTGGCGAGCTGGAGCGCCGACTGCGCCTGGAGGAAGTCGGGCGCCGGGGTGGCGTAGCCGCGCTCGCGCAGCCAGGCCGTCAGCGGGCGGAGCCGGTCCTGCTTGGTGAGGTCCACCGGGTGCATGCAGGAGAAGGCGTACCAGAGCGTGACGAACTGCGGTACCAGGTCGGCCGAGAACGGCGGCGCGATGTCGACCACCTCGTGGCCGAGGGCGGCCAGCTCCGCCGAGGCGTGCTCGTAGGCGGCCAGCACCTCGGGGTCCACCACCGCGCCGGGGACCGGCGGCTCGGCGTAGCGGGCGATCCGCAGCCGGCCCGGGTCCCGGCCGACGTGGGCGGCGAACGAGCCCAGCTCCGGCGGCGGCGCGTGGTAGAGGTCGCCCGGATTGCCGTGGGCCATCGCGTCCAGCAGCGCGGCGGCGTCGGCGACGGTCCTGGCCAGCGGACCGTTGGTCGACAGGCCCGCCAGGTCGGGGATGATCGGGGCGAAGCTGATCCGGCCCCGGGTGGGCTTGATGCCGTACAGCCCGCAGACCGAGGCGGGGATGCGGATCGAACCCGCCCCGTCGCTGCCCTGCGCGGCGGGCGCCAGCCCCGCGGCGACCGCGGCGGCGGCCCCGCCGCTGGACCCGCCGGCCGAGCGGGACAGGTCCCACGGCGTCCGGGTGGGCGGGGAGACGGAGGTCTCGGTGTAGCAGGGCATCCCGAACTCGGGCGTGGCCGTCTTGCCGAGCATGACCGTCCCGGCCTCCCTGAGCCGCTCCACCACGCTGTCGTCCACCGGGGCGACGAAGTCGTCGTAGACCGCCGAGCCGAAGTGGATCGGCACGTCCTTGACCAGGTTGAGGTCCTTGATCGGGACGGGCACCCCGAGGAGCGGCGGGGTGTCCTCCCCCGCGAGCACCCTGGCCTCGGCCTTGTGCGCCTGCTCCAGGGCCAGCTCGGGGGTGACGGTCACGTAGGCGCCGACCCGGGGGTCGAGCCGCGCGATGCGGTCGAGGTAGTGCTCGGCGATCTCGACCGGCGAGATCTCCCTGCGGCGTACGGCCGCCGCCTGCTCGAGAGCGGTAAGATCATGTATGTGGGCCACGTCCCGCACAGTAGGCGGAGTCGGCAGGGTTATCTAGAGAGATATGTATAGATACCCGCTTCCCCGCGCTGCCATGCGGACGACGGCGGTCACAAAAGTGTGAGTTGTGGAGTACTAGGCACCCCGTTTGAAGGTCAGCTACGGTGAGTCACGTGGATTCCGGTCAGGTGCCAGAAGACGGTAACACTACGTCACCGATTTGGGCCGGCGAGGGCCCGACCGACAAGAGGCCGGCGGCTCGTCCGGCCGTGCCCGCGTCTACGTACGCGCCCGTCGAGCGGGTCTCCCTGCTGAGCCTGCTCAGGCATCCCCGTTACCGCCCGCTGGTGCGCCGCGCGCTGATCGCGGTCGTCGTGGGGGTGGCCGCGGGCTTCCTGCTGCTCAGCTGGCGTGCGGGCGTCACCGCCGCGGTCGCCGCCGCCATCGCCGACACGGTGCTGCGCGCCCGCTCGCACTCGACGGTGCCCGCCTGGCGGCGCGCCTCGGTCGCGGAACGGCGCACGGAGGCCCAGCTGAAGGGCCTGGAGCGCAGGGGCTACCGCACCCTGCACGCGCGGGCGATCCCGGACAGCGAGGCCCAGATCGACCACCTGGTCATCGGCCCCACCGGGGTCTACGCCGTCGACTCCGAGAAGTGGGACCGGCGGCTCCCGGTGCGCGCCATGTCGCACCGCAAGTTGTTCCACGGCCCGTTCTCGCAGAAGGTCCGGCTCGACGAGGCCCAGTGGGAGGCCGACCGGGCCGCCGAGCTGATCGGCCAGGCGCTCGGCCGCGAGATCGTCATCATCCCGTCCCTGGCGATCTACGGGCCGCCCGTCCCGTGGAAGGTCCTCAACGTCCGGGGGGTCGACGTCTTCGACGGCGGCCACGTCCGCAGATGGATCACCAAGCGGGAGCGGTCGCTCACCGACGCCGAGATCGGCCGGATCTACGAGATCGCCGAGCGGGTCCTGCCCGCGCGTTATCCCGAGCCCGCCGCGCAGGACGCGCCCTCGCGCCCCTCCCGGCCCTCCCGCAGGGCCCAGCAGGTCCCGTCCAAGCACTGACCCCCTCCCCGCGCCCCCTCCCCGCGCCCGGTGGCTCCGCCGCCGGGCGTCCTCATGCCCGGGATCTCCGCGCCCGCCGGACCGGCGTCCGCCGAGTGGACGCCGGGTCTCACCAGCCGGGCGCTGGACGTACCATTTGAAGACTCAGTGTCGATGATGGGAGAAGCGTCATGCCCGCCCTCAGGTCTCGTACGGTCACTCACGGCAGGAACATGGCCGGAGCCCGGGCCCTGCTCCGGGCGACGGGCGTAGCCGGCGGTGACTTCGGCAAACCGATCATCGCGGTGGCCAACAGCTTCACCCAGTTCGTCCCCGGCCACGTCCACCTGCGCGAGGTCGGCGACGTCGTCGCCGGGGCGATCCGCGAGGCGGGCGCGATCCCGCGCGAGTTCAACACGATCGCGGTGGACGACGGCATCGCGATGGGCCACGGCGGCATGCTCTACTCCCTGCCGAGCCGCGAGCTGATCGCCGACGCGGTCGAGTACATGGTGAACGCCCACTGCGCCGACGCGCTGATCTGCGTCTCCAACTGCGACAAGATCACTCCCGGCATGCTCCTGGCGGCCTTCCGGCTCAACATCCCCACGGTCTTCGTCTCCGGCGGGCCGATGGAGGCCGGCAAGACGCCCGGCAGGAAGCTCGACCTGATCGACCCGATGATCGCCTCCGCCGACGACAGCGTCTCCGACGAGGAGCTGCTGGAGCTGGAGGAGAACGCCTGCCCGACCTGCGGCTCGTGCAGCGGCATGTTCACCGCCAACTCCATGAACTGCCTGGCCGAGGCCATCGGCCTGGCACTGCCCGGAAACGGCACGATCCTCGCCGCCCACAAGGCCCGCAAGAAGTTGTTCCAGGACGCCGGGCGGCAGCTGGTGGAGATCACCCGCCGCTACTACGAGCAGGACGACTCCAGCGTGCTGCCGCGCGCCATCGCCACCAAGGAGGCGTTCGAGAACGCCATGGCGCTGGACGTGGCGATGGGCGGCTCGACCAACACGATCCTGCACATCCTCGCCGCGGCCCGCGAGGCCGGGGTCGACTTCGGCCTCAAGGAGATCAACGAGATCTCGCTCCGGGTGCCGTGCCTGAGCAAGGTCGCCCCCGCCACCGACAAGTACCACGTCGAGGACGTGCACCGCGCGGGCGGCATCCCGGCCATCCTCGGCGAGCTCGACCGGGGCGGCCTGCTCCACCGGGACGTCAACACCGTCAACGGCGGCACGCTGGGCGACTACCTCGACGCCTGGGACGTGCGCTCGCCGAAGGCGCTGCCCGAGGCGGTCGAGCTGTGGCACGCCGCCCCCGGCAACGTCCGCACCGTCAAGCCCTACTCCCAGGACGCCCGCTGGGACTCCCTCGACCTCGACCGCGAGGGCGGCTGCATCCGCGACATGGAGCACGCCTACACCCGTGACGGCGGCCTGGCCGTGCTCTACGGCAACATCGCCGTGGAGGGGTGCATCGTCAAGACCGCCGGGGTGGACGAGTCGATCTGGCGGTTCTCCGGGCCGGCCGTGGTCTTCGAGTCCCAGGAGGACGCCGTCGAGGGCATCCTGAACAACCGGGTCAAGGAGGGCGACGTCGTCGTCATCCGCTACGAGGGGCCCAAGGGCGGGCCGGGCATGCAGGAGATGCTCTACCCGACCTCGTTCCTGAAGGGCAAGGGCCTGGGCAAGGCCTGCGCCCTGATCACCGACGGCCGCTTCTCCGGCGGCACGAGCGGCCTGTCCATCGGCCACGCCTCCCCGGAGGCGGCCGAGGGCGGCACCATCGCCCTGGTCGAGGACGGCGACCTCATCGAGATCGACATCCCGGGCCGCTCGATCGAGCTGAGGGTGGCGGAGGCCGAGCTGGCCGCCCGCAGGGAGAGGGTCCTGGCCGACCTGGGCGGCTACCGTCCGCGCGACCGCCACCGTCCGGTGACCGCCGCGCTCCAGGCCTACGCCGCGCTGACCACCTCCGCCTCCACCGGCGCCTCCCGCGACCTGTCCCAGCTCTCCCGGTAGGCCTCCGGGGCGGCCCCGCATCGCCTCTCGCCCGTGCCGGGTGTCCCCGGCACGGGCGACCCGTCCCCGGGCATGACCGCTCGTCCGCCGCGGCGGCCCCTGCACCCGGCGGCGCCGGTACGGCGGGCGGCCGGAGGTGCCCGTTCCGGCTTTTCGTACGCAAATGTCGTGGTATGTCGCCAGGAGGCTACAGTCCAGAGAACCCGGCATCTCTGTTCGAAAAATGTCGGTGCCGGGACCTATTCTTGAAGCATGGCAAACGTCGTGAAGTCCCCCACCAGCCCCCTGACGACCGCCGAGATCGCCGCCCTCGCCCTCTCCCTCGCCCATCTGGGTTCGGGCCCCCAGGCCGACGCCGCCCGGCACGGTCTCCGCCACGCCTTCGAGCACCTGGAGCTCGGAGACGACGTCGTGGCCGCCACCCTCGCCACCCTGACCGCCCCGCTGCCCGCCCCGGTCGCCGACCGGGCAAGGACCATCGCGAGCGCCATCACCTCCCGGCTCGTGATCCGCCTGCACTACCGCGACGTCTCCGGCCGGGTCACCGTCCGCGACGTCGACCCGGTGACCTGCATGGTCCACCGCGAGCACTGGTATCTCGTCGGCATGTGCCGCATGCGCGGCGCGATCCGCGCCTTCCGGTTCGACCGGATCATCGCCACCGAACCCACGTTCGTCCCCGCCCGCCCGCACCGGCCCGAGGGCTTCCTGCCCTTCCAGGGCAAGCGCGCGGCATAACGCACCGGGCCGCCGGAGCCGGCGGCGTCCGATGCGGGGTCAGCCGCAGCAGCCTCCCCCGCAGCAGCCCCCGCCGCCGGCGGGGCGGGGGGCTGCGGCGCCTCCCGTCACGGCGACCGTGGACAGCAGCCGGACGGTGTCGTCGTGTCCGGCGGGGCATGCCGCCGGCTCGTCGGACCGCGCCATCGGGCGCGACAGCTCGAAGGTGGAGCCGCAGGCGCGGCAGCGGAAGTCGTAGCGAGGCATGGCCACAGAGTACCCACTCGGGCCGGCGCCGTACGAACGCCCGCATGGCGCCGCGAGAACGCGGGCGGCCGGGCACCCGAGCGGGTGCCCGGCCGCCCCGCGGCGTCAGGCCGCGTTCTCCGCCAGGTAGGGCGCCCACTGGGGGTCGCCGACGATGTGCGCGCCGATCAGCCGCCAGTGCACGCCCCGCGGCACCACCGGGGCCACGTTCAGCGTCCACCCCAGCTCCTCCAGGAGCCGGTCGGCCTTGCGGTGGTTGCACGTGGTGCACGAGGCCACGCAGTTCTCCCACGTGTGGGCTCCGCCGCGCGAACGGGGGATCACGTGGTCGATGGTCTCGGCCCGCTGGCCGCAGTAGGCGCACCGGTAGTCGTCCCGGCGCATCAGGGCGGTCCTGGTCAGCGGGATCCGCGACCGGTAGGGGATACGGACATAGCGGCGAAGCCTGATCACCGACGGCACGTCGAGCGTGCGGCTGGCCGAGCGGAGCACGGCGCCCCGCCCGTCGCGGTGGACGACGTCGGCCTTCTCCCTGAGCACGAGCACGACGGCCCGGTGCAGGGAGAGGGTGGTCAGGGGTTCGTAGGTGGCGTTGAGCAGCAGGACTTGACGCATCAGCGTGCCTTTCCCGGCACACGGCGCGTCCGGACAGGGGGCACGGTCTTGCGTGCCCCGATTTGCGGCCCCTCCTGGGACCCGGTCGATTCCGTCACGATGACCTCCGCCGGACGGCCCAGCGGATGGTTCACCACGGCACCGTCCTGGACCAAGTTTGGCTGCTGTGTCGGCGTGCCCGCCACCCATAAATGACTGGTGGGACTCCTGGTGTGCTTTATTCCCCCATTACCGGTTCTTCACTCCTGGCAGGGCCTGCGCGTACGCCGGTTCCCGTAGGGGCGCCCCGGCACCGGCCGGAGGTCGTAGGGTTCCAGCCATGACGCGACAGCCGTACCCGCCCGCCCGCCGTGACGACGTCGTCGACGATCTCCACGGCGTCCCCGTCCCCGACCCCTACCGCTGGCTGGAGGATCCCGACGACCCCGCGGCCAAGGAGTGGCTGGCCGCCCAGGAGGCCCTGTTCGCGTCGGAGACGGGCGGACTCGCCGGACGCGAGAGGTTCCGGGCCCGCGTCGCGGAGCTGCTGCGCTCCGGTTCGGTCGGAGCCCCGGTCTGGCGGGGCGAGCGGCGGCTGTTCATGCGGCGCACCCCGGAGCAGGAACACGCCGTGCTCTACACCGTCGACCCCGGCGGCGCCGAGCGGGCGCTGCTGGACCCGATGGGGCTCGACCCGACCGGCCTGACCACGCTCGACGCCTGGCAGCCCGACAAGGAGGGCCGCCTGCTGGCCTACCAGATCTCGGTCGGCGGCGACGAGGAGTCCAACCTCTACCTGATGGACATCGCGACCGGGACCCGGATCGAGGGGCCGATCGACCGGTGCCGCTACTCCCCCGTCGCCTGGCTCCCCGGCGGCGAGGCGTTCTACTACGTGCGCAGGCTGCCCGCCCTGGAGGTGCCCGAGGGCGAGGAGCAGTTCCACCGCCGGGTCTACCTGCACCGGGTCGGCTCCTCCACCGAGGACGACGTCCTGATCTTCGGTGACGGCATGGAGAAGACCAACTACTACGGCGTCTCGGTCTCCCGCGACGGCCGGTGGCTGCAGATCTCCGCCTCCCGGGGCACCGCGCCCCGCAACGACCTGTGGGTCGCGGACCTGCACGCCTCCTCCCCCGAGGCGCCGGAGCTGGTCGTCGTCCAGGAGGGGGTGGACGCCCAGACCGGCCTGGTCTTCGGCCGCGACGGGCTGTTCTACGTCTTCACCGACCGCGACGCCCCCCGCGCCCGGATCTGCGTGACCGACCCCGCCGCCCCGCAGGCCGAGCACTGGCGCGACCTGGTCCCGCAGGACCCCGAGGCCGTGCTCTCGGACTTCGCGATCCTCGACGACCTCGAGCGGCCGGTCATGCTGGTCGGCTGGACCCGCCACGCGATCAGCGAGATCACCGTGCACGACCTGCGCACCGGCGAGCGGATCGGCGCGGTGCCGACCCCGGGGCTGGGCACGATCGGCGGCATCAGCGAGCGTCCCGAGGGCGGCCACGAGGCCTGGTTCGGCTACACCGACAACACCACCCCGCCGACCGTCCAGCGCTACGACGCCCGCACCGGGGAGACCACCCTCTGGGCCGCCTCGCCCGGCGCGGTCGAGGTGCCCGCCGTCACCACCGAGCAGGTCGTCTACCGATCGGCCGACGGCACCGAGGTGCACATGCTGGTCATCTCCAAGCCCGGGACGCAGGGCCCCCGCCCGACGATCCTGTACGGCTACGGCGGCTTCGGCCTCGCGATGACCCCGGGCTACTCCGCCTCGATCCTGACCTGGGTGGAGGCGGGCGGCGCCTACGCCATCGCCCAGCTGCGCGGCGGCGGCGAGCAGGGGGAGGACTGGCACCGGGCGGGCATGCTCGCCAACAAGCAGAACGTCTTCGACGACCTGCACGCGGCGGCCGAGCACCTGATCGCCGCCGGCGTCACCGACCCGTCCATGCTGGCGATCTCCGGCGGCTCCAACGGAGGCCTGCTGGTCGGCGCCGCCCTCACCCAGCGCCCCGACCTGTACGCCGCGGTGGTCTGCTCGGCGCCGCTGCTCGACATGGTCCGCTACGAGCTCTTCGGTCTCGGCGCGACCTGGAACGTCGAGTACGGCACCGCCGCCGAGCCCGAGGAGTTCGGCTGGCTCTGGTCCTACTCCCCGTACCACCGCGTCCGGGAGGGCGTCTCCTACCCGGCGACGCTGTTCACCGTCTTCCAGTCCGACACGCGGGTGCACCCGCTGCACGCCTGGAAGATGTGCGCCGCGCTCCAGCACGCCCAGGCGGCCGACCGGCCGATCCTGCTGCGCAACGAGGCCGAGACCGGCCACGGCGCCCGTGCGGTCAGCAAGAGCGTCGAGCTCGCCGCCGACCAGCTCGCCTTCCTCGCCCACCACACCGGCCTGATCGCGTAGGTCCGTCCCGCTCCGTCCCGGACCTCCCGCACCGCCGGGGAGGCCGGGACGGACCGGCCCGGCGGGATGCCTTCCGGCGCCGGGCCGGCAGGAAGAGCCGGGGCGTCCGGGCGCGGCGGGAGAATGTCGGTGGCGGCGGCTACCGTCGGACCGTGGGCGACGCCGGCGTGATCGGTGGCCTGACCTTCGCCGAGGGCAGGCCGGGCGCCTTCCTGCGCCCCTACGTGACGGAGTTCACGGCCTACACCGAGCGCTACGAGGAGCCGCTGGCACGGCGGCAGCCGCCGTTCGCCGGGATGGTCGTGATCTTCGGGTTCGGCGAGCCGCTGGGACTCAGCGGGCCGGGCGGGCGGGAGCGGCTGGCCTCCTTCACCGCGGGGCTGCACGACACCTACGTCGACACCACCACGGCCGGAGTCGCCGAGGGGCTGCAGGTCAACCTGACGCCGCTCGGCGCACGGCGGCTGTTCGGGATGCCGATGGGCGAGCTGGCCAACCGGGTGGTCCCGCTGGAGGACGCGCTCGGCCCGTGGGCGGGCGCCGCCGTCGAGCGGCTGGCCGAGGCCACCGGCCGGAGTGCCCGGCTGGCCCTCCTGGACGCCCTGCTCACCCGGCGGATCCAGGCGGCCCCCGCGCCCGACCCCCGCATCGTCCGGGCCTGGGAGCGGCTCTCCGCCACCCGGGGGAGGGTCCCGATCGCGGCGCTCGCCGGTGAGCTGGGATGGAGCCACCGCCATCTGGCCGCCCGCTTCCGCGACCAGATCGGGATGACGCCCAAGTCCGTCGCCCGGGTGCTGCGCTTCGAGCACGCCGTCGCCCGCCTGCGGGCCGGGAGGCCCCCGGCCGACACCGCCGCCGCCTGCGGCTACTACGACCAGGCGCACATGAACCGCGACTTCCGGGCCATGGCCGGGGTCACGCCCCGCGGGCTGGTGGCCCCGTGGCCGGAGTGCCCGATCGCCGTCGCCGGTTGAGCGGCCGTCCTCCGCAGGTCACCGGCTCGCCGCCGGACGCCGCCGGCCTCCCCGGAGCGACCGGGTCAGATTTTTCCAAGCCCGCACGCCCCTCCCCGGGAGACCGTGGTCTCACCACACGGAGGAGGCGACCATGCAGGCGGTTTATCCACTGGTCCGCTACCGGGAACCCGGTGCGGCGATCGAGTGGCTCGTCGAGGCGTTCGGATTCGAGGTCCACCGGGTCTCCACGGGGGACGACGGCGCGATCAAGCATGCCGAGCTGTCCGCCGGCACCGGCATGATCATGCTGGGTGCCGGGGAGCCCGGCGGGCAGGGGGTCTACATCGCCGTGGACGACCCGGACGCCCACCACGACCGGGCGCGGGCGGCGGGGGCCGCGGTCACCGCGGGGCCCGCCGACCAGCCGTACGGCTCGCGCGACTACATGTGCGAGGACCCCGAGGGCAACCCCTGGCACTTCGGGACGTACCGCCCGGCCGTGACGGCCCCGGTGAGCCCGCAACGAGAGCTGGTCTTCGGCTTCATGCCCGCCCAGGTCATCTACGTGGCCGCCGAGCTCGACCTGGCGGGGCACCTGACCGGCGGCCCCCTCAGCGCCGCCGAGCTCGCCGCCGCGACCGGCACGCACGCCCCCTCGCTGCACCGGCTGCTGCGGGCACTGGCCTGCTTCGGCCTGGTCGCCGAGACCGCCCCCGGCCGCTTCGTGCTCACCGAGGCGGGCGACCGGCTCAGGGACGGCACCCCGGACTCCTTCCGCGCGCTGGCCCGGCTGTTCTGCGGGCCCGGCGTGTGGGCGGCCTGGGGGCTGCTGGCCGAGAGCGTCCGGACCGGGGAGCCGATGTGGGAGCGGGTCACCGGCTACCCGCCGTTCGAGTGGACGGCCCGCAACCCGGAGGAGTCCGCGGTCTTCAACCGGGCCATGTCCGACTACACCCGCAGGATCGCGCCCGGGGTCGTCCAGGGTTTCGACTTCACCCGGTTCGGCACCCTGGTGGACCTCGGCGGCGGGGACGGCACCCTGCTCTCGGCGATCCTGCGGGCCGTACCGGAGCTGAGGGGGGTGCTCTTCGACCTGCCCGGCGGGCTCGCCGAGGCGGAGCGGAACCTGGCCGGCCTCCGCGACCGATGCGAGATCGTCAGCGGGGACTTCTTCGAGAAGGTGCCGCAGGGGGCCGACGCCTACCTGTTCAAGAGCGTCATCCACAACTGGGACGACGAGCGTGCCGGCGCGATCCTGCGGACCTGCCGCGCGGCCATGGGCCCGGAGGCCGTGCTGCTGGTCCTGGAGCCGGTGCTGCCGGAGCGGATCGACTCCCCCGCCGCCACCGGGACCGTGATGAGCGACCTCAACATGCTGGTGGCCACCGGCGGCCGGGAGCGTACGGAGGCGGAGTTCCGCGCGCTGCTGACCGGCGCGGGCTTCCGGTCGGTGTCGGTCACCGGGACGTTCCCGGACGGCGAGCTGCGGATGATCTCCGCACGCCCCTGAGCGGACCGTCAGGGGCCGGACAGGGCGGGGGCGGCGTGCAGCAGGTCGCGGGCGAGGCCGGCGTCCCCCTCCACCCCGGCCGCGAACCGCGCGGGCTCCCCCCTGCCGCCCACCAGGAAGCAGAACTCGATCACGTCGCAGGTGACCGTCGCGTCGGCCGGGCCGCCGCCCCGCGTGTCCCGGCCGGTCGCGGCGGCACCGGCCGGGCCTCCCTCCCGTACGGCCCGCCCGCCCGGGTGCAGCGGCACGTGCCAGCTCCCGCCTCCGTGGCCGGTCAGCACGAGCCGTACGGCCCTGCCCTCGGCCACCGCGTGCCCGCGCATCAGCATGGTCAGGGGCATGAGCCGTACGCACAGGTCGGCGGTGGGCTCGATGTGCCCGGGGACGGGGTCGGGCAGCCGGACCCCCGCCGCTCCCGCGGCGTCCGCGGTGTGGATCCAGGTCTCCAGCATCCTGGCCAGCAGGTGGTCGGCGACCGGCATCGTGAACCCGCTCACCGTCATCGGGGTCTCCGGCGGCAGGGGGGCCAGGTGCCGGCAGAGCGCGTCGGCCTGGGCCCGCCAGTCGCGGCGGGTCTGCTCGGGCACCCTGCGGCGCTCGTACTCCTGCAGCTCCGCGGTCCGGGCGAGCGCCTCGTCCGCGATCACCGGCGGGCCGAGGACGGGCGCGCCCGCCGAGAGCGCGACCAGCCCGTCCTTGGCCGCGAGGTGGGCCAGCAGTTCCTGGAGCGTCCACCCCTCGACGGTCTCCCGCCCCCAGTCGTCCTCGCCCGCCTCGCCCAGCAGGGCGTCCATGGCCGCGATCCGGCCGGCGAAGGGCGCCGTCCAGCCGGAGACCGAGGCGGCGGGGCGGCGCCGGGCGCGGGCCGCGGTGAGCGTCAGCGGGCGCAGCGGGGCCTGCGGCGGCGCGTCCCCCGCCGCCGTCTCCGCCAGTGCCTCCTCCAGTGCGTCGAGATACAGGCGATGGGTCGGATCGTCGTTCATGCGCCCTCCTCGGTCAGCGCGTCGGCGAGCCTGCGCAGCCCCGTCCTGATCCTCGACTTGGCGGTCCCCTCCGGCAGCCCGAGCTCCTCGGCGACCTGCCGGTAGGTGCGTCCCCGGTAGTAGGCCAGCTCGATGACCTCGCGGAGGTCGTCGGGCAGCTTGCCGACCGCCAGCCGTACTCCGTCGGCCTCCTGCCGGGACAGCACCGCGTCCTCCAGCCGCTCCGGCTCGGGTTCCACCAGCCGCGGGCCGAGCACCGACGCCTTGCGGCGCTCCTGCGCGCGGACGTGGTCCACCGCCCGCCGGTGGGCGATGGTGGCCAGCCAGGCACGGAGCGTCCCGCGGCCGGGGTCGAAGGCGAGGGGGCGCTCCCAGAAGGAGATGAAGACCTCCTGGGTGATGTCCTCCGCCGCCGAGCGGTCCCGGGTGATCCGTGCGCTGAGGCCGAAGACCAGCGGCGCGAAGCGGTCGTAGAGCTCTCCCAGCGCCGCCTCCTCCCCGCCCGCGATCCGCTGGTGCAGCAGGCGGTCGTCCGTGACAGGCGCCTCCATGCCACCACACTCCCGATAAGTCATCTGGAATCAGAGCTTGTCACCATCAGACGGGAATGTGGAGGGCATGGACGGATCCGTGCCGTACGGCGCGGCGCGAGCCCTCAAGGGGAGCCTTCGCATCGGGTTCCTCCGGTGCCGGGGACGAGGGAAGGGATGTGCGGCCACCCGTCATTCGCCCCGGGCGCCGCTCCGGATGCCCGCGGCCCGGGAGAAAAAGCTCCGCGTCAGCGGGGGAAGACGATGGTCTTGTGCCCGTCGAGCACCACGCGCTGCTCGGCGTGCCACTTCACGGCCCGGGCCAGGGCGACGCACTCCATGTCCCTGCCGATGGCGGCCAGGTCCTCCGGGGAGTGGCTGTGGTCGACCCGCGCGACCTCCTGCTCGATGATCGGTCCCTCGTCCAGGACGGAGGTGACGTAGTGGGCGGTGGCGCCGATCAGCTTCACGCCCCGGGCGTGCGCCTGGTGGTACGGCTTGGCTCCCTTGAACGACGGCAGGAACGAGTGGTGGATGTTGATCGCCCGCCCGGCGAGCTTCTCGCAGAGGTCCTCCGAGAGCACCTGCATGTAGCGGGCGAGCACCACCAGGTCGGCCCGGTAGTGCTCGACCAGCGCCAGGACCTCCGCCTCCTGCCGGGGCTTGCTCTCCGGGGTGACCGGCAGGTGGTGGTAGTCGATGCCGTAGGACTGGGTGAGCGGGCGCAGGTCGGGGTGGTTGGAGACGACCGCGACGATCTCGATGTCCAGCAGCCCGGAGCGGACCCGGTAGAGCAGGTCGTTCAGGCAGTGGCCGTACTTGCTGACCATGATGAGCACCCGCGGCTTGACCGCCGTGTCGCGCAGCGCGATGTCCATGCCGAACTCGGGGGCCAGCGCGGCGAAGCCGGCGCGCAGCTCGTCCGCGGGGACGGAGGCGGGGGCGGAGAACTGCACGCGCATGAAGAACCGCCCGGCGGCGCGGTCGCCGAACTGCTGGCTCTCGATGATGTTGCAACCTCGCCCGGCGAGCAGCCCGGACACGGCGGCGACCACACCCGGGCGGTCGGGGCAGGACAGGGTCAGAACATACTCGGCGGAACTCATGACTTCACCTTGGGAGGTCGGATCGACGGTGCCGTGAGGCCGGTCTGGGCAGGGTACAGCGTTCCGGCCGCGGCCACCGCCGCAGTCCGCCCGCGGGGTCGCCGGGCCCCCGGCCGGGGCGGGCAAGCAAGAACTTTTACCCATCATTCGCTTGATCTTGGGTATGTAGTCGCATATCAGTGCGGCCGGACCGGTACCGCCGACCGTTTCCGACGACAGCCGCCGCCCACCTGAGGAGCCCCTGCCGGACCGGCCCTGCCGGGCGCCCGGCGTGCAGCCGGGACGGAGGACCGTGAGCTCGATCGCCCTGACGGCACTCGCCGGGCTGTTCGCGGTCATCAGCGGGATCAACGACGGCGGCGCACTGCTCGCGACCGGGCTGAAGGTCCCCAGCATCCGGCCGGTGACCGGCGTGCTCATGATGATGGCCGCGATCGCGCTGGTCCCCTCGGTGGCCCACCGGGTCGCGCTGACCTTCACCACCCGGCTGGCCACCATGGAGGGCCCGGACGGCCAGGTCGCCATGGCCGTCGCGGTGCTCAGCGCGCTGGCCGTCGTCATGTTCCTGAGCAACCGGGGGCGGCCCACCAGTCTGACCCTCGCCATCGTGGGCGCTCTCACCGGCGCCGACCTGGGCTGGGGCGTGCCGGTCTCCTACGGGAACGTGCTGTTCGTGCTCGGGGTCGCGCTGGCGGCGCCGTTCGTCGGAGCGCTGCTGGCGGTCCCGGTGAGCCTGCTGCTGGCCAGGCTGGCGTACGGCCGCACGCTGCGGCAGTGGCACCGTGCCGGGTTCGTCCTGCAGTGCCTGGCCTACGCGGCCAACGACGGCCAGAAGATGCTGGCCGTCTTCATGCTCTCGCTGGGTCTGTCGGGAGCCCCCCTGTCCACCTGCGTGGCGATGGCCGGGCTGTTCGGGGCCGGTGCGGTGTACGGCCTGCCGCGCGCCGGCCGCCTGCTCAGCCGCGAGATCATCGCCTCCCGCCCGCTGCACGGGGTGACCGCGGAGCTGGCGACCGGCACCGCCGTTCTCGGGTGCGCCGCGATCGGCGCGCCGGTGAGCATGACCCAGACCATCGCCGGGGCCCTGATCGGCGCGGGCATGGCCGGCAGTTCCGGGCGGGTGCGCTGGCACGCCGCCATGAAGATCGTTCTAGCCTGGATGCTGACGCTGCCGGTGAGCGGGGCGCTCGCGGCGGCGGCGGCGCTCGTCGTCAGAGGGGTGATCGCGTGAAACGGTTGCGCAGGGTCCGGGACCTGATGACCGGCCACATGGACAGCGCGCTCGCCGAGGCGCTGATCGGCCAGCTGAAGGCGACCAAGGAGGGCGCCTGGCTGGCCGTCGCGATGATCGGCGGCGACACCCGGAGGACCGACGCGCACGAGGAGATGCGGGAGATCGAGCACCGGGGCGACACCCAGCGCGCCCGGCTGGTGGAGGAGCTGTCCGGCTCGCTCATCACCCCGATCGACCGCGAGGACATCTTCCGCCTCTCCCGCTCGATCGACGACATCCTGGACTCGCTGCGCGACTTCGTCCGCGAGTCGCACCTGTACCGGGTCCGCGAGCAGCAGCGCTTCGCCCCCATGCTGGACCAGGTGATCGTCGGCATCGAGGCGCTGGAGACCGCCGTGCGCGACCTGGCCTCCGGCCCCTCGGTGGTCAGCCACGACGCCCTGGAGGTCAAGAAGGTCAGCGGCACCCTCCAGCGCATGTACCAGTACGAGATCGCCCGCATCTTCTCCGGTGAGATCACCTCCGAGGCCATGAAGGAGCGCGAGCTGGTCCGCCGCCTGGAGGTCGTCGGCATCGCGATCGGCGAGGCCGCCGACGCCATCGCCGACGGCGCGATGAAGCGCTGAGGCGGCCGGGTCGCCGGCGCCGCCGTGGTGGTAGCGTCCCGGGTCTGTGAGCGAGCGCAGCGGGCGAACCGGTGGAGAAGGTCCTGCGGGCGGCTCCCCGGTGGACGACCGGCCCGCGGCGCGGGTGGTGTGCGTGGACGGCCGGGGCCGGGTGCTGCTGATGCACTGGCGCGACACGGTGAGCGGGCAGACCGTGTGGGAGCCGCCGGGCGGCGGGATCGACCCGGGCGAGACGCCGCTGGCGGCCGCCCGGCGGGAGCTCGCCGAGGAGACCGGGCTGCCGGGCGGGGCGGTGCTGGACCGGTGGGTTCCGGTGCGGCGGGAGTTCACCTGGCTCGGCGTGCGCTACGCCAAGACCGAGCGGTTCTACCTGGCCAGGTTCGGCGGCACACCCGAGACGGATCCCGGCGCGTTCACCGCCGAGGAGGACGAGACCTATCTGGGGTCCGGCTGGTTCTCCCCGGAGGAACTGCCCGGTCCGCTGGAGCCGCCGGACCTGCTCTCGGTCGTCTCCCGGCTCACGCTGCTGGGATGACGCTCTCGCTCAGCCGCCTGAAGGCGCGGCCCATGACCGCCCTGCCGCCGGGCAGCCCGGCGAGGCCGGCCAGGCGGTTGCGCACGGCGATCCTCCAGGCCTGGTGCGGGACCATCCACTCGGCGGCGGTGCGGCCGCTGTCCTGCTTGCCGAGGACGAAGGGGCGCATCCGCCGCTCGTAGCGCTCCAGCGCCGCCCCTGCGTCCGCGCCGAGCAGTTCGACCGCCAGGGTGTAGGCGCCGCCCATCGCCATCGATGCGCCCTGCCCGGCCATGAGCGAGACGGCGTGGGCGGCGTCGCCGATCAGGACGGTCCGTCCCCGGCTCCAGCGGGGCATCCGGATCTGGGCGACGCAGTCGTAGTAGGGGTCCGGCGGGCAGTGGGCCAGGATCCGGTCCGTCAGCGCGCCCATGCCCCGGTAGCGGGTGGTGATCTCGGAGCGGGGGTCGGCGGGCAGGGCGGTGTCCGTGCAGGCGTGCACCAGGAAGGCCGCCAGAGCGCCGTCCCGCGTCGGGTAGATCCCGGCCTGCCGGTCCGGCACGCTCACCAGCACCGCCCGCCCGCCGGTCCTCTCCGCCAGTCCGGCGTCCCGGAGCAGGTAGGAGGCGGTGTGGTAGCCCAGGGGGCGCAGGTAGTGCTCCTCGGGGCCGAAGACCAGCCGGCGGACGACGGAGTGGATGCCGTCGGCGCCTGCCAGCAGGTCGGCCCGGCTCACCGTCCCGTCGGTCAGCTCGGCCTCCACCCCGCCGGGGACGTCCCGGACGGCGGCGACGCTGGTGCCGTACCGGACCTCCACGCCGGGGTCCAGCGACGAGCGCAGCACCGACTCCAGTCCGCCGCGCATGAGGCTGAGCACCCGGCCGCCGAGTATCGCCGCGGCGGAGGCGTAGCGGACGCCTCCGGTCCGCCTGCCGCGCGGGTCGGTGTAGGCCAGCTCGGAGATGTCGGCGGCGATCTCGCGCAGGTCTCCGAGGACGCCCATCCGCTCGGCCACGTCGTAGCCCGAGCCGAAGAAGTCGATCATGTATCCGTCGCTGCGCGGCCCGGGCGCCCTCTCGACGATCGTCACCTCGGCGCCGCCGCGCCGCAGCCACCAGGCCAGGGTGAGGCCGGCGATCCCGGCTCCGCAGATCAGGACCTTCATGACGCTGATTCCCCTTCCGTGCCGAACAGTCCGTTGCGATAGATGTCCAGCACCTCTTCGGCCCATCGGACCGCGCCCTCCGGGCCGAGGGGGTCGATGCCCACCACCTCGGCGAGCTGGTCCCTCAGGAGCAGCAGGACCAGGTCGTTGACCATGAGGAAGGCCGTGCGGACCTCCGGGTCGCGCCCCGGTCCGAGCAGGCCGCGGGCCACGAGCGCCTCGGTCATCGTCCGTCCGGCGGTGAACCAGCGGCGGAAGATCCCGGTCCCGGCGGCGTCGCCGGTCAGCAGCAGGCGGCGCAGATAGCCGGGGACCGGCGAGCCGGGCGGGAGCTGCCGCAGGAACGCCTCCGCGAGGGAGGCCCCGTCGGTCATGTCGAGCCCGCCCGTCGCGGCCCGGGTGAACAGGTCGTCGAACACCCCCGCCACGTGCTCGTCGACCGCGGCGCGCAGCCTCTCCTTGGAGCCGAAGTGGTGGATGACGAGGCCGGGCGAGACTCCCGCGGCCGCGGCGATCCGCCGCACGGTCACCGCGTCGGGGCCCTGGGCCGCGAACAGTTCCAGGGCGCGGTCCCGGATGACGGCCCGGGCGGTGAGGTCATCATGCGCTGAACACATGTTCAATAGATTAAACGCTTGTTCAATCCGCGTCAACGGCGGGACCGCATGCCCGCACACCTCCTGCCACAGAAGAAGACTTCTCCCACTCGGAGTGGATTACCTCCGCCCGGGAGGAGGATCCTCATCCCGGGACGGGGAGAAGAAAACACTCCCGAGGAGGGAGAAAAATCCACTCCCGGGAGACTCGGGGCGGAAATCTTCCCCCGAGAGGGGCAGCCCTACCTCCAGGAGGAGGTTCTTTCCACCGCAGGGCACCGCCCTTCCGGAGGAACGCCGCACCCGTGAACGAGACCCCGAAGCGAAGAGGCCGGCCGGGACCGGGGGCGCCCCGGGGGTTCCGTCATCCGCCGGCGGGCGGGGAGGCACGCACCGGGGACCGGTTCGGCGTCTCCCGGCCCTCGGATCTTCGATCTCCTGCCGCACACACCGGTGCCCGTCCACCATGCGGCGAGGCGGACGGGCACCGGGGACACACTCAGTCGGAGGCTGCCCTCCACCCCGTGTGGATGACGCTGGAAGCACCGCTGAGCCTGACGGTGCCGGGCTTGTGAACAATGATCTTCTTCATTGCGACCTCTGACCGAGCGGGGAACCGGGTACGAAGAACAAGTTCTCCGGCCTCTCGCCGGATGGCAATGCCCGATAAAGGAACAGTCTGGAAGTCCAGGCCGTCACGTCGAGGTCGACATCGCCTCGACCAGCTCCTTCTCCCCGTACAGCACGACGCATCCGCCGCACTCCTCCCGGCGGATCTCGCGCCAGCCGTACTTGCGGTAGAGCTCGATGGCGGCCGGCTGGTTCAGCGTCGTGTCCCCCCTGAGCCGCAGGTAGCCCAGCTCGATCGCCCGCGCTTCCAGGGCCGATACCATCCGCGCGCCGTACCCGCGCCGCTGGAACTCCGGATGGACGCGCAGGCGGCACATCTCCGCGGTCTCGCCGTCGATCCGGCGGATCCCGCCCATCGCCACGACACGCCCCCCGGGGACCTCCCCGACGAGGAACTCCCCCCGATCGGCCAGGTAGATCTCGTTGATCCGGGGGAAGTCGTCGTCGTACCAGATGCCGTCGCCCGGGGAGAGCCCGACCTGGGCGAGGCAGATCTGGTGCAGCGCCCAGACGGATTCGAGGTCAGACCAGCGATAACGCCTGATCTCGACGTCGTTCATACGGAATCGACCCTCGACCCCAGCGGCTCGGTCACCGAAGCGGCCTGCAGCGCCTCCCGGTACTCCTTGAGATCGGGGTGGGCGGGGTCCTTGAGCTCGACGAGCTTGGCCACCTCCATGGCCCGCTGCACCACGATGTCGGGACGGCACCCCTCGTCCAGCCCGGCGATCGCCTCCTTCGCCATCGTCAGCGCCTCGGCGAGGTCGCCCTCGATCACCTTGCACTTGGCCCGGTCGAACCTGATGAGAGCCGGGTCGAGCCAGTCGGACGGGCTGTACTTGGTGAGCGCCTGCTCCAGGATGAGGTCGGCCTCCATGGCCTGCCCCAGCCTGACCAGGGCGTCGCCCTGGTGGAAGTAGAGCTGGCGCTCGGTGTAGCCGAAGGCCAGGTCCTCCTGGTCGACGACGGGCATCTGGGAGAACGCCGCCCTGGCCCGGGAGAGTGCCCGCTTGGCCTGGTCGACGGCGTCCTTCTTGCCCGCGCCCGAGATCATCGCGATCGCCCGGGCCTCCACCACCGGCGCCATGGCCTGGGCGGCGCAGGGGGTCTGACCCGCCATGTCGCGGCTCTTCTTGGCGAGGTTGAGGGCCTCGCGCGGGTCGCCGTAGTAGAGCGGGACCAGCGCCTCCCTCGCCGTGACCCAGGCGCGCAGCGCGCGGTCCCCGGTCTCGTCCGCCGCCGTCCTGCCGGTCCGGAAGAAGGACCTGGCCATCCGGTGGTCGCCCAGGTTCACCATGATCATTCCACTCAGGCCGGCGAGCTGGGCCGCCATCCGGCACAACCGCTCCTGCAGGTCGACCGGTTGACGCCGCTCCATGGCCTTGCGCACGGAGCTGAACTCCAGCAGCACGTCGCAGAGCAGCCGGAGCGGCGGCGTGTTCATGTACTGGCGGCCGAAGCCGACGGTGGCCTCTTCCCACTGGTCGAGCATGGCGGGCGAGACGGTCGCCGACACCAGGGTGTCGTCCATCCTCCTGCGTATGCTCTCCACCGATCCGAGCACCTGGCCGTCCAGCGTGGCGGCGCCGCCGGCCAAAAGTCCCAAAAGCGTTCTCCGTAGCACGTTCTCGTCCTCCTCGCCCCCGTCCGCAGAGGAATCGCTGTTGATCTGCTTCATCCACAGCTCACGCGGATCGGGGGAAGTGTCGGGTTTTCCCTCCTGGAGATCGCCTCGGACGACACCGGGCATCTTGTGGCCGTGGCCGCAGATGCACGGACCCTCGTATCCGAGGGCGACCGGTTCCACCCGGTAGACGGTGCACAGATAGTGCAGATATTCGGGTCCGGGTCGCTTCAGCCCGCTCTCGTAGGCGGACAGAAGCGTCTCCCCGATGCCCGGCGCCGGCTTCGCGTCGCGTTCGAACAGTGCCCTTACCTGTTCGATCACGTCCGCGAGAGCGATGCCGTGCGCGAGACGGTGACCCTTGATGCGCGTCGTCCCGAACTGCGGACCGCACTTCTCATGGATCTCCTCGGCGATCTGGGCCGAGGTGCGTCCCGCGGCCAGGCCTCGCGCCCGGATCCGCCGCGCCAACTCTGTTTCCCTGTGCTGCCTGCCGGACATACCGGCCCCTCTCTCGTGACCAGCTGGGCGGGCTGGCACACTGTGTCCCGACCGGTCCTCTCCCGCTGACTCAGCGTGACTCCTGTGTCGCGCTGCGCCTACCGAGAATGATGGACCACCTTTGGCTCAACCGGAACCCGCGAATAGCGCCTTCGGCTAAGGATCGTCTCCCCCCGGACTGCTTCTTTCAACCTACTTGGGAGAACGCCCACCCTGACCCCCCTTTCCTCGCCGTTGACCCCTGGGCCACGGTGAGTCATCTTTGGCCAACCAGCACTGATTCGCAGCATGGAAAAGGGACGAATCAGCGCCGGATCGGACCAGAGGAGGGAAAGAGGTGCAGGAAGACGACTTCGGGCACCTGGAGCGCTTGGTGTCAGAACTTGACGCTCGCGGGCTGCACGCCCGGGTGGTGCGGACCCGGACGGGTCGCGTTTTCGTCCGCGTGATCAACCCGAACGCGACCAGCCTGGCGGAGAACGTCACCTGCCGAGCCCAGGCCGCCATGCCCAGCCATCCGGATTGGTACTACTGGTGGTCCTGGGGCGAGCGGATGCACACGGCGGAGGACCCCGCCGGTGCCGCGACCAAGGTCGCACGCGTGCTCGCCGCGGTGGGAGAGTGAGACAGCGGTGATCCGGGACGGAGCGCAGCCGTCCGGGTTCACCGCGCCCACCGCGGCTCGGCGGAGCCGGCGGGGTGACCGGTGCGGAGCGTCCCCGGACGCTGGCACCCCGCCGGCTCCGAAACTCAGACTGCCGTCCGAGCTCGTCGGGCGGCGATCGGGGGAGACTCCCCCGCGGAAAGGGCACGGGGCACACTTCCGGGTGTGTGTCCCGCGCCATGCCGGACGTCACCGGAGCATCAGGACCCGCCCCCCGCGGCCCCGGGTCCCGATGTCCCCGTCTTCCCCGGCGTGATGTGACGACGGCCGGTTCGGTCGGCAATATGGGTCCTGTCGATGACGTGATCCCGCTGCCGACCGAACCGATCCGGGAGGATCCTCTCCGTGTTCCCGCTGTCTCCCAGCCCCACCCCTGTGCCCTCATCGAGTCCGGTCCCCTCGCCGTCGCCGACGTCGACCCCGTCGATCCTGGACTTCACCACGCACATGAGCGAGGGACTGAGCAACGCGTGCAAGGCCGGCGGCGGTGAGAGTGACGTACTCTGCGGCATCGTGTACTCCTTCCTGCCCGCGACCTGGGCGCCCGTGATCGCGGGTCTGCTCTCCATCGCGCTCATCCTGGTGATCGCGTTCGTCCTGCGGAAGGTGGCCCACCGTCTGATCACCCGGGTGGTACGGCGCGCGGCCTCCTCCACCGGGAGCTCGATCGCCGGGCGGCTGCGCGGCAGGCAGACCGTGCAGCCCGAGGGGCTCGACGCCGTCGCCGCCGAACGGCGCAGGCAGCGCGCCGAGACCATCGGCTCGGTGCTGCGGCCCGTCGCCTCGATCGTCATCGTCGGCACCGCGGTCCTGACCGTGCTGGAGCGCCTCTCCGTCCCCATCGCCCCCCTGCTGACCAGCGTCGGCATCGTGGGCGTGGCCGTCGGCTTCGGCGCCCAGGAACTCGTCAAGGACTTCATCGCCGGCATGTTCATGCTCCTGGAGGACCAGTACGGCGTGGGCGACGTGATCGACGTGGGCGCCGCGGTCGGCGCCGCCACCACCGGCACCGTCGAGGCCGTCACCCTGCGGATCACCCGGGTGCGCGACGCCGACGGCCGGGTCTGGTACATCCGCAACGGCACCATCACCCGCGTCGGCAACGAGTCCCAGGGCTGGTCCCGCGCGACCGTGGACGTCCCGGTCGCCTACACCGCCGACGTCCCCCAGGTCCGCGAGCTGCTCGGCCAGGTGACCGGCGAGATCTGGGACGACCCCGAGTACCGCGACGTCGTCATCGTCGAGGAGCCGCAGGTCTGGGGGATCGAGCAGATCTCCGACACCGCCCTCGTCTTCCGGATCAGCGTCAAGACGATCCCGTCCTGCCAGGCCCAGGTCGCCCGGGAGATCCGGCTGCGGGTCAAGGCCGCCCTGGACCGGGCGTCCATCACGATCGCCGGCTGACGTCGCCTAGGCTGGAAGGCGTGTCAGGTACCACCGAGGAACCCCAGTCCTTCTACGACGCCGTGGGCGGCGAGGAGACCTTCCGCCGCCTCGTGCACCGCTTCTACCAGGGAGTCGTGGACGACCCGCTGCTCCTGCCGCTCTACCCCGAGGAGGACCTCGCCGGGGCCGAGGACCGGCTCAGCCTCTTCCTGATCCAGTACTGGGGCGGACCCGGCACCTACAGCCAGCAGCGCGGCCACCCCCGGCTGCGGATGCGGCACAACCCGTTCGTCATCGGTGGCGCCGAGCGCGACGCCTGGCTGAAGCACATGCACGACGCGGTGCTCTCCCTGGAGCTCCCGGCCGAGCTGGAGAAGCGCCTGTGGGACTACATGGTCTACGCCGCGCACAGCATGGTCAACGCGCCCGAGGCATGAACCTCACCTCCCGGGGGCAACTCATGACACATGGAGACCCCCTGGTGGCGTGAGGCCGTCGTCTACGAGATCTACGTCCGCAGTTTCGCCGACGCCTCAGGAGACGGCGTCGGCGATCTGGCGGGCGTCCGGCGGCGCCTGCCGTACCTCGCCGAGCTCGGGGTCGACGCGATCTGGCTGACCCCGTTCTACCGCTCGCCCATGGCCGACGGCGGTTACGACGTGGCCGACTACCGCGACGTGGACCCCCTCTTCGGCACCCTGGCCGACTTCGACGCGATGGTGGCCGACGCGCACGCCCTCGGGCTGCGCGTGATCGTGGACATCGTGCCCAACCACAGCTCCTCGGAGCACCCCTGGTTCCAGGCCGCCCTGCGCGGCGAGGGGCGCGAGCGCTACGTGTTCCGGGACGGCGGGGAGCTCCCGCCCAACAACTGGCAGTCGGTCTTCAGCGGTCCCGCCTGGACCAGGCTCCCCGACGGCCAGTGGTACCTCCACCTGTTCGACTCCGCCCAGCCCGACCTCAACTGGCGCAACCCCGAGGTGCACGCCGAGTTCATCGACGTGCTGCGGTTCTGGCTGGACCGGGGGGTGGACGGGTTCAGGATCGACGTGGCGATGGGCCTGTACAAGGCCGAGGACCTGCCCGACGCCACGGCCGAGACGCAGTCCTTCACGGCGGACTCCCCCATCTGGGGCCGTCCCGAGGTGCACGAGGTCTACCGGGAGTGGCGCAAGGTGCTCGACTCCTACCCCGGGGACCGGATGGCGGTCGGGGAGGTGTGGACCGACTCCGTCGAGGACCTCGCCCGCTACCTCCGCCCGGACGAGCTGCACCAGAGCTTCAACTTCGCCTGGCTGGAGGCGCCCTGGTCGCCCACCGCGTTCCGGACCGTCATCGACGACACCCTGGCCACCGGGGCCTCCCCCACCTGGGTGCTCTCCAACCACGACGTGGTGCGCCACGTGACCCGCTACGGCGAGGGCCTGACGAGCTCCACCACCGGCCTCGCCAGGGCCCGGGCGGCGCTGCTGACCATGCTCGCCCTGCCCGGCTCGGCATACCTCTACCAGGGGGAGGAACTCGGCCTCCCCGAGGTGAAGGACATCCCCCCGCAGGCCCGGCAGGATCCCATCTTCACCCGCTCGAAGGGGAGGCTCCCCGGCCGGGACGGCTGCCGGGTGCCCATCCCCTGGTCCGGCACCGAGGAGCCGTACGGCTTCGCGCCCCCGGGGGTCGCCCCGTGGCTCCCCCAGCCGGTCGAGTGGGCCGCGCTGACCGCGGAACGGCAGGCGGGCGACCCGGACTCGACGCTCTCCTTCTACCGGGAGGCCCTGCGCGCCCGGCGGGAGCTGCACGGCTCGCTGCCCGCCCGCGTCACCTGGCTGGACTCTCCCGAGGGTGCGCTCTTCTTCACCCGCGCCCCGCTGACCTGCGCGGTCAACTGCGGTCCCGAGCCCGTACGGCTCCCGCCGCACGACCGCGTCCTGATCGCCAGCGCCCCGGTGGAAGACGGCCTGCTCCCGCCGGACACGGCCGCCTGGCTGCACACCCCGTGAGCGCCGCGCCTCCGTGAGAGCACGGAGGCTCCGGGCTCCCCTCACCGGTGAGGGGAGCCCGGAGCCTCCGGGTGCTCCGCGTCAGTCGCGGGTGAGCTTGCGGTAGGTCACGCGGTGCGGGCGGGCCGCGTCGGCGCCCAGACGATCGATCTTGTTCTTCTCGTAGTCGGCGAAGTTGCCCTCGAACCAGAACCAGTTCGAGCCCTCTTCCCAGGCGAGGATGTGGGTCGCGATGCGGTCGAGGAACCACCGGTCGTGCGAGGTGATGACCGCGCAGCCGGGGAAGTCGAGCAGCGCGTTCTCCAGGCTGGAGAGCGTCTCGGTGTCGAGGTCGTTGGTGGGCTCGTCGAGCAGGAGCACGTTGCCGCCCTGCTTGAGGGTGAGCGCCAGGTTGAGGCGGTTGCGCTCGCCGCCGGACAGGACCGCGGCCTTCTTCTGCTGGTCCGGGCCCTTGAAGCCGAACGCGGCGATGTAGGCGCGGGACGGCATCTCGACGTTGCCGACCTTGATGAAGTCGAGCCCGTCGGAGACGACCTCCCAGACGTTCTTGGCCGGGTCGATGCCGCCGCGGCTCTGGTCGGCGTAGGAGATCTTGACGGTCTCACCGACGACGATGGCGCCGTCGTCCGGGGTCTCGCCCCCAGTGATCATGCGGAAGAGCGTGGTCTTGCCGACGCCGTTCGGGCCGATGACGCCGACGATGCCGTTGCGCGGCAGGTCGAAGCTGAGGCCGTCCATCAGGACCCGGTCCTCGAAGCCCTTGGTGAGCTTCTCGGCGCGGATGACCGTGGTGCCCAGCCGCGGGCCCGGCGGGATCTGGATCTCCTCGAAGTCCAGCTTGCGGTGCCGGTCCGCCTCGGCGGCCATCTCCTCGTAGCGCTGCAGACGGGCCTTGCTCTTGGTCTGGCGCGCCTTGGGGTTGGAGCGCACCCACTCCAGCTCCTCCTCCAGGCGCTTCTTGCGCTTGGCGTCCTTCTGCCCCTCCAGCTTGAGCCGGGAGGCCTTGGCCTCCAGGTAGGTGGAGTAGTTGCCCTCGTAGGGGTGGCAGCGGCCGCGGTCGAGCTCCAGGATCCAGGTCGCCACGTTGTCCAGGAAGTAGCGGTCGTGGGTGACGGCCAGGACGGTCCCGGGGTACTTCTCCAGGTGGGACTCGAGCCACTGCACGCTCTCGGCGTCGAGGTGGTTGGTGGGCTCGTCGAGCAGGAGCAGGTCGGGCTGCTCCAGCAGCAGCTTGCAGAGGGCGACCCGGCGGCGCTCGCCACCGGAGAGCTGGGTCACCTCGGCGTCCGGCGGCGGGCAGCGCAGGGCGTCCATCGCCTGCTCCAGCTGGCTCTCGAGGTCCCACCCGTTGCGGTGGTCGAGGGCGTCCTGGAGCTTGCCCATCTCCGCCAGCAGCTCGTCGCTGTAGTCGGTGGCCATCAGCTCGGCGATCTCGTTGAACCGGTCGAGCATGGCCTTGGTCTCGGCGACGCCCTCCTCGACGTTGCCGAGCACGGTCTTGGACTCGTTGAGGGGCGGCTCCTGCTGGAGCATGCCGACGGTGAAGCCGGGCATGAGCCGGGCGTCACCGTTGGACGGCTGCTCCAGGCCCGCCATCATCTTCAGCAGCGTCGACTTCCCGGTGCCGTTCGGGCCCAGGACACCGATCTTGGCACCAGGCAGGAACGACAGCGTCACATCGTCGAGGACAACCTTGTCGCCGTGCGCCTTGCGCACGCGCTGCAGCGTGTAGATGTACTCCGGCATGCCCTCTAGCTTAGGGCCTGTCGCCGGGCCGCCGCCCGCCACGAGCCGCGCCCCGGCCGGACTCCGTTCAGTCGGACGCGTTCCCGGGGCTCGGCGGGCTCGCCGGAGGCACGACCACGGCGGGCAGGCAGACGCGGTCCCGGCCGAGCTCCTTGGCGCGGTAGAGGGCCAGGTCGGCCGCGGCGAGCAGCTCGATGAGGTCGTTGCCGTGCACATTCATGATCGACACGCCGGCCGAGACCGTCACGCTGATCATGGCCCCGTCGGTGGGGACCGCCATCCGAGAGATGCGGGACCGCAGCCGCTCGGCGACCCTCCGGGCTTCGGTCACGTCGGCCCGCGGCAGCAGGACGACGAACTCCTCCCCGCCGAACCGGCCCACCACGTCGTAGTCGCGGAGCTGGCTGCGCAGCGTGGCGGCCACGCCGACCAGGACCTGGTCCCCGACCAGGTGGCCGTAGCCGTCGTTGACGCGTTTGAAGTGGTCGATGTCGATGATCAGGAGGGCGAGGCTCTCCCCGCTCCGCCGGGCCCTGCCGATCTCGGTGTCCGCCTCGCGCTGCCAGGCGGCGGCGTTGAGCAGACCGGTCTTGGAGTCGGTGCGGGCCGCCGCCTGGAGCTGGGCGTGCAGGAGGCTCCGCTGCAGCAGGACCACCGGGGGCAGCGCCAGGACCAGCAGTGCGGGGTTGATCCCGCAGGTGATGGCCACGATGACCCCGAGGCAGAGCTCGACCACGTCGAGAGTGAGGCTCTCCCGGTCCCACAGCACCTCCCGCCAGCGGCCCTCGGGATCCGCGGTGTGCGCCGCGACGGCGATCAGCGCCGTGTTGATCACAGTGAACAGCGCGGCGCAGCCGACCGCGACGAGGATCGGCCCTCCCTCGCCGGCGGTCAGCGCCGCCGGGCCCCCGGCGATCGCGTGGAACAGCACGGAGGTCGCGCATCCGGCCAGCCCGATAGCGGCCGCGCTGAGGACCCGCCGGTAGACGACCGTCTCGCGCACCCGCCTCTGAAGCATGATCTGCAGTGGTATGGGGGCGAGAAGCGCGTAGACCGGCGGCAGGAGCAGGGCGACCGGGAGCCACCAGGCGGACAGCAGGTCCCTGGAGACCCCGGCGGGGATGCCGAGCCGCCGGGTCGCCTCGATGCAGACCGCGCCGCACAGCAGCAGCGCCGCGAACGTCGGCGGGTCGGACCAGCGCAGGTCGCCCGTGGCGACGAGGACCGCGAACGCGAGCACCTCCAGGGCCACGACCCCGCACAGGTAGGCGACCAGCGGACGGCGCTGCCCGAGCAGAGGCCACCGACCGGCCAAGGCCGACACGCCGTCGCGCGGCTTGACCGGGGTGTGACTGGGCACCGCCATCCCGCCCTCCTCTTTGACTAACGATGTGTAACACAATAGTTGCGGAGTGTGCGGCACGCGATGGGAACCGCTACCTTTGCAAGGTGGGCCGCCCGACAGGCGGCCCGCGATCGCAAACCGCTCTGACTGGAAACCGCTCTCTCCACGAGCGGCCCGTGCGGGAAAGGAGCAGCCATGCTGCGGGGCGTTACCTGGATCTGACAGGTGCCTCAGCGTCCGACACGAGCAGGGGTCACACGAGCAGGGTCCGGCATCGGCCAGGACCGTCGGCCGGTCTCCCCGGTGCCGCCGCACCTCGGCTGTGGGGCACCGACCCGTCGGGCCGGTGCCCCTCCTCTTCCCCCTTTTCGCGGTCAGGCCGCCATGCGGGCGTCGGCGGGCCACGGCGTGTCGTCCTTGGCCACCCAGGCGACCACCTCGCCGTCCGCGTCTCCGGAGCCCGGCTCCCCGTTCCCGCCCCCAGCGCTCATCTCGGTGCTCGTCTCGGTGCTCCCGTCCGCGGCGTCCGCCCCGCCGTCCGGGTCCGCGGCGTCCGCACGGCCGCCCGGGGCCACGCCGCCCAGCGCCCAGTCATGCGTCCCGAGGTCGAGCTCACTGCGCTCCTGCAGCCCCAGCGCCGGGGCCGCCCCGCCCCGCTGCGGTTTGCTGAAGCTCCCCACGCCCCAGCGCAGGTCGTGCCCGACCGAGCTGGCCTCCACCTCCGCCATGAAGCGGCGCTCGCCCTCGTGGGCGAACTCGCGGATGCGCAACCGCCCCTGGACCACGACCGGCTGCCCCACGTGCACCGACTGGGCGACGTTGTCGGCGAGCCCGCGGAAGCAGCGCACCCCGAAATAGGTCGTCTCCCCGTTGCGCCACTGCTGGTTCTCCCGGTCGAAGTGGCGGCTCGTCGTGGCGACCCGGAGCGAGGTGACCCGCGATCCGTCGGAGAAGGTGTGCTGGCGCGGCGGGGCTGCGACGTTGCCGGTCAGCGTGACGTAGATGTCGTTCATCGTGCCTCCCTGAGGGCGGGCGGACTGCCCGCGTCTGGAGGACACAGTGGCCCGTGCCGCCACCGGCACGGGCCGCCGAACCGCACTCTGTGGACGGGCCGCGCCCGTCCGCCGCAGGCTGTGGACGACCGGCGGCCGGACCCTGCGGCGGGAGCCCCGCCCCGCCCGGCGGGCGGGCGCGGGATCAGCCGCGCACGCTCCGCATGGCCGCGTGGAACTCGCTGTACCGCGCCAGTTCCCGATCGACCGGCTCGATCACCATGCCCTCGGCGATCGAGCCGATCCGGCGGCGCATCTCACGCTCGAGCCGGTCGCGCTCCGTGGCCGCGCCGAGCACCACGACGTTCCGGGCGGCCACCGCGGTGAGCGCGCCCAGGCCGAGGACCGAGAGGATCATCAGTCCCACCCACGGCAGCGAGGCCGCCTCGCCGAAGAGCGCCAGGCCCCCGGGGAGCTCCCCGGCGCCGAGGACGCCGTAGGCCAGGGCCGTACCGACCCAGACCAGCCCGGCGACGAACAGCAGGACCAGCAGGTACTGCCACGCGAGGAGCAGGCGCCACCACACGGGGACCCGGTCCAGGGAGGGCGCCACCTCGGTCAGCTCCTCCGAGAGCACCTGCGGAAGCTGGGCCGAGCGGGAGCGCGCCGCGTTCCGGACGCCGTCCTGCCAGGCCTCGGGCATGCCGGTGGTGAGCCCGTCGGCCAGGGCCTGGATCGCGTTGTCCACCTCGGCGGGCTGGGCGCTCACCGAGCCGCCGGTCAGGCCGCGGATCTCGTCCCGCAGGTCGCCCAGGCGCAGGCTGCTCAGCGGGTCGGGGCGGAGCCTGGCCGCCCAGCGGGTGTACGGCCAGCCGACCCACTCGGCGGACCGCACGCCGTACACGTTCTCCATCGCCTCTCCGACGGCGGGCACGCCGACCGCGTCGCAGAGGGCGTCGGTCAGGCCGATCCGGCGGGCGTCGTCGATGGCGGCGGGCGGGGGCGGGGCGTCCTCCGCGGGGGCGATCGCCGCCAGGCGGCCGGTCAGCCGGTCCAGATCGGCCTCCAGCCGCTGGATCGCGGCCCTGCGCCTGAGCACGGTGTCGGCGAGGACCGCCTTGAGGTTGTCCACGCCCTTGCCCGTGGTCGCCGAGGTGGTCACGATGACGGGGTTCTCGACGCCCTCGCGGCGGAGCAGGTCCGAAAGGTCCGCGACGCACTCGGCCAGCTCCTCCGGGGTCAGCCGGTCGGCCTGGTTGAGCACGAAGACCGTCACCGTGTCGTGCCCGGCCAGCTCCGTCACGTAGCGGCGGTGGGTGGAGGCGTCGGCGTACTTCTGCGGGTCGAGCACCCACACCACGAGGTCGGCGACCTGGATCAGCCGGTCGGCCTCGGTGTCGGTGAGCGCCCGGATCGAGTCGTGGTCGGGCAGGTCGAGCAGGATCAGCCCGTGCAGCCGGCTCTCGCCCTTGTCCAGCGCGCTGGCCCTGGCGAAGCGGTGCCTCCACTGGATCTGCAGCCAGTCGAGCAGCGGCCCGGCGCCCTCCAGGCCCCACACGCACGCGTGGGTGCGCGCCGTGGTCGGGCGGCGCACGCCGGTCGGCGAGAGGTCGAGCCCGGAGACCGAGTTGAACAGCGACGACTTGCCGCTCCCGGTGCCTCCGGCGAGGGCGACCACCGTGTGGTCGGAGGAGAGCTTGAGCCGGTCGCCGGCGCGCAGCAGCAGCCGGCCCGACTCGGTGAGGAGCTTGGGGTCGACCCTGCCCGGCCCGAGCTCCACGATCTTGGCCAGGGCCGCGAGCCTGCTGCCGAGGCCCTGGCGCGTCTGGGTGGTACCAGTGGTGCCGACGGTGGTCATCGCTCGCTCACCGCTCCTCGTTCCTCGCGCGTCCCCGTGCCGGGAGCACGCATGGCGGGCACGGCGCCCACCGCGTCGGTCTCACTCCTCATCGGGCCACCTCGAGGTTGTACGCCGCCTGGTAGAGGCGGGTGGCGGCGGACTCGTCGGGGATTCCGGCGCCGTCGAGCGCCTGGATGTAGCGCGCCGTCTCGTCGTCGAACAGCATGCCGATCCGGGCGCGCAGGTCGCTGCGGGCCTTGGCGCCGATGCTCCGCAGGGACTCGGCGCCGAGCAGCGCGTGCAGCAGCCGCTGCGGCAGCGCGTTCCTGCCCGCGGCCTCCGCCTCGGTGGCGCCGTACCCGAGCAGCCCGACAGCGAAGATCAGCGACAGGGACTCGACGTCGAACGAGACCAGCCGGGCCACCGTCCGCTTGGTCACGCCCTCGGTGCGGATCAGCTGGACGATGTGCTCCTGCCAGGCGGCCACGGTCCGGCCGATCCTGCGCGTGAACTCGTCCGACGGACGGCCGAGCGCCGCTGCGGAGGTCAGCGCCTCCCCGGCCCCGGGGCGGTTCATCCAGCGCGTCACGGTCTCCTCCGCGGCCCGCTGCGCGGCCGAGGCGATGACCGACTCCAGCCCGGTCCGGAGCGCCGCCCTCAGCGCGCCGAGCCGCTCGGGGCCCTGACGGCTCGCCTTCCCGGCGAGCCGGCCGGGCTTGCGCAGGTGCAGGGTCCGCATGAGGTCACCCGATCCGGCGAAGTCCTGCCAGCGGGCGAGCACCTCCCCGCGGAGCAGCGAACCGTTCCTGGTCGCCCGGTCGATCTCGGCGAGCGCCGCGGTGTACGCGGCGTCCACGTCGCCGCGGAGCTGCGCCCGGAAGGCCACCTGGGCCTCCAGGTGCCTGGCCAGGGCCGGGACCCGGGTCCTGAAGCTGTCGAGCACCCCGGCCAGGGTCGCCTGCACGGCCTGTGCCCGGCGCTGGTCGTCCACCGAGAGCTCGGCCAGCCAGAGCCGGAGCTCGGTGACCTCGTCGTCGGGGAGCATCCCCTCGGTGACCTTGCTCTCGTTGATGACGAACCGGTCGACCTCGCCGAGCCCGTACTCGGTGAGCATGCGGACGAAGTGCTTGGTGACCACCTCGCGCGAGCGGGCGGGGACCCGGGAGAGCACGATCGCCAGCCGGGCCCCGCGCTCCTTGGCCAGCCGGAGCAGCCGCCAGGCGGGGGCGTCGGCGTAGCGGGCGGCGGTGGTGACGAAGATCCACAGGTCGGCCGCGTCGAGCATGCGGTGGGCGATCTCGTGGTGCTCCTCGACGACCGAGTCGATGTCGGGGGTGTCGAGCAGCGCCACGCTCTGCGGCAGGCGCTCGGTGGAGACGAGCACGAGCCCGTCGGGCACCGCCTTGTCGCCGGGGACCTCCCGCCGCTCCAGGCTGCCGAGCAGGTCGCCCTTGGCGAACCACTCGTAGTCGTCGGGATGGCAGGCGAGGACCGGGGTGGCGGTGGTCGGACGGCGCACGCCGGTGGCGCTCACCCTGGCGTTGGCCAGGGTGTTCAGGAGGGTGGACTTGCCCGCGCCGGTGGAGCCCGCGACGACGATCAGCGCCGGCGCGGTGCTCATGTGGATCCGGGGGATCACGTAGTCGTCGAGCTGGGCCAGGATCTCGTCCCTGGCCCGCCTGGCCTCCTCGGCGCCCGGCAGGTCCAGGCCGAAGGTAAGATCGGTGACGCTGTCCCGCAGCTCCGTGAGCGCGGCGGCGAGCGCCTCGGAGACCTCCTCGGGCATGGGCGTCTCGCGGACGCGGTCCTCCTGCCCGGCGTCCTCCGCCCCCGCTCCGGTCCCGGCGTCCTCCGTCCCGGCTCCGGTCCCGTCCTCTGCGGACTCCTCGGGCCGGTCCGCCTCCGCTCCCGGCGGATCCGCGGCCGCCGCGCCGGAGTCGTCCGCGCCGCCGTCCTGTACGGCGTCCGCGACGCCACCGGAACCCTCGTCCCCGGCGTCCTCCGGGAGGCTCTCGTCGTCGCCGGCGGGGGAAGCGCCATCGGCGGAGGAAACGGCATCGGCGCGGGGAGCGGCGTCCGCCTCTCCCCGCGCGTCGTCACCGGAGCCGCCCGCGGAGTCCGGTCCGGCGGCGTCCGCGGCGTCCACGTCATCGTCCTGTGCGGAGGCCTTCGGCCGGGGCGTGTCCCCCGAAGGCCCACCGGCTTCTTCTCCGGAGTCCGCGCCGGCCTGCCCGGCGGGCGCCGTCCCGTCGCCGGGGTCCTCGTCGCCGGTCGCGGCGGGGGCGGCCGGTGGGACCTCGTCCGCACCGGCGGAGGCGGCCTCCGGCACGGACTCGGCGGAGGGCTCGCCGTCGGCGGCGTCACCCGGCGGACCAGCGGACACCTCACCGTCGGCGGCGTCACCCGGCGGGTCGGCGGAGGGCTCGCCGGAGGCGCCGTCCACCGGCGCGGCGGCGGAAGGCGCGTCCTCCCTGCGGGCCTTCTCCGCGGGCCCGTCTTCCCCGGACCCGTCCTCGCCGAGGGAGATCACGTCGTCGTCGCGGATCGCGCGGAAGGCCACGGTCTGCTCGCCCGGGGACTCGGCGAGGTCTCCGGATTCGCCGCCGGAGGCCCCGGCGGACGCCCCTCCGGCCCCGGTACCGTCCTCGTCCGGACGCGTGGGCCTGTCAGCAGCCGATTTCACGGAACCCGCTCCGCTCGAACCATCTCGACCTCCTGGCCGACCTTCACGACATCGCCGACGATCACGATCGCCGGTGGCCGGATCCCAGCCGCGGACACGCGCTCCGCCACAGTGGACAGCGTGGCGTAAAGAGCTCGCTGGGTGGGAAGAGTACCGTCCTGTACCACCATTACGGGAGTTTCCGGCGAACGTCCTTCGTAGATCAGTGTTTCGGCGATCACCGCGATCCGCTCGACGGCCATCATGAGGACCAGGGTGCCCGCCGACCGCGCCAGGTTCGGCCAGTTCACGGTGGACCTGGGGTCGCCCGGCGGAACGTGCACCGAAACCACGTGGAACTCCTGGCTCACCCCGCGGTGCGTCACGGGCACCCCCGCCGCGGCGGGCACCGCGACCGGGCTGGTGATGCCCGGCACGACCACGACCGGGATGCCCTCGCGGGCGCAGGCGATCATCTCCTCACCGCCCCGGCCGAAGACGAACGGGTCGCCGCCCTTGAGCCGGACCACGAACTTCCCCTGCTTGGCGTGCTCGACGATCAGCTCGTTGATCTTCTCCTGGGCCATGTACCGGCCGTAGGGGATCTTCGCGGCGTCGATCAGCTCGACGTCCGGGGGCAGCTCGTCGAGGAGGGGCTGCGGGGCGAGGCGGTCGGCGATGACCACGTCGGCCTGGGAGAGCAGCTGCCGCCCGCGGACCGTGATCAGCCCGGGGTCGCCGGGACCCCCGCCGACCAGGGCGACGCCGACCGGCTTGGTGCGGTTGCGCCGGGCGTCGACCGTGCCGTCGCGCAGCGCCTCCACGACGGCGTCCCTGATCCCGGCGGCCCGCCGCGGGTCGCCGGCGGTGACCGCCACTCCGACCTCGCCGACCCGCCCGCTGGCCGGGGTCCACGCGGCCGAGGCCTCCTTGTCGTCGGCGCGCACGCACCAGATCCGCTTGGCCTCGGCCTCGGCGGCGACCGCGGTGTTCACCGCGTGGTCGTCGGTGCAGGCCTGCACCAGCCACGCGCCGTCCACGTCCCCCACCTCGTACCGCCGGGCCTCCCAGGTCACGCGGCCGCCGGCGATGAGCTCGTCGAGCGCGTGCGTGACGCTGGTCGAGACGATGGTGACCAGGGCTCCGGCCTCCAGCAGGGCCGGCACCCGCCGCTGGGCGACGCGGCCGCCTCCGACGACGAGCACACGCCGCCCGGTGAGGCGCAGACCGAGCAGGTAGGGCGACATGGCGACAGATCTCCTGTTCGCGACGAACGGTGAAGCACGGCGTGTTAGGAGGTAAACCTACCGGCTAATACGACGCCGTTTGATGTCACTGTGTTAACAAGCTTGACATCATCACGGCCACGAAAAGCCGAAATGATGTCAAGTCATACCAGGTCGGCGGTGAAACACGCCCACCGGTCCCGGAGTCAGGCCTCCTTCTCGCTGACGCCCGCGGAGTCGAAGGTCGCCACCTCGTGCATGACCCGGGCCGCCGCGCAGACCAGCGGGTGCGCGAGCAGCCCGCCGGTGCCCTCGCCGAGCCGCAGTTCCAGCTCCACCAGGGGGCGCAGGCCCAGGTGCGCGAGGGCGAGGGCGTGACCGGGCTCGGCCGAGCGGTGCCCGGCCACGCAGTGGTCCACCGCGGCGGGAGCGAGCGCGGCCGCCGCGAGCGCCGCGGAGCCCGCGATCACACCGTCGAGGATGACCGGCACCCGCAGGGAGGCCCCGCCCAGGACGAACCCGGCGATCGCCGCGTGCTCCAGCCCGCCGACCGCCGCCAGCGTCTCCAGAGCCGGTACGGCCCCCGCCCCGCCGTCCAGCCCGTTCACCCGCAGCGCCCGGCGGACGACCTCGACCTTGCGGGCCAGGGTCTCGTCGTCGACGCCGGTCCCCCTGCCGGTCACCTCGGCGGCGTCGCGGCCGGTGAAGGCGGAGACGAGGGCGGCCGAGGCGGTGGTGTTGGCGATGCCCATGTCGCCGGTCACCAGGCAGCGCGCCCCCTGCTCCACCAGCTCGCGGGCGACCGCGATCCCGGCCTCCAGCGCCGCCACCGCCTGCTCGACGGTCATCGCCGGCCCCCGGGACAGGTCGGCGGTGCCGTACGCGACCTTGCTGACCGTCAGGCCCGGGGCGGGGGGCAGGTCGGCGGCGACGCCGACGTCCACGACCCGCACGGTCGCGCCGACCTGGGCGGCGAAGGCGTTGGCCACCGCGCCGCCCGCCAGGAAGTTGCCCACCATCTGCTGGGTGACCTCCTGCGGCCACGGGCTCACCCCCTGGGCGTGCACGCCGTGGTCGGCGGCGAAGATGGCCAGCGCCGCGGGGGCCGGGATCGGCGGCGGGCTGACGGCCGCGGCTCCGGCGAGCCGTACCGCCACCTCCTCCAGCGCGCCCAGCGCGCCCCGCGGCTTGGTCAGCCGGTCCTGGTGGGCCCGTGCCTCCGCGGCCGCCCCGGGGTCGCAGGGGAGGATCGCGGCGATGGTCTGCTCAAGAGTGATCACACCGACCAGTTTCCCCGAAAACCGGCCCCCCGCGGAAAAGCTCACCACGCGATGCCGGCGAGCGCCTCCTCGTACCGGTCGATGACCACGTCGGCCAGCCCCTCGCAGTCGCCGATGACCTCGGCGCAGCGCACGTCCAGGTCGGGGTGGCCCGCGGCGTAGGCCATGGCCTGGGCCCAGACCTTCTCCAGCAGGCCGCCGGCGAACAGCAGGTAGGGGACGACGATCACGCGCCGGGCGCCCAGGCGGCGGCAGCGCTCGATGCCGCCGGGCACGCCGGGCGGGGTGAGCGAGGCGAAGGCGGTCTCCACGGTCATGTACTCGTGGGCGTGGGTCTCCCAGAACAGGCGGGAGACCCGGTGCACGTCGGCGTTGGCGGCCGGGGAGGTGGAGCCGTCGCCGACCAGGACCACCGCGGTCTCACCCGTCTCGATCCGCTCGGGCTCCTCCTCCAGGGGACCGCCGCCCGCGGGGACCAGGCGGAGGCTGGGCACCTCGCTGGCGGCGTCGGACAGGCGCTCGGCGAGCAGCGACAGGACCCGGGGGTCGGGCCCCAGCGGACGGCCGTAGTCGCAGGTGAGCATCGGGTGGCGCTCCTGCTCCAGGGCCATCAGGGCGGGGATGTCGGAGCCGATCCGCGGGTCCCCGGTGAGGCTCAGCGGCAGCGCCACCATGCGGTGGTACCCGCGGGCGACCAGGGAGGCGATCGAGTCGCTCAGGCGCGGCCTGGCCTGCGCGACGTACCCGCCCGAGACGTCGGCGGCGGTCCGGTCCAGGCGGCAGCGGAGCCGGTGGACGAACCTGCCGAACTCGGCGGATCCGTTGTCATCGTGTGAGCCCTGCCCGATGAGCAGCAGCGGCGGCTTCATGAAAAGGACTCCAATGACCTTGACCTGGGATTGCGCGTCGGCGACTCGCGAGGATATCCGATGACTGCACGGCATGGACAGGTCACGGACAGACGATGTTCACCGGCTCATCTCCCGGCCCCGGTCTCCCTCCTGCCCGGCTCGCCCCTCCGGCCCCGCCTCACTCCCTGGCCCCGTGCACGACGAAGACCGGATCGCAGGCGGCCAGGCGGTGGGCGCCGTCGGACTGGACGGTCAGCCGCGAGGACTGGAGCTGCACGCACTCGGCGCGGTAGCCGTGCTCGCGGAGGATGTCGAGGACCGCGACGACCTGCTCGACGGTCCGCAGCGCGCAGACCAGGGACCGGGGGCCGCGCGCCGCGCAGGCCGCGATCACGTCGGCCCCTCCCCCGCCGACGAAGACCGCGTCCGGGTCGGCCAGCGGCTCCAGGGCCGGGGGCGCCTGCCCCCGGGTGAGGGCGACCTTCACGCCGTGGGCGATGACGTTGCGGCGCAGCCGGGCGCAGGACTCCTCCTCGCGCTCCACCGCCACCACGGCCGCGCCCATCCTGGCGCACTCCACCGCGATCTCTCCGGCGCCCGCGCCCACGTCCCAGACGAGCTCGCCCAGCCGGGGGCCGAGCTTGGCCAGCGCGAACGCCCGGACCTGAGGGCTCAGCCGGGAGTCGGCGAAGTCCAGCGCCCACTCCCGCGGTCCCGGCCGCGCCCCCGCCACCCAGCCGGGCCCGTGCGGCCGGTGCAGCGGGTCCAGGACGAGCACCACGTCGGGATCCTTCCACGGCCGCGTGGTGGCCTCGCCCATCCGGCTGTGCGTGATCCGCTCGTCGGGACCGCCCAGGTCCTCGCAGACGATCAGCGCGCGCGGGGTGGTGGGGGCCAGCTCCCGGGCGATCTCGGCGGGGCCGACGCCGGGCGTGACGAGCACGGCGACCTTGTGGTGGGCCCGGCAGGCGTTCACCACGCGGTCGAGCCGCCCGCCGGTGACGACGAGCGCGTCCTCCCACGCCAGCCCGGCCCTGGCGAAGGCGAGCGAGGCCAGCGGGCGGGCGGGCAGGACCTCGGGGGTGACACCGTGCCCGCGCAGCTCCCTGACCACGTCGAAGAAGCCCGGATCCCCCTCGGCGAGCACGACCAGCGTGCCCTCACCCGCCTCCAGGTGGGCGTCCACGACCTCCAGGAGCGGCCCGCCGGCCCTCCTGGCCCCGGCCGGCAGGCGGCCCAGCCGGCGGAAGGCCCGTTCGGACCCGGTGACCAGGACGGCCTCGTCCAGCCTGGCCCGCGCGGCCGCCGACGGCTCCGATCCGTCGACCCCGACAACTGTGATCATCCGCACTCACCGTCCTCGTCTCCAGAGTGACGGCTCCGCGCCGATCAGACCAGGTCCGCACCCGTTCTTCCACCGATCTCGCAATGCGGCGGTCAAGGCTCCTCACGGAGGGGCAAGCCCGTACAACCAGGATGTTTGTCCCCGATCGGCCGGGTATGGGTCCGGATTATTCAGTGGGAAAGGGGTGACCGCCATGGAACGCGGAAGCGCTAAGCACGGCCCGCGCCTGGACGACCAGCAGCAGCATGAGACCGAGGGGCTGACCCGGGGCGGAGGCACGACGCACGCACAGGAGTGGAAGCAGCCCGAGCCCACCCTCGCGGCGGGCGAGGAGGGCACGGCGCCGTCGCACCGGCCGCCGGCCCACCAGCCGGGCGCGCCGCGCGGCCTCACCCCCGAGGGGGTCGACCTCCGCAGCGACCTGGCCAAGTGGATCAGCGGCACGGACGTCTTCCCCGCCGACCGCGACGCCCTGCTCTCCCGCGCCGAGATGCAGGGCGCTCCGGACCCGGTCATCGAGGCCGTCCGGTCCCTGCCGAACGCGACCTACACGAACATGGCGGACGTGTCGCAGGCCCTCGGGTACGGCACGGAGGAGAGGGACCAGGGATGAGACTGGACGCGCTCCGGCCCCTGTACGAGCGAACGGGACCCTTCGCGTCGGTGTACCTCGACACCGGCCGCGCCGTCCCGCAGGGCGAGCAGCAGATCGAGCTCCGCTGGAAGGCGATGGCCGAGCGGCTGGAAGGCGCCGACCCGGCCACCCTCGCCGCCTTCGAGAACCTGTTCACCTCCGTGCACGCGGCCGCGCCCGGCCGCGCGGCCTTCGCCTGCGGCGGTGAGCTCGTCCACACCGAGCCGCTGGCCGAGGCCCCCCGCAGGGAGACCGCCCGCTGGTCCCCGCTCCCGCACGTCATGCCGCTGCTGGCCCAGCGGGGGGAGAACGTCCCGCACATCCGGGTCCTCGTCGACCACGCGGGCGCGGACGTGATCGTGGTCGGCGCCGGTTCGCCGCGCCGTACGGCGGTGCAGGCGCAGGACTGGCCGCTGCAGAAGACCGGCAAGGGCGGCTGGTCCCAGCGGCGCTACGAGAGCGGCGTGGAGGAGGCCTGGGAGCAGAACGCCAAGGCGGTGGCGGAGGCGGTGGACGAGGAGGTCCGCCGGATCGGGGCCGATCTGGTGATCATGGCGGGCGAGCCGAAGTCCGTGAGCCTGCTCCGCTCCCACCTGGGCCACGAGGCCGCCGAGCGCGCCGTCGCCGTCGAGCACGGCAAGCGGGCCGAGGGCAGCGACCCCATGCCGTTCGTGCAGGAGGTGGAGGCCGCGATCGACTCGTGGCTGGACCGGCGGCGCGAGCAGCTGATGGAGCGCTACGGGGAGGCCTCGGCCAAGGAGCTGGCGGTCTCCGGCCTGGCCGCCGCGGCCCGCGCGTTCCGCGACGGCCGGGTGGACACCCTGCTGATGGTCGACCGGCCCGACGCCGACGGCATGGTGTGGATCGGCCCCGACGACGGCCGGTTCTCGACCGAGGAGGGTGAGATCCGCGAGTGGGGGGTGGACGCCCCCCAGCGCGACCGCGCGGACGCCGCGCTGGCCAGGGCGGTCGCGATGACCGACGCCGAGCTGTGCTTCGTCCCGGAGCTGGACGCCCCCGACGGGGTCGCCGCCCTGCTCCGCTTCTGACGGCCCGGATCCGGGCCGCGTCCGGACGCGGGAGGGGCGGGCCGCCCGGCGCGGCGCCCCTCCCCCGCCCGCCTCACCTGCCGGCGGCCTTCCGGCGGTACGGCGGGGCGGGGAGGTCCGGCGGCGGCAGGGAGTCGGCGGCGCGGCACGTCGCGCCGGAGCAGGCGGTCAGGGCGTCGAGCCGGCGGTCGAACTCGGCGAGCACCGCCGGATCCGTCCTCCCGGCGAGGTTGCGGAGCTGGTAGGGGTCGGATCCGAGGTCGTAGAGCTGGTACTCGCCGGTCGCGTAGCGGACGAAGGTGTGCCGGGCAGTGCGCATCGCCGCGTAGGGCGGGACCGGTGTCTGCCGGGCCGAGTCGTCGCTGGCCGGGCGGTGGAACTCGACCAGCACGCTCCGCCGCCAGGAGGCGGGGGTCCAGCCGCGCAGGAGGGGCAGGAGCGAGCGGCCCTCCACGAAGTCCGGGAGCCCGGCCCCGGCGAGCTGGGCGAAGGTCGGCGCGAGGTCCAGGGTGGAGCCGATCTCGCCGATGACGCCGCCGGCCTCGATCCCCGGCCCCCGGACGAACATCGGGACCCTGATCGACTCGTCGAAGGGCGTCGTCTTGCCCTGGGCGAGCCGGTGCTCGCCCAGGTGGAAGCCGTTGTCGGAGCCGAAGAACAGGTAGGTGTCCTCCAGCTTCCCCGCGGCCCGCAGGCTCTCCACCAGGGCGCCGACCAGGTCGTCCAGGCCGAGCATGGCGCGCAGCCGGTCGCGGTAGATCCGGTCGATCTTCTCCACGGCCCGGTCGGTCAGCCGCTTGCGGGAGCGCAGCCAGGCGGGCTCGGCGGACAGGTCCGCCTGGTCGAACGAGGGACCGCGCGGGGCGGTGATCCCGGCGAAGGCGTCGTGGTGGCGGGGGGCGTGGTTGGCCGGCAGGTGCGGGGCGACCGGGGTGAGGTAGAGGAAGAACGGCTCGTCGTCCTGGGAGACGAAGGCGTTCGCCTTCGCGCTGAGCACGTCGGTCAGGTAGTCCCCGGGTGCGGAGCCGTAGTCCCGCAGCGCGCCGTTCTCGTTGAGCGTGTAGCCGTACTCCTCGTAGAGGCGGCGGACCGGCACGTGCCACTCGTCCCAGCCCGGCGGGACGTGGGTGGGCGGGGCGGCCCCGCCGGGATAGTGGTTGAGGTACTTGCCCATGAGGGCGGTGCGGTAGCCGGCCTCCTTCATCCACACCCCGAGAGTGGAACGTTCCAGACCAGAGTCGTGAAACCTGGTGAAACCCCCCTCGGGGGCCGTGTTGGTCAGCACGCCGTGGCTGTGGACGTACTGGGAGCGCAGGATGGAGGAGCGGGACGGGCAGCACCAGGAGTTGGGGACGAAGAAGTTCTCGAAGCCGGTGCCGGCATGGATGAACTCGTTCCAGATGTTCGGAAATCTCTCTAGATCGCCCACCCCCAGGTCGTCCGCGAGGATGAACACGATGTTCGGCCGCTCCCTCACCTGCGCCACGGCCGGCAGACCCCCGGAGGCACCCAGTGTGAGCAGGAGGATCAGGCACACCATCTTGCGGGCAGCGTTCAGCACATGTTCACGCTTTCCCCAAAGCCCGGCCTCCGACACCCATGTCTCGACCAAGTAGATAGAACGTGTTCTAATTGCAGGGCCGTACCCGCACGGAAGGCCCCGATATGAGCACCGATCTGAAGCTCGGCCTGAATCTCGGCTACTGGCAGCGGCACGCCGCCGACGCCACCGAGCTCGTCCAGGCGGCCGAGCGGCTGGGATACGACTCCGTCTGGACCGCCGAGGCCTACGGCAGCGACGCCTTCACGCCCCTGGCCTGGTACGGCGCGCGGACCTCGCGCATCAAACTGGGCACCTCGGTGGCGCAGATCTCGGCCAGGACCCCGGCGGCGACCGCGATGACCGCGATGACCCTGGACCACCTGACCGGCGGGCGGCTGCTGCTCGGCATCGGCGCCTCCGGCCCCCAGGTGGTCGAGGGCTGGTACGGCATGCCGTTCGGCCGCCCGCTGGCCCGCACCCGCGAGTACGTCGAGATCATGCGCAAGGTGTGGCGCCGCGAGGAGCCGGTGACCGGCGACGGCGAGCACTACCCGCTCCCGCTGCGCCCGGGGGCCGGCGCGGGGCGCGACGGCGGTGTCACCGGCCTCGGCAAGCCGTTGAAGCTCATCACCCATCCCCTGCGCCCGGAGATCCCGCTCTACCTGGGCGCCGAGGGGCCGAAGAACGTCGCGCTCGCCGCCGAGATCGCCGACGGCTGGCTCCCGCTGTTCGCCTTCCCCGAGAAGATCGAGCGGATGTACGGGCCGTCCCTGGCCGGGGCGGGCCCGGGCTTCGACGTCGCGGCGATGGTGATGACCGTGGTCACCGACGACCTGCGGGCCGCGCTGGACGGGGTGAAGATGATGCTCACCCTCTACATCGGCGGCATGGGGGCGCAGCACCGCAACTTCCACGCCGACATCATCGGCCGGATGGGCTACGCCGAGGCCGCCGAGGAGATCCAGGCGCTCTACCTGGCCGGGCGCAGGGACGAGGCGTTCAACGCGATCCCCGACGAGCTCGCCGACGGCATCTCCCTGCTCGGCCCGCCCGGCCGCATCCGCGAGCGCCTGGAGCTGTGGCGTGCCAGCCCGGTGAGCAACCTGCTCGTCATGGGCCCCCGGGACGAGCCGTCCCTGAAGATCATCCGCGATCTGGTCCTGGGGTAGCGTTCCGGCGGGCCGCGGCCGCGCGGTCCGCCGGGTGGCGGACCTGCGGTCGGTCACCCGGCGGAAGGGCGGATCGCGCCTCGGGGGACGACGGGCGGAGCCGCGGCGCCTACCTTTCCTGACTCGCCCCGCCCACTCCGGTGCGGGCCAGTCCAGAGGGAAGACTCCATGCCTGCACTCTCCGACCCGCGCGGATTCCGCAGAACGGCCGCCGGGCTCTGCCTCGTCGCCGCGCCCGTCGTCTACGTCGCGGCCCTCGTCGTCGATCCGGCCATCCGGCAGGGCGGCGACCCCGTCGGGATCTACGGGCGGTACCCGGAACAGGTCACGGTCAGCGCCGCGCTCCTGCACTGGAGCTGGGTGCTGCTGATCCCCGGCATCATCGGGATGATCCATCTGATCCGCCGCCGCGGCGTCGTCCTCGGGCACCTCGCGGGCGGTCTCGCCCTGCTCGGCGTCGTCAACTTCTCCGCGCTCATGCTGGGCGACTTCTTCTACTCACGGCTCGAACGCGCCATGGAGCCCGCCCGGGGGGCGGCGCTCGGCGACGAGGCGCTCGCCGACCCCGGGGCCGTCTTCGGCTTCCAGATCCCGGGCTTCGCCGGGTTGCTGGGCCTGTTCCTCCTCGGGCTGGTCCTGGCCTACGCGCGGCGGGAGCTGTGGTGGGCCCCGTTCGCGATGCTCCTGGGAATCTTCGGCGCGCCCGTCTACCCGATCGGCACGGTCGTCGGCGGCCTGCTCTACCTCGCCGGATCCGGCGCGATCGGACTGCGCATGCTGCGGATGAGCGATGCCGAGTGGGCCGGGGAGGAGCCCGCTCAGCCCGTCTCCGCCGTGCCGGCGAGCGGGAACCGGGCCGCCACGCGGTAGCCGCCGCCCGGCACCGGGCCGGCGGACAGCTCGCCCCCGTGCATCGCGGCCCGCTCGCGCATCCCGATCAGTCCGTGCCCGCCCCGGCTCCGTCCGGGACCGGCGGTCGCCGGGTCGTGCCCGCCCCCGCCGCCCGCGTCGGCTGCGTCGGCCGAGGGCGGGGTCCGGCCCGCCCCGTCGTCGACGACCTCCACGACCAGCTCGGCGGGGCCGTATCCGACGACGACGTCGGTCCGGGCCGCGCGCGCGTGCTTGAGCACGTTCGTCAGCGCCTCCTGGACCACGCGGTAGGCCGACAGGCCGAGCCCCGGCGGCAGCGGCCGCGGCTCCCCGGCGGTCCGGAGCCGGACGTCCAGCCCGGCCTCCCGGACCTGGGCGAGCAGATCCTCCAGGCGGTCCAGATCGGGCTGGGGACCCCCGGGCCCGCGGTCACCGTAGCCACCGTGGCCGTCGCGGTCGCCGTAGTCGCCGTAGTCGCCGTGGTCGCGGAGCACCCCCAGCATGAGCTGGAGCTCCTCCACCGCCTCGCGGCCGGCCCGCTCGACCCCGAGCAGCAGGTCCCGCTCGCGTTCGTGGCCGTCGCCGAGCAGCATCCGCGCCCCGCCCGCGTGCAGGGTCATGACGCTCACGTTGTGCGAGACGACGTCGTGGAGCTCCCGGGCGATCCGGGCCCGCTCCTCCTCCACGGCCCGCCGGGCCCGCTCCTCCCGCTCCACCTCCAGGCGGGCCGCGCGTTCGGCGAGCCGCAGCGTCCGGTCGGTCTGGCGGCGCAGGAGGATGCCGCTGCCGTACGCCACGCCCACGAAGATCGCGCCGATCATGACCTCGGCGACGTCGTTGCGCTGGAGCGTCTGCAGAAAGCCGTACGCCGCCAGCACGCATCCGAGCCCCGCCAGACCGCGGCGGCTGCGCAGCTCGGCCGCGCCGGCCACGGTGTGCACGAGGACGAGCGTCGAGTAGAAGTGCCAGGCCGGGTAGTAGCCGGTTCCCGCGACCGCCTGTACGGCCACGCCGGTGGCTATCAGCGCGAGGAGCATCGTCACGGGGAGCCTGCCCCGGAACAGCAGCAGGGTCCCGGCCGCCACCGCACCGGCGGCCATCGGCACCGGCTCCTGCACCTGGCCGGGGTCCGGGCCCTGGCGCCCGAAGGACTCGACGAGACCGGCGACCCCCACGGCGAGGGAGAACAGCAGGTCGAGCCGGGTCGGCCGCCGGTCTCCGCGCCCTTCCGCCGGGGCTCCCCGGACGTTCCCGAACACGTTCTTCACCGCGTCCCCGAACGCGCCCCTCACCGCGGCGGACCCTTCCGCCTCCGGCCGGGCCGGACCACCCCGGCCTCGTAGGCGAACACGACGGCCTGGATGCGGTCCCGCAGGCCGAGCTTCTGCAGCACCCGGGTGACGTGGGTCCTGATGGTCGCGTCACCGATCCCGAGCTCCCGTGCGATCTCCGGGTTGGACAGGCCCAGCGCCAGCAGGTGCAGCACGTCCAGCTCCCGCTGGGTGAGCGTGGCCAGCTCGGGCGGGGCGGACGGCTCGGGGTGCGCGGCGAAGGAGGCGATCACCCGCGTGGTGACCGCCGGGTCGATGAGCGCGTCACCGGCCGCCGCCACCCGTACCGCCTCGACCAGCTGCTCCGGCGGGGAGCTCTTGAGGAGGAAGCCGTTGACCCCCGCGCGCAGCGAGGCCTGCAGGTTGCCGTCGGTGCCGAAGGTGGTCAGCATCACGATCTTCGGCGGCCGGGGGTCGCCGAGCAGCCGGCGGGCGGTGCCCAGCCCGTCCAGGCGGGGCATCGCGATGTCCAGCAGCAGCACGTCCGGCCGGAGCCGGCGGACCACGGAGAGCGCCTGCACCCCGTCGGCGGCCTCCCCGACGACCTCGATGCCCGGCGCGGTCTCGGCGACGAGCCGCAGCCCGGCGCGGATCATGGACTGATCGTCCGCGATGACCACCCTGATCGTCATGAACCGTTCCGCACGCTGCTCGACATGCCGCAAAGGTTATGAGACCCGGAGCATCCGGGCAGCCATCCACGGAGCGGAGGCGGACCGGTCCCGGGTCCGCCACGTGGCGGACCCGGGATCCGCCGCGTAACGGACCGCCGCGCCGGACCCGGCGGTCACTCCTCCCGGGGGCGGACGCCGGGGGCGGTGACCCACCCGGAGGACTCGTAGGCGACCTTGAACCCCTTGCGGAAGGGGAGGTGGACGGACCGGCCGCCGCCGCGCGCCTCCTCGTCCGGCCCGTCGTACTCGAAGGCCAGCAGCCGCGCCCCGGACTCGTCGACGGTCAGCCGGACGTCCCCGCCGTCCGCGGCGACCGCGACACCGGTACGGCCGAGCGGGTCAGCGACGCCCCGTTCCAGGGTGAGGCCCGGCTGGCCGGCGAGGATCCGCAGCGTCGCGGCGCGCGTGGCCGGGGACGCCGGGGAGGACAGCAGGTATCGCGCGGCGGCGAACACGAAGGACGGGAAGGACCCGCCCCCCTCGTTCCGGTGCGCCGAGCGCAGCCACCGCTCGAGCTCCCCCGCGTCACCGGGCAGCCGCCGGACCTCGTCCATGGTCAGCGCCCGGCCGCCGATCTCCCACTTCAGGGCCAGCCGGGAGAAGTCGCGCCGCTGCGGCCCCGGCCACAGGGGCGGTGAGCCCTTCTCCTTCCACGCGGCCTCGTCGGCCGGGTCGGCGAAGGCGGTCACGACGTCCTGGTTGGACAGCCCGCGGCCGTCGCGGCCGTCGTACCAGGACTCGTCGGAGTGCGCGACGACCGCGCCGGACTCCAGCGGTTCGAAGGTCCGGGTCCGCTCGAACCAGTAGCGGCCCTCCGCCCCGGTCTCGGCGGCCGCCCGCTCCGCCCCGGCCAGCAGGAGCGAACGGGCGTCGAGCGTCACGGCGGGCGTGGCCGCGGGGCCGGGGGAGACCTCCGCGGCCTGCCCGGCCTGCCCGGCGGACCGGCCCCCGCCCGGTCCGGCGGGCATCGCCGTACCGGTCACCGCAGGCACGGCCACCGCCGCGGCCAGACCGGCGGCGACCGTACCCGCCAGCGCCAGGCGGGCCCGCAGCGGCAGGGGGCGGACGCGGGGGAGAACGCGGCGGGACCGGGCGGTGGCGAGGGCGCGGGCGAGGTCGCCCTCACGCCGGCGCCGGTAGGTCTCGTCGAGGATGTCGTCGGGGCGCAGGGCCGCGATCAGTTCGTCTGTCGTCATCTCTGCTCCTGCAGGGTCGTCCGGGTGAGGTCCAGCGCGCCGGCCAGGCGGCGGCGCGCACGGTGCAGGCGCACCGAGAACGCGCGGGCCGAGCAGCCCGCGACCTTGGCGGCCTCGGCCGGGCCCAGGCCGTACCAGCTGGCCAGGATCACCGCCTCGACCTCGTGCTCGGGGAGCGTGGAGAGCGCCTCCAGCGCCATCCGCCGATCGGAGACCTCGTCGGCCACGTCGCCCTCCGGGAGCAGCGCGGCGAGCCGCTCGGCGGAGGTCGTCCACCGCCGCCCGCGCTCGTGGTGCTTGCGCAGCAGGTTGCGGGCCACGCCGAGCAGCCAGGGAAGCGGCTGCTCCGGCACGCCGTCCAGCCGCCGCCAGGCGATCAGGAAGGTCTCGCCGGCGACGTCCTCCGCCGCCTGCCGCTCGGCCCGCAGCAGCGCGTAGCCGAGCACGCTCCGGTAGTGCCTGTCGTACAGCGCGGTGAACCGCGCTTCGGGATCGTCCACACCCAGTAGTCCCTCTCCGGAGCCCTCGATTACCGGTCCGGACGGGAGAATTCTCCCGGACGCGGAGCAGGGGCTCAGTCCGGCCGGGGGGCCGGGTCGGCGGTGACCGACCGGAGCAGCGGGGCGCTCGCCGCCCCCGCACCGGCCACCCCGGCGAAGCCGAGGGCCACGCAGACCAGCAGGACGGCCATCCCGCCGGCGTTCACCGCGGAGACCGAGAACGGCAGCGCGCAGAACACGCCGACCGCGATGGAGCCGCCGCCCATGACCGCCAGCGGGATGAGCGTCTCGGCGCGGCGCGCCCGGTCGAGGACCTTCAGCGGGGTGCCCGCCAGGCGGAGCAGGGCGTAGGTCTGCCTGCGGTCGAGGACCGAGGAGGCGGCGGTGATGCCCGCGCTGACGACGGCGACCAGGAACGAGACGGTGAGCACGACGACGGTGCCGGTGCCGATGTCCGCCAGCAGCAGGACGCCGGGCAGGTCCTCGTCGGCGGCGGTGGTCGCCCCGCGGCCGGGGACCAGCCCGTCGAGCGCGGTCCTGGCCCGGTCGACCGCCGCCGCGTCCGCCCGCGCGGGACCGGCTCCGCCTCCCGCACGCGCCGGCCCTCCGGAGGTCCCGTCGTCCTCCCGCGCCGCCTTCCCGCCGTCTCCGGCCGCCTTCCCGACGGCGACGGCGAGTATCCTGCGCCCGCCCTCCCCCGTGACCTCGACCCGGGCCGCCACATCCGCGGCGGACAGCCGTTCGCGGGCCTCGGCGGTCAGCCGGGAGGCCTGGGCCGCGGGGACGGACAGACGCAGCGTGGCGGCGTCCGCGTCGCCGAGCAGGCCGCTCGCCGGGCTGAGGAAGCCGATGAACCCCGCGACGAACCCGGTCATGGCCACACCGCTCACGGTCCGCCAGGCCGCCCTGGGGTCGTCGGTCAGGCGGCGCCCGGCCAGCAGGCCGGCGGGCCCGCGGGCCGTGCGGGCGGTGATCCGGCCGATCATCCCGACCACCCACGGCCCGGCCAGGTTGATGGCCAGGAAGACCAGGCCCAGCACGACCGCGACCACCCCGGCGGCGGCCCCGGCACCGAGCGCGGGCACCGCCGCCAGTGCCGCCAGCAGGGCGAGGACCCGGACGAAGCGCATCGCCGGCGGGGTCTCCCGCCTGGCCACCCCCAGCGGGCTGACCACGATCCGGCGCAGGCCCACCACGGCGGACAGGCCGACGAGCAGCGGCACGGCCGCCAGGACGGCCGACGTGTACGGCACGCCCGGCCACAGGTCGGAGGCGAACCAGGGGCCTCCGGCGATCTCGATCCGGGTGAGGACCGGGATGAGCAGGCCGTACAGGACCGCGCCCGCGAGCGCGCCGCCGGCCGCCGTGATCATAGCCTCGGCCGCGGTCATCGCGACCACCTGGCCGGGGGTGGCGCCGACCAGCCGGAGCGCGGCCAGCCGCTGGTCGCGGCGGGCCACGGTGAGCCGGGCCGCCGCACCGCCGAACACCAGCAGCGGCACGACCATGAGCACGGTCGCGATCAGGGCGAGCGCCTGGTACGCCTGCGCGTCGGGCGTGGGCGACCCGGTGAAACCCGCGACCCGCTTCGGCGCGGTCCCGGTGCGCGGGTCGGCGGCGGCGACCGCGGTCATCACCGGGGAGTCCGGCGCCTGACCGCGGACCGCGACCAGTTCGCCGGGGTGGACCAGCGCCTCGTCCCCGACCGTCCCGGCGATCCGCTCCGGGAACCGGTCGGCGAGCTCGCCGGCCGGGAGTCCGCGGGCGAGTTCCGCCAGCGCCGGGGAGAACCAGACCTCACCCGGCTCGGGGAGGCGGTCCAGACCGGGCGGCGGCGCCGTCCCGGGCTTCAGCACGGCGACGTCCACGACCGTGACGTACCGGTCGCGCACGTAGTCCCTGCGGACGGCCTGGACGGCCGCGGCGGCCGTGCCCTCGCCCGCGGCCACCGGGTTGCGCCACGCCTCCCGGTCCGCCCTGCCCTGGAAGGCCGCGTTGGCGGAGACGGCGAACAGGAGCAGCATGGTGGAGACCGCCACCGCCACCGCGGTCAGGCCCGCGCCCAGCAGGCCGCGGCGGCCCCCGCCGCGCAGCAGCCGCCAGCTCAGCGCCAGGGTGCCGCTCACCGGTCCGCCCCCGGGAGGACCTGGGTCACCGGTTCTCCCTGGGCGTGCCCGGCGTACGGCCCGGGAGCGCCCGGACCGGCGTGCGGCCCGCCCCGATCACGGCCGTCCCGATCACGGCCGTCCCGGGCGGGGCCGCCGGCCAGGACCCGGCCGTCGCGGACCTCGACCGTGCGGTCGCACCAGCGGGCCACCTGCGGATCGTGGGTGACGACCACCAGCGAGGCGTCGTTGCCCCTGGTCGCCTCCACCAGCAGGCGCATCGTGTCGTGACCGGTGGCCTGGTCGAGCGCGCCGGTCGGCTCGTCGGCGAAGACCACCGCGGGCCGGGTGACCAGCGCGCGGGCGATCGCCACCCGCTGGGCCTGCCCGCCGGAGAGCTCGCCGGGCCGCCGTCCCTCCATGCCGCCCAGGCCGAGCGGGCCGAACCACTCCCGGGCCCGCCGTACGGCCTCGCCCCGCCGCACCCCGCCGAGCATGAGCGGGAGCGCGACGTTCTCCTCGGCCGGGAGCTCGGGCAGGAGCTGGCCGAACTGGAACACGAACCCGAACCGGGTCCGGCGCAGGGCGCTGCGCTCCCGCTCCCGCATCGTGTCCACACGCTGCCCGAGCAGGCGCACCTCGCCCCCGTCCGGTTTCATGATCCCGGCCAGGCAGTGCAGCAGGGTCGACTTGCCCGACCCGCTCGGGCCCATGATCGCCACGGCCTCGCCGCCGACGGCCAGCCCGACGCCTGCCAGCGCCACCGCCGGGCCGAACCGTTTCACCAGGCCGGATCCTTCGAGAACGACATTCATGGCGACGACCCTCCCGCGCGGGGAGGCCGCCGCGGATCGGCCGGGCGTTCGATCCGTCCCGGAGGCCATCGGCCGAAAGTCCGATGGCCGGGCCCCACCCGGCGGCTGGCAGAATCGATCAGGTGACGATTCGGGTGCTCATCGCCGACGACCAGCAGCTCGTGCGGACCGGTTTCCAGATGATCCTGGACGCCCAGCCGGACATGGAGGTCGTGGCGACCGCGGCGGACGGCGCCGAGGCCGTCGAGCAGGCGCGGCGGCTCCGGCCCGACGTCTGCCTGCTCGACATCCGGATGCCCAGGCTGGACGGGCTGGAGGCCACCAGGATCCTGGCCGGGCCCGGCACCGCCGACCCGCTGCGGGTGGTCATCGTCACCACCTTCGACCTGGACGAGTACGTCTACGGGGCGCTGCGCGCCGGGGCGACCGGGTTCCTGCTCAAGGACAGCGGGCCGACACTGCTGCTCGAGGCGGTCCGCGCGGCGGCGGCCGGGGACGCACTGGTCTCGCCGTCGGTGACCGTGCGGCTGCTGGAGCACCTGGCCCGGCCGCCGGCCGGGCGGTCCCGCCCGCCCGCCGAGCCGCTGACCGAGCGGGAGCTCGACGTGGTCCGGCTGGTGGCCAGGGGCCGGACCAACCAGGAGGTCGCCGCGGAGCTGTTCGTCTCGCTGTCCACGGTCAAGACCCACCTGGGGAGCATCCAGGCAAAGCTCGGGGCAAGGAACCGTGTGGAGATCGCCGCCTGGGCATGGGAGTCCGGCGTGGTGGGTTGATTGGCGCGGGGCCCGGCGGGATAGAAGAAAGGCACGTCCTTCAGCGCATGCCGGGGGGAGATTCACATGCGCCCTGCCCCGTCCCTGCCCAAGAGGTCCGCATCACCGCGCGGAAGGTCCGCCTCGGCCGTCTACGCGGCCCTCGCCGCCCAGGTGGCCGCGACCACCGCCCTCGTCGTGTTCGAGGCGGTCCGGGGCGAGCGGCTGGCCAGGGAGATCGCGGCGCTGGGCGGTGACACCGAGGCCCCGGGAGCGCAGGTCCTCGCCGGCGCGGCCACCGTCTTCGCCCTGCTGGTCCTGCTGGCGGCCGCGACCACGGCCGCCTCGGCCGCGGCGTATCTGGTCTGGCTCGCCGGGGCCGAGCGGCACGCCGGCCTGCGGGCCTCGCGGGCGCTGGCGGGGTGGTTCGTCCCGGTGCTCAACCTCGTCGCCCCGCCGGTGCTGCTGGACCGCCTCTGGCGGGCGAGCGGCCCGCCCGCCGGGCAGCGCGGTCCCTGGACGGCGCTGCTCGCCGCCTGGTGGCTGAGCTGGCTGGGCCTGCTCGCCGGAGTCGTGGTGCGGCCGGCGCTCGGCTCCCCCGGAGAGGCGAGCCTGACCGGCCTCGGACCGGCCGAGCTGGCCGCCGTCGTGCTGTCCGCCCTGCTCTGCGCGGCGACGGTCCGGCAGATCACGGCGTTGCAGACGGCGGGCGCGCGGCGCCGGCGCCGCGCGCCGGCGCCCCGGCCCGTCCCGCAGACCGCCGCGCAGTGAGGGCCCGGACCGGCGGGCGCCGCCGGGCAGGGGCGGCGCTCAGCACTCCCATGCCCTGACCAGCAGCCAGCCGGCGCCCGTGGTGTCGAAGCGCAGCTCGTAGGTGCCGAGCCGCTGCCCGGGGCTGGCCTCGACCCGCCAGAAGCGGCGCTCTCCGGGATCGTCGTCGTCGACCTTCCACCACTCGCGGGCGACCACCCAGTGATCGATGATCCGGCGGACGGCGTAGAGCCGGTCGCGCCAGACGAACTGGATCGGCTCCCCCTCGCGGGTCCACACCTCGATCGGATCGCCGTAGAGCCTGCTCACAGTGGATCTTCCCCCCGCGGCTTTCGGATGGGCACCCGGGGGAAGGCGGGCTTTCACCAGTCGAACATAGGTTCTTATCGCGCCGGACGCAAGTCCCCCACCTGCCGCACGAGCGGGTTGGCGTCCACCGAGTTGCGGATGCTGAAGGTCACGCTGCCCGCGCGGTAGCGGTCGTCGGACCACTCCACCGGCCGGCCCTCCGGGGTGGTGGTGACCCGGCGCTGGCGCAGCAGCGGGCTGCCCCGCCGTACGGCCAGCAGCCGGGCGTCCTCGGTCCCGGCCGCGACCGCGTCGATGAAGTGCTCGCCGTAGGCGAGGACCAGCCCGGCGCCGTCGTGGAGGGCCCGGGTGACCGACTCGCAGTCGGCGTCGAGGCGCTCGACGGCCGGGGCGATCCACCCGGCGTAGACAGTGCGCTCCAGCAGCACCGGCTCGCCCTCCAGCGAGCGCAGCCGCAGGACCGACAGGACCGGCTCGCCCGGCCGGAGCGCCAGCCGGGCCGCCTCGACGGCGCTCGCGCCCCGGCGGCGCTGCGCCAGCACGCGGCCGCCCGCCCGGTGCCCCGCCGCCCGCGCCCACTGCGCGAAGCTGTGCAGTTCGGCGAAGCTCTGGCTGCGCTCGCGGCCCAGCACGATGCGCCTGGCCCCCTGCCGGGAACCGACCAGCCCCTCGGCGGCGAGCACCGCCACCGCCTGGCGGACGGTGCCGCGGGAGACGGCGAAGCGCGCGGCGAGCTCGGCCTCCGACGGCAGCTGCGCGCCCACGGCGTACCCGCCGCGCGTGATCGCGTCGCGCAGCTCTGCGGCGATCCGTGCGTACCGGGCGGTCATGGCTCCCTCACCGTGCACACCCCCACTGCGCGCACTCTCACTGCGCGCCCTCTCACTGCGCACATCCCCACGGCGCACACCCCCACTGCGCGCACCGGCCTGTCGGCTCCGGCTCCACCCTAGGCAAGGATCGATCACCGAGAAAGCGCGGGTTCTCGCATTCCACCGGTGTACTCCGGCCGTTCATCCAGGGGAAACCGGATGCCGACGCACTGGGCCTAGCTTGTTTGAACAAGTTCGCTTAGTTTCGTGACATATTGCGCGACACCCCCTCTGGGAGACAACGTGATCGCATCCCGAATCCGCTCCGCAGGCATGGCCGCACTCCTCCTGGCGGGGATCGCCGCGTGCGGAGCCGCACCGCAGACCTCCGCCTCGTCGCCTGCGGCCTCCGGCTCCGCCGGCGGGGTGGACGCCAGGACCGCCACCTCCGCCGCCGACTTCGGCGGGTTCGACAAGCTCGTCGAGGCCGCCAAGAAGGAGGGCAGGCTCCACGTCATCGCCCTGCCGCACGACTGGGCCAACTACGGCAAGATCATCGAGGCCTTCAAGGCGAAGTACGGCATCGAGGTCGAGGAGGAGACCCCCGACGCCTCCAGCGCCGACGAGATCAACGCGGTGAAGACCCGCAAGGGCCAGGACCGCGCCCCCGACGTGCTCGACATCGGCCAGTCCTTCGCGGTCAGCGGGGCGGCCGAGGGCCTGTTCGCCCCCTACAAGGTGCAGACCTGGGACAAGATCCCGGAGAACCAGAAGGAGCCGACCGGCCTCTGGTTCAACGACTACGGCGGTTACGTCTCGATCGGCTGCGACGCCAAGAAGATCGCCAAGTGCCCGGAGACCTTCGCCGACCTGCTCAAGCCCGAGTACAAGGGCAAGGTCGCGATGAACGGCAACCCGACCCAGTCCGGCTCGGCCTTCGGCGGCGTCTTCGCCGCGGCGCTGGCCAACGGCGGCTCCTTCGACGACATCGGGCCCGGCCTGGAGTTCTTCAAGAAGCTGAAGGCCGCGGGCAACTTCAACCCGGTGGAGACCACCCCGGCCACCATCGAGAAGGGCGAGACCCAGATCAGCATCGACTGGGACTACAACAACGCCGCCTACGGCCCCGTGATGGCGGACAAGGGCCTCGACTGGAAGACGGTCGTCCCGACCGACGGCAAGTACTTCCAGCTCTACGCCCAGGCGATCAACAAGGACGCCCCGCACCCGGCCGCCGCCCGCCTCTGGCAGGAGTTCCTCTACAGCCCCGAGGGCCAGAACCTCTACCTCGGCGGTTTCGCCCGCCCGGTGCTGCTGCCCGCGATGCAGGCCGACGGCACGGTGGACAAGGCCGCCGAGGCCAACCTGCCCCCGGTCGAGGGCGAGCCGGCGTTCCCGACCGAGGCCCAGGTCGGCAAGGCCAAGGAGGTCCTGGCCACCGGCTGGGGCGCCGCGGTCGCCGGCTGATGGTCTCGATCACCGGGGAACCCCCGGGTACGGCCGCCGCCCGCCGCGGCGGCCGTACCCGCTCGGCGGACTGGCCCGCGGCCGTGCCCCTGCTCGCCTTCACCGCGCTGGCCTTCGGGATCCCGGCGGTCGCGCTGCTGCTGGGCGCCTTCACCGTCCGGGACCCGCAGACCCGCGCCTCCGCCTTCAGCACCGCCAACCTGTCGGAGAGCCTCCAGGGCAACTACCTGAACACCCTGGTCAGCAGCGTGCAGCTCTCGGCCGTGGTCGCGCTGCTCGGCGCGGCCTGCGGCGCCTTCCTCGCCCAGGCCGTGGTCGCCTCCCGGTTCCGGGCGCTGCGCGAGTCGGTGCTGACCGCCTCCGGCGTGCTGGCCAACTTCGGGGGCGTGCCCCTGGCGTTCACCTGGGTCGCCACGCTGGGCAACTCGGGCGTGGTCACCCAGGCCCTCGGGCTGGACTCCCACGGCTGGAGCCTCTACACCTTCTGGGGACTGGTCCTGGTCTACCTGTACTTCTCCATCCCCCTGATGGTGCTGGTCATGGTGCCCGCCATGGACGGGCTGAAGGCCCAGTGGCGGGAGGCCGCGAGCAACAGCGGCGCCACCGCCTGGCAGTACTGGCGGCACGTCGGCGTCCCGGTGCTGGCCCCCGCGCTGCTCGGCGGCACGGTGCTGCTGTTCGGCGGCGCGTTCGCGGCCTACGCCACCGCCCGGGCGATGGTCGGCAGCACGGTCCCGCTGGTCACCCTGCAGATCGCCGACGCGCTCACCGGCGACGTGCTGATCGGCCACGAGAACATCGCGCTCGCGCTCAGCCTCGACATGATCATCGTGGCGGGGCTCGTGATGGCGGTCTACCTGCCCCTGCAGCGCAGGAGCAGCCGATGGCTGCGGTGACCCCGATCCTGCCCGGCCGGACCGGCGAGCCGGACCTCCCCGCGGGCCGCCCCCGGCGCACCCGCCCGTGGCGCGGCGCGGTGCTGGGCGCCGCGGCGCTCTACTTCCTGGTCCCCATGGGCGCCTCGTTCTGGTTCACCGTCCACAGCGAGGAGCGGGGCTTCTCCCTGTCCACCTACGCGGAGATCCTCGGCGCCGAGGGCTTCGCCACGAGCATGCTGCTCTCCCTCGCCCTGGCCGCGGCCACGATCGCGGTGGTGCTGGCGCTGACCCTGCCCGCGCTGCTGGCCGTACGGCTCGGCGCGCCCCGCCTCCGGCCGGTGCTGGAGGTGATCTGCACGCTCCCGCTGGTCGTCCCGCCGATCACCTTCGTCACCGGGATCAGCACCGTGCTGCGCTGGGGACCGGAGCACCTGGCCGCCACGCCGTTCTGGGCGACGCTGATCGCGATCCAGGACGAGACGTTCCCGGTGGTGCTCGTGCTGGCCTACGCGGTGCTGGCGCTGCCGTTCGCCTACCGGTCGCTGGACGCCGGACTGGGCGCGATCGACGTGCGCACGCTCGTGGAGGCCGCCCGCAACCTGGGCGCCTCGTGGCCGCACGTGCTGCTGCGGGTGATCGTCCCCAACCTGAGGTCCGCCCTCGCCGGCGCCTCGTTCCTCACCCTCGCCCTGGTGCTCGGCGAGTACACCGTCGCCGCACTCCTGGGCTACCAGACCTTCCCGGTCTGGATCGTCACGGTCTCCGGCTCGAACGGGCGGCTCTCGGTGGCCGTCTCGATCCTCAGCCTGCTGCTCACCTGGCTGCTGCTGCTGGCCCTGTCCGGCGCGGGCGCCAAACGGAAGAAGGACACCGCATGAAGACCTCTGGCGTGGAGTTCCGGGGGCTGCGCCGGGTGTTCGGCCGCACGGTCGCCCTGGACGGGCTCGACCTCACCGTCGAACCCGGCGAGCTGGTGGCGCTGCTCGGCCCGTCGGGCTGCGGCAAGACCACGGCGCTGCGCTGCGTGGCGGGCTTCGAGCACCCCGACGCGGGAAGCGTGCTGATCGACGGCAAGGACATCACCCGGCTGCCCGCCAACCGCAGGGACGCGGGCATGGTCTTCCAGTCCTACTCCCTCTTCCCCAACCTCAACGCCCGCGACAACGTGGCGTTCGGCCTGCGGGTGCGCAAGGCGCCCGCCGCCCGGCGGCACGCCCGCGCCGCCGAGCTGCTGGAACTGGTCGGCCTGCCCGAGCACGGCGGGCGCTACCCGCACGAACTCTCCGGCGGCCAGCAGCAGCGCGTCGCCCTGGCGCGGGCGCTGGCGCTGGAGCCCCGCGTGCTCCTGCTCGACGAACCGCTCTCCGCGCTGGACGCCAAGGTCCGCGTCACCCTGCGGGAGGAGATCCGGCGGCTCCAGCTCGACCTGGGCATCACCACGATCTTCGTGACGCACGACCAGGAGGAGGCGCTCTCCGTCGCCGACCGGGTCGCGGTGCTCCGCGCCGGCCGGCTGGAGCAGGTCGGGCCGCCCGCCGAGGTCTACGACCGCCCGGCGACCCCGTTCGTGGCCGAGTTCGTCGGCACGATGAACCACATCCCCGGCCGCCTGTCCGGGGACACGGTCGCGGTCCTCGGACAGACCCTCCCGGTGGACGGCCCGGTCCCGGACGGCCCCGGCGTGAACGTGCTGGTCCGCCCGGAGGCCGTACTCGTCACCCCCGGCCCCGCGCCCGGGTCCGGCGCGATTCCTCCCGCGCCCGGGTCCGGCGCCCCGGAGCACGCGGGCCGGGGACTCGTCGTCGCCTCCTCGTTCCGCGGCTCCTCGGCCCGGCTCCGGATCCGCCTCGACGGCCCGCCCGACGAGGCGGAGCTCCTCGCCGACGTCCCCGGTCACGACGCGGTACGGCTCGCGCCGGGCACCCCGGTGACCGTCGCCCTCGTCCACCGCCCCGTCCTGGTCGCCCCCGCGACCCGCGTCCCCGCCGGGGCGGAGGACCCCGCCGGCGTCGGATGAGCTCCGCGGCCGCCGCCCACCGGGAAGATCTCGGTAGGCTGAGCCCTCACGTGACGGCACAAGCGGCAGGTATGACGGTGAACAACCTCAGTCCGGGTGAACCCCTCCAGATCGGACAGTACCGAGTGCTCAGCCGGCTGGGCCGGGGCGGCATGGGCACCGTCTACCTCGGCGAGGCCCCCGACAGGCAGCAGGTCGCCATCAAGGTGATCAACTCCGAGTACAGCCAGCACGAGCAGTTCCGGATGCGGTTCCGCCGGGAGGCCGAGGCGGCCCGGCGGGTCCGGCGGTTCTGCACGGCCGCGGTGCTGGACGCGGCGCTCGACGGCGACCAGCTGTACGTGGTCACCGAGTTCGTGCCCGGCCCCAACCTGGAGGAGGCCGTGCGGTCCGGCGGCCCGCTCCGCGGCTCCAGCCTGGACGCGCTCGCGGTCGGCGTGGCCACCGCGCTGACCGCGATCCACGGCGCCGGAGTCGTGCACCGCGACCTCAAGCCGTCCAACGTGCTGCTCTCCCCGGTCGGCCCCCGGGTGATCGACTTCGGTATCGCCCGCGCGCTCGACACGCTCAGCGGGGTCACCGGGACCGGCGAGATCGTCGGCACCCCCCGCTACATGGCGCCGGAGGTGCTGCGCGGCGAGCCGGTCTCCCCCGCCTGCGACGTGTTCTCCTGGGGCTGCCTGGTGGCCTTCGCGGCCAGCGGGCGGGCGCCGTTCGGCGGGGAGGCCCTGCCCGCGGTGCTCTACCAGGTGCTCAACACCGAGCCCGTGCTGGAGGGCATGGAACCCGCCCTGCGCGAGCTGGTCGGCTACGCCATGGCCAAGGATCCGGGCCGCCGCCCCACCTCCCAGCAGGTCCTCGACCACCTGGTGGGCCGCTCGGCCGGCCCCGAGCAGGCCGCCCACTCGGTCCAGACGGTGTGGCAGCAGAGCCCGCCCACGCTCCGCGAGACCGCTGCCTGGCCGGGGGCCGGACCGGCCGCGCACGCCGTGCCCGGGGTCGCCGGACAGCCCGGCCGGACCGGGGCGGTGCCGCCCGGCATGCGCCCCGACCTGCTCGGGCAGACCGGGCCCGGCTCCGCCTGGCCGCCCGGGGAGACGCTCGCCCCCGCCCCCGGACCGCGGACGCACGTCTCGGGCGGCGGTCCCGCCGGGCCGGGAGCCGGCGCCGCCCGGCAGAAGAAGGCCGTCATCGGCGGGGCGATCGCGGCCCTGGTCGTGACGGCCTGCGCGGTCGGCGGTTACTTCGCGCTCACCTCGGGCGGTCCTCCGCAGGATCTGACCCTGCTCTACCAGGACGACTTCACCCAGAGCAACGACTGGCCCGGCGGGAAGTACGACGAGAAGAACGGGTACGGCTACGGCTACACGTCCGGCGGCTACTACGCGATCGACGTGAACGCCGACAACCGGATCGGGCGGATCGACGCGCCCGTCCCCTTCCTGACGGATCCCTCCCCCACGCCCGTCCCCACTCCCGACCCTTCGGTCAGCCCCACTCCCGCCATCCCGGCGCGGCTCCTGCTCGGCTCGGACGTCACCGTCCGCACCGGCAGCTCCGGCGCGGGCGAGTACGGGCTCTTCTGCCGGGGCGAGGACATCACCGACGCGACCCGGTACGAGTTCCTGATCGACACCTCCGGCAAGGCCCGGATCCGCAGAACCGTCAAGAGCGCCGGAGGCGACCTCAGCGAGCCCGTCCAGCTGGAACTGGAGAAGGGCAAGCCCGTCCGGCTCCAGATCGAGTGCGCGGGCGGCCAGGACGGCGTGCGCCTCAGCATGTGGGTCGACGGTAAGCGGGTGCACTCCGTCCTGGACGACAATCCGCTGCCCACCGGCCAGGTCGGAATGATCGTCCGAGTCGAGGAGAAGAGCGGCGCCGTCCTGAAGACGGCCTACGACAACTTCACGCTGCACGGCCCCGCCACCGCGAAGAAACAGCCCTGACCCCTCGTCCCCGGCGCCCGCGGAGGTTCCGCCGCCGCGCCGTCCCGGGCCTCCCCGCTCCGGGCGGGAACAACGAATGATCGGCTCCCAGTTGGGAAAGACCGAACTCGCCCGAGCGAAGGAGCCCGTCAGATGCGCGCCATAGTCATCTCCGCCACCGGCGGTCCCGAGGTCCTCATGTACTCCGACTGCCCGGAGCCCGATCTCAACCCCGGTGAGGTGCTGGTCGACGTCACCGCCAGCGGCGTGAACTTCATCGACGTCTACCACCGGATGGGCCGCTACCCGCTCTCGCTGCCCTTCGTCCCCGGCAACGAGGGGGCGGGCACGGTCGCCGCGGTCGGCGAGGACGTGGAGGGCGTCTCCGTCGGCGACGTGGTGGCCTGGGCGAACGTGATGGGCAGCTACGCCGAGAAGGCCGTCGTGCCGGTCTCCCACCTGCTCCTGGTGCCCGAGGGCGTCGAGCCCGAACTCGCCGCGGCCGTGACGCTCCAGGGGCTCACCGCGCACTACCTGACCCACTCGGTGCACGAGGTGAAACCCGGCGACGACGTGCTGGTGCACGCCGCGGCCGGGGGCATGGGCCTGCTGCTCACCCAGATCGCCAAGCTCCGCGGGGCCCGGGTCATCGGCACGGTCTCCACCGAGGAGAAGGAGGAGCTGGCCCGCCAGGCCGGCGCCGACGAGGTCCTCCGCTACCGGGGCTTCGCCGAAGCGGTCCGCGACCTGACCGGCTCCGGCGTGCACGTCGTCTACGACGGCGTGGGCGCGGCCACCTTCGACGAGAGCCTCGCCGCACTGCGCCCGCGCGGCATGATGGCCCTGTACGGCCAGGCCAGCGGTCCGGTCCCGCCGGTCGACCCGCAGCTCCTGGCCCGGGAGGGCTCCCTGTTCCTGACCCGCCCCACCCTGGGCTCCTACATCGCCACCAAGGACGAGCTCGCCCGGCGGGCCTCCGACATCTTCGGCTGGCTGGCCGCGGGCAGGCTCCGGGTGCACGTCTCCCGCCGCTACCCGCTCGCCGACGCCGCCCGGGCCCACGAGGACCTGGAGGCCCGCCGTACGGCCGGCAAGCTCCTGCTCATCCCCTGACCCCTTCCGTACGGCCGCCGCGCGCCCCGGCCGCCCGGCCTTCCCGCACCGGCCCGGCCGCCGCCTCTCCCGTGAGGCGGCGGCCGTACGTCATTCCCCGGCCTCCCGGCGGGCGAGGCCGACGGGGAAGGCGTCGAAGGTGACGATGACGCGCGCGGTGTCCGGGACGTCCTCGTCCCTGTCCTCCGCCCTCGCGTGGTGGGCGTCGATCACCTGGGAGACCTCCCGGACGAGCCCGGCGAGCTCCTCCCGGGTGAGGCGCATGACCCTGCGCAGGTCGAGGGTGGCCTCGGTCCACTCGCGCGGCGTGCTCAGCGACTCCTCCAGCCAGCGGGCGAGGTCGGCGCTCCGCTGGCGGACCAGCTCGGCGAGCACGAACTCGGCGGCCTGCGCCGTGTCGGGGTCGCGGCGGAACCGGTCCCCGTCGAACCCGAACGACCGGGACCGCCACCAGCGCTCCTTGCCCTTCCCCCGCTCCGGGGCCTCCTCGATGAAGCCGTGCCGGGCGAGCCGGCGCAGGTGGTAGCTCGTCGAGCCGGTGTTCTCCCCGGTCCGGGCGGCGAGCTGGGTCGCCGTGGCGGGGCCGTGGTCGTCCAGCAGTTCCAGCAGGCGGAGCCGTACCGGGTGGGCGAGTCCTTTGATCGCCGAGGCGTCCAGCTCGCGGACGGAGTGCTCGCGGGCCGGTGGACCACCGGTGTCAGGGGTCTTGTCGTCCATCGCATGCAGCCATATCTTTGCAAAGGAACATTTGCACACTTCTCTTTACACGTTACCGGAGGCGACCGTGCCCGGACGACCCTTCCGCTGGTTGTGGACCTCTGCCGGACTCTCCAACACCGCCGACGGGATCGTGCTCACGGGCGTGCCCCTGATCGCGGTGACGCTGACCCGGTCACCGCTCCTGGTCTCCCTCGTCGCCATGGCGACCACGCTTCCGTGGCTGCTGTTCTCGCTGCACGCGGGAGCGCTCACCGACCGGCGCGACCGGCGGCGGATGATGGTCGCGGCGGCCTGGGCCCGTACGGGCGCGCTGGCCGTGCTGGCGCTGGCGGCCTGGCAGGGGATGCTGAACCTGCCCGTGCTGCTGGCCGGGGTCCTGCTGCTCGGCGCGGGCGAGGTCTTCGCCGACAGCGCGGCGCAGGCGGCGGTGCCGATGGCCGTACCGCGCGACCGGCTCACCGACGCCAACGGCAAGCTCGTCGCCGCGCAGACCGTCGGCAACAACTTCCTCGGCGGCCCGCTCGCCGGCGTCCTGATCGGGCTCGGCGGCACCGCGGCGTTCGGCGCGGCGGCCACCCTCGGGGCGCCCGCCCTGCTCTACGCGGCGGCGGGGCTCGCCCTGCTCGGCATGCGCGGGCGCTTCCGCGTCCAGACCCCCTCCACCGGTCCGCTCCGCGCCGACATCGCCGAAGGACTGCGGTACCTGTGGAACCACCGCGTGCTGCGGAGCCTGGCCGGCTTCTCAGGAGTGTTCAACTTCGCCAACGACGCCTACTTCGCGGTATTCGTCCTGTGGGTCGTCGGCGCGGAGTCGCGCGTGGGGCTCACCCCCGCCGGATACGGCCTCCTCTCGGCGGCCCTCGCGCTCGGCGCCATCGCGGGCTCGCTGGCCGCCGAACGGCTGGCCCGGCGCGCAGGGCAGGCCAGGACGATGATCGCGGTCAACGTGGTCAACGGGCTCCTGCTGCTCGTGCCCGTCCTCGCCCCCACCGTCCCCGCCATCGGCGTCACCGCCATCGGCGTCACCGCCGTGCTCCTCGGCGTGACCAACGCCGTCTCCAACGTCCTGCTGGTCTCGCTGCGCCAGCGGCTCATCCCCGAACAGCTGATGGGACGGGTGCACGCGACCGTCCGCCTGATCGGCATGGGGGCCAGGCCCCTGGGAGCGGCGGCCGGCGGGATCCTCGCCACCGCGGCCGGACTGCCCGCCGTGTTCTGCGCCGCCGCGGCCCTGTGCGTCCTCACCATCCTCCTCGTCTCGCGGACGGTCACGACCCGCTCGGTGGCCGCCGCCGAGGCCGAGGCGGAGACCGCGGCCGCGGCCGAGCCCCGGCCCGCGACCGCCTGAGTCCGGGTCAGGCCCGGCCCTGCGAGGCGAGGGGCTGGGCGGGCCAGTCGAGGAGGCGGGCGCCCAGGACGGCGGTCTCCAGGGTGAAGCGCTGGGTGGGGTCGTCGGGAGAGAAACCGGTGAGGCGGCGGATGCGCTCCAGCCGGTAGGTCACCGCCCGGGTGCTGATGCCCAGTTTGCGGGCCGCCGCGGCCTGGTTGCCCTGGACCTCGAAGACCGCCTCCAGCGTGCCGAGCAGCGGCTCCGGCCCGCCCCGCGCCGTCAGCAGCGGGCTCAGCACGGTCGTGACCAGGTCGTCGATGGCCTCCCGGTCGCGCAGCAGCACGGGGAAGACCAGCAGGTCGGCGGCCTTGAGCACGGCGGCCCGCAGACCGAGCCGGTCACCCAGCTCGATCGCGTTCCCGGCCTCCCGGTAGGAGGCGACCACCCCGCCGGGCCCCCGGTGCGGACGCCCGACCCCGACCCGCCAGCCGGGCTCGAAGGCCTGCCGGACGTGGTGGGTGAACTCCCCGGTGGCCGCGGCGAGCGTGCCCGGCGCGACGCAGGCCAGCAGCCCGTCCCTGACCGCGATCAGCACGTTGTGCGAGCCGAACCGGGTGATCATCGCCTCCTCGATCCGCCGGACCGCCGGACCTCCGTCCCGCAGCCCGCCCGGCCCGGCCGGGCGGGCGACCACGACCACGTAGGACTCGGCGAGCCGCAGGCCGAAGTGCTCGGCGCGCTCGGCCAGCCGGTCGGCCCGGCCGTGCAGCAGGTCGTCCACGAACTCCCGCCGGGCCGCCTCCTCCTGCCGGATCGCCAGCCGCTGAGCGTTCTCGTAGCCCTCCATGAGGGCGTAGACCGCCCGGCGGAGGACCGGGAGCAGCGCCGTACCGGTGTCTCCGCCCGGTCCCGCCCCGTTCCGCCCGACCGGTTCGGCCATGGCCAGAGCGGCGTCGACCAGGTCCCGCAGCGGCACACCCAGCTCGGCGGCCCGTGCCCCGGACGTCCGGTACCCGTCCAGCGCCTCGCGGCCGGGCGGCCGCCCGCTGGCGACCGCCTCACCCAGCACCCGGAGGTGCCCGCCGAGCAGGTCACCGGGCACCTTCACCGCCACCGCCCCTCCGCTCGATCGCACGCCGGCCGCCGCGATCCCTGTGCTTCCCTTCGATCGCATGCCGACTTCTGCGATCCCTGTGCTTCCCTTCGATCGCATGCCGACTTCTGCGATCTCATATCAGACTCCTACGTCACGCCGGTCGAAGGCGAGGATCGCGGTGAGCAGCAGCACGACGGTCGCCCCGGCCAGCACAAGGTAGTCCCCCACCGGGAAGCCCTGGTAGAGGGGCCGGCCGTCCAGGTAGTAGTGGAACGGCGAGACCCACCGCAGCCAGGAGATCGCGTCCACGTTCCTGCCCATGGTCTCCACGATGTAGCCGCCGACCGCGACCACCCCGACGACCGCCATCGCCGGCCCCCTGCGCCCGGTGGCCGCGCCGACCGCGAGGGAGAGAGCGCCGAAGAACAGGCCGAGCAGGAAGACGCCGGTGTGCGCCGCCAGGATCCGGCCGGAGGCGACGTCCATGTCGACGGCGGCGGACAGCGCCCAGGCGAACAGGAACGTCGCGGCCGCGACGCCGAGCAGGCCGAGGGCCAGCGCGGCGAAGCGCTCGAAGACCAGCCGCCTGCGGTCGACCGGGAGCGTGACGGTCAGCTCCAGCGTGCCGGTCTCCTCCGGCTGCGCGATCGCCCGGTTGCCCAGGATCGCCGCGCACACGACGAACAGCATCGGCCCGAAGAGCTGGTAGACCACGCTGTGCAGGTAGCCGACCCCGGAGGTGAAGTCCTGCATGCCGCCCATCAGGTCGCGCATCGCCCCGGGGAACTTGGCCAGGGCCTGCGGGCCGTAGATCTCCTGGTTCTGGGAGATGTTCGGGTAGAACGAGAGGTACAGCCCGAAGAACGCCCCGATGCCGACCGTCCAGCGGACCAGTGACCTGCGGTAGTCCCGCAGGCCCTTAGACACCAGCGCGGGCATGGCGCCCCTCCTCTTCTTCGCTCTCGCTGTAGTAGGTCAGGAAGATCTCTTCCAGGTCGGGCTCGGCGCTGACCAGATGCACCACGGTGAACCTCGCCGCCGCCTTGACCAGTGCGTCGGGCCGGCCGTCGATCGTGCAGCTCACCGAGGCCCCCTCCACCCTCAGGTCCCGCACGCCCGGCAGTCCCTCGAAGTCCTCCCGGGGCACCGGGGCGTCGAAGTGCAGCTCGATCCGGCGCACCGCCTTCTCCCGCAGGGCCGCGACGTCCTCGACCGCGACCAGCCGGCCGCTCCGGACGATGCCGACCCGGTCGGCGACGTTCTCCACCTCGGCCAGCACGTGGGAGGACATCAGCACGGTCCGCCCGCTGCCGCGCACCTCGCGGACCATCGCGAGGAACTCCTGCTGGACCAGCGGGTCCAGGCCGCCGGTCGGCTCGTCGAGGATCAGGAACTCCGGCTCGTGCATGAAGGCCTGGATCAGCCCGACCTTCTGCTTGTTGCCCTTGGAGAGCCTGCCCATCGGCACCGAGAGGTCGGCGTCCAGCCGATCGGCGAGCACCGCGATCCGGTCCCGGGACACGCCGCCCCGGACGCGGCCGAGGAAGGCGAGGTACTCGCTCGCCTTCTCCCTGCCCTCCAGGGCCAGCTCCCCCGGCAGGTACCCGATCCGGCCCCGCACGGCGGGATCCCGGGGGTCCGTCCCCAGCACGCTCATCCGACCCCGGGTGGGCCGGATGACGTCGAGGAGGAGCCGGATGGTGGTCGTCTTGCCGGCGCCGTTCGGGCCGAGGTACCCGAACACCTCTCCGGGGCGGATCTCCAGGTCGAGATCTTCCAGCCCCCGGCGCCTGCCGTAGAACTTCGTGAGTCCCTCGGTCTCAACTACCGCTGTCATGCCCCGATGGTGCTCCCCCGCCGGACCTCCGGACCATGACCTGTTCCCGACACTTGGTCCCGCGCCCGTTTCCCGCTTCCGGAAACGTCCCGCCTCCCGGCGGGGTGCCGTGCGCGGACGGCCGGGAGGGCGGACGCGCCGAGCCGCCGGTCCCCGGCGTGTCAGCCGTGGTGCCAGGGACGGTCGGCGGCGGTGGCGCGGGGGCGGGCGGCCACGGCGATGCCGTAGGCCGCGCGGGGCGCGTGGTCGTCGACCGGGCCGAGGTAGGCGTGACCCGTCAGGTGGCACCAGGCGGGCAGGTCGATCGGCGCGGCCGGATCGGCGGCGATCAGGTGCACGACGGTTCCGGGGGCGAGGTCCCCGGTCAGGCGGCGCAGCTCCATCAGCAGCTGCACGCACCGCCGGTCCCCGCCGTCCAGCACGACCGGCCCGCCGCCGGCGGACCCGCTCACGACGCGACCGGCAGCTCTGCCAGGCGCCATTCCAGCATGCCGTCGGCCAGGCGCGCCGCGTTCCGGCCGCGGGCGGTCAGCTCCCGCACCGCCTCGTGCGCCATGACGCAGTAGGCGCCCCGGCAGTAGGCGACGATCCGCCCGTCGGCAGGCAGGTCGGCCAGCCGGTCGGCCAGCCGCTCCAGCGGGACCGACAGGGCCCCGGGGATGTGCCCGGCGGCGTACTCCTCGACCGGGCGCACGTCGACGACGGTGACGTCCCCGGCCTGGATGCGCGCCAGCAGCTCCTCGCGGCTCGGACCGCGGTCTCCACCGTCACCAGTCCGGGGAGAGGCCGGACATGCGGCGGAGGTACTCGTCCTCGTCGATCTCGCCGGCCGCGTAGCGGCGCCTGAGGATCTCCCGGGGGTCGTCGAGGACGGCCCTGCGCCTGCTGCGGGAGGTGTGGACCACGAGCGCGACGCCGAGGACCACCGCGGCGACCACGGCGATGACGAAGAGGACCAGGACCAGCCGGGTGATCATCTTTCACCGTCCATATCCCCATTCTGCGAAAAATTCGGGGCTTCGTGGAGGGGACCGCCCGGCGGCAGGACCGGAAGACCCTGAGGCGCTCCGCCTTCCAGGAGGCGGAGCAGGGCATCGGTGTCGACGTTCCGCTCGATCAGGTCGCCGAGGGCGTCCAGCCGCTCCTCGCGCAGCGCGGCGAAGCAGGTCCCCGGCGCGGGCGTGAAGTCGCGGCCGGCGGCGGCGGCCGCCTCACGCAGGAAGGCACGGCGGAAGTCATCGTTCTCCAGCGCCCCGTGCCAGGTGGTGCCCCAGACGGTCCCCTCCCGGCAACCGTCCAGGAAGGGGGTGCCGCCCTCGGCGGTCACCACGCCGTGGTGGATCTCGTAGGCGGCGACGCGGCAGCCGTACGCGCTGCCGACCGGGCGGCCCAGCGTCTTGTCCGCGGCGAACTCCACCGTCGCGGGCAGCAGCCCGAGCCCTTCGACCCGTCCGGCCCCCGACTCGACGTCGTCGTGGATGCTCCGGGCGAGCATCTGGTAGCCGCCGCAGATGCCCAGGACGACCCGGCCGGGCAGGGCGTCCGCCAGGCCGGTGGCCCGCAGCCAGGCCAGGTCGGCGACCGTGGCCCGGGAGCCGGGCAGGACCACCAGGTCGGCGTCGTCGAGTTCCGCCGGGGAGGTCACGAAGCGCACGACCACCCCGGGCTCGGAGGCCAGGGCGTCGACGTCGGTGAAGTTGGAGATGCGCGGCAGCCTGACCACGGCCACGCGCAGGGTCTGCCTGCCGTACGGCGTGCGCGCCGGGGCGGCGGGCCGGTTGTCCAGGGCGAGGGAGTCCTCGACGTCGAGCCAGAGGCCGTCCAGCCAGGGCAGCACGCCGTACACCTCCCGGCCCGTCAGATCCCTGATCATGTCGAGACCGGGTTCGAGGAGCTCGCGCGCGCCCCGGAACTTGTTGACCACGAATCCGGCGACCAGCGCCTGGTCGGCGGGCTCCAGCAGCGCCACCGTCCCGTACAGCGAGGCGAAGACGCCGCCGCGGTCGATGTCGCCGACCACGACGACCGGCAGGTCCGCGGCGCGGGCCAGGCCCATGTTGGCGATGTCGCCCCGGCGCAGGTTGATCTCCGCGGGGCTGCCCGCGCCCTCGCAGACCACCACGTCGTAGCGGTCCCGCAGCCGCTCCAGCGCGCCCACCGCGATCTCCCGCAGGTGCTCCTTGACCTGCCAGTACTCCATCGCGTCGACGTCGGCCAGCGGCCTGCCCATGACCACGACCTGGCTGCGCCGGTCGCTGCCCGGCTTGAGCAGGATCGGGTTCATGTCGGCGCTCGGCTCCAGCCCGCAGGCGGCGGCCTGCATCGCCTGGGCCCGGCCGATCTCGGCGCCGTCGGCGGTGACGAAGGAGTTGAGCGACATGTTCTGCGCCTTGTACGGAGCGACCTTCACCCCCCGCCGGGCCAGCCAGCGGCAGATCCCCGCGGTGACGACGCTCTTGCCCGCGTCGGAGGTCGTCCCGGCGACCAGCAGTGCGCCTCTCATGCCTTCTCTCCCCCGCTCCCGCCGGTCACCGCCCATCGGCGCCGGGCTCCGCCGCGCCCCGGCCGGGAAGCATCCGGGCGCCGGGGCACCGGGCCCGGCGGCACGCCCGCGCACCGCCGTGACCCGTCGTCCGTGCGGAGCGCCGTCCCTCACGCCGAGCGGCGGTCCCTCATGCCGGGCGGCGGTCGCGCACGCCGAGCGCGACGAGGACGGCGAGTCCCGCAGCGGCGAACCCTACCGCGCGCGCCAGCCGCACCGAACGCCGGATGTCCCGTACCTCCGGCTTGCGCCCGTCGCCCATCTCCGGCCGGTGCTCGACGCGGCTGCCGTAGACGTTCGTGCCGCCGAGCGTGACGTCCAGCGCCCCGGCGAACGCCGCCTCGCACCGGCCCGCGTTGGGACTGGGGTGGCGGTGGCCGTCCCGGCGCAGCACGGCCGCCGCCCGTCTCGCCGAGCCGCCCGCGACGGGGGCGGCGAGGACGGTGAGCAGGCCGGTGAGCCGGGCCGGCACGGCGTTGGCGACGTCGTCGAGGCGGGCGGCGGCCCAGCCGAACCGCGTGTAGCGGGCGTCGCGGTGGCCGACCATGGCGTCGAGCGTGTTGACCGCCCGGTAGGCCAGCAGCCCCGGCACCCCGGCCACCGCGCCCCACAGCAGCGGCGCGACCACGGCGTCGGAGGTGTTCTCCGCAATCGACTCGACCGTCGCCCTGGCGAGCCCGGCCTCCTCCAGGTGGGACGGGTCCCGGCCGCACAGGTGCGGCAGCCGCCCGCGCGCCCCGGCCAGGTCTCCGGACTCCAGGAAGGCCGCCATGGCCGCGCCCTCGCGGCCGAGCGTGGTCCCGCCCAGCACCGACCAGGTCGCCACGGCGCTCACCGCGCCCCGGGCGAGCGGGTGCCGGACCCGGCCCGCGGCGACGCCGAGCAGCGCCGCGGAGCCGACGCAGAGTGCGACGTGGGCGGCGCCGTTGGCGCGGGCGTCGCCGTACAGCCTCTTCTCCAGGGCGGCGGCGGCCCGGCCGAACAGCGCGACCGGGTGCCCGCGGCGCGGGTCGGCGAGGAGCGCGTCGAGGGCGACCCCGGCGAGCATCCCGAGGGCGTGGGCGTAACCGGACGGACCGGCGCCGGAGCGGCCGGGTCCGGGACGGACGTTCCTAGACGAGATGGGCATGGAGCTCATCCTGGTGGATGTCGAGCCAGGCCCCGGCCCGGCGGATGCGCGTCCCGGCGCCCTCGGCCCACATGCGGGCCCAGCCGCCTCCGGAGGCGGCCCTGGTGCGCATGGCGATGTAGGAGCGGCTGAAGCGCAGCCGGGCCAGGTCGAGGAGGCGGCGGCGGTCGCGGGGCGCGAGGCCGTACGCGTCGCAGAACAGCCGCAGCCGGGGGCCGACGGGCAGGTCGCGCTGGAGGGGGTCCAGGTCCACCGGGTCGGCCAGGGGCGCCCAGTGGCGCAGGGTGGTCACGACGTCGAAGAGCCGGGTCGTCGGCCGGGCCAGGTCGAAGTCGATGAACGCGTACGGCAGGCCGTCGCGGAAGATCACGTTGTCGAGGTTGACGTCGCAGTGCCCGACCAGCTCGGGGGCCCGGTCGTCGTTGGAGCCGTTCTCCCAGACCGCCTGCCGGGGCGGCAGGAAGGACGCGGCGGCGTCGTGGAAGCGGCGCAGCAGCCCGGCGAGGGCGGCCAGCGCCTCGTCGGTCACCGCGTACGCCGGGAGCGGGCGGAGACCGGACTCGCCCTCCAGGTAGGTCAGGACCTCCCGGCCCTGCTCGTCGAGGCCCACCACCCGGGGAGCGCCGTCGAAGCCCTGCGCCTCCAGATGCCGGAGCAGCGCGTGCACGGACGGCGTGGACGGACGGGTCGGCCTGCGCACGGTGTCGCCGACGCGCATCACCCCGTCCGTCACGTCACCGCCCAGCAGGGGGATCTCCTCGTGGACCGTGGCGACGAACATGCCAATTGAGCCTAGACCGGTCCGCCCGGTGGTCGTGACCGTTCGGGCGGACCGGTATGTCCCTTACAGGGACTTCTGGTAGGAGCCGAAGGCCCGGGTGCCCAGGTATCCCAGGACGAGCGCGACGGCGGCCAGGGCGCCGAGGCGGCCCCAGACCGTCCCCCAGTCGGGCGAGGCGGACAGGGCCTCGCGGGAGGCGACGACCGCCCAGTCCACCGGGTTGTAGGCCGAGAGGGTCCGGATCCAGTCCGGGGCCGCCTGCTGGGCCATGATCGCACTGGAGAGGAACATCAGCGGCAGCGTCAGGAACTGCGAGAGCCCGATCAGCGCCTCCCTGGTCCGCAGCAGCAGCCCGAACGCGTTCGACATCGAGCAGAACGCCGCGATCAGCAGCGTCGACGCCAGGAGGGTGACGAGGATCCCGGACGGCCCGCCGGGGTAGTCCGCTCCGGCCAGCCGGCCGACCGTGATCACGATGACCCCCTGCACGAGCAGGGAGAGACCGTGGTAGGCGAGCGAGCCGATGATGATCGCACCCCGCCGGACCGGGGTGGTGAGCATCCGGTCCATGATCCCCCGCTCCATCATCTCGACGAAGGCGACGCCGCTCCACGCCCCGGTGAAGATCGCGTTCATCACGACCACTCCCGGGACGAGGAAGTCGGTGTAGTTGATCCCCGCGAAGCCGGGGAGTTCGACGACCCGTTGGAAGAGCTGGCCGAACATGAGCAGCCAGATCATCGGCTGAACCAGCATGAACAGCATGTAGACCGGCTGACGCCAGAGCACCTTGACCGACTGGGCGGTGAAGTGCCAGGAGTGGGCGAGGAGGGAGCCCTTCGCCCGGACGGCGGTCCCGCCCCGTGGCACGGTCATGGTCGTCATGCCGCCTCCTCCTCGAAGGTCCGGCCCGTGTGGCGCAGGTAGACGTCGTCCAGCGAGGGCCGGGCCACGGTGATCGCCCCGACCCTCACCCCCGCCGCGTCCAGCGCGGCCAGCACGAGCGGTACGGCCGCCGCCCCGTCGTCGACCCGGGCCCGCAGGCGCCGCCCCGACACGGTGACCTCCCGCGCGCCCGGGACACGGCCCAGCGCCCGCTCGGCCTCCGCGAGGCTCTCGGTACCGGCGAGATCGGCCACGATCGCATCGCCGCGCAGCTCGTTCTTGAGCGCGTCCGGGCTGCCGGCGGCCACGACCCTGCCCCGGTCCACGATCGCCAGCGTGGCGGCGAGCCGGTCGGCCTCCTCCAGGTAGTGCGTGGTGAGCAGGATCGTCAGCCCCTCGTCGGCGGCCAGTCCGGCGATCTCCGCCCACAGCGCGGCCCGGGCCTCCGGGTCCAGGCCGGTGGTCGGCTCGTCGAGGAAGAGCACCCGCGGGCGGTGGATGAGGCCCATGGCGACGTCGAGCTTGCGCTGCATACCGCCGGAGTAGGTGCGGGCGGGGCGGTCGGCGGCCTCGGCGAGGCCGAACCTGGCCAGGAGCTCGTCGGTACGCCGCCGCAGGTCGCGGCGGGGCAGGCCGTACAGGGCGCCGTGCAGGACCAGGTTCTCCCGGCCGGTCGTGGCGGGGTCCACGCTGATCTTCTGCGTGACGCAGCCGATCGCCAGCCGCACCTGATCCTGACTTCTCATGACATCGAGGCCTGCGACGGTGGCGGTCCCGTCGTCGGGCCGCGACAGGGTGGTGAGGATCCTCACCGCGGTCGACTTGCCCGCGCCGTTGGGACCGAGGAGCCCGAAGATCGTGCCTGTCGGCACCTCGAAGCTCAGCCCGTCCAGCGCGCGGACCTTGCCGTACGTCTTGACCAGGCGCTCCGCCTGGATGGCATGGTGCATCGTGTTTCCTCCACATCGGGATGTGCGGAGGCGCGAGCCGGCGTCTGGCGCCGTTCCGCGGACGGTCCGCCCGCCGTTTTCCGGGACGGGCGCGGAGCCGTATCGTGGAACCGCCTTGTCACGAGGCCGGGTTCCGCCTCCGAGCGGGACCTTCCGGCCCCCGGCGCGGTGTTGCCGCACCCGCCGGGGGCCTCATGCGTGTCAGGGAACTCTGCGCATCAGGGAAAGGGTGCCTCCGAATCGTCACCGCCCGGCGCTCCGGGCACGGACGGCCCGGTGCGCGCGACGCACCGCTCGTGCCAGACCCGCCAGTCGTCCAGCCCCTCGAGTGTGCCCTCGCGGAGCTCGTCGAGCAGGCCTCTCACCCAGCCGAGCTCAGCCCGGCGGAGCATCATCACATACTCCCCCTCGATGAGAAGCAGGCGGGGAAAGTCATGCTTGGCCGCCAGCTCCCGCAGCGCCTCCTCCATGTGGAGCTGCTGCTCCAGCCGGAGCACGCGCTCCTCCAGCAGGCTCATCACGTCGTCGGGCGAGAGCACCCCGATCAGCGACAACCCCGCCTCGAAGGAGGTGTACTCCCTCGCAGGCATGCTGATCAGCTCGCTGAGCCAGTCGTACAGTTCCAGCCTGCCCGGTTCCGTGATCGTGTAGACGGTCCGCTCGGGCCGCCTGCCCTCGCGGACGACCTCCGTCGCCTCGATCAGGCCACGCTTCACCAGGCTCTCCACGACCGAGTACAGCGAGCCGTAGTTGAGCTTGATGCTCTCCTCCTTGCGCCGGGCGCGCATGGTCGAGGCCATCTCGTAGGGATGCATCGGCCGCTCGAACAGGAGCGCCAGCACCGCCAGCGCCAGCGGATTGCCGCGTCCGCGCGTCATGAGCCACTTCCCCTCGAATACTCGATTTCGAGTATTCGGCAACTTGCGATGCATCGCAAGACCCATTCCGGTGCTTCTCGAAAATCCGATGCCGCACCGGTCCTCCGCCGAGGTCTCAGCGACCTTCCTCGCCGCCGCACCCGGCGGCGGCCGCCGGCCGCATCCCTGCCGGATCACCGGGGCCGGTCGTGAGGAGTGATCCTGGTCACGTTCCACAGAACGGCGGAGCCGTACGGAGGCGGACCCGGTTGACCAGCGCGGATGCCACCCGCCCGGCCGGAGAGCGCACCGGTCGGCGGGACACCGGCCCGCTCCGGGCGACACGGAAGGAAAACCGATGCATGGGCACTCCCAGGATCATGCACAATTAGGCAGGAGCGCCCTTAGCTCAGCTGGATAGAGCACCGGACTTCTAATCCGACGGTCGCAGGTTCGAATCCTGCAGGGCGCGCTTTTGACCTGCGGAAACTTTCGCCGTGCCCGCAAACCGCCACGATGTGGGGCTGGCCTGGGGCAGATGTGAGTCAGACTCTCCGATCACGGCCGAGAGCCGCCGCGGCGGTCAGCACCAGCCGAGCCGTCTCCTGAGCCGCCTCGTGGGCGATCACCGGTAGCACCGAGACATAGGTGTCGGCGGTGAGCACGATGCTGGCATGCCCGAGCATCGCCTGGACCACCTTGAGATCGGTGTGCGCCGCCAGCACCAGTGTCGCGGCGCCGTGCCGCAGATCGTGCAGCCGGATCGGGGGAAGCCCCGAGGCCGTCACCAGTCTGCGGAACCGACCCGTGAGGTAGTCCGGCCGCAACGGTGCCCCCTCGGTCGTGGTGAATACATACCCCGATTCCTTCCAGCGCGGTCCCGCGGCCTCGCCCTGCTGCTCCTGGCGCTCCCGGTGACAGGTCAGCACCCGCACCGTCTCCTTGTCCAGGGCCACCACCCGGCAACTGGCGGCGCTTTTGGGCGGGCACACCACCACCCGGCCTTCGGCGTGCACCCGCTGCTGAGCCACGGTCAACTCCGCGGCCTCCAGCTCGACGTCCGTCCAACGCAGCCCAGCCACCTCCCCGCGCCGCAGGCCGCGCAGCGCGGCCAGCCACCAGGCGGCGTACAGGTGATCCTGCGCCACTCCGGTCAGGAAGATCGCAAGCTGTCGTTTGGTCCAGACCGCCACCGCCGGACGCTCCCCCTCCTGCCGCCACCGAGCCGTCCGCCCCGCGGTCCACACCACCGGATGCGGCCGCCGGGGTCGATGGAGCTCGGCTCCGGTGGCGGGATTGGTCGGAATCAGCCCGGCCCGCACCGCCGCGTTCAACGCGGCCCGCAACGTGGCGTGGATGCGCACCACGGTCGCCGGCGACAACCGGTGTCCCGCCGGTGAGCGATGCGCCCCCAGGGCCGCGAGCATCCCGCTGACGTCCCGGACCGTCAGCGCCCGCAGGCGGATCCGGCCCACGTGCGGAATGAGGTGAAGACGGAGGTGGGTGGCATATCCCTGCCGGGTCGACGGCCGCGCAGCGGTCTTGGTCGTCAGCCACCGCGCCAACCACTGGCCCACCGTGCATCCGGCGCCCATGACATCGCCGTCGGCGGCGATCAAGGCTCTGCCGGCGGCCTCCGCTTCCTCACGGTCGACATGCCCGCCCTGGCGGACCCGCTGCCGCTCTCCGTCCAGGCCCCGTATCCGAACCGCGAAGTACCAGCTGCCGTGATCGTCGTCCTGCAGCAGACGTGGACAGTTCGCCCCGCGCTGGCGTCCGGTGCGGGATTCGACACAGCCGCATCGCCTGCTGACCTTCACGTGGTTCTTTGCCATCTGCTCGCCTCCGCACCTTCAATGTGCATCGCGCCAGGCGCCTCAACCAGGCCAGAAGTCGACGAAAAATCGAACTCTAGCACCCATTACCTACCATTCCCCCTGCTTCGCCTGCTGCGGAAGATGTCAAACCCACCATCGCAACGGCGCAAGGGGCCGCTTCCCGATGAGAGGATAGTTAGCGGCCCCTAGGCACTCGCTGAAGAGCAGGTGAAGTGTGCGCAAGGACAAAACCGTGGTCGTGATCACTCCTATGAATCTGGAGTACAAGGCTATGCGCGCACGACTTATGGACCTCCGGCAGCAATGGCACCTGGAGGGCACATCCTTCGAAACGGGAATGATACCCGGGACACCCTGGCAGGTAGTGATAATGCTGGCAGGCGAGGGGAATGTGAACACTGCGGTATTAGCTGAACGAGCCATCACCTCGTTTAATCCGCGAGCGTTGCTCGTCGTTGGCATTGCTGGAGGCCTCAAGGACGACATCGACCTCGGTGATGTCGTGGTGGCGACGTGGGTGCACGGCTATCACGGCGGGAAAGAGGAGAGTGAGGAGTTTCGGGCAAGGCCGCGCGGCTGGGGTGCAGCACACTTTTTGGAACAAGTGGCACGGATGGTAGATGTGCGAGGTGAGTGGGCAACTCTCCTACCCTCACCAGCTAATCCGAAAGTGCATTTCAAGCCGATCGCGGCGGGCGAGGTTGTACTCAATTCTCGTAGCTCAACGCTCGCCGTCCAGCTACGGAAGAACTATGACGATGCGGCGGCCATTGAGATGGAAAGCGCTGGCGCTGGAATCGCAGCGCACCTCAACACGTCGCTACCTGTCCTTACAATTCGGGGGATCAGCGATAAGGCCGACGGGGAGAAACATCTCAGCGATGCAAAAGGACTCCAACCTCAGGCGGCATCCCATGCCGCCGCTTTCGCCACTGCATTCCTCAAAGACCTGGCAGAAGCCGAGGATGCCATGCGCTCGAACTCTCCGGTACATAATTCCGGATCAAACTCCGAAATGAACGGTAAGGCCACCTGGAGGCCACTGGACGAAGCCTTACCGACCTTCTGGCTATCCGAACTCAACCTCGGGAACTCAAGCATGTCAGCCGCAATAGAACTGCACGTCATTCCAGCCGATCAAACCCTACGGATGGAGGCCCGGAGGCTGAGCGCACTCAACAACGAACTTGCGGCCTTGGGTCGAGCAGAGCAACTATTCGCAGTAGCTGAGGGATTGAGGATTGAGGATCCCGCAATGGTCATCGCACCGTCCGGAAGCGGACTGGCGGTCACTCGTGATGGTCAGCGCTCCGCCTGGCAATCGCTACCGAAGGACATGCTGGGTGCTGTGCTCGACCCGATAGACCTCGTCGGCCGCTTGACAGCCCTGCTGACGCTACTTGCCAAAGTGGAGGTGCCGATTTCCATGGAGGTAGGCGTCGCGGTTGGCCTCACACGCACCTTCGCAATCGCGGAAGGCCGCGTCTCGGACCTTCCCCGGACGAGCGCCCCCCTTCGGATATCATCGACACCCGTACGCGTACCGGCCGACGATGTCCTCCCTTTCCCGCACCTCGCTTCTAACCCTCAAGATATTGCCGAAGAAATGTGCGCTCGGCTACTACAAGCCTTTCGCAGGATAGGTCGGTGATTCGTTCTTACTACACTATCCTGACTCCCATAGATGATTGATCATTTGAAAGGGGGGGAATCTCGCTCGATCGCAGCAACGGCGGTATCAACAGCGACGCGGACCCTCTCCGATAGAGGGCTGCGGGGCGACCAACTTCAGGAAAGCGGCGCTCCCCCGTGGGCTCGAGAAACCCTTCTGCTCGGGTCATCTTTCTACGGAAGTTGCTGGGATCGAGCTTGAATCCCCACACGGCTTCATAGATGCGACGCAAATCGCCGACGGTGAACGGTTCGGGGCAGAAAGCCGCCGCCACCGTCGTATGTTCAAGCTGTGATCTCGCTCTTTCCAGTCCGTCGCGCAGTATCGCTGCATGGTCGAAGGCCAACGCCATGCCGCCATCCAGGGCGGATGAGATCGGCGTCCAGTACGCTCTCGCGGCATCCGTGCCAGCAGCCGGGAACGGCAGGTCAGATCCGAGCGCCAGATATGCCACCGTGATGACCCTGCCTCGCGGATCGCGTTCCGGATCGCTGTAAGCGTGCAACTGCTCCAGATGCAGTCTGCGTCCGTCGAGCGCAGTCTCCTCCAAGAGCTCTCGTAGTGCTGCCTCATCCAAGGTTTCACCGTCGCGGACGAAGCCTCCGGGCAAAGCAGCGGATCCCCGATATGGCTCATTGCCGCGTTCGACCAGCAGAACCTGGAGCTGGTCCTGCCGGACGGTGAAGATCACGAGATCCACTGTCACAGTAACCGGCGCGGCTGGGCGTCGACCGGATCTTTCCACCACCAGGCCACTCTAGCTAAAGGTCACCTTGACTCAAAACGGTAGGCGGCTTATGGTCAGTTAGACCTGAATTGGGCTAGGAGGACGGCATGGTCCGATCCTGGGTGGCGCGAGATGAGCACGGCGGCGCCTTCAGAGAAGATGCCTCCACTCGACACCTGTGCGCGGGCACGTACCGCGACCGCGACTTTCGCCGCGTCATTCTTCGCCACGTGCACAACGACACGAGCCGCCTAGTCGCTCCGTCCTACGGCTTCGACCTCGTCCCCGTCGTCAGGCACGCATGGCGGGCATGGTTCCTGGAGACGGCACAGCATCTATGCGTCCTGGCAGTACTCGCAATCGGCTTCGCCACCAACCCGCCGGCCGCGCTCACCGGTGTCAGCGGACTCGGATTCTGGTACCTCTTCCGTCTGGCGGCCAGGAGCACTCGAGTCGTGCTTCCGCTCCACGCCAAGGCCGCGATGGACAGATGGCTGCGGCGAACACGGTGGAGAAGTGAATCAGACGAACTACGGCAGCACACACGCCTTCTCCGTCTCAGCGGCTTCGGATGCGCCGTCCTGTCCCTGATGCCCTTCATGGTCGCCGGGTTCTCCCGCGTTCCACTGAGCGAGATGACGCAGTCGACGGTGCTCCTCGTGTCGCTGCTCGTCATCGTGGTGGGGGGCAGGCACGCGGTTCAGCAGTGGTGTCTCAATCACATGCATCGGGCGGCGTCGCTGCGGCCGCGGAAGCTCACCCTTCGCCAACAAACGATCGACGATCAGCAATCCCATCCTTATGTGGTCTATCGCAGACCCTCGCCACTAGAGCCTGAAACGCAACCAGGAGACTTCACCTTCGAACTGCTTGACGAAGACCAGAGCCCGTTCGTAGGAAGCGGCGAACTCGTGCACCGATGGCTTCCTCCACTGACCATCCAGCTCTTCCGATCACTCAACGCCAGAGACAATCCCACTGGGCACACGCCCATGGAGGAGCTGGAGCACGCGACACCGCGTTTCCAGGCTCACGAACTCATCGCTCACCTGCACAAGGCCATGACACCCATGGGGGACCCCGACGATCCAAACGGGCTGCGCGGGTTCAGAATCAACGATCGGCTGTATATCGCCGAAGCCGATGTGCCGCCCCACCCTGAGTGGCTCAGGAAACGTCCGAGCCAGAGCGAGATCGACAAGACCATCGACGATCCCTACAACACATCTCACCACTTCCTGGAAATCAGCACCAGCGCCACCGGTGAATTGGTCACCACGGTCTTCCTCCGAGTAACCGTCAAGGGGCGAGCGCTCAGCCTCGATTTCGCCGCCTGCGCGCTGACTCGCACTCCCGTCGAGTACCAGTGGCTCAACGGCTTCGCGGAGAGCGGCGCAAGCGCAGTCATCCGCTCTACGGTGCGCGGACTGTTCAGCCTTCCTACCGAAGTCTCAGACGTATGGCGGCTCACCGAAGCTCCCCTACTCCTGATCGGTGCTGTGCGCGCCCGCAAAAATCGCATGCTCAAACCTCGACGCGGGATGGCCATCGGTGCCCAAGTGAGCATCCGCGAGGAGAAATCCACGCCATGGAAGCACGCACAACTGGACGAGGTCACGATTCATGACCATATGAAGCTCATCGAACAGCGTCTGCTCAAGGCCACCGAGGACTTCCTCGAATCCCGAGAGATCGACACCTCCACGTTCAAGAAGAGGGCAACCAGCATCATCAACACAGGCGTGCTCAACATGGGCGGGAAGACCGAGATCAAACAGTCTGCGGTAGGTACCAACGCACAGGTCCGCGCAGACACTCGCGAGTCCGACACGAGCAGTGGACAGGCTCCGACAAATGAAGGAGACCAGCAATGAGCGGCAACAGTGGCATCGCTAATTACGGAGGATCCATGGAGATCAGCCAGTCCGCGGTCGGGCACGGAGCGAAAGTTACCGTAGCGGCAAGTGACCAAGAGAAGAGATTGCACGCCAGACGCGCCGACGTAGGAGTGATCACCATCCTCGGCAAGGAGGCGAGCGCGGTTCACGCAGTACTGGACCTGCAGCGCGCCCAGACCGGCGATCTTCCCTTCTTCGAGGGAACCGTGAACGTCCGGGGTACCGTCACTCGAGTCGCCGCTATCCGTGCCCTGTCTCAGGGGCAGCGATCAACCGTCGTGGCCTTCGACCACTTACGGCGGCACTACAACCCGGCCATCATTGTGCTGGCCGGGATCGGTGGTGGCATCCACGCTGACACCGCTCTCGGCGATGTCGTCGTGACCACCAGAGTCGTCTACTACGACCTGCGCAAGGAGACTCCAGAGGGGCGAAAGCGCAGAGGTGAGGAGCGAGAAGCCCCATCCGCGGTCGGTCATGCCATCAACTCTTTTTTCACCGATTACGGTGAGCCGGCCAGATTCCAGATCACCGACGACGAAGGCGTCACACGTGACTACCGAGTGCACGCTGGACCGATCGGATCGGGTGACGCCGTGATCGCGGATGCGGAGTCGGAAATCATCCGATACCTGAAAGCCTTCAACGACAAGATCCTCGCCGTTGACATGGAGGCTGGTGGCCTCACCCAGGCATTTCATGAGCAGGACGGGTCTCAGGCCGTACGTGGCTGGATTGTCGTGCGCGGAATTTCCGATGACGCCAGTCCGCGCAAGAACGACGATTACCACGATATCGCCGCCCGACACGCGGCAACGGTCCTACGCAACCTGCTTCCCTATCTCCGAGTCGACAGGGTGTGAGACTTCAGCTCCCTTATCCGGCCTTCAACGAAGGAGACAGGCGTGGATGCGTTCGTGCTTGGGGTGGTGAGTTCTCTTCTGGCGACCGCGCTCACCATCGCGGGAAGCTGGGCATTCTCCACGCGTTCCCGCCAATGGCCAGTCGCGCTCCTGTCCCGAGTGACTGGTTTAGGAGTCCGATACGTCTTTCCGCGCCAACGACTGGCCGCTCAGCAGCTGGCGGCCGAGTTGGCGCGCGCACGATGGGTACGCGTTCTGGCGGGACGCGGCAACGAGCTGACACGCGATGGGTTCGCCAGCGTCTGGGAGGATGCGGGCAGGCGATTGGAATCTGTCCAGGTCCTCCTGCCCGATGTCGATCTCGGCTCTGACTCCTGGCTCGCCAGACGAGAGGCGGAGATACGTCGTGTGGATTTGGGTTTCTCCCCTGGGCTACTCACTGAACAGGTACGCACCAATGCCGCGTATGTGAGTGAGGTGGCGCGCCATCACGAAAACGTCTTGCTGAGGTTCTATAACCTGCCCAACGTGCATCGCATCGTCATCACCGACAACGTCGCCTACCTGACCATGTACCGGCAGACAGAACACGGTCGCAACTCCCCATGCGTTGTCGCACGCCGCCCTGGCTTGATGTACGACTACGCATTACTCCTGTTCGCGACTGCCTGGGACCACAGTCGCCCAGCAGAGTGATCACAGAACATCATGCACGCACCCGGGAAATCCGAATGCCGTGTCCAACGCGCTCGGTGTGTGCTCGCATGCCCCGGAATCCATCATTAGCGCCGGGCACAACCCGGCAGCAAATCCGAATAGATCGGAGACGAAACATCATCAAGCGACAGCCAGAACCCCAGAACAGTCATGACGAACACATAGATGATCTTTCTTCTAATCCGACGGTCGCAGGTTCGAATCCTGCAGGGCGCGCAACCGAGACCAGGTCATTCGCTGTCTGACCTGGTCTTTTCCATGTCACCGGCCCGGGCCTCCCCTGCCGCCGCAGGCAGCCGTACGCCACTGGTCGCGGAATTCCCGCGGCCCCGCTTTCCCCGGTGGCGCCGGGGGTTCCGGCACTGCGCGGAACCATTCCGGGCCTTCGCAGGCATGGTCCGTGACATCCCGGTATGGCACCATCTAGACCATGACGATCAGAAAGGCCGATGCCGCGTAGACGGCCCGGCGCCCTGCGCGTACACCCGTGGGCGGACCGCCGAAGGTACCGCCCAGCTTCCAGGATTCCCGGCCTGTCCAGCCGGACCAGTGCGGCCATCGCCCGCATCGAACTCCAGAACCGCTATCTGGGACCCGGGTCCGTCACGGCGGCCTTCGTCGAGTATCGACGGTTCCTCCGCCGGCCCGGCCGCTACCTCTACCTGCCCGAACCCGACTGCCCCTGCTGCGATCCGACAGAGGCCCGCGACACCCTGGAATACGCCCTGCGGCGCCTCCGGCACTCGGCCAGGGCGGAGTTCTCGCGGCTCGTGACGAGACTGGACGAGGAGTTCTACCGCCGTACTCTCCCCGACCCCCGACCATGCCGGTGGCCGGGAGCCTTCAACGGATGGTGGTACCACCGCCTCTACGAACGGTGATCGATCCATGCACGGCGAAGGGTCCGGTGCGAACCGAGACCCTGAGCTTGTTCCGCTTTAACGGACACCTTTGGTGTGGTGGTCAGGCCGCGACAGCGGCCTCGTAAGCGGCAGGGCTGACGTAGCCCAGACTGCTGTGCAGCCGATGCAGGTTGTACCAGTCCTTGGGAGTTGCCTCGGTTCAGTAGACACGTCAGGGCTTGCGGCTACGCGGCAGCACAGTCGCCCACAAACGCGCTTGGGCGCGTGCCGGCGCTCGCACTCGGCCGGCCTCACCCGCATCGCAGCCTCAGATCGACCCGCAGGTCAAGCACCCTACGGCGATTTTCGAAGCGGTACAGCCGGTTGGTGACCGACCTGAGCCGACCGATCCTCCCGGACAAATGTTTGCACTGCATACTTGGGGCTAATATAAGCACTGTAAACATTGGTTTCGGGAGACCTGTCGCCCAGGCTTCGCCCGAGAACCTCCCGCCGACACAGGAGACGAGCACCATGAAAGCGATCACGATCAAGGAGCCGGGTGGCCCGGAGGTGCTGGAGTGGACCGAGGTCGACGATCCGGCGCCCGCGACCGGCGAGGTGGTCATCGACGTGGTCGCCACCGCGCTGAACGGCGCCGATGTCGCCCAGCGGCTGGGGCTGTATCCCGTGCCTCCGGGCGCCTCGCCCTATCCGGGGCTGGAGGTGTCGGGCCGGATCAGCGCCTTGGGCGAAGGGGTGAGCGGCTGGCAGGTGGGCCAGGAGGTGTGCGCGCTGCTGACGGGCGGCGGGTATGCGCAAAAAGTCGCCGTGCCCGCCGGGCAGCTGCTGGCCGTACCCAAGGGGGTCGGACTGGTCGAAGCCGCAGCGCTGCCGGAGGCTGCGGCGACGGTGTGGTCCAACGTGGTCATGACCGCGCGGCTGGCCGAGGGCGAGACCTTCCTCGTGCACGGCGGGGCCGGAGGGGTCGGGACGATGGCGCTCCAGATCGCCAAGGCGCTGGGGGCGCGCGTCGTCACCACCGTGAGCGGTGCCGACAAGACCGCTCGTGTGCGGGAGCTCGGCGCCGAGGTGACGATCGACTACCGCGGGGAGGACTTCGCCGACTTCGGCCCTTATGACGTGATCCTGGACGTCATCGGCGGGCAGTACCTGGAGCGCAACGTGCAGTCCCTGGCCCTCGACGGGCGGCTGGTCATCATCGGCATGCAGGGCGGCTTCGAGGGCAGGCTCGATCTCGTCGAGCTGGTCTTCAAGCGGAAGTCGGTGTTCGGCACCACGTTGCGTTCACGGTCCGGCGAGCAGAAGGCCGAGATCGTCGCGGCGCTGCAGGAGCACGTCTGGCCCATGATCGAGGCCGGTGCGGTTCGGCCGATCATCGACCAGGTCCTGCCCATGTCCCAGGCCGCCCGCGCGCACCAGCTCATGGCGGACTCCCAGCACGTCGGCAAGATCCTGCTGGTCAACGAGTAGGTCCACCGCCGTCGGCAGCCCCGTCCGGCACGGCCGGCTCGGCTTCGTGGACCTGCTGGCCGCCCTCAAGAACGACAGCCTCGACTCCTCCAGGACCATCCGGTTCGACGTCGTCACCGAAGGCCAGATCTCCCTGCACATGCCCGTCCCCTTCTCGGTACCGAGCCGAAGCCGGGAGCCGGGAACCCATCATGATCACCGGTCGTGCGCCCCAGCCGACCGCCGACTTGCCGGTCTCCACGCCCGCCGAGGTCGAGGACGCCTTCATCCGTGCCCGCGTTGCCTTTTTCCGGCGTCCCTGATCGGCCCTCAAGGACAGGCGGTCAGAGCACCAGATCGTCGTGTTCGTCGAAGATCCAACCGTCTTCGTAGAGCACCTCGAACAGGTGCCCGTCGGGATCGGCGAAGTATCCGCTGTGTCCCCAGGGATTCGGGCCGGCCGGGCGGGTGACGGTGGCGCCCAACTCGGCGGCCTTGGCCATGACCTGGTACACCTCCTCGGCGCTGCGGGCCACATATGCCAGGGCGAATCCGGCGAAGCCACCCGGCTGACGGTCGGGTAGACCGGCGTCGGCCGCGAAGGCTTCCCGGGACTGAAACGCGACCGCGACCCCACCTAACTCGAACAACGCGAACTCGTCCGAGCCTGCCGTGGATCTTCGCCAGCCCAGTTCCTGGTAGAACGCGACCGAGGCGGCGACATCGCGCACACCGAGCAGAATCAGATTGAGTCGCTGCCGCATGTCTTCCTCCTGGGAACCGGCGTCCGGCACGTCATCCTGCCATCTCCGGCCGCCACCACCACGACCAGCCCTATCAACCCTTTCCGGTGTACTTGGTCTGCCCCCATCGGGGACGCGCTGATGGACGGCGCCGACTACCTGATGTTCACCGGCTCAACCGCCGGCGAACGCCGGATCGCCCGCGAGGCCGGTGAAGGCTCATCGGCGCGTCCCTGGAGCACGGCGGCAAGAACGCCATGATCGTCCTCGACGACGCCGGCCTCGAGCGGGCCGCCGACGTCACCCCGGACATGGCGCTGTACGAGCAGGAGACCTTCGGCCCCGTCGTCGCCGTCTGCTCCTTCCGCGACGACGCGGAGGCGATCACGCCGGCCAACGCCTCGCCGTACGGTCTGAATGCCGGCCTCTGGTCCCGCAGCGCGGTCCGGGGCCGCGCGCGCCGGTACCCGTCAACGTCAACGAGGCCTTCGCCGCCGCGTGGGGCAGCATCGACGCGACGATGGGCGGGATGGGCGACTCAGGGCTCGGCCGCCGCCACGGCGCCGCCGGAATCCTCAAGCACACCGAGCCGCAGACCGTGGCCACCGGCGCCTGCTCGGGTTCTCCCCGCCCGCTCGAATCTCACCCGCCACCTGGGCGGCCCTCGTCACCGGCACGCTGAAGCTCCTGAAGGCGCCGGCGCCCGCTGAGGGAGTCCGCGGCCGGTGCCCGGATCGGTCGAGTCGCCTCCCAGGAGCAGGCCGGTGCCTCGGGGCATGCCACGCCGGTACCATTGTGTGCACTGCATACATCCGCTGTGGACCCGCCGCCCCGTGAAGGAGTGTTCCGTGTCGCGAACCGGCGTCCCGTATCACCACGGCGATCTGCGCGCCGCCTGCCTGCGCGCCGCGCGGGAACTGCTGGAGGAGGACGGCGGCGCCGGGCTGTCGCTGCGGGCGGTGGCGCGCCGGGCCGGCGTGTCGCCCACGGCCCCCTACCGCCACTTCGCCGACCGTGACGTGCTCGTCTCCGCGGTCGCGGCCCAGGGCTACCGCGAACTCACCGAGCACCTCGCCGCCGCCCATCGCGCGCCCCGGACCACTGACGATCTCGCCGAGATCGCGGTCGCCTACGTCCGCTTCGCCGTCGAACGTCCTGCGATGTTCAAGGTCATGTTCGCCGAGCCCTGCGACCCGACCAGCGAGGAGCGCGCCGCCGCGATCGCCGCCATCTCCGGCTACCTCCACGACATCGTGCGCAGCGCCTTCCCCTCCCGTGAAACCGAGCCCCTGGCGAACGCGATCTGGGCGCTGGTCCACGGTCTGGCCTTCCTCCACCTCGACGGGAAGTTCGACACCTCCACACCGCAACAGGCCGCCGACCGCGTCCGCTCCGCCATCCACGCGCTGCTGCCCCCAGCCTCCACGACTCCCTAGTGCTGTGACCGGAAACGATCACCGGGTCGGTGCGCAGGACGTCCCGGCCGGTCGGATGGGTGCTGATCACGTTCGATCAGCACCCAGGAGGCCGGATGACGCGACCGGTCAAGGTCCGCACGCTCACCGACCGAGAAGGACGGAAGCTGCAGCGGATCGTGCGACGGGGCACGACCAGCACGGTCCTGCACCGCTTCACAATCCATCGCGTAGGGCTTGAGCCGGGGATTCTCCGGAGCGGCTACGCGGCTCGGTGGTACTCGTCGATCAGCCCGCCGAGCACCTTCCGGCGTTCGATCCGGCCTTCCAGCGGGACGGCGGTCCGCTCGTCGTGATCGGGTGGCCGCTGCGCGCGGGACTGGTGCGGCCGGTGGCCGTTGCAGTGATCGGCGTACCCGGCCAGTGCCGAGCGCAGGTGCCGTTCGTTGGAGATCAGCGTGCGGTCGGTGCACTCGGCCCGTACGGTGCGCACCCACCGCCCCGCATAGCAGCCGGCCCGCGGCGTGCGCGACGGGAGCTTCACCACCGTCACGCCCTCACTGGCGAAGACCTCGTCGAAGACGCCGGTGAGCTTGGCATCCCGGTCGCGGATGAGCAAATGGAAGGACCTGACCCGGCCGCCGGGGTCCACGAGCAGGTCGCGGTCCTGCTGGGCCGTCCAGACTCCGGTGGGGTGGGCGGTCACACCGAGGAGGTGCACGCGCCGAGTGGTGACTTCCGTGACGAACGGCACGCACAGGCGTCTCAAGAAGATCCTGTCGACGCGGAAGAAGTCGGCGGCCGGCAGTCCTTTCGCCTGGACGCGCAGGAAGGTCCTCCACGAGGTGTCGGCATCTCGGAGAGCCGGGCCAACCCGTCGGCGCCGGAGGATCCGCCGTACGGTCGCTTCGCTTACGCGGTAGCCGAGCCGGATGAGTTCACCGTGCATCCGGCGATATCCCCAGGCCGGGTTTTCGGCTTCGGCCGGGCGACCTGACGCCGCAGCACCGCCGCCTCATGTCGCAGCATCATGATCTCGACGTCCTTGCCGCCTCGCTTCGGCCCGGCAGCGCCAGCCGGCCGGACACCCGGAGCGCGATCAGGTAGAGGAGACGGACAGGCACAAGAACCGATCGTGCCTGAGCCGCCGTGCCGGGTCGATTCGCAGGCCAAACGCCCCCTGCGGCGACTCACGACCGCCGCGCCGTACCCAACCAGCTCGCCGCACCGGGGTCCGCACCGCCGCCCGGAAGGTCGCTCCGACCACCGGCCCCGACCGCTACGCGGCGCCTACGGCGTCCTTCGGATCGACGCCGGCCGCTCCGCTCCACGCAGGCAAGCAAAAGCCGCCACGGACTACCGGACTCGAACCGGCTCATCCCTGCAAGGGGCGTTAGCGCGAAGCTAGTAACGAACTTTCCCATTCGCATTTGCCCGTGGCGGCACCCGAAGGATAGGCCACCGAAAGCAGTGGTTGGAAAACCTGCCTCCGGCGGGGGCCTCGGCTCCGGGATGATCGCGATTACCGAGCCGACGACCGTAAATGGCCGAGGAAGCCTGATCGTCCCGCCCGCCACGTCCCAGGCAGGGTCCAGCAGCCCGACTCCTCCGGCCCAAGCCCGTCTGTGATCGTTGGCGTCCAATGATCGAGGAACGGCTACCGGTGAACGGACACGCCGAGACGGGCTTGATCCTCCCTCGTCGGCCCGTTGCCCTTCGGGCGGGACGAGGCAGACGGGAAGATCAGGCAGGGGGGAATGTGCGGGTTCCCGCCGGGTGGATCCGTGCCCGCTGCGTGCCCGTCAGAAGGGTCACTCACGGGGAATCACACGGAACCACGGAGAACGCGATCAGCCGCATGACCGGCGCCGCAGCAGGTCACATGATCCCGTACCGCAGTCTTCCAAACTGGCTGCCAGTGGCCGCGGTCGGTCATTTCGTCGATCACGTCCGACCAGTTCTCCATCACGTCGCATGCCGGCCAGGACGGATTCGTCTCCCTGCGCCATGTGAGATGAACGATCGCCCAGCCCTGCCGATCAAGCAACTTGAACAACACGTCGTCACACGTTCCGCAGCAAGCTACGGCCTCCACTTTCTGCCCGACCATGGGATGCTGATCGCTGCCGCACTCATGCGCCAACTCGTTTTCCAGCACCCGACCCCGCTCTTGGTCTGTGAGGCGATACCAGGGGCCGGGTAGATCATCGGTTTCCTAGGGCACAGAGCCATCCTGGCAGGAGGGAGACGGGCCGGGTTGCCGAGATCTTCGGCCGCGGAGCCCGATTCCAAGATCCGGAACATGTGCGGATCACTTCCGGCGCACCAGGCCAGAGTATCCAGTGACCATCCAGGTCAGAGGAATCGGCAGGACATAAGAAGCCTTCCTCTTTTAATCTTCAGGTTCAATCTCCGGAGTCGGCATCCTGCGGTTGGTTATCCCGCCTCCCACGGAGCCGCTCTGCTCAGGCACGGCATCGACTACATCATCCGGCCGAGCCGTCCTGCACCGGAACCCGCTCCACCAGGTATCGGGCGAGGTCGAGCAGGTGCGGTAGGCACAGTACCCGGCCGCCGCTGCCGGGCAGCGGGACGTGCAGCGGCTCCGTCCAGCGGACCGGGATCGCGCCGAGGCCGTAGACGGCACCGGCCAGGCCGCCGGTGACCGCGGCGACGGTGTCGGTGTCCCCGCCCAGGTCGACCGCGGCCCGGAGTGCGTCCTCGAAGGCGGAGGTGACGCGCACCGCCCACACCGCCGAGCCCAGGCAGGGCCAGACGGCGCCGTTGAACTCGGTCGCCTGATCCGGATGCCAGGCCGGGTCCAGGACGACGGCGTAGCGCTCCCGGTGCTCCGGATCGACGGCGGCGAGGATGTCCGGCAGGACCTCCAGCGAGTCGGCGCCGTCCAGGGCGAGGCGCACCAGCTCGTGGAAGATCGCGGTGCCCTCCCACGCCGCCGGATCGCCGTGGGTGAGCGCGGCCAGGCGGCGACCGGCCTCCATCGTGGCCTGCCGTCCGTCACGGGCGAAGTACACCGCCGATGTGGCGGCCCGCATGAGTGCGCCGTTGCCGGCGGCCCGGTGGCTGCTGCGGAAGTGGGCGTCAGCGGCCCGGTCCCACGGCAGGCCGCGACTCAGCACGTCCTCGGTCTGCACCCCGATGTCCTTGGGGTCGTCGGCCGCCCACCGCTGAAACCGGGCGAACACGTCCGCCGGGTCCAATCCCCCGCGCTCCAGCAGCGACTCCGCGACATGCACGGCCATCTGCGTGTCGTCGGTGGCCTCACCGGCCTCCCAGCCACCGCCCGCATGCATCTCTCCCCCGGCACCCGGCACCGGGAACCGAGCGGAGAACGCCCCCGCCGGACCGAACTCGAACGGAGCACCCAGCGCGTCTCCCACCGCCGAGCCGGCGACCGCACCGGCGGCACGCTCCAGACGATCCATGGCAGGAGACTACCGACAGTGAGGGAGAATCACGCCGCAGCGGCAGACCGCATCGGCCGGGCTGCCGATATCACTGCGATGGGGCCTCGGAGCCGTGACCGTGTCTCTCCTCTTCGAAGTGACGACTCCATGCCCCTGGCGGGGCGTTCCAGGCGCAGCCGCCCTATGCAGAGTTCTAGTTATGTCAGTGAATCCGCGGATGACCATGCAGGTTCAGGCGATCCTGCGCGTGTTCCTCAGCGATCCCGCGCAGCGGCGCTACGGACTGGAGTTGTGCGAGGCGACCGAGTTGCCCAGCGGTACGGTCTACCCCGTCCTGGCCCGCCTGGAGCAGATCGGCTGGCTCAACAGCCACTGGGAAGAGCCCGACACGCACGTGGACGCGGGCAGGCCCCGCCGCCGCTACTACACGATCACCCCTGACGGCACCGAGAAGAGCCGTGACGCGATCACCCGGGCCTACGCCGCCCGCCGCCGGCCCGCCCCGGGCTGGCTCCACCGTCCCAGTACGGCAGGAGATGCCTCATGACCCGAGACGCCGGAACCGCTCACTACCTCGAACCGCTCCTTCGTGTCCTCCCGCCCGCTCTGGGGGCGCACCAGAGGCAGCTCATCGAGCACGCCTACAACCGTGGCGGCCTACTGGCACCGCGGACGGAAACGCCACAGCGGTGAGCCGTACATCACCCATCCGGTGGCGGTCGCCGTGATCCCGGCAGAGCCGGGCATGGGCCACGAGATGCTGTGCGCGGCCCTGCTGCACGACGTGCTCGACGACACCCGCTGTCCGGAAGCGGAACTGGTCCGCGGGTTCGTCGAAGGGGTCACCGCTCTTCCGACCGGTCTGCGAGCCCTCGGCGATTCGACCTCCGTACGGACGACCGGGAGGTCTCAATCGATGAGCGCGTATTGACGCTCAGGCTGGTCGACCGCCTCCACGATCAACGGACGGTGCGGTTCCCGCCCGCGGACAGGCAGCGCGCCGAGCCCCGGCAGACACTCGATCTCTTCGTCCCTCTGGCCGGACGACTGGATATGAAACGGATCGAGCACTGCCCGACCTGGGCTACTGCATTACGACTTCTGCGCTACGTCCCGCCGCCGGCCTCCGTGCCGAGATGCCTGTTCACGGCTTCAACGATCTTCGCTGCTTGTTCACGAAACTCGTCGTCGGCCGGCGGCTCTGTGCGGCACCGCGCTTGCCAGTCGTCCATGAGGAGCATGAACTCCGTGATCTCACTCGGATGCCCGCATTCATCCATCGACTGCCAGATCAGATAGTTCGCGCCGTCCGAGATGGGCAGCGAGCCCTCCACGATGCCCTGCGCCACGTCACGGGCGACGACCCAAGGATCACGCTGGACGTCGATGGGCGGGAAGCCGGCCTCGGCCAGCACCCGGCGGACCAACGGCTCCACTTCGGACATCGGCCCGATGGAGAGCGTCTGCTCGATCAGTTCCTGAATCGCGGGCGTGTCGAGGCCCGCTTCCAAGAGATCACAGGCCAGCCATCCGGCGTCCGGAACGGTTCCCTGCAGAGGCCGCTCGTGGAGAAGGCCACCCCTCAACTCCGCGAGACGATTCCGCAGGTCGGCGGAGAGTTCCACCCCAGCAGTATCCCGCACCAGGCCGTTCACGCCGTGAGCGCTCCCTCTATCCGCTGGTTGGCCGTCTCGCGTCGGCCGCCGATGCACTTGGCGTAGATCTTGAGCATCACGTCCACGCCGTGGCCCGCCCGCTTCGGGCGCGTGCGCTCCCGCGTCCAGCCAGAGGGACACGGCCGCGTGGCGCAGGTCGTACGGCCGGGCCGCCAGCGGCGAGGCGGCATGACGCGGCGCGCCCCATGCCTGAAGCCGCACTACGAGTTCTGCCTCATCCTGAGCGGATGCCTTCCTGATCTCACTGCTTCCCATGTCATGGTCCCAGCCCTCGAGGTACTCGACGACGAACTCACGATGCGCGAGCCGGAAGGCGCGTCCAGCATCGCTTCGTATCCGCCCCTCCCTCTGGGCGGCGACATCGGCCTCCGTCAGGATCGGTCGCATGCACCCGGGCCGTACCGGCTTCCGGGACGGGAACCGGCTGACCTCGCCATCCACGTGCGGATCGGCGGGTTCACCGCCAGGATCGACAGGGCTTCGCGTCGGGGGGCTTCACGACTTCCGCCTGGCACTGGGGCGCCCCTACGCGCACGTCGGGGGAAGCTCCGCTCTGTCCTCCATGGAGTACTGGATCGGGCTCACCGTCGAATTGGGGCTGCTTCTCGGGGCAATCGGCCTCCACCCAGGTGGCGGTCAGGTCCCGGCAGACCACCGTGACCGTTCCCGGCCGGAAGGCGATCTCGTGGCTGCACCCATCGGGGTGCGGCAGGATCTCGTCGAGGATCACCACGCTGCGCGGCTCGACCCCAGAGGGCGCGGCGATGTCGAGCCTGTAGTCCGAAACGCCGTCGTAGCGGATGACCAGGTCCTCTTCGTGCTTCCAGCAGTTGTGCCGGAACGCGAGCTCCATGAAGCTCTCTCCCCCGGTCTCGCCGAACGCGATCCGCTCCAGGTTGAGGTCCTTCACGCACCGCGGGCCGTGGAAGTCGTAGTGCAGGCGATCCGCCGCGAACGCGCGAGCGCCCGCCGGCAACGCGTCGGCGAACTCGGGCAGCCGTTCCAGATACGGGAACGGGCTGATGACGCCATGAATGGCATCGCCGGCGGACAGGGTCATCGAGGCGTTGAGGTCGACGTACTTCATGCGTCGGCCGCATCCGGAGGCGTGCGGATGCGGCCGCTGCGGAACATACACGCAATGATCTTCATCCCTCTCACCGTGCCATAGCCTGCAGCCGCAGGCCACCCCATTACGGAGCCACCGGCTGCCGCTCCGCCTCCGATCGACGGCCGCAGGGCGAATTTTTGCTCATGAACTGACCTGCGAAAGCTCGGAGGACAAGCCTCTTCTTGAATGGAATTCCGGCCCCCGCGCGCTTGTGGCGTGCTCGCATGCACGGACAGCGCACGCACCATGATCGAAACGGGTCCGTGGCCTCCCTCCACCGGCCATACCGTCGCCCCAGACCGCAGCGGGTCCTTCCGGGTTCTTCCACCGCCGCAGAATTCATCGCGCGGGGCTTGATCTGAGAGTTCTCCCGAGTGACTACGCGGCCGGTGGCGGCCTCCCGAGCGGACTGCGGTGAACACGAGGGAGGCCGCCGCGGCACGTTCAGGCGCCGAGCTGGCGGGTGATCGACGGGTCGGTGATGGCCGTGTCGCCGGCGAGCAGGAAAGCCTTGGACAGGATGACCGAGAGCATGCCGCCGTCCTCCTCGAACGGCAGGAACACCGGGGCGGCGGCGCGGTCGTGGCCGGGGACGATGCACAGGTAGGCGTCGTTGGGCTCCATCAGGATGTTGCCCGACCCGAGGTGGATCCTGTAGGTGCGCAGGTCGCCGCGGACGCGCAGGAACCGGTCGGTCAGCTCGGCCCGGCCGGCGATCGTCAGCCGGGGCAGCAGCCGGACCAGCGCGTCGCGCCGGGTGCGGGCGGTCTCGGTCAGCGCACCGAAGCCCTGGGAGCGCCAGTGCTCCTCGTGCCCGGCCACCGGTTCCGGGTCGAGGCCGACCGAGGCGACGCCCACGGCGAGATCGGCGTCGCGCAGCGCTTCGGACAGCACCAGCGGCGGCACCTCGGCCAGGGGCGCGTCCCCGTGCGGTGTCCGGCCGTGCGTGTGGCCGAGCGGGGAGGGTTCGTCGCGCTGGAGGCGGATCCGGCCGCTGACGCAGAACGCCGCGGTGTCGTACCCGTCGGTCCGCCAGGACTCCCAGGGCAGGTGCATGTCCCACCGGATCCGCCAGCCGGACAGCTCTTTGACCGCCTCGCCCTGCTCGGAACCGCCCGCGGCGTCCCAGTGCCCCAGCGACAGACCGGTCCAGCCGCGTTCCGACAACAGGGCCTTGGCCTGGCCGTAGCGCAGCGTGTGGCGGGCGAAGCGGTTGGAGAAGGTGCCGGTGCGCTCCTCGGCCGGGGTCAGCAGGTAGACCTCGCGGAAGGCCTGCTTGTACGGCTGGCGGATCCCGTGCTCCAGCAGGTGGTCGCGCCAGGCCCGCACGTCCTCGGCGCTCTCGCGGATCGGATGCCAGAGCAGGACCGGGGTGTCGGGGTAGGGCTGGATGCGGCGCCCCCGCAGGTCGGTGAGCTCCCAGCCGTCGGCGGTCCGGACGGGGATGCCTGCAGGGCCCTGCAGGATCTGCCAGATCAGGGTGCGGGCGTACGGTCCGGTGACCGGGTGGTCGAGGAAGAACTCGGTCACCTGCCGCCAGCGCCACATCCGCTCCTCGGCCAGCGCCCGCTCCAGCCGGAACCGCTCCGCGGGCAGCGCCTGCTTGAGCCTCTTCAAGGTGGTCTTGAGCTCGGCCAGTGCGGGATCGGCGCGGATGGCCTGCGGCGCCGCCTTGGCGGTCTTGCCGGCGGCGTTGACGAACCGCAGTGCCGGGCCGTCGGCGCAGAGCCGTACCCGGTGGTCGCCGATGCGCTCCTCGCGCACGCCGTCCGGACCGAGGCCGAAGTCCGGCACGGTGCGGTCCAGCAGCTGCTCGCGGCTCAGCCCGGCCTGCTCGGCCACCGCGTTCAGAGCGCGCGCCACGTTGTTCAGCACGGTCTTCTTGCGGATCCTGGCCTGGAGGCGGGCCAGCGGCGCGACCGTCTCCAGGCCGCCGCGGCGGGCCAGGACACCGACCGCGGCGTTGGCGAGCATCTCGCTGCGGCAGTTGGGGCCCGACCCGCCGGTCCCGGTGCCGCAGGTCAGCGCGACGTCGCCGAGAAGCGGGACCACCCACGGCTCGTCGAGGAGCGCGCAGGTCCACACCATGCCGCGCACGGGTACGGCGGTGCGCCCGTGCAGGAAGACGGTCGTCGTCCATTCGTAGCCGTTGTCGGCCCGGTGCTCGACGCGCTTCTCCCGGTGCGCCACGACCAGGGTGAGGATTTCGTGGACGAGGGCGGCGGCCTCGGGTGTCAGCAACGTCGAGGCGGTCTTGAGCCACCTGTCGCCGGGCTTGGAGGACCGGGCGGTGTTCCAGTGGCGCAGCAGCGGCAGGACGCCGGGGGCGGCCAGGCGCGGGCCGTACTCCTCGGCCAGCAGGCCGGCGAAGGAGTCGCACTCCCAGATCACATTGCGGACCGCGCCGGCCGGGCCGTGCCCGGGGGGTTCGAGCAGCAGTTCCTCCAGTTGCCCGCGCAGGGCCTCCCAGAGCGGCCGGGAGGAGCGGTGGAACTCCTCCGGCGTCCTGTTCAGGACCTTGCGCCGGTCGGCGTAGTCCAGGCGCCGGACCGCGGCGAGCGGGATCCGGTACAGCTCCGCGTGGTCGGTTCGCCGCCAGGCGGTCAGCCCGCCCGCCCACCGGAGGGAGTGGGCGTCCCCGATCGTCCAGGGGATGTCGGCTGCGGCGACGAGCCTGGTCAGACGCAGGACATGCTCGTCGTGGCCGCGCTCCGGGAGCAGGCTGAGCAGGAGTTGCGCCCAGTGGCCGAACATCCGCAGGTCCTCCTCCGCTCCCGGGAGTTCCCGTCCCCCGGCGAAGGCCGCGTCGAAGCGGGCGAAGGTGTCGTAGGCCGTAGGGCCGAGGGTGTGCAGAGCGAAGTCGTAGGAGGGCAGCAGGCCGGCGAGGACACCCATGTCAGCCTCCGGCCAGCGGGAGGAGCTTGATGAACGACACCACCGGGTCGGCGTTGCGGCGGGCGGCCTCCTCCCGGACGCGCAGCCGTACCGGCTCCCGCGCCGGGATGCTCTCCGGCAGATCGGGCAGCGCGGACCCGGCCAGCGGCTTCCCTGCCGCCGTCTCGTCTCGAAAGGTGACCATTGCCATTTCGCAGCTCCACAAGTCAACGGAAGATTGCCAGGCAACCGATATCAGGCAGAGCCGACAGGAACACGGATGTCTTAGGGCATCAGCACTCCGACCGGGCATGACCGCCCCGCGAGCCGGTGAACGGCGGTCCCAGAACGCGACGGCACCGACGACCAGCACGGCCGTGATCGCCCGGGCGAGGGGGCGGCGGGAGCGGGCGTCCGGCCGGCATCGCGTGGCGAGGCCGCCGCCGAAGGCTCCTGTGAGCCCTCTCAGTCCGGCTCAGCTCCGCCACAGGATCTCCCGCATACATTGCCGGAGCATGACGGACACGCCACGCATCGCAGCAGCGCCCCGGAGGCCGGATCATGGCTGAACCCGCGCGTACGGCAGGCCTGCCAGGGCGCGGGCGGTCGTCCCGGGCAGGGTATGCGGCTCTCGGCTGGACAGCCGTGTACGGAGGGTTCGGCCTGGTCTCGGCGCTGACCGGGACCGCGGTGTTCTACCGCGCCGCGGAACCGCTTCCGGTCGGCCTGAACTGGATCATCGTGGTCGTGGCCGTCCTGGCGTCGGCGGCGGCCTCGGCCGCCGTGCGGCCCTGGGGCCGGCGGGTTCCCCGGCGGGTCGTTCCCGCCATGCTGATCGGGCTGTGCCTGGTGAGCGGTGCGGCCGCGTTCGGCCTGCTGATGGACGCGGTCACTCTCATCTTCACCCAGACCGTCGACAGCTGGACGGCCACCGCCAACCGGACGCTCGCCGCGACCGGCGTGGTGCTGCTCATCGCCACGGCCCGCTCCCACCGCTCCTCCACGTACGGCGCCTGCCCCCGCTGCGGCACCGCGCACGCCTCCTCCCCCACCCGCGGGCCGGAGCCCGCACCCGCGCCGCGGCGCGTCCGGGTGGCGGCCTATGCCGGCGCCGCGGCATTCCTGCCGTACGCGGCCATGAAGACGACCTGGGCGCTGGGCGGAACCTTCGCCGGGGTCGGCGGAGCGCAGATGACGGCGACGATCGAGCGCAACGGCGCCTCCGGGGTGCTGCTCACCCTCGAGCGCTGGGGCGTCGACGCCACGGTGCTGCTGGCCGCGCTCGGGGTGTTCCTCATCCTCGGCCTGGTGAGGCCGTGGGGGCAGGTGTTCCCCCGATGGACGCCCGTCCTGCGCGGCAGGCGGGTGCCTCGCTGGCTGCCGCTCACCCCCGCGCTGATCGGCGCCGCCACGCTCGCACCCTACGGAGCGGTCGGGATCGTCTACGCCGCGCTCGGCGCAGCAGGCGCGGTGACCGTCCCCCGGGGCGACTTCCCCACCCCGGGTGACGCCCTGCTGGTGGCCTGGGTCGGGCTCGGCGCCTTCGCCGTGTACGGCATCGCGCTGGGTGCGGCCGCCTGGTCCTACCTGCGCCGTACCCGGCCGGTGTGCGCGGCCGCCGGAGCGGGGATCCCGTCATGAGCCGGGGGCGGCACCGCGGCTTCCGGTTGCTGCCCGCCGCGTACCCGGCCTCACGGGACAGAACACCTAGCCGGCGGATTCGGCCAGCACCATCGTCCCCGGCCCCTGCGCGGCGCCGGGGCCTGCGACCATCGTGATCGTGTCCGCTCCGGCGGGATCGCCGCAGTGCGGACACGTCACCACGGGCGTGAACTGCTCGCCGCAGGAGTGGACCAGCAGCGCGGGCGGCCCGCCGGGCGGCGTGGACCACCGATCCCCCCAGGCCATCAGCGTGATCAGTGCGGGCACGATGTCGCGCCCCGCCTCGGTCAGGTGGTACTCGTAGCGAACCGGTCGTTCCTGGTAGACCGCCTTCTCCACCACCCCCGCCGCCTGCAGGCGGTCCAGGCGCCGGGTGAGCAGGTTGCGGGAGATCCCGAGGTCCTCGCTCAGCTGGTCGAAACGGCGCAGCCCGAGGAACAGGTCCCGCAGGATCAGCGGGGTCCACGGCTCGGCCACCACGCCGACGGCCTGCGCGATCGAGCAGTGCATCTCACCGAACCTGTTCATGACCCCAGCATAGTCAGTTGATAAAGTGAACCCTACAAGGTTCACTTTCAGGACTCACTGGAGGTCCGATGAACGCCGTCACCCGGCTCTACCGCGAGGCCGGCGAGGCCAAGGACATCGACGCGCTGATGTCCGCACTCGCCCCCGCGGTGGTCTTCCGCTCCCCTCTCAGCGCCAGGGCGGGCTTCGCCGGGCACGCCCAGGTCCGGCAGCTCTTCACCGTCGCTCTCGGCGTCCTGCGGGACCTCCGCTACCACACCGACGTCGGCGACGACCGCACCCGCATGCTCACGGCCACCGCCCGTCTCGGCCGCCACGAACTGGAGGAGGCCGCCCTGGTCCGCCTCGGCGGCGACGGCCTGATCGAGGAGGTCACCATGTGGATCCGGCCGCTACCCGCGCTCACCGCGATGATGGCCGCACTGGGGCCCGGCCTGGCCAGGGCCGCGGGCAGACCGGCGCTGGCCGCGTTCGCCGGCGCCTCGGCGAGGCCGCTGGCCTTCATGACCGACTTCGGCGACCGCACCCTGGTCCCCCTCATCTCCCCGAAGAGCGGCTGATCTCCGATCGGAGACGGCGGGCACCGGTTCCAGGCGGTCGATCCCCGCCCTTCGGAGCACCTCGCATCCATGGGACCAGTGAAGATCGCGATCACGCCCTCGGCGGGCGGCGGGCGGCGGGCGCCGGCGGCGGGCGGGGGCGCGTCCCGCGACGCCCGGCGGATCCGGTGCGCCCGCCGCCGGCCCGGGGCGGTCAGCCGTCCCCCGGCGCTCTCCCCGTCCGCCGCTCGTGGTCGGCGGCGAGGATGAGATAGGCGCTCGCCGTCCACGTGTAGGCGCGGTCGCGCAGTCCTTCCCCGGTGCGGGCGTCGAAGTTCTCGGCGAATCCCGACTTCTCGCACAGGGCGCGAAAGCGCGCGCCGACGTCGTCGGCCAGCTCCGGGTATCCGGACCGGCGCAGGCCGTCCTCGATCAGGACGGTGGACGGCGCCCAGATGGGGCCGCGCCAGTAGCCGTCGTCCTGGTAGTGCTCCGAGGCGGGCAGTTCGGTGGCGGGCCCGAACGCGGTCAGGTGCCGCTCGATCCGGGAGGCCAGCGCCGCGCGGACGGGTCGCGGCAGCTCCTCTCCCAGCACGATCGGGATGAGGTCGAGCAGGCTGGAGCCTGCCCAGGTGCGCCCCGAGTGCGCGCCGCGGGCGACGAACCGCTCGCCGTCCCACAGTTCCGAGAGGAGGGCGTCACGCATCCGGTCGGCCTGTCCCGTCCATCTGGCGGACGCTCCGGGATCCGGCGCCAGGCGGGCCAGCTCGCGCATCTGCAGCACGAGGAAGGCGGCCAGGTCGGCGGTCTCGACGACCCGCTCGGGGTCGAAGGTGGTGGCGTTGTCCCAGCCGCTGTCGTTGCCGTGCTGGTAGTGCGGCAGCTCGCGGCCGGGGGTACGGCGGGCGTCGAGCCAGAAGGCGGTCCAGCGCTCCAGCGACCGGTAGGTGCCGGCCGGATCGGGCGCGGGAGGGAGCCGGCGCAGGGCCCAGCCGTGCACGGGCGGCTTGACGAAGTTGTAGAGGATTTCGGAGTGGGCGACGGAGTCGGGCAGCGCACCGGCGGCGTCCTGGTGGTCGAAGGGCAGCCGGAACTGGTCCCAGGCCAGCTCCGGCAGGCCGCGGGAGAGGGCGATGGCGTTGAAGCAGTGGTCCCAGCTCCACACCTTGTCCATCCAGTGCTTGGACATGAGCACGGCGGGCCGGGTGACGAACCCGGCGGGGCGGACGGTGGCCGACCACACCACGTAGGCGGCCAGTCCGGCGGCGGGTGTCCGGTCGCTGCGCCAGGGCGCGACCGCCGCGGTGAACGCGTCGAACTCCGTCCGCACCGCCTCGGCGACCTGCTCGAACGGGCCGGTGCTCGTGTACGGGGCGCGGGCGGTCTCGTACTCCTCGATGGCGATCTCCCACTCGCCGCGCAGGACGACGCCGCGTTCGGCGGCGCCCGGCGCCTGCGCGCCGAGATGCCCGGCCTCGCCGCCGAGGAGGGTGATCCGGTAGCGCCGGCCGGTCTGGTAGACGGTGAAGACGTACGATCCGTCGACGGGGTCCTGGTAGAAGTACGGGCCGCTGAACGGCGTCAGGACCGGGTCGGCGGCCAGCAGGCGGAGCCCGAGGCCGCGGCCGCGCACGCGTACCGTGTCGGCGCTCTCGTAGGCGAGGTCGATCCGGCCGCCGCCGCCGCTCCAGGTCAGCAGGTGCGGGGTGGCCGTCACCGCGGTCTCGGCGTCGGGGACCAGTTTCAGGATCGGGTGCATCCCGGTCTGGTGCGAGACCAGGTGCACCTCCCGGGCGTAGGTCTTCTCCGCCACCACGGGCGAGAATCCGAACCAGGAACCTCGGCGGCTGAACGGTATCTCCCACAGGGAGAACACCGGCCCTGGGGCGGCGACGGTCATCAGGCGGGAGTCCTTTCTCTGTCTTCGGCGGCGTCCGTGCCGAGGGGGCGGTGGCGGCGGCGCCGCCCCCTCTGTGCGGAGCCCGTCACTCTCCTCGGGCGCGGGGGGCTGAGGCGGGCAGCCAGACGCGCATGCCCGCCGGGCCCCGCCGGGCCCAGGAGTGGTAGGGGCGCAGCGGAAGGTCGATCCATCCGGCGTCCCCCGCGGGAGGCGCCGGATCGGGCAGGTAGGGCCAGTCCCTGCCGGGGTGGCCGGGGACCAGGGCGCGGACCAGGACGGCGCCGTTTCCGGCCCGGGGCGCGGAGCGGGTGTCGATCACGAGGGCGTCGAGTGCGGCGGGGTCGGGCAGGTCGCGGGACTCGGCGCACAGCACCTCGGGGCCGCGCTCGACGGCGACGCAGCCGCGCACCGCGTCGATGCGGGGGTCGGGCCAGGTGAAGCGCGGCTCGACGGGCAGGTCGAGGGTGACGATCTCGCCCGCCCGGAAGGCCCGGTGGACTCGGACGAGGCCCGGCGCGGCCTGCCGCGTGCGGCCGTCCTCGGTGAGGGTGGCGCCCGCCGCCCAGGCGGGGACGCGCAGGGTGAGCGTCCAGGGGCGGGGGGCGTCGGCCGCGATGCGGAGGCGGACGGTGCCGGACTCCGGGTAGCCGGTCTCGACGTCCACGGCGACCGGCCGCCCGTCGGGCAGCTCGGCGCGGATCTCGCAGGGGGCGTACTGGTGGATCTGCAGGCCGTCGTCGTCCGTGGTGGCGAGGTAGCCGTGCAGGCTGGCGAGCGTGCGGGCGACGTTCGTGGGGCAGCAGGAGACGTCGAACCAGGCGGCCCGGGTGCCGCCCTCGGCGCGCGGGCTGACCTCGTCCGGGTCCGCGGCCTTGCCCGGCGTGCGCTGGTGCAGCGGGTTGGCGTAGAAGAACGCCCGGCCGTCGGGGCCCGGCGAGGTCGCGATGACGTTGTACAGGGTCCGCTCGATGAGGTCGGCGTAGCGCGGGTCGCCGATGGCCAGCAGGAGCCGCCAGGACACCATGATCGAGGCGACGCCGGCGCAGGTCTCGCAGTAGGCGCGGTCCGGCGGCAGCTCCCAGTCCTCGCCGAAGCCCTCGTCCTGGTGGCGGGAGCCCATGCCGCCGGTGATGTAGGTGCGGCGCGCGACCGAGCGCTCCCACTGCCGCCGCACCGCGTCCAGCAGCTCGTCGTCGCCGCGTTCGACCGCCACGTCCACGGCCGCCGCGGTGAGGTAGAGGGCCCGGACGGCGTGGCCGCGCCACACGTCCGCCTCCCGGACGGGAATGTCGTCCTGGAAGTACGCGCGTCCCAGCGGGATGTCCCGCAGCGTCCCGCGGCCGCGGCGGTCGAGGAACAGGCGGGCCTGCTCGACGTACCGCTCCTCGCCCAGGGCGCGGCCGAGCTCGGCCAGGCCGACCTCGATCTCCGGGTGACCGCAGATCCCGGCGCGCCCGCCGGGGCCGAACGTGCGGCACACGTGGTCGGCGGCGCGCCGCGCGACGCGGACCAGGTCGTCCTCGCCGGAAGTGCGCAGCCGGGCGACGGCGGCCTGGAGCAGGTGGCCGGTGTTGTAGAGCTCGTGGCCCATCTCCAGGTCGCTGTAGCGCGGCGGCTGGTCGCCGTGGCCGAAGCAGGTGTTGATGTACCCGTCCGGGTCCTGGGCGCGGGCGACGCGGGCGGTGAGCCGCTTGATCGCGGCCTCCGCCCCGGGGTCGCCGGTTCTCGCGGCCTCCCAGGCCAGGGCCTCCAGCAGCTTGTAGACCTCCGAGTCGGAGAACGACCAGCCGGGACGGTCGGGTCCGGTCGTCCCGTCGGCGACCCGGTCGAAGTTGGCCAGCCAGCCGAGACGCTCCATCCACGATTCGCAGTGGGCGAGCGTCGCCGTGGCGTTCACGGTCTGCCGGTCGCCCCAGAACCCGCCGGTGAGCGAGACCTGCGCGAGCCCGAGGGGGCGTGCCCGGCCGTGGGACGGCAGCACGGGGCCGGTCATATGTCGAAACCTTCCTGTCAGTCCTTGACGGCGCCCGCGGTCACTCCGGCGGCGATGTAACGCTGCGCGAGGACGAGCAGGAACGCCGCGGGAAGCGAGGCGATCACGGCGGTCGCCATGATCGAGTTCCACTGGGTGGTGTTGTTGCCGATGTAGCGGAAGATGCCGAGCGTGACGGGGATGACGTCGCTGTTGCGGTTGAGGGTCGAGGCGAAGATGAAGTCCGACCACGCCCACAGGAAGGTGAACAGCGAGACCGTGATCACGGAGTTGCGGCTGAGCGGCAGCACGATCGACCGGAACGTCCGCCAGGTGCTCGCCCCGTCGATCTGCGCCGCGGCCATGACCTCGGCGGGGATGCTCGCCATGAACGCCCGGAAGAGCAGCACCCCGAACGGCACGGCCAGCGTCGAGTCGGCCACGATCAGACCCGCGACGGTGTTGAGCAGCCCGAGTCTGATGTAGATCGCGTAGAAGCCCATGGCCATGACGACGCCGGGGATCATCTGCGCGACGAGGAGCAGGAAGTCGATCGCCCGTCCCCCGCGCGGGCGCAGCTTGGCCAGCGCGAACCCGGCCGGCAGGGACACGGCGAGCGTGAGCGCGACCGTGCCGAGCCCGATGAGAAGGCTGGTGGCCAGGGCCGGGAGCTGCTGGCCGAGCGCCGCACTGTAGCCCTCGAACGTCGGGTCCCACGGGAACCAGTGCGGCGGGTCGGCCCGCATGTCGCCCGTCTTGGTGAGCGAGACGTTGAACATCCAGTAGACCGGGAAGAGCATCACGCCCACCAGGACGACGCCCACCGCGGTCTTCCACGCTCTCATGCGGTCTCCTCCCTCCTCTGCAGGCGCACGTGCACCAGCCCGGCGACGAAGGCGATGAGGATGAGCAGGTTGCCGACCGCCGCCGCCGGGGAGAAGTCGGGCTGGCCGGTGCCGAACGCCTCGCGGTAGGACCAGATGGCCAGCGTCGTCGAGGCGTCCGCGGGGCCGCCCCGCGTCATGATCCAGATGATGTCGACGACCTTGAGCGTGTAGATCAGCCCGAGCAGCAGCGTGATCGCCGACACCGGCCGCAGCAGCGGGAAGGTGATGCGCCGGAACCGCTGCCAGGCGTTCGCGCCGTCCAGGCCGGCGGCCTCGTACAGGTCGGCCGGGATGTTCTGCAGCCCGGCGTAGAGGATCACCAGGTTGAACGGGACGCCGAGCCAGATGTTGGCGACGGTGACCGCCAGCAGCGAGGTGTCCGGGGACGTCAGCCAGTTGATCTGGCCGATGCCGAACGCCTGGAGCGCCGCGTTGACGATGCCGTTCTCGCTGTTGAGCATCCACGACCAGGTGGACGCGGACACGATCAGCGGCAGCAGCCACGGCACGAGGAACATCGCCCGCAGCACGGCCGACAGGGGGAAGCTCCGGTGGAAGAAGACCGCCAGGGCCAGGCCGAGGGCGTACTGGACGGCGATCGACCCCAGGGTGAACAGCGCCGTGTTGCCCAGCGCGTCGAGGAACGCGTCGTCGGAGAGGATGTCCAGGTAGTTGTCCAGCCCGGTGAACTCCGGATCGCCCTGGACGAAGGCGCGCGGCGTGTAGTCGTGCACGCTGAGGTCGATGTTGCGGTACAGCGGATAGGCGTAGAAGGCGAGCAGGTAGACGATCAGCGGGGTCAGGAAGGCGAGGGCCGTCCACCGCCGGGCCCGCCTCCGCGGGGGAGCGGCGTGCGCCGCTCCCCCCACTTCGGCCGTCACGGTGTGAAGCGAAGTCATCGGATCAGTCGCCGGTGGCTTGCTTCGCCTGCGCCTGCGCCTCCTTTAGCGCGTCGGCGGGGCTCGCCGCGCCGCTCAGCGCCTTCTGCACGCCGGTCCACATCGCCTCGGAGATCTTCGGGTAGTCCGTGCCGAGGTTGTCGCTGGTACGGCCCTTGGCGGTGCGCACGGCCTCCACCCACGGCTGGAGCGTGGGCTCCTTGGCGAGGATGGCCTCCTGCCCCTCGGCCGTGGAGGGGATGTAGTACGCGAACGTGGTTCCGGTCTCCACCAGGCCCTCGGGTGTGGTCATGCACTCGAGGATCTTCTTGGTGGCGTCGTAGCGCTTGGTGTCCTTCTGCACCGGGACCGTGATGAACTCTCCGCCGGTGGGCGTGGGCGCGGCGCCGCCGTCCTTGGCGGGGATCTGCACGATGCCGGTCGGGAAGCCCGCCTTCGCGGCGCTGTTGATCTGCCAGGTGCCGTTCTCGCCGAAGGCGAACTCGCCGGTCAGGAACTCCTCCCAGGAGGTGTTCTGGGAGTTGCCGATGACCGAGTTCGGCGCGAGGCCGTCCTTGAGCCAGGAGTTCCACAACTCCAGCGCCTCGGCGGCCTGCGGCGAGTCGAGCTGCGTGAGCTGCGCGCCGGCGCCCCAGAGCCACGGGAGGAACTGGAACGAGCCTTCCTCGGTGCCGATGCCGGCGAACGTGATCGGCTTCTTGCCCGCGGCCTTGACCTTCTTCAGCGCCGCGGTGAGCGAGGCCCAGTCCTTGATCGAGGCCGGGTCGACGCCGGCCTCGTCCAGGATCTTCTTGTTGTAGTAGAGGGCGAGGGTGTTGGCGCCGATGGGGATGCCGTACGTCTTGCCGTCCAGCTCGCCGGCGGCGATCAGGTTCTTGTCGAACCGGCTCGCGTCGAGGCCGAAGTCGGACATCGCGCTGAGCATCCCGGCGTCGGCCAGCGTGGAGACGGCCGGATTGTCCAGGAGGATGACGTCGGGCGCGTTGCCCTCCTGGCCCGCCAGCAGGGCCTGGTTCGTCAGCGCCGTCGTGTCGTAGGCGGTGCGCTGGATGGTGACGCCGGCCTGCTGTCCGCAGGAGCCGACCCGCTCGGCCCACGCGGAGCCCGCGTCGTGCTGCGGGTACGGGTCCCACCAGGTGTACGCGCCTGCGGCGGAGGCCGTGGCGGTACCGGATCCGGACGCGTCCTGGGGAGCGGACGCGCAGGCGGTGAGGGTGGACAGCGCCAGGACGGCGGTTCCGAAGACCGTCGTCCTCGTGGACATCGACGGACGGTTCATCGATTCCTCCTTGTTAGCGCTCACATCGGGAGCGCGACGGAAGTGGGGGGTAGGGCCTGGTGTCAGCGGGAGCGCGGGGGCGCGGTGCTTCCCAGGGAGACCAGCTCGGGTGAGATGAAACGCACCACGAACGGCTCCTTCCTGGCCGCCGGGGACTCCGCCCGGCGCACGAGCTGGCGCACCGCCATGGAGCCGAGGCGATCGGGCGCGCTCTCGACGAACGAGTAGGGCAGGGAGAAGGTGGCGGCGAAGTCGGCGGAGTAGCGCCCGACGACCGACAGGTCCTCGGGCACCCGCAGCCCCCGCGCGTGAGCGACGGTGGGCAGCGCCGCCACGGCCGCCTCGTTGTTGATCAGCAGGCCGGTCGCCGCCGGGTAGGCGTCGAGCGACTCGTTGAGCAGGCGGCCCACGGCCGGTTGCCGGGACTCGCCGTACACGGCGTGCAGGGTGACGCCGAGCTGACGGGCGCGTTCGAGCGCCGCGTCGCGCAGCCGCCACACGTAGGCGCCGCCCCGCTCGACCACGTGCTCCGGGTGGGAGATCAGGATGAGCTCGCGGTGGCCGAGCCGGTGGAGGTGGTCCACCATCACCCGGCCGGCTTCCTCGAAGTCCAGGTCGAACACGTCGAGCCCGGAGCAGTCGTCCGGCAGTCCGACCAGAGCGCCCGGCTGCGGCGCGGCACGCAGGATGGGCAGCCGGGCGTCGTCCTGGGCGATGTTCATGAGAATGACGCCGTCCACCATCCGCGAGTCGGTGATGCGCCGCAGCGCCCGCACCCCGTCGGCCTCGGTGACCAGCAGGGTGTCGTAGCCCAGGTCGCGGGCGGTGTTCGTGACGCCCAGGATGTACTGCATCATCGCGGGCGCGAACTCGTCTTCGTGGAACTGGGCGAGCAGACCGAGGACCTTGGTCTGGGAGGTGGCGAGCGCCCGGGCGCCCGCGTTCGGCGTGTAGGCGAGCGCCTCGGCGGCCGCCAGCACGCGCCGGCGCACGTCCTCCGAGATGGGCCGCTTGCCCGACAGCGCGTACGACGCCGTGCTGCGGCTCACCCCGGCCTCCCGGGCCACGTCTCCGATCGTCGCCATTCTCACCTCCTGGGTGTCGAACCGGTTCGATGATTGCGTTGCACTGCTCCCTCGCATCGTTGCCCGGATGCCACCTGATCCGCGAGCGTATGCAGGAAGGCCCCGAACCGGCGTCGTGTGTAACCACCGGAGCAAGCGAACCGGTTCAACGATGTGGCCCGACTGTTCCCTCAACGGCCGCCCGGCGTCAAGAGTGAGCGCAACCGGCGATATCGAATCGTGACAAGCCGGAAACGCATGGAGATCAGGCTATTGACGCGCGGCGCACGGCTACGTAGCCTGCGCGAAACCCCAGGTTGCGTTGCCGGTCTGCTCCCTCAGCATTGTTAGCGCTCACACTCCAGGGGCACCGCCATGGCATTCCCGAGCACCACCAGGGCCTTACGCGCAGCACTCCTCCCGGGTGAGTCCGGCGGCAGGACGTATGCGTCGGAGACGTTCCCGGGAGCGCCCCTGCGCTCCCGGTACGCCCCGGTGATCGACGAGATCACGATCGCGCGCTACGGCCGCCGGCCCGAACCGGAGCCGCGACCGGCCTCAGCCGTGGGCGAGGTCGGTGCGGCTGGTCTCCCTCAGCACCAGGGTGCAGACCACGGTCAGCAGGCAGAAGGCCGCGATGATCGCAGAGATGAGCGTGGTTCCGCCGCCACCGCCGGAGGCCTGGATCTGGGCGAAGAGCAGGGGTGCCAGACCGGCCCCGAGACCGGCGACCTGGTAGCCGAGCGAGGCGCCGGTGTAGCGGCTGCGGGTGGAGAACAGCTCGGTGTACAGCGCGGCGAGCGGCCCGTACATCATCGGGTGGATGACCGACTGGCCGAGCACGAGGGCGAGGGTGAGCAGGCCGACGCTGCCGGCGTCGGCGAGCGGGAAGACGAGGAAGGCGAACACGGCGGCGGCGACGGCCCCGGTGAGCACGATCGGCCGGCGGCCCACCCGGTCCGACAGGGCGGACCAGCCCAGAATGCCGATGATCGCGATCCCGGAGGAGAGCGTCAGGCCGTTGAGCACCTGCGTGCGGGTGAAACCGGACTGCACGCCGTACGAGATGAGGAAGGTCGTGAGCGTGCCCTGCAGGACGAACGGCGACAGCCCGACGCCGATGCCGAGCAGGAGCGTCCGGGGGTGGTGGCGCAGCACGTCCAGCAGCGGCGCGGAGCGGGGCGCCGGATCCCGCTGCGCGGCGGTGAAGACCGGGGTCTCCTCGACCCGCGCGCGGACGAACAGGCCGACGGCCAGCAGGACGATGCTGATCAGGAACGGGATCCGCCAGCCCCAGGCCAGGAACGACTGCTCGTCCATGACCGCGGCGCTGCCGTTGAGCGCCGCGGTGGACAGCAGCATGCCGCAGGGGGCCCCGGCGTTGGTGAAGCTGGCCCACAGTCCCCGGCGGCCGGTGGCGTGCTCGGCGGACATGAGCACCGCGCCGCCCCACTCGCCGCCGACCGCGATGCCCTGCACCACGCGGAGCAGGACGAGGGCGACCGGCGCGAGACTGCCGACCTGCTCGTACGTCGGCAGCAGGCCGATGAGGAAGCTGGCCGCGCCCATCAGGGCCATGGTCAGCACCAGCATGCGCTTACGGCCGAGCCGGTCGCCGAAGTGACCGAAGATGACGCCGCCGAGCGGCCGGGCGAGGTAGCCGGTGGCGAACGTGCCGAGACTGGCGACGGTCGCCACGAGCGGGCTCAGGTCGGAGAAGAAGACCTTGCCGAACACCACGGCGGAGGCGGTGGCGTACAGCAGGAAGTCGTAGTACTCGATGACGCTGCCGAGGAAGCTGGAGGCGACGGCGCGGCGCAGCTGGACCGGGCCGGCGGCGGTGGGCGGGGCCGACGGGTTGGACATGGCATTGGTTCCGTTCGTAGCGGGGGGATCTCCGGACGGGACGAGCCGGTCCCGGCGAGGTCGGGCGTGGCGGCGGACGTGCCGTTCCGCGGACGCCGCCGCGCCCGGCGGGGAGCGGGACACGTCATATATGGGGCATCAGATTGACTTGCGTCACAGTTTTGCCCAACGAAAGGGATCCGTCTACCCTCTGCTTGTGACTTCCGGCGAAGGAGACGACGCGTCCCCCTCCCCCTCCGCGCGCCCCCAGTCGTTGATGCTCAGCTTCCTCGGCCTCTACGTGCTCGACCGCCGCGTCGCCGTCTCCTCCGGCAGTGTCATCGAGGTGTTCGCCCGCCTCGGCGTGACCGAGGAGGCGGTGCGTTCGACGCTCACACGCATGGCCAAGCGGGGCCTGCTGACCCGTCACCGGCAGGGCCGCAAGACCTACTTCGGGCTCACCCCGCACGCCACCGCCGTCCTGGAGGACGGCCGCCGCCGCATCTGGGAGACCGGCGCGATCAACCGCGGCTGGAACGGCTCCTGGACCGTGGTCGGCTTCTCGCTGCCCGACACCCGCCGCAGCACCCGCCACGACCTGCGCTCCCGGCTCACCTGGGCCGGCTTCGGCCTCCTGCAGAGCGGTCTGTGGATCGCCCCGGGCACCAAGGACGTGACCGCCGTCGTCACCGAGCTGGGCCTGCGCGACCACGTCACCGTCCTGGCCGCCCGGGCGCTCAGGCCGACCGAGTCGGCCGACCTCGTCCACAGCGCCTTCGACACCCGGCAGATCGCCGAGCGCTACCACGCGTTCCTCGACCGCTGGGACACCCCCGGCCCGCAGCCCGCGCTCCCCGACGACCTGGCCCGCCAGTTGCTGCTCCACACCGACTGGCTGCAACTCGTCCGCCGGGACCCGCACCTGCCCGCCGAGCACCTGCCCCCGGACTGGCCCGCCATCCGGGCCGAGCAGGTCTTCCGCACCCTGACCCGCGCCTACTGGGAGCTCGCGCGCGACCTGGCCGCCGCGATCCTGGACGAGCTGCCCCTCCAGCCCTGACCCCGGGAGGGGAAGGCCGCCCTCCGGGCGGACCCCCGACCGGCCGTAAACCGGGTGCGGACCGCCGGTGCGGTGGTGTGTGATCACGGGTATGGCGATTGCGCTGGGTGGGCCGGGAGTCGACGGGCTGGGCGAGGTTGCGGGGGTGCTGCGGGAGTGGCAGCGCGACGGGGCGCCGGCGCAACTGCATCCGGGAGACCTGGGCTGGTTCTGGCGGTTCGGCGCTGAGGCGACGGCCGCGGCGGTACGGACGTGGAGCCGGGACGGCAGGATTCTCGCCGTCGGGCTGCTGGACCATCCCGCGCTGCTGCGGCTGGCGGTCGCGCCCGCCGCCCGGCGGGACGAGGAGCTGGCGCGGCGGCTGGTCGAGGACGTGACCGAGCCGGGGCGCGGCGTACTGGCCGCGGGCAAGGCGCACGTCGACGCGTCGATGTGCGAACTGATCCGAGACCTGCTGTCCGAGGGCGGATGGAACACCGACGAGCCGTGGACGCCGCTGCGCCGCGACCTCACGGATCCAGTGGAGGACCCGGGCGTGCGGATCGAGGCGATCGGGCCGGAGCAGGCGCACGTGCGGACCGCCGTACAGCGGGCGTCGTTCGACGGGTCGACGTTCACGGACGAGCGCTGGCACGCGATGGCGGCCGGATCTCCGTACGCCGACGCCCGGTGCCTGGTCGCGTACGACGCCCGGGACAACGCGGTGGCGGCGGTGACGGTGTGGTCGGCCGGTCCGGGCAGGCCCGGGCTGATCGAGCCGATGGGGGTGCACCGGGAGCATCGCGGGCGCGGCTACGGCGAGGCGATCACCATCGCCGCGGCCGCCGCGCTCCAGGAGCTGGGCTCGTCGAGCGCGACCGTCTGCACCCCGGCCTCCAATGCCGGAGCCGTCGCCGCCTACAGGTCGGCCGGCTTCCAGCGGCTCCCCGAGATCCGGGACCACTACCGGGACGCCTAGGCTGCGTCCCTTCCATCGACCGCCGAGCGTTGCCGATCAGGTTGTCGACCAGCCGTCGCACCAGGGCGGTATCGGCGTAGGCGTCCGGCAGCGGGTCGTCGACCTCCTCACCGCGCAGGGCCCGTATCAGCGGGGTGTGCTCCAGGGCCAGCGGCGTGCCGCCGGTGGATCCCGGCGGCGGGCCCGCCGCGGAGCCCACCCCGCACATCGGCGGCGGGCCGGCGTGGGTCCGGCGGATCGGCCGGGAACCGGCCCGAAGCGCCGGAGGATCAGGAAGGCACCACCATCGGTGTGCCGGCGACCGGATCGGGCACCACGACGCAGCTGAGGCCGAAGACCTTCTCGACCAGCTCGGCGGTGATCACCGCGGTCGGGGCGCCCTCGGCGACGATGGTGCCTTCCGCCATCGCGATGACGTGGTCGCAGAAGCGGCAGGCCAGGTTGAGGTCGTGCAGGACGACCACGATGGTCTTGCCGGACTCCGCGTTCAGCTTCCGCAGCAGCCGGAGGAGCTCCACCTGGTGGTTGATGTCCAGGTAGGTGGTGGGTTCGTCGAGGAGCAGCAGATCGGTGTCCTGGGCGAGCGCCATCGCCACCCAGACGCGCTGGCGCTGGCCGCCGGAGAGCTGCCGGAGCGGGCGGTCGACCAGGTCGGCGGTCCCGGTGGCCTCGAGGGCGCGGGTGACAGCGTCGTCGTCGCGTTCGGTCCAGCGGCGGAACCACCCCTGGTGCGGGTAGCGACCGCGGGCGACCAGGTCGGCGACCGTGATGCCGTCGGGCGCGAGGGGGGTCTGCGGCAGCAACCCGAGTGTCTTCGCCACCTCGTGGGTGCTCATCCCGGTCAGTGCCCTGCCGTCGAGGTACACGGCACCGTGCCGGGGCTTGAGCAACCTGGCCAGGCCGCGCAGCACCGTGGACTTGCCGCACGCGTTGGCGCCCACGATCGCCGTGACCTTGCCGTCCGGGATCCGGACGTCGAGGTTGGTCACGATCGCCTGGTCGTCGTATCCGAGGGTCACGCCCTCGGCCCGCAGTCGGGTCATCCGCCCGCTCCTTGCCGGTTGGTGGTGGCCAGCAGCCACAGCAGGTAGGGCGCGCCGACCGCGCCGGTCACCACGCCGGTGGGCAGCGGCGTGGGCAGCAGGTGGACGGCGACGAGGTCGGCGGTGAGCAGCAACGCGGCACCGACCAGCGCGGCCGGGATGATCCCGCCCGTGGCGGGGCCGAGCAGGCGGTTGGCGATCGGTCCGGCGATGAGGGCGACGAAGACGACGGGGCCGGCCACGGCGACGGCCAGGGCCGTCAGCACCACCGCCGTGGCGAGGAGGCCGGCGCGGCCGAGCTCGGTGCGGACGCCCAGCGCCCGGGCGGTGTCGTCACCGAGTTCGAGCGCCCGCAGCTGCCGCTGCAGGAGGACCGCGGTGGGCAGGAGGAGGAGCACGGCGCCGACGAGGAGCCGCAGTTCGTCGGCGTCGGCCTGCCCGACGGAGCCGGTCAGCCAGTGCATCGCCTGCCGGGCGTCGGACAGCCGGGCCCGGGTCAGCATGTAGCCGATCAGCCCGTCGAAGAAGAGCGTGACGCCGATGCCGATGAGGATGAACCGGTAGCCGGCCACGCCGTCGCGCCAGGCGAGCGCGTACATCAGCAGGGCGGCGGCGACGGCCCCGGCGAGCGCGAGCGCGCTCACGGCCAGTCCGCTGACCTGGAGGAGCACGATCCCGGTGATGGCGGCGAGCCCGGCACCGGAGTTGATCCCGACGAAGTCAGGGGATGCGAGAGGATTGCGCAGCAGCTGCTGGAAGATCGTCCCGGCTGCGCCGAGGGCGAGGCCGACGGCCAGCGCGGATGCCGCGGTGGGCAGCCGCAGCCCCCGGACGACGAAGTCGACGCTGGGTTCGTCGCGCAGGTGGAGCACCGAGGCGACGACCTCCTCCGCGCTGAGCTGGAAGCTGCCCACCATCATGGTGAGCACGAACAGCGCGCCGACGGCCGCGGCCAGCGCGCACGCCACCGCGTACGAACGGGCGGTCCGGCGACGCCGGGTGGCGCGGAAGGCGCCGGCGGCCGCGGCCCGCGGCGCGGCGGTCGTGGTCGTGGTCGCCTTCACGGTCATGCCTCCGACAGCCGGCCGTAGCGGACGATGCCGACGAACACCGGCGCCCCGAGCACGCCGAGGACCACGCCGACCTGCAGTTCGTCGGGAGCGACCACGATCCGGCCGAGCACGTCGGCCAGCAGCAGCACGACGGGGGCCAGCAGCATGGAGTACGGCAGGATCCACCGGTAGTCCGGTCCGCAGACGAACCGCGCGACGTGCGGTACGACCAGCCCGACGAAGACGATCGGCCCGCAGGCGGCCGTGGCGGCGCCGGCGAGCACCGCGACCACCGCGAACGCCGCTACCCGGGTCCGGGTGACCTGCTGGCCGAGGCCGCGGGCCGTGTCCTCGCCGAGCGCGAGCCCGTTGAGCGCACGTCCGAACCCCAGCGAGGCGATCAGCCCGAGGAGGAGGAACGGCGCGACCCCGGTCAGGATCGGGGCGTACCGCCCGGCGAGCGACCCCACCTGCCAGAACCGCAGCTCGTTGAGCGCGTTCACGTCGGTCATCACGATCCCGGTGGTCACCGAGACCAGACCCGCGGTGACGGCAACCCCGGCCAGGGCGAGCTTGACCGGGGTGGCGCCCTCCCGTCCGAGCGACGCGATCGCGTACACCAGCACCAGGGCCGCGATCGCCCCGGCGAAGGCGAACCAGACATAGACATCCGCGCCGCGCACGTCGAGCACCGTGACGGCGAAGACCACGAAGACGGCCGCGCCGGAGTTGACGCCCATGATCCCCGTATCGGCCAGCGGGTTGCGGGTGACGCCCTGCAGGATGGCGCCGGCCACGCCGAGGGCGGCGCCCACCAGGATGCCGAGCAGGGTGCGGGGCACGCGCAGCTCCAGCGTCACCGTGCTGTCGATCGACCCGTCGGTGTCCATGCCGCCCAGGGCGCGCAGCACATCCGGCAGGCCGATCGAGCGCGAGCCCAGGGTGACGCTGAGAAAGGCGGCCAGGGCCAGCGACACGCACAGGATGACGAGTCCCGGTCCGAGGACCGAAGCCCTGCGCCCGAGGTGTGCCGAGCCGTTCATCAGCGGCGGTCAGTCGCCGATGTTCGGGTCCGCGACCTTGACCGCCGCGGTCAGCTTGTCCAGCTCGGCGGCGAAGTGGCCGTACGTGTGCAACCAGTACGCCGGCCACGCCACGACCGCCCCCGCCCTGGCCGCCTTGATCTTGAACCAGGTGGGCTGCTTCTCACCCCACTCGGCGTTGGAGGTCGGCTTGTGGTTGCGGCCGTCCCACAGGATCAGGTCGGGCTGGTACTTGTCGACGTTCTCCCAGCTCAGGTTCTCCCAGTACGGGAAGCCGGGGTCCGGGCTGTCCGGGTTGATCACCTTCAACCCCCAGCGCTGGAAGTCCAGCAGTTCGGGCGCGTACTCGGGGTTGGCCACGTACACCTTGTCGTCCGCGGGCGACATCGCGGCCACCGTGAGGCCCGGCTTGGCCGCGACCGCCTCCTTGAAGGAGGCGAGCGCCTCGTCGAAGCGCTTCTTGCTCGCGGCGATCTCCGGGGCGTCGACGTCGGCGCCCAGGCTCTCGGCCAGGTCCTCGTACCCCTTCACCAGGTCGACGATCGACCTGCCCTGGGAGACGCCCACCACCGGCGCCAGTTCGGCGAGCTTCTTGCTCTTCTCGTCGACGCCTTCCTCCAGGCCGCTGTGCGCCTTCTCCGCCGGCCACCAGTCGCCGACGATCAGGTCCGGCCGCAGGGCCGCGGCCTTCTCCACGTCGATCTTGCCCCACTCCTGGCCCAGGATCTCGATGCCGGTCAGGTCGAGATCCTTCAGGTTCGGATCGGTCTTGACCGGCTCGTCGGCGTAGACGCCGACCGGTTCGATGCCGAAGGACATCAGCGCGGCCGCCTCGCCCGCGTGCGCGATGATCCGCGCCGGAGTCCGGTCCGCCGTGACGACCTTGCCGGACCCGTCGGTGAACGACCAGGGTCCGGAGGGCGCGGCGGAGGCCGCGGAGGTGGTGCCGGAGGTGCCTGCGGAGCCGCAACCGGCGAGCACGATGCTCAGGGCGGCGAGTGCCGGGACCGGACGCCATGCACGCATGATGATCTTCCGTTCTCGCGGGGGCGAACCATCCGAAGACCACTACTTAGGCAAGGCTAACCATATTTTCGATGGATGACCAGAAGAACGGCTCGGGCTCACCGGATCCGGGAACCGGGCTCCGGGGACGGAGCCCGGTCTCGCGCGGTCCTGAAACCGGCGTTCGCCATCGAGGAGCCGGGGGTGTTCGCCGACCTGGCCGAGTTCCGGTAGCGGTTGCAGTAGGAGTCGTGGCACAGGAACGAGCCGCCGCGCAGCACCCGTGCCGTACCGCGCCGCGGGCCGCGCGGGTCCTCCTCGGGTGAGCGGGCGTAGTAGTCGGGGGCGTACCAGTCCGCGCACCACTCCCAGACGTTGCCGACCGTCTGCCGGAGCCCGTACGCGTTGGGGGCGAACGCGCGTACCGGGGCGGTGGTGAGATGGCCGTCCTCCAGGGTGTTGCGGGAGGGGAAGTCCCCCTGCCAGATGTTCACCCGCCACTCGTCCCGGGGCAGTTCGTCGCCCCACGGGTAGCGGGCGCCCTCCAGCCCGCCCCGGGAGGCGTACTCCCACTCGGCCTCGGTCGGCAGCCGCCGGCCCGCCCACGAGCAGTAGGCCGTCGCGTCGTTCCAGCTCACGTGGACCACCGGATGGTCGGGCTCGGCCTCCGACAGGACGCCGCCGGGATGCCGCCAGTCGGCCCCGCGCACCCCCACCCACCAGGGGGCGCCCGGCACCGGACGCATCACATCCTGCGGCCGGGCGCTCAGGGCGAGGTGGAAGACGGCGGAGAAGCCGTACAGCTCGGCCTCGGTCCGGTAGCCCGTCGCCTCGGCGAAGGCGGCGAAGTCGGCGGTCGTCACGCACGTGGCGTCGATCGAGAAGGGCCGCACGACCACCCGGTGGACGGGGGTCTCGCCGTCGCCGGGATTGCCGTCGCCGCGCGAATCTCCCATCAGGAACGCCCCTCCGGGCAGTTCGGCCTGCTCGGCCGCGTGCCGTCCCGCGGCCGCGAAGCGCACCGGTTCCATCGGTGCCGCCGCCGTCGCGGGCGAGCAGCAGTTCCCGCCCACGTCACACCCCCTCGGGCGCCGGCAGGCATGCCCGCGCCCCCACCCGCAGGCCCACCCGCACGGCGGTCTCACCGCGGCTCAGCGCGCCGCTCCGCCGCAGCGCGCGCGGTACCCGCCCCTCACGGGACCGGCGGACGAGTGCGTGGGCTCCGCGTGGCGTCGGCACGAGGGGAAACGTATGGTTCGCCGGTTTTCCCGTCAACGGTCCGACGGAAAGATCCGGGAGATCCGCCGGTTGACCGGCCGGAAGCCGCCGGGCGGCGGGAGCCCGCCCCCCTCATCGCAGGGACTGGGCGAAGCGGAACAGGCCGCCGGGGTCGTAGGCGGCCTTCACCTCCCGCAGCCTCGGCAGGTTGCCCCCGTAGTAGGCCTGCGCCCAGTCCTCCAGGTCGGCGTCGGGGTAGTTGGGGTAGACGGCCCCGGAGGCCCACGGCGACAGCCGCGCCCACGACCGGCGCAGCCATGCGTGCGCGTCCCGTCTGCGGCCGTCGGCGGCGCGGAATCCCACCTGGACGGACTGCTTGAGCAGGAAGCGCGGGGCGCGGTGGACGAAGGCGCTCGCGTCGGGGGCGACCCGGGCGATCGCGCCCGCCCAGGGCACGAACTCCAGGTCCCGGATCTCGCCGCGCACGCGGTCGGCGGCCAGCCGTCCCAGCAGATCCTCGATCGCCGGCCGGGGCAGGTGCCCGTCGAAGAAGCCCGACTTGTTCAGGCGGAGCCCGGGCCGCTCGCCGTACGGCAGCTCCGTGACGGCGCCCTCCCCGCCGTCGGCGTAGGCGTGGTGGCAGGCGGCCGCGGCGCCCTCCAGGCGGGTGAGCCGGACGCGGTCCAGCGGGGCGAGGTCGCCGACCAGTTTCCGGGCCCGCTCCTCCGCTCCGGCGACGATGCCGAAGAGCACGGCGTAGGGCGGTTCCTCGGGCTCGTCGCCGGAGACGACGGCGATCTCCAGGTTGACCTCGTCCGGCGCGTCGGGCGCCCAGTGCTGCCACGCGTCGACGAGATCGGCGGCGCGGTCGAAACCGCAGACCGCCTGGACGGCGGTGACCGGCACGATGGGCCGGGTGCGCAGCGTGAGTTGCGTGACGACGCCGAAGTTGCCGCCGCCGGCCCCGCGCAGCGCCCACAGCAGGTCGTCTCCCGCCTCGACGCTCCGCCCGTCGGCCAGGACCACGCGCGCCGCCAGCAGGTGGTCGGCGCCGAGCCCGTACAGGCGGCTGAACGGGCCGTATCCGCCGCCGAGCACCGCGCCGGTCACGCCGACCGTGGGGCACCAGCCGCAGGGCACCATGCGTCCGCGCGCGGCCAGGTGCCGGGCCAGCTCGCCGATCTGCACACCGGGTCCCACCCGCACGCTCTCCGCGCCGGCCTCGATCGTCTTCATCGCGCCGAGATCGACCAGCAGCCCCGTCGTGGAGGAGTGCTCGGCGAAGCTGTGGCCGCCGCCGCGCAGGGCGAACGGCAGGCCGCGGGCGCGGGCGAGCTCCAGGGCGTCCACCACGTCCGCCTCCGAGGCGCAGCAGGCCACGGCTGCGGGGAGTTCCTCGGTGAGCGTGCCGAGGAACGCCTTGCGCCTGGCCTGGTAGCCCGGCTCGTCGGGACGGATCAGGCGCGGGCCCGTCACCGGCGGGCCGCCTTCCCGGTCTGCAGCGCGTACAGCTCGGCGTAGCGTCCCCGCAGGGCCAGCAGTTCCTCGTGTGTGCCCTCCTCGGCGATGCGCCCCCGGTGCAGCAGGTAGATGCGGTCGGCGTGCCGCACGCTCGTCAGCCGGTGCGTGATGAGCAGGACGGTCCGCTCCCCCGCGATCTTCCGGAGCGTCTCGTAGACGGCGTACTCCGCCTTGGCGTCCAGCGGCGCGGTCGGCTCGTCCCAGATCAGCAGGGGCCCGTCGCGGAAGAGCCCGCGGGCCACGGCCAGGCGCTGCCACTGCCCCGCCGACAGCTCGTGGCCGCCCCTGAACTGCTTGGACAGCAGGGTCCGCCATCCGGCGGACAGGCCGGCGACGACGTCGTCGGCCGCGGCGAGCGCGGCGGCCTCGTGCAGCGCGAGGTCTCCCGGGTCCGGGCGGTCGTGGCGGCCCATGCGGACGTTGGTCCTGGCGTCGTGCGGCCAGCGGACCGGGTGCTGCGGCACCAGGACCACCCGGTCGGCCACGGTGTCCGGGTCCAGACCGGCGGTGTCGAGCCCGTCCCACCGCACGGTGCCTCCGGTGGGCCGGTAGAGCCCGGCCAGCAGTCTGGCCAGCGTGGTCTTGCCCGAACCGTTCTCGCCGACGAGCGCGATCGTCTGGCCCGCGTGGATGGTCAGGTCGATCCCCTCCAGCGCGGGGCTCCGGCCGCCCGGATAGGTGAAACCGACGCCGTGCAGGGTGATGCGCCCGGGAGAGCGCGGCGCCGCCGTACCCCCCGCGGGCCGTCTCCTGGCCTCGGCGTCGGCGAGGAAGTCGTGGTAGTCGGCGACGTACAGCGCCTGCTCGAACAGCTGGTTGGCGGCCTGGGCGAGCTGCCGCAGCGCCGCGGCCGCCACCCGGACGGCGATCACCGCGGTGCCCGCCGCGGCCGGCGCGATCCAGCCCGAGTGCAGCATCAGCCCGAGTACGGCCAGCACCCCGGCCATGGCCGCGCCGCCCGCCGCGCGGCCCGCGGTCCTGATCCGCGCCATGGACAGCCCGACCCGCGTCTCCTGCGCCTTCAGCACGTCCGCCGCCTGACGGTATTCGGCCAGCACGTACGGCTGGGCCTGGCAGGCCCGCAGCTCGCCCGCCGGTTCCCGCTCGGTGGCCAGCTCGGCCAGCATGTCCACCCGGCGGTTCAGCGTGACCATGCTCCTCATGCCCGCGTACCCGAGCCGCGCGGCCTTCAGCACCGCCCACGCCTCCGGGATCACGCTGACCGCGAGCAGCGGCACCAGCAGCGGGTGCAGGACGGCCAGCCCGGCGGCGGCCGCCGTCACCCCGCAGGCGGCGCCGAGCAGGTCGATGGTGTTGCCCGCCGAACGGTCGAGGTGGAACAGCCCGCGATCGCGTGCCCGGTGCAGGCCGTCGTAGAAGTCCACGTCGTCGAAGTCGGCGAGCTGCACGCCGAGGGCGGCGGTGAAGAGACGCTCCTCGGCCGCCCGCCGCAGCGCGGGCTCCAGCCGCGCCCTGGCCAGCTCCACCGCCGCCTGGGCCGCGCCGTACAGGGCCGCGACCGCGGCGACCAGGGCCAGGCCGGGCACCGCTGCCGACAGCCGGTCGGGAGCCGCCCCCGAGGCCAGCAGCTCCTCCAGCACCGCCGTGGTCGCCAGCAGCCCGCCGGCCGTCGCGGCGCCCGCGGCGAGCTGGAGGACGAGGATGGTGAGGGCGGGCAGGCGCCCGCTCTCCCAGATGAGCCGCAGCACCGGCGCGGTGAGCGACGGCAGCCGCCGGAGCGTGCGCCGGGGCCCGTCCGGCCGGTCCAGGTGCCAGTAGGGGGCGACGAGCCCCTCCACCTCCTCTTCCACCGGGTTCACTCCAGGTCCGGGAGCAGGACGGACGGCAGCGCGCACTCCGGGTGCATGCGCAGCAACTGGTAGGCCACCCCGCCGAGACCTGGTAGCAGACCCGGCGCGAAGGCGTCTCTGGCCAGGCCGCTGACCGGGCCGTTGACCTCCAGGCTGCCCAGGATGCGGGCGTCCAGCAGCTCCCGCTCCACCGGCGCGACCCCGGCCGCCCGTGCCTGTTCGATCGTCTCCCAGCAGCCGAGGTCGCCGTGGCAGAGCGTGTGGTTCCAGCCGATGCCGTCGGCCCAGCAGGAGGCGGCGGCGCGCGCCAGCCGGTCGCGCCACTGGACGCCGCCCTCGCGGGCCAGCCGGTCGGCGGCGACGATCCCGATCCCGCCCGCGCCGTGGCACCATGCTTTGGCGGCGAAGCCGTCGTTGCGCAGATCCAGCCAGCCGCGCTGGTCCGGGTCGTAGAGGGCGTCCTCGTAGGCGAAGGCCGCCTCGGCGAGCTCCCGCATGCCCTCGGGGCCGTCGGGGGACTCCGCCAGCCGCGCCAGGGCCCAGCCGATGCCGGTCGCGCCATGGGCCAGCCCGCCGAGCCCCTGCGGGAAACGCGGGCTGGGCCAGCAGACCCCGCCGGAGCGGCGCTCCGCCAGCCCCGCCAGGCGTACCCCGACCGATCGGGCCAGTTCGGCCCACTGCGTCTCCCCGGTCTCCCGGCTCAGCCGCAGCAGCGGGACGATCGCCCCCGCCATCCCGGAGAGCAGGTCGTAGTTGTCGTCGGCCTCGATCGACTCCGGGAGCAGTCCGGCCAGCACGCGGGCGCGTTCCAGTGCCTCCTGGCCGGCCGCGCCGAAGGCGCGCAGCAGCAGCCAGCCCCACGCCTGCGAGGCGACCCCCAGGTAGGCGCCGGGCGGCTCGGGCCGCACCCGCATGGCCTCCTGCCGCTTTTCGGCGTCGCGGTCCTCCATGCGGCGTATGGTGTGCAGGACCGCCTCCAGCAGGCCGGGCAGTTCCCCGACCGGCTCGGCCCTGCCGTCCGCGGCCTCACCGATGTAGGCGGCCAGCAGGAACGCCACGCCGTGGGCTCCGCCGTACAGGTCGGGCGAGAGCGGCTGCACGGCCCAGCCGGTGGGGTTGAGCACGGGCGTGATCCAGGTGACCGTGCCGTCCGCGCCGCGCACGGCGCCGTCCAGGACGCCGCGCATGATTCCGGCCGCCGCCGCACGCCGCCGGGGCTCCAGGCGCTCGGTACGGATCAGGCCGGGCGAGAGCCGCGTGTCCTCCGGCATCCAGCCCTCGTTGAGGTAGGCGCTGACCAGGGCCGCCTGCGCCACCCGGCGGTCCAGGCCGTGGTCGCGCGCCCGCCAGCGGGCCGCGGCGTCGGCGATCAGATCGTTCTCCGGGCCGCACCTGGTGTCGGCGGGGCCGCGCAGCATGCCGACGCGCGGGGTGGTGTCGAACATCGGGATGTCACCGTGGCACAGCTCGTCCACTTCGGCGGCGATGATGGCGGGGTCGCCGGGAGCCCCCGGCACGTTCTCCGACATCTTGGCCAGCAGCGCGGAGGCCTTCGCGCGGGCGGGCGCCTCGTCGTGCAGCGCGGCGGGATGCCAGAGCATGCGGCTCAGCTCGGCGTACGACTCGGTGGAACGCAGCACCGCACGGACCGGGCAGTCGGCGAAGGCCGCCAGCAGCGGCTCCAGCTTGCCCGACCGGTCCAGTTCGGTCAGACGGTCGTCGAGCTCGTCGAATCCGGCGATGATCACATCCCAGTAGCGGCCGAGCACCGGTTCGGGGCTGGGGTGGTTTTCCGCCGGGGGCAGTTCCACCCGCTCGGTGCCCATCCGGGGGTTGTCGGTGCCCGCGCCGAGCACCACCGGCAGCTCGACCTGCGGCTGCTGGCCGGGCAGCGCGCCCGCCCCCGACATGTCCACGCCCCGCCATCCCAGGGCCACCCCCCGTCCGGGGAGCAGCCCGGTGCGCATCACCGAGGTGTCCACCAGTTCCACCGCCAGGTCGACGGCCTGGCCGTACCCCGAGGGGCGGGCTCTGGCGTGCGGGGCGAACAGGCTCTCGCAGTCGACGACCACGGGGTGCGGTCCGGCGGCGATGAGGTTCTCGGCGTGCAGGTCGCTGCCGCCGAGCAGGCGCATGAGCGCCAGCCAGTGGCCCATGCCGCGGTAGAAGGCGCGCAGCTCTCCGGCTCCGGCGCAGTGGCGGTGCCCGATGTGCTCGGCCCAGCCGTACCCCTGCCCGGTCACGACCGCGGGCACGCGCATGGGGGAGTCGCCGAGGTGGCCGAGCAGTCCGGCGAGTTCCGCGTCCACCGCCAGCGAGCGCGGTTTGTAGACCACCCGGCCGTCCTCGCCGTGCAGCACGACGACCGTCTGCCCGCCCCGGTGGCTGTCCCCGGCGCCGAACTCGACGCGTTCGAGCGCGCCGGACGGCGCCCCCGGGAGCGCGACCAGTGCCGTGCGGTCGGCGGCGAAACGTTCGGCGAAGCGCGCGGCGGCCTCGCACCGGTTGCGGATCGCCGTCGCCAGCCTGGGCATCATGGTGGGGTACGGCACCGCCAGACCGTCCCAGAACGCCGGTTCGGCGACGCTTCGCTTCCATTCCTCCCAGCGGGCGGCGGGGTCGGGGGCGGTCAGCCGCCCGGACAGCCGGGCGGCGTTCAGCTCCAGCACCAGCACCCTGGTGATCTTGCGGCGGACGTCGTCCTCGACGGACAGCGCCGCGCCCGCCAGGATGGCACCGCGCTCGGACGGGGTGAGGCCGGTGAGCGACCCCAGCCGGGCCTCCAGGTCGGCCAGAGCCGGTCCGATCAGCGGGTCCAGCGGAGGGTCGAACTCACCGGCCATGCGTTTGGGCCCCTCTCAGCAGCACATGTAGGTTCGGGAGCCCGAGCAGGCGGTCCCGCACCGGCCGGAGTAACCCGGACCGGTCATGGTGATCTCGGACTCGACGTACATGCCGGGCAGCACCGGGCCGGCAGGGCTGTCCGCCTCGTCACCCGACCTCCAGGCGGCGATGATCTCCTCGGCCCTTTCGAGCGTGACGGTCATGCTTGCTCCCTTCTCGGACGTGGCGCCATGATCCGTCGCCGGCCCCGTGACCGGTAGCCGCCATAACTGCTCACTTGACAGGACTTGCCGGATATGGGAAAGACAGGCGTGATCACCCTTTCCGTAGTCGACGATGACCGGATGCTCATCGAGGGGCTGGCCGCCTGGCTGGCCGGTGTGCCCGACGTACGGCTGACCGCGTCGGCCGCGACCGTCGCCGAACTGCTCAGGACGGAACCGTCACCGGCCGACGTGGTCCTGCTCGACCTGCTGCTGGCCGACCGCTCCGACCCCGTGGACAACGTGCGCACGCTGGTGCGGCTGCGGCGGCGGGTGCTCGTGGTCAGCGTGGTGACCTCGGGCGGCACGGCCCGGCAGATGATCGGCGCGGGAGCGGGCGGGTACCTCACCAAGGACCACGACCTGGCGGCGCTGGTGGCGAAGATCAGGGAGGTGGCGGAGGAGGAGGTGGCCGTCTCCCCCGAGCTGGCGCTGGGCTGGCTGGCCGACCGGGACGGCGACCGGCCCGTCCTGTCCCCGCAGGAGCGGGCGGTGCTGCTCGCCTACGCCTCCGGCATGACGCTCGGCGCGGCGGCCCGCAGCGCCGGGGTGCAGCCGGGGACCGCCAAGAACTACCTGGAACGCGTCAAGGACAAGTACCGGAAGGCGGGCCGCCCCGCCTACACCAAGCTGGAGCTCGCCACCCGCGTCAGAGAGGACGGTCTGGCCACCTGAGCTCCACGCACGCCCCCTCGCCGGGAGCCGTGATGATCTCCGCGCTTCCGCCGATCTCACGCATGCGCCCGGCGACCGAGGAACGCAGCCCGTAGCCGATCCCGGCCCGGCCGGGATCGAAGCCCCTGCCGCGGTCGACCACGCGGACGGTGACCACGCCGTCCACCGCGACGGCGGTGAGCCACGCCTCCCGCTCTCCGGAGTGCCGGACCACGTTGTTGAGCGCCTCCGCGGCGGACTCCGCCATGGCCGCCGCCACACCGGCCGGCAGGTCCTCGGGAAGCGCCTCGGCGGCGTAGCGCACGCACAGCCCCAGCCCCGCCGCCCTGGACACGGCGCGGGCCAGGCCGTTGCCCAGCCCGGTCGCGGGGCCCGCGCCGTCCTGCCCGATCAGCGCCCGCACGTAGGCCGCGTCGGCCGCGCACCGCCGCCGCACCTCCTCCGTACAGTGATCCAGCCCGCCGCGGGCGATCGCGGTCAGCGTGGCCAGGACCGTGTCGTGCAGCTGCCGGTAGTGCGCCAGCCGGGTCCGCTCGGCGGCCCGCTCCGCCTCGGCCGCCAGCCGCTGCTCGGCCAGGCCGTCCAGCCGCGCGGCCTGGGCGGCCAGGTAGCGGTGGATGAAGAAGACGATGACCGCGAACCAGAGGTAGCCGTTGACCCGTACGGCCAGCTCCAGCACGGGCGGGAAGCGCCGGCCGAGGTCGTCGGCGTGCGCGATCGCGTAGACCGCGATCGGCGGCAGCAGGGCGGTGAACTGGACCGGCCGCTCGCCGACGGCGCCGATCAGCGCCCCCGTCGCCAGCAGGGCGTGCGAGGACCAGTTGCTCACGCACGTACCCGACGCGGGCAGGCACGCGCCGGTCACCCCGATCATGAAGACACAGGTGGCCAGGACGTCGATCACCACGGCCCGGGGCGTGAACCAGCCGCGCCGCGCGACCCAGTGGAACAGCGCCACGTTCCAGACCAGGGCCGACGCCAGCAGCACCGCGTTGCGGGTGCGGCCGGAGAAGAGCACCTCTCCCGCGAACAGGCTCGAGCAGGCGGGCAGCAGGTAACTGAGCCGCTGCAGCATCAGCAGCATCGCCACGAACCGGCGTACGCGCTCGCCGCTGGGCCTGGCCGCCAGGAGCAGCGGATCCCGCCAGCCGAGGAAGCCCCGTCCCGCTGCGGTCTGTCCGGCGGTGTCACGCGCGGGTGGTGGCTGCATACGGAGCGACGCCCTTCCGACGAACCGGCTTCAGAGATCCATCGAGCTCGACGCGATCCTAAGCGCGGGCCGCCGGTCCCGGCCTCCGGCACGGTTCCTGCGGTCGGATGACGCGGCCTCCCCGGTCCGGGGCATGCGGAGGTCGAGGAGGCCGCGGGACTCCTCAGTGGTCGGGGTTGTTGGTCAGCGGGATCTCGATGCTGATCTGCCGCGCCTCGGACAGGTAGACCAGGACCACCTTGCGCAGGAGCTCGTCGAAGAGCCAGTAGGTGTTGTCCGCTCCCGGGAACACCTTGAGCACGCCCTCGCGGACGGCGATGAAGGGCCCCCAGAGCGTGTCGAGGAGGCCGTCCCAGAGCGGATACCTGGGGATCTTCAGCCACTCGGCGATCCGGTCGCCGAGCAGGAAGCGCGTGAACGCGCCGAGCACGCGCTTGCTGAGGATGCCGGCGTCGATCGCCGCACCGAGGTTGAGGAGGATGTCGGCCAGCTTGACGCCTTCGGGCGTCGGGGCCAGCACCGGGTCCAGGACCTGCTCGGCCTGGGAGTCCGCCTCGTCCCACGACGCGGGGATGTACTCGTCCTTGATGCCGAGCATGTGCGCGGCCAGCTGCCACGAGTGCAGGAAGGCCGCGGACTCGGCGGCGGGGATCGGCACCTTCCACGCGGTCAGGTTCTTCATGACGGTCGTGGGCAGGCTGTGCCAGGTGACCATCATGTCCGCCTGGCTGATCGGGATCTCCTCGTCGGCGGACCTCTGCCAGTACGGGGACTTCGGCAGCAGGTGGCGCACGGCCGCGTGCACCAGCCGGGTCTTGACACAGGTCACGATCATCTCGCCGTCGGCGTCGTAGGCCTTCCGCGATCCGATGTCGTACCCGAGCTTGGCGGTCTTGGAGATGCGGTCCTTCATGTCCGCACCGCCCTGCGAGTAGTAGACCGCGCGGGCCTCCTTGGGGATGACCGTGCTCATCATGCCGCTGGCGAAGCCGTACAGCACGCCGAGGTAGAGCCCCCTCCGGTCGTTGAATCCGACCGCGGTGGCGAGCTTGCCCCTGTCGGTCCACGGGGGCAGCCGGCGGGCCCGCTCCATGAAGTCCCGCAGGTCCGCCGGGAGCCCGTCCGGCAGCGGCTGGCCGTTCTTGGTCCAGGTCCGCAGCAGCTCGTTGACCCTGGGCACGTCGCCCCGGTCGATCAGGGAGGCGACCAGCGGATCGGCCTCCTCGTCCCACACCCACCGCGGATCGGCCCCCGCGCCCGCGCCCGCGACCGAGCCGCTGGGCGACCACGTCCACACCCGCGCCTGGGCGGGCGCCGCGACGCCCAGCGCACCGAGTGCGCCCAGCGCCCCGCCCGCCTTCAGCATGTTCCGCCTGCTGAATTCGCCCATGCCTTCGTTCCTCCTTCTCGTGATCCGGGAGCACCTGACCGATACGAACATCCGACTGGTGCGGGCACCTGACCGGCACGAGCACCTGACTGGTACGGTGAAACACAAGATGAGTCTCTGTATCATTCATCACAGCACACTGTGACGGGCACCACAAGACCGGGTCGGCGACTGTGGGCGGCTGAGGCAGAATCGACTGCAGGAGGTGATCGTGGAGTCTGCGCTGTCCGCGTTCATGACGTCCTCGGACTCGGAGTCGCTGCTGGAGCGGGCGTACATCGACGCCGTCGAGCAGATCGACGACGTGGACGAGACCCGTGCGCGCATCCTCGACGCGGCGTACGAACAGTTCTGCCGGATGGGCATCCGGCGCTCCACCATGGAGGACGTGGCCCGCCGGACCGGCGTGTCGCGGATCACGGTCTACCGGCGGTTCGCCACGAAGGACGCGCTGGTCGAACACGTGGTGCGCCGGGAGTTCCGCCGGTATTTCGACCGGTTCCTCATCGACATCGAACAGGCCCGCACCGCCGCGGACCGGGTGGTCCTGGGCTTCGTGAGCTCGTTGCGCGCCATCCGGCGCAACCCGCTGATCGGCGGCCTGATCGCCGCGGAACCGGACCTGATCGTGCCCTCCATGGTCAGCGACGGAGGCCGGACCCTCGCCACGGTGCGGCGGTTCGTCGCGGGCCAGCTCCGCCGCGAGCAGCGCGCGGGCAACGTGCCGGACGACCTGGACACCGACCTCGTGGCCGAGCTGATGGTCCGGATCTCCGCCTCCTTCCTGGCGATCCCCAGCCACCTCGTCGACCTCGACGACGACGAGCAGCTGGCGGCGGTGGCCCGGCGGTTCCTCGTGCCCATGCTGGAGCGGACCGGCTCCCCGGACTGACCGCCGGGGACTCCCCCGCCGGAGGCCGCAGAGGCAGGGGTTCCGCAGGGACAGGGGTTCCGCGTACGGCGCCGGACGGCACGGGATGCCTATGATCGGACACGTGATCCGTCCGCCGGGCCTGATGGCCATCAGCGATCTCCACGTGCGGCATCCGGACAACCGCCGCCTCGTCGAGGACCTGTACCCCGGATCGAGTGGCGACTGGCTGCTCGTGGCCGGGGACGTCGGCGAGTTCGTGGCCGACGTGGCCTGGGCGCTGCGCCTGCTGAGCGAACGGTTCGCCACCGTGGTGTGGGTGCCGGGCAACCACGAGCTGTGGACCCCGGCCGACGATCCGGTGCAGTTGCGCGGCGAGGCGCGCTACCGCCACCTGGTCGGCATCTGCCGCGAACTCGGCGTGGTGACTCCGGAAGACCCCTATCCGGTCTGGGAGGGGAGCGGCGGGCCGGTGACGGTGGTGCCGATGTTCCTCCTGTACGACTACACCTTCCGCCCGGCCGGCGCGCCGACCCAGGAGGCAGCACTGGAGCGGGCCTACGACGCCGGAGTGGTCTGCGCCGACGAGTTCCTCCTGCACCCGGACCCCTATCCCAGCCGCGAGGCGTGGTGCAGGGCCAGGGTCGACGAGACGGCGGCGCGGCTCGCCGCGCGTGACCGCGACGTCCCCACCGTCCTGGTGAACCACTATCCGCTGGTCCGCGAGCCCACCCGCGTCCTGCGCCACCCCGAGTTCGCCCAGTGGTGCGGGACCGAGCTCACCGCCGACTGGCACATCAGGTACGGCGCCGCGGCCATGGTCTACGGCCACCTGCACATCCCGCGCAGCACCGTCTACGACGGCACGCGCTTCGAAGAGGTCTCCGTCGGCTACCCGCGCGAATGGAGGCCCCGGGCCGTCCGTCCCGCGCCGCGCACGATCCTTCCCGTCCAGCGGGCTCCGGAGACCACCCGGGGCGGACACCGGGCGACCTGACCGATCAGAAATCGAGAAGCACGGATCACGCGGCCGCGCCTAGTGTGGCTGCCGTCGCCTGGTCCGGCGCCTCGGCGGACACCGCCGATCGAATGCACGGCGGCCGGACCGGCGAAGGCGACCAGGCAGACCGCTCGAAGCCGATCAGATCGAGCCGGGTGACGCCGGCGGAGACCGCGAGGGCGGCCCGCCCGACAGATAGGACAGATGGGCATGACCACGAGGACGGACGCGCAGTCATCCGCGCCGCACGTCGCCGACGGGCACGATCTGATCCGCGTGCACGGCGCGCGCGGGAACAACCTCAAGGACGTCAGCATCGAGCTCCCCAAGCGCCGGCTCACGGTGTTCACCGGCGTCTCGGGCTCGGGCAAGAGCTCCCTGGTGTTCGGCACGATCGCCGCGGAGTCGCAGCGGCTGATCAACGAGACCTACAGCACCTTCGTGCAGGGCTTCATGCCCGCGCTGGCGCGGCCCGAGGTCGACGTGCTCGAAGGACTGACGACCGCGATCATCGTCGACCAGCAGCGGATGGGCGCCGACCCCCGCTCCACCGTCGGCACCGCCACCGACGCCAACGCGATGCTGCGCATCCTCTTCAGCCGGCTGGGCGAGCCGCACATCGGATCGCCCCAGGCGTTCTCCTTCAACGTCCCCTCGGTCCGGGCGAGCGGGACGATCACGGTCGAACGCGGCGCCGGAAAGACCGTGGGGCAGAACTTCACCCTCACCGGCGGCATGTGCACACGCTGCGAGGGCCGGGGATCGGTCTCCGACATCGACCTCACCCAGCTCTTCGACGACTCCAAGTCGATCTCCGAGGGCGCGTTCACCATTCCCGGCTGGAAGTCGGACAGCTGGTGGACCGTGCGGACCTACGCCGAGTCGGGTTTCCTCGACCCGGACAAGCCGATCCGCGACTACACCGAGCAGGAGATGCAGGACTTCCTCTACCGGGAGCCGACCAAGGTGAAGGTCGAGGGCGTGAACCTCACCTTCGAGGGCCTGATCCCCAAGATCCAGAAGTCGTTCCTGTCCAAGGACCGGGAGGCGATGCAGCCGCACATCCGGGCGTTCGTGGACCGGGCGGCCACCTTCACCGCCTGTCCCGAGTGCGGCGGCACCCGGCTCAGCGAGGCGGCCCGGTCGTCGAGGATCAAGGATGTCAACATCGCCGACGCGTGCGCGATGCAGATCAGCGACCTGGCCGCGTGGGTCGGCGGGCTCGACGAGCCGTCGGTGGCGCCGCTGCTGGCCTCGCTGCGGCAGACGCTCGACTCGTTCGTGGAGATCGGGCTGGGTTACCTCTCGCTGGACCGGCCCTCGGGCACGCTGTCGGGCGGCGAGGCGCAGCGCGTCAAGATGATCCGCCACCTCGGCTCCTCGCTCACCGACGTCACCTACGTCTTCGACGAACCCACCGTCGGCCTGCACCCCCATGACGTCCAGCGGATGAACGGCCTGCTGCTGCGGCTGCGGAACAAGGGCAACACGGTGCTCGTCGTGGAGCACAAGCCGGAGACGATCGCGATCGCCGACCACGTCGTCGACCTCGGTCCCGGCGCCGGTACGGCGGGCGGCACCGTCTGCTACGAGGGCACCGTCGAGGGACTGCGGGCCGGCGGCACCGTCACCGGCCGCCACCTCGACGACCGGGCCTCCCTCAAGGAGGCGGTGCGGACGCCCACCGGCAGGCTGGAGATCCGCGGCGCCGGCCGCCACAACCTCCAGGCCGTCGACGTCGACGTCCCGCTCGGGGTGCTCGTCGTCGTCACCGGCGTCGCCGGCTCCGGCAAGAGCTCGCTCGTGCACGGGTCGATCCCCGCCGGCGCGGGCGTGGTCTCGATCGACCAGGGCGCGATCCGCGGCTCGCGGCGGAGCAACCCGGCGACGTACACCGGGATGCTCGACCCGATCCGCAAGGCGTTCGCGAAGGCGAACGGCGTGAAGCCGGCGCTGTTCAGCGCCAACTCCGAGGGCGCCTGCCCCAACTGCAACGGCGCCGGCGTCGTCTACACCGACCTGGCGATAATGGCCGGCGTCGCCACCACCTGCGAGGAGTGCGAGGGGAAGCGGTTCCAGGCATCGGTGCTGGACCACCGCCTCGGCGGCCGCGACATCAGCCAGGTGCTCGCGATGTCGGTGAGCGAGGCCGAGGAGTTCTTCGGCGCCGGCGAGGCGCGCACGCCGGCCGCGCACGCCGTCCTCGGCCGGCTCGCCGACGTCGGGCTCGGCTACCTCAGCCTCGGCCAGCCGCTCACCACGCTGTCCGGCGGCGAGCGGCAGCGGCTCAAGCTGGCCGTCCACATGGCCGAGAAGGGCGGCGTCTACGTCCTCGACGAGCCGACCTCCGGTCTCCACCTCGCCGACGTCGAGCACCTGCTCGGCCTGCTCGACCGGCTCGTCGACTCCGGGAAGTCGGTCATCGTCGTCGAGCACCACCAGGCGGTCATGGCGCACGCCGACTGGATCATCGATCTCGGCCCCGGCGCCGGCCACGACGGGGGCCGGATCGTCTTCGAGGGCACCCCCGCCGATCTCGTCGCCGCCCGCTCCACCCTCACCGGTGAGCACCTCGCGGCCTACGTCGGCGCCTGACGGGGCCCCGCGGACACCGGGACGGTCTCCCTCCGGCGGCGCTCCACCCGGCGCCGCCGGTCCCCGGCCGGCTCCCGGGAGGGGCCGCCGGACGGGAGCTCCGCCCTCCTCGCGTCCACAGAGGGAGACAACGCCCTCTACCACCGCGGAATCACTGGTAGAAAGGGCGCATGCCCACTCTGCCCCCAGCGATGAGCACGCCGTTCAGCCCCGGCTACGACCGCCGCCTGTCCGTGTCCCTGGTCCAGCACGGCGCCGTGATGGTCGCCCACGTCACCGGCGAGCTCGACCCCAGCACCGTGCCCGTCCTGCGCGAGCACCTGGAGCCGCTGTGGCGGCGCGACGACCTGACCGCGGTGGTGCTGGATGCGGCCGGGCTGACGTTCTGCGACTCCGTGGGGGTCAGCGCGCTCATCGGTGCCCTGAAGCAGTGCCAGGCCGCAGGCAAACACCTGCTGCTCAGCGCCGTGCACGGCACCCTGGCCCGCTTCCTGACGATCACCGGCCTGCGCCGGGCGTTCGAGATTCACGACAGCGCCGCCGAGGCGGTGCAGGCCGCGTCCCGCACCGCGGGCGAGGCGTAGCCCGGCCGCCGCTCCGCCCCCGCGCGGGCGGCCGCCGGGAAAGCGCCTCCGGAGTCCCTGCGGCCACGCTCACCTGCGGCCGTACACGAACGCGCCTTTCTTGGTGACCGTCGTCGGCGTGCGCACCCGGGCGGCCGCCGACGCCGCCGCCCCGGGCGTGACGAATCGGGCGATCAGGTAGTCGCGGACCGCGCGCTCGTCGGGCAGAGTGATCAGCGGCGCGTCCCACCACTCGACCTCGACCCGGCCGAAGACCCGCGCCACCAGCCGGGGCGCGTCCTCGGCGTCGAAGCTCGACGGCTCCGGCCGCCAGACGTGCGCCAGTTCGGGGGAGTCGAAGCGGCTGGGCGAGGCGGTGACGAACATCCCGCCCGGGGCCAGCACGCGGTGGGCCTCACCGATGGCGGCGACCGGATCGCCGAGGTGGTAGAGCACGTTCACCGCCACGGCCGCGTCGAAGACCCCGTCCGGGAACGGCAGCGCGGTCGCCTCCGCCCGCACCACCGGCCGCGGGTGCCGGGCCAGCATCGTCGCCGAGGCGTCCAGCCCGACCACGCGCGGCCGGGCCGGCACCGGCAGCGCCGTACGCGGTTCCGTGTGCAGCGCCGTGTGCAGCGCCGTGTGCAGCGCCGTGTGCAGCGCCGTGTGCAGCGCCCCCTCGCCGCATCCGATGTCGAGGACGAGGCCGGCTCCCGCGCCGGTCAGCACCTCGGCGACGTGTTCGTGCTGGCCGCGCCCCCCGCTCAGGTACCGTTCGGTCACCCTGGTCGCGAGACGGAACCGCTCGGGGTCGGCGTCGTAGTCGCGCGGTGTGGCCACCGGTTCATTCTGCCCGCCCGGCGGCGGAGGGGACCGCCGGAGCGGTGGCGCCGCGGGCCGAGGGCTGGTCCTACTCCTCCACCGGCGCCGTGCTGTCCGCCCTGTTCGCGGAGGAGGTGACCGGCCAGGACATCGGCCGGCTGATCACCCGGCGCATCATCAAACCGCTCAAGCTGACAGGAACCTACCGGCCCGACGCCACCGACGACGGCCGCCGCGTCACCTTGGCCGCCAACCAGCATCCGAGCGAGGCCAAGGCCTTCCAGCCGGCGGTGGTGCCCCAGCTGCTGTGCGCCTTGCGGTAGGCCGGGTCCGCCGCGGTCCTCGGCACCTCACGTGGTCGCGGCCGAGCGCCGCCTCAGCACGGTCAGGGCCCACTCCCCCCACGACCGGTTCTCCCGCTCGAAGGCCAGGCCGCGCATCAGGGTCAGGTAGGGCCCGACGCGCTCGGAGTGCGCCAGGTACTCCTCCTCGCTGCGGCCGTCCAGCAACCGGAGGCGCAGCCGCTCGTATCGGGCGATCTTGGCCTGGGCCCAGACCATGCGCTCCTCGATGGCCGCTCGCACGGCCTCGGCGTCACCGACGTCGACGGCCTGGACCTTGACCATCAGCTCGTCACGGATCGCACCCGGTCGCAGCGGCGCGGCGGTGAACTCGCGCAGCGCGCGGCGCCCGGCCTCGGTCAGGGAGAACACCCGCTTGTTCGGGCGGCGCTCCTGCCGGACGACCTGTGCCCGGACCAGGCCCTCGGACTCCATCCTGTCCAGCTCCCGGTAGAGCTGCTGGGGCGTGGCCATCCAGAAGTTGGCCACCGACGCGTCGAATCCCTTGGCCAGGTCGTATCCGGATGCGTCGCCCTCCAGGAGCGCGGCCATGACCGCGTGGCGCAACGACATCCGCTCAAGATATCACCGAGCCGGCCACCTGCTTTTTTCTCTGGCCGGCGGAGTGGGCACCGGCCTCTGGACAGCTCCCGGCACGAGAGATAGCGTCTGGCATGAATAATCAACAATTTGAGTAAGGATGGGCATGCATCCGTTCCGCCAGGCCGTCGAGGCCCGCGACGCCGCGGCGATCGAGGCGCTGCTCGCCGACGACGTCGTGTTCACCAGCCCGGTCGCGTACAGGCCGTACCCCGGCAAGGCCATGACGGCGGCGATCCTGCGCGGCGTCATGAGGGTGTTCGAGGACTTCCGCTACACCCGGGAGATCGCCGGCGCCGACGGGCGCGACCACGTGCTCATGTTCCAGGCGACGGTGAACGGCAGGCAGGTCCACGGCTGCGACGTCCTGCACGTCGGCGACGACGGCCTCATCGACGACCTCACGGTCATGGTCCGGCCGCTGTCGGGAGCCAACGCGCTGGCCGAGGCGATGGGCGCCCAGTTCGAGCGGATCCGGCGCGAGGCGGCGGACGCGGTCCCGCCGTCGCCGCCGGCCTCGTGACGGCCCCCGCCGGCGCCCCCGGGCCGGCGGGGCCGTGCTCCCGTGCTCAGCCGGAGGCGGGTAGGGCGGCGCGCACCGCCGCGAGGCAGCGCTCCACCACCGGCCGCGGCTCGAACGCGTAGCCGCCGTCGCCGAACAGCTCGAAGGTCATGGCGCCCCGGTAGCCGCGGCGGTCCAGGGCGGCGAGGTAGTCGCCCAGCGGCAGCTCCCCGTCGCCCCACGCCAGGTGCCCGGTGGGCCGCCCGTCGATCAGGTGCACGTGGCGGATCCGGTCGCCCAGCGTGTCGAAGTAGTCGTCGATGCTCTCCCCCGCCGCCGCCATGCCCACGGTGTCGAGCACGGCGCCGAGGTTCGGCGCGCCCACCTCGTCGAGCATCGCCGCGAGCGTGCGGGAGTCGTTGACCAGGTTCGACTCCACCCGCTGCAGCGGTTCGAGCACGCATGCCACACCGAGCGCGGCGGCGTGCGCGGCGATCTCGCCGACGGCGTCCACGGAGCGCCGCCAGGCCGCCTCCACCGGTTCGTCCTCGAAGCCGCGCCCCGGGGTCAGCAGCAGCAGCGGCGCCCCGAGCTCGGCGCACAGCTCGGCGGCGCGGCGGAACACGGCTACGCTCGACGCGCGCAGCCAGGTGACCGGCGAGGCGATGTTGACCGGGTACATCACCTGCTCGGGGGTGAGGCACCGTACGGTGAGGCCGCGCGACTCGACGCGGCGCCGTACGGCCCGCGCCTCGGCGTCGCTCAGCTGCGGGACGTGGAGCTGCGGCGCGATGCCCCACAGCTCCACCTGCTCGCGGCCCAGGGCGGCGGCGTCGTCGAGGAAGCGGTCGAACGGCAGGTGCTGGTAGGCGAAGTTCGACGCGGTGATCTGCTGCATGGAGAGGGTCATCGGGCCTCCTGGGATGCGCGGCGGGCTCCTGCCGGTTCCCAACCCGGACGGGGAGCCGTTGATTTCCGGTCCTTCCGGCGGGCGGTCACTTGCCGATCCCGTCGGCCAGGCCCCTGACGATGTACCGCTGGCCGAGGAAGAACAGCAGGACCACCGGGACGGCCGCGATCACCATGCCCGCGAACACGACGGGGAACTCGGTGCCGTGCTTGCTCATCAGGCTCGTCAGGCCCACCGGCAGGGTCTGCACGCCGCTGCCGCTGGTGAAGACCATGGCGAAGAGGTACTCGTTCCAGGTGAACAGGATGTGCAGCAGGACGGTCGAGGTGATGATCGGCTTGCACATGGGCAGGGTGATCCGCCAGAAGGCCGTCCAGCGGCCGGCGCCGTCCATCTCGGCGGCCTCGTCGACCTCGCGCGGCAGGTCGATCATGTAGGCGCGGATGAGGAAGGTGGTGAACGGGATGCGGAAGGCCGTGTACAGGATCAGCAGCGCCCAGAAGCTGTTGTACAGGCCCATCGCCTGGAACATCTTCACCAGGGGGACGAGCGCCACGGTGGGGGCGAGCATCAGTCCGCCGAGGATCAGCGCGGCGACCGTCCGGTTCAGCGGGATGTCCACCCGGGTGAGGCCGTAGGCGGCCCAGGCGCTGACGAACACGGTGGCGACCGTGGACGTCACGGTGACGAGCACGCTGGTGGTCAGGTAGTCGCTCACCCCCCGGTTCCAGGCCTTGCGGTAGTTGTCGAAGCTCCAGTCGACGGGGAGGGCGAAGGGGTCGCCGAAGAGTTCGGCGTTGGTCTTGAACCCGCTGACCACCATCCACAGCAGCGGATAGAGCACGACCACCGCGAGGCCGAGGAGGAAGGCCCACATGAACACGCGGGCGATCACTCCGAGGAAGCTCAGGCGACTCACCATTCCACCCTTCTGGAGCGGGTGACCCACAGCTGCGCCAGGGCGATGCCCAGCGTGATCACGAAGAGCACCGTCGCGATGGCGGCGGCGTAGCCGAAGTCGTTGCGGACGAAGCCGCTGCGGTACAGCCAGGTGCCCAGCACCTGGGTCGAGTTGTTCGGTCCCCCGGCGGTCATCACCATGACCTCGTTGAACACCTGGAACGAGCCGGAGACGGTCACGATCGCCATCAGCCCGGTCATCTCCCGCACCAGCGGGAACGTGACGTGGACGAACCGGCCGACCGGCCCGACGCCGTCGATGGCCGCCGCGCCGTAGACCTCGCCGGGGATGCGCTGGATCGCGACGGCGAACAGCAGGGTCGAGTAGCCGAACCCCTGCCACTGGCTCATCGCGATGATCGCGCTCATCGCGGTGCTCTCCTGTCCCAGCCACGCCTGGGCGAGCTCACCCAGTCCCACCGCCCGGAGCAGGTGGTTGAGCGGGCCCAGGCTGGGCTCGTAGAGGAAGTAGAAGAGCAGGCCCGCGACGGTCAGCGAGATGGCCGAGGGGATGAAGTAGACCGCCCGCAGGCTGCGCCGCCACCGCTCGCTCCGGACGCTCTCGATCAGCGCGGCGAGCACGAGCGCGCCGAAGACCTGGAAGGCGATCGAGACCACCGCGTACAGCAGGTTGTTGCCGAACGACGACCAGAAGACCGGATCGTCCAGGAGTCTCCGGTAGTTGTCGAGCCCGACGTACTCCTGGCTTCCGCTGTAGATGTCCCATTCGAGCGTGCTGAACTGGAAGTTCTGCACGAGCGGCAGGTAGACGAACACTCCCACCAGCACGAGGGCCGGGAGGACCCACGCGAGCCCGAGTGTCCTTCGCACGATGGCGCGCACCGGCATGCCCTCCTTCCGGCCGCGCGGCTACTTGGCCGCCGCCGAGGCCTGGCGCACGCTCTCCAGCACCTTCTCCGGGGTCGAACTGCCGCTGACGAGGGCCTCACCGCCGGCCAGCCACGCGTCGGCGACCTCGGGGACGGTCACGGTGTCCAGCCAGACGGCCAGGTACGAGGCCTTGTTGACCAGTTCGACGCCCTCGGAGACGGCCTTGCCGGAGCCCTCCTCGGTGACCGCCCCGACGACCGTGCTGGGCTGGGCGTACGGCGCCGCGGAGAGCTTCCTGGCGTTCTCCCGACCGGTGGCGAACTTCATGAAGTCGACGGCGAGCGCCACCCGCGGCGACCTGGCGTTGATCAGGTAGCCCTCGGGCGCCCCCTCGATCGCCCCGGGGTCGCCGCCGGCGCCCTGGGGGACCGGCAGCGGGAAGATGCCGAAGTTCTCCGGCGTGAGCTCCCGCTCGTCGGTGACGTTCGCGAACTCCAGGATCTCCTGGTAGTACATCGCCGCCTTGCCGTTGAGGAACTTCTCCTGCGCGGAGCTGTACAGCACGCCGTTGGTGCCGTCGCGGGTGTCGGTGCACTCGTCGACGAGGGTCTTGAACTGCCCGAGCGCGGTGACGTAGCCGGGGTGGTCGAGCTTGGCCGTCCCGGGCTTGAAGTCGGCGTTCAGGACGTCGGCCGGCACGTGGTAGGCGAACAACTGCTGCAGGTAGTGCAGGGCGGGCCAGCCGTCCTTGTTGCCGAAGGTGACGGGCTCGTATCCGGCCTTGCGCAGCGGGGCGCAGGCGGCCAGCAGTTCCTCGAAGGAGGCGGGGACCCCGATGCCGGCCCTGTCGAAGGCGGCCTTGTTGTAGCCCATGAACTTGCCGTTGTTGTACAGCGGGATGCCGTAGTACTTGCCGTCGTAGGCGAAGGCCGACAGCGCCGCCTGGCCGAAGGTCCCGCCCCACGGGGTGCCGGGGCCGATCACCTTGGTCAGGTCGGCCGCGCGGCCACCGCGGACGAAGTTCTCCGCCCAGTTGCCGGTCCAGGTGAAGTAGATGTCGGGCAGGGCGTCCGAGGCGGTCAGGGTCTTGGTCTTGTCCTTGATGCTCTGGTCGGTCTCCTGGATGAGCTCGACCTTCACCCCGGGATGCATCCGCTGGTACTCGGCGGCGATGCCCTCGAAGTAGGAGCTCAGGGGGTCGCCGGCGAACTTGGTCAGGATGCTCAACGTCCCGGAGAACTCCGGGGTGGCCGCGACGTCGGCCGCGGGGGCCTTCGCCGCCGGCTCGCCGGCGCAGCCGGCGAGGGTGAGCACCGAGGTCCCGACGATCGCCGCGAACGTCGTCAGCGCGCGAGGGCGCATGGGCTCTTCCTTTCTCCCGGGCGAGAGGGAACCGCCGGTGCGGTGGCACCTCAGATCCGCCGTGGAGGTCTGCGACACGAAGCGTTTGGTGTGGGCCGACTGTACAGACCTTCTGATACCGGTACCAGACCTAAACCAAAGATCTTTTATGGAAAGCAGGTCGCAGTACCGCCCGATCCATCGAATCTCGCCCCTGCCAGGGGTCTATGGAGTTAGAAGGCGCGGTGTTGACGGCGGGCGTCCACCTGTGTCAGCGTGACCTCCGCGTGATACCGGTATCAGGCCGCAGAGCGGCACCGGCCGCAAGCATTCCCGAAAGGACGCGAAGATGCTCCGATTCAACGAGCCGGAATTCCTCGAGCAGCTGGCCAGCACCGTGGCGCTGCGCCCGCAGATCGAGGAACTGGTCGATCGGCTCGTGGACGAGGGGTTCGACAACCTCTTCCTCGTCGGCGCCGGCGGCACCTACGCCCAGATGTGGCCGTACGAGCACCTGGCCCGACGCTCCTCCACCCTCCCCGTGCGGGCCGCGATAGCGGCCGAACTGATCGCCTCCGGTGACGCGTCCCTCGGGGAGCGCTCTGTGGTGATCTTCACCTCGGTCTCCGGCACGACCGACGACAGCGTCCGCGCCATCGAGTACTGCCGCGCCAGGGGCGCCTACACGATCGGCTTCACCGGCTACCCCGACTCGCCCGTCGCCCGGCAGGTCGACGCCGCGCTCGTCTCCGAGCCGAAGGCCTGGCCCTTCGACGCGCAGATGCTGCTGTTCATGGGCCGGCTGCTCTCCCGGCGCGGCGAGTTCGACGGCTACGGCAGGCTCGCCGACGAGCTCGCCGGCCTCCCCCGGATCCTCGTCGAGGTGGCGAAGCAGGCCGATCCGGTGGCCGCCGCCTTCGCCGAGGCGCACAAAAAGACCGACTACCACTTCCTGGTCGGCGGAGGGAACCTGTGGGGGTTCACCTACCTGTACTCCATGTGCATCCTCGAGGAGATGCAGTGGCTGCGCACCACCCGGGTGCACAGCGCCGAGTTCTTCCACGGCTCCCTGGAGCTGATCGAGGAGGACACGAGCGTGATCGTCTTCCAGGGCGAGGACGAGACGCGCGCGCTCACCGACCGCGTCGAGTCCTTCGCCAGGCGCATCACCAAGGACGTCACCGTCTTCGACATCCGTGACTACCCGCTGGAGGGCATCAGCCCCGAGTTCCGCGGCCTGGTCGCCCCGCTGGTGCTCGACACCGTCCTCGGCCGGGTCAGCAAGCACCTGGAACGGGTCCGGGACCACTCGCTCGACCTGCGCCGCTACTACCGCGTCATGGACTACTGAGCCACCGGCTGCCGGGGGCGCGCCGCGCCCGGCCTGCGGACGGCCGCCCCCGCCTGTCCAACCGACCGCCCGCGCGGGAGGCGCTCCGCCGGCCCGCGCGCCCTCCCGGCCTCCACGCACGCGGAGTCCCCGCACAGGAGAATCCATGAGAGTCCTCGGCTTCGGTGACAACATCGTCGACCGGTTCACCGACCGCGGCGTCGACTACCCGGGCGGCAACAGCGTGAACGTCGCCGTCTACGCCCGCCGCCTCGGTCTTGAAGCCGCCTACCTGGGGGTCTTCGGCGACGACGAGCTCGGCCGTTTCCTCGGCGAGGCGATCGCCGCCCAGGGCGTCGCCCTCGACCACTGCGTCACGCGGGCCGGTGAGACCGGTCTCTCCCTGCTCCGCGTCGACGACGGCGACCGTGTCTTCCTCGGCTGGAACGGCGGCGGGGTCACGGTGCGCGAGCCGCTCGTGCTCGACGGCGGGCTGCTCGCCTACGCGTCCTCCTTCGACCTGGTCCATTCGAGTGTGTACTCCCGCAGCGAGAGCGAGCTGCCGAAACTGGCCGGACTCGGCACGCTGGTGAGCTTCGACCTCTCCAGCGAGGAGGAGTTCCGCACCCCCGCCTACCTCGACCGGATCTGCCCGCACGCCGACCTGGTGCTCCTGTCGTGCTCGCATCTCGACGAGGCCGGCACGCGCGACCTCCTGGCCGAGGCCGTACGGCGGGGCGCGGCGGTCGCGCTCGCCACCCGCGGCGTGGACGGAGCGATGGCCTGCGACGGCCGGGTCACGGTCACCGCCCCGGCCCGCCGCGTGGCGGACCCCCGCGGGATCGTCGACACGATGGGCTGCGGTGACGCCTTCCTCACCGGCTTCGCGGTCTCGCTGCTGCGCGGCGGATGGTCCCCGGATGCTCCGCCGCGGCACCGCATGATCGAGGACGCGCTGCGCGCGGGGGCGGACACGGCCTACGGGCAGTGCTTCGTCGAAGGCGCGTTCGGCTGCGGCCGCCCCGCCATGGCTAGCATGTGGCGAGCCTCCGAACACGAGAGATGAGGGAGGGGCGCGATCCATGCCGTCTGACCGGGACGAGATGCCGGCGCGGCCGACGATCTCCGAAGTGGCCGCCGAGGCCGGCGTCGGCCGCGCGACCGCGGCCCGCACGCTCGGCGGGTACGGATACGTCAGCCCGGAGATGCGGGAGCGGGTGCTCGCGGCGGCCGACAAGCTCGGCTACCGCGCGAACGCGCTCGCCCGCAGCATGTCGACGGGCGTCAGCCACACCCTCGGAGTGATCCTCGCCGACATCGGCAACCCCTTCTTCGCGGGCGTGATGCGCGGCATCTCCGACACCTCCCGGGCCCGGGGGTTCGACACGATCGTGCTGAGCACCTACGAGGACCTCGATGAGGAGATCGCGGCGGTGAACGTGCTCATCGACAAGCGCGTCGACGGCGTCATCGTCGCGTCGACCGCGGTCGGCCCGGGCGAGGTCGCGCACATCCGGGCGGCCGTGGACCGGGGCGTGCCCGTCGTCCTCGTCGACCGGGCGGTCGCCTCGCTCGACCTCGACGCGGTCGTCATCGACAACCGCGACGCGGCGCGGGAGGCGGTCGAGACGCTCATCGCGGCCGGGCACCGCCGCATCGGGTTCGTGTGGGGACCGCCCGCCGCGCAGGTTCCCGCGACCCGGCGGGAACTGCTGGCGGAGGCCTCCCGCAACCTGTGGACCGACGGTGAGCGCCTGCGCGGATACCTCGACGCGCTCGACGACGCGCGCATCCCCTTCGACCCCGACCTGGTGATGGTCGGCCGGAAGACCGAGGAGCGGGTGACCCAGGAGGTCGCCCGCATGCTCGCCCTCCCCGACCGGATGACCGCGCTGTTCTGCACCGAGACCGAGGCGGTGACGGGGGCGCTGCGGGCCCTGCGGGCGGCGGGGCTCGCCTACCCGCACGACGTCGCGCTGATCGGCTTCGACGACAGCGCGTGGGCCGCGGTCATGGACCCGCCCCTGACGATGATCGAGCAGCCCGTGCACCGGCTCGGCGCGAAGGCGGCCGAGGTGCTCCTCGACACCATCGGCGGGGCCGAGCCCCGCCGGGAGATGCACACGCTCCGCTCCCGCCTCGTCATGCGCTCCTCGGTCGCCCCGCCCGCTTCCTGACCGCCGCACCGGCCCTCGCCGGGTCGTCCCGCCCGGGTCCCCGCCGGGACGGCCATCGCACCGGCCCCGCCGTCGTGCCCGCCCGCGTCCCCGCCGGCTCCCCGTCAGGCGGGGCGCTCACCGTTCACGTGTCCACCTCGACGCTCTCCAGGATGCCCAGGGCGTCGGGCACCAGGACGGCCGCCGAGTAGTAGGCGGTCACCAGGTAGGAGATGACGGCGTGCTCGTCGATGCCCATGAAGCGCACCGACAGGCCGGGCTCGTACTCGTCGACCAGCCCGGTACGGCGCAGCCCCACGACCCCCTGGTCCTTCTCGCCCATGCGCATCACCATGATCGAGGTCAGCCCGCCGTCGGTGACCGGGATCTTGTCGCAGGGCAGCACCGGCACCCCCCGCCACGCCATGACCGTGGCGCCGCCGGCCTCGGTGACGGCGGGGTACAGGCCGAGGCGGTTGCACTGGCGGCCGAAGGCGGCGATGGCGCGGGGGTGGGCCAGGAAGCAGTGGGATCTGCGGCGACGGCTCAGCAGGTCGTCGAGGTCGTCGGGGGTGGGCGGCCCGGACCGGGTGTGGATGCGCTGCCGGAGATCGGCGTTGTGCAGCAACCCGAACTCGCGGTTGTTGACCAGCTCGTGCTCCTGGCGCTCGCGCAGCGCCTCGACCGTCAGCCGCAACTGCTGCTCGGTCTGGTTCATCGGCTCGTTGTACAGATCGGCCACCCGGGTGTGCACCCGCAGCACCGTCTGCGCCACACTCAGCTCGTACTCCCGCGGGCTCAGCTCGTAGTCGACGAACGTGCCCGGCAGCACCGGCTCACCGGCGTGCCCCGCCGCCAGCGCGATATCCGCCTCCCCGTACCTGTTGCGGGGCCGGTCGGAGGAGGGCCGGCGCAACCGGTCGCGGAGGCCGGCGGAGCCGGCGACGAGCTCGTCCGCATCCGCGCGGGACAGCACCAGCACGGTGCAGGAGGTGACGGCCTCCGCGGCCGCGCCGTCCGGCCCGGTGCCGGCCGGGCCGGTCAGATCGCCCAGGTGGTCGCCGTCGGCCAGGACCCGCAGGACGCGCCGTCCTCCGTAGGCTCCGGTGCCGGTTTCCGCGATCTTCCCGCGGGCCACCAGCACCACCTGGCCGGGCGGCACCCGCTCGCCCGCCTCCAGCTCGTGCTGGACGAACCTGCCCGCCAGGGCGCCGAGCACCCGCGCGTCTCCGTAGCCGTGCAGGGACGGCAGCTCGCGCAGCCCGGCCGGGACGACCTCGACGCGGGCACCGGTGGAGACGAGAGGCACCCGGCCGTCGCCGGCGGTGAAGGTCAGCCGCCGGTTCACCCGGTAGGCGCCGTCCACCTCGACCCACGGCAGCACCCGCAGCAGGTGGCGGGGGGTGATCGCCTGCATCTGCGGCGGCGTCTTGGCCGTCGTGGCCAGGGTGCGGGCGGCGGCCGTACCCAGACTCAGCCGGGGGGTTCCGGCGCCGGAAGCGGTCATCGTGCACCCGCCGGTCCGGGGCGGGCGGAGGCCGCGCTCGCGGCCGGCGCCAGCGAGGTGATCCGCGCCGCGGTGCTCCCCAGGCCGGTGGGGCCCTGCATCCAGCGGACCGGCGCGGGGCGGGTCAGCTCGGAGGCGGGGTAGCGCCGGGTCCGCTGGTGCCAGCGCACGATGGCGGCCATCCAGTCCTGCAGCTCGGTCACGTAGCCGGCGACCGCCTCGCGGATCGGGCCGTCGGCCGCGATCCGGTCGAGCAGCACGGGCAGGTCGACGGTGGTGACGTGCTCGAACTGCCTCATCCGGGAGGTCAGCAGGGCGTCGACGACCGCGACGCCCTGCTGCGGGTCGCAGCCGAGGAAGGTCTGCATGACCAGGACGCCGTTGTGCAGCTCGCCTTCGAACTCGATCTCCTTCTGGTAGGAGAACAGGTCGTTGACCAGGCAGGCGTAGTCCTGGGCGGTGTCGGCCATCGCGAGGAACTCGCGGGTCCGGTACAACGGGGCGGGGATGCCGCGGCCGGGGGCCAGCCGCGCCAGGCTCATCGTCATGTCGGAGCCGAAGGTCCTGCGGCGCATCTCGATGTAGTCGACCGGATCGGGGACGCGGTTGAGGAGGTGGCCCGCCAGCTCCCACACCCAGCTTTCGATCATGTCCTCGACCGCGGTGCGGAAGGCGCGCCGCGACTCCGCCGGCATCGGCCCCGCGGTGCGCGGCCACAGGTCGGCCAGGCCCCGTTCCAGGGCGTTGAGCGGCACCGGCATCGAGGTCAGGTCGATCGGCATGAACTGCCGCAGCCGCCGGTTGGCGAGCTTCGCGCCGGTCAGGTCGCGGGCGGCGCCGAAGACCCGCGGGTAGTAGTCGTCACCGTAGGTGCCCCAGGCCAGCCAGTTGGTCGCCAGGACGAGCTCCTCGGCCGAGGCGTCGGGATCGATGCCGGAGGCGCACAGGGCGAGGTCGAACCCGACCAGCAGGCGTTCGGTCCACAGGGCGGTCGCCGGGATGCCGGGAAGGGCGTCGAAGAACCCCATCGCGGCGCACCACGCCGCATCGGCGGCCCGGGCCGCCTCCAGGTGCGGGTTGTCGCGCACGGGGAACGGCATGTACGGCTGCGGCAGCCGGACCGCGGCCTCGGTGCCGGGTGTCCTGGCGTGGTTGCGCAGCCCGCCCGCGCCGGTCAGGTGGGCGCGTGAGACGTTCATGCCGAGCGGCCCGTCCGGGCGGCCCGTCCGGGTGTAGCGGCTGGAGGCGGTGTGCCAGGCGTGGCCGCCGGCCTGCCAGTCCTGCAGTCCTTTGACGTAGCGCAGGACGCGCTCCTGCTCGTCGGGCGTGACGCCCTCGTCGACGAAGAGGGCCGGCAGCTCGGTCAGGGCGGTGTGCTCGAACTGGTGCAGCCGGGAGGTGAGCAGATCATTGGTGATCTCCACGGCGCGGCGGGTGTCGCAGTCGAAGAACCGCTCGCAGACCAGGACGCAGTTGGACAGCTCGCCCTCCTGCCGCACTTCGCGTTCGTAGGAGAACAGGTCGTTGCGCAGGTGCACGGCGTCGGCGAACGACTCGGTCAGCACCCGGACGGGTCTGCCGGCGGTGAGCCGGGCCGGCAGCTCGGCGCCGGCCGCGTGCTCGACCAGGGCGGCCGACCACGGGGCGCCGCCGACCTTGCGGCGTTCCTCGATGTACTCGATCGGGTTGGAGACCGCGTCGCGTTCGATGTGGAACAGCTCCCACATCGACTCCTGGGTCAGGTCGCGGGTGACGCGGACGAACCGGCGCCGCCAGGACGGCGACATGGCCGGCACGGTGCGCGGCCACAGGTCGGCCAGGCCGCGTTCGACGGGGTTGGCGGGCTCGGGCGGATCGTCGGCCATGAAGGCGTCGAGCCGGTCCAGGTAGGCCTGCGCGCCGTCGAGGTCCCTGCTCCTCTTGAAGGTCTCCAGGAAGTGGTCGTCGAAGTAGAACACCCACACGTACCAGTCGGTGATCAGGTCCAGCTCGGCGGCCGGGCAGTCGGGGTGGGTGTAGGCGCACATCAGCCCGTAGTCCATGGCCTCCAGCCGCTGCTCGTCCCAGATGTCGGGGTCGTCGAGCATGCCCATGCCGCGGGCCCAGGCACGGGTGTGCGCGCGGGCGGTCTCCAGGTGCGGGTTGAGGCGGGGTGGATACGGCAGGTAGAAGTCCGGCAGCTCGTAGGAGGGCATCAGGCCACCTCGACACTCTCCAGGATGCCCAGGGCGTCGGGCACCAGAACGGCCGCCGAGTAGTAGGCGGTCACCAGGTAGGAGATGACGGCGTGCTCGTCGATGCCCATGAAGCGCACCGACAGGCCGGGCTCGTACTCGTCGACCAGCCCGGTACGGCGCAGCCCCACGACCCCCTGGTCCTTCTCGCCCATGCGCATCACCATGATCGAGGTCAGCCCGCCGTCGGTGACCGGGATCTTGTTGCAGGGCAGCATCGGCACCCCCCGCCATGCGGGGGCCTTCTGCCCGCCGACGTCGACGCTCTGCGGGTAGATGCCCCGGCTGTTGCACTGGCGCGCGAACGCGGCGATCGCCTTGGGATGGGCGAACATGACGGTCGGGTTCTTCCAGACGGTGGCGAGCAGGTCGTCGAGGTCGTCGGGGGTGGGCGGCCCGGACCGGGTGTGGATGCGCTGCCGGAGATCGGCGTTGTGCAGCAACCCGAACTCGCGGTTGTTGACCAGCTCGTGCTCCTGGCGCTCGCGCAGCGCCTCGACCGTCAGCCGCAACTGCTGCTCGGTCTGGTTCATCGGCTCGTTGTACAGATCGGCCACCCGGGTGTGCACCCGCAGCACCGTCTGCGCCACACTCAGCTCGTACTCCCGCGGGCTCAGCTCGTAGTCGACGAACGTGCCCGGCAGCACCGGCTCACCGGCGTGCCCCGCCGCCAGCGCGATATCCGCCTCCCCGTAGGCGTTCTGCGGCCGGTCGGGGTGCTCCTGGAGCCGCTGGACGTGCGCGCTCAGGCTTTCCGAGCGGGCGGTGAGCCGCTCGTAGGCGCTCCGGGGCAGCGCGAGCACCGTGCAGGCGGTGGCCGCCCTGACGGTGTACTCCCAGGTCGCGCCCGCGTCCCCCAGTGCCTGCTCACCGAAGTAGTCGCCGTCGGCGAGCACTCCCAGCAGCGCCTGCCCGCCGTAGGGGCCCTCGCCGAGCTTGTCGACCTTGCCGTGGGCCAGCAGGAAGACCTCGTCCACCGGGTCTCCCGCCTCCACCATCACCTGGCCGGCCTCGTACTCGCGCTGGACGAACTGCTCCGCCAGGTCCGCCAGCACGTCGGCGTCGCCGTACCCGCGCAGGGCGGGGAGCTCGCACAGCTCGGCGGCGATGACCTGGACCCGGGCGCCGGTGGAGACGAAGGTCACCCGGCCGTCGGCGACCTGGTAGGTCAGCCGCCGGTTGACGCGGTAGGCGCCGCCGACGGCCTCGACCCAGGGCAGCGCCCGCAGCAGGTGCCGTGAGGTGATGGCCTGCATCTGCGGCGGCGTCTTGGCCGTCGTGGCCAGGTTGCGAGCGGCCCTGGTGCCCAGGCTGAGCCTCTGGCCGTGGGACCCGTCGAGGTTGTCATGCGAATCACTGGAGAGCGTGGACTCGGTCATGGCGCACCACCCATCTGTGTTGTCCGGTCGTCGGAGAACCGGTCGTCGGAGAACCGGTCGTCGGAGAGCCGGTCGTCGGGGAGCCGGCCCCGCTCGGCCGGCGAGCGGGGCCCGCGAGTACGGGCGAAGGTCGGGGTTGTCGCGGGGGCCGGTTCTGCCCCCTCCGGGAGAGGCCCCGGGGCGGGGAGGGGGTCGCGCCTGGGTCATGGCGTCCGGCCGCACGCCATGACCGCTCCTCTAGCGGACCCGGTGGGTCAACCGGTCGGTCAGCAGCGCCAGCGCCCGGCAGGTCTGCGCGGGGATCACCCCGTCGCCCAGCACGTCGAGCGCCTGGCCGACCCGCTGGGTGATCAGCGATTCGACATGCGCCAGGGCCCCGGTGTCCGCGATGACCTCCCGCAGGGCGGCCGCGTGCCGCTCGTCCAGCCCGGGGTTGCCGTGCCAGGCGTGCAACCGGTCGCGCTGCGGGCCGTCGGCCCGGGCGAACGCGTGCGCGATCAGGACGGTCCGCTTCCCCTCCCGCAGGTCGTCGACGACCGGCTTGCCGGTGACCTCGGTGTCGCCGAAGACGCCCAGGATGTCGTCGCGCAGTTGGAACGCCTCTCCGAGCAGCAGACCGAACCGGGAGTACGCCTCCAGCAGCTCCGGTCCGGCCCCGGCGAGCGCGCCGCCGATCTGCAGCGGACGCTCGACCGTGTACTTGGCCGTCTTGTAGCGGATCACCGTGAACGCCTGGTCGGCTCCCGCCTCGCGGACACGCGCCAGGATGTCGAGGTACTGCCCGCAGATCACCTCCGAGCGCATCCGGTCGAACAGCGCCCGCGCCTCACGGGTGTGCACGCCGTCCGTGCCGACGTCGCTCAGCAGCTCATCGGCCCACGCCTGGGCGAGCACCCCCAGCAGGACCGCCGCGGAGGCGCCGAAGGCCTGCCCGGACGGTTTCCGGCCGGGCCCGGAGAGGCTCCGGTGGATCGTCGGGCGCCCGCGGCGCAGGTCGCTGCCGTCCATGACGTCGTCGTGGACGAGCAGGCCGGCGTGGCACAGCTCGAGCGCCGCACCGGCGGTGATCACCGCGTCCTCGTCTCCGCCCCCGGCGCCGTGCCACCCCCAGTAGCACAGGATCGGGCGGATCCGCTTGCCGCCGGCGGTGACGAACTCCCGGAGCAGCCGGTATCCCTCGATCACGTCCGGGTCGTCGACAGGGGCGGCGTGCGTCTCCAGGAAGCGGCTCAGCCGGTCCTCCACCTGACCGCGCACCCGGTCGGTGGTCTCGGTGATCGACGTCTCGGCAACCTTCGCCGTCACGGGCGGTCTCCTCGCTGACGATCGGCTGTACAAAAGGAAACCTACATAGTCAGCAAGGAAATTTAAATAGCCATTTCAATAATTGGCTTTTTTCACCGATGACATGAATAAAGCCTTGCATCCTATAAGTCGAAGAGATCCCCCGATGGGTGGATCAGGCCGGTGACCAGCGATCCAGCGGCGACGACCGCGATGATGCGACAGGAATCCGGCGGCGGAGATGATTCCCTTCCGCCCGGGAGAACGCCGTTCTCCCGGGCGCGCGCCGCCCCGCCGGCATAACCCCGCCGGCGGCGGATGAAACCGTCATCCGAAATCATCGCGGCAGGAATCGCAGCGGAACGGCACGGCACGGGAACCACCCGTCACGGAGCGGTCGACTCCCTGATGACCAGGCGGCACGGCATCCGGTGGACGCCCGGGGTCGCCCTGCCTCCGATGGCGGCGAAGAGGTGCTGGGCGGCGGTCCGGCCCAGCACCTCCAGGTTCATGTCCACGGTGGTGAGCGGGGGCCGGGTCTCGGTGGACAGGATCTCCCAGTTGTCGTAGCCCACCACCGCGATGTCGCCGGGCACCCGCCTCCCCCGCTCGCGGACGGTCTCCACGACCCCCGCCGCGATCTGGTCGTTGCCGCAGAACACCGCGTCCACGTCCGGGGTGGACATCAGCAGCAGCTCGGCCGCGTGCCGCCCCCACCGCTGCGACCACTCCCCCGCGAGCGTCCGGCCGGCCTGCGCCACGCCGGCCTCGGCGAGCGCGAGACGCACCCCCTCCTCCCGCTCGCGGGCGGCGGTGTAGTCCATCGGGCCGGTCACGTGCGCGATCGAGCGCCGCCCCATGTCCAGCAGGTGCCGTACGGCGAGCATCGCCCCTCCCACGTCGTCGGGCACGAAGGAGACGTCCTGCGGATCCTCCGACGGCCCGTAGGCGTAGACCACGGGCACCGGCACGTCGCCGCTGAGCGAGGGCCGGGGATCGGTGCTCTCCCCCACCACGATCAGGCCGTCGACCCGGCGCGAGAGCAGGGCCCGCAGGTGGTGCTGCTCCCTGATGGCGTCGCCGCGCGCGTCGCACAGCAGCACCGCCATCTCCCCCGCGCCGAAGGCGTCCTCGGCGCCGAGCAGCACCGGGATGCCGAACCTGCCCATGCTGTCGGAGGTGAGCAGGCCCACCGTGCGCGTCTGGCCCGACAGCAGTCCTCTGGCCAGCTCGTTCGGCTGGAACGCCAGCTCCTTCGCGGCCGCCAGCACCCGCTGCCGGGTCGAGTCGCGCACGTCGTGGCGTCCGTTGAGCGCTTTGGAGGCGGTCGCGACGGAGACTCCCGCCAGGGAGGCCACGTCACTGATGGTGACCCGCCGCTCCGCCTTTTTCGAAACCCGTTTCGGCAGACTCACGGTGCTGACCATAGCACCCATTGACAGACCTCTTTGTTTCTTCTACGTTTCCGAAAACCTTTTAGTTCGGGGCCGCGCGAAGGAGACAGCCATGAGACGATCATTGGCCGGTGCCGCGATGACCGTCATGTTAGCGCTAACATCAGCGGCCTGCGGCGGTGCGGAAGAACCCGTCGACGGTCCGGTCACCATCAGCATGTGGACGCGCGCCGCCACCCAGGCGCAGAGCGAGCGCCTGGTCAAGGCCTACAACAGCACGCACAGCAACCAGGTGAAGCTGACCGTCATCCCGACCGACAACTACCAGCCGCGCATCGCGGCGGCCGCGGGTGCCGGGCAGCTTCCCGACGTGTTCGCCTCGGACGTCATCTTCGTCCCGAACTACACCTCGCAGGGGCTGTTCCTGGACATCACCGACCGGATCGCCGCGCTGCCGTACAAGGACGCGCTGGCGCCCTCGCACATGAGTCTCGGCACGGTGGACGGCCGCCGGTACACGCTGCCGCACACACTCGACCTGTCGGTCTGGTTCTGGAACAAGGACCTGTACGCCAAGGCCGGGCTCGACCCCGAGAAGGGGCCGGCGACGCTCAAGGAGTTCGCCGAGCAGGCCACCGCCGTACAGGAGAAGCTGGGCGGGGACGGCACCGTGCACGGCACGTTCTTCGGAGGCAACTGCGGCGGCTGCTACGTGTTCACCTTCTGGCCCTCGGTCTGGGCGGCCGGCGGCCAGGTCATGGACGCCGGGGGCACGACCTCGCTCAACGACCGGCCGGCCATGACCGAGGTCTTCGAGATCTACCGCGACCTGTACGAGAAGAAGGTCACCGGCCCCACCGCGAAGGAGGAGCAGGGCCCGACCTGGACCGGCTTCTTCCCCAGGGGCGGGATCGGCGTCATGCCGATGCCCTCCACCACGCTCGGCCAGATGCCGGCGGACATGGAGATCGGCGTCGCGCCCATCGCGGGACCGGACGGCGGGGAGTCCACGTTCGTCGGCGGCGACTCCGTCGGCGTCTCCTCCACCACGAAGCACGCCGACGCGGCCTGGGAGTTCCTGGCCTGGACGGTCTCCGACGAGGCGCAGATCGAGGTCATGGCCAAGAACAAGGACGTGCTCGCGCGCACCGACCTGGCCGGCAACAAGTACTCCGCGGAGGACCCGCGGGTGGTGCTGATCAACTCGCTGGTCGCCAAGGGGCGGACGCCGTACGCGCTGCGCTTCGGGCAGACCTTCAACGACCCGCAGGGCCCGTGGCTGCGGCTGGCCCGCGAGGCGGTCTTCGGCGACGTCTCCAGACTCCCGCAGCTCAACGCCGAGATCACGAAGTCGCTGCAGCAATGACGCTGCTCCTCACCCGGCCCGGGGACCGAAGGACCTCCGCCGCGCCGCCCGCCTGGTGGCGCGGCAGGTCCGCGCAGGGCTGGCTGTACGCGGCGCCGGCCGCCGCCGTCGTGGGCGCGCTGTTCCTCGCCCCGCTGGTGCTGGTGGCCTGGATGTCGCTGAACCGCTGGCCCCTGCTCGGCCCCGCCGCGCTCAACGCCCCCGGCAACTACCTGAAGATCTCCGACAACCCGCTGTTCCTCGACTCCGTGCTGTTCACGCTCAAGTACACCGCGATCACCACGGTGCTGCTGTCGGGGCTCGCCCTCGGCCTGGCCCTGCTCGTGCAGGAGCGCAGGCCGGGCGTGGGCTTCTTCCGCACGGCGTTCTTCCTGCCCGGCGCGGTCGGCTTCGCCGCGGCCGCGCTGCTGTTCTACGGCATGCTCAACAACGACTTCGGCCCCGTCGACCCGATCCTGCAGGCCCTGGGCATCACCGACGAGCCGGTCAAGTGGACGGGCACACCGGACATGGCGCTGTTCTCCACGATCGCGCTGGTGCTGTGGCGCTTCGCCGGGTTCAACATGCTCATCCTGCTCACCGGGCTGCAGGCGATCCCGGTCGAGGTCTACGAGGCGGCCAGGAGCGACGGCGCGAACCGGTGGCAGATCTTCACGAAGATCACGCTGCCGCTGCTGCGGCCCACCATCGCGCTCATGCTCATCCTCAGCGTCACCGGGTCGCTGCTGGCGTTCGACCAGTTCTTCATCTTCACCAACGGCGGCCCGGACAACAGCACGGTGTCCATGGTCATGGTCATCTACCGCGACGCGTTCTTCCGCTTCGACCTGGGCGGGGCGGCCGCGCTGTCGGTGGTGCTGCTGGTGGCGCTCGTCGCGCTCAACGCGCTGCAGATGCGGGTGCTGAGGAGGCCGGAGTGAGGTACTACACGACGGTGTCGGCGCTGGCCGTGCTGTTCCTGTTCCCGCTGGTGTGGAGCGGCTGGGCGTCGCTGGAGGAGCCGGGGAACTACCTGGAGATGGCCCGCTTCGGCGAAGGGCTGGACACCTACGCGGCCAACAGCGTGCTGGTGTCGGCCATGACGGTCACGGGCACGCTGGTCGTCTCGGCGCTGGGCGGGTACGCCTTCGCCCGCTTCGACTTCCCCGGCAAGAACCTGCTGTTCCTGGTCACGCTGGCGATCCTCATGGTGCCGTACGCGACGATCCTGATCCCGCTGTACGTGCTGCTCGGCTACCTGGGCCTGCAGAACTCGCTGACCGGGCTCTCGCTGGTGTTCGTGATGTTCCAGCTCCCGTTCGCGCTCTACATGATGCGCAACGCCTTCGAGGCGGTGCCGCGCGAGCTGGAGGAGGCGGCGCTGGTCGACGGCTGCGGCACGTTCCGCGTCTTCCTGCGGATCCTGCTGCCCGCCGTACGGCCGGGCCTGGTCACGGTGGGGCTGTTCGCCTTCCTCGCGTCGTGGAACGACTTCTTCGCCCCGCTGATCCTGCTCAACGACGGATCGTCGTTCACCCTGCCCGTCGCCGTGGTCAACATGACGCAGCGCACCTTCGGCGCCGTCGACTACGGCATGCTGCAGGCCGGGGTGATGGTCACGGCCGTCCCGTGCCTGATTCTCTTCGTCGTCCTGCAGCGCCACTACGTGCGCGGATTCATGTCTGGAGCCTTGCGTGGCTAGTCCTGTCCTGCCGTCCTCGGGTGTGCTGTCCCCTCTCGGTCTCGACGCGGTGCGGCTGGCACCCGGCTTCTGGGGCGACCGGGTCCGGCTCAACCGGGAGGTGGTGATCGCGCACTGCCGGGAGTGGATGGAGAAGGAGGGCTGGATCGGCAACTTCCGCGGCGCGCTCCCCCGGCGCGGCAGGGAGTTCAGCGACTCGGAGATCTACAAGCTGCTGGAGGCCATGGCCTGGGCCGATCATCCGGCCCTGCCCGGCCTGGCCGCGACCGTCGCCGCCGCGCAGGAGGACGACGGCTACCTCAACACCCGCTGGAGCCGGGCCCGCTACACCGACCTGGAGTGGGGCCACGAGCTGTACTGCCACGGGTACCTGATCCAGGCGGGCGTCGCCAGGCTCAGGACGCACGGCGAGGACGAGCTGACCCGGGCCGCGAGGCGGGCCGCCGACCACGTCTGCCGGCGGTTCGCCGGCGGCGGGGAGGTGTGCGGGCACCCGGAGATCGAGATGGCGCTGGTCGAGCTCTACCGGGCCACCGGCGCCGAACGCTACCTGGAGCTGGCCGCCGGGTTCGTGGCGCGCCGGGGCGGGCCGGCGCTGGCGGAGATCCCCTTCGGCCGCGCCTACTTCCAGGACGACCTGCCCGTACGGCAGGCGCCCGTGCTCCGCGGCCACGCGGTGCGCGCGCTCTACCTGGCGGCCGGAGCCGTGGACGTCGCCGTCGAGACCGGGGACCGCGGGCTGCTGGAGGCCGTGGAGGCCCAGTGGGAGCGCACGGTCGCCGCGCGCACGCACCTGACGGGCGGCATGGGCTCGCGCCGCACCGACGAGTCGTTCGGGGACGACTTCGAGCTGCCGCCGGACCGCGCCTACGCGGAGACCTGCGCCGGGATCGCCTCGATCATGCTGGCGCACCGGCTGCACCTGGCGACCGGGAAGGTCCGCTACGCCGAGCTGGCCGAGCGGACGCTGTACAACGTGCTCGCCACCGCGCTCGCGCTGGACGGGCGGTCGTTCTTCTACGCCAACCCGCTGCAGGTGCGGGTGCCGGCCGAGCCGCCGGCCGGGGTGAACCACTCGGCCGAGGGCGGACTGCGGTCGGCGTGGTTCGACGTGTCGTGCTGCCCGAACAACATCGCCCGGACGCTGGCCTCGTTCGCGGCCTACGTAGCGACCTCCGACGCGGACGGGGTGCAGATCCACCATCCGGCGGCGGGCGAGATCCGGCACGGCGGGCTGGTGCTGCGGGTGGAGACCGGGTACCCGTGGTCGGGCGGGGTGGTCGTGCGGGTGGTCTCGGGGGGCGCGGGGCGGATCTCGCTGCGCGTCCCCGCCTGGGCCGAGGGGGCCGTGGTCGCCCGGACCGGCCCTGCGGACCCGCGGCCCCGGTCCGCGCCGCCGGGCTACGTCGCGCTCGACGGCCCCTGGCGGGCCGGTGACGAGATCCGGCTGGACCTTCCGATGACGCCGCGATGGACCTTCCCGGACCCTCGCATCGACGCGCTGCGCGGGACGGCGGCGGTCGAGCGGGGACCGCTGGTTTACTGCGCCGAGTCGGTGGGCGACCGGCCGGACCTCGCCGGGCTCACCGCGCGGCTCGCACCGCCGGTCGAGCACGTCGCGGACGGCGTCGTGGAGCTGGAGATCAGGGCGTCGTCCCGCCCGCCGGCCGGGGCCGGGTGGCCGTACGGCCCGGAGCGGCGGGACGCCGGGGACGGCGAGGAGACCGCCGTGCGGCTGGTGCCGTACCACCGGTGGGGCAACCGGGGGCCGGCCGCCATGCGCGTCTGGTTGCCGGCCTGACCCGTCCCCTCCGCCGTCCGGGCTCCGGCTGGGCGAAACGTTTTATCACGGGTGCCGACAGGCCTCTCACCCCGCCGCGGCGCCGCCGCGGGTCTCCCCGTCCGGGGAGGGGCCCGTCGATCTGCGGGGCACCAGGGTGGGGGTGACGGAGAAGCGCACGGCGGACGTGCGTCCCCCGATGCGCTCCAGCAGGAGCCGCCCCGCCGTACCGCCCATGGTCGCGCCGTCCTGGTCGACGCTGGTCAGCGAGATGTGGGCCAGCGCGGCCGTCCGGGTGTTGTCGTAGCCGGCCAGGGATATGTCGCCGGGGACGGCGAGGCCGGCCTCGTGGATGGCGGCGAGCGCGCCGAAGGCGGCCAGGTCGGCCCCGGCGAAGAGGGCCGTCGGGCGGGACGGGCGGGCCAGGAGCTCGCGGGCGCCCAGGTAGCCGCCTTCCTCGGTGTAGGAGGTGGTCGCGACGGCGACCTCGTCCGCCAGGCCGTGCTCCTCCATCACCCGCCGGTAGGTCCGGGCTCTTATGGTGTGCAGCAGTTCCGCGGGGCGCACGCGGCTGCCGTCCTTCTGCGAGATGTGCGCGATGCGGCGGTGGCCGAGCGCGAGGAGGTGCCCGACGACCAGCTCCGCGCCGGTCTCGTCGTCGTCGAACACCGAGTCGTAGACCGCCGACCGGTCGTGGCGTCCGAGCACCACCAGCGCGGTGGTCCTGGCGGTCTCCTCCAGGTCCGCCTTGGAGGCGAGCGGGGCGATCATGAGCATGCCGTCCACCTGCCGGTCCGTCAGGGCCTCGACGGCCCGGCGCTCCGCCTCCGGGTCGGCGCCGCCGCCCTGGACGATGATCGCCTGGTAGCCGGTACCGGCGAGCTGGTCCATGAGCCCGTCGAGGACATCGGCGAAGAAGGGGTTCCTGATGTGCGGCAGGAGCACACCGACGGTGAAGGTGCGCCCCCGCATCGCGCGCGCCGCGGCGTGCGGGCGGTAGCCGAGCTCGTCGATGGCGGCCTGCACCTTCTCGCGCATCGCCGGGCTGACGCCGTAGGCGTTGCGCAGCACCTTCGAAACGGCGGTGGTGGAGACCTGGGCGTGGCCGGCCACGTCGGCGATCGTCACGCGGCGCCGTCGGTCGTACGCGGTCATGGGGGTTCCCTTCGTCGGCAGGGCTGTTCGACCAGCTCCAGAGGGATGATCGCATGGGTAACGTTACCCGTTTTTTTCCACTTTTTGGAAGAAAGGGCGTAATACACCCCGGTTACGATCGGGAATCGTTACCCATGACCACTCTTGACGCCCCTTCCGGGGGACGCCTAGGTTGACTCGCGTCGGGGGTCCCTTAAAACGATTCAACAAACCTGGAGGGGCACTATGCAGACCTCTCGTCGCACCATGGGGACGGCCCTGGCCGTCCTCACGATGGCGGCACTGACCTCCTGCGGCTCGGGCTCGGAGCCCGCCGCCGACGGCACGGTCACCCTGTCCTTCCTCGTGGACAACAGCCAGGCGACCCTGGACACCGCCAAAGTGCTCGCGGACACCTTCACCAAGGGCAACCCGGCCATCAGGGTCGAGGTCGAGACCCGGCCCGGAGGCACCGAGGGCGACAACATCGTCAAGACCAGGCTCTCGACCGGCGACATGTCGGATGTGTTCTGGTACAACTCAGGGTCGCTGCTCCAGGCGCTCAACCCGGCCCAGACCATGGTCGACCTCACCGGCGACCCGGTGCTCAAGAACGTCCAGAAGGACTACCTCCCCGTGGTGACGCAGGGCGGCAGGGTCTACGGAGTGCCCGCCGGCACGGCCCTGGGCGGCGGCATCCTGTACAACCGCAAGGTCTACGAGAAGCTCGGCCTGAAGGCGCCGACGACCTGGGCCGAGTTCACGGCCAACAACGACAAGATCAAGGCGGACGGGACCACCCCGGTCATCTCGACCTTCAAGGACACCTGGACCTCGCAGCTGTTCGTGCTGGGCGACTACTACAACGTCCAGGCCGCGGTGCCGGACTTCGCCCGGGACTACACCGCGGGCACGGCCACGTTCGCCACCACCCCGGCCGCCCAGGCGGGTTTCGAGCACCTGGCCGAGGTGCACGCCAAGGGGCACCTCAACGAGGGCTTCGGCTCGGCCACCAGCGAGCAGGGCCTGAAGATGCTGGTGGAGGGCAAGGGCGCGCACTACCCGATGCTCAGCGCCATGCTGCCGCCGCTGCTGAAGGACTACCCCCAGGCCGCCACCGACATCGGCTTCTTCGGCATCCCCGGCACCGACCCGGCCAAGAACGGCACCACCATCTGGGAGCCGCCGGGCATCTACATCGCCAAGAGCACCGAGCACCCGGACGCCGCCAAGAAGTTCCTGGCCTACATCGCCTCGCCCGCCGCGGCCGACGCGGTGAACAAGGTCGTCCAGCCCGCCGGGCCGTACCGCATCGAGGGCGCCAGGCTCCCCGACGACGCGATCCAGGTCGCCAAGGACCTGCAGGCCTACATCGACAAGGGCGCCACGGCCCCCGCCCTGGAGTTCCTGTCCCCGATCAAGGGCCCGGCCCTGGAGCAGATCACCGTCGCGGTCGGCTCGGGGCTGACGCCGCCGGCCGAGGGCGCCGCCCAGTACGACAAGGACGTGGCCAAGCAGGCCAAGCAGCTGGGGCTCGAAGGGTGGTGACCGGGCACCGGCCGGACACCAGGGACGCCGGACCCCGCAGCGCGGGGTCCGGTCTCCCGGCGCGGCGCGCGCACGCCACCCGCGCCCGGCGGAAGACCGGCCCCGCCTACCCCTACGCCCTCTACCTGCCCGCCGCCCTCGTCTACACGGTGATCTTCCTGGTCCCGACGGCGATGGCCTTCTACTTCGCGCTGACCCGCTGGACCCTGTTCGACAGCGAGTTCGTGGGCCTGGACAACTTCCGCGACTTCCTGGCCGAGCAGAACCTGAGCATCGGCTTCCGCAACACCGTCGTCTACGCGGTGGTCACCAGCGCCCTGAAGGTCGTGATCGGCCTGGGGCTGGGCGTGCTGCTCACCTCGAAGCTGCGGCTGCGCGGGTTCCTGCGCTCGCTGGTGTTCTTCCCGGTCCTGGTGTCCACGGTCGCGGTCGGCATCACCTTCAGCGTGCTGCTCAAGCCCGACACCGGCCTGGTCGACAAGGCCCTGGCGCTGGTGGGGATCTCCGGCCCGGACTGGCTGGGCGACGCGAGCACCGCGCTGCTGTCGGTGGCGCTGGTGGACGTGTGGAAGGGCGTGGGCCTGGCCACCGTCATCTACATCGCCGGGATCCTGTCCATCCCGACCGACTACTACCAGGCGGTCGCCGTGGACGGCGGCGGCGCATGGCACCGGTTCCGGCACGTCACGCTCCCGCTGAGCTGGCCCGCGACCTACTCGGTGATCATCCTGTCGTTCATCGGAGGACTGCGCTCCTTCGACCTGATCTGGACGATGACCCGCGGCGGACCCGGCTTCACCAGCGACGTCATCGCCTCGATCATCTACAAGCAGTACCAGGCCGGCTTCTACGGCCTGTCGACGGCGGGCAACGTGCTGCTGTTCGTCGTCGTCACCGCCATCGTCGTCCCGCTCAACTGGTTCCTGGGCAGAAGGCAGGTCTCCCCGTGAAAAACCTGCGCAGGGCCGGCGCCGAAGCGGCCGCGCTCGCCGTGGCCGCGGCCGTCTTCCTCGTGCCCTTCTCCTTCATGCTGCTGACCGCCGTCAAGGACGACAAGCAGGCCGCCGACCTGGACTTCTCCTGGCCGACCAGCTGGCCGGTCGTGAAGAACGTCATCGAGGTGGTCTCGGCGCGGGACTACGTGCTGCTGCGCGCCTACGTCAACAGCACCGTCCTGACCGTGGCCTCGGTGGCGCTGATCGTGGTGTGCGCCGCGATGGCCGGCTACGTCCTGCAGCGCCGGGCCGGGAGGATCGGCACGCTGGCCAACTTCCTCGTGCTGTCCGGGCTGATCATCCCGCCGGCGATCGTGCCGACCATCTGGCTGCTGCAGGCGCTGGGGCTGTTCAAGACGCTTCCCGGCCTGATCCTGGTCGAGGTCGCCTTCGGCCTGTCGTACGCGGTGCTGCTGTTCCGCGCGTTCATCGCGGCCATCCCGCGCGAGCTGGACGAGGCCGCGATGATCGACGGCTGCGGCGGCCTGACCCTGTTCTTCAGGGTGATCTTCCCGCTGCTCAAGCCGGTGACGATCACCGTGATCCTCACCCAGTCAGTGGCGATCTTCAACGACTTCGTCAACCCGCTGTACTTCCTGCCCGGCGACGACAACGCCACCGTGCAGGTCACCCTCTACAACTTCCAGAGCCAGTACAGCACCCAGTGGAACCTGCTGTTCATGGACATCGTCCTGATCACCATCCCGCCGCTGCTGGCCTTCGTCTTCTTCAACCGCAAGATCGTCGCCGGCATGACCGCCGGCGCCGTCAAGGGCTGAGCACCCGTCAAGGGCTGAGCACAAGGAGCACCGCGCCCGTGACCTTCCTGCACGTCGCCGCCCCCGGCTACGAACACCACCGCGTTCCCCTGGGCATCGGCGAGAGCGCCCCGCGCCTGTCGTGGACGGTCGAGACCGACCTGCCCGGCTGGCGGCAGCGCGCCTACGAGATCGAGCTCAGCGACGGGACGGCCACGGGCCCGGTCGAGTCCGGGCGGTCGGTCCTGGTCGGCTGGCCCGGCACGGAGCTGGCCTCGCGCGAGCGGCGCGGGGCACGGGTCCGGGTGCACGGGCAGGACGGCTCCGTCAGCGACTGGAGCCCCTGGTCGTGGGCGGAGGCGGGACTGCTGGAGGCGGCGGACTGGCGGGCCGTGCCCGCGGCTCCGCCGCGGGAGCTGCTCGGCGCGCCGGACGGCCCCGCGCCGCTGCTGCGGCGCGACTTCACGGTGCGCGGCCCGGTGGACCGGGCGCGCCTGTACGTCACCGCGTACGGCCTGCACGAGACCGAGATCAACGGCACGGTCGTCGGCGACGAGGTGCTCGCACCCGGCTGGACCAGCTACTCCCACCGGCTGCGCTACCGCACCCACGACGTCACCGGGCTGCTGCGCGAGGGCGGCAACGCCGTCGGCGCCACCCTGGCCGACGGATGGTACCGGGGCCGGGTCGGGTTCGAGGGCGGCAGGACCCGGGTGTACGGCGACCGCACCGCGCTGATCGCCCAGCTGGAGATCACCTACACCGACGGCACGACCGACGTGGTGGCCACCGACGGGAGCTGGCGCTGCGCGCCCGGCCCGGTCACCGCCGCGAGCCTGTACGACGGCGAGCGGCACGACGCCCGGCTGCTGCCGCCCGGCTGGTCGCGGCCCGGCTTCGACGACGCCTCCTGGCTGCCCGCCGACGCCCTGCCGTACGACCCCGCCCGGCTGGTCGCGCCGGCCGGGCCGCCGGTGCGCCGGGTGGAGACGCTCGCTCCCGCCGAGGTGACCGTCTCCCCCTCCGGGCGGACGATCCTCGACTTCGGCCAGAACGTCTCCGGGCGGCTGCGCATCCGCGTGCAGGGCCCGGCCGGGCACACCGTCACGCTGCGCCACGCCGAGGTGCTCCAGGACGGCGAACTGTGCGTCCGGCCGCTGCGCGCCGCCGACGCCACCGACGTCTACACCCTGCGCGGCGGCGGCGTGGAGGAGTGGGAGCCGCGCTTCACCCTGCACGGCTTCCGCTACGCCGAGGTCGGCGGCTGGCCCGGCGCGTTCGACCCGGCCTGCGTCCAGGCGGTCGTCTGCCACACCGACATGGAGCGCACCGGCTGGTTCGACAGCTCCGACGGCGACCTGAACCGGCTCCACGACAACGTGCTGTGGAGCATGCGCGGCAACTTCGTCGACGTCCCCACCGACTGCCCGCAGCGCGACGAGCGCCTGGGCTGGACCGGTGACATCCAGGTCTTCGCCCCCACCTCGGCCTTCCTGTACGGCTGCGCGGGCATGCTGGCCTCCTGGCTGGCCGACCTCGCGGCCGAGCAGGCCGAGCTCGGCACGGTCCCGGTCTACGTGCCCTGGATCCAGTTGCTCTTCCCCACCGAACCGGTCGCCGCCTGGGGCGACGCCGCCGTCGTCGTGCCGTGGACGCTGTACGAGCGCTACGGCGAGGAGGGGCTGCTGCGCACCCAGTACCCCAGCATGAAGGCCTGGGTCGACCAGTGCGCCGGCCGCGCCGGGGACGGCCGCCTGTGGGACACCGGATTCCAGCTCGGCGACTGGCTCGACCCCGCCGCTCCCCCGGACCGCCCCTTCGAGGCCCGCACCGACCGCGCCCTGGTCGCCACCGCCTGCCTGGCCCGCTCGGCCCGCCTGCTGGCGCAGGCCGCCGCCGTCCTGGGCGAGGAGGAGGACCACCGCCGCTACGGCGGGCTCGCCGACCAGGTGGGCGCGGCATTCGAGGCCGAGTACGTCTCGCCCTCCGGCCGCCTGGTCGGCGACTCGCAGACCGCCTACGCCCTCGCCCTGCAGTTCGACCTGATCGCCGGGGCCGGCCGCCGTGCCCGTGCGGGCCGGCGCCTGGTCGAGCTGGTGCGCGAGAGCGGCCACCGCATCGGCACCGGGTTCGTCGGCACCCCGCTCGTCTGCGACGCCCTGGTCGCGGCCGGCGCCGTCGACGACGCCTACCACCTGCTCATGCAGCGCGAGTGCCCGTCCTGGCTGTATCCCGTCACCATGGGGGCGACCACGGTCTGGGAGCGCTGGGACAGCATGCTGCCCGACGGCACCGTCAACCCCGGCGACATGACGTCCTTCAACCACTACGCCCTGGGCGCGGTCGCCGACTGGCTGCACCGCACGGTCGCCGGTCTGGCGCCCGCGGAACCGGGGTACCGGCGCATCCTGGTGCGCCCCCTGCCCGGCGGGGGCCTGCGGCACGCCTCCGCCGCGCACCTGACCCCGTACGGCAGGGCGGAGGTGCGCTGGCGGCGCGCGGCCGGACGCTTCGAGCTGGAGGTCGTCGTCCCCGCCGGCGCCACGGCGACGGTGGTCCTGCCCTCCGGCCCCGGGAGCCGGATCGAGGTCGGCGCGGGGCGCCACCGCTTCGAGGACGCGTTCCGCGACGCCGCCGACGACCCCGTCGCCGAGCGGCCCGGGTTCTTCGGCCCGCCGGACCCGCAGCGGGACGGCGCCGCCGGCCTGGCCGTCCAGGATGCCTGAGGCGGCCCCCCGGAGACCGGGGAGGCCCGGTACGGCAGGTCTCCGCGCCGTACCGGGAGCGCACCGCCCGGCCTTTCCTCCGGGCCCTCGTGCACTGTCCCGGTCCGCCGGATAGTATGAGCGCCAACGGCTTTAAAACGTTTTACATTCACCCCAGCACGGCCCCCGGGGAAACGGAGTCATCACCATGAGCCATCTGGACCAAGCCGCCCGCGACGGCGTCGCGCAGGCGCTGCGGGAGCAGCGAATCGAGACCCCGTCATGGGCGTACGCCAACTCCGGCACCCGGTTCAAGGTGTTCCCCCAGCAGGGCGTGCCCCGCGACCCGTACGAGAAGATCGCCGACGCGGCCGTCGTGCACCGGCTGACCGGCGCGGCCCCCACCGTGGCGCTGCACATCCCCTGGGACCGGGTGGACGACTACGCCGACCTCGCCTCCTACGCCGGGGGGCAGGGCGTCGTGCTGGGCGCGATCAACTCCAACGTCTTCCAGGACGACGACTACAAGCTGGGCTCGGTGACCAACCCGGACCCGGGCGTGCGCCGCAAGGCCGTCGACCACCTGCTCGAATGCGTCGACATCATGGACGCCACCGGCTCGCGCGACCTGAAGCTGTGGTTCTCCGACGGCACCAACTACCCCGGCCAGGACGACATCCGCGACCGCCAGGACCGGCTGGCCGAGGCGCTGCGCGAGGTCTACGACCGCCTCGGCGCGGACCAGCGGATGCTCCTGGAGTACAAGCTGTTCGAGCCGGCCTTCTACACCACCGACGTGCCCGACTGGGGCACCGCCTACGCCCACTGCCTGGAGCTCGGCCCCAAGGCGCAGGTCGTCATCGACACCGGCCACCACGCGCCGGGCACCAACATCGAGTTCATCGTGGCGTTCCTGCTCCGGCAGGGCAGGCTCGGCGCCTTCGACTTCAACTCCCGCTTCTACGCCGACGACGACCTCATGGTCGGCGCGGCCGACCCGTTCCAGCTCTTCCGGATCATGAACGAGATCGTGCAGGCCGACGCGCTGCGGCCGGAGTACGGCATCGCGTTCATGCTCGACCAGTGCCACAACATCGAGCCGAAGATCCCCGCGATCATCCGCTCGGTGATGAACGTCCAGGAGGCCACCGCCAAGGCCCTGCTGGTGGACCGGGAGGCGCTCGCCGCGGCCCAGCGGTCGGGCGACGTGCTCGGCGCCAACGCCGCCCTGATGGACGCCTACAACACCGACGTGCGGCCGCTGCTGGCCGAGCTCCGCGCCGGTCTCGGCCTCGATCCCGACCCGATCGCCGCCTACGCCCGCTCCGGCTACTTCGAGAAGATCGCCGCCGAGCGCGTCGGCGGGCGGCAGGCCGGCTGGGGCGCCTGAGCCCCGGCCCTCCCACGTCACCGGAAAACCCCTCCCAGGAAGACCCGTCATGAGCAATCCCGCAGTGCGCGACCTGCTGGCCCGGAGCAACCGGCTCGGCGCCGACCCCCGAAACACCAACTACGCCGGCGGCAACACCTCCGCCAAGGGCGAGACCGTCGACCCCGTCACCGGGACCCCGGCCGAGCTGCTCTGGGTCAAGGGCTCCGGCGGCGACCTGGGCACGCTCACCGAGCCCGGCCTGGCCGTCCTGCGCCTGGACCGGCTGCGCGCGCTGGCCGGGGTGTACCCGGGGGCGGAGCGCGAGGACGAGATGGTCGCCGCGTTCGACCACTGCGCCTTCGGCCGCGGCGGCGCCGCGCCCAGCATCGACACGGCCATGCACGGCCTGGTGGAGGCCGCGCACGTCGACCACCTGCACCCGGACTCCGGCATCGCCGTCGCCACCGCCGCCGACGGCCCCGCGCTGACCAAGGAGATCTTCGGCGAGCGGGTCGTCTGGGTGCCCTGGCGGCGCCCCGGCTTCCAGCTCGGCATCGATATCGCCGCCGTCCACCGGGCCAACCCGCAGGCCGTCGGCGTCATCCTCGGCGGGCACGGCATCACCGCCTGGGGCGCGACCAGCGAGGAGTGCGAGCGCAACTCCCTGGAGATCATCGAGACCGCGGCGCGGTACATCGCCGAACACGGCCGCGCCGAGCCGTTCGGGCCGGTCGTGCACGAGACGCTGCCCGAGGCCGAGCGGCACGAGCGGGCCGCCGCGCTCTTCCCGGTCCTGCGCGGCCTGGCCTCGACCGACCGGCCGCAGGTCGGCCACTACACCGACACCGGCACCGTGCTCGACTTCGTCTCCCGCGCCGAGCACCCCCGGCTGGCCGCGCTGGGCACCTCCTGCCCGGACCACTTCCTGCGGACCAAGATCCGGCCGATGGTGGTGGACCTGCCGCCCGCCGCGCCGCTGGAGGACGTGATCGCCCGCGTCCGGGAGCTGCACGCCGCCTACCGCGAGGACTACCGCGCCTACTACGAGCGGCACGCGACGCCCGGCTCCCCGGCGATGCGCGGCGCCGACCCGGCGATCGTGCTGGTGCCCGGCGTGGGCATGTTCAGCTTCGGCGCCGACAAGCAGACCGCCCGGGTGGCGGGCGAGTTCTACGTCAACGCGATCAACGTGATGCGCGGCGCCGAGGCGATCTCGGCCTACGCGCCGATCGACGAGGCGGAGAAGTTCCGGATCGAGTACTGGGCGCTGGAGGAGGCCAAGCTCGCCCGCATGCCCAGGCCCAAGGCGCTGGCCACCCGCATCGCGCTGGTCACCGGCGGCGGCTCCGGCATCGGCCGGGCGATCGCCCACCGGCTGGCCGCCGAGGGCGCGTGCGTCGTGGTGGCCGACCGCGACGCCGGGACCGCGGCGAAGGTCGCCGCCGAGCTCGGCGGCGCCGACACGGCCGTCGCCGTCGCGGCCGACGTGACCGACGCGGGCGCGGTGGCGGCGGCGGTGCGCGCGGCGGTGCTGGCGTTCGGCGGCGTGGACCTGGTGGTCAACAACGCCGGGCTGTCGGTCTCCAAGCCGCTGCTGGAGACCACCGAGGCCGACTGGGACCTGCAGCACGACGTGATGGCCAAGGGCTCCTTCCTGGTCTCCCGCGAGGCGGCCGCGGTGATGACCGCGCAGGGCATGGGCGGCGACATCGTCTACATCTCCAGCAAGAACTCCCTGTTCGCCGGGCCGAACAACGTCGCCTACGGCGCCGCCAAGGCCGACCAGGCCCACCAGGTGCGGCTGCTGGCCGCCGAGCTCGGCGGGCACGGCATCCGCGTCAACGGCGTCAACCCCGACGGCGTGGTCCGCGGCTCCGGGATCTTCGCCGGTGGCTGGGGCGCGCAGCGCGCGGCCGTGTACGGCGTGCCGGAGGAGGAGCTCGGCGCGTTCTACGCCCAGCGCACCCTGCTCAAGCGGGAGGTGCTGCCCGAGCACGTGGCCAACGCCGTGTTCGTGCTGACCGGCGGGGAGCTGTCGCACACGACCGGCCTGCACGTCCCGGTCGACGCCGGCGTCGCCGCGGCGTTCCTGCGATGACCGCGGTGAGCGCCGGGGCGACGGCGGCGATGGCGGCGATGGCCACGGGTACGGGCACGGGCACGGGCACGACAGGAGCGGCACCATGGCGAAAGTGACGGGGACCGCTGCCGTCCGCGGCGGCCTCGCCGTCGCGGCGGTCGACCTCGGCGCGTCCAGCGGCCGCGTCATGGTCGGCCGCCTCGGCCCCGGCACCCTGGAGCTGACCGAGGCGCACCGCTTCGCCAACGAGCCGGTGCGCCTGGGCGCCACCCTGCACTGGGACATCCTGGCGCTGTATGCGGGCGTGCTGCGCGGGCTGCGCGCGGCCGGGCCGGTCGCCGGCGTCGGCATCGACTCCTGGGCGGTCGACTACGGGCTGCTGGACGCCTCCGGCGCTCTGCTGGGCAACCCGGTGCACTACCGCGACGCCCGCACCGACGGCCTGGCCGACCGGGTGGCCGACAAGCTCGGCCGCGAGCGCCTGTACGCCGTCACCGGGCTGCAGCACCTGCCGTTCAACACGCTCTACCAGCTGGCCGCCGCCGCGGGCACGCCGCAGTACGGGCTGGCCGAGCGGCTGCTGCTCATCCCCGACCTGCTCGCCTACTGGCTCACCGGCGAGGTCGGCGCGGAGGTCACCAACGCCTCCACCACCCAGCTGTACGACCTGCACCGCCGTACCTGGGCGGCGGAGCTGATGACCGAGGCCGGCCTCCGGCCGGAGCTGATGGCGCCGCTGCGCGAACCCGGCACCCGGATCGGCCCGGTCCGGCCGGAGACCGGCCTGCCGGGCAGCCCGGAGGTGGTGGCCGTCGCCTCGCACGACACCGCCTCGGCCGTGGTCGCGGTGCCCGCCTCCGGGGAGCGCTTCGCCTACATCTCCTGCGGCACCTGGTCCCTGGTCGGCGTCGAGCTGGACCGGCCGGTGCTGAGCGAGGCCGGCCGGCGGGCCAACTTCACCAACGAGACCGGCGTCGACGGCACCATCCGCTACCTGCGCAACGTCATGGGCCTGTGGCTGCTGCAGGAGTCGATGCGCGCCTGGGGCCTCACCGATCCCGCGGACCTGCTGCGCCGGGCGGCCGACCGGCCGGCGTTCGCCTCGGTGGTCGACGTGGACGACCCGGTGTTCATGCCCCCCGGGGACATGCCGGGCCGGATCGCCGACGCCTGCCGCGCGACCGGCCAGCCCGTGCCGGAGACCCCGGCCGCCACCGTGCGCTGCATCGTCGACAGCCTCGCCCTGGCCCACCGCCGCGCCGTACGGCAGGCGCAGGAGCTGTCCGGCCGGCACGTCGAGGTCGTGCACGTCGTCGGCGGCGGCGCCCGCAACGCGCTGCTGTGCCAGCTCACCGCCGACGCCTGCGGCCTGCCCGTGGTCGCCGGGCCGGTGGAGGCCACCGCGCTGGGCAACGTGCTGATCCAGGCCCGTGCCGCCGGTGCCGCCGGGCCCGGCCTGCCGGAGCTGCGGGCGCTGGTCCGCGACACCCAGCACCTGATCCGGTACGAACCGCGCGGCGACTCCTCGTCGTGGGCCGCGGCCGAAGCCCGCCTGGAGAGGGGAAACGGGCCTCGCTAGATGTGGCAGGCATCACCGGAGTCCCGGAGGATACCCCGGCCCTCTCAGGCCGGGGAGGAATCCGGCCGCCCCTGCGGCGAGACGGACAAGGCCGACCCATCATCGGACGAGCCGACATCTATCGCAGTACCGTCGAGCCCGTTCTCAAGCCGGTAGACGATCTCCGAGTTGAGAGACCGCCGGGCGGACCCAGCCTGCGCCACCAGCCGAGCATGCAACTGCGCGGGAAGCCGCAGAGTTATCCGTTTCTCATCCACACCCGCCAGGATAGTGCTAGCTTGCCACCATGACGACACCACAGAAGGCAGGCGCGAGCGGCCACGCCCGCTACACCTACCGGCTGCGCGTGTCGTCGACCGCCTACATCGCCCTGGAAGGTGAGTGGGACCGGTGCCGGTGGGTGTGGAACCAGTGCGTCGCCACCTCCAAAGCCGCCCACCAGGCGAAGCAGGAATGCGGCCCGGCGCATCTGGACAAGCAGCTGACCGGCTGGCGCGCCGGACACGCCTGGCTGGGCGAGGGCGCCTCGGTGCCCCAGCAGCAGATCATCCGGGACTTCACCCGCTCCCGTGCCAAAGCACTCAAGGACATCAAAGACCGGCTGCCCATCAAGCGGCGGGCCGGGATGCCGCGCTTCAAGAAGAAAGACCTTGCCGCTCTCAGCCTCAACTACACCCGGCGCGGTTTCCGTCTCAAGGACGGCCGTCTGCACCTGGCCGGGGGCATCGGCTTGACCGTGGTGTGGTCGCGCCCCCTGCCCGCGGAGCCGTCCAGCGTGCGCGTCTACCGCGACGGCCTCGGCCACTGGTATGCCTCCTTCGTCGTCCCCGCCCAGGTCCAGCCGCTGCCGCCGACCGGCCGGGATGCCGGCATCGACTGGGGCGTCAAGGAGATCGCCACCACCACCAGCGACGAACACGATCTGCCGCACCCCGAATACGGCAAGAAGGCCGCGGCCAAGCTGGCCCGCTACCAGAAGATGATGGCCCGCCGCAAACGCCCACGCGGGCAGACCCCCTCCCAGGGCTACCGGACGGCGCGGCGCCAAGCCGCCCAGGTCCACAAGAAGATCGCCCGGCAGCGGCAGGACACCGCCCGCAAGTGGGCCAAACGCCTGGTGACGGACTTCGACCGCATCGCAATGGAGGACTTCCGGCCGAAATTCCTTGCCCAATCCACGATGGCGCGCAAGGCCGCCGACGCGGCGATCACCGCGGCCAAACGCGAGCTGATCCACATGGCGCGCAAGCACGCACGCGACCTGCGGCCGGTGCATCCGGCGCACACAACCATGGACTGCGGAAGGTGCGGAGCGAGAGCCAAGCACGCCCTGCCGCTGTCGGAGCGCACCTACACCTGCACTGCGTGCGGAGCCGTCTGTCCCAGGGACAAGAACTCCGCGCACGTGATGCTCGTCCGGGCGGGTCTCGCCCCGGCTGGTGCCGATCGCGTAAGACTCGCTCGTCCGCCGGACGAGCGAGCGGCGTGAGCCAGGAATCCCCCTTCATCGAGGGGGAGGAGTCAATGTCAGACATCCGGGGCGGTGCGCGGAAGACGGGAAGTCCTGATACTCCTCATCCACCCGGTGGATGGTCCTGCAGCGTCCGCCCGACCTCGGCGGCGGTCTCGCGCAGCCAGATGTGCGCCGCGTCCTGGCCGTGCACGGGGTGCCACCACATGGCCTCCTGCAGGGGCACCGCCGGGAACGGGCAGGGCAGCACGCGGACCGGCGCGAGGCCGTGCAGCAGGCGGGCCAGGCGCCGCTGGATCAGGGCCACCCGGCGGGTGCCGGCCACCAGGCCGGGCAGCAGGTGGAAGCTGTGCACGGACACCTCCACGTGCGGTTCCAGGCCCAGCATGCCGAGCTGCCGGGTGACCGGAACGTCGAAGAAGCGCTGGTAGACCGCCCAGGGCAGGCGGGACAGGTCGTCCATGGTGATGTGCTCGCCGATGCCGGGGTGGTCGGCGGAGACCAGGCACACCCACTCGTCGCGGTACAGCTCCACGGCGGGGAAGCCGCTGATCACGCCGTGCGGCATCAGCACCCCGTCGACGCCGCCGAGCACCGTCTCGGTGGCCTCCACGATCCTGGCGTCCGTGTTCAGGAAACGCAGCCGGACGCCCGGCGCCCGGGTGTGCAGGACGCGGGCGAGCTCGGCGCCGAAGACCGCGATCGCGTAGTCGGAGGAGAGCACGGTGAATTCGCGCTGCTCGGTCTCCGGGTGGAAGTCCGCCCGGCTGGTGAAGAGCCGCTCCAGCATGGCGCAGGCGTTCACCGCGGGTGCCAGCAGCGCGGCGCCGAGGGGGGTCGGCTCGTAGCTGTTGCCCTTCCTGACCAGCAGGTCGTCGGAGAAGTGGCGGCGGAGCCTGGCCAGCGCGGCGCTGGTGGCCGGCTGGCTGAGCCCGATCCGCGCGCCGGCCCGGGTGACGTTGCGCTCCTCCAGCAGGGCGCGCAGGGCCACCAGCAGGTTGAGATCCAGACTGGACAGGTTCACGGTCCCCCTCAAGCCATCCGTCTCGTGGATGCCCTCGATCTGAAGAATCGATTTCTCAGATGCATCCCGTTAGCCCAAGGTTAAGGGCACCGTACCGAGAGGAAACCTCGTGGAAACGCACCCGCCTCTTGCCGGCCCGTTCGCGCTCGGCACCTTCTCCACCGGAGACGGCCCGGCCTTCCCCGGCCTGGTCACCGGCGACCGGGTCCTGGACCTGCGCACCCTCCCCGCGCTCGGCGCGCCGGACCTGACCACCCGGGCCCTGCTGGAACGCTGGGACGGCGTCCTGCCGCTGCTGCGCGCCGCCGCCGGGTCGGCGGAGGGAGGGTGGGCGCCGCTGGCCGGCCTGCGGGTGCACGCCCCGGTCGAGCCCCGGCAGATCCTGCAGTCCGGCGCCAACTACCGCACCCACGTCATCGACCTGGCGGTGGCGCACGAACCCGAGGGCGGCCGCCCCGCCGAGCAGGTGCGGGCCGAGGTCGCGGCGATGATGGACCGCCGCGCGGCCGAGGACCAGCCGTACGTGTTCATCGGCCTGCCGTCCTCGGTCACCGGCCCGTACGACGACGTGGTGATCCCGTCCTGGTGCGCCAAGCCCGACTGGGAGCTGGAACTGGCCGCGGTGATCGGCCGCCCGGCCTTCCGGGTCCCGGCGGGCCGCGCGCTGGAGCACGTGGCCGCCTACACCATCGCCAACGACCTGACGGCCCGCGAGCTGGTGTTCCGCCGCGACATGCCGGAGATCGGCACCGACTGGCTGCGCGCCAAGAACGCCCCGACGTTCACCCCGCTCGGCCCCTACCTGGTGCCGTCGGAGTTCGTGGCCGACCCCGGCGACCTGCGGGTGACCTTGAAGCTCAACGGCGAGGCCATGCAGGACGAGTCCACCAAGGACATGATCTTCGACGTGGCGCGGCTGGTGTCCTACGCCTCGCAGACCGTGGAGCTGCTCCCCGGCGACCTGGTCCTCACCGGCAGCCCGGCCGGGAACGGCATGCACTGGGGCCGGCTGCTCCGCCCCGGGGACGTGATGGAGGGGACCATCACCGGCCTGGGTCTGCAGCGCAACCGCTGCGTGGCCGAGGCCGGGAACCCCGGACGGGACGCCTGATGCTCGACCGGACCGACCCCGAGGGCGCCATCGCCGAGGCCGCCGCCCGCTGCTCCAACTGGGGCCGCTGGGGGGACGGCGACGTGCTGGGCACCGTCAACTTCATCGACGGGGCCAAGCGCCGTGAAGCCGCGGCACTCGTACGGCACGGCGTCCCGTTCTCCCTCTCGCAGCGTTTCGACACCGACGGGCCGCAGAAGGGCTGGCGGCGCCGTACCAACCCGGTGCACACCATGACCGACACCGGCCTGGACGCCGTCCACGGCGGACAGGGCTTCCCGCACGGGTTCGGCGGCGCCGACGACGTCATCGCGATGCCGCTGCAGTGCTCCACCCAGTGGGACGGCCTGGGCCACATCTTCGACCACGGCCGGGCGTGGAACGGCCGCCCCGCCGACAAGGTCGTCACCTCCGCCGGCGACCTGGTCACCGGGATCGAGCACCTGGCCGCGCCCGTCGCGGGCCGCGGCGTCCTGCTCGACGCGGGGCGCGTCCTCGGCGAGGACGGCGAGCTGCCGGACGGCTTCGCGATCACCGAGGAGCACCTGGCGGCCACCGCCGAGGCGCACGGCGTCGCGGTCGGCCGCGGAGACATCGTGCTGGTGCGCACCGGGCAGCTCACCCGGGCCCGCCGCGACGGCTGGGGCGACTACGCCGGAGGCCCGGCCCCGGGGCTGTCGTTCACCACCGCCGGCTGGCTGCACCGCACCGAGATCGCCGCCGTCGCCACCGACACGTGGGGCTTCGAGGTGCGGCCCAACGAGTTCGACCACGCCTTCCAGCCGCTGCACCAGGTCGTCATCCCGCACATCGGCCTGCTCGTCGGGGAGATGTGGGACCTGGACGCCTTCGCCGCGCACTGCGCGGGCGACGGCGTGTACGAGTTCTTCCTCACCGCCGCCCCGCTGCCCGTCACCGGCGCGGTCGGCTCCCCCGTCAACCCCGTCGCCATCAAGTGAGGTCCGGCATGGCAGCACTAGGGAACGTCCTCATCGTCGGCGGCGGCACCGCCGGCTCGGCCCTGGCGATCCTGCTCGCCCGCGGCGGCGTCGCCGTGGACGTCGCGGAGATCAAACCGGACCTCACCGCGCTCGGCTCGGGCATCACCCTGCAGGGCAACGCGCTGCGGGTCCTGCACGACCTCGGCGTCTGGGACCGGGTCGCCGCCGCGGGCTTCGCCTTCGACTCCCTCGGGCTCAGGACCCCCGGCGGCGACCTGGTCGCCGAGATCCCCGACGCCCACACCGGCGGCCCCGGCCTGCCGGCGACGCTCGGCATGAACCGCCCCGAGCTGGCCGCGATCCTCGCGGACGCCGTACGCGACGCCGGGGCGCGGATCCGCCTCGGCCTGACCGTGGACGCCCTCGCCGACACCGGCGACGGCGTGCGGGCGGAGCTGTCCGACGGGACCGCCGCCGACTACGACCTGGTCGTGGGCGCCGACGGCATCCGCTCCAGGGTCCGCGGCCTCCTCGGCGTCGGCGCCGCCCCCCGGCCCGCGGGCATGGGCATCTGGCGCATCCACACCCGCCGCCCCAAGGGCGTCGAGCGCACCGACCTGGTCTACGGCGGCCCGTGCTTCATCGCCGGGTACTGCCCGACGGGCGAGGACACCATGTACGCCTACCTGGTGGAGAAGGCCCGGCCGCGCGAGTCGGTGACCGACGCCGGCAAGCCCGCCCTCATGCGGGCTCTGGCCGAGGGGTACGGCGGCGCGTGGGACGAGATCCGCGCCGACATCACCGACCCCGAGCGCATCAACTACACCTGGTTCGAGTCGCTGCTGGTGGACCGCCCCTGGAACCGCGGGCGCACCGTCCTGATCGGCGACGCCGCGCACGCCTGCCCGCCCACCCTGGCCCAGGGCGCCGCCCAGTGCCTGGAGGACGCCGCCGTCCTGGCCGAGCTGCTGCTCGCCGCCGACCGGCTCGACCAGCCGCTGTTCGACGCCTTCATGGACCGCCGGTACGGGCGTGTCAAGGCCGTGGTCGAGGCGTCCCTGCAACTGGCCGACTGGCAGCTGAACCCCGTCCCGGACGCCGACGTGCCCGGCCTGATGGGCCGGATCTCCGCGATGGTGACGCAGCGCCCGTGAACACCGCACCCGTGAAGACCGTGGACGTGCACGCGCACGTGATCCTGCCGCAGGTCGAGCAGGCCGTGGCCGGGCAGCCGGGCCTGGCGGAGCACCGGGAACTGGACGCCCGCCGCAACGGAGCCGAGTCCCTGGCGGTCTCGGGCCGGATGGTCGGCGAGCGCATCCCGAAGCTCACCCAGGTGCCGGTACGGCTGGCCGGCATGGACGCCGCCGGGATCGACGTCCAGATCGTCAGCCCCTCCCCGTCCCACTACCACTACTGGGCGGACGAGGCACTCGCCGAGGAGGTCTGCCGGCTGGCCGGCGAGGGGACCGCGGAGCACTGCGCCCAGGCCCCGGACCGGCTGTACGGCCTCGGCCTGGTCCCGCTCCAGCACCCGTCGCTGATGGCGAAGCTTCTCGACCACGCCCTCGGCCTGGGCCTGAAGGGCGTGGAGATCTCCTCCCACGCTCCCGGCGCGGAGCTGTCGGACCCGGCGTACGAGCCGTTCTGGGCGCGCGCGGCCGAGAGCGGGGCGGTGGTCTTCCTGCACCCGTTCGGCTGCACGCTGGACGAGCGCCTCGACCGCTTCTACCTGTCCAACATCGTCGGGCAGCCGGTCGAGAACGCCGTCGCGCTGTCGCACCTGATCTTCTCCGGGGTGCTCGACCGGCACCCCGGCCTGAAGGTCCTCGCCGCGCACGGCGGCGGCTACCTCCCCACCCACCTGGGCCGGGCCGACCACGGCTGGCGGGTGCGCCCGGAGGCGCGCGGCTGCGCCGAGCCGCCCAGCGCCTACCTGGGGCGCATCTGGTTCGACTCGCTCGTCTACGAGCCCGCCGCCCTGCGCGCCCTCGTCGACGCCGCCGGAACCTCCCAGGTGCTGCTCGGCTCCGACTTCCCCTTCGACATGGGCGTCGAGGACCCCCTGGACCGGCTGCACGCCGCCGGGCTCGGCCGGGACGCCTCCGACGCGATCCGCGGCGGCAACGCCGCCGCCCTCTTCGACCTGTAAGGAGCGCACGACCGTGCCCGACCGTCTCATCACCCATCTGCGCCACGTCGACATGGCGGTGCCCGACTACGACAGGCAGCGCGAGTTCTACTCCGGCGTCTGGGGCCTGACCGAGGTCGCCGACGACACCGGCATCAGCTTCCTGGCCGCCGAGGGCTCACCCGAGCAGTACATCATCCGGCTGCGCAGGGCCGAGGAGAAGCGGCTCGACCTGATCGCCTTCGGCGCGGCCACCCCAGCCGACGTCGACGCCCTCGCCGGGCGGCTGCGCGCCGCGCAGGTCCGGCTGGTCTCCGAACCCGGCACGCTCGACACCCCCGGCGGCGGGTACGGCTTCCGCTTCTTCGACCTGGACGGCCGCACCGTGGAGGTCTCCGCCGACGTCGCCGTCCGCGCCCACCGCAGGCTGGAGGCCAAGGAGTCGGTCCCGGTCCGGCTCTCGCACGTGGTGCTCAACTCCCCCGACATCGACGCCACCCGCACCTGGTACGAGACCCACCTGGACTTCGCGCTGTCGGACACCCTGGCGCACCCCCGCATGGGCGAGGTCATGCACTTCATGCGCTGCAACCCCCGGCACCACAGCATGGCCGTCGCCCGCGGCCCGCACGCCTCCCTGCACCACATCAGCTTCGAGCTGCGCGGCCTCGACGAGTACATGTACGGCACCGGCCGCCTGCTCCGCGCCGGCGTGAAGATGATCTGGGGGCCGGGCCGCCACCTGGCGGGCGACAACACCTTCGCCTACTTCCTGGACCCGCACGGCAACACCGTCGAGTACACCACCGAGCTGGAGGAACTCGACGAGGACGCCTGGCACCCGCACGTCTACGACTTCTCCCGGCCCGAGGTCACCGACCAGTGGGGCACCGCCAACCCGATGAACGAGCTGGTCGCCAAGGAGTCGTTCAACGACGTCGACCGCGGCGTCTTCGTCGCCCCGCCGGTCTGACCCCCGCAGGTCCGAGTCCGCACCGTCTCAGCCCCGCCGACCCGCACCCTTCCCCGAGAGGACACCATGCGCCTGGCCACCTACCAGCACCGGGGTCTGCGCCGCAGCGGCGTCGTCGAGGGCGACTCGGTCCTGCCCTTCCCGGAGGGAACCGAGCTCCTCGACGTCATCCGCACCGGCTCGCTCCCCGGCACCGGGACGGCCGTGCCCCTCGCCGGGGTACGGCTGCTCCCGCCGGTCGAGCCGCCCTCGGTCCGCGACTTCGTCACCTTCGAGGAGCACGTCGAGGGCGTGCGCCGCAGCGTGAGCGGGGCGGCGGGCGTCCCGGACGCCTGGTACGACGCGCCGACCTTCTACTTCACCAGTCCGCACGCGATGGTCGGCGCCCACGACGACGTGCCCGTGCCGCCCGGCTGCCGGGCCCTGGACTTCGAGCTGGAGGTGGCCGCCGTCATCGGCCGCGAGGGCCGCGACCTGTCCCCCGAGCGGGCCCGCGAGCACATCTTCGGGTACACGATCTTCAACGACTGGTCCGCGCGGGACCTGCAGTCGCGCGAGATGCAGGTCGGCCTCGGTCCCTGCAAGGGCAAGGACACCGCCGCCACCCTCGGCCCCTGGCTGGTCACCGCCGACGAGCTGGAGCCGTACCGCGACGCCGACGGCTTCCTGCGGCTCGCGCTGACGGCCGAGGTCAACGGGGTCGAGGTGGGCCGGGACCTGCTGTCCAACATGGGCTGGCCGTTCGAGGAGCTGGTCGCCTACGCCTCGCGCGGAACCTGGGTGCGCCCCGGCGACGTGCTCGGCTCGGGCACCTGCGGCAACGGCGGCTGCCTGGCCGAGCTGTGGGGCCTGCGCGGCCGCCAGGACCCGCCCCCGCTGAAGCCCGGCGACACCGTCACCCTCACCGTCGAGGGCATCGGCGCCGTCTCCAACACGATCGTCCCCGGCGCCGAACCGCTGCCGGTCCCGCCCGCCCGCAAGCGCCCGCGCACCCGCCCCTGACCGCCGTTCCGGCCGGTCAGGGCAGCGAGGCGGGCAGCCCGAAGGGCGCGAAGTGCTCGGGGCCGACGAACGAGGTGATCTCGGCGATCCGCCCGCCGCGCAGGGTCAGCACGTTGATCGACCAGGCGAGGTGCGCGCCGGCGTCGTCGTCCCGCAGGTAGCAGGCCACGGCGGGCTGGCCGTTCGCACCGGTCGCGACGCTCCGCCAGGAGCCGCATCGGGTCAGCGGGATCCGCAGGGCGAAGTCGGCGACGGCGTCGAGGCCGCGGTACCAGTGCGCCATCGGCGGCATCGACCAGGTGACGTCCTCGGTCAGCAGCGCCACCAGGCCGTCGATGTCGCCGCGTTCCAGCGCGGTGGAGTATCCGGTGACGACCTCCCGCAGGCGCGTGTCGTCCAGCTTGCGCAGCGTCTGCTGCTGGGTGCGGGAGGGGGCCTTCTCCGCGACGACCTTGCGGGCCCGCGCCAGGGCGGAGTTCACCGACGCGGCCGAGGTGTCCATCACGGCGGCGATCTCGGCGGCGGAGAAGCCGAGGACGTCGAAGAGCAGCAGCGCCGCCCGCTGGTTGCCCGGCAGGTGCTGCAGCGCGGCGACGAAGGCGAGCTCCACGGCTTCGCGCTGCTCGTAGCGCGCGTCCGGGTCGGCCGGGCCTCCGGCGAGACCGGTGTCGGGGTAGGGGCCCAGCCAGGCGACGTCGGTCAGCGGGGCGTCGCCGACCACGGCCCGGTCGCTGGACGGGCCGAGGTCGACGGGCAGGGCCCGCCTGCCCCGGTTTCCGATGAGGTCGAGGCAGGTGCGGGTGGCCACGGTGTAGAGCCAGGAGCGCAGCGAACTGCGGCCCTCGAACCGCGCGAGCCCCCGCCACGCCCGCAGCAGGGCGTCCTGCAGGGCGTCGTCGGCGTCGTGGGTCGAGCCGAGCATGCGGTAGCAGTGGGCGTGGAGCTCCCGGCGCAGCGGCGCCACGAGACGGGTGAACGCGGTGCCGTCCCCGGCGCGCGCCCGGACCAGATCGGGATCCCCGGCCCCCTCCGCCGCCCTGTCGGCGGCCCGCGAAGAAATCTCGCTCACACCGATGATTCTGCCTCCTGGCGGGAGTCTCCACTCCGACGGGCACCGATACCTCGAATCCTGGAGAACTCCCATGAACCGCATGCCGGCAGTTACGGCCACCGCCGCGACCCTCGATGTCCCCGGCGCACGCCTGCACTACGAAGTGCGCGGCGAGGGTCCCCTGGTGGTCCTCGTCGGCGCTCCGATGGGCGCCGAGTCCTTCGCGCCGGCGGCCGACCTGCTCGCCGCCGACCACACCGTGCTCACCACCGACCCGCGGGGCATCAGCCGCAGCCCGGTCGACGACCCCGGCCAGGACTCGACCCCGCGGTTGCGCGCCGACGACCTCTCCCGGCTGCTGACCCACCTCGGCGCGGGCCCGGCCGCCGTCTTCGGCTCCAGCGGCGGCGCCGTCAGCGCGCTGGCCCTCGCGATCGCCCACCCCGGGCAGGTGCACACCGTGATCGCGCACGAGCCCCCGCTCTGCGCCCTGCTCCCGGACCGCGAGCGGCTCGACTCCGGGACCGAGGACATGATCGCCGCCTACCTCTCCGGCGACGTCCTGGGAGCCTGGGCGAGGTTCATGGCCCAGGCCGGCATCGTCCTGCCCGAGGGCGCGCTCGAGGCGATGTTCGGAGGGGAGCGCGACCCGCAGCAGGTCGCGGACGAGCGCCGCTGGTTCGCCCACGAGCTGCGCGCGACCGTCCGCTGGCAGCCCGACCTCGCCGCCCTGCGCGACGGACCGGTCCGCATCGTGGCCGGCATCGGCGAGGAGTCGGCCGGGCAACTCTGCGACCGCGCGTCGAGGGCGCTCGCCTCGGCGCTCGGCATCGAGCCGGCGTTCTTCCCCGGCGGCCACATCGGCTTCGCCGACGATCCCGGGCGGTTCGCCGTCCGGCTGCGCGAGGTCCTGCGCGGGGCCCCGCGCGAAGCCTGAGCGACGGCGGCTGAAAAACGGCGGCTGAACGACGGCTCCGCCGAGGTCCTCGGGACGAGGCGGCCCGCGCCGGCTTCCCATCAGGGCGGCGTCGTGCAGGCTCATCGGCAAGGACCGGGCAGGCGACGAGGCGGCGTTCCGCCTCGATCGGCGGTTGGGCTGAAATCCTCCGCGCTCTTCCCCCGGGAAACGACCGGATTCTCTTCTAGCGTGGGTTCCAGGCACACGCGAGGAGAAGGGACCGCGCATGAGGATCCTGGTGACCGGGGCGACGGGGTTCGTCGGCCGGAACGTGGTGGACGGGCTGGTGCGGGCGGGCGTGGCCGTACGGGCGCTGACCCGCAACCCCGGGACGGCCGCGCTGCCGCCGGAGGTGGAGGTCGTCCGGGGCGACCTCACCGCGCCGGAGAGCGTGGCGCCCGCGCTGGAGGGCGTCGAGCGGATGTACCTGTTCCCGGTGGAGGAGACCGCGCGGGAGGTCGTCGCGCTGGCCGAGCGGGCCGGGGTACGGCGGGCCGTGGTGCTCTCGGCGGCGTCCGTGACCGCCGGCCTGCACACCAACCCGGTGGAGCGGGTGGTCGAGGAGTCCGCCCTGGAGTGGACGCACGTGCGGCCGTGCGGGTTCATGGCGAACATGCTGCAGCTCTGGGCGCCGTCGGTCCGGGCCGAGCGGGTGGTGCGCTACCCGTTCGGCGACGAGCCGATGAACCTGATCCACGAGGCCGACATCGCCGACGTCGCGGTGGCCGCGCTGCTGGAGGACGGCCACCGCGGCGGGGTGTACACGCTGACCGGGCCCGGCCTGGTCACCGTCCGCGAGCAGGTCGCGGCCATCGGGGCGGCGCTCGGCGAGGAGGTCCGCTACGAGGAGGTCACCCGCGAGCGCGCCCGCGAGCTGCTGAAGGCGCAGGGCGGCTTCGCCGCCGAGTCGGCCGACCTCATGCTCGGCTTCGTCGAGTACGGCGGCGACGCCCCCGAGGACGGCGGCTACGCGGAGCAGGACTGGTCCGCGCTGATGCGCGTCTGGCCGGACGTGGAGCGGGTCACCGGGCATCCGCCGCGCACGTACGCCGAGTGGGCCCGCGACCACGTCGCCGACTTCCGCTGACCGCCGCCCGGGGGCGGCGGCTCCCGGGCGCGGCCCGGTCCGCGATCGGCGTCCTGCAAGCGGCCGGCAACCGGTGTGCATGGGCCACGCCGTACACATGGCGCACCGGAACCGCGGCGCACCGGTCCCGGACCTCTGACGGAAGGCGCGACGGCATGTGGACGATCGACTCGCCGGGCTCTCCCGGAGCGGCGAAGGCCGGCGGCCTCCTCCCCTGGATCGCCGCCGGAGCCCCGCTGGTGATCGCCGGCGTGGTGGTCGCCGCCGTCTCGGTGCAGGGCGCGGCGGGGGCGCCGGAGCCGGCCCGTTTCGCGGGCATCGACTCCCTCGACGTCACCACCGACCACGGCGACGTGGAGATCGTCCCGTCCGGCACCGGCGAGGTCCTCGTGACGCGCCGCCCGCACGGGCGGGCCCCGCGCTCCGAATCGTGGGGAGGCGGGTCCCTCACGGTCGGCCAGGTCTGCGACGAGGGCTTGGTCTGCACCTCGCTGCGGGACACCTCCGAAGACCATGTCGACTACACCTTCGCCGTCCCGCGCGGCGTCGACGTCACGGTCCGCAGCCGCAACGGGGACATCATCCTGCGGGGGCCGGTCGGCCGGGTGGACGCGCGCACGGACGGGGGCACGGTGCGCACGGTCCCGGCGCCGTAGGCCGCGTCCGGTCCGGCGGGACGCCCGGCAGAGCCGGGGGTCCGGGGCACTATACACTGAACCAAGCGCTTGCTACGTTCAGTGCATGCTCTCCACGATCGTCTGGGGCACCGGCAACGTCGGCCGTGCCGCCATCCGCGCCGTCGAGGCCCATCCGGCGCTGGAACTGTCCGCCGTGCTCGTCCACGACCCCGGCAAGGCGGGCCGCGACGCGGGCGATCTCGGCGAGCTCGGCTACGAGCTGGGGGTCGCGGCGACCGGCGACGTCGACGCGGCGCTGGCCGCCGGCCCCCGGGCCGTGGTGTACGCGGCGTCCGGGGACATCCGCCCCGACGAGGCCCTCGCCGACGTCGTCCGGGCGATCCGGGCCGGGGCCGTGGTCGTCACCCCCTCCCTGTACGCGCTCTACGACCAGCGCAGCGCCCCGCCGGAGCTCCGGGAACCGGTGCTGGCCGCCATCGCGGACGGCGGCGGCTCGCTGTTCGTCTCCGGCGTCGACCCCGGCTGGGGCAACGACGTGCTGCCCCTGCTGATCAGCGGGCTCGGCACCACCGTGGACGTGGTCCGCTGCCAGGAGATCTTCGACTACTCCACCTACGACCAGCCCGACTCGGTCCGGTACCTGGTCGGCATGGGACAGCCGATGGACTACGAGCCGCCGATGCTCGCGCCGACGGTCCCGGCCATGGTCTGGGGCGGGCAGATACGGCTGATGGCCAGGGCCCTCGGCGCCGAGCTCGACGAGATCCGCGAGACCGTGGACCGGCGCCCGCTCGAGGCCACGGTGACCACCGAGGCGATGGGCGCGTTCGAGGCCGGCACCCAGGGCGCGGTCCGGTTCGAGGTGCAGGGCATCGTGGAGGGCGAGCCCCGCATCGTCATCGAGCACGTCACCCGCATCCACCCGTCCTGCGCCCCGGACTGGCCGGTGCCGCCCGACGGCGTCGGTGCGCACCGGGTGGTCATCGAGGGCCGGCCGCGCATCGAGGTCACGGTCGAGGCCTCCGACGAGGGCGGCAACCGCTCCGCGGGCGGGAACGCCACCGCCGCCGGCCGGCTGGTGAGCGCCATCGACTGGCTCGTGGACGCGGAACCCGGGCTCTACGACGCGCTCGACGTCCCGCTGCGCCCCGCGTTCGGCAGGCTCGGAAGGAAACAGCCATGATGATCGACATCCCCGAGGGGAAGGACCCGATCGCGTACGTGTGGGGCGAGATGGTCCCCGGCATCGGGGCCGCCGCCTCGGACTTCTCGCTGGCGGTGTACGCCCACACGACCCTGGGCCTGCGCGAGTTCGAGGCCGCGCGGCTGCGGATCGCGCAGATCAACGGGTGCGCGTTCTGCCTCGACTGGCGGACCGAGCGGGACGGGCGGAGGGTCGAGGAGGAGTTCGCCGACGCGGTGACCCGGTGGCGCACCACCGACGCCTTCGACGACCGCACCCGGCTGGCCGCCGAGTACGCGGAACGGTACGCCCTGGACCACCACGGGCTCGACGACGAGTTCTGGACCCGGATGACCGCGCACTACAGCCAGCCGGAGATCGTGGAGCTGAGCATGAGCATCGGCTCCTGGCTGGCGTTCGGCCGGCTCAACCACGTGCTGGGCATCGACACCGTATGCGTGCTGACCGGCGGTTCCTCGCCTGCCGCCACGCGGCCGGACGCGCGGTGACCCGGCGCCGCGGACGGGCTGCCCGCCACGGGCCGCCACGGGCGTGAAGTGAACTGAGGCGCGAGAAAACATATAACCCGTTCTCGTTTTGCTGAGGGTGAGGAACCTCGCATGAGCAACAGAGCCCAGGTCCGCAACAGCCCCATCGACATCTCGCGCCGCAGGTTCATCGCCGGAACCGGCTCCCTGCTGGGAGCCGCGGCTCTCACGGGCCACGCCACCGCCGCCCGGGCGGCGGCCGTACCCGCGGCGGCCCCCATCGCCTCGGGCGCCCATGTCCCCGTCCTGGTGATCGGCACCGGGTACGGCGGCGCCGTCGCCGCCCTGCGCCTCGCCCAGGCGGGCGTCGACGTGCACATGGTCGAGATGGGCATGGCCTGGGACACCCCCGGCTCCGACGGCAAGATCTTCTGCAACACGCGCGAACCGGACTACCGCTCCTACTGGTTGCGCACCAGGACCAAGGCGCCCCTCAACTACTTCCTCGGCTTCCCGATCGACCGGGACATCCCCCGCCACACCGGGATCCTGGACGCCGAGGAGTTCGGCGGCATCACGGTCTACCAGGGCCGCGGCGTGGGCGGCGGCTCGCTGGTCAACGGCGGCATGGCGGTCACCCCGAGGCGGGAGAACTTCGGCGCCGTCCTGCCGTCGGTGAACGCCGACGAGATGTACGGCGTCTACTACCCCCGCGCCAACGCCGAACTCGGGGTCGGCACCGTCGACCCGGCCTGGTTCGACTCCACCGCCTGCTACCAGTACGCCCGGGTCGGCCGCAAGCACGCCCAGCGCTCCGGCTTCCCGTTCGTCTTCGTGCCCGACGTGTACGACTGGGACTACATGGAGCAGGAGGCGGCCGGGACCGTCCCCAAGTCGGCGCTGGCCGGCGAGATCCTCTACGGCAACAACCACGGCAAGAAGTCGCTGCAGCAGACCTACCTCGCCCGCGCCCGGGCCACCGGCAGGGTCGCCGTCTCACCGCTGCACCGGGTCACCTCGGTCTCCCCCGCCGGCGGCCGCTACGCGGTCGCCATCGAGCAGCTCGACACCGGCGGCGGCGTCACCGCCACCAAGACCGTGACCGCGGACCGGGTGTTCTTCGCCGCCGGCAGCGTCGGCACCAGCAAGCTGCTGGTCAAGCTGAAGGCCACCGGCGCGCTGCCCGGCCTGAACGACGAGGTCGGCAGGGGCTGGGGAGACAACGGCAACGTCATGTGCGGCCGCGCCAACCACATGTGGGACGCGACCGGCAAGCTCCAGTCGTCCATCCCCTGCTGCGGCATCGACAACTGGGCCGCGGGCGGTGCGTTCGCCGAGGTCGCGCCGCTGCCGACCGGGATCGAGACGTATGCCTCGTTCTACCTGTCGATCACCAACAACCCGAACCGCGCCCGGTTCTCCTGGAACGCCGCAACGGGCAGGGTCGACCTCGACTGGCAGGCCTCCTGGAAGCAGCCGTCCATCACCATGGCAAAGACGATCTTCGACAAGATCAATGCGAAGGAGGGGACGATCTACCGGACCGACCTCTTCGGCGTCTACAAGATCTGGGGCGACCACCTCACGTACCATCCGCTCGGCGGCGCGGTGCTGAACAGGGCCACCGACAACTACGGCCGCCTCACCGCCTACCCGGGCCTGTACGTCATCGACGGCGCGCTGATCCCCGGCAACACCACCGTCAACCCGTTCGTCACCGTCACGGCGCTCGCCGAGCGGAACATCGAGAGGATCATCGCCGCCGATCTGTGACGGCGATCCCGCGCAAAGGCCGGTCACGGGGGCCCGTGGCCGGCCTTCCCTCCGGGCGCGCAGGCCCTCCCGGCCCGCCCCCTTCCTTACTGGCGAGTAATGAATATGTGATGTGAACTTGTCAACTTCATGATGCGGGTGAACATTCTGGGCAACGAGCTGATCGGGGAGAGCCCAGGAGGCCGCATGAACACCACCCGCCGGTTCCTCGTCCTCACCGTCTCCCTTGCGGGGACCATGCTCCTGGCGTCGCTCCCCGCCGCCGCGTCGGCGCGGGGCCCGGCCGCCGCCCGGGGCGCGCCGGCCCCGGCGGCCTCCGCGCTCCCGGTGACCTCAGTGCTCCCGGTGACCTCAGTGCTCCCGGTGACTTCGATGGCGTCGCTGGGCGACTCCATCACCCGGGGCTTCAACGCCTGCGGCTTCTACGTCGACTGCCCGTCCAGATCCTGGTCGACCGGGTCCAGCTCGACGGTGAACAGCCACTACCGCCGGCTGCTGGCCGACGGACTCTCCCTGGTCGCCCACAACGACGCCCGGTCGGGCGCCAAGGTCGCGGATCTCCCCGGGCAGGCGGAGCAGGCCGTCTCCCAGGGGGCCGGTTACGTCACGATCCTGATCGGCGCCAACGACGCCTGCACCTCGTCGGAGGCGGGGATGACACCGGTGGCGGACTTCGAGGCCTCGTTCCGTACGGCGATGCAGACGCTCGTCACGGGCCTGCCCGAGGCGTCGGTCTTCGTGGCGAGCATCCCGGACATCGGGCGGCTGTGGGAGGTCGGCAAGGGCAGCTCGTCGGCCCGCGCGGCGTGGGCGGCGCTCGGGATCTGCCAGTCGCTGCTGGCCAGGCCGCGCTCGGCCGACCAGGCCGACGCGGACCGCCGTGCGCGGGTGCGCCAGCGGGTGATCGACTTCAACGCGGTGCTCGGAAGGGTCTGCGCCGAGCAGGTCGCGTGCCGGTACGACGGCGGCACGGTGTTCGGGTATCCGTTCGAGCTCTCCCACGTGAGCCGGTGGGACTACTTCCACCCGAGCACCTCCGGGCAGCGCCTGCTGGCCGAGATGACCTATCCCGCCGCCCTCGGCCGATAGCCGGGATCCGCCAGCGACGTGATCATGGCGGGATCTTGCAATGTCCTGTCATTGCAGACAAGCGCCGGCCCCCCGATAGTTGAGGGCATGAGCACCTCCCCCGCCGTCCCCCACGTGGTCGTGATCGCGATGTTCCCGGGCGTCGACACGCTGGACGTGACCGGTCCGGCCGAGGTCTTCGCGATGGCCGGTCAGTTCCTCGGCGGACGGCGCCCCGGTTACGAGGTGCGCCTGGCCGGGGAGCGGCGCGGCCCGGTGCCGACCTTCTCGGGGGTGCGGCTGTGCGTGGAGGAGGTGTTCGCCGAGCAGCGCCGGGGGATCGACACGCTGCTGGTGCCGGGCCGGATGCTGATCGGCCCGGGCGGGCCGGTCCCGCAGGTCGACGCGGGCGTGGTGGCGTGGCTGCGCGAGGCGGGGCCCGGCGCGGGCCGGGTCGCCTCGGTGTGCGCCGGCGCGCACATCACCGCGGCCGCCGGGCTGCTGGACGGCCACCGCGCCACCACGCACTGGGCGACCGTCGGACGGCTCGCCGCCGACCACCCCGGGATCGAGGTCGAGTCCGACCCCATCTTCGTCCGCTCGGGACGGATGTGGACCAGCGCCGGCATCACCTCCTCGATGGATCTCGCCCTGGCGCTGGTCGCCGAGGACCACGGCGACGAGATCGCGCTCGACGTCGCCCGCGCCATGGTCATGTACCTGCAGCGGCCGGGCGGCCAGAGCCAGTTCAGCGTGCCGCTGGCGCAGCGTCCCGGCGGCCGCACGGACATCCGCGGCCTGCGGTTGTGGATCGGCGAGAACCTGGACGCCGACCTGTCGGTGCCCGCGCTGGCGGCGCGGATGGCGATGAGCGAGCGGAACTTCGCCCGCGTCTTCCACACCGAGACCGGCAGCACGCCGGGCGCGTTCGTCGAGAGCATGCGGCTGGAGGCCGCCCGCAGATTGCTGGAGCGCACCGGCCGCCTGCCCGCCGACATCGCCAGGGCGTGCGGGTTCCGTTCGGTGGAGACCCTGCACCGGGTCTTCCGCGACCGGCTGGGCACCACGCCCGGCGAGTACCGGCGCAGGTTCCGCACCACCGCTCCCGCCTGATCCCCGGCAGGCCGCTCCCCCCTTCACCCCTCCCGCAGCCGAGGCCGCACCCGCGGCACCGGCCGGCCCCGCGCGCCCCGGCAGGGCGCGCACTCCACCGGAAAGAGAACGACATGAAGATCACTGCCACCCATATCGGCACCGCGACCGTCCTGCTGGAGATCGGCGGGCTGCGCCTGCTCACCGACCCGGTCTTCGACCCCGCTCCGGCCGAGTACGACTACGGCCCCGTCGTCCTGCGCAGCACCGAGGGCCCGGCGGTCCAGGCCGGCGACCTGCCGCCGGTGGACGCCGTCCTGCTGAGCCATGACGAGCACTACGACAACCTGGACACCATCGGCCGCACGCTGCTCGACGGGCGCCCGGTGCTGACCACCGTCAGCGGCGCCGGGCGCCTCGGCGGCGAGGCCGTCGGCCTGGAGCCGTGGACGACCCGCGAGCTGACCGTCGGCGGCCGGACCCTGCGGGTCACCGGCACCCCCGGCGTGCACGGCCCCTTCGGCGACGTCACCGGCTTCGTCGTCGAGGAGCCGGGACAGGACGAGGCCCTCTACATCTCCGGCGACACCGTCTACTTCGACGAGCTCGACGAGATCGGCCGCCGGTTCACGATCGGCACCGCGCTGCTGCACCTGGGGGCCCCGCGCATCCGGAACTTCGGGGGCGGCGAGCTGATCTGCATGGACGGGGCGCAGGGAGCGGCGCTCACCCGCTCGCTGGGAGCCCGCAGGGTCTGCCCGATCCACTACACGTCCTGGGAGCACTTCACCGAGGACCGCGACCAGGTCACCGCGTCCTTCACCGCCGCGGGACTCGCCGGCCGCCTCCACTGGCTCACCCCCGGCGTCCCCGAGATCCTCGGCTGAACCGGGCGCCCCGCTCCCGCACCCCGCTCCCGCGCCCCGCGAGATCGGCGCGCCGCCGGGACGTGTCGTCCTTGGGCGACCGGTCACTCTCGGTTACCTTGCCTCTGGCCGCGGCTTCGGGAGCACCGGGTTCCCACCTGGGCGGGCATCGGACGCCACCGCCGGCCTGCGCATCTCCGGGAGGGTGAGACGTCCGTGACGCCGCTGAAGACCCCGCCGTCCGCACGGCTGCGCCCGGCCGCGGATCCGGCGTGCCGGACGGCCCGGTGAGGCCCGGCGGGGCGGCGCTCCGCCGTACGGCGGCGTTCGCCGCGCTGTACGCTGCCGCGATGCTCCTCGGGCGGACGGGCCAGGTGGGCGGGACGGTCCTGGGCCTGGTGTGGCCGGCGGCCGGGGCGGGGGCGGTGTGGCTGCTGGCCCAGCGGCACGAGCGGTCCCGGTGGCTGGACGCGTCGGCGCTGACCGCGATCTCACTCGTGGTCAACCTGGCGACCGGCGTTCCCCTGCGGCTCAGCGTCTCCTTCACCGCGGCGAACCTGGCACAGGTCATGGTGTTCCTGTGGATATTCGCCCGGTTGTGTCCCGACGTGTGGAACGGTCGGAGATGGGGGGATTTCAGCAGGGTCCGGCACCTGTGGGGGCTACTGGCGGGCGCGCTCTGCGGAGCGACGCTCAGCGGGCTCATCGCCTCCGCCGCGCTGGGGTCGTCCGCCGAGCACTGGTCGGTCCTGACCACCACGGTCTGGACGGCGCGCAACATCGTGAGCATCGTGGTGATCACCGCGCTGGGCCTGCGGCTGGGACGGCTGCTCGGTTCCCGGTTCCCCGCCCGGGCGCGGCCGCCCTCCGCCCGGCAGGCGGCGCGGGAGGCGCTGGGCCGCGTCCCCGGCCGGCGGGTCGCCGAGTTCCTGACCCTGCTGGCGGTCTCGGCCGCGGCGTACACCGTGACGTTCCGGATCAGCCACGACCTGCCCCTGGCGTTCCTCCTGATCACCGTGACCGTCTGGGCCGCCGTCCGGTTCGGCACCACCTTCGCGGCCCTGCACATCCTGGTCCTCGGCACCGCCGCCATCGCCTTCACCCTGTACGGCCACGGCCCGTTCGCCTCGGTCGCCTCGCCCTCCGCCCGGGTGCTCGTGGCCCAGGTCTTCGTCGGTATGGTCGCCGTGGTCGGCCTGGCGCTGGCGCTCGGCCGGGACGAGCGGGAGTCCCTGGTGGGGCAGCTGACCGCGGCCCAGCGGGAGACCTCCGAGCAGGCCGGGATGTTGTCGGCGATCGTCGACTCGATGCACGACGCCCTGACGGTCGTCGACGCCGACGGGCGCTTCGTCATGCGCAACCCGGCCGCCCGGCGGCTGCTCGGCGGCACCGGCCCGGCCACCGCAGGGGCCTACGACCTGTGCCACCTCGACGGCACGCCCATCAGCCGGGAGCAGATGCCGTACATGCTGGCCCTGGCCGGGCGCGAGGTCCGCGACATGGACGTGCTGGTGCGCACTCCCGGTCCGGTCGAGAACCGCGTACTCAACGTCAGCGCCACCCCGCTGCCCACCGGCGACCGGACGGCGGTCGTGGTCTTCCACGACGTCACCGCGGAACGGCGCCAGCGCGACGAGCTGACGGCCTTCGCCGGCGTCGTCGCCCACGACCTGCTCAACCCGCTGACCACCATCGACGGCTGGGCGCAGGTCCTGGCCTCCGGGCGGACCGGCGACCAGGACGGCCCGGGCGGCACACGCGACGGCATCGAACGCATCCAGCGGGCCTCGGCCCGGATGCGGGAGCTGATCCAGGACCTGCTGGCGCACGCCACCGCGCGGGACGCGCTCCTCACCCCCGTCCCGGTCGATCTCGGGCAGATCGTGCGGGAGGTCGCCGCGGCCCGCGGCGACCTCCCCGCGGGAGCGGACGACGAGCGGACACCAGTGTTCCGCATCGGCGGACTGGACGCGGTACGGGCCGACCGGGCGCTGCTCCGCCAGTTACTGGACAACCTGGTCGGCAACGCGGTGAAGTACACCGCCCCGGGGGAACGGCCGGACATCACCGTCACCTCCGCGGCCGAGCGGCCGGGGTGGATCCGGGTCGAGATCGCCGACCGGGGCATCGGCATCCCCCAGGGGCAGCACGAGGCGATCTTCGAGAGCTTCCACCGGGCCCACGAGGGCGGCCCCTACAGCGGAAGCGGGCTGGGCCTGGCCATCTGCAAGCGCATCGTCGAGCGGCACGGCGGCACGATCGGGGTCGAGGACAACCCCGGAGGGGGATCGCGGTTCCACTTCACGCTGCCCGCCGCGGACGCTCCGGCGCCGGATCCTTCAGGACCCGCCGCGGGACCGCGCCAGTAGGGCATCGATCCTCGCCCGCAGTTCGTTGAGGTCGAAGGGTTTGGCCATGAACTCGTCCGCTCCCGCGGCCAGGCACTCGGCCACCTCGGCGTCCGTGATCCGCACGGTCAGCATCAGGACCCCGATCCTCCCGGCCCCGGGCATGGCCCGCACCCGGCGGCACACCTGCGGCCCGGGGAGCTTCGGCAGCCCCCAGTCCAGCACGATCACATCCGGGAGCCGCGACGCGACGGCGTCCAGCGCGGCCGTCCCGTCGGCGACGGCACGCACCTCATGGCCGTCATGGCCCAGCTGGAAGACGATCAGCTCTCTGATGTCGGCCTCGTCCTCGACAACCAGAATGTCCGCCATACGCTCACACCGTTCCCCCGGATAGCCCATCAGGAGCACTACCCTTTCCGGGCGGGCCGCAACGGCGCATATCCGGCGAACGCGGATCGCCGTCCGCGGGCGGCGCAGACCCCCGCGGGGCCGCTCAGCGGGCGCGCCCCATCATCAGCTCCACCGCGGCACGCTGCCAGACCCGCTCGGCCGGCTCGCCGCGCTCGTGCGCCAGTTCCCCCAGCAGGTGCGCGATCACGTTCATGTACGCGTTCTGCACCGCGGCGGCCCCGCTGTCCGACCGGTCGTCCACGGTGGGCAGGAACTCGGCGACCAGGTCGGCGACCAGGTCCTCGCCCATGTCCGGAGAGTGGATGTACGCGCTGATCAGACCGACGACGGCCAGTTGCTTCTCCCGCGTCAGCGCGGCGAGGTCACGGCCCGCGTCCGGACCCGGCCCCCCGTGCGGCACGTCCCCGCTCCCGGCCCTCCGCGGGCGCGCGGTCCGGTCGCCGGGAAGATCGCTCATGATCCTGCCTCCGGTTCCTCCGCCGCCCTCCCGCCATTCTCCCAGCACGGCCCGGCAGGGCGGACGGCGGCCGTACCGCCGGACACGCGTCAGCGGAACTCCAGTCCCTCGAACGCTCCGGACGTCCGCCACCGGTCGAGGTAGGCGAAGTAGGCCGCCGCCCCCTGCGGGTAGCCGACGTTGAGCCGCGCCCGCGGCCCGGGGTCCCGTCCCTCGTTGTTGTAGTAGCCCGGCGTGCAGTCCGGCGACCCCAGCAGCATGCCCGGCCCCGAGAGCAGGAGCCCGACCCACGCGTCCTCGGCCTCCCCGGTGACCTCGACCTCGTCGAACCCGCCCGCGATGGCGTGCCCGATGACCGCGGCGATGGTCCGGCCCGACTCCGTGAGGTTGTGCGGGACGTTGGAGATGAGGTTCGCGCCCTGCGTCGGCTGCACGACGAAGGCGTTCGGGAAGTTGTGCACGTGGATGCCGTGCAGGGTCCGCATGCCCTCGGCCCAGTACTCGGAGAGCCTGACGCCGTCGCGGCCGGTCATGTCGTAGCCGGCCCGCCGCGTGTACTCGGTGCCGACCTCGAAGCCGGAGGCGTAGACGATGCAGTCGACCTCGTACTCCTCGCCCGCGGCGACGACCCCTCGCTCGGTGATCCGCTCCACGCCCCTGCCGTCGGTGTCGACGAGATGCGTGCCGGGGAGGTTGTAGGCCTGCAGGTACTCGTCGTGGAAGCACGGCCGCTTGCAGAGCTGGCGGTACCAGGCCTTCAGCTTCCCGGCGGTCGCGGGGTCCTCGACGATCGCGTCGACGCGCGCGCGGATCTCCTCCATCTTCTCGAAGTCGGAGTCCTCGAAGGCCTCCATCATCTTCTCCGGGGTGAGGTCCCCGGGCGGGAGCGCCGTGATCCTGGAGCGCACCCGCCGGGCGATGTCGGTCCAGCCGTCCATCACCAGGTCCTCTCCGGCCAGGCCGCCCGTCTGGTTGGCCGTGAAGTTCTCCAGCCAGCGCCGCTGCCAGCCCGGCGTCGCGATCCGGGCGAACCACTCGGGATCGGTCGGCCGGTTGCCGCGGACGTCGACCGAGGACGGCGTGCGCTGGAACACGTACAGCTCCCCGCACGCCCGGGCCAGGTGGGGCACGCACTGCACGGCCGTCGCCCCGGTCCCGATGACGGCGACCCGCCGGTCGGCGAGCCGGTCCATCGGCGCGCCCGACGGGTCGCCGCCGGTGTAGCCGTAGTCCCACCGGCTCGTGTGGAACGAGTGCCCGGTGAACGACTCGATCCCGGGGATCCCCGGCAGCTTCGGCACGTGCAGCGGGCCGGTGCCCATGGCGACGAACCGGGCGGTGAACGCGTCGCCCCGGTCGGTGCGGACGATCCAGCACGACCGCGCCGCGTCCCATTCGAGGTCCTCGACCTCGGTGTGGAAGAGCGCGTCGCCGTACAGGTCGTAGTGCTTGCCGATGCGCCGGCAGTGTTCGAGGATCTCGGGCCCGTGCGCGTACTTCTCCGTCGGCATGTGGCCGGTCTCCTCCAGGAGCGGCATGTAGACGAACGACGCCGTGTCGCACTGCGCGCCCGGGTAGCGGTTCCAGTACCAGGTGCCGCCGAAGTCGCCGCCCTTCTCGACGATGCGGACATCACCGACGCCGGCCTCCTTCAGCCGCGCGCCGGTGACGAGCCCGGCGAAGCCGCCGCCGATGAACGCGACGGTCACGTGGTCGGTCCTCGGCTCACGCGGGACCTTCGGCGTGTAGGGGTCGTCGAGGTAGTGCGCGAACCTGCCGGTCAGCCGGAGGTACTGGTCGTTGCCGTCGGGGCGGAGCCGCTTGTCGCGCTCCTGGCGGTACTTCCGGCGCAGCGCCTCCTTGTCGACGGCGGTGCCCTCGGGCCTGGCGGGGCGGTCGGCGACGGTCATGCGCGCTCCGGGGGCGTCGGCGGCGGGCGGGCGGCGGGACGGCGGCCGCCCGACGGCGTCCGCCCCCCGGCGATATCAGAATGTCATTCGGTAATGCCTCCGGCAAGAGCCGCCGCCTTCCCCTCCCGCGCCCGGCGAGACGAATTACTTACCATGTGGTAGAAAAATCGGGTGTCCGTACGGCACGGGCATGTTGTCGCGCCGGGAGTGCCATGTCCGAATCCGTCCCGCCCGTTCCGCTCGTCCCCCTGCCCCAGCGGCTCGCTCCGGCGGGAGAGGGCACCCTGCGGCTGGGCGCGCGACCGCGCGTCGCGGTGCCCTCCACCGAGCTGTTCGGCCTCGGCGAGGTCGTCGCCGGACTCCTCGGCCGCATGCACGGCGTGGACCCGTCCGTCCAGGCCGGGGGCGAGGCCGAGCTCCGCCTCGTGCTCGCCCCCGAGGTCCCGGGCGCCGCGGAGCTCGCCCCGGCGCGGGGCGTCGACCCGCTGGACCGGGAGACCGGGTCCGCCGGATCCCGCGAGTGCCACGAGCTCGTGGTGACCGCGGACGGGGCCACGGTGACGGCGTCCTCGGCGGAGGGCCTGTTCCGCGGCGCGGTCGCCTTCTGCCAGCTGCTCGCCCGGGACGGCTCCGCAGGCGGCCTCACCGCTCCCGGAGTGCGCGTCCTGGACGGGCCCGCCCTGCGCTGGCGCGGCCTCTCCCTCGACGTGGTGCGGCGGTTCTTCTCCGTCGAGCAGGTCAAGAAGGTCGTCGACCTGCTCGCCCTGTACCGGTTCAACGTGCTGCACCTGCACCTCACCGACAGCCAGGCCTGGCGCCTGGAGATCGCCGGCAGGCCCGAGCTCACCGATCCCGCGAACTGGCCCGGCGGCGACGGCTCCCGCAACGGCGACGGCCCGCAGTTCTACGGCCGCGACGACTACCGCGAGATCGTCGCGTACGCGGCGGCGCGCTTCGTCACCGTCGTCCCCGAGATCGACATGCCCGGCCACGCGCTCGCAGCCGTCCGCGCCCGCCCGGAGCTGGCCGGCGCCGACGAGCCGCCGCACCCGCTCCTGCCCTTCCTCGACCCGCGCGCCCCGGCGACGCCCGGCTTCGTGGCGGACGTGCTGCGCGAGCTGGCCGAACTCACCCCGGGACCGTTCCTGCACATCGGCGGCGACGAGGCCGTCGGCATGCCGCCCGAGCTGTACGCCGCGTTCACGGCGCGGGCGCTGGAGCTCGTGCGGGCCACCGGCAAGCGCGCCGTGGCCTGGCAGGAGGCGGCCCGCTCCGGCGCGCTCACGCCCGCGGACCTGGCGCAGTGCTGGATCGGCTCCGATCACGCCTTCGACGCCGAGGCCGCCCGTGAGCTCGCCCCCGCCGAGTACCACCCGCTCATCGACCTCGTGGCGCGCTCGTTCGAGGGAGCCGCGCAGGACGTGCCGGCGGCCGTCGCCGCGGGCGCCCCGGTGCTCGCCACGCCGAGCAGCGTGCTGTACCTCGACCGCCGGTACGCCGAGGACTCGCTGCTGGCCGAGCAGACGGCCCGGCGCGCGCAGGTCGGCTTCGCCGACTACGAGCCGCGCACCAGCCGCGAGCTGTTCGGCTGGCGGCCGGAGACCCTGGCCGAGATCCCCCCGGGCGCCCGGCTCGCCGGGGTGGAGGCCGCGATCTGGTGCGAGACCGTCACGGGCTTCGACGACCTCGCCTTCCTCCTGCTCCCCCGGCTGCCGGGGATCTCCGAGAAGGCGTGGACCCCGCAGGCCACCGGCTGGACGGACTACCGGAGCCGGGTGTCCGCGCACGCGCGGTGGTGGGAGCGCCTCGGCTGGGAAGGCTACTACCGCTCGGCGGACGTCTTCGGCGCCGCGGGGGCCGGGCGCCCCTGAGGGTCAGGTGGCGGCGCCGTACTCGCGCTCGAACGCCTGCCGCCGCGCCCGCTGCGCGGCGACGTCGGCGACCGGGGCCGCCAGCAGCAGCCCCCGGGTGTAGGGGTGCCGCGGCTCGGCCGTCACCTCGGCCGCCTCGCCCGTCTCCACGATCTCGCCGCGGTGGATGACCGCCACCCGGTGGCTCATGAACCGGACCACCGACAGGTCGTGGGAGACGAACAGGTAGGAGACCCCCGTCCGCTCCTGGATCTCCACCAGCAGGTCGAGCACCGTCTTCTGGGTGGTCAGGTCGAGGGCCGAGACCGGCTCGTCGCACACGATCAGCCTGGGGCCGATCGCCAGGGCGCGGGCGATCGCCACCCGCTGGCGCTGCCCGCCGGAGAACTCGCGGGGCAGCCGGTGGGCGGCGTCCGCGGGCAGTTCCACCCGGTCGAGGAGCCGGCCGACCCTCTCGCGGGCCTCCCGGGCGGCGTACCCCTGCGCGAGCAGCGGCTCCGAGAGCGTGTCCCCCACGGTCAGCGAGGGGTTCAGCGAGGTGTACGGGTCCTGGAAGATGACCTGGATGTCGCGGCTCAGCTCGCGCCGGCGCCGGGCCGCGGCACGGTCGATGCGCTCCCCGGCGAACGTGATCGCCCCGGAGCCGACCGGGACGAGGCCCAGGATCGCGCGGCCGATCGTGGTCTTGCCCGACCCCGACTCCCCCACCAGCCCCAGGGTCTCGCCGGGACGGATGTCCAGCGACACCCCCTTCAGGACCTCGACGCGCGGGGCGCGCCACCCCTTGCCGGGGAAGGAGACCCGCAGGTCCTCGACCGCCAGGAGGGGGCCGGCGGTCGCACCGCCGGGTGTGCTTCCGGACATCACGAGACCTCCGCGTTCGACGGCCGCCAGGGCCCGCGCGCCGGGACGTCGTCCAGCACGGCGCCGAGCAGCCTCTGGGTGTAGGGATCGCCGGGGGCGTGCAGGACCTGCTCCGCCGTCCCGGTCTCGACGATGCGCCCCTGTTTCATCACGGCCACGCGGTCGCACAGGTCGGCGACCACACCGAGGTTGTGGGTGACGAGCAGGACGCCGAGCCCGCGTTCCCGCTGCAGCCTGCGGAGCAGGCCGAGCACCTCCGCCTGGACCATGACGTCGAGTGCCGTGGTGGGCTCGTCGGCGATGAGGAGCCTGGGGTCGCACGACATGGCGCCCGCGATCAGGACGCGCTGCGCCATGCCGCCGGAGATCTCGTGGGGGTAGGAGCCGAAGGTCCGCCGCGGATCCGCGATCTCGACCAGGCTCAGCAGGTCGAGCGCGCGCCGGGTGGCCTCCGCCCTGGAGATCCCGAGCTTGCAGCGCATGGGCTCGACGAGCTGGCTGCCGACCGTGAACGCCGGGTCGAGGTTGCTCATCGGCTCCTGGGGGACGTAGGCGACCACGTCCCCGCGGAGGGCGCGGTGCCTGCGCTCGGGCATGCCGACGATCTCCTGCCCCTCCACGGTGATGCTCCCGCGGCTGACGCGCCCGCCCTCGGGGAGGATGCCGAGGATCGAGAAGGCCGTCTGGGTCTTGCCCGACCCGGACTCACCGACCAGTCCGACGATCTCCCCCGCCCGCACGTCGAGGTCCACGCCGTGGACCACCTCCCGCTCGCCGCCGCCGGGCAGGGCGTAGGAGACGGCCAGGTCGCGCACGGACAGCAGCCGGGCGCGCCCGCCCGCACCCGCCGGAGTCCCGTCCGTCCCCCGCGGGGCCTCCGGGGCCGGGGCGCGGCGGCGCCGTACGGCGGGCGCCGCGCCCCGGTCCTCCAGCACGTCGCGCAGGGCGGCGGCGAGCAGCACCAGCGCACCGTTGGTCAGGCCCAGAGCGAGGCCGGGCCAGAGCATCAGCAGCGGTGCCCGCTGGATGTTCTTGAACGCCTCGTTGAGCATCGCGCCCCACGTCGGCGTGTCCCCGCTGCCGATGCCGAGGAACTCCAGACCCGCCTGGAGGCCGACGGCGATGCCCGAGACGAGCGCCACCTGGATGATGATGGGGGCGCGCACCACGATGAGAACGTGGCGCGCCACGATCCGCCGGTCGCGCAGCCCGGACACCTTCGCGGCGTCGACGTAGAGCTCGTTGCGGACGTTCGCGACGATGCCGCGGACCAGCCGGAAGAAGACGGGCGCGACGAGGAATCCGAGGACCACCATGAGGACCCAGACGGTGGGGCCGAGGATGGCGCGCGAGGCCAGCAGCACGACCATGGCGGGCAGTGCCATGACCAGGTTGACGACCCAGCCGGCCGCGGAGTCGAACCGGCCGCCGCGGTAGCCGGCCAGCAGGCCGCTCGGCACGCCCAGGGCCAGCGCGACCGCCAGCGCGATCACCGCGCCGCCCAGCGTGTTCCGCCCGCCGTGCAGCAGGCGGGTCAGGATGTCCCGGCCGGCCGAGTCGAAGCCGAGCGGGTGGCCGGCGGCCGGGCCGCCGAACGCGTCGCGCAGGTTGGAGACGTCCGGATCCTGCGGGCTGAGCACGGGCGCGAGCAGCACGCCTGCGACGACGGCGGCCAGCACGATCGCGGAGACCAGCCCCAGCGGGTGCGCCAGCAGCAGCCGGGCGGCACCGGCCCGCCGCACGGGCCCGGGCGCGGACGGGAGCGCGGCCGGCGTGCTCTCGCTCATGCGATCCTCGCTTTCGGGTTCAGCCATCCGATCAGGATGTCGACGACGAGGTTGATCACGATCACGACGGTCACGGAGACCATGACCAGCGCCATGATGACGGGGATGTCGCCGCGGGTGGTGTAGTTGACGGTCATGCTCCCGATGCCGGGCAGCCCGAAGATCTGCTCCACCAGCACGGCCCCGCCCAGCATGCCGACGAACTGCATGCCGAGCACCGCGAGCGCGGGCGCCGAGGCGTTCCTGACGACGTGCCGGAGGATGATCCGCCACGGCGGCAGCCCCCGCGCGCGCAGGGTCCGCACGTAGTCCTGGCGCATGACGTCGATCACCGACCCGCGGACCTGCTGCGCGACGCCGGCGACGGAGACGACCGCCAGGGAGACGACGGGCAGCGTCACCGTGGAGAGCCAGCCGGTGAAGGACTCGGTGAGGCCCACGTAGCCGATGGCCGGGAACCAGCGCAGGTGCACGGCGAAGACCAGGACGATGACCAGCGTGACCAGGAAGGCGGGCAGGGCGTAGCCCACGACGGCGAACACCTGGACGAACCGGTCGACCGCGCCGCGGCGCACGCCCGCCCACACGCCGAGCCCGAACGCGAGCACGGCCGTGACGAGGGTGACGCCGACCATCAGGCTGATCGTGACGGGCAGCCGGTTGGCGATCGCCCGCATCACGTTCTCACCGCTGAACCAGGAGGTTCCGAAGTCGCCCCGGACGGCGTGCGCCAGCCAGTCCGCGTACTGCACGGCGGTGGGGCGGTCCAGGCCGAGGGCGGCGTTCCTGGCGTCGACGAGGTCCTGGCTCGCGCCCTGCCCGAGGAGCTGCCGGCCCACGTCCGTGTCGGGGATCGACAGGAGCGTGTAGGAGAGGAAGGAGATCACGAAGAGGAGCACCGCCCCCGCCGCGGTCCTGCGCGCGATGAAGCTCAGCATGGGAACTCGACATCCGTTGTCGGGCCGGGGCGGGGTGGGCCGCCCCGGCCTGCGGGACTACTTGGCGGGCGCGTAGTTGTAGATGGACGGCACGGCCATGCCGTCCTGCGGAGTGATCGTCACGGTGCCGTCCGAGACGTGCAGGAACGTCATCCGGTAGAAGGGCACGAACCAGCCGTCCTTGACGAGGTGCTCGTTGAGCGCCTGCAGCTCCGCCTTGGCGGCCTGGGCGTCCCTGCCCTGGATCTTGGGCAGCAGTTCCTTCACCGTGTCGTCGGTGTAGCCGAACATGTTGAACGCGCCGGGCAGGACCAGCTCGCCGACCACGACCCAGTCGGTCGAGGACTGGCCGATGTTCATGACCAGGCCGGAGAAGGCACGGTCGGTGAAGATGCGCTTGATGGCGGAGCCGGCGTCGACGTCCTCCCAGCTCAGCTTGATGCCGACGGCGCCCAGGTCGGCCTGGAGCGAGGCGGCGAGAGCGTCGGAGACGATCGCCGCGATGCGCGGCAGCTTGAGGGTGAAACCGCCGCCGAGGCCGGCCTCCTTGAGCAGCTCGCGCGCCTTGGCCGGGTCGTGGGAGTAGTGGCCGTCGAGCTCGGGCTTGTAGGCCGCGGTGCTCGGGCCGAAGACCTGGTTGGTGATCTCGCCGCGGTTCTGGCGGATCTTCTCCAGCATCGTCTTGCGGTCGATCGCGTAGTTCAGCGCCTGGCGCACCCGGGGGTCGCGCAGCTCAGGGGTGACCATGCCGCCCCGGTCGAACAGGACCAGGCCCTGGAAGTCGAACTCCTGCTTGGTGCTCTTGACCTTCGGGTCGCTCTCGGCGCTGATCTGCTGGTCGGCGTCCTGGATCAGGGCGGCGTTGACCTGCCCGGTCTTGAGGCCGTTGACGATGGCCGTCTCGTTGTCGAAGTAGTTGATCGTGACCGTGTCGTAGGGGAGCCTGGCGCCCCAGTACCCGGGTGCCCGGGTGAACGTCCACCGGGTCCCGATGAAGGTCAGGTTCTGGTCCAGGTCGTAGGGGCCGGTCCCGCTGGGCTTGGTCTTGAGCGCGTCGCCCTTGGCGAAGTCGGCGGGGTTGGCCATGAGGCCGGCCGCGTCGCTCAGGTAGAACAGCATCGCGGGGTTGGGCTGCGCCAGCTCCAGGGTCACGTGGGCGGCGTCGACCACCTTGATCGTCTTGACGTCGTTGAGCGTCTTGGCCTGCGCGCCGCCGCCCTTGCGGAAGCGCTCCATGTTCGCCTTGACGGCCTCGGCGTCGAACGGGGTGCCGTCGTCGAACTTCACGCCGCTGCGCAGCGTGAGCGCCAGTTCGGTGAGGTCCTCGTTGTACTTCCACTCGGTGGCGAGCATCGGGCTGTAGGAGCCGTCCGGCTCGCGCTTGACCAGGGTGTCGTAGACGGCCTGGAAGAACGGGAGCGCGCTGCCGCTGGCGTCCTTCGGGTCGAGGCTCTGCGGGAGCGTCATCGTCGCGATGCTCAGGGCCTTGGGCCCGCTGTCCGGCGCGGCGCCGCCGCCGGAGTCCGAACAGCCTGCGAGCACCGTCGGCGCAGCCAGAAGGGCAAGCGCGGCGATGGCGACCCTGGCGGATTTCTTCATGGAGCTCACTCCGTCTCAAGGCGGGGACGACTGTCTCGGCCGAATGTGCGGCGAGCATACCCCCAAAACTAACCACGTGGTAGGTTTAATGTGAGCCGCCGAGGGCCGGGCTAGTCTCGCGATACCGCGGCACGTACTCGCACCCCACGTGCCCGAGACCCCACATGCCCAGACCGCAGAAAGGCCGGTCGGTGACCGAAGCGATCCCCCGCCGAGGGCGCAAGGGCGAGCGCACCCGCTCGCGCATCCTCGACTCCGCCACGGAGCTGTTCTCCCGCTCCGGCTTCCACGCCGTCTCCCTGCGCGACATCGCCGCGCACGCGGGCCTGACCCACGCCGGGCTGCTGCACCACTTCCCCGGCAAGGACGACCTGCTCATCCAGGTGCTCAGCCGCCGCGACGAGGTCGACGCGAGGGTGATGAGCGGGCCCGACCACGAGGCCGGCCCCGAGGAGCTCCTCGAACGGGTCATCGACCAGGTGGCGCGGAACATGCGCACCCCGGGCCTGGTCGGTCTCTACGTGAAGATCTCAGGCGAGGCGGCCGACCCGGAGCATCCCGCGCACGACTACTTCGTCCAGCGCTACCGGCGGCTGCGCGGGCAGGCGGCCTGGCTGCTCTCCTCCCTGTTCTCCCGCGTCACGCCCCCGCCGGGCCATGACCCGGGCGCCGTCGCCCAGCAGCTCATCGCGCTGATAGACGGCCTGCAGACCCAGTGGCTGCTCGAACCCGAGGCGGTCGACATGCGCGCGTCGGTCGTCGCCTTCCTCCGCCAGCTGGGCCTGGACGTGCCGGCCGGGCGCGCCGAGCCGGACCCGCCCCACCCGTCCTGACGATCACGAACACGAGGCACCGCATGACACAGAACGGCCGTGAAGCATCGACCGCCGGGCCCGTCCCGGAGGAGGTCTCCGGACTCGGCCTGGAGGAGAAGGCCTCCCTCACCTCAGGGAGCGGCACCTGGAACACCACGGCCGTCCCGGGCACGGTGCGCGCCCTCACGCTCTCCGACGGCCCGCACGGGATGCGCCGCCAGCCCGAGAGCACGGGTGACGCCCTCGGCATCCACAACAGCCTCCCGGCGACCTGCTTCCCGCCCGCCGTCGCGCTCGGCTCCTCCTGGGACCCGGAGCTGGCCCGCCGGGTGGGCGCGGCCCTGGGACGCGAGGCCTCCGCCCTCGGGGTCGACGTCGTGCTCGGTCCCGGGGTCAACATCAAGCGCTCCCCGCTGTGCGGCCGCAACTTCGAGTACTTCTCCGAGGACCCCCACCTCACCGGGGTGATGGGCGCGGCCGTCGTCGCCGGCATCCAGTCGCTCGGCGTCGGCGCGTGCGTCAAGCACTTCGCGGTCAACAACCAGGAGACCGACCGCATGCGGGTCAGCGCGGAGGTCGACGAGCAGACCCTGCGCGAGATCTACCTGCCGGCCTTCGAGCACATCGTGCGCGAGGCGCGGCCGTACACCGTCATGTGCTCCTACAACAGGATCAACGGGGTCTACGCGAGCCAGAACCGGTGGCTCCTGACCGACCTGCTGCGCGGCGAGTGGGGCTTCGACGGGCTGGTGACGTCGGACTGGGGCGCGGTCAACGACCGGGTGGCGGCCCTGGAGGCGGGCCTCGACCTGGAGATGCCGCCCACCGGGACCGACGGGGAGATCGTCGAGGCGGTGCGCTCCGGCCGGCTGCCCGAGGCGGTGCTGGACCGGGCGGCCGGGCGCCTGCTCGCGCTCGCCCGGCGGACCGGCGGCAGGGAGCGGTTCGACGGCTGGGACGCCGACGCCCACCACGAGATCGCCCGCGAGGCGGCCCGCGCCTCGGCCGTCCTGCTGAAGAACGACGGCGTGCAGGACGAGGGGCCCGTCCTGCCCCTGGACCTGGCGGCGCACCCGCGCGTCGCCGTACTGGGAGAACTGGCCCGCACCCCGCGCTACCAGGGCGGCGGCAGCTCGCACGTGGTCCCCACCCGCCTGGACAGCGCGTGGGACGCGCTGGGCCGCGCCATCGGGCAGGCCGTCGGGCAGGACGCCGCGCCGACGTTCGCGGCGGGCTACCGGCTGGACGGCGAGGCCGACGCCGAGCTGGAGCGGGAGGCGGTGGCCGCGGCGGCGGAGGCCGGCACGGCGCTGGTCTTCCTGGGCCTGCCGGACGCCGCGGAGTCGGAGGGCTACGACCGCACCACCATCGACCTGCCCGCGGTCCAGGTCGCCCTGCTGCGCCGGGTGGCCGAGGTCTGCCCGCGGGTCGTCGTGGTCCTGTCCAACGGGGGCGTGGTGTCGGTCGCCGGGTGGCAGGACTCGGCCTCGGCGATCCTGGAGGGGTGGCTGCTCGGCCAGGCGGGCGGGTCCGCCCTGGCCGACCTGCTGCTCGGCACGCACAGCCCGTCCGGCCGGCTCACCGAGACGATCCCGAACCGCCTCGCCGACGTCCCCTCCCACCTGCACTTCCCCGGCGCCGACGGGCACGTCGTGTACGGCGAGGGCCGCTACGTCGGCTACCGCCACCACGACACGCTCGGCACGGACGTCGCCTACCCGTTCGGCCACGGCCTGACCTACTCGCGGTTCGAGTACTCCGACCTCGACGCCCGCGCGACCGGGGACAACGAGTGGAGCGTCGAGGTCACCGTCACCAACACCGGCGGGCGCTTCGCGCACGAGGTCGTCCAGCTCTACGTGGCGTTCGAGGAGGAGCGGCCGTCGCGCCCCCGGCACGAACTGCGCGGCTTCGCCAAGGTCGGCCTGGAGCCCGGCGCCGGGCGGCGGGTCCGCTTCACCCTCACCGGGCGGGACGTCGCGCAGTGGTCGGTCTCCCGCAAGGACTGGAAGATCGATCCCGGCTCCTTCACCGTCGAGGTCGGAGCCTCCTCGCGGGACATCCGCCTGCGCGCCGGGCTGACCACCCCGGGTGACGGCTACACGGCCCCGCTGAGCGGGATGTCCACCCTGGGCGAGTGGCTCGCCCATCCCTCCGGCGGCGCGGCGCTGCGCAAGGTGCTCGGCGACGCGCCCGCCCTGGCCGCCCTCGACCAGGTGGATCCGGCGCTGCTCGGCATGGCCCTCGGCTTCCCGCTGATCAAGTTCAGTACCTTCGGCATCGGCCTGACCCCCGAGGTGGTGGACCGGCTCGTCGCCACCGCCCGGGAACTCGGCTCCGCCGCCGCTGCCGAGGGACTCGGCTCCGCCACTACTGCCGAGGGACTCGGCTCCGGCGGGGCGCGCTGAGCCGCACCCCGTGGCGCCCCGCCGTACCGGGCCGGAAGGGCACCGGTACGGCGGGCGCGCGTCGCGCCCGCCCGCGCCGGAGTGACCGGCGCGGGCGGAGCGGCCCGGCGGGACGCGGTCACCGGGCCGCCGAGCGGATCCGGTCAGGCGGGTGACAGCTCCTCGCGGACCGCCCCGGCCGGGAGCACGCCGGTCCGGGCGATCCCGCCCAGCCAGCGGGCGCTCGGCTTGACCGTCCGCGCGAACGTCTCGCGGTCCACCTCGACCAGCCCGAAGGTCGGCCGCCAGGAGCCCCACTCGTAGTTGTCCAGCAGCGACCAGTGCAGGTATCCGCGCACGTCGATCCCGTCGGAGATCGCGTCGTGCAGCCCGGTCAGGGCGCCGTGCGTGTACTCGACGCGCTCGGCGTCGTCCGCCGTCGCGATGCCGTTCTCGGTCACCAGGATCGGCACCCCCGGCAGCCGCGCCGCCGTGTGCCGTACGGCGTTGCCGAGCGCCGCCGGGTAGAACTCCCACCCCATGAGGGTCCGGCGGGCGTCGTCCGGCACCGGGAGCGCGCCGTCCGGCCCGATCAGCACGCGCGTGTACGCCTGCACGCCGATGAAGTCGTCACCCGCCGCGGCGTCCAGGAACCGGTCCTCGCGCGGCCACGCCCACGCGTCGCACTCCGCCTCCGCACCGCCGGCGGCCTCGAAGTTCTGGTTGGCGACCGTCCAGCCGGACTTGACGCCCAGCGTGCCGAGTTCCTCGCGTGCGGCGCGGTGGGCGGCCACGAGGGCGTCGGCCACCGCCTGGTCGGGCGGGGGCATGGCCCCGGCCACGCCCTCCTCGCGTTTGCCCTGCTTCATCATGCTGGCCACCATCGCGAGCATGTTGGGCTCGTTGATGGTGCAGACCCACTCGACGCCGTCCAGGATCGGCAGCACCGCGCGCACGTAGCGGCGGAACCGCTCGACCGCCTCGCCGGACGACCACCCGCCCGCCTGCTGGAACCAGAGCGGGCTGGTGAAGTGGTGCAGCGTCACCACGGGGGTCAGGCCGCGCTCCAGGCAGCCCTCGACCACGCGGCGGTAGTGCGCCAGTGCCGCCCGGGAGATCCGTCCCTCCACCGGCTCCACCCGCGCCCACTCGACGCTGAAGCGGTAGGCGGTCAGGCCCAGGTCCCGCACGATGTCGAGGTCCTCTCGCCAGCGGTGGTAGCCGTCGCAGGCGTCCCCGCTGCGCTCGGGCAGGCTCCCGCCGGAGCCGTTCTCCATCGCCCACAGGTCGCTGGCGACGTTGTTGCCCTCGGTCTGGTGGGCACTGCCTGCCGCCCCCCACAGAAAACCTTCCGGGAACGAGAGTCCCATACCGCCTCCCCTTGTCTGCCTCGACGTACGGGTCGACGCGAGGACTGGCAGAAAACCTACCATCTGGTTAGTTTTTGATGCACGGGAAGCCGGGACAAAAGGTCCGCGAAGGGATCCGCACGGTGCCCGTTCCCCCATCCGGACCGAGCAGGGGTGGACGTCGGGCACCATGGACAGGTGACTCAGGCGGTGGGCGAGGGTTCCGGCGGCGTCTCCGGCGCGCCGCCCGGACACCCGGACAGGGTCTCGGGCGTACTGCAGGGCCGCCCGGACACGGTCTCCGGCGCGCTGCCGGACCACCCGGGCACGGGCTCCGACCCCCGGCTCCGGATGCTGGCCGATCTCGTCGCGGACGGCGAGGTCGTGGTCCTGAGCGGGGCCGGCATCTCCACCGAGTCCGGCATCCCGGACTACCGCGGGGAGAGCGGCCGCAGGCGGCGGGCCGAGCCGATGACATACCAGGCGTTCACCGGCAGCGCCGAGGCCCGCAGGCGGTACTGGGCCCGCAGCCACCTGGGATGGCGGCACATCGCCCGCGCCGCGCCCAACGCCGGCCATCACGCGGTCACCGCCCTCCAGGAGCGCGGGCTGGTCGCCGGCGTCATCACCCAGAACGTCGACGGCCTCCACCAGGCCTCCGGCACCCGGGAGGTGGTCGAGCTGCACGGCGGCCTCGACCGCGTCCGCTGCCTCGGCTGCGGCGAGCGCACCCCCCGGCGGCTGCTCGACGAACGCCTGCGCGCGGCCAACGCCGACTGGCAGGCCGATGCCGGAGCGATCAACCCCGACGGCGACGCCGTGCTCGCCGACGAGCGGGTCGAGTCCTTCCGCGTCGTGGACTGCCTGGGCTGCGGGGGCGTGCTCAAGCCCGACGTGATCTTCTTCGGCGAGAACGTGCCCCGGGCCCGGGTCGAGGAGTGCTACGCGCTGACCGAGCGCGCCGGGCTGCTCCTGGTCCTCGGCTCCTCGCTGACCGTGATGTCCGGCTACCGGTTCGTCCTCCACGCCGCCGAGAGGTCCATCCCCATCGCGATCGTCAACCAGGGCCCGACCCGCGGCGACGCCCACGCCCTCCTGACCCTCGGCGTCCCCCTCGGCCCGGCCCTCACCGCCCTCCTCGCGGAGCTCGACCGGACGCCGTGACCCCGTCCGGGGCCGGCCGCCTCCCCGGTCCCGCACGGCCGCCTCGCAGCGCGGGTACGGCCGCCGCGCCTCAGGCGAGCCTGGCGAGCACGACGCCGCCGACGATCAGCGCGAGGGCGGCGACGCGGGTGACGGTGACGGGGTCGTCGTTCAGCAGGACGCCGAGGACGACCGCGCCGACGGCTCCGATGCCGGTGAAGACGGCGTAGGCGGTGCCGACCGGGACGCCGTCCATCGCCTTCGACAGCAGCCAGACCGCGCCGGCCGCCAGCACGAAGCAGACCAGGGTGGGAAGCGGCCGGGTGAAGTTCTCCGTCGGCTTGATGCTCTGCGACCAGGCGACCTCGACCAGCCCGGCCAGGACCAGGAACGTCCAGCTCACCGCTTCGCCTCCGCCAGGACGCCGAGCCGGGCCGCGGCGTGCGAGTCCGCCTGCCTGCCGCGCAGGTGCGCCAGGCCCGGGTCGATCAGGGCGTTGGTCAGCTCGGCGTGGACGAACACGACGTCCTCGACGGCGAAGTGCCCCTTGAAGAAGTCCCGCAGGTAGCGCTCCTCGTGGTCCACCGGCTCGCGGGGAGTGCCCGGCCCGTAGGCGCCGCCGCGGGCGCCGGCCACCACGAACCGGCGGCCGGCCAGGGACATCTTCGGGAAGGTCACCTGGTCGAGCCAGGCCTTGAGCGCCGACGGGATCGAGAAGTTGTACATCGGCGTGCCGATGAGCACGACGTCGGCGGCCACCAGCTCGTCCAGCAGCGGCGAGAGCACCGCCCACGCCGCCTCCTGCGCGGGGGTCCGCACCGCCTCCCGGTAGCGGCCGATCTCGGTGATGCCGTGCTCCAGCACGTGGTCGCAGAGCTCGGTCCACGCCTCGGTGATGTGCGGCACGGGGTCGGCCGCCAGGTCCCGGTAGGTGTAGCCCCCGTCCGGGTGGGCCGCGCGCCAGGTCTCGGCGAACGTCCGGGAGAGCTCCCGGGAGATCGAGCCGCGACGGGCGCTGGCGTCCAGGTGCAGCAGGTGGCCCATGGTGCCTCCCCTCGATTATATGGACACCGTGTCCACTTCGCCGAAGGTAGCGGATAAGCGGACACTCTGTCCATATATGCTGTGTCCCGTGGAGAGAGCCGACGCCGCACGCAACCGCGCCCGGATCCTGGAGGCGGCCGCGCGCCTGTTCGCGACCGCGGGCGCGCCGAACGTCACCATGGACGACATCGCCCGCGCCGCGGGGGTGGGCCGCGGCACCCTGTACCGGCGCTATCCGGACCGCGCCTCGATCGCCCTCGCCCTTCTCGACGAGCACGAGCGCGCCCTCCAGGAGGAGCTGCTGCGCGGCGCTCCTCCCCTGGGCCCCGGGGCACCGCCCGCCGAGCGCCTGGCGGCCTTCTACTCCGCCATGGTGCGGCTGCTCGAAGACCACGCCCACCTGGTCCTCGGCGCCGAGACCGGCCGTTCGCGGTTCGAGACCGGGGCGTACGGCTTCTGGCGGGCCCATGTCCGGTCCCTGCTGACCGCCGCGGGCCTGCCGGACCCCGACGCGCTGGTGGAGCCCCTCCTCGCCCCGCTCGCCCCGGAGGTGTACGGCTTCCAGCGCACGGACCGCGGCCTGACGCCCCGGCAGATCGCCTCCGCGCTGGCAGGGCTCGCCGCCGGGGTCCTGGGCGGGAACGGGGGCGGGCGCCCCCCGTCCTGAGCCGGTCCTACCGCCGCCGCAGCGCCTGCCGTACCTCCATCGACGCGAACCCGAGCAGGTTCAGACCCTGCCAGGCTCCGGCCGCCCGGCGACGGCATCGCGTGTTCCCCTCTTGGGGAGGTTCACCCGTGCCGGTCCGCCCGCGCGGGAGTGAGGACCTCTCCGGGGTCGGCCGGGGCGTGACCCGGGGCTCGGCTTACGGGGGCGGGGCACGGGATCCGCACGGAGAACGTGGCGCCCTTCCCCTCCCGCGCCGTGACGCTCGCCGTACCGCCGTGTGCGGCCGTGATCGCCGCCACGATGGACAGCCCGAGCCCGGCTCCGCCGTGATCCCTGGACCGGGAGGAGTCGGCCCGGAAGAACCGCTCGAAGACGTGCGCGCTCTGCTCCTCCGTCATCCCCGGGCCCTGGTCGGCGACCTCGATCACCGCGTGACCCGCCGTCGTCCCCACGCGCACGACGGCCGGGGTGCCCCCGGGCGTGTGGTGCAGGACGTTGGACATCAGGTTGGCCAGCACCTGGCGGAGCCGCGGCGCGTCGCCGAGCACCGGCACCTCGCCGTCGCACTCCAGGGTCAGGGGCCTGTCCGGCTCCCTCGCGCGCGCGTCGGCGACGGCGTCGGCCGCGAGCACGGCCAGGTCGACGGGCCGCATCTCCAGGGGCCTGCCCTCGTCGAGGCGGGCCAGCAGCAGCATCTCCTCGACGAGGGAGCCCATGCGCGTGCCCTCGGACTCGATCCTGTCCATGGCCTTGGCGAGGTCGTCGGGGCGCGAGGCCGCGCCCCGACGGAACAGTTCGGCGTAGCCGCGGATGGAGGCGATCGGGGTGCGCAGCTCGTGGGAGGCGTCCGCGACGAACCGGCGGAGCCGCTCCTCCGACGCCTCGCGTTCCCTGAACGCCGACTCGATCTGGCCCAGCATCTCGTTCAGGGCCAGGCGGAGACGGCCGACCTCCGTCCGCTCGTCGCCCTCCCCAACCCGCTGCGCCAGGTCCCCCCGGCCGATCGCGCGAGCGGTGACGGCGATCTCGTCGAGCGGCCGCATCACCCGCCGCAGCGTCCTGCGGGCGACCAGGGTGATGCCCCCCAGGACGCACAGCGTGACCACGGTCTCGACACCGGCCAGTCTGCCGACCAGGTCGTCGAACTCCGCGGTCCGCAGCCCCACGATGAGGATCCGGCCGTCGGCGAGCCGGGAACCGCGGATGTCCCAGTCCTCGACCCCGCCCCGCTCGCCGTCCACGCGGCCGACCACGGGCGCCTCGGCGGGGATCCTCCGCACCAGGTCCGCCAGGTCCGCGGCGGCGGGTTCGCCGTCGAGCGCGAGTGCGTCCGCCACCCGGCCGTCCGCGGTGCGGACCTGGAAGAAGGACGGGACCCCCCCGTCCAGGACGGCGGCCTTCATCAGCCTGTCGTCGCCGAGGGTCAGCGAGCCGAGCGGGCGCTCCTCGGCCAGCAGGCTCACGACCGCGTCACCGGCCTGCGCGAGCTTGCGCTTCGCCCGTTCCCCCGCGAAGTCGCGGGTGGCCTCGAACGTGGCCACGGCCATCCCCACCAGCCCCAGGGCCAGAAGCCCCAGCACCGCGATGGTGAGCCTGGTCCGCAGCAGCATTCAGGCCTCCCGGGGCAGGCGCATGATGTAGCCGACCCGCGGAACGGTGTGGATCAGCGGCGGGCCGCTGGCGTCGACCTTGCGGCGGAGATAGCTGACATAGGTCTGCACGACGCCGTCGTTGCCGCCGAAGTCGTACTCCCAGACGTGGTCGAGGATCTGCCTCTTGGACACCACCCTCCCCGCGTTCACCAGAAGGTACCGGAGCAGCTTGAACTCGGTCGGGGTCAGATCGATCAACGTGCCGTGGCGGCGCACCTCGTGGGCGTCCTCGTCTATCTCCAGGTCGGCGAGGGACAGCCGCGCGGATCCCTGTTCCGCGCGATGGGTGCGCCGGAGCACCGCCCTGATCCGTGCGATCAGCTCCTCAAGGCTGAACGGCTTGGTGACGTAGTCGTCGCCGCCGATCGTCAATCCCGCGATCTTGTCTTCCGGGGCGTCCTTGGCGGTGAGGAACACCACGGGGGCCTCGCAGCCGTCCCTGCGCAGCCTCGCGCAGGTCTCCATTCCCGAGCCGTCCGGAAGCATGACGTCGAGCACGATCAAATCTGGCCGGAAGGCGCCCACCTGACTGAGCGTCTCGGCGCCCGACCTCGCGATGGCCGTCTCGAAACCCTCGTACCGCAAGGCCGTCGCCACGAGGTCGGCAAGGTAGTGCTCATCATCGACAACCAGGATCCGGATTGTTTGCGTCACGGTCCCAGTGTCACCTGTCGTTCTGTGTAAACGCATAGAAAGACTATATTACTCGCGATGTAAAGTATGGATTACTCATAATGTGTAATCTCGTCCGAGCAGCTCCGGACCGTTCCCGCCGATTCGTTCCTCCAGCTCAGGAAATGCCTTCCCGTCCCGCCGCGGCCCGGTGCCGCTCCCGCGCCGAGCCGCGGCGGGGCCGCCTCAGTGCGAGGCGTGCGCGTTCGCGCCCGCGTCGGGGTGCGGCGGCGGCGTCGTGCCGGCCGGGCAGGTCACCCGCGGGTTCCACGGCTTGGCGAGCCCGGCGGGGTTGTACTTGTACAGCCAGAAGTGCTTGTCGAAGTGGATCGGCATCCAGCCGCCCGGACCGTGCGTCATCGGCACGTGGCCCAGCATCGGGCCCTCGAACGGCATGCCGAGCATGCTCGGCCGGTCGTCGTCGGTCGCGAGGTTCTGGTCCTCGTCGATCTTCCCCCACTCGGCGACGGCGAGCTCCATGCGCCCCGACGGCGTCCGCGTGTACACCAGGATGTGCGGGTGTTCGAGGTCGTAGACGCCGGTCCTGGCCGTCTCGTCGATGTAGGTGTGGTTGCCGAGGTGGAAGCCCATGCCGCCCACCCCCGGCTTCTCGACGCAGTACATCGTGTTGGGGCCGGGCGAGTAGCCGTCCGCGAGCGCCTTGTCGATGTCGCGGTACTTCAGGGTCGCGCGGTAGACGCGGGCGAGTTCCCGGGCCTTCCCGCTCTTCAGCACCTGCAGGGCGATGCGCGGCCCGTCCGGGACCCCCGCGAGGTACGCGCGCGTCTCCTTCATCGCCTTGGCGTCCGCGGCGCTCTGCGCGGGCGCCGGTCCGGGGTCGCCGCCCCCGGCGCGGTGGGTCCCGTGATCCGGGGCCGAGGCGCCCGCCATGCCCGACAGTCCGAGCATGACTCCGGCTCCGACCAGCCCGGAGGCGATCACGTTGGCCAGCCTTCTGTTCTTCCGGACAACCATCGTCGTCTCCTCTGTCGTCTCAGTCGCGCTGTGCTACGGCGAGCCAGGTCTCCAGCTCGCGGGGACCGCCGGGGAGCACCGCCTCCAGCACCTCCGGCCGGAGCGAGTGCAGCGTCCAGCCGTCGGCGAAGGCGTCCCGCAGGGTCTTCTCGTCCACCAGATGGGGGCCGGGGATCCGCGCCCGGTCGCTGATGCACAGCAGGTACACGGTGGCGCCGGTGCGGCAGACCCGGTGGAGGGCCGCCAGGTACCGGTCCCGCCCCGCCGGGTCCAGCGAGTGGAACAGCCCGACGTCGAGCACGGTGTCGAACCGGTCGTCGTAGCCGGCCAGCTCGACGGCGTCGGCCACCTCGAAAGGCACGTCCAGGCCCCGCCCGGCGGCCTTGTCGCGCGCGGCGGCGATCGCGGTGGGCGCGATGTCCACACCGGTGACCTTGTGGCCCCGCTCCGCCAGGTACAGCGCGTTCTCACCGGTTCCGCAGCCGGCGTCGAGCACCTGACCGCCGATCAGGCCGGCCTCCTCCAGCCGGACCACGGCGGGCTGCGGCCGACCGATCTCCCACGGCGGCGTCGCCAAGGGCGAACCCGTCGTCCCACCACCCTGATAGGCGGTGTCGAACCTGCTCTCCGTCATCGGCCTCTCCCTTTACTGGGTCTGTGCCTTTCGTTGTATCGGCGCTGTCTACATCCACCCGGACATCGCCTCCCCCCTGCGGAGGGGCTCAGATCCGTACGGCAGGCGGAAGACATTCCTTGAATGACCGGACATTCTGCGGAGAATGATTAGGGAACGCTTCCACGTGGCCGTCATCGGCGGCGGCATCGGCGGGCTCTGCCTCGCCCAGGGACTGCGCAGAGCGGGAGTGAGCGTCACCGTCTACGAACGGGACCGGTCGGCCGTGGACCGGAGCCAGGGTTTCTACCACATCCGGATCAGCCCCCAGGGTGCTCGCGCGTTGCACGACTGCCTTCCCCCCCGCCTCTGGGACGCCTTCGTGGCGTCCACGGTGAGCGGAGGGCAGGATTTCGCGTTCCTCACCGAGCAGATGAGGGAACTCCTGACGGTCAAGGCCACCGCCCAGCCCGACCCGGTCAGAAGCCACCACGCGGTGAGCCGGATCACGTTGCGCGAGGTGCTGCTGTCCGGGCTGGAGGACGTGGTCGTCTTCGGCAAGACCTTCGAGCGCTACGAGCGGGCCGGCGACGGCAAGGTCGTCTGCCATTTCGACGACGGCTCCACCGCGGTCGCGGACCTGGTGGTCGGCGCGGACGGCGGCAACTCGCGGGTGCGGCGGCAGTACCTGCCCCACGCCCAGCGGATCGACACCGGGATCATCACGATCGCCGGCAAGTTCCCCCTGACCGAGCAGACCAAGAAGCTGATCCCGGCGCGGCTCTACGAGGGCCCGAACAACGTCATCCCCCCCAGGGGCTGCGGGATGTTCATCGCCCCGCACGAGCTGGACGAGAACTCCCCCGAGTGGGACGCGACCAGCTATGTCCTGTGGGCGTACGGCTGCGCCCGGCGGATGCTGCCCGCCGGAGTCGACCTCCGCTCCTGCACGGGCGAGGACCTCCGGGACGTCGTCGCCGTGATGGTCCGCCAGTGGCATCCCGATCTGCGCACGCTCGTCACCGAATCGGACCCGCAGACCGTCGCCCTGCTGCCCATCCGCACGTCGGTGCCGATCGACCCGTGGGAGACCGGCAACATCACCCTGCTCGGCGACGCCATCCACAGCATGACCCCCATGCGGGGCATCGGCGCGAACACGGCGCTGCGCGACGGGCACCTGCTCAGCCGGTGCCTGACCGACGCGTGGAACGGCGAGAAGGATCTCCTGCAGGCCGTCGAGGAGTACGAGACGGCCATGCGGGAGTACGGCTTCGCCGCGGTGCGCGCGTCCCGCCGCACCGCGCAGCAGTTCGTCGCCGACAGCGGCCTGGGCCGGATCGCGTTCAAGCAGTTCCTCCGCTTCGCCGAGAGGTTCCCCTGGCTGAAGCACAGGATGTTCAACGACACCGGCCACCGGGAGAGCTGAGGCGTCCGCCCGCCGCCCGCCGTACGGCGGGCGGCGGGCGGACGGGCCAGGTCCGGGTCAGGCGAGCTGCGCCCACCAGCCCGACTGCGACTCGATCGACCGGTAGGCGCCGCCGTAGTAGAGCAGCGGGTCCTCCGCGGCTCCGGGCGCCGCCTCCACCATGACCACCCTGCCGATGACGATGTCGTGGTCGCCCGCGGCGACGATCTGCTCGGTGGCGCACTCGATGACGGCGAGCGTCCCGTCCAGCAGCGGCGTTCCCCTGAGCCCCTCCCGCGGGCGGATCTCACCGAAGCGGTCGAAGCCGGGCGTCGCGAAACGCTGGGAGATGTCGCGCTGCCCCTCCCCCAGCATGTGGACGGCGAAGGCCTCCGCCTCCGCGAAGGCGGGATGCAGGCGCGAGCGCCGGTTGACGCAGAACAGGACGAGGGGCGGGTCCAGGGAGACCGACGAGAACGAGTTCACCGTCATCCCCACCGGCCCGCCCGGCGACGCCGCGGTCACCACGGCGACGCCGGTGGCGAATCTGCCGAGCACCGCCCGCAGCGTCCTGGGCTCCAGCGGGTCCGTCGCGGGCGGGTCCATCGTGGGCGGGTCCATCGTGTCCTTCACGTGCCGGCTCCCTCTCTGGAACGACTCTCTGCGGGACGGCTCCGCCAACCGCTCCGGCGTGCCCACCAGGAGACGCCGTTCAGGAGCGGCACGGTGAGCGCCGTCGTGATGAGTGCGACGAGGACGAGCACCGTGAACAGGTACGCGTCGATGATCCCGAGCTGGAACCCGATGTTCGCGATGACCAGCTCGGTGAGTCCTCTGCAGTTCATCAGCACGCCCAGCGACAGGGCGCGCTCGGGCGGCAGGCCGGCGATCCGGCCCACCACGGTGACCCCGAGCAGTTTGCTGCCGACCGCCACGGCGAGGACCGCGGCGAAGACCAGCCACTCCGCCGCGGACGCGCCGAGGGCGCTGATCGAGGTGTGGATGCCGATGTGGGCGAAGAAGAGCGGGAGCAGGACGGTGAGGGTGATCCCCTCGATCCGCCCGGTCAGCCGCTCGACGACCGCGGACCTCCTCGGCATCATGATCCCGAAGAGGAACGCGCCGAAGATCGCGTGCACTCCGATGAGCTGCGTCACCACGGCGCTGGCGATGCTTCCGAGGAGCACGACGGGCAGCAGCGTCCCCTCCCCGGACCGGTCCTCCTCGCAGCGCCGTACCAGGGCGGCCAGCAGCGGCCGCACCAGGAGCGCCATCACCAGGACGAACCCGGCCGCGAGCACGAGGGTCATGACGGCCTCCGCGCCGCCGGCCGCCCCGGAGCTCGCCAGGACGAACGCCAGCACGGCCCAGGCCACCACGTCGCCGATCACCGCGGAGGTGAGGGCGAGCGTTCCGGTGGCCGTCCCGGCGAGCCCCTTGTCCCGCAGGATCCTGGCCAGTACGGGCAGCGCCGTGATGGATATCGCGAGCCCCATGAAGAGCACGAACGTGGACGGGGACGCGGCGGGGCCCGCGTGGTCCCGGAAGAGGGGGATCGCGAGCGGGATCGCGCAGAGGAAGGGGACCGCCAGATTGCTGCTGCCCACCGCCGCGGCGAGCGGACCGGCCCCGCGCAGCCGGTCGGTGCGGAGCTCGCACCCCAGCAGGAACATGAACGCCACCAGGCCGAGCTGGGCCGTCATGTCGAGGGCCCCGAGGATCTCCTCGGGGAACACCCAGGCCCAGGCCCCGGGGCTCACCGCGCCCAGCAGGGTGGGCCCCAGCAGGATGCCGGCGAGGATGTCGCCCACGACGGGCGGCTGGCCGAGCCGCCCGACGAGGGCGCCGACGGTGTGCGTGGAGGCGACCACGAGGATGACCGCGAGCAGGAAGTGGGTCGCGGGCTCCCACTGCCCCAGCACCCGGGAGGCGGCCTGCTGCGAACCCGTCCCCCGCCCGTCGCCGCCCATGCTCAGCACGTAGGCGACCGAGAGCGCGGTGGCCCCCAGCAGGACGGCGACGGCCAGCCGGAGCCGTCCGTTGCGCGCCCTGCCGGTGAGGCCTTCGACCGCGTCCAGTTCCTTCGTCACCACGCGCGATCACGGTCTCCGTCGCGTGCCGCAGCGGTCATCGCGGGGCTCCGGGCGGGAAGTGACCACCCCCGGGCAGCGTGGCGAGGTAGCGCATCTCCTCGGGCCCCTCGGTGCCGAGCCAGCCGAACAGCTTCATCAGCGACGGAGGCTGGGGGTAGATGAAGCGGTGGTCCCGCTCGTCGAGACCGATGAAGGGCAGGACCGCCTCGGACTCCTGGACGAGCTTCATGAGCTCCCGGCCCGCCTCCGTGGCATCGCGCTCGGACCGGTCGACCGCCTCGCACAGCCGCACCATCTCGGCGAACAGCTCCTGGTAGGCCGCGTTGTCCGGGACGAAGGAACCGGGGTACGGCGCCTTCTCCATCTCCCGGAACACGTTGTCGTCGCCCGACGCCTGGTAGCGGTCCAGGAAGCGCTCGAAGCGCAGGTTGATCGGGATCTCCGCGGCGGCCCACACCCGGCAGACCGCGTTCCACAGCTCGTAGTCGGAGAAGGAGATGAACGAGCAGTTGACCATCTCGTCGTTGTACTTGATCAGACCGCTCTGCAGCTCGTCGATGTAGGCGAAGCGCTCCTGCGAGAAGTCGTCCTCCTGCAGCGCCTCCAGCAGCCGCCAGGCGAGCGAGTTGATCACTTCGCCCGTGTTGGTGAGGCCGCGCGAGTAGAGCGGGTCGATGAAGCCGGCGGCGTGCGACATCAGGCACCACCGGTGGCCCACGGTCTTCGTGGAGGTGTACTGGATCCGGTCGGTCGAGACCCAGGGCCGCACCGTCTTCGCGTCGGCGAAGATGCGCTCGAGCACCGGGTACCGGCTGACGTGGTGGTGGAACTCCTCCTCCGGGGTCATGTCGGAGGGCTTGGGGTAGACCCGCTCGTCGAAGGTGAGGCCCACGCTCACCAGGGGGTTCTTGGACCGCGGGTCGTTGTTGAACGGGATGATCCAGAACCAGCCGCGCTCGATGAGATGGTGCATGGTGCCCTGCTCCCACGGGATGGGGGGCATCTCGCTCTGGGGCATGTCCAGGCACTCGTCCGTCGGGCGCACGTCGAGCATGTGGGTGAACAGCGACCGCGAGTGGTGCTTCAGCGCGGACGGCTCGGCCCGCAGGCCCAGCTGCGTGGCCAGGGGGGAGCGGAAGCCGCTCGCGTCCACGAGGTAGCGGGCGGTGAACCGCTCGCCGCCCTGTCCGGTGATCTCCACCTCGTCGTCGCCGAGGTTCACCCCGGTGACGCGCAGGCCCTGCCGGGCGACGCAGCCGTACTTGATCGCCGTGTGGAACAGGTACGTGTCGCTGTCCTGCCGGTGCAGGTGGCTGGTCTGGAGCTTGAGCGAGGGCGGGCTGAACTGGTTGACCTCCCGGGGGTCCGGCTCCTCGCCCTCCCGGTGGATCATGAAGCCGAAGTTGCGCTTGGTGCCGAAGGTCGGGCCGATGTGCTCGTAGCACGCGTCGGTGGTGAGGAAGTTCGCCAGCTCCGGCACGCCGTACCGCTCCGCGAGCACGCGGAACATGTTCAGCGTGTAGAGGGTGGTCGACTCTCCGACGGCGAACCTGGGGTGCACCCCGCCGTCCACCAGCAGCACGCTGGCGCCGTTCTTGGCGAGGATGGCGCCGAGCACGGACCCCGCGATCCCTGATCCCAGGATGGCGACGTCGAACCGGGAATGTGTCATGGCTGCTCCAGATCGATTCAGGCGGCTTGGTGGCGGGGCGAGCGCAGCACGGCCGCGGAGTTGAACCCGCCGGTCCCGCGCGCGACGACGAGTGCCGTGCGGAGGTGCGGAGCCTCGCGGGCCTCGGTCACGAGGTCGAGCCCGTGCCCGCCCCCGGCGGCGTCGAGGTTCACCGAGGGAGGGATCACGCCGTGGGTGAGCGCGAGCGCCGCCCAGGCGAGGTCGAGGGCCGCTCCGCCGGAGTACAGGCGGCCGGTCATCGTCTTGGGGACGGTGACGGGCACCCGCCTCCCGCCGAAGACCTCGCGGATCGCCGCCGCCTCGTGGCGGTCGAGGGTCACGTCCCCGGAGCCGTCGGCGAAGACGACGTCCACGTCGCCGGGCGAGCACCCGGCGCGGTCGACCGCCTCGCGCATGGCCCGGGCGAGCTGGCGGTGGTCGGCGGGCGGCTCGGTGGGGTGGTGGGCGTCGTGGGTGGAGGCCGTGCCCGCGATCTCCGCGTAGACCTGCGGCACCCCGCGGGAGTGCGCCCTGGCCCACTCCTCCACGACGACGATGGCGCCGCCCTCTCCCGGGACGTAACCGCCCGCGTCCGGGGCGAAGGGGCGGTAGGCGGTCGCCGGGTCCGTGCTCCGGCTGAGGGTGTCCTGGCTCGACTGGCAGACGAGCGCGTACGGCGACAGCGGCGCCTCGGTGCCGCCGGCGACGACCGCGCCGGTCCCGCGCCGGATCAGCCGCTTCGCCTGGGCGACCGCCTCGATCCCGCCGGCGGAGTCGGCCACGAGCACCGAGCAGGCTCCCTTGAGCTGGTGGCGGATGGAGATCTGGCCGCTGCTCGCCGCGTAGAACCAGCCGATCGACTGGTAGGCGCTCACGGCTCGCGGGCTGTCCCGCCAGAGGGCCTGGATCTCCCGCTGGCCGAACGCGTTCCCACCCGACGCGCTCGCCGTCACCACCGACAGGCCGAACGGGTACTCCCTGTCCGGATCCAGGGCGGCGTCGTCCAGCGCCAGCCGGGTGGCGGCCAGCGCCATCCAGGTCCAGCGGTCGGTCTGGACGAGGAGCTTGCTCGGGACGAACTCGCTCTCGTCGAAGCCGGGGACCTCGCCCCCCAGGCTCACCGGGAGCCCGGAGGTGTCGAAGGTCGTGATGGGCCCGATCCTGCACGTTCCGGCGAGGGTGTTCTCCCAGTGCTCGGCGATGCCGATGCCGGTGGGGGCGACCACCCCGATCCCGGTGATCGCGGCGCGGCGGCTCATGACACCTCACTCGGCTTGGAGAACACCATGGCGGACTGGAACCCGCCGAACCCGCTGCCCGCCGAGAGCGCGTGGTCCACCTCGGCCTCGCGCGCCACGAGCGGCGTGTAGTCGAGGTCGCAGTCGGGGTCGGGGGTGGTCAGGTTCGCGGTCGGCGGGATGACCCCGCGGCTGACCACCAGGGCGCAGGCCGCCATCTCGATCGACCCGATCGCGCCCAGCGAGTGGCCGATCACCGACTTGATGGAGCTGATCGGGACCTGCCGGGCGGCCTCGCCCAGCGCCCGCTTGTAGGCGGCCGTCTCGTGCCGGTCGTTCTGCTTGGTGCCCGAGCCGTGGGCGCTGATGTAGCCGAGGTCGTCCGGGTTCAGCCGGGCGCGGTCCATCGCCTCCATGATCGCCTCCCCCAGCTCGAACCCGTCGGGCCGCAGGCCGGTCATGTGGAAGCCGTTGGCGCGGGCCGCGTATCCGGCGACCTCGCAGTACACCCGGGCTCCCCGGGCCAGGGCGTGTTCGAGCTCCTCGATCACCAGGATCGCGGAGCCCTCTCCGAGGACGAAGCCCTGGCGGCCCGCGTCGAAGGGGCGGGACGCCTGGTCGGGCTCGTCGTTGCGGGGGCTGGTCGCCCGGATGGCGTCGAAGCAGGCCACCGTGATCGGGGAGATCGGCGCGTCCGACGCCCCGGCGATCACGATGTCCGCCTCCCCGTCCTGGATCAGGGAGTGGGCGTGGCCGATGGAGTCGATGCCCGAGGTGCATCCGGTGGACACGAGCGCCGCGGGACCGTGCGCGCCGTAGCGCACGGCGAGCTCGGTGGCCGCGCTGGACGGGACGAGCGACTGGTACAGGAAGGGCATGGTGTGCCGGTGGTCGGTGACCCAGTCCCTTCCGTGGTTGCTGGCCACGACGTACTCGTCCTCAAGGGTGATCGTGGCCCCGACCGCGGAGCCCAGGCAGACGCCGAGCCTGTCGGTGTCGACCCTCCCCAGCTCCAGCCCCGAGTCCGCGACGGCCTCGTCGGCGGAGGCGATCGCCATCTGGACGAACCGGTCCATCCGCCGGATCTCCTGGGGAGTCAGCCCGTACCGCGCGGGATCGAAGTCGCACTCGGCGGCGATCTGGGACCGGTACGCCGTGGGGTCGAAGGTGCTGACCCGGCGGATGGCCGGCTTGCCGTCCACGATCCGCGCCCAGAACTCCTCCCGGCTTCCTCCGCCGGGGGCGACCACGCCCACTCCGGTCACGACGCTGCGCCTCACGTCGGCACCTCGGCGGGCTCGGTGTCGACGTGCCCGAGCTCCGGGCGCGGGGCGAGCGGGCTGAGCTGGAAGACCGCCAGCGCCTCGCTCCCGCCCGTGTTCACCAGGCGGTGCCTGACGTTGCGCGGGATCAGCAGGGCGTGCTCGGCGGGCACCTCGACCGGCTCGTCGTCGAGGTCGACCCGCAGGGTGCCCTGGGCGACGAACAGGTACTCCTCGGAGTAGGGGTGGTAGTGCTCGGAGACCTTCTCGCCCGGCGCGAGCCGTACGGCGCCGCAGAAGCCCGAGGAGGATCCCACCGTGTTCGGCGCGACCATCGTGCGCAGGTCCCCGCCGCGGCGCTGGTTGGAGGGCACGTCGCCGAACCCGATCACCGCCTGCCTGCGCTTCTCCACGCGCTCCTTGATGAGCTCCATCTGCACCTTGGAGTTGCGGTTGATGATGTCGGTCATGCCCGAGGTGTCGACGGGGGCGTCCGGCTTCATGTGGAAGTCCTGCACCCAGCGCATCCGCGTGCGGTCGGGCTCCAGCGCCTCGTACGTCCAGCGGATGTTCATGAACTCGAAGGGCCCGGTCTCCACCCGGCGCGCCATCACGGTCCAGGTGTCGCGGTTCCAGCTCCGCTCGGAGACCCACGACCACACCCTGCCCTGCTCGTCGGGGTGCATGGTGAGCCGGAAGGTGACCGATTCCTCGGTCTCGTCGAGCACCTCGACCTTGGCGTACTCGGAGAACAGCTCGGTCCAGCCCCGCACGTCGTTGGTCTGCTCCCAGAGGAATCCGATGGGCGCGTCGATCTCGACGGCGTTGTCGGTGTGTCCGATCATGGTGTTCCTGCTCCTCACTTGGCCGCGGCGGTGAGCCGCTCGTTGACGAGCCGCCTCAGCCCTTCGGGCGTCTCCTCGGCGGTGACCTGCTCCTCGACGTCGACGCCGAACCGGTCCTGGATGCGGGTGGCGATCTCGACCCGCGCGAGGGAATCGAGGTCCAGCTCCTCGAAGGAGCGCGAGTACCCCTCGACGCCGGCCTTCGCCTCCAGGCCCACGGCCTTGAGCAGTTCGCGCATGTCGTTGTCAGTGAATGCCATGGTTTCCGTCCTTTTTCAGGGTGTAGAGATGTGCGGGGGTGTCGAGGACGGCCAGCGCGTAGCGCCGGCCGAGTGCCCGCGCGATGCGGGCCGTACGGCGCCGCCCGGCGACCACCCGGTCGGCCCCGCGCCGGACGGCGGCCGCGCCGATGGTGGCGACCGGGTCGTACGTCACCGGCTGCGGATCCCACCGGACCCCGTACGGGTCCAGCAGCCGCGACAGCCGGGTGACCATGTCGATCTCGGCGTCGCCGGCGGAGTGGTAGGCCATCGCCAGGGGTTCCAGGGCCAGCGTCCACGGAGTCGTGAGCAGGAGCGCGACCGTCAGGGCGGAGCCGGAACCGGCGGCCAGGGAGCCGGCGTACCCGGCCGCCGTGTAGCCGTCCGCGCTTCCGTCCACGACGACCACCAGGGGCCGCGCGCCGTCCGCCCCGGTGCCGGGCCCGGTGCCGGGCCCGGTGCCCGGCAGGGGGGCCGCGCGTGCGGTCACGCCGCCCACCTGGTCGTCGGCTGCTCCGCCATCAGCTCGTCGACGAAGCGCGTCGTGTGCTCGGCCCGCTCGAACGACGGGTGGGCGAGCAGCTGCCGCAGCAGGGGGATCGTGGTCGCCACGCCCGGCCCGCCGACCTCGAACTCGGCCAGGGCACGCTGCGCCCGCGCGATGGCCTCCTCCCGGCTCGGCGCCCAGACGATCACCTTGGCCACCAGCGAGTCGTAGTTCGGCGGCACCGTGTCCCCCTGCGCGAACCCCGAGTCGACCCTGGTCCCCGGGCCGCCGGGGACGCGGAAGACCTCGAGCCGGCCCGGCGTGGGGCGGAAGCCCGCCCTCGGGTCCTCGGCGTTGACCCGGCACTCGACGGCCGCGCCGGTGAACCGGACCTCCTGCTGCGTGAACGGCAGCGGGTGACCCGCCGCGACGCGGATCTGCTCCCTGACGAGGTCGATTCCGGTGAGCATCTCGGTGACCGGATGCTCCACCTGGATCCGGCCGTTGATCTCCATGAACGTCACGTTGCCCGCCGGGTCCACCAGGAATTCCATGGTCCCCGCGCCGGTGTAGCCGACGCTGCGCGCCCCGGCGACCGCGTACTCGCCGAGCAGCGCCCGCAGCCGCTGCGGCAGGGCGGGCGAGGGAGCCTCCTCGATCAGCTTCTGGTTCCTGCGCTGGAGCGAGCAGTCACGCTCCCCGAGATGGACGGCGTTGCCCAGCTCGTCGCAGAGCAGCTGGATCTCCACGTGGCGCGCCGCGGGCAGGTAGCGCTCGATGTAGACGTCGCCGTTGCCGAACACCTGCCGGGCCAGGGCGGTCGTCCTGCGGTAGACCTCCTGGAGCTCGGCGCGGTCCCCGGCGACCTCGATCCCCCGCCCGCCGCCGCCCGCCGCCGCCTTCACGATGACCGGGTAGCCGATCTCGCCGGCGATCGCCTCCGCGTCCCCGAGGGTGGGAACGGTCCCCTCGCTTCCCGGCAGGACCGGCAGGCCCGCGGCGGCCATCAGGGAGCGGACGCGCGCCTTGTCGCCCACGCACTCCATGACCTCGGGGCGCGGCCCGATGAAGGTGATCCCGTTCTCCGCGCACACCTGCGCGAAGTCCGCGTCCTCGGACAGGAAGCCGTAGCCCGGGTGGATGGCCTCGGCTCCGGTCCGGAGCGCGGCCTCGATGACGTTCGGCACGTACAGGTAGCTCCGCTTGGCGGGCCCCGGCCCGATGTGCACCGACTCGTCGGCGTAGGAGACGAAGCGGGCGTCGCGGTCCGCGGTCGAGTGGACGGCCACCGTCCGGATGCCCATCTCCCGGCAGGTGCGCGCCACGCGCAGGGCGATCTCCCCCCGGTTGGCGATGAGGACCTTGTCGAAGAGCGGTTTCATGCCGTGTCCGTCCTCACTCGCACCAGGCACTGGCCGAACTCGACCGGTTCGCCGTCGCCCACCAGCACCTCCACGACCTCGCCCGCCCGCTCGGCCGCCACCGGGTTCATGAGCTTCATCGCCTCGACGATGCCGATCGTCTGCCCGGCCTCGACCCGGTCGCCCCGCTTCACGAACGGACCGGCCCCCGGCTCCGGGGCGACGTAGAAGGTTCCGACCAGGGGGGCGGTCACCTCGTGCAGCGCGGCGTCCCTGGCGGCCTCCGCCTCGCCCGCCGGCTCGGCGGCGACCACCTGCGCGACCGGCGCCTGCGCGACCTGCGCCTGCGGGCCGGCCGCGGACGCCCACGTGACGTCGAGGGCGCACTCCCCGATGCGGAGCGAGACGCTCGCGACGGGCCCGGGGACGGTCTTGACGAGGCTGCTCACCTCTTCGCGGAGCATCTTGAGCGTGTCGCTCCAGCCGACGTGCCCGTCGGCCGTCTCAGGCCGTTCGCTCTCAGACACCGGCGATCACTCCCAGTCCGCGGAACCGCTCGTACCTGTGCTTGCGCAGTTCCTCGGGGGACAGACCCGACAGCCCGTCCAGGGCGGTGAGGATCGCCGCCTTCAGGTTCGCCGCCGCCTGCGCCGGTGCGGCCTGCGCGCCGCCCTCCGGCTCGCGGACCACCCCGTCGACGACGCCGAGCCGGAGCAGTTCGGGACCGGTGATCCGCAGCGCCTCGGACATGGCCGAGGCGTGCGAGGGGTCGCCGTGCAGGATGGTGGAGCAGCTCTCGGGGCTGATCACGGAGTAGGACGCGTTCTCCATCATCAGCACCTGGTTCGCGACGGCCAGCGCGAGCGCGCCGCCGCTGCCGCCCTCTCCGGTGATCGTGGACACCACGGGGACACCCAGCTCCGACATGCCCGCGATGCACTCCGCGATCGCCCACGCCTGCCCCCGTTCCTCGGCCCCCACCCCGGGCGCGGCGCCCTGGGTGTCGACGAAGGTCACCACGGGCAGGCCGTGCCGCTCGGCCAGGAGCATCAGGCGCAGGGCCTTGCGGTACCCCTCGGGGTGGGCCATGCCGAAGTTGCGCGCGACCAGTTCCTTGGTGTCGTGGCCCTTCTGATGGCCGAGCACCAACACGCTGGTCCCGTCGATCGACCCGATGCCCCCGACCACGGCGGAGTCGTCGCCGTGCCCGCGGTCACCGTGGAGCTCGACGAAGTCGTCGCACATGTGCCAGACGTAGTCGAGCGTCGTGGGGCGGCTGATGTCGCGCGCCAGCCGTACCGTCTCCCACGCCGCGCGGTGCGGGCGCAGCTCCCCGGGATCGCGGACGATCGCCGAGAGCTCGGAGAACGTGGCCCGCTTGCCGCCGCGGTGCAGCGCGAGCAGCCGCGTGAGCAGCGGGCGGACGCCCTCGCGCGTCTCGACCCGGTCCAGCATGCCGCGGGCGTGGAGGTACTCGGCGGTCTGGAAGCCCTCCGGCAGCCGTTCCCGCGTCGCCGACGCGATGACCCGGGGGCCGGCGAAGCCGATCAGGCTGCCCCGCTCGGCGATCAGGATGTCGGCGAGCGTCGCGAACGACGCGGTGACGCCGCCGAACGTCGGATCGGTGAGCAGGCACACCGACAGGACGCCGCTCTGCTGCAGCCGCCGCATGGCCTGGCTCGTCTTGGCCATCTGCATCAGCGACAGCGCGCCCTCCTGCATCCGCGCCCCGCCGGACGCGGAGACGAGGATCAGAGGCGTGCCGGTGTCCGCGGCCTCCCCGGCCGAACGGGTCACCGCCTCGCCCACCGCGGAGCCCATGCTGCCGCCGAGGAAGGTGAAGTCCATCGCGAGGACCACCACGGGGTACCCGCCGACGGTGGCCCTGCCGTACACGACCGCGTCGTCCAGGCCGGTCCGCCGCACCGCCTCGGTGAGCCGGTCGGCGTAGGGGCGGGAGTCCACGAAGCCCAGCGGGTCCGTGCTCCGGACCGGGTCGGCGGCGGGACGGAAGGAGCCCTCGTCGACGAGCCCCCGGATCCGCTCACGGGCCCCGATCCTGTGGTGGTGGCCGCACTCGGGGCAGACGTGCTGCCCCCGGACGAGCCGCGGCACGTAGACGGTCGTACGGCAGCGGCCGCACACCGTCCACCGGTCCTCCTGCGCCTGGCCGGCTCCCTGGACCACCGGCGAGATCGTCACTTCGGCTCCCAGGAGTAGAAGCCCCGCGCCATCGCGTCGGCGGGGCTGCGCCACGTTTCGGGGTCGAACGGCTTGACGTAGGGGCTCAACCGGTCGCTCAGCTCCCGGAAGTCGTCCCGGTCCCGCGCCTTCCCCATCGCCGCCGAGGCCTCTCCCTCGAATTCGGCGTAGTGGAAGTACAGGTCGTGGTAGCTGAAGAGATGGCGGCGCGTCACCCCGAGCACCCGGGGCAGGTCGGTCTCGTCCGACGCCGCGAACAGCTTTGCCACATCGCCCTGCGCGCCCGGCTCCATGCGGGCCACGATCAGAATCCGATCGCTCACGAGACTCCTCGGTATCCGGCGGATCAGGTCACCGCAACGCTAGGAAGCGCCGGCTCCGCTGTCGCCCACCGGGAAAACGAACTGCGGTCTCCCCCTCCCAGGGGAACGGCTCCTACGAGTGAGGGACCCGCTTCCCTCTTCCGGCCCCCTCCTCCACCGCGCGGTGGAAGACGGAAACCTGATTTGCCACCAGGCTTCCGGCAGAGCTCGCGACGAACCCAAGGAGACGACCCGTGTCCCGAAGCCCGATCAAGGAGGTCGTCGTCGTCGGCGGCGGCATCGGCGGCCTCACGACGGCCCTCGCCCTGCGCCGGGCCGGCATCTCCGCCCGCGTGTACGAACGGGCCTCCCGCCTGCGTGACATCCAGGCCGGCGGAGGGCTGGTCCTGTGGCACAACGCGATCCCGGCGCTGCGCGGGATCGGCATGGAGGAGCCGGTCCAGAAGATCGGCCACGAGCTCAGGCGGTACCGGTTCAGGTCGTGGCGCGACAGGGACCTCGCCGACTGGTCCATCGAGCGGATGGCCGGCCGGCTGGGCGCGCCCGCCTACACGGTCAGCCGCGCGGAGCTGCACCGGACGCTGAGCGCCGAGGTCGGCGACGACCTGGTCCTCGGGGCCCGGTGCGCCGGGTTCGACTCCGACGCGGACGGCGTCACCGTGCGGTTCGAGGACGGGCGGGAGGAGCGGGGAGACCTCCTGGTCGGCGCGGACGGGCTGCGCTCCGCCGTACGGGGCGCCATGATGCCCTACGAGCCGCCGCCCCGGTACGCGGGCGTCACCGCCTGGCAGGGCATCGCCCACGTCCCCGGCCTCGGCACGCCCGGCCACACCTTCGTCAGCACCTTCGGCCGGGGCCGCTGGTTCGTGTACTACCCGCTCACCGACGGCCACGTGTACTGGGACGCCATCATCAGCGACCGGATCAGCCGCCGGATGGACGCCTTCGGCCAGACCTGGCGGGAGATCGTCACCCGGGAGTTCGCCGGATGGCCGGTACCGGTCGCGGAGCTGGTCGAGGCCACCCCGATGGGAGGGGTCTCCCCCATCGACATCTTCGACCGCGACCCGGTGACCCGCTGGAGCACCGACCGCGCCACGCTGGTCGGGGACGCCGCGCACCCGATGACGTTCAACCTCGGGCAGGGGGCCAACCAGGCGATCGAGGGAGCGGTGGTCCTGGCGTCCTGCCTCGCCGGAGCGCGTGACGTGCCCGGGGCGCTCGCCGAGTACGAGCGGCGCAGGGTCGCCCGTACCGCCAAGGTGGTCAGGCGGTCGCGCGCGAACGGCGCGTTCAGCCGGTGGAGCGCCCCGGCGGCCTGCTGGTTCCGGGACGCCTTCATGCGGCTCACCTTCGACCGGCTGGTCTACCGCAAGACCTACGAGCTGACGATGGACACCGGCCTCTCCCACTGAGGGGCGGTGCTCCTCCGCCGAGGGGAGGCCGCATCTCATGCGGCCGGCGGAAGACGCGGCGGGGCGGGGGCGGCAAGGCTGGCCACGACCTCCAGAGGAAGGACCACGATGCAGCGCTACGCGATCATGTTCCGGATCAAGCCGGGAAGCGAGGAGAAGGTGAAGACCCTCCTGTCCGGTTACGCCCCGCCGGAGTGGGTCACCCCCGACGGCACCCGCCTGCTGAGCACCTCGGTGTTCCTGAAGGACGGCCTGCTCGTCCGCCTGATCGAGATCGACGGGAACCTGCCGAGCCTGATGGCGCACCTCGCGACCCAGCCGAGCGTCCAGCAGCTCGAACGGGAGCTCGACGAGCACATCGTGGAGGAGGACCGGCGCGACACCGGCACCCCCGACGGCGCACGCGCCTTCTTCCGGCGGGCGATGATGGAGCACGTCACCACCCGAGTGGCCACGTCATGACCGGCCCGGTCGCGAACGGGCCGGGATCCGGATCCGGATCCGGCAGGGCGTTCCTGATCACCGGTGCCACCGGGCATCTCGCGGAGGCCTCGATCAGGCTCCTGTCCGAGCGCGGTGACAGGCTGCTCCTGACCGCGCGCAACGCCGAGCGGCTGGAGGAGCTGGAGAAGTCGTACGGCGCGCCGGGCCGGGTGGAGGTCCTGCGGACCGACGTGAGCGAGCCGGAGGGCGCCCAGGACGCCGCCGCCGAGGCGGTGCGGCGGCTGGGCCGGCTGGACGGCCTCGTCCACCTGGTCGGCGCCTTCCACGCCGGACCGGTGGCGATGACCGGCCTCGACCGGTACGACGAGCTGATGCGGGCCAACTTCCGGTCGGCGGTGACCGCCACCCAGGCGGTCCTGCCCCACCTCGGCGAGGGGGGGCGGCTGGTCTACTTCAGCAGCCCGCTGGCCGACGAGCCGCTGCCGGCCCTGTCGGCCTACGCCGCCTCGAAGGCCGCGCTGATGGCCTGGATGCGGTCGATGTCCCACGAGGTGAAGCGACGCGGCATCCACGCCAACGCCATCGTGATGACGATCGCGGACACCGAGCAGATGCGCAGTTCCCGGCCGCACATCGACTTCGACCAGACGGTCACTCCCGAGCTGGTCGCCCGCGTCGTGGGTTTCCTGACCGACTCCGCCTCCGACGGCCTCTACGGGAGCTGCGTCCCGGTCCTGGGCAGGTTCGGGTTCACCTCGGCGCTGGCGGGACCTCCCCCCGGCGGGCCGGGCGGTCCGGGCCGCCCCGGAGGTCCGGGCGGGCCGGGCGGGCCAGGAGGCCCCGGGGGTCCGGGCGGGCCGGGAAGCGGGAGGTGAGCGTGTTCGTCGACGTCCACGGCCACCTCGCCGCTCCGGGCGGCGAAGGCTTCGGTCCGCCGAGCCTGTTCGACGCCGAGGGGTCGATCGCCGCGAAGCAGGCGCTCGGCATCGATCTGACGATCATCGGCAGCCCTTGCGGGGCCGGATCCATGCGGCCGGGGTCCGGCGCCGCCAACTACGCGCAGTCGGCCGACCAGGTGCGCGCCTACAACGAGGCCATCGGCGACCTCGTCGGCCGCTTTCCCGGCGCCCTGCGGGCGTACGCCTATCTGGACCCGTTCGGCGGCGACGCGATGCTGTCCCAGGCGGCGGAGCTCGTCAAGGACTGGCGGTTCGTCGGCCTCATCGTCAACACCAGCGTCAACGGCGAGTATCTGGACTCCGCGGCCGCCGGGGACTTCTTCGCCATGGCCGCCGAGACCGGCGTCCCGGTGCTGCTCCACCCCCCGGCCGAGCCGGTGGGCACCTCCAGCGTCCGGCATCCCGGCCTGGTGGAGCATGTGGCCCGGCCCGGCGACGTGACCATGGGGGTCGCCGCGCTGATCTGCGCGGGGTGGCTGGAACGCCATCCCGGGCTGCGTCTCATCGCGGCGGCGGGAGGCGGCGGGCTGGCCGGCCTCCTGGAGAAGCTCGACCTGGCCGTGGCTCCGCGCCCCGGTGCGGAGCCCTCGCGGCTCGCCTCCCGCCCGAGCGAGTCCCTGCGACGGATCTTCGTGGAGACGTCCGTCCCCAGCAGGGTGCAGCTCAGGGCGAACCTCGAGGTGTTCGGGGCCGGGAACATCCTGTTCGGCACCGACGCGCCCCCGCTCATGAACTCCGTGAGCCGCATCCTCGACGCCGTCCGGAGTGAGGTGACGGACGAGGAGGAGCTCCGGGGCATCAGCAGGGGCAACGCCTCGCGCCTGTTCGCGCTCACCGAAGAGCTTGTCGGGGACGGTGTCTGAGATGGTGTCCGAGATGTCCGAAAGATCACACGGTAGGGCCAGGATCGTGTTCCTGGTCAAGGTTCCCGTCGAACGGCGGGACGACTTCCTCGCGGCCTACGAGCAGATCCGGTTCCTCGTCGCGGAGGGCGTGCCCGGCCACCTGGTGGACCAGGTGTGCCGGTCGGCCACGGACCCGGAGCAGTGGCTGATCACCAGCGAGTGGTCCGACCTGGAGTCCTTCCTCGCCTGGGAGGCCACCTCCGAGCACAGGGACCTGGTCAAGCCGTTGCGGGACTGCATCACCGAGGCCAGGTCGCTGCGCTTCCTCATCGAGGCGGAGACGGCCGGCCGGGTGCCGGCCTGACCGGCGAGGAGGCGGGAGCCGGACGCCGGCCTCGCGGTGACCGGCGAGGGCGCCCCCACGCCCTCGCCGGTCCGCGTCTCCGGCCCCCGGCGGCCGGACGAGCGGCTGCGCCGTGTTCCCGGGATCCGGGCGGGGCCGCGTGACGGGGCGGCTAGACCAGGCCGTTCTCGTAGGCGTAGATGACGACCTGAACCCTGTTGCGCACACCCAGCTTCTGGTACAGGTGCTGCACGTGGGACTTCACCGTGCTCTCACCCAGCACGAGCATCTTGGCCATGTCGTCGTTGCCGTATCCCCGGACCAGCAATTTGAAGACGTCGAGCTCGCGATCGGTCAGGTTCGCCAGCTCCGGGGCCGTGGCCGTGGAGAGGACCGGCCTGCGGGCGAACTCGGCGATGAGCCTGCGGGTCACCGAAGGCGACAGGAGCGCCTCACCCGTGGCGACCTCGCGCACCGCCTCGATCAGCTTCTCGGTGGGGGCGTCCTTCAGGATGAAGCCGCTCGCCCCCACTCTGAGCGCCTCGAAGACATGCTCGTCCTGGTCGTACATGGTCAGGATGATCACTTTGGTCGCGTCGTTCTGCTGGAGCTCGTAGATCTCCCTGGTGGCCTCCAGCCCGTCCATGCGCGGCATGTGGATGTCCATCAGCACGATGTCGGGATTCAGCCTCCGGACACCGCGCACCGCCTCGACGCCGTTCACCGCTTCACCCGCGATGATGATGTCCGGTACCGCATCGAAGGTCGCCTTCAGCCCGCTGCGGACCAGTGGCTGGTCATCGGCGATCAGGATGCGTATTTCGCGCATTCAACCTCCATCTCGTTCGGTCGTTGCCCCGGCTCCGGAACGGGGAAGCACGCGCGCAGGAGGAATCCTCCCTGCGCGGTGTGCCCGCCCTCGAAGGAGCCGCCGTGCACGGCGACCCGCTCGCGCAGGCCGATCAGGCCGTACCCCTTCGGGCTCCGCAGGCCGCCCACGCCGCACCCCGCCGGTACGGCGCCGCTCGCCACACTGACGGCGAGTTCGTCGCCGAAGGAGAGCACCACCCGGACGGGCTTGCCGGCACCGTGCTTGATCGCGTTGGTGATGCCCTCCTGGACGATGCGCAGGACGGTGTTGCGCAGCTCGGGCGGGATGTGGTGCTCATGCCCCACGTTCTCCAGGGTGAAGGCGAGCTCCCCGCCCGGCAGCCGGGCTCCCAGCTCGGTGATGGCCTGGGAGAGCGGCCGCGCGGCCCGCCGGGCGTCTCCGGGATCGCTGTCGCGGAGCGTTCCGATCAGCTCCCGGACGTCGCGCATCGTCACCCTGGCCATGTCGTCGATCGCCCCCGCGATCGGACTCGTCTGCCTGGCCATCCCCGGAAGCCGGCGAGCGTGCATCGCGATGACGAGCAGTCCGTGCCCGACGATGTCGTGCAGCTCCCGGGCGATACGGCGCCGCTCCCCGCGGACGGCCGTGACGGCGTCGTGACGCGCCTGCCGGATTCTTCGCACGGAGAAGAGCAGTGCGGTGAGAACGCCGAGGAAGAACCCGGACAACGCACAGAGTCCCCCCTCAAATAACATTACCGACCCCCTCCGGCGCCGCAGATCCTGCGACCGTGGAGGCGGCGGACTTCAGGGACGCGACCGGGCTCCCGCCCAATAGAAAGCGGTCCTCAAAACTAGCCCCCCGTTTTGAACTCATGACAGATGACACTAATCTGTTCCCCACACATTCTCAAGGGATCCCTAAGCCGACTCCCAGTTCTCGGCGTCACATCTCGCAATGCCGCAGTCACTTAACGCGAAATGCCGTGGCGGCCCGGCGGGAGGCGTCTAAATGAAACAATATTCGGTTCTGCCGCGGCATACCCGAGCGACCAGCGGAGACAGGCGACCCCCGGGGCCTCGGAACCCGAGCGACCCGCTCGATCCCGTCTGGCCTGCGAAAATTTCCACCCGACCGCCCCGCTCGAAGCCGGCGGATACTACACTCCCACTGCGCCCGAGATGCTCGGCGATCCCTTAGAAAGCCCTGTGGAATCATCGCCCCTCCGGGGTTCGACAAAGGTTGGAAGCGCCTCGGAAAACGTTCCGCAATCAAGTTAATGATTCAATGATCCACGGCGGGACGAACTGTCCGCGTCCGTTCACGACTGTGTCCCGATTCCATTCTGAATTGTGAAGGAGATGCACAGGGCTCTCTCAGGGAGATCTCACCGCGGCAGAAGGCCGGGACGGTCTACTGACCGCATGCAGAGATTCTCTGAGTTCGTGCTGCGGCACAAGCTGCTGGTGACCCTGATATGGCTGGCCCTGTCGGCGGCCGGAGTGGTGGCGATCACCCGGATGGAAGGGCGCCTCTCCGAGGGGTTCTCCCAGCCCGGGCAGGCCGCCTTCGAGACGAACCAGGCGATCGCGCGGACCTACGGCAGCGAAGCGGGCAACGAGCCGCTCATCCCGGTGATCACACTCCCCGAGGGGCGGACCGTGGACAGCCCCGGCACCAGGGAGGTGCTGGGCAAGGCCTTCGCGTCGGTGGCGGAGACGACAGGAGCCCGGGTCGTCTCCTACGCCGACACCGGTGACCCCCGCTTCGTCGGCCGCGACGGCCGTACCACCTTCGCCTTGGTCTTCACCCCGGACGTCGCCGAGGAGTTCCGCGGCGCGGACCAGAGCGGTCCCGTCGCCGCGGCGCTCGGATCCGCGCTGCCCGACGGCACCGCGGTGCAGGTCACAGGCATGGACCCGCTGGAGGAGAGCGGTGACGGCGGAGGCGGCGGAGGCGGGATCAGCCTGCTGGCCGAGACCCTGATCGGCGGCGTGGGCGCACTGGCGGTCCTCGCCTTCGTCTTCGGGTCGTTCCTCGCGCTCGTGCCGCTCCTCATCGCCGCGGTCTCGATCCTGGCGTGCTTCCTGTCCATCTACGGGCTGGCGGGGGTCACCCCGGTCAGCGACATCGTGCAGTACATCGTCGCGATGCTCGGGCTGGGGGTGGCCATCGACTACTCGCTTCTGCTGGTCACCCGGTGGAGGGAGGAGCAGTCGAGCGGCCACCGCGGGGACGAGGCGGTCCGGCGGGCGATGGCGACCGCCGGACGCGCGGTGATCTTCAGTGGGGTCACCGTCGCGATCGGGCTGTTCGCCATGGTGCTGCTGCCCGTGCCGTTCCTGCGCAGCGTCGGTTACGGCGGCCTGCTGATCCCCGTGGTCAGCATGCTGGCGGTGATCACGCTGCTGCCCGTGATCCTGGCCACGATGGGCCGGCGGCTGGACTGGCCGAGACTGCGCAAGGACTCCTCGGCCAGCCCCGGCTGGACGGCCTGGGCCCGGCGCGTCGTGCGGTACCGCTGGCCGGCCGCCGTGGCGTCGTGCGCCGTGCTGCTGGCACTCGCCGGGACCGCCCTGGGCCTCCGGCTGGGTGAGGCCGACAGCGGATCGCTGGCCAAGTCGGGGCCCGCCTACGAGGCTCTGACCACCCTCAAGAGCCAGGGCGTCTCCTCGGGCGTGCTGACCCCGATCGACGTCCTGGTGTCCGGCGACCCGGCGCCGGTCGCCGCCCGCCTCGCGGCCGTTCCCGGAGTCCGCACGGCCGCCGCCCCCGACTCTCCGGCGTGGCGCAAGGAGGGCACGGCGCTGATCACGGTCGTCCCCGCCGCCGAAGGCAGCTCCCGGGAGGGCCAGGAGACGGTCGAGCGGGTCCGCGCCGCCGTACCGGAGAGCGCCCGGGTCGGCGGCCCCACCGCGGAGAACATGGACTTCGTCCAGGCGGTCTACGGGTCGTTCCCGCTGATGCTCCTGCTCATCTCCGTGGTGACGTTCCTGCTGCTCGCCAGAGGATTCCGGTCCCTGCTGCTCCCGCTGAAGGCCATCCTCCTCAACCTGCTGTCGCTCGCCGCCGTCATCGGCGCGATGGTGCTCGTCTGGCAGTACGGCTACGGCTCCAAGCTGATCTGGAACATCGAGCCGACCGGCGCCATCGTCGACTTCGTCCCGGTGATGGTCTTCGCGTTCCTCTACGGCCTGTCGATGGACTACGAGGTGTTCATCCTCGCCAGGATGCGGGAGGAGTACGACCGCACCGGCTCGACCCACTCGGCGATCGTCGAGGGCATCGGCCGTACCGGGCGGCTGGTGACCAGCGCGGCGCTCATCCTGTTCCTGGCGTTCGCCTCGCTGGCGGCGGCCCCCGCCGTCGAGCTCAAGATATTCGCGACGGGGCTGGGCCTGGGCGTCCTGCTGGACGCCACGGTGATCCGCGCCCTCCTGGTCCCGGCCCTGGTCTCCCTCATGGGGAGGTGGAACTGGTGGCTGCCCGTGTGGGCGGCCCGCCTGCTCCGGGTGCCGCCCTCCGCGGCGGAGTCCTCCCGCCCCGACCCCGTTCCCGTCACCGTCCCCTGAACCGGCGGTGGCGGCGGAGGGCGCTCAGTCCTTCACCGCACCGCCCAGCCCGGCGACCAGCCGGCGCTGCACGGCGATGAAGAAGACCAGGACGGGGACGGTCATCAGCGTCGACGCGGCCATGATCCCGCCCCAGTCGTTCTCGTCGGGTTTGAAGAAGACGAGCAGCGCCGCGGGCAGGGTCTGGTTGTGGGTGGCCGAGATGATGAAGGTCCTGGCGAAGATGAAGTCGTTCCAGGCGGTGATGAAGGAGAACACGCCGGTCGCGACGAGGCCGGGGGCGACCAGCGGGAAGATGATCCGCCACAGGATGACCGCCCGGCTCGCTCCGTCGATCATCGCCGCCTCCTCGATCGCCTCCGGCACCGCGGCGACGAAGCCCCGCATCATCCAGATCGCGAACGGCAGCGAGAAGGCCAGGTGGACCAGGACGAGCGAGCCCAGGGTGTTGAGCCCCACGCCGGGCACCACTCCGCCCAGATCCCGGACCAGGAAGAACAGCGGGATGGTGAGCGCCTCGACCGGGACCATCTGCGCCACCAGAAACATGATCAGCACGCTCGTGCGGAACCTGAACCGGAACCGGGTCACCGCGAAGGCCGCCAGGAACGCCACCACCGCGGAGAGCACGACGACCGAGAGCGCGACGGCCGCGCTGTTGAGGAAGTACCGGCCGAAGTTCTCGGCGCCGAGCACCCGCCGGAAGTGCTCCAGCGTGGGCGCCAGGGTCCACGGGCGGGCCTGGAGCGACTGGATCTCACCGGCCGGTTTCACCGCGGAGAGAACCATCCAGTAGATCGGGAAGAGCGTCACGGCGGCGGCGGCCACCGCCACCGCGTTCGCCGCGAGCCGGGACCTGTTCAAAGACTCTCCCCCCTGCGGTGCAGCGCGCGGATGTAGAGCAGGGTGACCGCGAGCAGGATCAGCGTCATGACCATGCCGATCGCCGAGCCGAGGCCGTACTCGGAGGATCCGAAGGCGGTCTGGTAGGCGTACACGTTGAGCACCGAGTTCTGCCCCGCGATGCCTCCGCCGTTGGTCATCACGTAGATCTGGGTGAATATCTTGAAGTCCCAGATGATCGACTGGATGACCACGATCGTGATCAGCGGCCGCAGGATCGGCACGAGGACCTTCCAGAACGACTGCCACGCCGAGGCCCCGTCCAGCGCGGCGGCCTCGATGACCGAGGCGGGGACCGCCTGGATCCCGGCGTACAGCGTCACCATGACGAAGGGGAAGGAGTGCCAGACCACGGTGGCGCCGACCACCCCGAACGCGACCCACCGGTCGTAGAACCAGTTGAAGCCCTCGATGCCCAGCACCTGGTTGACCAGGCCGAGGTCGGCGTCGAACAGGAACATCCAGACGGTGGAGCCGGTCATCGCGGGAGCCGCCCATGCCGCCATCGCCGCCAGGGAGAGCAGCAGGCGCGGCACCCGACCCGCCCTGGACAGCACCACGGCCAGCGTCGCTCCGACGGCCAGCGTGGCGACCACGAGCGCCGCCGCGAAGGCCACGGTCTGCCCGAGGACCGACCAGAAACGCTGGTCGCCCAGGAGGGTCGCGTAGTTGCCGAATCCGACGAAGGTCGTCGGTTCCCCACCGCTGACCTGGGCCTGCCGATAGTCGAACACCGAGAGCAGGCCCAGCATGTAGATCGGGTAGCCGAGCAGCGGGAGCAGTACCGCCGCCGCGGGCAGCAGGTAGAGCCAGGGCCGCAGCCCGTCCCTCCGGCGGGGGCGGGGCCCCGCCCGGCGGGCCCGGGCCTGCGGGCCCGCCGGGGTGGTGGCGAGCGTGGTCATGACCGGCCGAAGGCGGCGTTCACCGCCGCGGCGGCCTCGGTGGTGGCCTGCTCCACCGTGGCCTGCCCGGTCGCGACCTTCTGCAGCATGGTCGGGATGACCTTCTGATTGTCGATCTTCACCCAGGCCGGGTCGACGGGCACGAAGCGGGTGCCGGCGGCGACCGTGTCGAGGAACGGTTTGAGGAAGGGGTCCTTGGCCGCCAGTTCCTGCCTGGCCGAGGTCAGCGTGGGCAGGTTGCCCATCGCCTCGTACATCTTGACCTGGTAGGTCTTGCCCGCGAGCAGCTGGACGAACTGTACGGCCAGTGTGCGGTGCCCGCTGCTGCGCATCACGCCGAGGTTGTTGCCGCCGGCGAACGCGGGGGCGGGCGTGCCCGCCGTGGACCCCGGGAGCGGCACCACGGCGTACTTGCCCGCGGCGGGTCCCGCGTCCACGGCGGACCGGCTGAAGTTGCCCAGGATGCCCATGGCGGCCTTGCCGCTCGCGAACAGCTCGACGGTCTTGCCGCCGGTCAGCGCGGCGCACGCCTGCGGCGGGCAGACGTCGTCGCTCAGCAGGTCGGTGTAGGCCTTGACGCCCTTGCGGGACTCGGGGCCGTCGAGCTTCTCGATGTCGCCGCCCGCGTCCCAGACGAAGGGCAGCGCGCCGAAGGTGTACTCGCCGCCGACCGCGATGCCGTACAGGTCGGGCTTCTTCTCGCGTACGGCGCGGGCGGTGGTGGCCAGTTCCTCCAGGGTGGCGGGCGGCTCCAGGCCGAGCTCGGCGAAGACGTCGGTCCGGTAGTAGAGCGCGCGGACGCCGATGTACCACGGCACGCCGTACAGCTTGCCGCCCGCGGTGGCCGACTTCAGCAGGTCGGCGCCGATCTCCTTGCCCTCGGCCCAGGCCCCGACGTCGGCGCCGAGGTCGGCGAACCCGCCCGCGGCGGCGTACTCGGCGAGGTCGGTGTTGCCGTACTCGGCGACGTCGGGCGCGCTGGCGGGATCGTTGAACGCGCCCTTGAACTTCTCGTGCCGGGCCGGGGAGGTCGGGATGTAGGAGACCTCGACCTTCACGTCCGGATGGGCGGCGGTGAACTCCTTGACCGCCTCGGCGACGACCTTCTCCTTGGGAGCGCGGTTCGGCTCGTCGAAGAGCCACACCCGCACGGTCCCGGTCCTGTCGTCCCCGCCGGCCGACGACGGCGCGGTGGACGGTGCGCAGGCGGCGAGGGTCAGCAGGGCCAGCCCGGCGGCATACGACTTCAGGATCTTTACGCGTTTCATGGTGTTCGTTCCTTCTCGTACGGCTGGCTCAGTCTGGGCAGTCCGTTGACAACTCGTCAATATGCTTAACAGAATTTCTATAAAGAAGATGGCCGGGGGCGACGGTCCGCGGCGGACCTGAGAAGCTGTCACCAGCGCCGGTTCGAGAAGGAGTCCCATGTCCACCCCTCCCTCGCCCGAGACCTCGGTGGCCCGAGATCTCGCCGATCTCGAACCGATCCTGCGGCCGATCATGAAGGCCGTCGCGGCCGCGGTCGGCCCGCACTGCGAAGTCGTCCTGCACGACCTCTCGGGCGACGGCATGGAGCACACCATCGCCGCGATCGAGAACGGGCACGTGACCGGGCGTGCCGTCGGCGGGCCCTCGACCAACCTGGGCCTGGAGATGCGCCGGAAGGAGGCCGAGGACCACGACGAGTACGGCTACCGCGGACGCACCGGTGACGGCCGCGAACTCCGCTCGTCCTCGGTCTACCTGCGCGACCCCGACGGCCGGGTCATCGCCGCCCTGTGCGTCAACGTCGACATGACCCCGCTGCAGGTCGCCCGGGCCAGCCTCGACGAGGTGCTCAAGAGCGCCGGGGCCGCCCCCGACCGCGACGAGATCTTCGCCGGCGACATCAACGAGGTCCTGGACAACCTGATCGAGACCGCCATCGCCAACACCGGCAAAGCCGTGGCCCTCATGGACCGGGAGCACAAGATCGAGGTCCTCCGGTTCCTCGACCAGAAGGGCGCGTTCTTCGTCAAACGCGCCGTCGACCGGGTGGCCCGGCGGCTCGGGGTCTCCCGCGTCACCGCCTACAACTACCTCGACCAGATCCGGGCCGGGACCGGCTGACCGCCGGCCGGGGAGGGGCAGGCGGACGGCCGCGCCGGGAGAAGGAGCGCCGCACGGGAAAGGGCGCCCGAGTCCCGCCGGTCGCTCACGCGCCGGTCGGGCCCGGACGCCCTGCCTACTCCTCCTTCACTGCGGCGCCTTCCCGCAGCGGGTCAGGCGCCGGAGCCGTACTCGCGCGCCTGCGGATCACCGCCGGCGGTCGCGCCGAGCCGCCTCTCCGATAACGCCGGCGGTTGCGGCGGGGCCGCCGACGGGCCCGGGAGTCCGCGGTACCGGGCCAGGAGCGCGTCCAGCGCCCAGGGGCCGCCGCCGACCACGGCCACCAGCAGGAAGGACCAGGAGAAGAGCGCCGCGGGCTCGCCTCCGTTGACGAGCGGGAACAGTCCCTTCGGCTGGTGCACGACGAAGTAGGCGTAGGCCATCGTTCCTGAGCAGAGCAGGGCGGCGGCGCGGGTCGCCAGGCCGAGCAGCACGAGGCCGCCGCCGGTCAGCTCGATCGCCGCCGCCCACCATCCCGGCCAGGCGCCGAACTCCGGTGTCCGCCCGCCGTGCGGGCCGCCGAGGACGCCGAACAGGCTCGCCGCTCCGTGGCAGGCGAACAGCAGCCCGACCACTGCCCTGAACAGCGACAGCACTGCGCCGTGGATGTGATCCATCGGTCTCCTTTCGAGAAGACGAGCGCCGCTACCGGCCGGTCAGAGCCGCTGCCACAGCGCGGGGACGTTCGGCGGCTCCCAGCCGGCGTAGGCGGTGTGCGCCTGGCGGCACCGGTAGGTCGCGCCGCCGTAGGTGACCTGGGCGCCGGCCGCGTACGCGGTGCCGGCGGACCAGGTCCCCGAGGGAGTCGTCGGGTCCGGAGTCGGGGTGGGCGTCGGCGTCGGGTCCGGGTCCGGGTTGCCGCCGCCGATCTGCAGGTCGATGCAGGAGTAGAAGGCCATGGCGGTGTCGGCGATGTTCCAGATGGCCAGGACCTTCTGCCGCCCGCTGTAGCCGGACAGGTTCACGTTGTGCGTCACCGTCGCACCCGGCTGGCGGCCCTGGTCGTTGAAGACCGCGATCCGGGTGCCGCCGATGTAGTACTCCCAGGTGCTGGTGGCGTGGCGCGCGGTCAGCACCCAGTTGAAGTTCACGCTGGTGCCGACGGAGGTCGCGGGCCAGTTCTTGCTCTCGTCGCTGAGCTGGGCGAACCGGCCGACGCCGCCGTGGCAGTTGCGCTGGCCCTTGGGGCCTTCCACGCTCTGCGGCTCGTAGATGATGGGACCGCAGTTGGAGACCTTGCCCTGGGCGCACATCGCCTGGCGGCTCGGCGGCGACGACACGTAGCCGTGCGCCAGAGCCGGGGAGGCCGTGAGGACGGTGGCTCCGGCGGCTATCAGCGCCATCACCACAATCATGATCGTTTTTCGCATGGAGCACTCCTCTGCTGGGGGGTTGCTTGAAATGTAAAAGAAAGTTTCCTAACAGTAAATGCCCGCGTAACTGTTTTTTTCTGGACCGTGTCAGACAGGAGCGCGTGTTTCCCGGCGCGTGCCGAGCGGGAAAACCTGCCGTCCCGGCCGTACGGCCCCGGCCCCGCCGCCTCCGGAGATGAGCCGGCGGGAGCCCGTAGGGTCGGCTCATGAGCGACTCAGAGCGAGAGCCCGGCCAGGCCGTGTACGGCTGCGCGGTCGCGGTCGAGACCGAGCCGGAGAGCGTCCTCCTGCCCGGTCACGACGTGCCGCTGGGCCGGTACACCACGGTCCGGCGGCTGCTGCCGCAGCGCAGGCGCCGGATGGTCGGCGCCTGGTGCTTCGTGGACCACTTCGGTCCGGACGACGTCGGCGGGCGGCCCGGCATGCAGGTGCCGCCGCACCCGCACACCGGCCTGCAGACCGTCACCTGGCTGGCCGACGGCGAGATCATGCACCGCGACAGCCTCGGCAGCGCGCAGGCGATCACCCCCGGACAGCTCAACCTGATGACCTCGGGCCGCGGCATCGCGCACTCCGAGCAGTCCCCGCCGGACCACCCCCCGGGCATGCACGGGCTGCAGCTGTGGGTGGCGCTGCCGGAGGAGGCCCGCCACGGCGAACCGCGGTTCGAGCACCACGCCGAACTGCCGGTGCTGCGCACGGGCGAGGCGACCGTCACCGTCGTCGCGGGAGCGCTCGGGCCGGCCCGCTCCCCCGCACGCGTGCACACCCCGCTGGTCGGCGCCGAGATCCTGTTCGCCGGACCCGGCGGCTGCGTGATCCCGGCCGATCCCGGCTTCGAGAACGCCGTCCTGGTCATGTCCGGCGCCGCGGAGGTCGCCGGCACGCCGCTGTCCCCCGGTTCACTGCTCTACCTCGGGCGGGGCCGGTCCGAGATCCCCGTCGGAGCGGCGGGCCCGGCCCGGCTGTTCGTGTTCGGCGGCGAGCCGTTCGACGAACCCCTCGTGATGTGGTGGAACTTCGTCGGCCGCTCGCACGAGGAGATCGTGCGGGCGCGCGACGACTGGGCGGCGGGCCGGCGCTTCGGCACGGTGGGCGGCTGCGACGCCGGTCCGCTGCCCGCCCCGGAGATGCCGACCGTCCGCCTGAAGGCACGCGACCGGCACGGCCGTACGACCGGCTGACCGCCGCCGCGGCGCCTCCGCCCGATGATCGGAAAATGTCGGTGGCCGGTCATAGGCTGGGCCGGCCGACGACATCGAAGGGCGGACCCATGACCACGCATGAGAAGACCACGACCGGCGAGCGCGCCGACCTGCTCCAGACGCTGGACAAGCACCGCGGCTTCCTGCGCCAGACGGTCCGGGGCCTGACCGACGGGCAGGCGGCGCTGCGCCCCACCGCCAGCGAGCTCTGCCTGGGCGGCCTGATCAAGCACGTGGCCGGGGTGGAGGAGAGGTGGATGCGGTTCGCGGTCGGCGGCGCCGAGGCGATGGAGCGCGAGCAGATCGACTGGGAGGGCCAGTTCCGCATGCTCGACGGCGAGACGCTGGACGGCCTGCTCGACGACTACGAGCGGGTGGCGCGCGAGACCGCGAAGCTGGTGGAGACGCTGGACATGGACGCCTCCCACCCGCTCCCTGAGGCGCCGTGGTTCGAGCCGGGCGCGCGCTGGTCGGTCCGCCGGGTCCTGCTGCACGTCATCGCCGAGACCTCCCAGCACGCCGGGCACGCCGACATCATCCGCGAGTCCATCGACGGCGCGAGGACCATGGGCTGACGCCGCGGTCGGCGGGCCGCCCGGGGGCGCGGCCCGCCGCGTCCGGCGGGCGGTCCGGCGCACGCGGACCGAAGCGGCACAAATCCCTTGTCGGGGGAGACCGGCGGCCGCACGCTGGGATCATGCATCTGACCCATCTGGGCCTGCCCGTGCGCGACGCCCGGCGCAGCCTCCGGTTCTACGAGACCTACTTCGGGTTCGACCCCGCGACCGCGCAGCGGTACGAGGACGGCACCGTCATCGTCCGCAACGCCGACGGCTTCGACCTGGCGCTGCACGGCGGCCAGGAGGTGGGCCCGCTCCCCGCCTTCCTGCACTTCGGCTTCCGGCTCGGCGAGCCCGGCGAGGTGCGCGCCCTGCTCGACCGCGTGCGCGCCGACGGGATCGCGGTCGCCGAGCACCACGACGGGCCCTCCTACGTGGCGTTCAAGTGCGCCGACCCCGACGGCCACCGGGTGGAGGTCTACTGGGAGCCCCCGGCCTGAGGTGCTCACCCGCCGGACCCCTTGGGCCGCATCGTCCGGCGCCGCCGTTCGCCCAGCACGCTGAGCACGACCGTCATCAGCGTGATCCAGCCCCAGGCGACCCGGGCGAGCGTTTCCGCGAGGCCGAGATCCTCCGACGGTTCCAGCGGTTCGAGCACTCCCAGGGGGTCCGTGAGCACCTCGACCCGCGCGCCGATCTCCAGCCCGTCCCGGTGGCTCTCGAACTCCTCCGCGACCAGCCGCCCGTCGCCGGTGCGCAGGACGTACTCGTAGTGGTCGTATTTCCGCCTCGAACCCTCGACCCACTCCCGCTCCGCCACGACCGCGCTCACCGGCTCGCCGTACGCGCGCATGTAGTACTCGCCCGGAAGACCGGCCGTCAGCGCCAGGACGAGGAAGAACGGCCACATCCCCCAGACCGCCCAGGGCACGTCCTCGGAGATCCCGACCAGCTGCACGATGGAGACCCCGAGCAGGACGGCGAGGGCGAGCAGCCCCGGCAGCCACCACCATCCTCCGGCCGCGTACGCCACGCCCAGGACCGGCCAGGAGACGGCGACCGCCGCCAGCAACCGCGCGCCCCTGCCGATGGTCCGCCACCAGCCCGCCCGAAACAACGCCTCTTCGACCACGCCTCGAATCGTGACGAACCAGAACACGGTCCGGCGTCACCCGCGCGGATGACATGTCCGCGCAGAGCGGTCCCCCGTCAGGCGTCCTCGTCGAAGGACGCCACGAGCCGCTTGGGCGCGCTCATCCGCCAGGCCTCCGTGACCAGCTCGCGCAGCTCGTCCGCGGCCGGCTCCGCCGTCCGCACCAGCATGTACGGGTACTTCTCGTGGTGCGGGGTGACGAGGAAGACGTCGGGCCGCTCCCCGGCGAGCGCCTCACGCTCCTCCGGGGAGACCTTGACCACCGTGAGACCGGGCTCCTCGTGCAGGCGCAGGAACATCCCGCCGCGCCCCTCCGCCCCGGCCTCGTCCGCACGGGGGAGGCCGGATCATCCGTACGGCTGGCGTGACCAGGCAGGACGGCCGGATACCGTGTCACGGCGGCGAGCGGAACCCGCCCGCCGCCCCGCCCTGCGTCCCGGAGCCCTGTGCCCCGTCAGAGCGCGCGGCGAGGAGCTGACGGGCACGGAAAGGTGATATCGGTGGGACGCAGGTCGTGGATCGGAATCGCACTGCTGGTGCTGGGCCTGGTGGTGGGGGCGGTGAGCAGCGTCCCGTTCTCCCGGGCGAGTGAGACGGGTGCGCGGATCGAGGGCCACCTCGCCAAGGCCGAGCAGGCGGCCCGCGACGCCGACGCCGTCAAGGAGAGCGACCCGGCCCGGTACGACGAACTGACCCAGGAGGCCCGGAGGTGGGCCGGGTTCGCCGAGACGGGCCAGGAGGAGCAGTCCACCCAGCAGACGGGCGCGTGGGCCATGGCCGGCGGGGCCTTCGTCCTCGTCGCCGCGGGCGCGCTGGTCTTCGCGACCTCCCGCCGCAGGCCCGCCTCCCAGGCGGATCCGCACAAACTCCAGTACCGGTAGGACCGCTCCGCCGTACGGCACCGCCCTCCGCACAACGTGAATTTGATACACGATCCGAGCCTTCGGGCGACGTACGATCAGGATACGGTGTGTCCACGTGCTGGGACGGGCAGAAAGGCGGGCTCACGGTGTCAGCGGACGAGGCGACCGTCACCGCGGCCGACATCGCGCGGATGGCGGGGGTCGGCCGGGCGGCCGTGAGCAACTGGCGGCGGCGGCACGAGGACTTCCCCGAGCCCGTCGGCGGGACCGCGACCAGCCCGGCCTTCTCCCTCAAGGCCGTCGAGACGTGGCTGCTGAGCCAGGGCAAGGTCGAGGAGCTCCCCCTGCGGGAGCGCGCCTGGCAGCAGATCCGGACCGCCGCCGACGACCTGCGTCTCGGCGAGGTGGTCGCCGAGGCGACCGAGCTCCTGCACGGCCGGGACAGGCCGGAGGTGGTCCCGGCCGCCGCGTGGGAGCTCGTCAGGCGGTACGCCCGGGAGCGCGGGACCGCGGAGGCCACCCGTTTCCTGCTCGACCGCTACGCCGACGTGCACTCCCGGCGGCTGTCCGAGACCCCGGACGAGGTCGCGGAGTTCATGGCGCGGCTGGCCGGGCCGGGCGTGCGGTCGGTCCTCGACCCCGCCTGCGGCCTGGGCGTCCTGCTCGCCGCGGCGGCTCGGACGGCCGGGGCGGAGCAGGTCCTCGGGCAGGAGCACGACGGCTCCCTCGCCCGCCTGGCCCGGTCCCGGCTGGCGCTGACCGGCGCGGAGGGCGAGGTCAGGACGGGAGACTCGCTGCGGCGCGACGCCTGGCCGGGCCTGGCGGCCGACGCCGTCGTGTGCCATCCGCCCTTCAACGAGCGCCACTGGGGATACGACGAGCTCACCGGCGACCTGCGCTGGGAGTACGGCCTGCCGCCCAAGACCGAGTCCGAGCTCGCCTGGGTCCAGCACGCCCTCGCCCACCTGAAGCCGGGCGGCGTCGCGGTGCTGCTGATGCCCGCGATCGCGGCCAACCGCCGTTCCGGCCGCCGCATCCGCAGCAACCTGCTCCGGCGCGGCGCGCTCCAGGCCGTCATCGGCCTGCCCCCGAAGATGGCCTCCGGCACCGGGCTCCCGGTGCACGTGTGGGTGCTGCGCAGACCCGCCGCCGGGAACCGCACCCCGTCGCGGGTGCTGCTGGCCGAGGCCGAGCCGGCGACCTTCGACGCGGTCGCCGAGCAGTGGCGGGCCTTCCTGGCCGATCCGGAGGCGGAGCCCGGCCGGCCCGGCGAGAGCCGTACGGTCCCGATCATCGAGCTGGTCGACGAGGACGTCGACATCACCCCCGCCCGCCATCTGAGGACGGGCGAGCAGGTCACGGCGGCCGGATACCTCTCCGCCCGCGAGCACCTCCTCCGGCGGCTCGGACGGCTCCCCTCCCTGGTCCCCGAGGCCGCCCCGGGAACCGGCCGGGAGCTGCCGATGGTCGCGCTCTCGGAACTGGAGCGGATCGGAGCGCTCACGGTCCGGCAGGCCGGGCGCTACGAGATCGACCACTCGGGCGAGCCGGTGATGACCGACCGCCACGTGCTGGACGGGGCCGCCCCGGAGGCGCGTACCGGCCCTGAGGGCCGGATCCGGCTCGAACCGGGCGACGTGGTCGTGGCCACCCGCGGAAGCGTCCTGGCGACCGCGGTGGTCGAGGAACCCGGCCTGCTCCTCGGTCCCCGGCTCACCCTGCTGAGGCCCGACCCCGGCCGGCTCGACCCGTTCTTCCTCGCCGGGTTCGTCCGGACGCTCTCTCCTCCGGCGGCGCTCGGCACCCAGTCGGGCTCGACCCGTTTCGACCCGCGCCGGGCCCAGGTACCGCGGATCCTCCCGGCGGAGCAGGCACGGTACGGCACCGCCTTCCGGAAGATCTTCGTATTCGAGGCCGAGCTCCGGGAGATCGCCCTCAACGCCGGTCTGACCGCCGAGGCGATCGCCCGCGGCCTGTCCACGGGGGCCCTCGACCCGCTGCCCTGAGCCGTACGCCCCGCCGGCCGGTCTCAGGCCGTCCGGCGCGCCGCGGCCGGGCGCACGGCCTGCTCGATGCGGTTGCGGCCCAGCCGCTTGGCCTCGTAGAGGGCCTCGTCGGCGGCCTCGAGCAGCTCGGTGCTGCTCTGCGCGCCGGTGAAGGCGGTGACGCCGATGCTGACGGTGACCTGGAGCTCGTGGCCGGCGGTCCGGGTCCGCGCGTCGGCCACCAGCTCCCGCAGCCTCTCCAGGCGGGCCACGGCCGCCTCCGGGGACGCCCCGGGCAGGACGATCACGAACTCCTCCCCGCCCAGCCGGGCCACCAGGTCGTCGTAGCGGACGCCGGTGGCCAGGAGCTGCGCCACCCGGATCAGGACCGCGTCGCCGCAGGCGTGACCGTAGGTGTCGTTGACCTTTTTGAAATGGTCGATGTCGACGACGGCCAGGCTCAGCGGGGTCTCGGCCTCGAGGGAGCGGGTCAGCAGGGCCGGGAGCGTGTCGGTCAGGTGGCGGCGGTTGTACAGGCCGGTCAGCGCGTCCCGCACCACCTGCTCCCGCAGGAGCACGTTGGCCTCCTCGACCTGGCGGCGCAGCCGGTTGGCCTCGGTGATGTCGTGGGCGGTCAGCGCCCAGCCGATGCAGCGGTCCCTGCGGTCGCGCAGCGGGCTGGTCCGCAGGTGCAGGTCGACGACGCCTCCCCCCGCACCGGCCAGGATCCGGTCGGCCACGGAGTCCTCGGTCATGGGCACGTCCGGGCCGAACACCTCGGTGACCGGCGACCCGGAGATCCGGCCCGCCAGGTCGGGGCGGATCCGCCGGACCAGTTCGCGGGCGGCGGCGTTGTGGTCCAGGATCCGGCCGGACCCGTCGACCACGACGACCGCGTCGGCCAGGGTGTCGAACACCTGCTGCCGCGCCACCGGGATCTGCTCCGGCAGGGTCGGGTGGGCCACCATCCGGTACGCGATGATCACCGAGAGGACGAACCCGACCGAGGTCAGGTCCGCGATCTGGTTCTCCAGGGGCAGCCCCACCAGGTTGACCGCCAGCGGCGGCAGCGCGGTGCCGACGGTCCAGGTGTAGATCCGGCGCTGCCCGCGCGGCGCCGCCCGCCGGGCCCGGAGCACGCGGACCAGGCCGGCGAGCACCAGCATGTAGCCGTAGGCGACGTGCACCCAGTACAGCGGTCCGAGCTGCAGGACGAGCTCACCCTGCCAGCCCACCCGCTCGACTCCGGCGAAGAACAGGTGGTGCCACGGGTTGGTGCCGAGCAGGACGAGCACGGTCACGGGCTCGACCGCCAGCAGCGCGGCCGTACGCCGGGAGGGCCGCCAGGTCCGGTCCATCACGGCCGAGGTCAGGCAGAAGAAGCCGATCACGACGGCGGCCTCCGACGGGAACAGGACGCTGCCCCACAGCAGCAGCGGCCCCGGGTCGGTGACCAGCAGGTTGAGCACGTCGGAGACCGCCCACACGACGACGCCCGCGGCGAACAGGGCCAGCGCCCCGAAGACCGGCGCCTGACGCCTCCGCCTCCAGCCCACGGCGGCCACCGCGGCGGCCACCACGGCCGCCAGCCCGAACACCAGAACCAACCCGAACACGACCACCATGTCACCGCCTTTCCGACGCCGTACGCACGAGCCGTCGAAGGACCATCGGCGGCGGACCCGCGGAGCTGAGGAGACCCGCCGTCTCACAGCGGGACGAAGACGCCCCGGGAATGGTCGGCGACGGCCGCGGCGACCACGGTGGCCTCGATGGGCAGCACGTCCATGCAGAGCCGGAGCGCGTCGAGCAGTTTGGGGAACGGCACCCGCATGGACAGCGTGCAGTGCGGTGTCCACCGTCCGGGGCGGTAGACCTCGAAGCCGCCGATCCCGGCCTCGGCGAGCCGCGCGTGCACCGCCGCGTGGTGGGCCAGCAGCTCCGCCGTGGGGACCGGGCCGAGCCAGAGCACCCGTCCCAGGAACTGCCCGGCGAAGTCGAAGCGCAGGTCGAGCGGGACGGCGACCCGCATTCCGCGCAGGGCAGCGGCCACCGCGGGGCCGTCCAGCTCGGGGGCGCCGATCAGCGAGACGTGCGGGCGGTGCCGGCCCTTCAGCAGGTCGCGCATGCTCGGCACGCCCGCCCTCGCCAGCGCGTCCCACAGCGTCCTGATCCGCTTCTCGGCGACCGGGTCGAGATAGAGCTCCAGCGCGGCGACCATCATTCTCCTCGCGAGCGGACGTCCGGGTTCACCCGGCGGGGAACCGCTTCCCTGTCATGCCTCCTGTGCCCGCAACGGCCGGGCCCCGGCCGCCGGTGCCCCCCTTCGCGGGAAGCGGGGACCCGGTCTTCCCGCAGAGCCGTACGGCTCGCACCCGCGGTCCCGAGGTCCCCTCCCGCAGGGACCTTCGCCCCCTCCGTCCGCTCAGGCCGCGCCCAGCCACAGGTCGGGACCGAACACCTCGTAGTGCACGTCGCGCGGGGCGACGCCCGCCGCGATGAGCCGGGCCCGCGCGTCGCGCATGAACGGCAGCGGACCGCACATGTAGACGACCGCGCCCCGGGGGATCTCGATGCCGTCCAGATCCATCCGGCCGGTGCGGGCGCAGCCGCAGCCGCCCTCCTCGTACCAGAAGACCCGCTCGCCGCCGGGCAGCGCGTCGGCGAGGCGCTCCATGTCCTGGCGGAGCTGGTGAACGCCGTCGGGCAGCCGTACCCGCACGCTGACGTACTGGCCGCACGGAGCGGGCACGGCGGGTCGTCCTCGCATCCCACCACGTCCCCGGCGGACTCCAGCTCGCGCACGACGGCGCCGACCGGGGCGCGGTGCCCCGCGGCGGTGAGCCGCATCCCTCCGCCGCGTCCCCGCCGCGCCTCCACCAGCCCGAGCTCGCTGAGGCGCGCCACCGCCTTGGCGGCATGTGTGTACGGCACCGCGAGCATGTCGGCGACCGCACGGGTCGTCAGCAGCTCGTCCTCCCGCGCCACGGCCAGCCGCATCACGATGCGCAGCGAGATGTCGGTGAAGGCGGTCAGGCGCATGCTCACACGGTAGGCGCTCACGGGTCGTGGGCGCTCCGCCGAGACCGGGGACCCGCTCCTCCGGCGGGGAGGCGCCGCGGCTCGGCGGGGGCGCCCGACGGGGCGTGGACGGACGGGGCGTGGATGGACGGGTGCCCGCCGGGTAGGTGCCCAGCTGAGGTTTCCCAATGGAGGAGAGACATCGATGAGCGAATACGAGCGTTCCCGCACGATGACCGCCCCGCCCGAGGTGGTCTTCGACCGGGCCTGCGACCTGGACCGGCTCGACGGCTGGCTCCCGCACGACCTGCACGTGCGGTCGGAGGAGCCGCCCGCGGTGACCGTGCACGAGGACAGCACCGGCAGGGACGAGCGCGGGCTCTTCCGCGCCCAGCGCGACCAGCTCCGGGTGGAGTGGGGCACCCGCGACGACGGCCGCTACGCCGGCTGGCTGCAGGTGGCGGGCATCAGCGACCAGGCGAGCGACGTGACCGTGCACCTGTCCTTCTTCGACGAGGAGCACGCTCCCCCCGCCGACCAGATCGATCACGAGCTCGAGAAGAGCCTGGAGCGACTGGCGGAGATGGTCCGGGCCTGAGCGCCCGGTTCCGCCCCTCCCCCCGTTTCCCCCGCCCGCCGCGGACCCGGCGGCGGATCACACGGCCGCGGATCACACGGCCGCGGGCTTCGCGACGGGGGTGGGCGCCGGGACCCGGCGGGGGCGCAGGGCTCCGGCGAGCAGGGCGCCCGCCAGGGTGATCGCCGCGATCAGGCCGAAGGTGGCGGGCAGCGAGGTGGCATGGGCGATCCAGCCGGTGGCGGCCGGAGCCAGGAGGCCCGAGAGATAGGTGATCGTCGCCACTCCCGCCACTCCCTGGCCGGGCACCGCGGTGGCGTTGCCACCGGCGGCGAAGGCCAGCGGGACGACCACCGCGACGCCCAGGCCCAGCAGGGCGAACCCCGCGATCCCGAGCGGCGGGGTACGGCCCGCGACGACCGTGATCCCGCCGGCGGTGGCGAGCAGGCCGCCGAGGCGGACGGTCGTGACCGGCCCGAGCCTGCGGACGATCAGGTCTCCGGCCAGCCGGGTGACCGCCATGGAGAGGGCGAAGATCGCGTAGCAGGCGGCCGCGACCCCGTCGCCGCCGCCCGTGACGTCTTTGATGTACACCGCCGCCCAGTTCTGGCTGGCCCCCTCGGCGAAGGTCGCGCAGAATCCGACGGCTCCGATCGCCAGGATCGCCCGGGAGGGCGCGGCGAACCGCGGCGGGGCCTGCTCGCCGGGCTCCGGCCGGGTGTCGAGCAGGGTACGGCCCGCCGCGACGCCAGCGGCCAGCAGGACCAGCGCCATGACCGCGTGATGCAGCCGGGCGTCGATCCCGGCCTGGGCGGCGACCACTCCGGCCCCGGCTCCCGCCAGGCCGCCCACGCTCCACATGCCGTGCAGCCCGGACATGATCGAGCGCCCCAGCCGCCGCTCGACGATCACCCCTTGGGCGTTCATGGTGACGTCGCACATGCCGGCGGCGGCGCCGTACAGCAGGAAGGCGGCGCAGAGCCAGCCGAACCCGGGGGCCAGGGCGGGCAGCGCCAGGGCCGCGCACCACAGGGCGAGCAGTACCCGGGTGACCGGGCGCCCGCCGTACCGGTGGACCAGGCGGGCCGACATGGGCATGGCGACGAAGGCGCCGAGAGCCGGGCAGAAGAGGGCGAAGCCCAGTTCGGCGGGGCCGAGCTGGAGGTGGTCCTGGAGCCAGGGGATGCGGGTCGCCAGGCTGCCGGAGACCGCGCCGTGGACGGCGAACACCGCCGCCACGGCGATCCGGGCACGTTGAGCATCGGTATGCATGGTCCAGAAATTAACAGGTAGGCTCCCTGATTAAAAGAGGATATCCGGCCGACGCCGGGGATCCGGATAATCGAGGCATGAAGACCGCGATGCCGCCGGGAGCCGTGATCACCCCATGAAGACCGCGACACCCCAGATGGCCAGGGCGATCAACGACCGTCTCGCCCTCGACCTGCTGCTGGAACGCGGCCCGCTGACCGCCCCCCAGCTGCGGGCGCTCACCGGTCTGTCCCGCCCGACCGTCTCCGACCTGATCGAGCGGCTCCGGGTCAACGGGCTGATCGAGGTCACCGGGGAGTACGGGGAGGACCGCCGGGGACCGAACGCGCGCCTGTACGGCATCGTCGCAGGCCGCGCCCACGTGGCCGGCGTCGACATCCGGCGTGACGCGGTCAGCGCCACCGTGGCCGACATCATCGGCCGGACCGTCGGCGCCGCCGCCCGCCCTCTCGGACCGGGCGGCGACCTGGCCGAGCTGGTCGTCGGCGCCGTCGCGGAGGCGTCCGGTTCCCGGACGATGCACGCGGTGGTGCTGGGCGCCCCCGGCATGGTCGACCCGGGCGCCGGGGACCTGACGTCGGACAACGGCGTGCCCGGCTGGCGGCCGAACCTCCTGCAGACCCTGCGCCACCGGATCGACGCCCCGGTGACCCTGGAGAACGAGGTCAACCTCGCCGCCGTCGCCGAGCACCGCGCCGGGTCCGCCCGGGGGCGCGAGGACTTCGTCCTGCTCTGGCTGGACGACGGGGTGGGCGCGGCGGTCACCCTCGGCGGACGGCTGCGGCGCGGCGTCTCGGGGGGCACCGGCGAGATCGGGCTGCTCAGGCTGGGCGGCACGCTCTTCTGCGACCTGGTGGCCGCCGAAGCCCTGCGCGGCCTCGATCCGGACACCGCCGCGGCCAGGATCGCGGAGGTTGCCTTCGCGGCGGTCGCGATCCTCGACCCCGGCCTCGTCGTCCTCGGCGGAGGGACCGGCCACCGCGGCGGGGACGAGCTCGCGGCGCGGGTGGGCGAACGCCTCGCCGCCCTCTCCCCCGTCCCCGCCCAGGTGCGGCCGAGCACCGTGGAGGGCAACGCGGTCCTCGCGGGCGCGCTGTTCACCGCCCTGTCCATCGCCCACCGGGACGTCTTCGGCGGCGTCCCCGGATGACGGCCCGCCCGGAGGGCAAGGCCTTCTCCGGGCTTTCCCCGGCCGGGCGGAAACCGTTCCTAAGGCTTTCCCCGGCCGGGCGGAAACCGTTCCTCAGGCTTTCCCCGGCCGGGCGGAAACCGTTCCTCAGGCTTTCCCCGGCATGCGCGGCAACCGCTCCCCCGAACCTCGTACGGCTCCGGCGGGAGCCGCTCCGAGCTCTTCGGCGCAGCCGCGGACATGATTTCCCGGCCGTTTTCCAGAACGGCCGGGAATGGATCTCCACTTCCCCGCCGACATGAATCTTTCATCCGCTCCGCCCGCCGTGCCCGCTTGCTGAACTGCGCGGACGGTCCCGGCTGCGACGCCGTACACGGCGTCTCGTTTACACTTCCGCAGACCCCGGCCTAGAGTCCGAATCGCGTGAGCGCTTCGCTGCATCGATCGGTAATCCATCGTTCCGAAAGGTCGGTCATTCCCGTGCGCAACTGGCGAAGTACCGCTGTCGCCTGCGTGGTCACCTTCATGTCCGCGCTTCTCGCGGTCGTTCTCATCCCGAGCACGGCCTCGGCTCACGGCGCCATGATGGTGCCCGGCAGCCGGACCTTCTTCTGCTGGCAGGACGGGCTCTCCCCACAGGGCAACATCGTCCCGATCAACCCCGCCTGCTCGGCCGCCGTGGCGGAGAGCGGCGCCAACTCCCTCTACAACTGGTTCAGCGTGCTCCGGTCCGACGGCGCCGGGCGCACCCGCGGATTCATCCCCGACGGGCAGTTGTGCAGCGGCGGCAACCCCGGCTACAGCGGGTACGACCTCCCGCACGCCGACTGGCCGGTGACCCACCTGACCGCCGGGGCGCAGATCCAGTTCCGCTACAACAAGTGGGCCGCCCACCCCGGCTGGTTCTACCTCTACGTCACCAAGGACGGCTGGGATCCCAGCAAGCCTCTCACCTGGGACGATCTGGAGGAGCAGCCCTTCCACACCGCCGACCACCCGCAGAGCGTCGGCTCGCCGGGCACCAACGACGCCCACTACTACTGGAACGCCACGCTGCCCTCGGGCAAGTCCGGCCGCCACATCGTCTACTCGGTGTGGAAGCGCTCCGACAGCGCCGAGACCTTCTACAACTGCTCCGACGTCGTCTTCGACGGCGGGAACGGCGAGGTGACCGGGGTCGGCCGGCCAGGCCCCACCCCGACCGTCACCCCCACGGCGACCCCGACGGCGACCCCGACCGGCGATCCGGACGCCGGATGCACCGCCACCTACCGGACCGTCACCTCCTGGCCGGGCGGGTTCCAGGGCGAGGTCACCGTGCGCAACCCCGGAACCGCCGCCGTCAACGGCTGGACCGTCCGCTGGACGCTCGGCGACGGCAGCGCGATCAACAGCCTGTGGAGCGCCACCCACACCGTCTCCGGGTCCACGGTCACAGCCAAGAACGCCGACTGGAACCGGACCGTCCCGGCGGGCGGCTCGACCACCTTCGGGTTCACCGGCAGCGGCGCCGGCGGCTCCCCCACCCTCACCTGCACCAGCCCCTGACACCTGCGGTCCCGGCCGGCCTCCCCGGCCGGGACCGCCCCGCATCCCGGGGAGGAGGACCACCGTGGCCGGATCCGGCGGGAGACCCTGCGGCGCACCCGGCGAGGAGCCGCCCGGCACACCCGGTGCGGACCCGCCCGGTGAATCCGGTGCGGACCCGCACAGTGAGTCCGGTGCGGACCCGCACGGCGCACCCCGCAGGAAGACCGCGGCGGTCCTGGGCTCCGTCCTCCTGGGCGCGGCGGTGGCGCTGGTCGCGGCCGCCTGCGTCGGCGGAGCCGACGCGCCCCGGCACACCTCCGCGCCCCGGCACACCTCCGCGCACCGGCTCCCCTCCGGGAGCGCCACGGCCGGTCCCTCCGCCCAGGGCGGGGGCGGGCCCGCCGTCCGGGACGCCTCCGCACCCCCGCCGTCCCCGCACGCGGTCCCGGCCGCCGGGTGTACGGCCACACTCGCCCTCGTCGAGTCCTGGCCGGGCGGTTACCGGGGCACCGCGACGATCAGCAACACGACCGGCCGCCCGATGAACGACTGGTACATCCAGTGGCTCCTCCCGCAGGGCGCGACGATCACCCAGGCGTGGAAGGGCACGCACATGCAGAGCGGCCCCATCGCGATGATCCACGCCCCGGCGGACGACCCCGTCCTCGCCCCGGGGGCCACCGTCTCCGGCATCGGCTTCGTCGGCGCCGCCGCCACGCCCCCGGCCTTCACCGAGATCACCTGCGGCTGACACCCGTACCCGCACGACGGGATGCCGGCCGGGTACGGTTCCGCCTCCTGCTCCGGAATGCTCCGGAAGCCGAGGCCGGTGAGTTCCGCTGCCGCCGGCGCCGGGGCGCGGAATCGCCGAGGCCCGACCGCCGGTAGGGTGCGGGCGTCAGGTGAACAGGAGTGTGGTCACCCGTGGCCTCGAACGACGACATCGTGCCCGCCGTTCGCGCGGTGCGCTCGATGCCGCCGGTCTTCACCGCCGGGGCGGCGGTCGGCGTCCTGGGCGGGATGATCGGCCTGGGCGGCGCAGAATTCCGCCTGCCCCTGCTGATCGGCGTGTTCGGCTTCGCCGCGCTGGCAGCGGTCATCCTCAACAAGGCCATGAGCCTGATCGTGGTGGTCACCGCGCTGCCCGCCCGCCTGGCCGCCGTCCCGCTCGCCGAACTCGGCGCGCACTGGAGCATCGCGGCCAACCTGCTGTCCGGCAGTCTTCTGGGCGCCTGGGTCGGGGCGTCGTGGGCGGTGCGGATGCGCAGCGCCACCCTGCACAAGGTGCTGGCGGTGTTGATGGCCGTCATGGCCGGCGCCCTGCTGCTCACCCACACCACCACCCTGGGCGCGCCGGCCCTGCCCGGCCCGGTGCGGACGGCCGCGGGAGTCGCGGCCGGGTTCGGCATCGGCGTGGTCGCCGCCATCATGGGCGTGGCCGGCGGGGAGCTGCTGATCCCGGCGATCGTGCTGCTGTACGCCGTCGACATCAAGACCGCCGGCAGCCTGTCGCTACTGGTGTCCCTGCCCACGATGCTCGTGGCCTTCGCCCGCTACAGCCGCGACGGCGGCTTCGCCGTGCTCGGCGCCAACCTGCGCTTCACCGCGGTCATGACCGCGGGCTCGATCACCGGCGCTCTGCTGGGAGGCCTGCTGCTCGGCGTGGTCCCCGACCTGATCCTCATCCCCGTCCTCGCCGCCATCCTGCTGGTCTCGGCGGTCAAGCTGGCCCGCCACACCCCACCGAACGGGTGACGGGCGTCGGCGTCGCGCCCTGCGGTCCCGGTCCGTGAACCCGAGCCCTCATCCGGCGTGGTCGAGGCCGTCGCCCTCGGGTTCCGGCCAGAGACCGTTTCGGAATTCGCGGGGGCTACCATCTCCTCCAGTCGTGTGAGCGGAACGTACCAATCGGCGAGGTCGCGTGTTCGGAATCATCCGCCCGTGCAGCGAGCACGGGTGCCCGTCCCTCCAGCAGGCGTGGCGGGCCCACCTGTGCGGGCTCTGCCTGACCCTGCGGGACGGGCAGGGTCAGGGGGCGCGGCTGACCACCAACTACGACACCCTGATCATCTCGGTCCTCACCGAGGCCCAGCTGCCGTCGGCCTCCCCGCACCGGACGGCGGGACCGTGCGCGCTGCGCGGGTTCCGCTCCGCCGACGTGGTGGACGCCCGGGCGCAGGGGGCGCGGCTGGCGGCCGCGGTCTCGCTCGTGCTGGCCGCGGGCAGGATCCGCGACCAGGTGGCGGACGGCGACGCCGCCGCCGGGACCGGCCCGGCCCAGCGGATGCTGGCGGCCCGCTGGGAGGCGGGCGGAGCCCGGCTGGGGACCGGCGTCGGCTTCGACACCGCCGTGCTGGCCTCCACCGTGGACCGGCAGCTCGACCTGGAGCGCCGGGCCGCCGCCCCGGCCGGGCCCGGCGGCGCCGGGGAGCGGCCGATCACGCTGCTCGACCTGACCGGCCCGGCGGAGGAGGCGGTGTCCGCCGCGTTCGCCCACACGGCCGTGCTCTCCGGACTGCCGGGCAACGCCGCCGCGCTGGCCGAGGCGGGCCGGTTCTTCGGCCGGGTCGCGCATCTGCTGGACGCGGTCGCCGACCAGGACGACGACGACGCGCGGGGCGCGTTCAACCCGCTGACCGCCACCGGCACCACTCTCGCCGAGGCGCGGCGGCTCTGCGACGACGCCGTGCACGGCCTCGCTCTCTCGCTGCGCGAGGCAGAGCTCGCCGAGCGGCACCTCGTGGACGTGCTCCTCGGAACCGAGGTACGGCGAGCGGTCGAGCGCACCTTCCGCGAACGCTCCGAGGCGGCCTCCTACGAACGTCCGGGGTGGATCCGCAAGTCGGCGGCGGGAGTGGCGACCTTCCTCACCTGCGGGATGTGGCGGCCCCGGTGGAGCAGGCGCAAGGGGCTTCCGTGCGACAAGCGCTGCTACCTGCGCAACGCCGACTGCTGCTCCTGCTGCGACTGCTGCTCCTGCTGCGACTGATCCCTCCCGCTCCCGCGGGGGAAGACCGCTCCGGGGACCCGGTGCGGGTCCCCGGCCCCCCACCGCACGGCGGAGGGGGGTTCCGCGGCGTGTCTAGACTCTGACCATGATTCGCCCCGCCACGCCGGAGGACGTTCCGGCCATCATCGAGATGATCCACGCGCTCGCCGAGTACGAGAAGGCGCCGGACGAGGTCGAGGCCACCCCCGAGCAGGTGCACGAGGCCCTCTTCGGCCCGGAGCCCAAGGTCTTCTGCCACCTCGCGGTCGACGGCGACGAGATCGCGGGGTTCGCGGTCTGGTTCCTCAGCTTCTCCACCTGGCAGGGCAGGCACGGCATCTACCTGGAGGACCTCTTCGTCCACCCCCGCCACCGGGGCGGCGGGCACGGCAAGGCGCTCCTGACCGAGCTGGCCCGCATCTGCGTGGAGCGCGGCTACGGCCGGTTCGAGTGGTCCGTGCTGGACTGGAACACTCCGGCCATCGAGTTCTACCGCTCGATCGGCGCGGAGCACACCGAGGAGTGGCACCGCTACCGGCTGACCGGCCCGGCCCTGGAGAAAGCCGCCGGAACGCGGCCCTCCGCCGGATGACCGGTCGAACCCGGAAAACAGCGCCCGGTACGGCCCGCTGCGATCGGCGGGAAGGCGAGCCCCCGGCTGGGTGAAAGGCCCCGGTAAAACGTGTTGCGCCGGGATGCCCCGGCGCGGCACGATCATTTCACAAGCACCTGGGAAAGGGACGAAGAATGCGACTCCGACGCCGAATGAACATGCCCCGGTGGGCTCGCATGTGACGATTGGCGACGTCACGTGCGAGCCGTCCCGGACATGTTCCCGGGGCGGCTTTTCGCATTCCCGGCGGGTGGGGGCGCTGGCGTGCCCGGTGGTTTCATACGCCACTCCAGGTGGGTTCGATTCCCACACCCGCCACCGGCTCCCCTCCTTTCCGGAGGAGCCCGGCCTCCGTGGCGCAGAGGAGAGCGCGCCTGCTTGCGGAGCAGGAGGACGCTGGTTCGAGTCCAGCCGGAGGCACCAGGAAACACAGGGCGCAGGGCCGCTTCCCGGTCCGGGAAGCGGCCTTGCGCGGGACGGTATCCGTTCACACCTGTGATCGATCAGGCGTTCTGGCGCGCCTCAGGCAGGTTGGAACGGATACGTGGGGTGGAACTGCTTGTGGACCTCGTTGGAGCGGATCTCGTATGAAGAACCGTCCGCCCGGAAGAACAGGTTCCTCGTGTAGATCTCATCCCCGGTTCTGGCGTCCTCGTTGAGGTCGAACTTGCTCACGACGAAATTGTCCGTGAGGGGAGGAGCGACCCGGTCGAACATCTTCAGCCAGTCGTCGGGGTCCGGCCAGTCCGCTCCGTAGTACCTGGTCTGGGTGAGCCTGTCGGTGGCCGCGCGGGGGGTGCAGATGTTCACGATCCGCTCGCTGAACCTGATCTGGGGATGGGTCGAGGTGATGAGGAGGGTGCAGCGCCCGGGTGCGGGCGCCTGCGTGGACTGCGCCTGCGTGGACTGCGCCTGCGTGGACTGCGCCTGCGTGGACTGCGCCTGCGTGGACTGGGCCAGGGCGGGCCGGGCCAGGGCGGGGACGGCTGCGAGGGTCGTCAGCGCCGCCACGGCCAGCGTCCGCGCGACCCGTCCGTGGACCGCGATGAGCTTCATCGGTTCTCCTCCTGGTTCGATCGGGACATCCGGAGAGGGCCGCCGGGAACCGCCGATGCCCGGCGGTCCTCGTACGGACGCCGGCGGCGACGCCTTCCGCCGCCGGCGGCTCTCCCTGATGCCGCGGCCCCCGGTGCACAATCTGCCGCCGAGGTGTTGTCGCGCGGTTGCCGGTCGGACCACTGCCTCCGCGGAAGCGGCGGGGCGATCACCGCGGCACGGATGCGGGCGGACGGAGACCCGGCGCCGGAGCCCCGGTGAAGCCCGTCGGCCGGTCGCAGATCCCGTGAGGCCGGGAACGGCCGTACGGGCGTCATCTTCCGGAAACCCTCCGGTCACCCGCCGCCTGTTGGCTGGAACCCATGCCATGGCCGGACACCGACATCGTCGGAACGCACGTCAGCACCCCCGTCACCGTCTACGGGAAGGCCGAGCGGACCCCGGACGGGGAGCTCGCCCACGAGGGGAACCGGGTCCCCGACATCGTCGCGCTGGACGCGCGGCGGCTGGTGGTGGGCTGGCGGGCCGGGGTGCGGGACGCGCGGGACCCGTCCCCGAAGGACCAGGGATCGATCATGTTCGCCCGCTCGGAGGACGGGGGCGCGACCTGGGCGGTGGGCACGCTGGCGGCGGCGACCGCCGCGCACCGCTACCACTACGTGGTCTTCCTCCGCGACGGCGACGTCCTGTACGCGCTGCTCGGGCTGATCGACGTCGAGCGGGACAGGGACCGCGAGGGGGACGTGGACGGTTTCCCGACCACGATGACGGCGAAGCGGAGCACCGACGCAGGCCGCACCTGGACCGACTTCCCGATCACCGTGGAGGTGCCGGGCAACGGCAGGGGCGTGGTCGTGGCCGGCAAGCCGCTCCGGTACGGCGGGCACTGGCTGGTGCCGTACTGGAGGCAGGCGGGCGGGACCACCCGGGCGGGGGTGCTGCGCTCGGCGGACCTGAGGACCTGGCGGTCCGGAGCGCTCGCGGAGAACCCTCCCGGCGTGGCGGTCGAGGAGCCGCAGATCGCGATCGCCCACGACGATCCCGGCGCACTCGTCATGGTCACCCGCACGCTGGACCTGCGGGGCGGGGCGTCGGCGGCCGAGCGCGACGCCCGCTACCGGACCGGAGCCGCCCACTGCGCCACCGCGACCAGTACCGATGGGGGCCTGACCTGGTCGCCGATGACGCTGGACGAGGACCTGCCCAACTACTACGTCAAGACGTTCTTCACCCGGGACTCCGAGGGGCGCCACCTGGCGATCTACAACACGCTGGCCGGGCCGTTCACCGGCCCGCCGGAGAGCAGGCCCGACCAGTACCGCGAGGTGCTCCACTACAAGGTGCGGCGGCCCGGCGAGCCGTGGGGTCCCGGGCGGCTCTTCGCCGACGGCAGGCGGCTGACGCGCGGGGCGGCGCGCGGCTGGGACGTCTACCCGAGCGCCGACGAGTACGCGCCGGGGAGGTTCTTCGTCGTCTGGGAGCACAACCAGATCAACATCAGGGTGGCCGGGCTCGACATCACCCGGGGGTTCACCGGCGACGACCTGCTCGCCGGGGAGTGGGAGCTGTACGGCGGCGCGCGGCGGACCCCCGGCGGCGGGTTCGCGCTGCGCAGCGCCGGCGCCCGGGCCAGCGGCGCCACCTGCCCGCTCGACGTGCGCGCGGGCTGCGACTTCGTCCTGGAGTTCCGGGGCCGGGTGGACGACGACAGCGCCCTGGACCCCCGCACCGGCAGCGGCGTCTGCCTCGGCGCGAAGGTCGCCAACGGGGCCAGGCGGCTGATGCTGGCCGTGCAGCGGAGCGGGGTCTGGACGATGCGCAAGGGCTCGTCCGCCTGGGAGAAGGTCTGCTCCCTAAAGGACGCCGGGCGGCTCGCGACCTGGCGGGTGACCGTGGACGGCTCCGGTGTCGCCCGGCTGTCCCGCGACGGCACGGACACCGGGGTCACCTGGGTGGTCCAGGACAGCAGGGAGACGCCGCAGCTCACCCACTGGGTGACCGGCACCCCGGGCGGCAACGCCGCCGCGGCCACCGTCGAGTGGACCCGTCTGGCCCCGGCCCTGCCGGAGGTGTGACGGGAGGCCCGGCCCGGAGTCGTCCGCCTGCCGGGCGGCATCGCCGCTCCCGGTTCCCCGCCGCACGATAGCTTTGGGGCGTCCATCACAAGGGGAAGAGACCGTGACGACTTCTATTGACCAGCGGATCGCCGACGAGCTGGGTGTGCGCGAGGGCCAGGTCCGGGCGGCGGTGGAGCTGCTCGACGGCGGGGCGACGGTGCCGTTCATCGCGCGCTACCGCAAGGAAGCCACCGGGATGCTCGACGACGCGCAGCTGCGCACACTCGAGGAGCGGCTGCGCTACCTGCGCGAGATGGAGGAGCGGCGCACCGCGATCCTGGAGTCGATCAGGAACCAGGGCAAGCTCGACGAGGCTCTTGAGGCCCAGATCATGGCGGCCGACTCCAAGGCCCGGCTGGAGGACATCTACCTGCCCTACAAGCCCAAGCGGCGCACCAAGGCGCAGATCGCCCGGGAGGCCGGGCTGGAGCCGCTGGCCGACGGGCTGCTCGGCGACCCGTCGGTCGACCCGCAGGCCGCGGCCGCGGCCTTCGTCAGCGAGGGCGTGCCGGACGCCGCCGCCGCGCTGGAGGGGGCGCGGGCCATCCTGGTCGAGCGGTTCGGCGAGGACGCCGACCTGGTCGGCGAGCTGCGCGAGCGCATGTGGAGCCGGGGCCGGCTGGTCGCGGCGGTTCGGGAGGGCAAGGAGGAGGCGGGGGCCAAGTTCTCCGACTACTTCGACTTCGCCGAGCCGTTCACCAAGCTGCCCTCGCACCGCATCCTGGCGATGTTCCGGGGTGAGAAGGAGGAGGTCCTCACCCTCACCCTGGAGCCGGAACAGGAGCCCACCGGCACCTACGAGGCGGCCGTCGCCCACCGCTTCGGCATCTCCGACCGGGGGCGGCCCGCCGACAAGTGGCTGGCCGACACCGTGCGCTGGGCGTGGCGCACCCGCATCCTCGTCCACCTCGGGATCGACCTGCGGATGCGCATGTGGCAGGCGGCCGAGGACGAGGCGGTCCGGGTGTTCGCCACCAACCTGCGCGACCTGCTGCTCGCCGCCCCCGCCGGGACCCGGCCGACGATGGGCCTGGACCCGGGCCTGCGGACCGGCGTGAAGGTCGCGGTGGTCGACGGCACCGGCAAGGTCGTGGCGACCGACACGATCTACCCGCACGAGCCGCGCCGCCAGTGGGACCAGTCGCTGGCCACCCTGGCGAAGCTGGCGAAGGACCACGGCGTGGAACTGGTCGCCATCGGCAACGGCACGGCCTCCAGGGAGACGGACAGGCTCGCCGCCGACCTGCTCAAGCTGGTCCCCGGGCTGACCAAGATCGTGGTGTCGGAGGCCGGGGCCTCGGTCTACTCCGCCTCCGCCTACGCCTCGCAGGAGCTGCCCGGCCTGGACGTCTCACTGCGCGGCGCGGTCTCCATCGCCCGCCGCCTGCAGGACCCGCTGGCCGAGCTCGTCAAGATCGATCCGAAGTCCATCGGCGTCGGCCAGTACCAGCACGACCTGGCCGAGAGCAAGCTCTCCCGCTCACTCGACGCGGTGGTCGAGGACTGCGTGAACGCCGTCGGCGTCGACGTCAACACCGCCTCGGCGCCGCTGCTGACCCGGGTCTCGGGCATCGGTTCCGGGCTCGCGGAGAACATCGTCGCCCACCGCGACGCATGCGGCCCGTTCCGCACCCGGCGGGCGCTCAAGGACGTGGCCCGGCTCGGCCCCAAGGCCTTCGAGCAGTGCGCGGGCTTCCTGCGCATCCCCGGCGGCGACGACCCGCTCGACGCCTCCAGCGTGCACCCGGAGGCCTACCCTGTGGTCCGCCGGATCCTCACCGCCACCGGCGGCGGGATCAAGGAGCTGGTCGGGAACGGCACGGCGCTGCGGGCGTTGAAGCCGCAGGACTTCGTGGACGACACCTTCGGCCTGCCGACCGTCACCGACATCCTCACCGAGCTGGAGAAGCCGGGCCGCGACCCCCGGCCCGCCTTCAAGACCGCGGCCTTCAAGGAGGGCGTGGAGAAGATCTCCGACCTGCAGCCCGGCATGCTGCTGGAGGGCGTGGTCACCAACGTCGCCGCGTTCGGCGCGTTCGTCGACGTCGGCGTGCACCAGGACGGCCTGGTGCACGTCTCGGCGATGTCGCGCACCTTCGTCAAGGACCCCCGCGAGGTGGTCAAGTCCGGTGACGTCGTCCGGGTGAAGGTGCTCGACGTCGACATCCCGCGCAAGCGCATCTCCCTCACCCTCCGTCTGGAGGACGAGACCGAGGCCCGTCCCGAGCAGCGCGACCGCTCCGGCGGACACCGCGACGGCGGCCAGGGAAACCGGCAGGGCGGAGGCCAGCGCGGCGGTCAGGGCGGCCAGCGCGGACAGGGCGGTCAGGGCGGTCAGGGCCAGGGCCGCGGCGGACAGCAGCAGCGTGGCGGCCGGCGCGGGGACGAGCAGCGCAACGCACCGGGCGGCGCCATGGCCGAGGCCCTGCGCCGCGCCGGCCTCGACGGCTCCGGCGGCGGTCGCTGACAGGCTGATCGGGAACCTCGGGCGCAGACCCCCGGATTCATCCGTGGGGAGGAAGTCAACGAATAGAACGCACGGGCCACGGGCCACGGGAGTACCGTACGGTCGCCGCCTCTCGTGACGGCGGCGGCCGTACGGCTATCCTGAGCGCAGACATTCCCGTCGATGGTTCCGGGCGCACCGCCGAAGCGCCCTCAGCATGATCTGTCACCTTCCCGCGGAGGCCGTCCGCACCCGGTCGTGACCGGCCCCGCCGTGCGGGTGCGCACCCGCACGGACCTGCGGGCCGCCCGCCGTACCCGCCCTCAGCGATGCCTCGGTCACCTGTGCGTCGCCCCGCTCTGGCCGATGCACGGGCTCAATCTCGGCACGCTGCTGCGGACCTGCGACGCGGTCGGCGCGTGCATGGCCGTACCCCGCCTGCCGTGGGTCCCCGAAGCCCTCCGGCGCGGCAACACGCTGCGCAAACCCGCCTGTGTGCACTGGGTCCGCGAGCCGCTGTCCTGGCTGGCCGAACGCAGGACAGCCGGGGACCTCGTCCTCGGCGTGGAGCTGGCGGAGGAGGCCGTCCGCCTGGCCGACCTGCCCATGGCCCGCCGTCCCACGGTGGCCGTCCTCGGCCACGAACGCGACGGCATCCCGCCGGAGGCCCTCGACCTGCTCGACGCGGCCGTGGAGATCCCGATGATCGGCACGGGGGCGAGCCTCAACGTGGCCGTCGCGGGCTCGCTCGTCCTCTACAAGCTGGCGGGGTTCACCTGAGCCCTGCGCCTGGACGCTCCGGTCGGCGACTCGCGAACCGCCCTCTCACAGCAGCCGTCTCTGCACGACGTCGGCGATGACCGCGGTCACGATCCTGCCGACGGCTCCGGCCTCCGCCGGGGCGCCTTCCCGGTCAGCGAACAGAAGGTGCCCGGCCCCGATCAGTGAGAGCGCGAGCGCGTCGGCGTCGGTGTCGACCGCGATGCGGCCCAGCTCGCATTCGTCGTTGAGATAGGAGGCGATCATGGCTACGGCCTCTGTCAAGACCGGGATGCCGCGGTCCGGTCCGGCTTGGCGCAGCCGGGCGCGCAGTTCGTCCCGGAAGATGATGAGACCGACGATCGCCACCGCGACCGGGTCGAACAGGTCCATCAGCGCGCCGGTGAGGTTGCCGGCGACGGTGCCGGTCCCGGCAGACTCACGCAAGGCGGCGGCCTGATCGTCGATCCGGGCGATGCGGTCTCGCACGAGCTCGACGAGGAAGGCATCGAAGTCGGCGAAGTGCCGGTGCAGGACGCCCTTGGCGACGCCTGCCTCGGTGGCTATCGCGCGGCTGGTCAACGCATCCGGCCCGTCCCGGAACAGGATGCGCTCGGCGGCGTCGAACAGGTGCCGACGGGCGTCGCGGATGTGCACTCCGGTCGGCATCGCGCGTTCCCTTACGTCCAGCGTTAAGCGCCACCCCTTGCCGAGTGGGCGCACGCCCACTATGGTGGGCGCATGCCCACTATACCGCAGGGGCAATCACGCCCTTCTGAGAATGAGTCCCACCGCGCCAGGCAGATGGCGGAGTCGTTCGGGGTGGACGCCGAACGCTACGACCGGGCCCGTCCCCCCTATCCCGGCGCTCTGGTGCGGCGGATCGCCGCCGCCAGCCCTGGGCCTGACGTCCTGGACGTCGGCTGCGGTACCGGCATAGAGGCCCGGCAGTTCCAGGCGGCCGGCTGCACGGTGCTGGGCGTCGACCCCGATGAGCGGATGGCCCGGTTCGCGCGCCGCAGCGGGGTCGAGGTGGAGGTGGCGGCGTTCGAGGACTGGGATCCGGCCGACCGCACATTCGACGCGGTCATCGCAGGCCAGGCCTGGCACTGGGTGGACCCGGTCGCGGGCCCCGTGAAGGCGGCCCAGGTCCTGCGACCCGGCGGTCTGCTGGCGGTGTTCGCGCACGTCTTCGAGCCTCCCCCACCTATCGCGGAGGCCTTCGCTGCGGTCTACCGGCAGGTGGTGCCCGACTCCCCGTTCAACGGCCGGCCTCCGAAGCAGGCCCTGGACATCTACCAGGCGATGTTCACCACGTTCGCCGACGCGATCCGGAAAGCGGGCGAGTTCAGCGACCCGGAGCGGTGGCGATTCGACGGGAAGCGATCCTACACCCGCGACGAGTGGCTGGATCTGCTGCCCACGACCGGCGGCCTCACCCGGCTCCCGGCGGACAGGCAGGCGGAAGTACTGGCAGGCGTCGGAGACGCCATCGACGCGATCGGGGGCGGCTTCACGATGCCCTGCACCACACTGGCGGTCGCCGCGGCGCGGACCGGCGCTCTCCGGCGATGATGCGGAGCGGACGCCCCGCGGCCCGGCACGGCGCGATCGAGGGCCGGTCGCCCTCCCGTGCCCGGTTCCCGCCTCCGCCCACGCGAACACCGGGTGCCGAGGCGTGATCGCCCATAACAGAGGCTTCCGCTGGATCACCTGGTAGAACCACCGCAGACGGCACCCGGTGATCGGGAACCTCTCTCCGGTCGCCGGCGCCCTCTCAGGCGAACTCCTCGGCGAGCAGCCCGAACAGCGCCTCGTCGACGAAGGCCCCCAGCACCCAGGCGTGGGCGCGGCGCGTGCCCTCCCGGCGGAAGCCCGCCTTCTCCGCCGCGGCGATCATCGCGGCGTTGGTCGCGAGGGTCTCCAGTCCCAGCCGGTGCAGCCCGCGGATCCGGAACGCGTAGTCGCAGAGCACGCGCAGCACGTCGGGGGCGTATCCCCGGCCGCGGGCCTCCGGCAGCAGGGAGACCCCCAGGTGGGCGTTGCGGTTGAAGGAGTCGATCCCCCAGACCAGAGCGCTGCCGAGCACCTCTCCCCCGGGCAGGGACTCCACGGTGAAGGACACGTTGGCCGGGTCGGGCCTGCGCCCGTCGTAGCGGGCGAGCGCCTGGTCCAGCGCCTCCGGCGCCCACGGTGTCTCGTGGGCGCTGACGGCCGTCTCGACGTCCTCGTACAACCGGTGCAGCGCCGCCAGGTCGTCCCTGGTCACGGCTCTGAGCACCACTCTCTCTCCACGGAGCATGCCCACACCCTAAACCGGTGCCGGGACGGGGACCCGTCCCGGCACCGGTGGCCGTCCCGGTGTCAGAGCAGGCGGCGGATGTCGCCGTAGGCCCGGTAGAACCCGCCCCGCCCGGAGGCCCGCACGCCCTCGACGAGGTAGCGGACCCCCGCCTCGCGCACGTTCTTGGGGAACTGCACGTTCCAGCCGGAGTCGTAGCCCTCGCTGACCACCCGGACCCGCAGCCGCCCGCCGTCCTGGAAGCACTCCACGACCACGCCGCCGTCCGCCTGCGCCTCCACCGAGACGGTCTCCACCGTCGCGGCCGGCTCCACCGCGGCCAGGCCGGTGGCGGCCTTGACGTCCACCGGCTCGGGGACGGTGCCCTCCTGGGCGGCCCTGATGGCCGCCTCGGTGGCGTCGATGCAGGCCAGGGTGCCGTCGGTGGTGACGATGTAGAGGCGGTCGTCGAGATACTGCATGGAGAAGGCGGAGCCGCAGCCGGTGGCGAGCTTCCACAGGCGCGTGCCGTCGGCGTCGAAGCAGTAGATCGAGGAGTGGTTGTCCCCGGCGAAGACGTACCGCCCGCCGGGGGCGGTGGCGCAGGAGAAGACGGTGGCGTCGCAGCGGTAGACCGCCTCGGAGCGGCCGTCGGACTTGCGCAGCCGGTGCACGGTGCCTCGCGAGGTGCCCGCGTAGACCGAATCCGCCTCCTGCCAGCCGAACAGCACCGCACCCTGAACCCCGGCCTGCCAGACGGGGGTGCCGTCGGCGGCGTCGTAGCGGGCCACCCCCGCGGAGTGGCCGTGGTAGACGGCCTCGTCGTCGCAGCGGACCATCCAGGCGGAGTCGCCCTGGCCGGTGCGCGCCCACTGGAACTCGTCCTCGTGGTCGATGGTGGTGATCCGCCCGGCCCGGTCGGACACGCCGAGCACGCCGTCGTGGATGTCGAGCCAGTAGATGTCGACGTCCTCGGCGATCTCGTAGGCGACCCGCGGCACCTTGCCGCTGAGGTCGTAGACCTTGCCGTCGTCGGCGCCGGCGTAGATCCAGAAGTCGTCGCCGACGATGCACTTGACGCCGTCGGGCAGCCGGAAGCGGCCGGTGACGGTGCCGTCGTGGGTGACGGTGTAGACGTCGCCCCGCTGGTTGCCCACCCAGCAGCGCTCGGCGTCCACGAAGATGCCGAACGCCGCCGCGCCGCTGGCGAAGCGCCACAGCACGGGGGCCTGGCGGGCGGTGGAGCGGGAGCTCGCCACGCTGCGCCGGGTGACCGCCCGGGCCTGCCGTACGCCCCGCACGGCGGTGGCGTACCCCTTGCGGACCTTCTCGCCGACCTTCTTCGCGGCGGCCGCCGCGGCCTTCTCCTCGGTGGCGAAAGCGGACGTCTTGCTCTGCCCCGACTCCCCGATCCGGCCGTAGGTGATCGTCACCTGCGTCCCGTCGAGCACGACCTCATAGAACTTGTGCGAGCCGCCGTCGTCCTCCGACAGCTCCAGGTACGTGCTCTGCGCCGCCATCTCTCGCCTCTTTCACTGATCGACTTTCCGGGGAGCGTACGGCAGTCGGGCGACAAATCACGACACGGGCTGTCTGCTCCATAGGACGGCCGGAAAGGCGGTCATCGGCCGCGACCCGGGGCCCGGGAACGTACCGGGACCGTCCGCCCGCCGCCCCGTCTCCCGCCTCATTCCGGCCCGCCGCCGCGGCCTCCGGCCCGCCGCCCGCCCGGGCCGGCGTCCGCCGGTCCGCACGCCGTACGGGGCGGCCCCTGCCGGGCCCGGCGCCGAGGGCCAGGCCGAGCGTGGCCAGGACCGCGACCTCGAAGGCGACGACCAGCCGCTGGGTCACCCCGGCGGGGATGTCGTCGTTGGTCAGTTCGACGCCGAACATCCGCACCACGTACGGGATCACCACCAGCAGCAGCAGGCCCAGCGAGGCCAGGCTCAGCCCCTTCACCACCCTGGCGTACGGCCTGCCCTCGTTCCGCCGCGCCAGGATCAGCCCGGCGACCGGCATCGCCAGGAAGGCCGCGAACGCGGCGTACCGGTGGATGCCCCCGGACATCGAGAGCGGCACCCCGGGCCGGTCGGTGGGGAAGGCCCCGATCAGCAGCATGCACAGGCCCCAGAGGCCGACCAGCAGCGCCGCCTTGCGGTCCTGGCCGCGGCGGGCCAGCAGGACCGCGAAGGCCGTCGCGCCCACGGCGAAGAGCGTGAGCGAGGCGGGCAGCAGCCAGCCGTCCCGCTCGAACGCGTACTCGCTGATCACGGTGTGCACCGGATCGAGGCCCGTCACCACGTGCAGCCCGAGCATGGAAACGGCCCCGGCACCGATCGCCGCGTACCCGCCGAGGACCAGCCCGGATCCCGAAAACGCCTTGCTCTCCATGCCTTCAACCATCGCGACGGGCCAGGTCACGGAGTATCCGAAATGATCCCGAACCGCCCCTGAGCCGTCCCCGAGGGGGGTCGGGGCGGGGTGGGGGACGCCTCAGGGGGACCCCGCCGCGGGCACGCCGGTGAGCTGCGCGAAGAACGCCGGAGGGGGTGCCCGCCCCATCAGGGTCGGCACCCCGGGGAGGCGCCCGCCGGAATCCCGGTGGGAAGGGGGTGCCCGCTTGACTTCAAGTGCACTCGAAGATGCAGGGTTGTGCCCATGGGGATCACCATCCAGGAGGCCTCGCGCATCTCGGGGCTGAGCGCGCACACGCTGCGCTACTACGAGCAGATCGGGCTCATCCACCAGGTCGGCCGCGACACCGGCGGGCGCCGCAGCTACACCCAGCCGGACCTCGAATGGCTGGACTTCCTCACCAAGCTGCGCACGACCGGGATGCCGATCGCCGACATGTGCCGCTACGCGGAGCTGCGCCGCCAGGGCCCGGCGACCGCGGCCGAACGGCGGCGCATGCTCGAAGCCCACCGGGAGCGGGTCCTGGAGCGGATCGCCCAGCTCAGCGAGGACGTCTCGGTCCTCGACTACAAGATCGACTTCTATCACGCGATGGAGAACTCATGAACAAGCGGCGTCTCGGCAACGGCGGCCCGGAGGTCTCCGCCCTCGGACTCGGCTGCATGGGAATGTCGGAGTTCTACGGCTCGACCGACGAGGCCGAGTCGATCAAGGTGATCCACCGGGCGATCGACCTCGGGATGAACTTCCTGGACACGGCCGACATGTACGGCAGAGGCCACAACGAGGAGCTGGTCGGCCGGGCGATCGCCGACCGCAGGGACCGGGTGGTGCTGGCCACCAAGTTCGGCATCGTCAGGGGCGACGACCCGCGCGCGCGGAGCGTCGACGGCAGCCCCGAGTACGTCAGGAAGGCCTGCGACGCGTCGCTGCGCAGGCTCGGCGTCGACCGCATCGACCTGTACTACGCGCACCGCCGCGACCCGCAGGTGCCGATCGAGGAGACCGTCGGGGCGATGGCCGAGCTGGTCGCCGCGGGCAAGGTCGGCCACCTGGGCCTGTCGGAGGTGAGCGCGCGGACCCTGCGGGCGGCGCACGCCGTCCACCCGATCGCCGCGCTGCAGAGCGAGTACTCCCTGTTCACCCGGGGCATCGAGGAGGAGATCCTGCCCGCCGCCCGGGAGCTGGGCGTCGCGTTGGTGGCCTACTCCCCGATCAGCCGGGGCCTGCTCGGCGGGAGCCTCCCGCCGGCCGGGGAACTGCCGGCCGACGACTTCCGCAGACACCTGCCCCGGTTCGCCGGGGAGAGCGGCGCCCGCAACGAGGCGCTCGTCGCGGAGGTCCGGAAGATCGCCGAGGAGGCGGGCTGCACCCCCGCGCAGCTCGCCCTGGCCTGGGCGCTGTCCCGGGGCGAGGACGTCGTCCCCATCCCGGGCACCAAGCGGCTGGCCTACCTGGAGGAGAACGCCGCGGCGGCCGGCATCCCGCTGGACGCCGGCGTGCTCGCCGCGCTGGAGGCCGCCGTGCCCAGCGGAGCCGTGCACGGTGCCCGTTATCCGGACATGTCGCTCATCGAGGGGTGATCACGCCGGCTGCGAGGCGGGCTCCCGGCGGGCCTGCCTCCACTCCTCGCCGGTCATCCGGATCATCGTCACGCCCACGGTGCCGAAGACGGCCAGGAGGACCACCGGCCCGGCGTAGCCGAGCGGCGGGAACCCGCTGCGCGCGCCCGCGATCCAGATCACCAGTCCGGCCAGCACCCCGGCCGGGAACCACCATCCGGCCCGGCCGGCCCGGGTGAAGGCCACGGCCACCAGGACCAGCCCGAGCAACGAGCCGATCATGCCGGGGAGCTGCCAGGCGAAGACCAGCGCCGGCTGGAGGCTGTCCTCCAGGATCCCGGTGGCCTGCTCCGCCGGGAGACGCCGGTAGAGCACGATGTCGAAGAAGTCCACGATCATCAGCGACGAGAAGTTGATCAGACCGAGCACGGCCACCGCGCCGGCCGCGTTGGCCAGGACCACCCCCCGGCTCCGCACCAGGTGGACCAGGCCCAGCACGCCGGGGACCCAGAGCACCCAGGCGTAGTGCAGCAGGGTCGCGCTGATCCCTGCGGCGACGGGTTCCTGCGCGTAGGCGAGCGTCTCGTCGCCGCCCCGCGTCAGGGGGTCGACGACCATGCCGAGCAGGAGGCAGAGCGGGGCGAGGACGAGGCTGACGCCCGCCGCCCGGCGGCGGAAGGCGTCGGGGTCGGTGAAGTCGAACATGGCGCAGACGCTACGGAGCGGCCGGGGCCGCGTCGTCAAGGCCCGCTTCGATCCCGTGTCCGCCTCACGGCGGATGCGGGAGCTCCCGAAACGGAGCGCCGCGACCGCGCCGGACGGATCCATGGGCTTCCGAGGCCCGGGCTTATCCATCTCAAGGTGGATTCCCGAGCCCGTATGCCCCCTTTACCCTCACCTCATGAGTCACCGCCCGCCTCCCACCCTCGCCGACTGGCTGGTCTCGGCGGCCGTCCTGCTGTTCGGCGTCGCCGAAGAGCTCGGCGGGCGCGGGCTCGCTCCGGATCCCGCCCTTCCCTGGTGGTGGATCGGGGCGGCCGCGGTCGCCGCGGCCCTGGTGCTCCTGCGGCAGCGGGCGCCGTTCACCGTGCTGGCCGTCTACACGCTGGCGAGCACGGCCTCGATCGCGTACGTCGGCGAACTGCCGGCCGCGTGGCAGCTCTACACCCAGCTCGTCCTGCTGTTCACGCTGCTCGGCGCGTACCCGCCGGGAGAACGGCGGGTGCTCGCGGGGGCGGCCCTCACGGTCGTGTTCGACCTGGCCATCCTGTGGCGGACCCCCGGGGACGTGGGACCCGGCGACGTGGCGGTCCTGATCGCGATGACCGCCATCGCGGGCGGCGCGGGCGTCGCCGTACGGCGCTACCGGCAGATCGCCCTCCAGGCGCAGGAGCGCGGCGAGCTGATCGCCCGGGAGGCGGTGACCGAGGAGCGGTTCCGGATCGCCCGGGAGCTGCACGACGTCGTCGCGCACAGCGTCAGCGTGATGGTCATGCAGGCGGGCGCGGCGCGGCTGATGCTCCTGCCCGACCAGACCACCGAGCGCGAGGCGCTGAAGGTCGTGGAGGAGACGGGACGCGAGGCGGTGGAGGAGCTGCGCCTCATGGTCGGGCTGCTGCGGACCGGCTCCGGGCACGAGGGGCTCGCCCCGCAGCCGAGCCTGGCCCGGCTGGACGAGCTGGTGGAGCAGGTGCGCCTGGCGGGTCTCGACGTGCGGCTGACCATCGAGGGCAGCCCGGTGCCGCTCCCCGTGGGCCTGAACCTGTCGGCCTACCGGATCGTCCAGGAGGCGCTCACCAACACGCTCCGGCACGCGGGCCCCACCCGGTCCGAGGTCACGGTCGCCTACCGCTCCCGGATGCTCTGCCTGGACATCGTCGACGAGGGCCCCCGCGACGGCCGCCGGGCGCCCGCCTCCGGCGGACCCGGCCACGGGCTGGTCGGCATGCGCGAGCGGGTCGCGCTGTTCCACGGCCGCCTGTCGGCCGGCCCGCTCCCGGACGGCGGGTACGGCGTGCGGGTCTCCCTCCCGCTGAACGGCCGGATCCCCGTGGTCATATGACCGTCTCCATCCTCCTCGCCGACGACCAGGCGACGGTCCGCCGGGGACTCCGCCTCGTCATCGGCACCCAGCCGGACTTCGAGGTGGTCGGCGAGGCCACCGACGGCCGGGAGGCGGTGGACGCCGCCCGCCGCCTGGAGCCGGACGTGGTGCTGCTCGACATCGCGATGCCCGGCATGTCGGGCATCGCCGCGGCCCGGGAGCTCCTGGCCGCCCCCCGGCCGCCCAGGATCGTCATGCTGACGACCTACGACACCGACGAGAACCTGGAGGGTTCCCTCCGGGCGGGGGTGAGCGGCTTCCTGCTCAAGGTGTCGCCGCCCGAGCGGCTGTTCGCGGCGATCCGGACGGCGGCGAGCGGGCTGGCGACCCTCGACCCGGCGGTCACCGCCCGGGTGATGGCGGGCTACGTGGGAGCGCCGGCGACGCCGGACGGCCTCACCCGGCGCGAGCGCGAGGTCCTCGTGCTCATCGGCCGGGGCCTGAGCAACGCCGAGATCGCCGCCGTCCTGTTCATCGGCCCCTCCACCGTCGGCACGCACATCAACCGCCTGCTCGCCAAGCTCCGCCTGCGCGACCGCGCCGAGGCCGTCCGCTACGCCTACGAGCACGGCCTGGTCCGCCCCCGCGATCCGTAGGCGCCTCGGACCACGGGGGCGGAGGCTCGGCCTCGCGGTCCCGTCAGCGCCGGAACCGCGAGGCGATCGCGTTGAGGCTCTGCGCCAGCCCCGCGAGTTCCGTGGCCGCTGTCTCGGTGTGGGTGGCGCCGTCGTGGGTGGTCCGGGTCGCCTCGGCGACGTTCTGGATCGAACTGGTGATGTCGCTCGACGAGCGGGAGACCACGTCGATGCCGGCGCCGATGGACCGGGTGGCCTGGCTCTGCACCTCGATCGCGGCGACGATGGACCGCTGGATCTCGTCGATGCGGTTGATCACCGTGCCGATGCGCCCGATCGCCTCGATCGCGTTCTCGGTGTCCTCCTGCATCGCCGCCACCTTGTTCTCGATGTCCTCGGTGGCGGAGGCGGTCTCCTGGGAGAGGTCCTTCACCTCGCCGGCGACGACCGCGAAGCCCTTGCCCTGCTCGCCGGCCCTGGCCGCCTCGATGGTCGCGTTCAGCGCGAGCAGGTTGGTCTGCTGCGCAATCGAAGTGATCATGTTGACCACGGCGCTGACCTCGCTGCTGGAGGTCCGCAGCCGCTCGATCGTACGGTTCGTGCTGGTGGCCAGGCCGACCGCCTCGGCCGCCACCTGCACCGCCTCGGCCACGGCGCCGTTGATCTCACGGATGGACTCCTGCAGGCTCTGGGCCGCCTCACTGGTCGAGCTGACGCTCCGCGCGACCTCGTCCACGTTGGACGAGGCGTTGTGCGCCTGGTCGGCCGCGGTCTGCGCGCCCGTCGCCAGGTCGCGGCTGGTGCCGGAGAGCCTGTCGGAGGCGGAGATGAGCGCGGCGCCGTTCTCGGCGATCTCGCCGATCGCCGCGCGGACGGTGCCGACGACCTCGTCGAGGCTCCTGCCGAGCTCGGCGAGCTCGTCGTTGCCGCCGATCCCCGCCTGCACGGTCAGGTCCTTGTCCGCCAGGGCCTTCATGGCCGAGACGAAGGAGCCGATGCGCCGCGAGACCCGGCGGGCGAGCAGTACGGCGGCGCCGCCCAGCAGCACCGCGGCCAGTCCCGCGGTGACCAGGGTGAGGGTCTTGGCGCCCGCGGCGATCTCCTCCGCGGCCTCGGTGGTCTCCTTGGCCTGCGCGGCGATCGACCGCTCCAGTTCGGGCAGGGTCTCATCGAACCGCTGGTAGTGGCTCTCGAAGTCCGGCCGGGCCTTGGCCGCGCCGAGCTGCTGCGGGTCGCTGACCACCCTGCTGGCCAGGGTCACCATCCGCTGCCCGGCCGCGATCATCTGGTCGGCCGCGCCCTCCAGTTCGCTCACCTGCGGGACCAGCTCCGGCTGGACCCGCGCGATGTGCGCCAGGTTGGCGCGGAGCACCGACACATGGGCGCCGAGCAGGTCGAGCACGCCCTGCCGCTCGGCACTGTCACGTGTGGTCAACGCGTTGAGGACGTCACCGCGGAAAGCGACCCGGGCGGTGTCGGCCGCCCCCATGGCCTCCAGCGCCGTCGCCGCGGAACGTGCCTCACTCTGTGCCTCCTCCAGCTGGGAGATGCCCCGGTAGCCGATGAGGCCGGCCGTGGTGACAAGGAGGAACCCTGCTGCTGCCAGGGCCAGGATCTGGTGTCGGATCGTCAGTCTCATGATTGCGCCTCTTCACTCGCTTGCGAGGCAGATCGGCAGGGGAAAGCCGGAGCTGAGGGCTCAGGTGAGATGAGTCACTGCCGATTCTCCAGGCAAGAACCGACAGGCCCCCCGAGCATGCAAGGACACCCCATGCGAATCACCCCGTGGCTCGCCGCGCTCACCGCCGGCGTTCTCCTCACCGGCTGCTCGGCCGATCCGGCCGCCCCGGGCGCCCCGGGCGGCTCGGGCGGCTCGGGCGGCTCGGACACCCCGGCCGCCTCCGCCTCGGCCGCGCGGGCGCACGTTCCCGACGACATCCGGCGGGCGGGCGTCCTCGTGATCGGCTCCGATCTGTCCTACGCGCCCATGGAGTTCATGGACGGCGGCGAGCAGGCCGGCTTCGACGTCGACCTGGCGCGCGCGATCGCCGCCAAGCTGGGCCTGAAGCTGGAGATGCGGCAGACGGGCTGGGGCGACCTGCTCGACAAGGTCGAGTCCGGCGAGTTGGACGCCGCCATGGCGTCCATCACCGACACCGCCGAGCGGCAGGCCCGCGTCGACTTCGTCGACTACCTCAACGTCGGGTCCGTCGTCGTGGCGGGGGTGAAGACGGACTCCGAGGGCATCACCGCCCTGTGCGGGCGGCGGGTCGCCGTCCCGGCGGAGACCATCTACGTCGGCCTCGCCGAGGCGCAGAACAAGCGCTGCCCCGCGGGCGAGAAGCTGACGATCGTCACGGTCGCCGGGCTGGCCGACTCCAAGCAGGCGGTGCTCGACGGCAAGGCCGAGGTCTACCTCGACGACTTCCCGCCCGCGGCGGTCGCCGTGCAGGAGCACTCCACGCTGCGCATCTCCGGGGCGCAGATCGAGGCGGCGCCGTACGGCATCGCGATGGGCAAGCGGCAGGGCACGCTGAACAAGGCCGTCCAGCTTGCCCTGTACGAGCTGTTCGAGGACGGCACCTACGACGGGCTGCTGGAGAAGTGGAAGATCTCCGAGGGCTCCCTCAAGACGGGCGCCATCAACGGCGGCGCCTGACACGACTCACCCGTCCGACCGCATATGACCGCCGAGCAGTAAGAACGTCGCGACCGGGCAGCAACCTCCACAGGTTGCCGCCCGGTCGCATGCACAGTTCCCGGGCGTGGACGCGGTGCTGTCCGGGCACACGCACAACGAGGTGGCGCAGAAGTTCGTCACCAACAAGGCGACCGGGCGGCAACGGCCGGGCAACGGCGCAGCGGCCGCCTCCGCGGCGGGGGACGTGAGAGGATCGGCACCGTGTCGCGAGATGTCCGGCGTCTGCTGATCGTGCACCACACCGCCTCGCCCACGCTGCAGGAGCTCTTCGAGGCGGTACGGCAGGGCGCCGCCACCGACGAGGTCGAGGGCGTGGAGGCGGTCGCCCGCGCGGCGCTGCGCGCCACCGCCGTCGACGTGTTCGAGGCCGACGGGATCATCCTGGGCACGCCGGCCAACATCGGCTACATGAGCGGAGCGCTCAAGCACTTCTTCGACACGGTCTACTACCCCTGCCTGGAGGAGACCCGGCGCCTGCCGTACGCGCTGTACGTGCACGGCGGCAACGACACGACCGGCGCCGTCCGCGCGGTGGAGTCGATCACCGCCGGACTCGGCTGGGAGCGGGTCCACCCGCCGGTGGAGGTGACGGGCGCGCCGGGCAAGGACGACCTGGCGGCCTGCTGGGAGCTCGGCGCCACGGTCGCCGCGACGATCAGCCCCGTATGACGGCGGGCCCCGGGCACGACCGGGGCGGGGTCGTGCCCGTGACCTCGGGCGCGTTCGGCGTCGTCTGGGGTCTGGTCCGCGGGAACGCGGCGGGCTGGGGCAGCGCGGAGGTGCTGGGCGCGCTGGTGCTCGGCGTCGCGCTGGTGATCGCCTTCGTGCTCTGGGAGCGGCGCGCGAAGGCGCCGATGCTGCCGATGCGGTTCTTCCGGCTGAGGGCGTTCGCCACGGCCAACCCGGCGAACTTCTGCGTGTTCGCCTCGCTGTACGGCACGCTGTTCTTCCTCGCGCAGTACTTCCAGACCGTGCACGGCGAAGGGCCGCTCGGCGGCGGCCTGCGGCTGATGCCGTGGACCGCGACGCTCATGGTGTGCGCGCCGATCGCCGGCGCGCTGGCCGACAGGTACGGCGAGCGGGCGTTCACGGCCGGCGGGCTGCTGCTCCAGACCGCCGGCATGGGCTGGATCGCCGTGGTCTCCGGCACCGGCACGGACTACCTCGAGATCCTGCCCGCGCTGGTCATCGGCGGGGCCGGGCTGACCATGGCCATGCCCGCGGCGCAGAAGGCGGTGGTCGGCGCGGTGCGGCCGCAGGAGGTCGGTCAGGCGTCCGGCGCGTTCATGATGCTGCGGATCTTCGGTGGGGTGTTCGGCGTCGCGGTCGCCGTCTTCGCGGGAGTCGGAGGCTACGCGTCGGCCGAGGAGTTCGGTGCGGGTTTCTCCGCGGCCATGGGCGCCGCCGGGACCGGGGGCGCCGCGGCGACGCAGACCGCGAAGCCGGCCCTCTGCGCCCCTTCTGCGCCCCTCTGCGGGCCCCTTCTACGCCCCCTCTACGCCGCTCCTACGAGCGCCCTACACCCATCGGAGAGGCTCGTTCCGCGGGGTCGTCCGGCCCCTTCCCAAGGAGGTCATGCATGATCCGGAAACTGGAGGAACTCGGCGACCGGCTGCTCGGCCTGGCACTGCCGAAGTTCTCGGCGTCCGCGGCGGAGTACTGCTACTGGGGCAGCTGCGGCTGCGGGGGCGTCCGGAAGTGGCGCGCCTACACCTGCTGCCTCAACGGCCGGTGCGGCACCCAGTGCAAGTACTACTACGACTGCGGCTGACCCGGACGTCCCGCGGGTGGAACGCCACCCGCGGGGCCCGAGATTCGGGAGACCGATGGACTATCTCGTCGTCGCGGTCCGCTGCGCGCTCTTCGTCGTCTTCGCGGCCTCCCTGGTGAGCAAGGTCCGCAGCCGCGCGTCCTTCACCTCGTTCGCCGCGTCCCTGCCCGGCTTCGGGGTTCCCGGCGGCCGGGCCGGCGGCTCGGCGGCCGCCGTCGTGGCCGCCGAGTTCTCCGTCCTCGTCCTCCTCCTGCTGCCGGGCGCGGTTCCCGCGGGATTCGCCCTGGCCGCGGTCCTGCTCACGGTGTTCTCCGCGGCGATGGCCCTTGCCCTCCGCCGCGGGGTCCGCGCGCCCTGCCGGTGCTTCGGCGCGTCGGCCGCCCCCGTGTCGGGCCGGCACGTCGCCCGCAACCTCGTCCTGGCCTCGGCGGCTCTGGCGGCGGGGACGCTCTCCGCCGCCGTCCGCCAGCCGACGCACCCGGCGGGCCTGGCGATCGCCGCGACCGCCGGTGCCGTGCTCGCCGTCCTGGTCATCATGCTCGACGACATCGCCGGGCTGTTCACCGCCTCACCCTCTCACCTCAAGGACCGGAGATGACGTACCTGACCGCGGCCGTGGTCTTCGTCGGCCTGCTGTGCCTGTTGAACCTCGTGCTCGTCCTGGGTGTCGTGAAGCGCCTGCGGCAGCACTCCGAACTGCTCGCCGGGAGTGGCCACCAGGCCCCCGCGACGATGCCCGAACCGGGCGGGGCGATCGGCGACTTCCTCGCGCACACGACCGGTGGCGCCGCCGTGGACAGGGCGCGACTGGCCGGTGGGACGATCGTCGGCTTCTTCTCCCCCGGCTGCGCGCCGTGCGAGCGGAAGCTACCCGGATTCATCCGGTTCGCCGCCGCGGACGCACGCCCCGTGCTGGCCGTGGTGGTCGCCTCGGCCGAGGAGGCCGGGCCCACCGCCGAGGCGCTGTCCGCCACCGCCACCGTGGTGGTCGAAGGGCTGGACGGGCCGGTCGCGCGGGCCTTCGGGGTCGACGCGTTCCCCACCTTCTGCCTCGTCGGCGACGACCACACCATCGCAGCGATCGGGCTCGACTACCGCGACCTGCCCGCCGTCGTCACGGCATGATCGACGCCTCCTCGCCCCGGGCCACCCCGGCGGGGGCGCGGCGGGCCGTGGCCCTGGCCTGGCGCTCCGCCCCCGGCTGGCTGCTGTGCCATGCGCTGCTCACCCTGGCCGGGGCCGCGACCCCGGTCGCCGCGGCATGGCTGACCAAGCTCCTGCTGGACGCCCTGGCCGCCCGCGCCGACGTGGCCCTGCCCCTGCTCGGGCTCGCGGCGGCCGGTCTGGCCGCCGCCGCGACGCCACAGCTCCTGTCCTACTCCAGGGCCGAGCTGAACCGCGCCGCGCGGCTGCGGGCGACCGAGGAGCTGTACACGGCGGTGAACGGGTTCACCGGGCTGTCCCGGTTCGAGGACCCCCGTCTCCTGGACCGTCTCCGGCTGGCCGAGCAGGCCGCGCTCACCGCGCCGAACCAGGTGGTCGAGAGCGGGCTCGACGCCGCCCGGAACCTGCTCACCTTCTGCGGGTTCCTCGCGTCCCTGGCCGCGCTGAGCCCGGTCATGGCGGCGATTCTGACCGCTTCGGCCGTCCCGGCCCTGCTGGCCGAGCTCGCGCTGAGCCGCCGCAGGGCGCGGATGTTGTGGCGTATCAGCCCGGCCGAACGCCGTGAGCTCTTCTACGGCGGCCTGCTGAGCACCGCCGAGGCCGCCAAGGAGATCCGGCTGTTCGGCGTCGGGGAGTTCCTGCGGGGGCGGATGCTCGCCGAGCGCCGCGCCACCGACGCGGCGAAGCGGGCCGTGGACCGGCACACGCTGCTGGTCCAGGGCGGGCTGGCCGTGCTCGGCGGAGCCGTGGCCATGGGCGGCCTCTTCTGGGCCGCGTCCGGCGGGCGGCTCACCGTCGGCGACGTCGTCCTGTTCGTCGCCGCGGTCGCCGGTTCGCAGGGCGCGATGGGCGGCCTGGTCGGCGAGCTGGCGCAGACCCACGAGGCGCTGCTGATGATGGACCACTTCGTCGCCGTCGCTTCGGCCGGCCCCGACCTGCCCGAACCGGCGCGTCCCCGGCCCCTTCCACCGCTGCGGGACGGGATCGAGCTCCGCGATGTCTGGTTCCGCTACGCGGACGACCAGCCGTGGGTGCTGCGCGGAGTCAGCCTGCGCATCGGGTGCGGCCGGTCGGTGGCGCTGGTCGGGCTGAACGGCGCCGGCAAGAGCACGCTGGTCAAACTGCTGTGCCGGCTCTACGACCCCGTGCGGGGGACGATCCTCTGGGACGGCGTGGACATCCGGGAGGTCCCGGTCCAGGAGCTGCGCCGCCGGATCAGCCCGGTCTTCCAGGACTACATGTGCTACGACCTGACAGCCGCGGAGAACATCACGATCAGCGATCTCCACGCCGCTCCCGGCGTCGTCGAGGCGGCCGCGCGGCGGGCGGGGGTCCACGACGTGCTGGCCGGCCTGCCGCACGGCTACGACACCCTGCTCAGCCGTACCTTCTACAGCGAGGCCGATCACGAGGTCCCCGAGACCGGCGTGCTGCTGTCCGGCGGCCAGTGGCAGCGGGTCGCGCTGGCCCGGGCCCTGCTGCGGGGTGAGCGCGACCTGATGATCCTGGACGAGCCGAGCTCCGGGCTGGACCCCAGGGCGGAGCACGAGATCCACACCATGCTGCGCGAGCACCGGGCGGGGCGGACCAGCCTGCTCATCTCCCACCGCCTCGGAACGGTCCGGGGCAGCGACCTGATCGTGGTGCTGGAGGACGGCCGGGTGAGCGAGGAGGGCGGCCACGAGGAGCTCATGGCCGCCGGCCGGGGCTACGCGCGGCTGTTCGATCTCCAGTCCGAGGGCTACCGCACGGGTACGGCGACCCCGGGGTGGTCCTGATGCCGGTGGCCGCGGTCCTGATCGCGGCCCTCGCCGCGGCCCTGCTGTGGTTGCGCGGGCGCCTGTTCGTCATCACCGTCGAGGGCCGGAGCATGGAGCCGTTCCTGCGCGCCGGACAGCGGGCCCTGGTCAGAAGGGTGCCGGGCGGCGGTGTCCGCGCGGGCCAGGTGGTCGTGGTCACCAGACCGGATCTCGGCCCGGCCGCCGAGATCGTCGGCTGGGACCCCGGCCGGTGGATGGTCAAACGGGCGGCCGCCGTCCCCGGCGACTCGGTGCCCGGCGTGCTCGCGGACACGGCCGGCGCGCCGACGGTGCCGCCCGGCCGCATCCTGGTGCTGGGCGACAACCCCGCGGTCAGCCTCGACTCCCGGACGTTCGGCCCCGTGCCGGCCGAGCGGGTGCTGGGGGTGGTGATCCGCCGGATGCGCGCACCCGCGTGATGACGGGACGGCTTGGTTCCGCCCCGGTACCCGGATATCCTCCTGATCATGAAGGCGACCGGTCCGGCGCTGCGTTTCCGATGCCTTGGCCCGCTGTCGATCCGGGACGGCGCCGACTGGGTGACTCCGGGAAGCGCGAAGGTCCGCCACCTCCTGGCCCTCCTCCTGGTCAACGCGGGGCGCAGCGTGCCCGCGGAGGTCATCGTCGCCGAGTTGTGGAACCGGGATCCCCCGGCCACGCACCGAACGCTCGTCCGCGGTTACGTGCGGGAGCTGAGGCGGCTGCTGCGCGACTCCGATCAGGACACCGTACGGCACCACCACGGCGGCTACCTGCTCAGGACCGAGCCGGGCGAAGTGGACGCCGAGCGGTTCGAGCTGCTCTGCGACCAGGCGTGCGAGGTGTACGGCTCGGCGGACCCGGAATCGGCGGGCCGGCTGTTCGACCAGGCACTGGCGCTGTGGCGGGGCCCAGTTTTCGCGGGCGTCCCCCCGTCGCTCGCGCTGCTGCCCCATGCCTCGGCACTGCAGGAACGGCGGTTACTGGCGCTGGAGTCCCGCGCCGACATCGACCTGCGCGCGGGCAGGCACCGGGAGGCCGTCCCCACGCTGCGGCGGCTCGCCGGGAAGCATCCGCTGCACGAGCGGTTCACCCTGCTCCTGATGCGGGCGCTGCGGGACGCCGGCCGGCGCGCGGAGGCCCTGGACGCCTACGCCCGGCTGCGCCGGCACACGGTTCAGGAGCTGGGGCTGGAGCCCGGGCCGCAGCTCCAGCAGTTGCACACGCTCCTCCTGGCCGAGGAGGACGCCGGACGGGCGCCCGTGTCCGCCCCGCCCGTCCCCGCCCAGACGCCCCCGGACATCGCCGACTTCACCGGGCGGGAGAAGGAGGTCGCGCAGTGCCTCTCCGTGCTCTCGGCGGCGGACTCCCGGGCTCCCAGGATCCTGTCGGTCTCCGGGCGCGCGGGGGTCGGGAAGACCGCGTTCGCCGTACATCTGGCGCACCGGTTGCGCGAGGTCTATCCCGACGGCCGGCTCTACGCCGACCTCTCCGCGCCGCACACCACCCCGCACTCGGTTCTGGGCCAGTTCCTCCGCGCGCTCGGCCTCCCCCGCGCCGCCGTGCAGGGCGGCCTCGCCGAACGCCTCCAGTCCTATCGGAGCGTCCTGGACGGCCGCCGGGTTCTGGTCATCGTCGACGACGCCCGCTCCGAGTCGCAGGTCCGCCCGTTGGTACCGTCCTCACCCGGGTCCGCGCTGCTGGTGACCGGCCGTACCCGCCTGCTGGGCCTGGAGTCGGCGCACTTCACCGACCTCGACGTGTTGCCCCACGACGCCGCCCTCGAACTCCTGGCGGCCATCGCGGGAGCCGAGCGGGTCGGGAACGAGAACGGGGCGGCGGCGGAGATCGTCGAGCTGTGCGGCAGGCTGCCCCTGGCGATCAGGATCGCGGGAGCGCGCGCCGCCGCCAGGGCGGCCTGGCCGCTGTCCGCGTTCGCCGCGGAGCTGTCCGACGGGGCCTCCCGGCTCGACCTGCTCAAGGCGGGCGACCTCGACGTCGGAGCGGCCATCACCGGTTCCTACACGAGCCTGGACCCGCACCACCGGCGGCTCTTCCGGCTGCTCGGGCTGCTCGATGCGCCCGACTTCCCCCTGTGGGCCGCCGCCGCCCTGGCCGGTCTGCCGGAGCGGGAGACGGGCCGCCTGCTGTCGTCGCTCGTCGACGCCCGGCTGGTCGACGAGCTCGGCCGCTCCAGGTTCCGGCTGCACGACCTCGTCCGGCTCTTCGCCCGCCGCCGCGCGGAGGCGGACGATGACGCGGCCGCCCGGTCGGCCGCGCTGCGCCGGGTGTTCGGCGGACTGCTCCTGCTCGCCGAGGAGGCCGGCAGCCGGCTCGGGGTCCGGACCCTGGCCCCCATCCGCCCGGCGGTCTCCTCGTGGTCGCCCGACTCGCCCGAACTCCTCGTGGCCGACTCTTCCGAGTGGTTCGAGTCGGAGCGGAAGACCATCTCCGCCTCGGTACGGCAGGCGGCGGCGACGGGCCTGACGGAGCTCGCCTGGGGCCTGGCGGCCGCCGCCCAGGCCTTCTACGAGCTGAGGGACGTCGGTGAGGGCGCCGACGTCCACCGGATCGCGCTGGCCGCCTGCCGGAAGTCCGGGGACCGCCGGGGCGAGGCGGTCATGCTGCGGAACCTGGCGGACCTCCACGCGGGAATGCCCGGCGCCCCGCTCGACGACAAGCTCGAACGGGCCGAGGGCGCCCTGTCGATCTTCCGGGATCTCGGTGAGCGCGAGGGCGAGGCCGACGCGCTCTACCTCTGCGGTGACGTGCACAGGCTGCGCGGCGACCACGAGCGGGCCCTGCGGTGCTTCCACGAGAGCGCCGCCATCGCCGGCGCCCACGGCTACCCTCTCGGCGAGCTGCACACCCTCCAGCAGCTCGCGGCGATCAGCCAGGCGCGGGGGAGCCCGGACCTCGCCCTCCGGTACGCCGGGCGTGCGCTGGACATCGCGCAGGAACTGGGGAGTTCCCGGGACGAATGCGTCGTGCGGGGGCTGCTCGGCATGACCTACCGCCGGCGCGGTGAGTTCACCGCCGCCGAAGAACAGCTGCGGCGGGCGGCCGCGAAGGCCAGGATCGCCGCGGACCCTCTGATGGAGGCGCAGATGCTCGCCCATCTCGGGCAGCTCTACGCCGAGAACGGTCACATCGAGGCGCGGCAGACCCTGGAACGGGCCCTGTCGCTCAGCACCGTCCACCACTACGACTTCGGCCGCGCCGTCGCCCTGCACGGACTCGGGCTGCTGGAGATCGCCGAAGATCGTTCCCCGGAGGCCGTCGGCAGACTCCAGGCCGCCGTGGAGATCTGGGACAGGCTGCAGAACGCCCTGGGCAGGGCCCGCACGCTCACGGCGCTCGGCGAGGCCCATGCCGGGACGGGCGACCGGGCCGCCGCGCACGCCGCCCTGACCGCGGCCCAGCGCGAGTACCGCAGGCTCGGCGACGAGCAGGAGGCCGACAGGATCGGCTCCCGGCTCTCCCCCTGACCCCGGTGCAGGGCCGGAGCGGCCCGATCGACGCCGCCGTCCGCGGGAGGCTATCGTGGTGCGCATGGAGTGCTTCGCCACCTGGCGTACCCGTCGCTGAGGGCCGGCTCGCCGCCGACATCAGGCCGTGAGCGGGCCGACCGATGCCCTCTTCCGTTCGGGTGTCAAGCCCTCAGTCTGAAAGGCGCACTCCCATGCTCATCCGCCCGTTCGTCCAGCACGACCTGGCGCGGCTCACCGAACTGACCATCGAGACGTTCCGGCCGTTCTACGAGGACCACTTCCGCCCTCTGGTGGGCGAGGCCGTCTTCGCCAACCAGCACGGCAACTGGCGCGACGACTACCGCGAGCAGGTCGCCGGGCTCCACGACCCGGACCGGCACAAGTACGTCGCGGTCGCCGAGACCGGCGATGCCGTCGCCGGCTACGTGGCCTGGAGCGTCGACCCGGTCCGCCGGAACGGAACCGTCACGCACCTCGCCGTCTCCGCCGGGCACCGCCGCCACCACGCGGGCACCGCCCTGTGCGAGCACGCCTTCGGTGAGATGCGGGCCCTCGGAGCCGAGGTGGTCGAGATCGGCACCGGGGGCGACCCCTTCCACGCGCCCGCCAGAGCCCTCTACGAGAAGCTCGGGTGCACCCCGCTTCCGGTCGCCGTCTACTACAGGAGGCTCTGACCGGACCCTCTCCGGGACGGCGCCCTCACCGCCCGTCCCGGAGGGGCGATCACCTGTTTCGAGACAGCCCTCAGCGCAGGTCGTCCACTTCCTTCAGCAGCGCGGCGGTGGAGTCCTGCGGGGCGGCGGGAGCGGGAAGGGAACGCCTGCGGTCGCGGAAGATCCAGCCGCCCAGCAGCCCGGCGATGAAACCGGACAGGTGTCCCTGCCAGCTGACGGTCTCCTGGGGCAGCAGCCCGCCGAAGAACTGGTAGGCGAAGCACAGCGCCATGACCACGCCCACCACGATGTCGATCAGGTGCCGGTCGAACGCCCCGCGCACCAGCACGTACCCGAAGTAGCCGAAGAGGACCCCGCTCGCGCCTGCGGTCACGCTCTGCGGACTGGAGGTGAACCAGACGCCGAGGCCGCTGAGCAGGATGATGAACCCGGTCACGCCGAGGAACTTGGCGACGCCCCGGTAGGCGGCCAGGAAGCCGAAGACGAACAGCGGCCCGGAGTTGCCCTGGATGTGCTCCCAGCTCCAGTGCAGGAACGGCGCCGACACGATGTCGGGCAGGCTTCCGGGGCTCCAGGCCTGGATGCCGTGCTGGTGGCTCAGCGCGTAGCCCGACACCCAGTTGGCGATCTGTACCAGCCAGATGACGGCCACGAAGCCGACCATCACCCAGAACGCCTTCCGGGCCTCGGCGATCATGATCTCGGCCGTACGGCCCTTGGCCTCCACCGGCGCCTCCCTGGCTGTCCGCGTCCTGCTCGCGGGAAGATTATCCGGATACGAGGTCACGAACGCAGCAGAGGTCACGAACGCAGCAGAGGTCACGAACGCAGCAGACGCGGGCGACCGGGAGAGGTCAGCCCAGGCGGGAGGTGAGGACCTCGGCGCGGGCGAGCTGGACCTCGCGGGCCTTCCTCGCCGCGAAGTTCAGCAGCGGCCGGGCCCAGGCGCGGACCACCAGCATGTCCTCGACCTCGGTCCCGCCGTCCCTGCCGGTCAGCCGGAACCGGTAGTCCAGCCGGACCCCGCCGGGGCTGGCCACCTCGCCCTCGACGGCCTCGGGCGTGCTCCGCAGCGTCACCCTGATCAGGTTGTCGTACTTCACGCCCATGAACCTGAACCGCTCGACCGAGACGTAGCGGGTCTCCCTCTCCCCCGCCTCGACGTCGCGGACCGCGACGACCAGCGGCGAGAGCCCCACGTAGCTCTGCGGCTGACTCAGGTGCGCGCGGAGCGCGGCCGGGCTGTTGCGCACGTGGAAGGTATGTCGCAATGTGACTCTCGGCATGCTTTGCCCCCATATGAAGATCTTTATGGGGAGACACTAGCCGGTTCCGCCAGGTACCACCGGGCATGTTCCTCACCTCGTCTGAGGGAGTCGAGGCGGCGGGGCAGCTCCCGGCGGGAGAAGGGGTCGGTGGCGGCGTTGCGGAGGTGGATGCCCACGGCGTACATGTCCCGCACCTCCATCAGGGTGGAGTAGCCCTCCCAGGAGCGCAGGTCGCTGCCGTACGCGTCGGCGAACGCGTCCACGTCCGCGGCGGTCAGGCCGAAGCGGCGCTCGCCGTGGTAGGTGTGGACCAGGTCCCACTCGCGGGGGCCGACGGCCACTCCGTCCCAGTCGCAGAGCACCACGTGTCCGTCGGTGCGGCGCAGCAGGTTGTCGATCCAGGCGTCGCCGTGCAGCAGCACCTCCGAGCCCTCCACCTCCAGACCCGCCCAGCGCTCGGTCAGCTCGGCGATGCGGTCGCCCAGCCAGGCGCGCTGGCCGGGGGTGAGCACCGCCGATCGGTCCGCCGCCCGGCGCACCCCGGCCAGCGGGTCGGCGAACCTCTTCAGCGCGACCGGCGGCACCGGCAGCCGGTGCAGGCTGCGCAGGATCCCGCCCAGCTCGGTCGTGGTGGGCCGGCCGCTGGCCGGGACGTAGTGCCAGAACGTGACGACCCCGCCGCCGTGCACCACCGGCTGGTCGGAGATCTCGTCGGCCGGGCGGACCGCGGGGAACCCCTGCTCGGCCAGCCAGCGGGCCACCGCCAGCACCGCCGGGAGCCGGGCCGGCGCGTTGGGCGCGGTGGCGATCCTGACCACGATCTCGCCGCGCAGCTTGAAGACCGCGTTGCTCCGCACGCGCAGCAGCTCCGCGTCCCGGTGGTCGATCCCCAGCTCGTCGCAGACCTCGCCGAGGATCGTGAACGCCTGCACCGCCAGGGAACCGCTCATGGCACGGCCGGGACGGCGCCGGCGAGCAGGTCCGCCAGGTGGCGCACGGCGGCCGCCCGGCGCTGCCCGTCCGGGACCTCCGCCAGCAGGGCCCGCGCCCGGTCGACCACGATCGAGGTGCGGTGCTCGGGCGGGGCCTGGAGCAGCGCCTTCTCCGCCAGCCGGCAGCCCTCCTCGGCCCTGCCGTCGCGGACCAGGTGGGCGGCCTGGTCGAGCCGGATGAGCACCGGGTCGATGGTGTACGGCCCCGCCGGGGCGGGCGTCCAGTCGACCTCCTCGCCCAGCTCGATCAGCGTGCCGATCCGGTAGAACTGCAGCCGCCGCTCCGAGAAGCGGAACGCCAGGTGGTCGCGGCCCTCCGGGGGCATCCTGGCGAAGATCTGCTCGGCCTCGGCCAGCGCGACCCGGGCGGCCTTGTGCTCGCCCATCCTGGCCAGCGCCCGCGCCTCCGCCGCCGCGCCGAGCGCCGCCGGGGAACTGGGCGCGTTCCCGGCCAGCATCCGGGCCTCGCGCGCCAGCCGCACGGTCTCGGCCAGGTCCCCGTAGTAGTAGGGCAGCATGGCCTGCTGCGCCCGGACCAGCGCGCGCAGCCGCAGGTCGCCCATGTCGTCGGAGGCGGTGCGCGCGGTGCCGTACCAGGCGTGGGCCTGGCGGGTGTCGCCGAGCTTCATCAGCGCGTCGGCCGAGAGCAGCGCGAGCATCACGGTGGCGTTGAGCAGGCGGCGCTGGACCATCGCGGGCTGCCGGGCGGCGGCCAGCGCGCGTACCTCCGACAGCTCCAGCATCAGCCGGTAGAGCATCGGCAGCGGGGCGCTGGTGATGTACTCGCGCCGGTAGCGCAGCACCTGCTCGTCGAGGAGGTCGAGCTGCTCGTCCGTCACGCCGCCCGCGGCGAGCGTGCGGTCCAGGTCCTGGCGGGTCCGCTCGACCTCGGCCATCAGCCGCCCGCTCATCGCGACGCGCGAGCCGAGCAGCGCGTGGTGGAAGAGCGCGCGCCGCTCGGCGTCGTCCGCCGTCCGCTCCCGTGCCGTCCGGTACGGCGCGCCGGACTCGCCGCCGGAGACGACCACGACCTCGGCCTGGCCGCCGTCCTCGCAGTAGTCCCCGGCCAGGCCGAGCCGTACGGCGTTGGCGCGGTAGAGCCGCGCCAGCAGCTCGGCGGTCTGCGGCCGGGGTCTGGCGCGGTGGTTCTCCCAGGCGTTGAGCAGGTCGATGCCGGCCCGCGGCGCGCCGAGGCCCTCGCGCTCGCAGAGCTCCCGCAGCTCCTGGACCGCCTGCCTGGCCGACCACCCCCTGGCCAGCCGGTGCGCCTTGAGCAGGCTCACCCCGCAGCAGCCGTGCACGGCCTGCGTGGTCTGCCAGAGCGTCCACTGCTGCGCCTTCGCCTGCTCCCGCCAGCGCCTGGCGCAGGCGGGCGAGTGCTCACCTCGGGCCACGGTGCCCCTCCCGGTCGCCGTTGACGCAAGATTAACCAGCGCACACCACAGAGTAAGCATGCCTGTGCATGACATTCCCTTTGTCCGCGGTTTCCGCACGGAATACCGATGGGTTTCTCCGTTGTTCCGCGTATTCTCACGCTTTCGCAGAATCAAGATCGATTGTCTGGCCTGTCACGGGATATCACGTTCATAAGGAACCCGCAGCACCCGCCAGGAGTGATCCGGATGACCGCCGACCGCCACGAGGCACTCGAGCACCTGCGCCGCCTCGCGGCCCAGCTCGAGGCGCACTCCTTCCGGGTGCGCCTGGAGACGCCGGCGGAGCCGTTCCCGCACCTCCACGTCATCAACCCGATGGTCCCGGCGAGGACCGAGGACGTCCTCGCCGCCCACGAGGAGGACGGCGAATGGTGGTTCTGGCTCTCCTGGGCCGGGCGCCTCGGGCACGCCGGCGACGTCGCCACGGTGGCGGAGCGGGTGGTGAGCGTCCTGCACGTGATACGTCGATAGGTGTTTCTTGAGTGCCACATGGGTAACACAGGTGATCAAGAGTAGAAAGGAGCGGCATCGTGAAGAGAGTTCAGATCGTGCAACGTCCGCGTCCGCCACGTAAGCCGGTGTCGCTCGACCTCCGGACCCCGTCGGGCCGGATCCTCCCCTTCTGACCCCCGCCTTCTGACCCTCACCGGGGCGCCAGCGCCCCGGAGAGGTCGTCGGAGTAGAGCCAGCCGGTGGCCTTCTCGTAGAAGTGCCGGAAGAACACCGGCATGACCAGGTCGTTGATCCGGCGGCCGACCGGGCCCGCCGTCTTGGCGTCCCGGTTGGCGCTCGCCATCCTGACCAGCCGGGCCAGGCGGGCGCGGCGCTCGCGGTCGTAGCGGGCCAGCCCCGCGGCCGCGGACCCCTCCTCGCGTACGGCCCGCGCCAGGACGACGGCGTCCTCCACGGCCATCGCGGCGCCCTGGCCGGACCCCACCGGATGGGCCGCGTCACCGACCAGCACGGTCCGGCCGTCCTGCCAGACCGGCACCTCGGCCAGCACGTGGTGCAGGGCCGGACGGTGCAGCCGGGTGGCCGCCCGCAGGATCGCCGAGGGCGCCGCCTCGAACCGGTAGAGCTCGCACAGCCGCTCCAGACCGGTGTCCACGGGCTCCGCGGGGTCGGCGACCTGGGCCGACCACCAGACGGCCCCGTCCGGAGCGGTGACGTGGATGAAGGCGCCGCTGCGCGCGAAGACCATGTTGAACACGCCCGGCTCGGCCGCGACGCCGCCGGGGACCCGCTCCGAGACCCCGGAGACGGTGTAGATCCCGGCGTAGCGGGGTTCGGGGGCCGCCGGGTCCAGCGCCTTCCTGGTGGCCGACCAGATCCCGTCCGCTCCGACCACGAGATCGGCGCCGGCCGTACCGGGCTCGAAGCGCCTGCCGGTGACGATCTCGGCGCCCGCGCGGACCGCCGCGGCGCGCAGTTCCTCGACCAGGTGACCGCGCATGAGCGTCACGCTGTGGAGCGGGTCGCCCGAGAGCCGCCCGCGGGGGACGTCGCCGAGCAGCCTGCCGGAGCTCCCCCACATCCGCTGGCGCGGCACCGCGAACCCGCGCCCGGCCACGGCCTCCATGCAGCCCAGCGCGTCGAGCGCCCGCAGCCCGTTGCCCGCCAGGCTCAGGAAGGAGCCGACCTCCCCCGCCGGGTCCTCGTACGCCTCGACGACGGTGACCTCGATCCCCGCCCGCCGCAGCGCGACCGCGCTCGCCGCACCGGCCACTCCCCCGCCCACCACGATGGCACGCATGGTCTTCTCCCTGAATCTCGATTCACCGAATGTTGATTCAGTATGGGGATTGCTACCGTCGGAGGTCAAGAGGGAAGGGGACGATCCGGTGGGCGTACGCAAGGCCAGGGCGGCGGAGACCGAGGCCGCGCTGAAGGAGGCGGCCCGCCGCCTGTTCGCGGAGCGCGGCTACCTGAACACCAAGATCACCGACATCACGGCCGCCGCCGGACGGGCCACCGGCTCCTTCTACGACCACTTCGCGAGCAAGGAGGAGCTGCTCCAGTCGCTCCTGCGGGACATGCATGACCAGGCCGACTCGGAGATCGGCGCCCGCGACCACCCCCGCGACCACGACCTGACCGACCGCGCCCAGCTCCGCGCCCACGTCGCCGTCGTCTGGAACGTCTTCCGCGACCACCTTCCGGTGATGGTCGCCCTCTTCCAGTCGGCGATGACCGAGCCCCTGGACTCCGGCCGCGCATGGGAGAGCCTCGCCGAGGACACCGCCGTCCTCCGCGACCACCTCGAACACCTGCGGGAGCGGGGCCACCCCCTGCCCGGCGACCCGGCCCTGGTCGGCGCGGCGATGGGCTCGATGCTCTCGATGTTCGCCTACTCGGTGCTGACCGCCGGGGAGAAGGGGCCGGGCGTCACCGGCGACGAGGCGGTGGACACCCTCACCGACCTCCTGCTGCACGGCCTGGCGGGCCCCGGCGCCGGCCGCTGAGCCCGCCGCTGCGGCACGATCCCGATCGTGCGCTACATCGTGGTCGGGGCGGGGGCCGTCGGCGGGACCATCGGGGGACGGCTCTTCCAGGCCGGGCACGACGTGCTGCTCGTCGCCCGCGGCGCCCACCACGACGCGCTCGGGCGAGACGGCCTGCGCCTGGTCACCCCCGGCGAGAACCTGACGCTCCGCGTCCCGGTGACCCGCGGCCCGGTACGGCTCCGCGACGGCGACGTGCTGGTCCTGGCGGTCAAGTCACAGGACACGGTCGCCGCACTGGACCCCTGGCCGCGCCGCGTGCCGGTGGTGTGCGCGCAGAACGGCGTGGCCAACGAGCGCACGGCCCTGCGGCGGTTCGAGCGGGTCTACGGCATGTACGTCTGGCTGCCCGCGCTGCATCTGGAGCCCGGCGTCGTGACGGCCTACGGGTCTCCCAAGTCGGGCCTGCTCCAGCTCGGCCGCTACCCGCACGGCACCGACGAGCTGTCGGAGCGGATCGCCGGGGACCTGTCGGCGAGCTCGTTCACCGGCGTCGCCGTACCGGACGTGATGCGCTGGAAGTACGCCAAGCTGCTCGGCAACCTGGGCAACGCCTGCGAGGCGCTCTGCGGCCGCGCTCCCGGACAGGAACCGATCATGGAGCGGGTGCGCGCCGAGGGCCGGGCGGTGCTGGACTCGGCCGGGATCGCCTACGCCTCCTCCCAGGAGGAGCGGGAGCGGCGCGGGAAGGATGTCGAGGCCCTGCCGGTCGGAGGAGCCGAGCGGGGCGGCGGCTCGTCCTGGCAGAGCCTGGCCAGGGCCGGCGGCTCGATCGAGGCCGACCACCTCAACGGCGAGATCGTCCTGCTCGGCCGCGAGCTCGGCGTCCCCACGCCGGCCAACGAGGTCCTGCGCCGCGAGGCGGACCGCGCCGCCCGCGAGCACCTCGCCCCCGGATGCATGTCCCCGGAGGAGCTGTCCGCCCTCGTCGACTCAGAGGCGGACCGGACCGGGGCCGCGGCGGGCTGACCCCGGTCCCCGCCCGGGCGCCCGTCCGGGCGCGGGGCCGTTCCGCCGGCCGCGATCAGGAGACCGGCGTCTCCGGGCGGTCCTGCAGGTCCTTCGGTGGTTTCGCCGGCGCCGTCCGGCTAGGATCGGATCTTGTTCGGATCGGGTCCCCGTTCCCCGATCCCGTGGCGGGTCCGGAGCTCCGGACGCCGGACGGTCAGGAGCGTCACCGCTCCGGCGAACGGCGTCCTCGGCGCCTCGGCAGCCGCTTGGGCGAAGCCCGAAGACCGTGGGCGGTCGGCCCTCCTCCGGGCGGCACGCTCTCACCCGCCCGCCGCGAGCGACATCACCACCGAAAGGATTTCCATGTCCGTTCTCGACCCCGTCGTCGGCGACTACCTGCTCGCGCACTGCACACCCGCCGACGAGCTGCTCCGCGAGCTCGCCGACGAGACCCGCCGGGCCACCGGCGGCGCCGCCGGGATGCAGGTCTCCCACGACGAGGGCGCCCTGCTGACCATGCTGGTCCGGATGTCCGGGGCCCGCCGCGCCGTCGAGGTGGGCGTGTTCACCGGCTACTCCTCCATCTGCATCGCCCGCGGCCTGCCCGCGGACGGCCGCCTGCTCGCCTGCGACGTCAACCCCGAGTGGACCTCCGTCGCCGAGCGCTACTGGGACCGCGCGGGCGTGGCGGAGCGCATCGAGCTGAGGATCGCCCCCGCGATCGAGACGCTGCGGGCGCTCCCCGCCGAGCCGCACCTCGACTTCGCCTTCATCGACGCCGACAAGGCCGGCTACCCCGCCTACTACGAGGAGATCGTCACCCGGCTGCGCCCCGGCGGCCTCGTCGTCCTGGACAACGTGTTCCTCGGCGGCCGGGTGTTCGACCCCGCCTTCCAGGACGAGGACGCCGTCGCCATGCGCCGCATGAACGAGATCACGGCCGCCGACGACCGGGTCGAGTCGGTGATGCTGCCCGTGCGCGACGGCGTCACGATCGCCCGCAGACGCTGACCTTCCCCGCGGTGTCCTCCCGCGACCCCGCCGAATCGCGGGAGGACACCACCCGCTCCGGGCCGGGAGCCGGATCGGTCGTCAGGACGGGCGCGGAGCGAAGATGTCCGCGGCGGTGACGCACAGGACGTCGGCATCCGCGTTGGAAACGGTCTCCCTGGCGCACACGGCGTAGCGCAGCTCACCCGGATTCCTGGCCAGGTGCGCCGCCTTCGCCACGAGGTCGGCCTTGATCCGGCCCGCGTTCACCTTCCGGCCCCACTTCGCCTCTCCGACCAGGACCGGCGTCCTGGACCGGCCGCTGAGCGCCACGGCGTCGATCTGGTGCTGGCCGTCACCTCGCCACCAGGGCCCGATCGCCACCACCTCGGGCCCGATCTCCGCGGCTCGGAGCCTCAAATGATCACGGAAGGCCTCCTCCCAGACGTCCCCCATGTGGTCGTCCAGCGACGCCGCCAGCACCGGCAGGACGGTCTCACCGAGCCCACGGTCGATCTCGGGCAGCACACGTGAGAGCGTGCCCAGGTAGAAGGCGAGGAAGTTGTCGGTGATGCGGTAGACCTTCCTGCGGGTCCGCGCGGACTCCGTGACCGGCTGGAGCCTCTCCACCAGGCGCAGTGCCAGCAGGTCGTTGAGGGTGCGGGTGGGGTCGGCGCCGATGGCGTCGGCGATCTCGTTGTGCTTGGTGCAACCCTCGGCGATGGCCTGCAGCGTGGCGGCGAGATGCACTCCCTGCCCCGCCTCCGTCGCGAGGACGAGGTCCCCCTCACGGATCATCCTCGCGTCGGGACGGCAGGCGAGCCGCCTGAGGTTGTCCTCGATCGAGAGCTCCTGCCGCCACCACGACAGGTAGAGCGGCATACCTCCGAGAAGGCCGTAGACCAGCGCGCGGTCCGGCGGGGTCAGTTCGGGCAGCATCTCGGCCGCCTCGTGCGGGCGGAACGGGTGCAGCTGCATCGTCAGGTCGAACCGGCCGTAGAGAGGCGCACGGTATTCCTGAATCGACCGCATCGTACGCACGGCCGAGCCGCAGAGGATGATCCGGAGCTTGGTCCGCCCGTGGGAGTGATCGAGGAAGGCCCGGAGCACGCCCTCCAGCTCGGGCGCCCTGCTGATCATCTCCGGGAACTCGTCGAGCACGAGCAGCAGCGGCTCGTCCCGCGCCTCCCGGCCGAGGTGGTCGAGCACCTCGTCCCAGTTCCCGAAGGGCCGCGAGAGAAGATCACGGGTGGAGGACGGCGTGCCGGCCGCGACCCGGTAGGAGAGCTCCTCCAGCTCGCGATGGGGCGTGCGATTCCCGCCGGTATGGAAGATCACCGGCTTGTCCGACGCGAACTCCTGCAGGAGAGCGGTCTTGCCCACCCGCCGCCGCCCCCAGAGGAGAGCGGGCCGGGCATTCGGCTCCTCCCACCATTCCCGGAGCGCTTCCAGCTGCTCCTGCCGTCCGACGAAAGTCATGGGAATACGGTAACCGACATGGATGTCGGCGACGTCGATGTCGCCGACATCCACGTCGGTTACTTCCGGTATCCCTGCCGTTGGCGGCCGACCGTTCCGCGAGCCCGGGGACGGGCATTCTGGGGGGATGCGGCGGATGACGAAGATACGGGCGGCGGGCGCGGTCCTCACCGCCTGCCTGATGGCGGCGTGCACCCCCGGCCGGACGGCGGCGCCCGGCCCGTCGCCCGCGCCGGAGCGCACGACGGTCTCCGGCTCCTCGCCTGCGCCGGGCCGTACGGCCACCCCGGGCGCGGCGGCGAGCCCGCGGGCCACCGGGCGAGTGGCGGCGGCCCCGGAGTGGAAGGCCGCGCCCGTCCCCGAGCTGGAGGGAAGCGCCGCGCTGGTGGACGTGGCGGTCGCCGGGCCCGAGGACGTCTGGGCGGTGGGCTACCAGGCGAGCGCCGAGGACCGGGAGGGCTCACCGGCCGTCGTGCGGTGGGACGGGGCCCGGTGGCGGGAGACGCCGGTGCAGGGGCACGGCCTCCACCACGTGGAGGGCGTCAGCGCGAGCGGCCCGGACGACGTGTGGATCGTCGGCAACGGCGAGGTCCCGGTCGCCGTCCGGTGGGACGGGCGGCGGTGGGCGGGGGAGCGGCCCTTCGGGGTGGCCCGGGACTACCGGCTCACCGACGTCGCCGCGACCGGGGACCGCACGTGGTTCACCGCGACCGGCCCGTCGGAGACGGTGGTCCTGGAGCGGCGCGGCGGCGAGTTCCGCAACTTCTTCCAGACCGCCGGCACGTTCGCGGCGGTCACCGCGAGAGGCGAGCACGTCTGGGCGGTCGGCCACGACGGGAGCGGGCCGCTGGCCTGGCACGGCACCACCGGCGGCCTGTGGGAGACCATGGAGACCCCGCGGATCCCCGGTGGCAGGCTGAACCGGGTCTGGGCGGTCTCCCCATCCGATGTCTGGGCGGTGGGCGAGATCGCCACCGGACCCGAGGACGTGTACGGCAACCGGGAGGCCGAGCCGCTGGTCCTGCACTGGGACGGGTCGGGGTGGCGGCGCTCGCAGGTGCCGGTCGCCCGAGGCTCGCTGCACGGCCTCACCGCGTTCGGCGCCGGCGACGTCTGGGCCAGCGGCGTGGACGCCGACCACTCGGGCCAGCCTCTCCTGCTGCACTTCGACGGCACGCGGTGGAGCGCCCGGTACGGCCCGCTGCTCCGTGCCCGGGAGGAGGACCAGCAGTACGAGGTGTCCGACGACGTCGGCCGCACCGGAATCACCCGGGTCCCCGGCACCGGGACGGTCTGGGTGGTGGGCTCGGTCGGCTGGGGGGACAACGAGTCCGGCTTCGTGCTGCGGCGCTGACCTCGCGCTTCCGAGACAGAAAATCTCACGAAGCGGACGAAAATGTCAGTCGGGTCGCATAGTCTCTCCATACTCCAACAAAAGGGAGTAGGACATGAAAAGGGTTCAAATCCTCCAGCGGCCCCGGCCGCCACGCCGGCCCGCCCCGCTCGACCTGCGCACGCCCTCCGGACGCCCCCTCCCCTTCTGACGGGACGGAGACGACAAGAGCGGACAGTCGCCCCTTGACGTGAACAGACAGTCACGAACCAGCGGATCACACCGGCCCGGCCGGTGCGGGCGGCCACACGCGCGACGCGCCGGGCGGCGCCCGCCCACCTGGGCGAAAGCACGGTGAACGCCAGATGTAAGCCCGATGTAAGTGATCCGCAAGGAGGGCCCCATACTCTTCTGGTCGTCACAGTTTGCAATGAAAGGCAAGCAATGTTCCGCGTCCTCTCCCCCCGCCGTATCGCCGTCGCCGTCGCGGGGGCCGCACTCGTCTCCATGTCCGCCGCCTGCGGCGCCGGCGCCAACACCGCGCTCTGCGCCGACGCGCAGAAGCTCTTCACGGACTACTCCAGCACCGCCGCGGGTGCCGCCGGCGACCTCAACAAGTTCAACGAGGCGAACCAGAAGCTCTCCGCCGACCTGAAGGCGCTGGCGGACAAGGCCGACGGCGAGCTGGCCTCGGCCCTCAACGACTTCTCCGCCACCTGGGGCGCGCTGAAGATCGACCCCAACAACCCGGCGGCGGCCACCACCGCCCTGCAGGACCTGGGCACCAAGGCCCAGCAGGCGACCACCAAGCTCGCCAGCGCCTGCTCCTAGGGGAACGGCCCGGGTCCGCGCCGCGGACCCGCCGCGGCCTCCCCGACGAGACCCGTGCCCTCCCGGGGAGGAGGGCACGGCCGGACGGGCCGCCGCTCCGCCTGCGGGGGGCAGCGCGGCGCGGCGGTCCGGCCGCCCGCCCCGCGCTCACCGCCTGGTCGCGCGGGCCTGCTCGTAGCAGCGGTCGAAGCCCTCCAGCACGGCGGGCCAGGAGGTGGCGACCGGCTCCGTCCCCCGGTTGTGCGCGGCGATCGCCTCGCGCAGCTCGCGGTCGCGGGCCAGCCGGGCGACCGAGGCCACCAGGTCCTCGAAGCTCCGGCCGAGCAGCCCCTCCTTGCCCGGGTGCACGAAGTCGGCCACGCCGCTCTGCGACCGCGCCACCACCGGGACCCCGGCCGCACGCGCCTCCAGCGCCGCCAGCCCGAACGACTCGCGGGGCGCCGGGGCGACGAACACGTCCGCCGAGGCGAGGAGCTCCCTGATCTGCTCGCGGCTGTAGCGGCCGGGCAGCGAGACCCAGCCCGTCATCCCGTTGGCCCGCAGGTAGCGCTCCATCTGCGCGCGCGCGGGGCCGTCCCCCACCACGGTGGCCCGCAGCGGCACCTCGGGCGGCACCTGGGCCCGGGTCTCCTTCAGCAGCCGCAGCAGCCGGACCGGCTGCTTGCGCGGGGCCAGCCGCCCCACCGCTACGACGTGCACCGGCCCGTCCCCGGAGTCCCGCCGCGCCTGCTCCGCGGGACGCCAGCCGGAGACGTCGAGCCCGTTGGAGACCACGTGCACCGGCACGCCGCGCCCGGCCACGACGCGGATCCGCCGGGCGGCGGCCTCGCTCACCGCGGTGCCCACCAGCCCCCAGCGCTCCCACTCGAACGCCATCCGGAGCCCCCGGTAGAGCCCGCGGGTGACCGGGTCCCACATGCTGTGCACGGTCACCACCGCGGGCAGCCCGGCACGTACGGCGGCGCGCGCGCCCATCCAGGCGAACGGCGAGACCGCGCCCGCGTGCACGTGCACCACGTCGGGGCGGCGAGCCGCCGCCAGCCGGAGCAGATGGCCCGTCCCGAACGGGTGGACCGGCAGGTCGAAGGGGAGCCGGGCGACGATCCGGTGCACGCCGGGAAGGGGCTCCCCCGGGGTCGCCGTGGCCACCTCGACCTCGTGCCCCGCCTCGCGCTGCATCCGGATCAGATCGGCGACCTGTACTTCGATCCCGCCCAGGCGCGGCAGGTAGCAGTCACTGACGTGGAGGATCCTCACGCTGCCAGAGTAGCCCCGCATGAGATCATGCCTGCGTGGCCGCTTCCGTGACTTCCGCGACTCCCAGGACCGCAGTCTTCTTCCACGCCCACCCCGACGACGAAGCCCTGCTGACCGCGGGCACCATGGCCATGCTCGCCGCCGAGGGGCACCGCGTGGTCGTGGTCGTGGCGACCTCCGGCGAGCGCGGGCAGGCCGATCTCGCGCCCGGCGAGGCGCTCGGCGAGGCCCGCGTGGCGGAGCTGTACAAGTCGGCGGCGGCGCTGGGCTGCGCCCGGGTGGTGAACCTCGGCTACGGCGACTCCGGGCTGGCCCCCGGCGGCGGGATCGCCGAGGACCGCCCGGCGAACGCGTTCATCGACGCCGACACCGAGGAGGCCGCCCGGCGGCTGGCCGAGGTCCTCACCGAAGAGGGGGCCGACCTGCTGACGATCTACGATCCGGCCGGGGGGTACGGCCATCCCGACCACGTCCAGGTGAACCGGGTCGGCGGGCGGGCCGCGGAGCTCGCGGGCACCCCGGTCGTGCTGGAGGCCACGGTCAACCGCGACCCGCTCCTGGCGAGCCTGCGGCTGGTCCGCAGGTTCTACCCGCAGTTGGACGTGCGGGCCTTCGAACGGGCCTACTCCCCCGCCGAGGAGATCACCCACCGGGTGAACGTGCGGCGCTTCGCCCGGCAGAAGCGCGCGAGCATGGCGGCCCACGCCACCCAGGCCACCGGCGCGGACACCCGCACCCTGGGCGTGATGCTCAAGATCCCCCATCTGCTCTACCGGCTGGTCTTCGGCACCGAGTGGTACGTCCGGCGCGGCCTGCCGCCCGGCACCCGGCTGAGGCACCCCCTCGAATCTCCTCCCAAAGGATGAGCCCCGGACCGGCACACTTGCTCCAGGGGGTCATATGAAGAACAGATGGGTTCAGATCGGGCTGTCGGCCTTCTCCCTGGGACTGGCCGCCATGCTCGTCGTCTTCCTGCCGCAGCTCGTACGGACGCTGACCGGCAAGACGGTCTCCTGGACCGAGATCGGCGCCCGGTTCGCCGCGCTGAGCTGGCAGACGGTCGCGCTGATGGCCGCCGTCTGGCTGGCGAGCCTGCTCGCCTACACCTTCGTGCTGACCGCCTCCCTGCCCGGGCTGACCCACCCGCAGGCGCTGGCCCTGAACGCCGCGGGCAGCGCGGTCAGCAACCTGCTCCCCTTCGGCGGCGCGGCCGGGGTCGCGCTGACCTTCGCGATGACCAGGGGGTGGGGCTTCCCGGCCCGGGCCGTCGTGGTCTCCACGCTGGCCAGCGGGATCTGGAACACCCTGTTCAGGTTCGTCCTGCCCGCGCTGGGCATCGTCGCGCTCCTGGCCAGCGGGCAGGCGCTCAACCCCGCCGTCGTCAGCGCGGGCTGGGCGGGCGCGGCGTCCATCCTGGTCCTGGTCGCGGTGGTGGCCGCCGCCCTGTACTGGGACCGCGCCGCCGCCGTGCTCGGCCGCGTCCTGGACGCCCTCGCGCGGCTCGCGCCCCGGAAGATCCGCCCCGCCGGGCACGCCGCCTCCGGCGCCCTGGAGAAGCTCCGCGCCGACACCTCCGCGGTCGTGCGGGGCCGCTGGCCCGGCCTGACCCTGGGCATGATCGCCTTCCTCGGCCTCCAGTGGCTCATCCTCGTCTGCTGCCTGCACGCCACCGGCGCCTACCCCGGCCTGGCCCAGTCGATCGCGGCCTTCGCCCTGTCGCGGGTCCTGACCACCGCGGTCGTCACCCCGAGCGGGGCCGGGATCATGGAGGCCGGGACGGCCGGCGCGCTGGTCTTCTTCGGCGCCCCGCTGGATTCGGCGACCGCCGCGGCACTGCTCTTCGGCTTCTGGACCTACACTGTCGAAATCCCCTTCGGCGGTCTGGCGCTGGGCGCGTGGGCCCTGCTGCGCAGGCGCGCGGGCGTCACTCCGGCGCCCGAAAAGGAGCCGGTCGGCCGTTAAGGGTGCGTACGGACCTCCGTCCCATGGGGGTCCGCGGGCATCCGGGGCGTGCTCACACCTGCCAGATTGGGAAAGACCTTGTGCGCGATTCGAAAGCCCGCATAGCGTGGCGGCTGACATGGTGGCGTTCCGGGTTCTCGGTCCGGTCGAGGCGCACTCCGGTGACGACGGGCTCGACCTGGGCGGGTTGCGGCAGCGTGCCGTCCTCGCCCGGTTGCTCGTCGCCCGGGGGCAGGTCGTGCCGGTCGACTCGCTCCTCTACGACCTGTGGGACGACGACGCGGCGAAAGGCGCGCAGTCGGGCCTGCAGGTCTACATCTCACGCCTGCGCCGGGTCCTGGAGCCCGGTCGCCCGCGCGGGGGTCCCAACCGCCTGCTGGTGACCGTCGCCTCCGGCTACGCGCTGCGCATCGCGCCCGACCAGGTCGACGCGCTCCGCTTCGAGTCGCTGGTCCGCACCGCCGGAGAGCAGCTGGAGGGCGACGACCCGGCCTCCGCCCGGGCCGCCCTGGAGAAGGCGCTCGGCCTGTGGCGCGGCACGCCGTACTCCGACTTCGCCGACCAGCCGTGGGCGGAGGCGGAGGTGAACCGGCTGACCGAGCTGCGCCTGATCGCCCGCGAGCGGCACGCCGACGCCGGCCTGCGCCTGGGCATGGCCGCCGAGGCGGTCCCCGACCTGGAGGCTCTGACCACCGAGCACCCGCTCCGCGAGGAGGGCTGGCGCCTGCTCGCCCTGGGCCTGTACCGGTCCGGACGCCAGGGCGACTCGCTGGCCGCGCTGCGCAGGGCCCGCACGATCCTCGCCGACGAGCTGGGCATCGACCCGGGCCCGGCGCTGCGCAAGCTGGAGTCCGACATCCTCTCCCAGGATCCCGGCCTGCAGCTGCCCGCCCCGCAGCGCCAGCAGCGTCCTGCGGTGGTCGCCGACACCTGGCCGCCCCGGCCCGCCATGGCCCCGGTGGAGCTGCCTCCGCTGGAGCCGGAGCCGTTCGTCGGCCGCGACGCCGAGCTCGACCGGCTGGTCACCGCCGCGGTCCGGACCGGCCGCTTCACCGTCGCGGTGATCAGCGGCGACGCGGGCGCGGGCAAGACCACGCTGGTCCGCCAGCTCACCAAGCGCCTCTCCGCCGACGGCTGGGGCACCGCCTCCGGAGCCTGCCCCGACAGCAGCGCCACGCCGCCCGGCTGGGCCTGGGTGGAGATCCTGCGGGCCCTGATGGCCGCGGCCGGGCCGGGAGAGTACGCCCCGCTGCTCGCCCCGCTGCTGGACGACGCCGCCCCCGCCCCGGACGACGACCAGGCCTCCGGCGGCTTCCGGCTGCACCGGGCGGTCGGCGGTTACCTCGCCTCGGTGGCCAGGGAGACCCCGCTCCTGCTCACCCTGGAGGACCTGCACTGGGCCGACGACCAGACCCTCGCGCTGCTGCGCGCGCTGCCGAGCCTACTGGCCGGCAGCCGGGTGCTGCTGGTGGTGACCTGCCGTGACAGCGAGCTGACCGACCAGCAGGCCGACGTGCTGGCCGCGCTGGCCAGGCTCGGCCCGGTCCGGGTGGCCCTGTCCGGGCTCGACCCCAAGGCGGTGGCCGAGCTGGTGCGGGCGACCTGCGTGCGCCAGGTGGACGAGGAGGCCGTCGAGAGCATCGTCGAGCGCACCCGCGGCAACCCCTTCTTCGTCCGCGAGACCGTGCGCCTGCTCGACGCCGAGGCGGTCAGCGACCGCGCCACCGCCGCCGAGGTGATCTCCGGGGTGCCGTCCGGCGTGCGCGACGTGCTCCGGCGGCGGATCTCCCGGCTGCCCGCGGCGGCCCAGCAGATCCTGCTGCAGGCCGCGGTGATCGGCCGGGACGTCGACGTGGACGTGCTGGTCGACGTGGCGGGCGACGAGGACGCCGTGGTCGACGCCGTCGAGGCGGCGCTGCTGGCGGGCCTGGTCACCGAGCCGGGCCCCGGCAGGCTCCGCTTCGACCACGACCTGGTCCGTGACACGCTCTACTCCGACGCGTCGAGGCTGCGCCGCTCCCGGCTGCACGCCGCGGTGGCCTCGGTGATCGAGCGCAGGAACCCCTCCGACGTGGCCGCGCTCGCCCACCACTACGACTCCGCCGGGACCACCGAGACCGCCGTCAAGGCAGTGCACTACGCGGGCCTGGCGGCCGAGCAGGCCGAGCGGCGTTTCGCCCACCGGGAGGCGGCCACCCTCTGGGAGCAGGCCATCGCGGCCTTCGACCGGTCCGGGATCACCCACACGCCGGAGTCCACCCGCGAGCGGCTGCTGCTGACCCTCCGGCTGATCAAGGCGCTGGCCCTCTGCGGCGACATGGCCGCGGCCCGGCGGCGGCGGCGCGAGGCGATGGAGGCGGCCAGGCCGCTGGGCGACCTGGAGCTCACCGCCCGGGTGGCCGCCTCGCTGGCCGTGCCGCACAAGGGCATGGCCCGCGACTTCACCCGCACCGCCTGGGAGATCGTGGACGTCGCCGAGCAGGCCCTGGTCGAGCTGCCCGCCGCCGAGCAGTCGCTGCGGGCGAGCCTGCTGGCCACGGTCGCGCTGGAGCTGGAGGGCTCGGCCACGCCCCGCGGCGAGCAGGCCTCGCTGGAGGCCGAGGAACTGGCCCGCAGGACCGGTGACCCGGCCCTGCTGGCGACCGCGCTGAGCGGGCGCCTGCGCCAGTCGTACGGCATCACGCCGGTCGGCGAGCGGGAGGTCATCGGCCGGGAGCTGCTCCAGGTCGGCGCGGCCAGCGGCCAGGTCGCCGTCCAGGCCCTGGCCCACCTGGTGCTGATGGAGTGCGCGGCCGCCTCGGGCTCGTTCGCCGAGGCCGACGCGCACGTCACCGCCGCCGAGCAGCTGGCCAGGCAGTACGGCCTGCCCGCGCCGGCCGCGGTCGGCGCCTGGTACGCCGGGCAGCGCCTGATGATCGCCGGTGACTTCGCCGGCGCGGAGCAGGCCTACCGGGAGGCCGCCCGGCTGACCGCCCGGGCCGGCATGCTGGAGGGCCGCCAGGACCTGCCGCTGATCACCACGTTCTGCCTGCACCTGGTCAACGGCCGGGCCGCGGAGATGGTCGAGCCGCTGGGCGAGGCGCACCAGCGCGGCGCCAAGTGGACCCTGGACGCCTACGCGGTGGCCCTGGCCTCGGCGGGGCACATGCGCGACGCCCGGGCGCTCATCGCCGTGCGGACCCCGGTGCGCCCCGACTTCCTCTACGAGCTGGCGATGATCTGGCGGGCGCTGGCGGGCATGCTGCTCGACGACCGCGAGCGGATGGTCGAGGCCTACGACACGCTGAAGCCGTTCGCCGACCGGATCGCCGGGGCGGGCACCGGCGTGGTGGCGCTCTGGCCGGTCGCGCTGACCCTCGGCGACCTGGCGCTCCGGCTGGGCTTCGCCGACGCGGTCAAGCCGCACTACGAGAAGGCGCTGGAGGTCGCCCAGCGGGTCGGCGTGCCGCGCTGGGTCGAGGCGGCCCAGCGCTCGCTGGGGGCGTGAGATCCGCCGGTGCGGGATTCTCCGGGCCGGTCGGGCGCGCGGGGTTCGCCGGACGCGCGGGCCCGCCGGGCGCGTGACCGGAGAGGCCGCGCGCGGCGGGCGGCCGGGCGTGCCCGCCGGGCGGGCGCGGCGGCCGGGTCAGCAGCTGACCTGGAACTTCTCGCTGTTCAGCACGTCCCCGCCGGAGACCGAGAGCTTCACCCGGTACCAGCCGGGGTTGTTGACGATCCGGGGCCGCCACTCGACGGTCCGGGAGGCGCCGGTGAACCCGGAGTCCGAGGTCAGGTAGGTCCGCCACTTCTTGGCGGCCGGGCTCCAGCGCTCCAGGCGCCAGCCGTACGAGACGGTGTCCTCGGGGTCGGCGTTGTCGACCACGCTCTGCGCCCGGTAGGGCTTCTCGCAGGACTGGGCGGAGGCGACCGCGCTGACGGTGATCACACCGCTCTTCGGGGTCTTCGCCGTGGTCACGGGCATCTCCTCGGCGGAGAGGACCACCGTCTGCACCGGGCCGTCCGCGACCACGCTCGCCCGGGCCTGGCCGGAGGCGTTCTGCGACGCCTCCACCCCCACGTAGGCCCCGGTGAAAGCGAGCGTGGCGACCAGCAGCTTCACGGCACTCGCGGTTCCACTCGCCACCACCGGCGTGACACTGCTTCGCGGACTCATGACCATGCACCTTCCTTTCACCCCCAGGTTTACGCCGGTCGGGTTGATCTCTGCTTGCGGTCGGCTTGCAGGGCTCCGGGCCGGCTTGCAGGCCTCCGCAGGGGCGGGAGGAGCTCTCTTGGGATGAAGTGAGGTAAGCCTCCCCTAATATCAGAAGAACGGTTAAAGTGATCCTGGCGGTGGTGTTCGGTGATGCGACTTCTTGCGGCGGCTGTCCCCGACCCCACGTCCCCTGCGGTCCTGATCCCCTTCCTGCTCGGCATGGTCGGGCTCTTCGCCGCCTTCCAGGTCTACTACTGGGTCGGCCACAAGCTCGGCCCGAAGATCTACGCCTCCCGCCTCGGCAGGCGGATCGGCGACGAGAAGATCCTCAGGGCCGAGCGGTTCGTCGCCCGGTGGGGTGCGCTCTCGGTCTACGCGTGCTTCTGGGTTCCCGGCGTCCGCCACACCCTGCCCTGGGTGGCAGGGGTCCTGAAGATCTCCTATCCCAAGTACGTGGCGGCCAGCGCTCTGGGCTGCCTGACCTGGTGCCCGGTGACGTACTTCGGCCTCTACTCGGTGATCTGGGGCTGGCTCGCCCTGGCCGGGCGTTCTCCGGCCGCGGCGGGAGCCGCCGCCGCCGTCGCGGTCGCGGCGGCCGCCCTCCTCGTACGGCGCCGCCGCGCCGCCCTCCGCGCAGAGAAGACGGCGGGCCCGGAGAGAACGGCGGACCCGGCGGGGGCGGGGAGCACCGCGGGAGCGGGCAGCGCGGCCGCGCAGGGCTCCGCCTCCCCCGGCGAGCACGGCTGATCGCCGCCGTCCGCGGGCGACACGGACGCCAAGGTTCGACAGCCGGGACGTCAAGGGGCACGCTCCGGAGGCGGGTTCTGCCACGATGATCCGCATGTACACCGGGGGAATCCGCCTGACCGCCTGCGCCGCCCTGGCCTGTCCGGCCCTCCTGGCCGCGGGGCTCGCCGCACCCGCCCACGCCGTGCCCGCCGCCGCTCCGCGCACTCTCACCGGCCCCTCTCCCGCCGCCGCCCCGTTCCCCTCCGGGGCGGCCGGTCCCTCCGGGCCTGCCGCCCCGGCCGCCCGCCGCGAGGCGCCCGCCGTACACGCCCGTGCCGGATACCTGGTCGACGCCACCACCGGAGTGGTCCACCTCGGCAAGCGCGCCACCGTGAGGATGCCGGTGGCCAGCCTGACCAAGGTCATGACGGCCTACGTCGTGCGGCGGGAGGCCCGGCTGACCGACGTCGTCAGGATCACCGCCGGGGACGTCGGGCACGCCAGGCGCAACGACGCCACCGACGCCTCGCTCCGCGCCGGGGAGCGGCTCACCGTGCGCGACCTGCTCTACGGCGCGATGCTCCCCTCCGGCGCGGACGCCACCCACGCGCTGGCCCGCGTCTACGGACCCGGCCAGGCCGGGTTCACCGCCAAGATGAACGCCGCCGCCCGCTCCCTGGGCCTGGCCGACACCGCCTACGCCAACGCCGACGGGCTGCCCCGACCGCGCGGGGGGTACTCGACGGCCGCCGACCAGGCGAAGCTGGCCGGGATCGTGCTCCGCGACCCGGTGCTGCGGACCGTCGTCTCCACCCGGAGGTACGTGCTGCGCAAGACCGGGGCGCACCGCGCCCACACCTGGACCAACACCAACGAGCTGATCGGCGAGGTCCCCGGCGTGCTGGGCGTCAAGACCGGCTACACCCGCGCCGCCGGCTACTGCCTGTCCTTCACCGCCGACCGCGCGGGCCACCGGCTGATCGGCGTCCTGCTCGGCGAGTCCAGGTCCGCCCGGCGTTTCCGGACCGCCGAGCGCCTGCTGGAGTGGGCCGCCGCCGAGGCCGCGCACGGCGACGGCACGGACGCGGGCGCGGGCGCGGGCGCGGACACGGGCGCGGGCGCGGACATGGGCGCGGACATGGGCATGGGCATGGACGACGGCGCGGGCACTGAAACGGGCACTGACACGGGCGGGGACGACGCCGCGGAACCGGGTGCGCGTGTGGAGAGCGCCGCCCGGACCGGCGGAGGGCCCATCCGGGGAACCGCCGCCCCCGTCCGGGGTGCGGGGCCCTGACGAGGGGCCCCGCACCGCATCTCAACCGGGCAGGGCGGTGACCGTGCCGGCGCCGACGGTTCGGCCGCCCTCGCGGACGGCGAAGCCGAGACCGGTCTCCAGGGCCACCGGCCTGCCGAGCTCGACGGACGCCTCGACCGTCTCACCGGGCAGCGCGAGCCCGTCCCCGCCCAGGTCCACCCGGCCCGGCACGTCGGTCGTGCGCAGGTAGAACTGCGGCCGGTAACCGGTGGTGACAGCCGTACGGCGCCCGCCCTCGGACTCGGTGAGCAGGTGGATCCGGGCGGTGAAGCGCCGGTGGGCCGTCTGGGTGCCGGGCGCGGCCAGCACCAGGCCGCGCCGTACCTGCTCGCGCCGGACCCCGCGCAGCAGCAGCGCCGCGTTGTCTCCGGCCTGGCCCCGCTCCATCGGCTTGCCGAAGGTCTCCACCCCGGTGACCACCGCGGTGAACCCGTCCCCGAGCCCCACCGCCTCGACGGTGTCGCCGACCGCGACGGTGCCGCGCTCGATCACTCCGGTGACGACGGTGCCCCGGCCGGTGACGGTGAGCACGTTCTCCACCGGGAGCAGGAACGGCGCGCCGGTGAAGCGGACCGGCACGGGCACGTGGTCGTCGACCGCCCGGAGCAGCGCCTCGACGGCGGCCGTCCACTCGGGCTCGCCCCGGAGGGCGCCCAGGCCGGAGACCCGTACGACGGGGACGCCGTGGTAGCCGTGCCCGGCGAGCAGGTCCCGCAGTTCCAGCTCGACCAGGTCGGCCAGCTCCGGGTCGGCGGCGTCGGCCTTGTTGAGCGCGACGACGACGTGCCCGACCCCGACCCGCCGGGCGAGCAGCACGTGCTCGCGGGTCTGCGGCATGATCCCGTCCAGCGCGGAGACCACCAGGATCGCGCCGTCCAGCTGCGCCGCGCCCGTGATCATGTTCTTCACGTAGTCGGCGTGGCCCGGCATGTCCACGTGGGCGTAGTGGCGGGTCGCCGTCTCGTACTCCACATGGGAGATGTTGATCGTGATCCCCCGGGCGGCCTCCTCGGGGGCCCGGTCGATCCGGTCGAACGGGACGAACGTGGCGCCGCCCCGGTCGCTGAGGACCTTGGTGATCGCCGCCGTGAGCGTGGTCTTGCCGTGGTCGACGTGGCCCATCGTGCCGATGTTGAGATGCGGCTTGGCCCGCGTGTAGGCCTGCTTGGCCCTGCTCCCCGTGCTCCTCATGTTCCTTTTCCTTCGGTGCTCGCCTGAGGCGGTGACCCGTGCGCTCGGCCGACCCTCCCCCACCGGGTCACCAGGACGTCCGGGGAAGGGTCAGCGCTCCGCGCCGCCGAAGGGGACCGAGACACGCGGCGTCGCACCCGCGGCTGCGGGCGCGACGGTGAAGGCGTGCCGGAACATGGCATCAATGATCGGTACGGCGCCGCCCGTCCGCAAAGGGTTTTCTCCCGCCTCGGCGGGCGGTTGGCCGGTCGGGGCGGGAGCCACCGCCGGGCGGTCAGGCGGCCGCCGCCTCGGCCGCCGGGGTGCGCAGGGTCCGCCGGGCGGCGGTGAGGCTGGTGGCCACGCCGATGGCGGCGGCGACGGCGACGACGGCGAGATAGGGGGCGGGCCCGCCTCCGGGGATGGCCGAGCCCGTTCTGGCGATGCTGAACGGGATGACCGTGACCAGCGAGGCGACGGTACCGAAGATCACTCCGGTGGCGGTGAGCACGGCGCTCTCGCCTGCCACCATGCACAGGATCTGGCGGGGCGTGGCGCCGATGAGCCGCTGCCGGCCGAACTCCCCCCGGCGATGGATCATGGTGGCGGCCAGGGTGTTGACCACCATGATGGCGGTGAACACCAGGATCATGCCGATGACGGCCATGTTGGTGGTCTGGGCGGCGTGGTGGTCGGCGGTCGGGGTGACGCCGGCGAGCGCGTTGGCCGCGGCGTCGGTGCTCTGCATGTAAAGGGTGCCGGTGGCGATGCCGGTGAACAGGATGACGGGCATCACCGCGGGGGCCAGCCGGTCGCTCCGTCCCGTGAGGTTCAGCCCGGCGAGGTGGCCGGCCGCGCCGCCGAACCGCTCCAGCGGGGCGACGAGCCGGGTGGCGACCAGCCTCAGCAGGGAGGGGGCCAGCAGCGCCAGTCCCGCGGAGAACCAGATGGAGGCGGGCCCGGCGGTGGCCATCGGCTCGAAGTCGCTCTTGCCGCGCATCACGGTGGCGGTGACGACGGCCAGGTCGGCACCGAGGAAGAGGAACAGGCCCGCCGCTGCGGCGCGCCTCCACCCCGGAGCCGTGCCGCCGGTGGCGGCGTCCAGCGCGGCGCCGGCGGCGCTCGGCCGCGTGACGCGCCGGGCGGCGAGGGCGGCGGAGACCACGGCCGCCGCGACCGTGACCAGGACCCCGAGGTGGACGGCGAACCCGCCGAAGTGGGGGTGGACGGACCCGCCGATCTGCCCGGAGCCGGCCAGCCACTCCACCAGCACCCGGCCGGCGAGCACCGCCGGCGCGACGGCCAGCACGACCGCGACGACGGCCAGCACCAGCGCCTCTGTGACGATCAACCGGTTGATCTGGGCGGGGGTCGCCCCGATGTTCCTCAGCAGCGCCATCTCGCCGGCGCGCTGGCGGACCGAGAGGGTCAGGGTGGAGGTGACCGCGAAGGTCACCAGGATCAGGCCCCAGCCGCCGACCACGGCGGCCAGGGTGTTCAGCATCTCCCGGCTCACCGCGTCGACGCCCGGCCCGCCGCTGGTGTCGAACAGGGAGCCGAAGGCCATCAGGATCGTCGCGCCGAGGAACATCGCCAGGAAGCTCGCCAGGAACCCGCCTGCGCGGCCGCGCAGCGAACTCAGTGCCAGAGCGGACATGCTTTTCACACTCCTTCGAGGATCCGCCGCTGCGCGGCCGTCTCACCCAGGCCGGCCATGCGCTCCGCGACCGCGTCGGCGGTGGGCTCCGGCAGGTGGCCGACGATCCGGCCGTCGGCCAGGAACAGCACCGAGTCGGCGTAGGCGGCGGCGACCGGGTCATGGGTGACCATGACCACGGTCTGACCGTGGTCGCGGACGGACTCCGCCAGCAGGTTCAGGACGTCGCGGGCGCTACGGGTGTCCAGGGCGCCGGTCGGCTCGTCGGCGAAGATCACGCTGGGGCGGGTGACCAGGGCCCGGGCGATCGCGACCCGCTGCTGCTGCCCGCCCGAGAGCTCGGCCGGCCGGTGGCCGAGCCGGCCGGCGAGGCCGACCCGCTCCAGCACCGCGACGGCGTGTCCGGGGTCGGCCTTCTCGCCCGCCAGCCGCAGGGGGAGCAGCACGTTCTGCAGCACGGTCAGCGTGGGCAGGAGGTTGAACTGCTGGAAGACGAAGCCGATCCGCTGCCGGCGGAGCCTGGTGCGGGCGGCCTCGTCGTGTCCGGCGAGTTCGACGCCGTCGACCACGACACTGCCGCCGGTGGGCCGGTCGAGCCCGGCCGCGCACTGCAGCAGGGTGCTCTTGCCCGAGCCGGAGGGCCCCATCACCGCGGTGAAGGTCCCCGGCGGCAGGGCGAGCGTGATGCCGTCGAGCGCGGTCACGGCGGTGGGTCCGGCGCCGTGGACCTTTCGGACGTCGTCCAGGCGTAGCGCCTTGGTCTGCCTTGTCATTTCCGGCTCCGCTCCGTCGGGGGGCTGTCGTGTACGACGGTACGAGGCTCTTGTTCATTTGCGCAAGGCAGTTGCCTAAATCGTTTGACTGAGGCGAATGATTAAGGCGTTTGCGCTATGGTGGAGTCATGGGAAACCGTGAAGACCTCCTCGACGGAGCGACGCGCTGCCTGTACGACAAGGGCTACGCCCGCACGACGCTCCGCGACATCGCCGGGGCGGCGGGCGTCAGCATGGCGGCCGTCGGCTACCACTACGGGTCCACCGAAGCGCTTCTCAACGCCGCGCTCATCCGGGCCATCGAAGAATGGGGAGCGGAGTTCGGCCGCGCCCTGGCTCCCGGCGGGCAGGACTCCGGCGTCCGGCGGCACGAAGCCATGTACGACCGGATCATCGACTCGGTCTCCGCCCACGCGCCGATGGCGCTGGCCAGCTTCGAGGCGTTCGTTCAGGCGCAGCGCACGTCCGAGATGCGGGAGCAGATCGCCGCGGGCCAGCGGGAGGGCCGCCGGGGCCTGGCCGCGATGCTGAGCGGCACGCCTGAGCAGGCCGTCGCCGACGACACCGCACGCACGCTGGGGTCGGTGCAGCTCGCCCTGATCACCGGGCTCATCGTGCAGTGGCTGACCGACCCGGAGAACGCGCCGTCGGGCGCCGATGTCGTCGAAGGGCTGCGCGCGCTCAGCGCCGGCATGCGCGACTGATCCCGGGCCCGCCCGCCCGGGGAGTCCCGGGCGGAGAGCCGCCCCGGCCTCCGGTCACCAGTCGCGGGCGGCCAGCTCGTAGCAGGCGATGGAGGCGGCGGCCACCACGTTGAGCGAGTCGACGCCCCGGGCGGTCGCGCGCGGGTCCATGCCGATCCGCACGGCCTCGTCGGCCTCGTGGAGCCACCGCGACGACAGCCCGTCCCCCTCCGTGCCGAGCATGAGGGCGCAGGCCGAGCGGAGGTCGAGACGGTTGAGCGGCGTGGCGTGGCTCGCCGGGGTGAGTGCGAGGAGGCGGTAACCGGCCGCCCTGATCTCGGCGAGGCCGCCGTACCAGTCGGCCATCCGGGCGTACGGCACGCTGAACACCGCCCCCATGGAGACCTTGACCGATCGCCTGTACAGGGGATCGGCGCAGCGCGGCGAGAGGACCACCGCGTCGATCCCGAGCGCCGCGGCGCATCTGAAGATCGCCCCGACGTTGCCGTGGTCGACGAGGTCCTCCAGGATGAGGATCCGCCCGGGATCGGCGGGCGTCCCGGCGGTGCGCTCTCCGCGCAGGGCGCCGTGCAGGAGGTCCCCCACCGAGGGCAGCTCCCGCCGCTCCATCGAGGCGAGCGCGCCCCGGTGCACCGGGAACCCGGCGATCTCCTCCATCACGTCGTCGTCCACCACGTGGACCCGGTCACCGAGGCCGTCGAGGACGTCGGCGAGGGAGCCGAGCCAGCGGCGGGTCAGCAGCACCGAGCGGACCGGGTAGCCGGCGGCGACGGCCCGGCGGATCACCTTCTCGCCTTCGGCGATGAAGAGGCCGTGCTCGGCCTCCAGGCTCTTGCGGAGCTCCACGTCGCGCAGGCCCGTGTAGTCGGCCAGGCGGGGATCTGAGGCGTCAGGCACGTTCGAATACTGCCATGACCTGCCGGAGCCGCCAGACCAGCGCGTAGGCGAACAGCCCCAGGAAGCAGCCGACCACCACCCCGGCGCCCAGTCTGGTCGCCATCGCGGCCCGGCTGTCCGGAGGGAAGACCAGCGGCCAGGTCGCCGCTCCCAGCAGGGTCGAGACGGCGGTCGCCGACAGGGCGCCGAACCTGGCCCTGCCGGAGACGGCCAGGCGGCCGGGCACGGGCCGGGGCTCCATCCGGGTCAGCCCGCGCCAGGCCCACCAGAGCACCGCGGCCAGGCCGACGACCGTCGAGACGTACTGGAAGACGCGGAACACCTGGATCGTCCCGGCCAGCCGCGCGTCCAGCCAGGCCCAGCCCCAGATGGCCGAGCTGTAGGAGTGGGTGAAGGAGTCCCACGCCATGTGGGTGAACGCGCCCAGCACCCCTCCGGCGAGCACGCCGGGCAGGTGGCGCAGGCCGTACCGGCGGGGGGCCAGGGCGGCGGCGCGACCGACCAGCGAGGGGGGCAGGAGCGTGGTCAGGGGGTCGCGGAGGAACCCGTGGAAGAGCACCATGAGCAGCACGACCGCGGGCGGCGCCAGCACGAGGACGCCCTTGGCGGAGTGCCAGATCGAGTAGTCGGGCAGGAAGGGCAGGAAGATCGGCAGATCGGGGACCATCGTGCCCAGTGCCAGCGCCCAGGGATCGAGCACCCGGCGGACCCGCTCCGAGGAGACGAGCGGAAGCACCGCCGCGATGTGGCTGGGTGTGAACGGCACGGCTCTCCTCGGTGATCGGCTGGCATGTCCCCGACGGAGCTTACGCGGCCGGGATCATCGCCGAGCGCCTGCGGCCGCCGCAGCGCAGTAACGTAGCGTGATGAGCAAACTACCCGACGTCGCCGTGCACGGAACCGGGGTGGTGCCGGCGGAGGCATGGCTGCGCGACGCGCGCAGGGCACGCACCCTGTCGCTGGTCACCCTGGGCTGGTTGGGCGCGGAGAGCGCGCTCGGCATCGCCGCAGGACTGTGGGCGCACTCGGTCGCCCTGATCGGCTGGGGGGTGTGGTCGCTGGTGGAGGCACTGGCCAGCCTCATCGTGGTCTGGCGGTTCACCGGGTCGCGGACCCGCTCGGCGGAGGCCGAGGAGAGGGCGCGCAAGGCGGTGGCGGTGAGCTTCTGGCTGCTCGCCCCCTACCTGCTGGTCCACGTGGTGCACGACCTGGACGCCGGGCACCGGGCCGCGCCCAGCGCGCTCGGGGCGGTGGTGACGGCGGTCAGCCTGGTGAGCATGCCGCTCCTCGGGGTGGCGAAGCGGCGGCTCGGCGCACGGCTGCACTCGGCGGCCACCGCGGGCGAGGGCACCCAGAACCTGATGTGCGCGGCGCTCGCCGCGGGGGTGCTGGCCGGGCTCGTGCTGAACGACGCCGGCTGGTGGTGGGCCGATCCGGCGATGGCGGTGTGTCTGGCCGCAACGGCCGTTTGGGAGGGCCGGAAAGCCTGGCACGGGCACACCTGCTGCCACTGACCGCATCCGCTCGCGGAGGACGCAGGCATTCATTACCGTCACGTAGCGTGATATCTACACCAAAAGGGGTGTTTTGCCACGGTAAGTGTTCCCAGTACAGTTCCGTGAATATTGCGGTTTACCTCCCGATAGGGTGGCCCGCTAGCTGCAGACATCGACACCGAAGAGGGCATCGTGGGCGGACGGCACCGGACGGATGAACTCGACGACGGCTACACCTCGTACCGTGAGTCGGCCCGCGAACCGGCCCGCCGCCGGCGGAGCAGCCGGGGCAAGGTGCTGGTCCCGCTGGCGGGATCGGTCGCCCTCGCCGTGCTGCTCGGTGTGGCCGCGTTCGTGATCATCAACCGGGACCGGGGCGGGTGCTCCGGGGACGAGGTCACGCTCCGCGTCACCGCCTCACCCGACATCCAGCCCGCCGTGGCCGAGATCGCGGGCCGCTTCACCAAGGCCGGCCACGAGGTCGGCGGCGGGTGCGCGAGCGTCAAGGTGACCAAGACCGCCTCGGCGACGGTGGCCGCGGGGCTGGGCGGGAGCGGCGGCAAGGTCGGCGCGATGGACCTGTGGATCCCGGACTCCTCCCTGTGGGTGAGCGGCGTCCGCGCCAAGAACCCGGCCGTGCCCGAGCCGACCGGTTCGGCCGCCCAGTCGCCCGTCGTCATGGCGGCCTCCGGCTCGATGGTCCCCAATCTGAAGAAGAGCTTCGGCGAGGCGAGCTGGAGCGGCATGATCAACGCCACGAACGCGGCCAACGTGGACGGTCCCGGCCGCAAGGTGCGCGTGCTCGCGCTGGACCCCTCGCTCAACGCCGCCGGGCTCGGCGCGCTGCTGGCCGCCTCCGGGGTGGCCACCGCGGCGGGCGTCGGCCAGGAGCAGCTGGTCGGCGCGATGAAGACGCTCTCCGGCTCGACCGTCAAGGACCAGGAGGCCCTCCTGGCCAGCCTGGGCGTGAAGGGCCGCCGCGTCCCGCTGGGCATCTCCTCGGAGCAGGGCGTCTGGGCCTTCAACAGCACCAAGAAGCCCGAGGTCCCGGCGGTGCCGCTCTACCCGGCCGAGGGCACCTTCAACCTGGACTACCCGATCGTGGTCACCACCACCGACGACGAGATGCGCGAGGTGGCCGCGGAGTTCGCCAAGGAGCTCGGCACCGACGCCGCCAGGAAGACCCTCCAGGAGCACGGCTTCCGCACCCCGGACGGCAAGGGCGGCGCGGCCATCTCCGAGAAGGGCGGCTTCCAGGCCAAGGCCCCGCAGGCGCTGGAGATGCCCGACGCCAAGACCGTCGCGCGCATGTCGCAGTCGTGGTCGCGGATGAACCTGGGCACCCGCCTGGTCACCCTGCTGGACGTCTCCGGCACCATGGCGCTCCCGGTGGAGGGTACCGGCGCGACCCGGATGCAGATGATCGCCAGGATCGCCGTCGAGGGCATGAAGCTCTTCCCCGCCAACAGCGAGATGGGGCTGTGGGAGTTCTCCACCCACCTCGACGGCCAGGGGGTGGACTACCGGGAGACGGTCTCGGTCGGCCCGCTGACCGAGACCGTGGACGGCGTGCTCCGCACGGACCTGATCAAGCAGAAGCTCTCGACCACCCAGGCCAAGGCGACCGGTGACACCGGACTCAACGACAGCCTCGCGGCCGCCTACAAGATGATGAAGGACGGCTACAAGAGCGACAAGATCAACACGATCCTCATCATGACGGACGGGGCCGGCAACGACGACCCCGACGGCGGGATGAGCAACCAGGAGATCGTGCGGTTCCTCAAGAAGGAGTTCGACCCGGAGAAGCCGGTCAGCATCATCCTGATCGCCTTCGGCCCCGACGCCTCCGCGGGCAAGCGCCAGATGGACGCCCTGGCCAAGGCGACCAACGGCGACGCCTACATCGCCAAGAACGTCCTGGAGATCCGCAAGTTCTTCCTGGACGGCATGGCCCGCCGCCTCTGCTCGCCCAACTGCTGAACTTCCTCCCCGCTGTACGGCCGGTGCCCCACGGGTACCGGCCGTCTCAGTTTCCCCAGGTCATGCCAGGTTGGCATACCAGGACAACCCACCATGAACAGGTGACGTCCTACGCGTGTGGGGTCTCGGGCATGGCCCGTGAACGAACCCGTACCGCGGGAGGAAAAGTCCGTGCCCGGATGGCCGACCGTCGGCCGAGCCGACGACCAACGACTCGTGGAGGCGCTCCGGCGCGCCGACACCCAGGCGCCCGCAAGCCTCTTCGACGCCTACGCCGAACGCCTCAACGACTACGCGTGCTCCCTGCTCGCCGACCGGGACGGCGCGGCGGAGGCCGTGCACGACGCCCTGGTCACCGCCCAGGGGCGCGCCGACCTGCTCCAGGACGCCGGGCGGCTGCGCTCCTGGCTGTACGCGCTGGTCCGCTCCCGGTGCGCGGCCCGGCCCCGGGGCGGGCACGGCGCGGCGCCGCCCTCGCTGCCCCTGCCCGCCGTGGACGGCCACGACGACCCCCGCGAGCGCGAACTCGCCGCGCTGGTCCACGAGGTCCTGGGCGAGCTGGGCGGACAGGAGCGGGAGGTCCTGGAGCTGTCGCTCCGGCACGACCTGGGCACCGGCGAGGTCGGGGCGGTGGTCGGGCTCAGCTCCCGGCAGGCCGCCGCCCGGCTCGGCCGGGCCCGCGACCATCTGGAGAACGCCGCCGCCGCGGTCGTTCTCGCCAAGGTGGGCCGGGCGCACTGCCCCGACCTGTCGGCGATGGTCGACTCGTGGGAGGGGCCGCTCACCCCGATGCTGCGCAGACGGCTCTCCGGCCACATCGCCCGGTGCGAGGTCTGCACCGAGCGCCGGGGCCGGCACGTCTCGGCCGGACGGCTGCTCGACATGGTTCCGGTGGTCTTCCCGCCGCTCTCCCTGCGCCGGCGGGTCGTCGAGACCTGCGTCAATCCCGAGCTGGACGAGGTCCGCGCCGCGATCGTCGAGGCGGGCGGCCCCTTCGACCGGACGGGCTTCCCCGTCGCGGGCGGATCGCGGCCCTCCGGGGCGGCGGGAGCCTCCGGATCGCGGCGCGCGGTGCGGCGGCGGAAGCCGAGGCGGAGCGTTCCGGTGATCGTGGCGGCCGTGTGCGTGCTGGCCGCCACGGCAGGCATGATCACGCTCACCGGGCTGGACCTCAGCGGAGGCCGCACGGGGACGGCCGAAGCCGCTCCCGGCACGGAGCCCGCGATGATCACCTTTGCGCCGCCCGCCGAACCGGCGCCCTCGGACACCGCACCGACGGAGACCCCCTCGGCGGAGGAGAGCCCGCCGCCGGAGCCCATCGCGGAGGGGACACGCCCGGCGGCGACGGTGCCGGTGCCCGCGCCCGGCACGGACCGGCGCCCCTCGTCGCGGCGGCCCAGGGCCACGCGCCCGCCCACCCCCCGGCCCGCCCCCGCGCGGCTGGCCGTCTCCTGCCCCTCCGACATCGGCCAGGGTTCCGGGCAGATCAGACTCACCGCGCACAACGCCGTCATCGAGTGGTCGGCCACCGCTTCGGGCGGGCTGGTCATCCAGCCCGCCCGAGGTCGGCTCAGGTCAGGGGCCAATGGAGTGATTTGGGTCACTTCTACCGGACTCGCCGAAAGTGGATCCGGCCAGGTGGTGTTCCGGTCCGACGGAGGGGGCGTCAGCTGCGCGATCTCGTGGGAAGCCCCTGAACCAGCGGCTTCCGAGCCCCCGCCGGACCCGTCTGAGCCGCCCTCGGAGCCCCCCTCGGCGACCTCCAGTCCGGCTCCGGAGATGTCTTGACCTTTTGACCACAGCTTGGAAGGTGGACGCACAACTCTTTGCCATCGGGTAAACCATGGACAGATGCCAGACGTCGGCATTGACGTCCGCACGGGGCGGTTGGTCACATGAGGTGGCGATCAGCCGTCCCTTTGTCCATCCCGGGAGCCAGAGATGTCGACCAACCGAAGAGTGTTCAGGTGGATACTCGCTCTGACATGCCTCTCCGGGGCTGTGTTGGCACTTGCAGAGATCGAGACACCACTCCGCCTGATTTTGACTCCTATGTTCCTTCTGATCGTTCCTGGGGCCGCAGTCATGGGACTGTTGCGTGATCGTGACCCTCTTGCGGCACTATCAGTCGGTGCGGCGGCAAGTCTCGTCATAAACGTTCTCCTTGCCACCGCCATGCTCTCCTTTGACGCATGGTCGCCCCGGGCCGGGGTGGCGACGATCGCGGTGCTGGGCGGCTTCATATACGTGCTGCGTGTTTTGTACCGGGGGGGCGGAAGCTTGCAGACCGAACAGGGGGCCAGGTCACGGTGAACATCAGCGTCGTTCGCCCAGGAGAACTCGGGGAGTCCGAGATCTCCCGTTGGCGGGAGTTGCAGGGGGCGGATCCCGCCCTCGACAATCCCTTTCTTTCCGTGGAGTTCGCACTGGCCATGGGGCGGTTGCGGGACTACGTCCGGGTGGCCGTCATCGAGGACGGCGACAAGATCGTGGCCTTCTTCCCCTACGAACGGCACAGCTTCGGGATCGGCAAACCGCTGGGCGGGTTCCTCACCACCTGCCACGGGCTGATCTCCGTTTCCGACCTGAAGGTGGACGTCCGCGCCCTGCTCCGCACGTGCAGGCTCTCGGTCTTCGACTTCGACCACATGGTCGCCGGCCAGCCGACCTTCGCGCCCTACCAGACCGACGTACGGCCCGCGCCCGTCATGGACCTCAGCGCCGGGTTCGACGCCTACGTCGAGCAGGTCCGCGCCAACTCCCCCAAGAACTACAAGACCGTCCGCTACAAGGAGCGCAAGTTCGGCCGCGAGCAGGGCGGGCTCCGCTTCGAGTGGGACTCCGCCGACACGGGGGCCCTGCGGCAGCTCATGCAGTGGAAGTCCGACCAGTACCGCCGCACCGGCCGGGTGGACCGCTTCGCCCAGCCCTGGATCGTCCGGCTGCTCGACGAGATGCACGCCGAGCGGTCGCCGCACTTCGCGGGCGTGCTGACCATGGTCTACGCCGGCGACACGCCCGTCGCGGGGCACTTCGGCCTGCGCACGGCCGACACCCTGGTCGGCTGGTTCCCCGCGTACGACACCGAATTCGCCCGCTACTCGCCCGGGATCGTGCACCATCTACTCATGGCGGAGCACGCGGCCGGCGCCGGCCTGCGCCAGGTCGACATGGGCAAGGGCGGACGCGAATACAAGGGCTGGCTAAAGAGCGGCGATCTTTTCGTCGCCGAAGGGCGCGTCTCTCGCCCGTCGCCGACGGCCGCCGTTCACTGGATGGGTCGGACACCCGTCAACAAAGCACGCACGATCGTCACCGACCGTCCTGAGCTGTATCGACTGGCCGATCGTGTGCTGAAAGGTTTCGGCCGGATGCGTACCTCCGTCCAGAACCAATCACCCAGCACCGCCGTCAAGGAAACAGGAGGGGTCTAGGCCCCTCCGCACGTCCCGCTATATCGCACAACGCAAGTCCCGTATCGCACAACCCAGCACCTCAGCCGCCGCCAGGACCCTTCCATGCATCCCTCACCGCATCTGCCATTTCCCTCGATCGTCCCGATCGCGTCTGGCTCCGGGTCCGTCTGGCAGTCGTCTCCGACGACCGACCGAACGGAAGGACATCCGTCACCATGAGTCCCGACATCACCAAGCACCCTGCCAACCCTCCGCTCAGGTCGATGCCCCCCATCGAGCGCTTCACGCCGCTCACGCCGCACGTGGCCATCTCGCCCACGGTCAGCGTCGTGGTCCCGGCGATGAACGAGGCGGAGAACCTGCCGCACGTGTTCGCCACCCTGCCGCAGTGGATCGACGAGATCGTCCTGGTGGACGGCAACTCGGTGGACGACACCGTCGCCGTCGCCAAGCGGCTCCGGCCCAACGTCCGCGTCGTCACCCAGACCGGCAAGGGCAAGGGCGACGCGCTGGCCGCCGGCTTCGCCGCCTGCACCAGCGACATCATCGTGATGATCGACGCCGACGGGTCCACCGACGGCCGGGAGATCATCCAGTTCGTGGGCGCGCTGGTCACCGGCGCCGACTTCGTCAAGGGCTCGCGCTACGCGTCCGGCGGCGGAAGCGACGACCTCACCTTCACCCGCACGTTCGGCAACAAGGTGCTGACCGGTCTGGTGAACAAGATCTACGGCACCCAGTACAGCGACCTCTGCTACGGCTACAACGCCTTCTGGGCCCGCCACCTCGATGTGCTGAACATCGACTGCGCCGGCTTCGAGGTCGAGACCCTGATGAACATCAGGGCCGCCAAGGCCGGTCTGAAGGTCTACGAGGTGCCCAGCCACGAACGCTGCCGGATCCACGGGGAGAGCAACCTCCACGCGGTCCGCGACGGCATCCGCGTGCTGAAGACCATCATCCGGGAGTGGCGCGTCAAGCCCGCCGCCCTGCTGCCGGAGCCGCAGACCGCCACGCCCGCCGCCGACCAGGGCGCCGCCTAGCCATGAAGACCAGCGTCGTCATCTGCGTCTACACCGAGGAGCGTTGGGAGGACATCCGGGAGGCCGTGGACTCGGTCCGGAGGCAGAGCCGCCGGCCGCACGAGCTCATCCTGGTCGTCGACTACAACCCCGACCTGCACCTGATGCTGAAGCGGGAGTACCCCGACGCGATCGTGGTGGAGAACACGCACGAGAAGGGGCTGTCCGGCGGCAAGAACACCGGTGCGGCGACCGCCTCGGGCGACATCGTGGCGTACCTCGACGACGACGCGGTGGCGGAGCCCGGCTGGCTGGAAGCTTTGGAGGAGGGCTTCCAGGACCCGGCCGTGGTGGGGGTGGGCGGCCTGACCAGGCCGCTGTGGGCGACGGGCCGTCGCCCGCGCTGGTTCCCGCAGGAGTTCGACTGGACCGTGGGCTGCACCTACCAGGGCATGCCCACGGCCCGGGCGCCGATCCGCAACGTCATGGGCGGCAACGCGGCCTTCCGCAAGGAGGTCGTGACGGAGAGCGGCGGTTTCCACACCGGCATCGGCCGGAGCGTCCAGGGCCGCAAGCCGCGCCCGCTGGGCTGCGAGGAGACCGAGTTCTGCATCCGGATCTCGCAGCGCATGCCGGGTTCGGTGATGATGTTCGAACCGGAGGCGGTGATCGGCCACAAGGTCTCGGCCGCGCGCTCCCGGTTCTCCTACTTCCGGTCCCGGTGCTACGCCGAGGGCCTGTCCAAGGCGCTGGTCGCCCAGAGCGTCGGCGCCGGCGACGGGCTGGCGAGCGAGCGGGCGCACGCGCTGAAGGCGCTGCCGCTCGGCGCGCTGCGGGGGGTCGGGGAGGCTCTCCGCGGCGACGTGTCCGGCCTCGGCCGGGCCGCCGCGATCGTGGTCGGCCTCGCCTGGACGACCTGGGGTTATGTTGTCGGCTCTCTCCGCCTGAAACTGGGGCAGTCATGATCCGCGTGCCCATCCTGATGTACCACTCGGTCTCCGACCGGCCCACGGCCGAGACGAAACCGCTGGCCGTACGGCCCTCGGCCTTCGCCGAGCAGCTCTCCTATCTCAAGGAGAGCGGCTTCACGCCGCTGACCGTGGCCGACCTCGTCGCCTCGCTGCACCGCAACAACGGGCGCTCCATCCCGGAGCGCCCGATCGTGGTGACCTTCGACGACGGCTACGAGGACTTCCACTCCGAAGCCCTGCCCGTGCTCGACCGGCATTCCTTCCCCGCCACGCTCTTCCTGACCAGCGGATGGGTGAGCGACGCGGGCAAGGACGCGGCGGGCCGGCCGCTCGACAAGACGGTGTCCTGGACCCAGGCCCGCGAGGCCGCCTCCTGCGGCATCGAGATCGCCGGGCACAGCCACAGCCATCCGCAGCTCGACCAGCTCCCCGAGGACCGGCTCCGCCAGGAGCTGCGCCGCAACAAGGCGCTGGTGGAGGACAAGATCGGAGCTCCGGTCACCACGATGGCCTATCCGTACGGCTACTCCAGCGCGCGCGTCCGGCGCGAGGTGCGGCGGGCCGGCTACTGGGCCGCCTGCGCGGTGAACAACGCCATCGCCGCCGACCGGCACGACGTGCTCGCGATGCCGCGGCTGACCGTCACCGACGGCACGACGATGCCGATGTTCCGCCGGGCGGTCGAGGGCAGCCGGATCCCGCTGATCTACATGAAGGAGCGCGTGCTGACGAAGGGCTACGCCGTCGTCAGGCGCACGAAGTACGGCTTGCGCAGGGTCCGTGGGCTCGCGTGAGTGACACGTCCGCGGGCGTGGGGGGAGACAGGGACATGAGCGAACTCGACGAACGGACGATCCGGGCCGATGCGTTCACGGACGCCGGCCTCGGGCTCCTCGGCGAGAGTCCTGCGGGCGCCGGGTCCCCGGCCCCGGGCGAGGCCTCCCCTCCCGGGCCGGCCGAGGAGGCCGGGCCGACGGGGCTGTGGGGCAGGCTCCGGCATGACCTGCGCAACCCGCTGTTCCGCAACGGCTACGCGCTCATGGCCAACACCGCCATCACGGCCGTGCTCGGCATGGGCTACTGGTGGCTCGCCGCGCAGCTGTACGACGCGGCGGACTTCGGGCGGGGCCAGGCCGTGATCACCGCGATGCGGCTGTTCGCCTCGCTGACCGCGCTCGGCTTCGTCGGGGCGCTGGCCAGGTTCATCCCGCTGGCCGGGCGCCGTACCCCGGAGCTCATCATCCGGGCCTACGTGATAGCCGGGGCGACCGGCGTGACGGCGGCGGTCGGGTTCCTGCTCACGCTGCCGTGGTGGGGGCCGACCTACGCCTCCCTGGACGGTTTCGGGCCGGGCCTGTTCTTCCTGGCCTCGGTGCTGGTCTGGTCGGTGTTCACCCTCCAGGACGTGACCCTGGCCGGCCTGCGCAAGGCCACCTGGGTGCCGGTGAACAGCCTCGGCTACGGCCTGGTCAAGATGGCCATGCTGGTCGGGCTGGCGTACGCCCTGCCCGACGGCGGCATCTTCGTCTCCTGGATCATCCCCGCCGCGATGGCGCTGATCCCGATCAACATCTTCATCTTCGGGAAGGTCGTCCCCCGGCACGTCAGGAAGACCGCTTCCACCGTCCCGCCGCCCCGGCTCCCGGAGATCGGCCGCTTCCTGGCCGGCGACTATCCGGGCACGTTCTCGATCCTGGCGATCGTCTACCTGATCCCGGTGCTGATCGCCGCGCAGGTGGACGAGGTGACGTTCGGCTACTTCTCGATGGCTCACACGCTGGGCTGCCTGATCGAGCTGCTGGCGATGAACATGGCGACCTCCCTCACCGTCGAGGGCTCCTTCGACCGGGACGCGCTGGCCGCCAACGCCCGCCGGGCCCTCCGCCGGGCGTTCATGATCATCGTTCCGATCGTGATCGCGACGATCCTCACCGGCCCGTTCATCCTGCGTGTCTTCGGTTCCGAATTCGCCGATCGGGGTACCTTGCTGCTGCAGCTGATGGCGCTCGCAGTGCTGCCCCGGGTCCTCATCGAGATCTATCTCAGCGGTCTCCGGGCGCGCGGGCAGGCACGTAAGCTGGCGCTCGTCCAGATGGGGCTGGCGGTTCTCGTGCTGGTCAGCACGTTGCTGCTCTTCCCCCACCTGGGCGTGAACGCGGTGGGCTACGCCCTGCTGCTGAGCGAGCTCGCGGTCGCCGGAATGATATTCGGCGGCCTTCGCAAAATGCTCAACTATGGCAAAACTTCGCAATCGGTCGTCGCATCAGGGTCCACGCAGCCCTCATGATGTTAGACGTGAGTCAATCGGCGGGTAATGACGTGACAACGGGGGCGGCGGGAACTGCCGAGGTCGAGGGAAAGGCCGACTCCACCACCGGGCCGCCGGTGCCCGCGGCCGGGTCCGCGCGGGCGGCCGCGCTGGTCCGGACGGCCGCCAGGTGGCTGCCGCCGCTGCTCACGGTCGAGGGCCTGGTCATGTACGTGCTGGCCCTGCGCGTCTCGCCGGGGCCGCTGCGCGGCGTCGAGGTGGCGGACATCGACGGGCTCGGGCTGATCTCGGCCCTGCCCGGCGCCGCGTTCGCCGCCATCCTGCTGATGATCACGGCGTTCTTCGTCACCATCGCGCAGAACACCGACCGCAAGTTCCTGCTGCTCTTCCAGATCTCGGCGATCACCTTCGCCCTGCACGGCGCCTCCGCCCTGATCCACGACGAGCCGCGCTTCCACACCGCCTACGTCCACGCGGGCTTCGTGGAGTTCATCGCCCGCACCGGCGAGTCCTCCCCGATCCTGGACGCCCGCTTCGCCTGGCCCGGGTTCTTCGCGCTGGTCGCGTTCGTCACCAGGGCCGCGGGGATCACCGACCTCACGACGCTCATGCAGTGGACCCCGCTGCTGTCCAACCTGCTCTACCTGCTGCCGTTCGTGCTGATCCTGCGCCAGGTGGTCGCCACCACGCGGGCGCGCTGGTTCGCCGCCCTGCTCTTCGTCGTCGTGCAGTGGATCGGCCAGGACTACTTCTCCGCCCAGGGCTTCACCTACGCGATCTACCTGGCCTTCGTGGCGATCCTGCTGCGCTGGTTCGGCAGGGTCGAACCGCGCGAGACGCCCCCGAAGACCGGCGGCCGGCTGCGGCGGCTGCTGATCCGGCTGGGCAGGCTGACCCCGGGCGAGCTGGGCCACACCACCGGCGTCTACGACCGGTCGATCATGCTGATCATGCTGATCGGCCTGTTCGTGGCCGCCACGACCGCGCACCAGATCACCCCCTTCATGATGCTCGGCGCGCTGACCGGCCTGATCCTGCTCCGGCGTTCGTCGCTCACCTGGGCCGCGCCGTTCTTCTTCGGCCTGATCGTGCTCGCCTGGATCAGCTACCAGACGACCACCTTCTGGAGCGGTCACCTCGACCAGCTCTTCGGCGGGCTGGGCAGGATCCTGCAGAACCTGCAGAGCAACACCGGCGACCGGATCGAGGGCAGCGACGCCAAGCACGCGCTCGTGCTGATGGCCCGGCTCGGAATCTGCGCCGTCATCCTGCTGCTGGCCGCCGTCGGCCTGCTGCGCCGGGTGCGCCGGGGCGTCGGCGACCGGGCCGCGCTGCTGCTGCTGTGCGTTCCGGTGCTCGCCCTGGGCCTGCAGAGCTACGGCGGCGAGATCGGTCTGCGGATCTACATGTTCGCGCTGCCGGGCGCCTGCATCCTGGCCGCCTACGCGTTCTTCCCGAACCTCCCCGCGGGCACGGCCGACAACCCCGACGAGACGGTGCCGATCCGCAGGCGGAACATCCGCTTCGATCCGCATCTCACCCGCCGGATCTCCCTGCTGCTGGCCGCCGCGTGCGCGCTGGCGCTCTCCATGGCCTTCCTCGTCGCCCGCTACGGCAACGAGCAGTTCGAGCGCGTCTCCACCGGCGAGGTCGCGGCGATGCACTACGTCTACCAGCACGACGAGCCCAGCGCCCGCGTGCTGTACCTGGTCCCGCAGATCGGCGAGGAGGTCACGCCGAGCATCCCCTGGGGCGAGGAGGACTTCGACAAGATCCGCTACGAGCAGGTGCTCGTGGACAAGAACCCCGCCGTGATCTCCTCGGTGATCGACAAGCTCAAGCTCTCCCCGCCCAACACCTACCTCGTGGTCAGCCGGGGGCAGGCCGCCTACCTGCAGCTCAACCACGGCTACCCGGACGCCTGGGACAGGCGCCTGCGGGCCGCCCTGGACGCCGCGCCGCTGCTCAAGCAGGTCTACGGCAACGAGGACGCCGCGGTCTACACGCTGCGGTCCTACCCCAAGGGCGCCGAGATCCCCGAGCCGGTGAGCCTGCGCGGCCCCGGCGACCGCAGCTCGCCGTGGACTCCGGTGGGCCTGGGCGCCCTGGTGGTCGCCTGGTCGGCGCTCTTCGGCTACCAGCTCGTCCGGCTGCGCGAGCCGGGCCGCGCCCCGAGGACCAGGCGCCTGCTGCTGTGGACCGCCATTCCGGCGTTCCTGCTCTCGGTCGCCGTGGTCGCCGAGCGCTTCATCGTGATCGGCCTCAGCGCGACTCCCTGACGAAATCCCCGGCCGGTCCCGACCCCTGTGGAATGATGACCGCCATCCTCCCGTAGCGTGAGGAAGGGGTTACTGTGCGTGCAGGGGAACATGGAGGGCCGGCCACGACCACCGGGCTTCCCGGAGACCGGATCGCCGCCGTCGACGCCCTGCGGGGGTTCGCGCTCCTGGGCATCGTGGTCGTCAACATCGCCTATCTGGCCTCGGGATACCGGATGGCCGGGCTGGCCGAGCCCGGGTTCTCCGCACCGCTGGACTGGGGGGTGCGCCGGGCCGTCACGATGCTCTTCGAGAACAAGTTCTATCTGCTCTTCTCGTTCCTGTTCGGCTACAGCTTCATCCTCCAGCTCGACTCGGCCGCGGGTTCGGGAGCGGCGTTCGTCCCCCGGTTCCTGCGACGGCTGGCCGGGCTGCTCCTCCTCGGCGCCGCCCACGCGGTGCTGCTGTTCCCCGGCGACATCCTGATCACCTACGCCGTGGTCGGACTGGTCCTGCTGGCGGCCCGGCGGATCACCCCGCGTGCCGCGATGACCGCCGCCATCGCGCTGACCGTGCTGCTGGCAGTGGGCTTCATCCTGCTGGCCGTCCTCGCCCTGCTCGGCGCCGACGCCTCGGGGACGATCTCGGGTGGCGCGGCCGAGGCGGCGCGGACCGACCGCGCCCTGCACGGATCGGCAGCGATGATCATCAATGAGCACCTGCGCGAGCTGGGCAAGATCCTTGTGTTCCGGGTGCTCTTCCAGGGGCCCGCGGTCCTGGCCGCCTGCCTGGCCGGGCTGGCCGCCGGCAAGATGCGGGCGCTCGCCACCGCCTCCGGGCACGACGCCGTGCTGCGGAGACTGCAGTGGACGGGCTTCCCCGTCGGGCTCGCCGGCGCGGCCGTCGCCACGCACTCGACGTGGTCGGACGGCGGCAGCGCCTACCACATGATCGGTCAGGCGGTGGACCTGCTCACCGCGCCGCTGCTGGCCGCAGCCTACGCGGCGACGCTGCTGCGCCTGCTGCCCCGGGCCCCGCGGCTGACCGGCATGCTGGTGCCGCCGGGGCAGATGGCGCTGACGAACTACCTGGGCCAGTCCCTGATCTGCTCACTGCTGTTCACCGGGTACGGGCTGGGCCTCGTGGACCGGCTCAGCCCGCTCACCGTCGTGTCGATCGCCGTCACGATCTTCATGGTCCAGGCCTGCTACAGCCGCGTGTGGCTCGGCCGCCACCGGTACGGGCCGGCGGAGTGGCTGCTGCGCTGGCTCACCAACCTGCGCAGGCCCTGAGCGGCGGCTACGCGCCGCGGCGCTCGCTCCACCTGACCTCGTACGGCCCCAGCTCGACCTGCTTGCCGTCCACGGTGACGGTGACGTCCTCGTTCGTGGTGTTGACCATCACCAGCATGCGCTGCTGGGCGAGGACCCGCACCTTGGGATCGGAGGAGGTGACCGTCTCCAGCGTCACTCCGGCCGGGAACCACCTGGTGAAGCCGCTCAGGACGCCCGCCATCGGCAGCTCGTCGCCCTTGCCGGGGCTCCACAGGCAGGCGGGGCACTCCTCGCCGGCCTTGCGCTGGGGGTTCCAGTAGAGCGCGGTGGTGGCGCCGCTGGTGGCGAACTCCATCATGGCCGCCGTCTGCACGGCGGTGCGGCGCGCCTCGGTCCAGTCGACGTCGTCGGGGGCGACGTACCACTCCGCCCACCAGACGGGCAGGTCGCCGCCCTTCTCCCTGAGCCAGGAGGTGAGGGCGCTGAACTTGCCGAGCGCGGTGAACTCGTCGGGGTGGATGCCGGCGTCCTTGGTCATCGAGGCGGCGTCGATCACGATGAAGTCGGCGCCCTTCTTGTTCTTGATCCAGTACTCGACGGCGTCCAGGTCGCGCTGGTCGGCGGTGCCCCACGCCCCCCGCAGCTCCGAGCCGCCGCCGTTCTTGTTGCTCAGGATCGGCACGTACGGCCCGCCGACCTTGATGTCCTCGTCCACGGCCTTCAGCGCGTCGTAGACCTTGTTGTACATCTCGGTGTAGGCCTCGGCATCCCAGCGGTTCTGGGCGTTGTTCCAGAAGCCCTTGAACTCGTTCCAGACCATGTAGTGCTTGACCGTGGGGTAGCGCTTGGCCACCGTCGTGACCAGCTTCGCGAAGTCGTCGAAGTGCTTGCGCTGGGGCGCGGTCTCCAGCGAGGAGCGGCTCCAGTCGGTCCGGCCCTCGCTGCCGCCCTTCATCCAGTCGGGCGCGCAGCAGAGCGTGATCACCGGAACGGCCTGGGAGTCCGACATGAGCTTGACGCGGCGGTCGAGGTCGCGGAAGTCGTACTTGCCCGGGGCGGGCTCGGGGTTGCCCGCGCCCCAGCCCATGATGTGCTGGTTCTGGACCATCGGAACCCGGCCGAGCAGGTGCGCGGCGGCCGCGGTGTCCCGCGACCCGTCGTTGTCGGCGCTGTACTCGGTGTGGGTCACGCCCCAGCGCGGCCAGTCCTCGGTCGCGGGAGGCGCGGCCAGCGTCGGCGCCGGCTGCGTCGGGGGGAGGGTCATGGGCTGCCCTCGCGGCACCTCCTCGCGTGAGGAGAAAACGACGATCACGGCGATGAGCACCAGGGTGACGACCCCCGCTCCCAGCGCGACCGGCCAGCTCGGGCGCCTCCTCTGGTGCCTTCCCTTAGTCGGTATCACGGGTTTCGTCCTCGATCCTCGTCTGCCGGATTACAGCGTTCCACAGCCGTCACCGTGGTGACCGTACGTAAGCATGCTTCACAGAGAAGCGTTATAGCTGCATTACTACCGTATCCAGCACCCTTGCAGGGCACTTGAAACCCGTTCCGGCCCCCCCTGGATCAGCCGTCCAGGACCCGGTGGGCGCGCTCGATGAGGGTGGGAACCGCCGCGCCGATGTGCTCGAAGCCCTCGCCCACCGTCTTTCCCTGCGTGAAGCGGGCGTGGATGCCCTCCACGATGACGGCGAGCTTGTAGTTGCCGAAGGCGACGTAGAAATCGAGGTCGGACAGGTCGGCGCCGGACACCTTGGCGTAGTGCGCGGCGAACTCTCGGGCGGTGAGGAACCCGGGGGCGACGGTCACGCCGGCCGCCACCGGGATGGAGTCGCGTTCGTCGTCGCCGGGGTCCTGCCAGTAGGTCAGGGTGAGGCCGAGGTCGGCGAGCGGGTCGCCGAGGGTGGACATCTCCCAGTCGACGACGGCGAGGATGCCGGGCTCCGGCGAGAGCCGTACGAGCGTGTTGTCGAGCCGGTAGTCGCCGTGGACCAGGGCCGAGGCCGAGCGGGCGGGCAGTCTCTCGCGCAGCCGGGCCGCCAGCCGGTCGTGCCCGGGCAGGTCGGCGGTCTTCGACCGCTCCCACTGCTGGCCCCAGCGCTCCAGCTGGCGCGCCATGTACCCCTCGGGACGGCCGAAGTCGCCCAGCCCCACCTGCCGGTAGTCGACCGCGTGGATCGCCGCGAGCACCTCGGCCAGCCGCTCGGAGAGCCGGCGGGTCTGCCCGGGCGACAGCTCCCCCGCGTCCTCCCGGCTCCGCACGGCCGCGCCGTCCACGTGGGCCATGAGGTAGAACGGCGCCCCGATGACGTCCTCGTCGGCGCAGAAGGCGACCGGTTCGGGGACGGGGACCGGGGTCGGCGCGAGGGCCGAGATCACCCGCCACTCGCGCCGCATGTCGTGGGCGGTGGGCAGGACGTGGCCGAGCGGGGGGCGGCGCAGCACCAGGCGGCGCCCGGCGGTCTCGACGACGTAGGTCAGGTTGGACCGGCCGCCGGAGATCAGGGAGGCTCCGACGGGCTCCCCCGCCTCGGGGACGTTGGCGGACATCCATCCGGTCAGCCGGGGCCAGTCGATGCCAGGGACGTTCATAGCCCCCAATTAGAACCCTATTCTGGTGGGCTGCGCCAGCCCGGCGGCTCGATGACGATCTCAAAATGATGCATATCCGGCGAACCGCTGGGCACTGCGATCTTTTACCGTTACATTACGCCCGACATGACACGCTTCAACTGCAAACGTTCGTCCGGAAGTCCATGCTGGAGGGCGTAGGGGAAACCGCACACCCCAGTCCCAGTAGGAGCTCATGCGCGTCTCTATCGTTCACCCTCGCGATCTCGGCCCCGAAGACATCGATCTCTGGAGGGAACTCCAGACCGCCTCCCCGGCCTTCGACAACCCGTTCCTGTCCCCGGAGTTCACCACCACCGTCGGCGCCCTCCGCAACGACGTCCGGGTCGCCATCATGCACGACGGGCCCGACACCGTGGGGTTCCTCCCCTTCGAACGGCACCCGCTGGGCATCGGCAAGCCGGTGGCCGCCGGGCTGACCGACGCCCAGGGGATGGTCCACGCCAAGGACATCGACCTCGACCCGCAGCGCCTGATCAAGGACTGCGGCCTGGCCGTGTTCGAGTTCGACCACCTGGTCGCGGCGCAGCCGCTGCTCCCCGGCCGGCACACCCGCCACCCGTCGCCGATCATCGACATGCGGGACGGCCACGCGGCCTACGTCGAGACGATCAAGCAGACCTCCGGGAAGACCTACCGCACGACGGCCTACAAGCACCGCAAGCTGCAGCGGGACGTCGGCGAGACCCGCTACGACCACGCCACCACCGACCCCGCCGCGCTGCGCACGCTGCTCGGCTGGAAGACCGAGCAGTACCGGCGGACCGGACGCACCGACCGGTTCTCCCGGCCGTGGATCGTGGAACTGGTCGAACGCCTGCTCGCCGTGGACACCGTGCACTTCGCCGGGGTGCTGGACATGTTCTACGTCGACGGCCGCCCGGTCGCCGGCCACTTCGGGCTGCGCACCGCGACCACGCTCGCCGGCTGGTTCCCCGCCTACGACACCGCCTTCGCCAAGTACTCCCCCGGCCTGATCCAGCACCTGGCCATGGCCGAGAAGGCCGCCGAGCGCGGGATCCAGGTGATCGACATGGGCCGCGGCGAGAAGGAGTACAAGGAGAAGCTCAAGAACGGCGAGTACGAGGTGGCCGAGGGCCGGATCGCCCGGCCGTCCGCCGGCGCCGGGGTGCACTGGATGCTCCGGGTCCCGGTCCGCAAGGCGCGCGGCACGGTCCTGGCCAACCCGGCGCTGCGGACCACCGCCGACCGGGCGCTGAAGGCCTTCGGCCGCATCCGCACCTCCGTGCAGTCATAGGCGGCCCCGTGAACACCAACGGTCCGATCGTATGAGCCCCGAAGCCCTGGTGGCCGGCAGGACCGGCCGCCACTGCCTCGCCGTGCCCTCCAACCGGCTCGGCCTCTACCTCGCGCTGCGGCACTGGTGCACGCCGGGCCAGCGGCTGCTGATGTCGCCGATCTCCGCCGACGAGATCCTCTTCCTGGTGCTGGCCGCCGGGCTGCGCCCGGTGATCGCGCCGCTCTCACCGGCCGACGGCAACATCGACCCCGCCGCGGCCGACCTCACCTCGGTGGACGCGGTCCTGACCACCAACCTGTACGGCCTGCCCGACCGGGTGTCGGCGTTCGCGGGCAAGCCCCTGATCGAGGACGTCGCGCACGGCATCGAGACCACCGTCGGCGGCCGGCCGCTCGGCACGTTCGGGGTCGCCGGGGTCTACAGCTTCTCCAAGCATCCGGGGGCCGGGTCCGGCGGGGTGATCGCGGTCGAGCACCGGGCCGACCTGCGCGCCCTGGAGCGCGAGCGGGACCGGCTGCTGCTGCCCGGGGTGTTCGCGAACGAACTCCACTCCGTGCTGACCTCCGCGGCCAGGCGGGCCGCCCTCCGCCTCGGCCTGGTCAGGCCCGCGCTGAAGCTCTCCAGGGTCCTGGGGATGGAGGAGCCCCGGGACGGCTACCGCATCGACCCGCGCCCCGACGACGTGCGGCTGGCGGTGAAGCACGCGCCCGACCTCGCCGCGTTCGACTCCTGGGTCCGGGCCGACCTGCACGACTACCGCACCCGGCGGGGACCGCTCGCCCGGTGGTACCAGTCGCGGCGGCTGCGCGCCCTGCCCGGTGAGCGCGACCGGCGGCTCGCCGGGGTCCGGCTGCTGGCCAGGCTGCCGACCGCGGCCGCGGCCGTGCGCGACCACCTGGACCAGCCGCTCTTCCGGGTGCCGCTGCTGGTCGCCGACCGGGACGCGGCCATCGCCGAGCTGGAGCGGCACGGCGTCGCGACCGGCTACCTCTACGACCCGCCCTACGACGACTACCTGCCGGAGTTCACCGAGGCCTCGCCCGCTCCCCGGGTCGCGCGCTGGTGGGGGCGGCACGTGCTCCCGGTCGATCCGCTGTACGCCGGTCGCGCGCTGCCGGTCGCCCGCGCCTTCGCCCCGGCCCCGTCCGTCACCCCGTAGGCCCGTCACCCCGTAGGCCCGTCACCCCGCAGGCCCGCACCCGGCCGGGTCCGTCACCCGGCCGGGCGGACGGCCGCACCGGCTCCAGCAGCTCCGCGAGCACCGCCACCGCCCGCCGGACCTGGGAGAGCGAGGCGGAGCCGTACCCGAGCACGATGCCGGGCCTGCGGACCGGGCCGCGGTGGTACCGGGCCGTGGTCTCGAGGAGTACCCCCCGCGCGCGGGCGGCCTCCACCAGCGGCCCGACCTCGTGCTCCGGGAGCCCGACCATGACGTGCAGCCCCGCGGTGCCGCCCGTCACCCGCGGGCCCAGGGCCGCCACGATCGCGGCCCGCCGCCGGGCGTACTCCAGCCGCATGCGGCGCAGGTGCCGGTCCAGGTCGCCCCGTTCGAGGAGTACGGCCACCGCCTGCTGGGCCGGGCCCCCGGTCCGGTCCGACAGGGCCCTGCGGGTCCGGGCGACGGTGTCGAGCAGCTCGGGGACCGCGACCAGCCAGCCGACGCCGACGTCCGGGGAGAGGCTCTTGGACATCGTGCCCAGCAGGATCACCCGGGCCGGGTCCAGGCCGTACAGGGCGGGCAGCGGGGCGACGTCGTAGCGGAACTCCGCGTCGTAGTCGTCCTCCACGACGAGCGCGCCGCTCCGGCGGGCCCAGGCCAGCAGGCGCTCGCGGCGCGGGACGGGCAGGCGCCCGCCGAGGGGGTACTGGTGGGCGGGGGTGGTGTAGAGGACGCCGAGATCCTCGGGGAGGCCGTCCACGAGGACGCCGTCGTCGTCCACCGGGCAGGGGACGATCCCGGCGCCCCGGGCCGCGAAGATGTTGCCTGCCTTGTCGTAGCCGGGGTCCTCGACGCCCGCCCGGCCGCCGGGGCGCAGGAAGGCGGCCGCGACCAGGTCGAGCCCGTTCCCGGTGCCCCGCGTGACCATGATGTTCTCCGGGCCGACGGCGATCCCCCTGACCCGGCGCAGATGCCCGGCCAGCGCCTGGCGGAGCCGGGGCAGCCCGTACGGGTCCGGGTCGTCGCCCGGCGGCAGCTCGGCCGCCCGCCGCCACGCCCGGCGCCAGGCGGCCTCGTCGTAGTCCCTCACCCACGGCTGCCCCGGCCGCAGGTCGACCGTCTCCCCGCCGGACCGGATCCGGCCGCGGGAGGTGGCGGGGACGCCCGCACCGGCGTCCCCCGGCCGCGGGGGCTCGGCACCGCCCGGCGCCGCGGTGCCGTACCCCGTTCCGCCGCAGGAGGCGGGAGGCGCGGGGAGCGCCAGGTCGGCCACGTAGGTGCCGGAGCCATGGCGGCCTTCGAGCCAGCCCTCGGCGTAGAGCTGCTGGTACGCCTCGGTGACGACGGTACGGCTGACGCCGAGCTGGACGGAGAGGGCCCGGGTGGAGGGGAGGCGCTCGCCGGGCTTGAGCGTGCCGTCCCGCATGGCGAGGCGGAGGCGGCCGGCGAGCTGGGCGGAGAGCGGGACCCGGAGGCCGCGGTCCACGGAGACGGGCAGGTCGACGAGCCGGGCGGAGCGGGGTACGCCGCGGGCCCCGGAGCGCGCCGGGGAGACGGGCGGATCGGCGAGCAGACGCGGCAAAGTGGTCTCCTGGAAGCGACATGAAGTGGATATGTTCTATATGTCCACTTCTCCCTAGGTTAGGGGCATGCTCTCGACGACTCCCCGCACCGCCCTCGGGCGCGGCAAGAAGCGCGCCCGAACCGACCGCGACGACCTCTACGCGGTGCTGGACGCCGGCCTGATCTGCCATCTGGGCGTCGTGACCGGCGACGGCGTCCCGATGGTCGTCCCCACCGGCTACGGCCGCATCGGCGACACCCTCTACCTGCACGGCTCCACCGGCGCCACCTCCCTGCGCGCGGGCGGCTCCGGCGGCGAGGTCTGCGTCACCGTCACCCACCTGGACGGCATCGTCCTGGCGCGCTCGGTCTTCAACCACTCGGTCAACTACCGCTCCGCCATGATCTACGGCCGCCCCCGGTGGGTGGACGACCCCGAGGAGCACCTGGCCGGGCTGCGCGCGATAACCGAGCAGCTCGCCCCCGGCCAGTGGGACGCCGCCCGCCCGCCGACCCGCAAGGAGCTCGCCGCCACGGCCGTGCTCGCCCTCTCCCTGGAGGAGGCCTCGGTGAAGGTACGGCAGGGCCCGCCGGTCGACGAGGAGGAGGACTACGCGCTGCCGGTCTGGGCCGGCGTCCTGCCGCTCCGCACGACCTGGGGCGCCCCCGAGCCGGACCCGGCGATGCCCGGCGGCCTGGAGGTCCCCGGGCACATCGCCTCCCGGACCGCGACCACCGGATAGGCCTCTCCGGCGAACCGGACGGCCCGGCCGCGCGTCTCACAGGGGGACCGCACCCCGACCCGGTGGAGGGACGCGATGACGGCCAGCGGATGGAGCCCGCCCGGATACACCGAGCTGCGCGAGCTCGGCGCGGGCGGAGGCGGCCGGGTGGTGCTCGCCCGGCACGACGAGTCGGGCGTCCAGGTCGCGATCAAGTACCTGGCGGACGACCTCCTGGACTCCCCGGGCTTCCTGCTGCGCTTCCGCGAGGAGGCCAGGCTCCTGGTGGAGCTCGCCGACCCGAACGTGGCCCGGCTCTACGAGTACGTCGAGCACGCCGGGAACGCCGCGATCGTGATGGAGGCCGTCGACGCCGTCTCCCTGCGCGAGCTGCTCCGCGAGCACGGCGCGACCGGGCCGGAGGCCGCCCTCGTCGTGCTCAAGGGCTCGCTCACCGGCCTGGCCGCCGCGCACGGGATCGGGCTGGTGCACCGCGACTACAAGCCGGAGAACGTGCTCGTCCAGGCGGACGGCGCCAGCAAGCTGGTGGACTTCGGCATCGCCGTGCGGGCCGGCCGGGCGGACCGGCCCGCGGGCACGCCTCCCTACATGGCCCCCGAGCAGTGGACGGGCGCTCCGGCCTCCCCCTCCGCGGACGTGTACGCCGCCACCGCCGTCTTCTTCGAGTGCCTGACCGGGCACCGGCCGTACCAGGCGACCGAGCGGGCCGTGCTGATGCACCAGCACCGCAACGCCCCGGTCCCGGTGGAGGACGTGCCCGAGCCCGTCCGGGACCTGGTCACCCGGGGGCTGGCGAAGGAGCCGGCGGACCGGCCGGCCACCGCCGCCCTGTTCGTGGCCGAGCTGGAGGCCGCGGCCGCGGCCGGGTACGGCGAGGACTGGGAGGAGCGCGGACGGCGCCGGCTGGCCGCGCTGGCGCTGCTGCTCCCCCTGCTGTTCCGGCTCGGACCGCCGCGCGCCGGAGCCCGGACCGCGCTGGCCGGGACCACGCTGGCCGGGACCACCCTGTTCCGCACCGTCCTGGGCGGGCTGCGCAGGAGGTCGGCGGGGGTCGCGGCCGGAGCCGGGCTGGCGCTCGCCGCCGGCGGCGTCAGCGTCTACGTGCTGGCCGCGGACCGGACTCCGCCCCCGCAGCGGATCGACGTCGCCGCCGCCGCGCCGCCGGCCTCCTCCCCGGTCCCCGCCTTCCCCAGCCCGCCGGTCGCCTCCCCGCTCCCGGCGGGGCCGTCGGGGACGGCCACGGACCCGTCCGGCACCGGGCCCTCCGGGAGCACCGGGCCTTCCGGGAACGCAGGGTCCTCCGGGAATCCAGGGTCCTCCGGGAATCCGGGGTCCCCCGCGACCGGGACACCGGACCCCTCGCCGGGCACGCCCGCCGCCACGGCCACCCCCGCGGAGAGCCCGGCTCCCTCCCGCTCCCCGTCGACGTCTCCCCCGGCGTCCCCGCGACCGTCCGCCACGCCCACCTCCGTCCGCACGCCGACTCCCACCCCGGTTCCGAAGCCGCGGGTGCGCGGGGTGGACGTGCTGCGGGCCGGTCTCAACGCCCGGGGCCTGGCCGTCGCGACGGTCACCGTGAAGGCGGCGAACACCCGGCCGGTGCGCCTGCGGGTCGTCTTCCGGGTGGGGCGGGCGAGCCGGCAGGCGGTCGTGCCGATGTCCGGGACGACGAGCTACACCGAGACGGTCAGGTTCACGTTCCCGAAGGTGCCGTGCGGTTCCGGCTGGAGCGTGGTGGCGACCGGGCTGCCCTCGGGCCGCACCGACCGGGCGGCGGGCCGGACCGCCGCGTGCCCGAAGCCCACCCGGACGCCCGACCCCCGGCCCACTGCCACCCCCACGCCTCCGCCGGCCGGCGGATCCACTTCCGCGCCGAGCCCGAAGGCCACCCCCGAACCCACCCCGAAGATCACCAAGCGGCCCGGGAAGATCCGCAAACCTGGCAAGATCGGATAATTTTCAGGCATCGCCCTTTTCGTGCGGATTCGGTATTTATCAGCAGAGTCCGTGATCTTATGGCTAAACTACGGTCCGTCTGTTACGGGTGGGGGCCCAGGCAACGGAGGAAACCGTTATGTACGGCACGCCATCGGCCTGGCGGGTCCCCGGCTACACGGAGATCCGCGAACTGGGCGCCGGTGCCGCCGGGCGCGTGGTCATGGCACGGCACGACGCCGAGGGCGTCCTGGTAGCGATCAAGTATCTGTCCGAGGAGCTCCGCCGGGACGTCGGCTTCGTGGCCCGCTTCCGGCACGAGGCCCGGCTGCTGCACCGGCTGAACGACCGGAACACGGTACGGCTGTACGACTACGTCGAGACCGGCGAGGGCGCGGCCATCGTCATGGAGCTGATCGACGGCGTCGCCCTGCGCGCGATCCTCCGCTCCGAGGGCCCCACCGGCCCCGAGGCCGCGCTCCTGGTGCTCAAGGGCTCGCTCATGGGTCTGGCCGCCGCGCACAAGGCGAGGGTCGTGCACCGCGACTTCAAGCCGGAGAACGTGATGGTGGAGGCCGACGGGACGAGCCGGCTCGTCGACTTCGGCATCGCGGTCCGCGCCGGCGACGGTGACGCCCCCGCGGGCACGCCGCCGTACATGGCGCCCGAGCAGTGGACGGGCGCTCCCGCGGGTCCGGCCACCGACGTCTACGCCGCCACCGTCGTGTTCTTCGAGTGCCTCACGGGCGCCCGGCCCTTCCGCGCGCAGAGCGTCCCCGCGCTGGCCCGGCAGCACCAGACCATGCCCCCGCCCGTCGAGGAGGTCCCGCCCCCGCTGCAGGGGCTGGTGGAGCGGGGACTGGCCAAGAACCCGGCCGACCGCCCGCCGACCGCCGCCGCCTTCCTCTCCGAACTGGAGGCGGTGGCCGCCGACGCCTACGGACCGGACTGGCAGGAGCGCGGCCGCCGCAGGCTCGCCGGGCTCGCCGGGCTGCTCGCGGCGCTGTTCCCGCTGGAGGAGAAGTCGCCGGAGGCCGACACCTCCGTCGCGGAGACCGACCTCGGCGGCGACGGCGCGTCGCTGCTCGGCAGGCTGAGCACGAAGATCCTGGTCGGGGCCGGCTCCGTCGCGGTGATCGGCGGCGTGGTCGCCGTCCTGCTCACCTCCGGCGGCGAGACCGTGATCCGGACGCAGAGCGCGGCCACCACCCCGACCGCGGCGCCCTCCGAGCCGGTGGAGACGGTCACTCCGGCCGAGGAGACCGAGGATCCGGTGGAGGAGACCACCGAGCCGACGCCGGCCACGACCCCGACCCAGGCCGCCAGCCCTCCGCCGGTGGCGCCCACCGCCACGGCGGCCCCGTCGTCGACCCCGTCCGCGAGACCCACCAGGAAGCCGACGAGAACGCCCGGCACGACGCCGGGCAGGACGCCGACGCCCACCCCGACCGAGGACGAGGAGGGCTCCGGCATCGGTATCCCGGACAAGCCTCCGACGAGGAGCGCCACCCCGACGCCGACGCCGACCCGGACGCCCACTCCGGACCCGACCACGTCCTCTCCCAGGCCCAGGCCCAGTGACACCCCCACGCCCAGCGACACCCCGACCTCGACGCCGACCAACGACGGGACGAACGAGCCCGAGGTGCCGCGGCGGGAGACCCCGTCGCCCGGCCCCGCGGCCGCTCCCTCCGCGCTCCTGGCCCTGGGACTGGTGACGAGCGGCGCGGTTCCGTTCACACTGACGGTGAGGCGCGGCACGGCGGGGCGGCATCGGAGGCGGCGGTAGATGGCGGGACGAACACGATCGTGAACGCTCATCGGGGGGAGCTCGGCGGGGTCCGGCTGACCGGGCGGACCCGGATCGGCGAGCTCGGCACGTGGTCCTCGGCGCTCTCCGCCGACGGCAGGCCCGGCGGCGCGCTCAGGTTCGACCCGCGGCTGGTCGCAGATCCGGCGGCGCGCGACCGGCTGGTCGCGGCCGTGGTCGCCGACCGCAAGCTCGCCCAGGGCGGACCGGCCGGGCTGCTTCCGGTCGCCGACCTGGTCGCGGCGCACGACGAGATCTGGCTGATCACCTCGGATCCGGCCGACCCGACCGTGACCGACCTGCTGGCCGGGGCGCCCGGCGCGCCGCGGCCCGACGCGGGCAGCGCGGCCGTCGTCCTGGTGGAGACCGCGCAGACCCTGCTGGCCGTGCACGCCGCGGGGCTCGCCCACGGGTCCCTGCATCCCGGCACCGTGGTGATCGCCGCCGACGGTACGGCGCTGCTCGCCGAGCGCGGCCTGGCCGACGCCCTGCACGGGCGGCCCGCGGCGCCGGAGCGGGACGTGGCGGCCTGGGCGGCGCTCGCCCGCGGGCTGGCCGCGACCTGGGCGGCGGGTGACCTCCGCTCCGCCGAGCTGTTCGAACGGGCCGCGACGGCGGCCTCCACCCACGGCCTCGCCGCGGCCCGGGACGCCCTGCTCGCCGGGCGCGACCTGCTGCCGCGGGGATTCCCCACCCGCGACAGGCTGGTGGAGACGCTGCACCGGTGGGCCGCCCGCGACGCGGCCTCCCCGGTCGCGCCACCGGCTCCCGCGCCGGCCGCTCCGCACGGGAGGGGGGCCGAGGGGGCCGACGAGGGGGACATCGTCACCCTGCTGCACGTCCCGACCTCCGGCCGGGGCCGGACCGATGACGCCTCCGGCCGGGGCCGGACCGACGATGTCGTCATGCGGTTCGGCCCGGGGGTGCCGGTGGAGACGACCGCGGAGCAGATCTGGCGCGCGGGCCGGGATCAGCAGGAGACGGTGCTCCCCGCCGGGCGGCCGGACCGGCCGGGGGGCCTGCGGGCGTCCCGGGCGCGGGCCGGGCGGCGCCGTACCGTGGTGTCCACCGCGACCCTGGCCCTGATGGTCGTGGTGGCCCTGGTCGTCTGGCTGCTGCGGGGGGCCGCTCAGCCGCTGGCGGTGGAGGAGGTCGACGTGGTCGCGCCGAAGAAGGCGCAGGGCTGCGACACGACCGTCCGGATCCGGGGGGTGCTCACCACCAACGGGGAGGCGGGCGAGATCCGCTACCAGTGGAAACGGAGCGACCGCAAGGCGCCGATCGAGCAGAGCGACACGGTGGAGGCGGGGAGGACCTCGCACGAGGTGAGCCTCGAGTGGACCGTCAAGGGTGAGGGGAGCTTCAAGGGAACGGCCACCCTGCGGCTGCTCTCGCCGGTGCCCGAGGGCGCGAAGCTCGAGGATCGGGCGAGCTTCACCTACAGATGTTCATGAATGTCACAGCAAGTCCGGAATGCAGCACATTCCGGTTCTTACTACTCTGGCGGCCATGACCACGCAAACCCCCGCAGGTTGGTATCCCGATCCCTACGGCTCTCCGCAGTTGCGGTGGTGGGACGGCAACCAGTGGACCGACGCCACCCACCCGACGGACGCGCCGGCCGGACAGGACGCGGCACCGGCGCCGCAGACCGGCCCGTCCTCCCCTCCGGCGGGCACGGCGCCCCAGGGCATGGCGGCACCCGGCACCGCACCCCAGGGCATGGCGGCACCCGGCACGGCACCCCAGAGCGCGGTCCCGCAGGCCGTTTCCGTGCCGCCCCAGGGCGGCACGACGGCCCAGTTCCAGCAACCCCAGTGGGGTGGCGCGCCCGGTGGCATGCCCGCCGGTCCGGTCGGCCCGGGCGGTGCCGGCGGCGCCTCGCAGCCGCCGGTCCAGGGGTACGGCGCGCCCGCCGGACACCCCGCCCCGGCGGGGAGCGGCAAGAGCCGTCTGCCGTGGATCCTGGGCGGCGCCGGGGCGGTCGTGCTGGTCGCCGTCATCGTGGTCGCGGCCGTCTTCCTGGTCGGCGCGGACCGCACGTCGACCGCGAGCAGCCCCACCACCCGGCCCTCGGCATCCGCGACGACGCAGCAGCCCACGCCGACACCGACGCCGACACCGACGCCCGACCTCACGACGTCCCCGGTTCCGCCTCCCGCCCAGCTCCCCCAGCCGGACGGCGGGCGCATCACCGACCCGGTCACCGGCCTGTCCTACGACTCCCCCGACGACAGGTGGCAGGTTCCCCAGGTCAACGCGCCCGGCCCGCTCGGACTCACCTGGACCAGCGGCGTCGTGACGATGTCCCACGAGGACTACGACGACAAGGGCAGCGACTGGCTCGGCAACATCTACACCGCGGAACTGCCGGACGGGTTCGACTACAGCGGCGCCGAGAGCATGAAGGGCACCCTCGCGACCCTGCTCCACGCGATCGAGCCGGTCTACTACGAGCCGCAGCACGCGCGGGACGTCGTCGAGGACAAGGCCCTCACGATCGGCGGCAGGCCCGCCCGGCAGCTCACGCTCGAACTGGACTTCTCCCGGTCGTCGGAGCTCTACGGCTGGAAGTGGAAGAAGGAGCGGGTCACCTTCGTCCTCGTGGACCGGGGAGCGGGCAAGCGCCCGGCGCTGCTGTACATGTCCGTCCCGGACAATCTCGACTTCTCGGTGACCGAACGCGTGCTGAAGTCCCTCAAGATCAAGTGAGCGGGGGCACTACCCTGAAGGCTATGAGCGACCTGCTGGTCTGGATCGACTGTGAGATGACCGGGCTCGACCTCGGCCGTGACGCCCTCGTCGAGGTGGCCTGCGTGGTCACCGACGGCGAGCTCAACCAGCTGGACGAGGGGGTGGACGTGGTCATCAAGCCCCCGCCCGAGGCGCTGGAGCAGATGTCGGAGGTGGTGCGGGAGATGCACACCGCCTCCGGCCTGCTGACCGCGCTGGGCGGCGGCGTCACGCTGGCCGAGGCCGAGTCCCTCGTGCTGGAGTACATCAAGAGCCACGTGCCGGAGCCGAAGAAGGCGCCGCTGTGCGGCAACTCCATCGCCACGGACCGGTCGTTCATCGCGCGCGACATGCCCGCCGTGGACGCCTTCCTGCACTACCGGATGATCGACGTCTCCTCGGTGAAGGAGCTGGCCCGGCGCTGGTACCCCCGGGTCTACTTCGCCTCCCCGGAGAAGCAGGGCGGCCACCGCGCGCTGGCCGACATCGTCGAGAGCATCCGCGAGCTGCGGTACTACCGGGCGGCGGTCTTCGTGGCCCAGCCCGGTCCCGACTCCGCCACCGCACGCGAGCTCGCCGAGGGGGTCTCCACCACGAAGTCCCCGGGCCAGGGCGGGGACACGGCGCCGCGATAAATCGGGTACGTGAGGACTCCCAAACACCGCTACACTTTTCATGTGCTGCTGCGACGTGCAAGCCGCGGCGGGCATGGTGGGCGTAGCTCAGTTGGCAGAGCGCCAGGTTGTGGTCCTGGATGCCGGGGGTTCAAGTCCCCTCGCTCACCCCATGCGAACGGCCGGTCCTTCGGGACCGGCCGTTCTGCTTTACCCACCAAAGAGGGATATTACGGGTTATGCTCGCTGCTATCGCTACGCCGTAAGACCGGGGGCCTCGGCGACCTGACCGTGTTGCTGCCACGGAGGGCGGATGAGAGTCGACGATGCCGGGTTCAACGCCGAGCCCAGAGTCGTGACGGGCTTGAGCAGGCGTGAGACCGAGGTCATGGAGCTGATCGCGGACGGCCACTCCAACGGGCAGATAGCCCGGCACCTGTTCCTCAGTGAGAAGACCGTCAAGAACCACGTGAACCGGATCTACGCCAAGCTCGGTGTGGACTCCCGGGTGACCGCCATCGGCCTCTGGCTGGAGCAGGCCGCCCGGGGCGCCCCACCGCGGGACACGCCTAAACCGACAGGCTGAGCGCCCGGGAGGCCGTCAGGGCGCGGGTGATGGCGGAGGCACCCTCCCGGAGCTCCGCCGAGGTGACCGAGAGCGCCGGGCGGAGCCGTACCGACCGTTCCCCGCAGGCGAGGACCAGCACGCCCTCGTCCTCTCTGAGCGCGGTCACCAGGCGGTCGCGTCCCGCCGGATCCGGGAGGTCGAAGGCGCACATCAGGCCACGCCCCCGCGCGTTCTCCACCAGACCGGGGAAGGCCTCCTGGAGCTCCGTCAGCGCGGCGAGGAGCTCCCCGCCCAGTTCGGCGGCGCGCGGGATCAGACCGTCGCGCTCGATGATCTCCAGCATCCGGCGGGAGCGGACCATGTCCACCAGCCCGCCGCCCCACGTGGAGTTGATCCTGCCGCTCACCTGGAACACGTTCTCCGGCACCAGGTCCACCCTGCGGCCCGCCATCACCCCGCCGACCTGGACCTTCTTCGCGAAGGCGATCACGTCGGGACGCAGGCCGAGCTGCTGGCAGGCCCAGGGGGTGCCGGTGGTGCCGGCACCGGTCTGCACCTCGTCCATGATGAACAGCGCGTCGTGCTCGTGGCAGAGCCGCTCCATCGCCTGGAGGAACTCGGCGCGCATGTGGTTGTCGCCGCCCTCGCCCTGGATGGGCTCGGCGATGAAGCAGGCGATGTCGTGCGGGTGCCGCTCGAAGGCCGCCCGCGCCTGCGCCAGGGCCCGCTCCTCGGCGGCCTCGACGTCCCCGAGGTGGATGGCGGGCACCTCGATGCGCGGCCAGTCGAATTTCGGGAACCGGTCGGTCTTGACCGGGTCGGTGTTGGTCAGCGAGAGGGTGTAGCCGCTGCGACCGTGGAAGGCGCGGGTGAGGTGGAGCACCCGGGTGCCGAGCTCCGGGGAGCGGCCCGCCGCGGCGTTGCGGCGGCTCTTCCAGTCGAAGGCGCACTTGAGCGCGTTCTCCACGGCGAGCGCGCCGCCCTCCACGAAGAACAGATGGGGCAGTTCGGGGTCGCCGAGCACCCGGGTGAAGGTCTCGACGAAGTCGGCGAAGTGCTCGGTGTAGAGGTCGGAGTTGGCGGGTTTGTTCGCGGCGACCGCACCGAGCAGGGCCAGGAAGCCGGGATCGTCGCCGAAGGGGTTCATACCGAGCGGCGCCGAGGCGAAGCAGGTGTAGAAGTCCAGGTAGCTCCGGCCGGTCCGGGCGTCGACGAGCCGGGAGCCCCGGCTGCGTTCGAGGTCCAGAACCAGCCGGTAGCCGTCGACGAGCAGGTGGCGAGCGAGGCGGCCGTGCACGTCCATGTCCCCTCCACGGTGAGTCGGACAGACTATTCCCCGTCGATAGCGCATCTACCCGAAGAGATTACGCTCAGATCGCCTATTTTGTGAATATTCTTCGCCACCGCGGGTCGATCGTGTTCCCATCCCGCCCGATCGGGGAAGATCGCCCCAGAAGGTCGTCCGCAAGCCGGTGCGAACGCCGCGTCTTCGAGGTTTCCGGCACCGCGGGCCGCTCGGGGCCCTTCCATGACCATCAGGACGACGAACCTGGAGGAACGCCCGGTGTCTCTCCGTGAATCCGCCGCCGACATGCGCGACGAGCTGATCCGCCTCCGCCACGCCCTGCACCGGGAGCCCGAACTCGGGCTCGATCTGCCCCGGACCCAGGAGAAGGTGCTGACCGCGCTGGACGGCCTCCCCCTGGAGGTACGGCTCGGCCGGGGACTGAGTTCGGTCACCGCGGTGCTCCGGGGCGGCCTGCCGGGCCCGACCGTGCTGCTCCGCGGCGACATGGACGCCCTGCCGGTCTCCGAGCGCGGCGACGCGGCGCCGGTCTCCCGGCTGGACGGCAGGATGCACGCCTGCGGCCACGACCTGCACACCTCCATGCTCGCCGGGGCCGCCCACCTGCTCTCCGCCCGGCGCGACCGGCTCGCGGGAAACGTGGTCTTCATGTTCCAGCCGGGCGAGGAGGGCCACCGGGGCGCGAAGATCATGATCGATGAGGGCGTGCTGGACGCGGCGGGCGAGTGGCCGGTCGCGGCCTACGCCCTGCACGTGATCAGCTCGGTGCTCCCGAACGGGCTGTTCATCACCCGGAAGGGACCGATCATGGCCGCCGCCGACAAGCTCGTCGTGACCGTGCGCGGCGCGGGCGGCCACGGTTCGGCCCCGCACCTGGCGAAGGATCCCATCCCGGCCGCGTGCGAGATGGTCCTCGCGCTCCAGTCGATGGTGACGCGCGGCTTCGACGTGTTCGACCCGGTGGTGGTCACCGTCGGCACCTTCCACGCCGGCACGGTCGACAACGTCATCCCCGAGGAGGCCCGGTTCGAGGCGACGATCCGGTCGTTCTCCGCCGCCTCGCACGAGCGGGTCCGGGAGCGGGCGGTCGCCCTCGTCGAGGGTGTGGCCTCGGCGCACGGCCTCGACGTGGAGGCCGTCTTCGACATGGGCTACCCGGTCACGGTCAACGACGGCGCCGAGGCCGGATTCGTCGGCGAGACCGTCCGCGAGGTCTACGGCGAGGAGCGCTTCGCCGAGGCGCCGCAGCCGTTCACCGGCGCGGAGGACTTCTCCTACGTGTGCGACCGGGTCCCGTCGGCGTTCGTGGCGCTCGGCGCGTGCCCGCCGGAGCTCGACCCGCGCCGGGCGGCCTACAACCACTCCCCGCAGGCGCGTTTCGACGACGCCGTGCTGGCGGACGGCGCCGCGCTCTACGCCGAGCTCGCCGCCCGCCGCCTGTCCGCCGCGGGATAGCCCGTTCCGGCCTTGGAGCAGCCCGCTCCCGGCGGCGCGCCGGGAGCGGGTGGCCGCTCAGCCCACGGGAGCGGGCGGCCGCTCAGCTCACGGGAGCGGGCGGCCGCTCAGCTCACGGGGGTGGTGCCGCTCAGCCCGCGGGGGCGATGCGGATCCCGACGGTCCCCCGGGCGCCCCGCCGGAGCTTGCTGCCGAGGATGACCAGGCGGCCCTGCAGGCCGTACTTCCTCCTCAGCAGGGCCCGCACCCGCTCGGTCTCCTCCGCCGACAGGATCTCCGCACGGCCCTCGGCCTCCCCGCCCCGGACGTTTCCTCGCAGGTCGCACGCCCTGAGCGTGACCCGGGGGTCGTTGCGGATCCGCTTGACCTTCCCCGCGGCGGCGGGCGTCCAGATCACCAGGGCCTCCCCGTCCGGAGCCGCCCAGACGGGGGTGGCGACCGCCGTACCGTCCCTGCGGAAGGTCGTCACGGAGACGTACGGCTCGGCGGCCAGCTCGCGGATGCTCGTCATGGGGGCATCCTAGGTCGCGCCGGCCGGTGGACCCCGGCCACCTGGGCATGAACCGGCCGGAAGGCGGTAGGCCGCCGGTGACCTGGGCATGAACCGACTGGTACCCGGCAGACGGGGCGCTCCCGGGACGCGCCACGAGGATTCGGATGGGGTGCGAATGCCGAAGACGCCGATACCGGCCGACGAGGCCGAGCGGCTGCGGGAGATGGAGGAGCTGGGAGTGCTGGACCCCGCCCTGGGGCCCAAGCTCCACAGCATCGCCGTCCTGGCCGCCCGCATCTGCCGGATGCCGGTCGCGCTGGTCAACCTGGTGGGCGGGGAGCGGCAGTACTTCCAGGGCCGGGTGGGCATGGATCTGAGCGGCGTGGACCGCGACAGCGGGTTCTGCCCGTACGTCGTCGACGCCGGTGCGCCCCTGGAGATCCACGACGCGCTGGCCGATCCGCGCGTCCGGGAGGACGCGCTGGTGACCGGCGAGCCGCACGTGCGCTACTACGTCGGCGCGCCGCTGCTCAGCAGCCGGGGCCACACCCTGGGCACGGTGTGCCTGTTCGACCACCGGCCGCGCCGGTTGACCTCCGAGCAGCGGGAGGTGCTGCTCTCCCTGGCCGCGAACGCCACCATGCTGCTGGAGGCGCACGGCCGCGCGGAGGAACGCGACCGGTTCACCCAGGGCCTGCGGGAGCTGCAGGAGCTCAAGGAGCAGTTCCTGCGCACGGTCAACCACGAGCTCCGCACCCCCATGACCTCGATCCGGAGCTACCTGCGGCTCCTGAAGGAAGGCGGGCTGGACGAGGCCACCGAGCACAGGTTCCTGGAGGTGGTGGAGCGCAACAGGGCGCGCCTGCTGGATCTGCTGGACGACCTGCTGCTGCTGGCGAGCCTCAACGCCGGGAGCCTCGGTTTCAGCCCGGGCCCCGCGGATCTGGCCGGTCTCACAAGCCAGGCGGTCGGCGACGTCATCGACGACGCGCGGAGCAAGGGCCACACCCTGAACCTGCACGCCCCCGCCGGGGCGGAGGTGTGGGTCGACGCCGGACGGCTGCGGCAGGCGCTGCGCCACCTGCTGGACAACGCGGTCAAGTTCACCCTGCCCGGCGGCACCATCGACGTCGTCGTCACCGCCGAACCCGCACCCACCCTGGAGATCCGCGACACCGGGATCGCGGTCGAGGCGGAGGCCCTGAAGCATGTCTTCGAGGACTTCTACCGCGCTCCGAACGCCGAGGAGCAGGCCATCGCCGGCCTGGGCATCGGCCTGTCCATCACCGATAAGATCGTCCGATGGCACGGGGGCGACGTGGCCGTGGAGAACCAGGCCGGCGGCGGCATCCGCATCGTCCTCACGCTGCCCCGCGCGGCCTCGGCGCAGCGGTCCGGGCCGTCCTAGCGGGTCCGCGGGGTTCCCGCCCGGCGCGGCGGGCCGCCGGGAGGCTCCGCCGGACGCGCCACGTCCCCTCCGGCGCGCAACACGTCAGGACGCGCCGTAGACCACCAGCGACACCGCCACGTACTGCACCAGGTAGGCCGCGAGGGTGAAGGCGTGGAAGACCTCATGGAAGCCGAACCAGCGGGGGGACGGGTCCGGGCGGCGCAGGCCGTACACGACGCCGCCGGCGGTGTAGAGCACTCCGCCGGCGATGACCAGGACCACCGCGGCGACCCCGGCGCCCTCCATCAGCTGGGGCAGCACGAACACGGCGGTCCAGCCGAGCCCGATGTAGAGGGCGGTGGACAGCCAGCGGGGCGCGCCGGTCCACAGCACCCGGAACAGCACCCCGGCGATCGCCCCGGTCCAGATCACGGAGAGGACCACCGCGCCGGCCGGACCGTCCAGCGCGAGGAGCGCGAACGGTGTGTAGGTGCCCGCGATGATCAGGTAGATGTTGGCGTGGTCGAGGCGGCGCAGCACGTCCTCCAGGCGCGGGGAGAGCGTGCCGCGGTGGTAGGTGGCCGAGACGCCGAAGAGCAGGCCCGAGGTGATCGCGTAGATCGCCGAGGCGAGCCGCGCCTGCAGGGTGGGGCCCAGGGCGACGAGGACGAACCCGGCGACGAGCGTGACGGGGAGCGCTCCGGCGTGCAGCCAGCCGCGGAGACGAGGCTTGATCGAGTCCGGGAGGGACAGCTTCTCAGCAACGGTCGGGGCCATGAACCTACGGTATCGTAGGTTACGCCCCCGTAAGTTGTGATGTTCCCTACAGCGCCGCCTCCCCGGGCGTCTCCCTCCCCTACAGGGCGCGGAGGAAACGGGCCGCGATGGGCAGGGCGGTCCCGGCGCCGCTGCCCCCCTCCTCCACCAGGACGGCGAAGGCCACGCCGTCGCGGTACCCGATGAACCAGGCGTGCTCCGCGATCCCCGACCCGGTCTCGATCTCGGCCGTGCCCGTCTTGCCCGCCGTACCCTCCGGGAGGGACACCCCTGAGGCCGTGCCCTCGGTGACCACCGCCCGCATCATCGTGCGCAGTCCCTCGGCCACGCCCGGCGGGAGCGGGACGTCGTCGCCGTCCTGCCCCGGGCGTCTCATCATGCTCGGCTGGTGCCAGGTCCCGCTCTCCGCGGCCGCGGCGACCAGGGCCATGCAGAGCGGGCTGGCCAGCACCGAGTTCTGGCCGATGGCGTCGGCGGCCAGCTCGTCGTTGTTCCGGTGGGCCTTGAGCGAACAGGTGGCCGCCGGGACCGCGAGCCGCTTGTTGAAGCCGAACAGCTCCGCGGCCCGCACCAGGCCGCCGTCCTGCAGCGTTCGGGTCGCCTGGTCGACGAAGGTGGTGTTGCAGGAGACCGCGAAGGCGCGGGTCAGGGTGGTGGCGCCCAGCGCCGTGACGGACGAGGCGTTGGGGATCGCCGCCCCGCCCGGAGGCGCGTAGCTGGCCGGGCAGGAGACCGGGGAGTCGGGGGTGAGCCCCGCCGAGAGCAGAGCCGCGGCGGTCACCGCCTTGAACGTCGAGCCGGGCGGGTAGAGGCCGAGGAACGCGTGCCTCCCGCCCAGCCGGTCGGCGACCGCGAGGATCTCGCCCGTCGCGGACTCGACCGCGACGATCGCGGCCGGGTGGTCCACGCCGTCCAGCGCCCTGGCCGCCGCGGCCTGGACCGTCCCGGAGAAGGTGGTGGGAACCTTCTTCCCGGGCTCCGGCGGCTCCTCCAGGAGCCGCCGGACCTCGCCGCCGGGGGTGACGGCCTCCAGGGCGAGCCCGGGGGTGCCCTCGGAGTCCTCCCCGGGCACGCTCTCGGCGAGCGCCTTCAGGTAGCTCTCGGCACCGCTGTCGTGCGGGAAGCGCTCCTGCGAACGGGTGACCAGCTCGGCCGGTTCCGCGGGGACGTCCCTGATCCGGAGCCGCCCGCCGTCCTTGAGCGCCGGATGGAGCGTCTCCGGGGCCCACGCCACCCGCCAGCGGCCGTCCCTGACCACCAGCTTCAGCGTCGAGGAGAACGGCCACTCGCCGAGCTCCTCGACCTGCCGGACGCCCTGGAACGTCATCTCGGCCGCCTGCCCGCCCTGGAACGTGACCGTCCCGGGGGTGAGCGTCAGCGACTCGATGCCCAGCTCCTGGCTGAAGGCGTGGTGCCGCTCGATGAAGTCGTCGGGGGCGTCGACCGCGAGCAGGTCCATCGTGGCCAGGTCGGCGCCCTGCCAGGCGGTCAGGTAGGCCTTGGCGACCTCCTCCGCACCGGCGGCCGGGCCGGACCCCTCAGGGGACGCGACCGGGGGCGCGCCCGCCCCCGCGGTGGCGGCCGGGGTGCCCGGACTTCCGCTCCTGGACTCCGCGGGGCGCGTCAGCGCGTAGACGGCCCATCCCACGATGCCGAGAACCACGATCAGGAGCGCGAGGAGCGGCCGGATACGCATACGGTTTCTCCCAACGACGTCCACTCGGATATACCAGGAAAAGAGGATCAACGGGATGGTCAGCCGGGAACCACGGGAGCCGATGCCGGGCCGCTACCCGGTGACCTTCGGCGAGGTCGACCTGCTGCGGGACCTCGACCGGCCCTCCGGCTGGGTGATCTCCTCCGGCGGCGTGCCCCAGTCCTACGTGGACCTGGAGGACCCCACCTACCTCGACTTCGAGTACGTCCGGCTGATGGCCGACGTGATCGACCTGCTGGACGAGGGCCCGCTGGACGCGGTGCACGTCGGCGGCTGCGGCTGCACCCTGCCCCGCTACGTCGCGGCGACCCGCCCCGGCTCCCGGCAGCTCGTCGCCGAGCCCGACGGCGGCCTGGTCCAGCTCGTCCGGGACCAGCTCCGGCTCAAGTCCGTGCCCCGCCTCAAGGTCAGGATCCTCGACGGGCGCAGCGCCACGGCCGGGCTGCACGACTCGTCCGCCGACCTGCTCGTGCTGGACGCCTTCAGCGGCGCCGTGATGCCCCTCGACCTGGCCACCCGCGAGTACATGGGCGACGTCGCCCGCGTCCTGCGGCCGGACGGGACCCTGCTGGTCAACATCGCCGACGGCAAGGGGCTGGCCTTCGCCCGCCGGGTGCTCGCCACGATCGGCGGCACCTTCCCGCGCATGGCGCTGCTGGCCGACCCCGGGGTCCTGCGCGGGCGCAGGTTCGGCAACCTCATCGTCGCCGCCTCCCGCACCGGCCTGCCCCTCGACGGCATGGTCCGCAGGGCGGCGGGCGGCCTCAGCCAGGCCCGCTGCGTGCACGGCGACGATCTGGTCAGGTTCGTCGCCGGGGCGCGTCCGCTCAACGACGGCGACCCGGTCGTCATCCCGGTCCCGCCGCCCGCCGTGTTCGGCTGACCGGCGCCTTCCTCCGCACGGCCTGCCGCCCGTACGGAACCCCCCGACGCCGCCCGATCGGCGGGCCGGTCACGGCAGGCCGGCCGCCAGGTCCAGGAAGAGCGCGGCCGACCAGCCGAAGCCGCTGGTCGCGCCGGCCGCGCGAGCGCCGGTGAGCGGATTCCAGTACTCGTACAGGCCGCCGCCGTCGTTCACCATGTCCAGGGTCCGCCGGGTCAGCTCACCGGCCTCCTCGGCGAACCCGGACCGCCGCAATCCCTCGACCAGCAGGTAGTTGACGTTGAGCCAGACCGGCCCCCTCCACATGGTGTCCTGGTCGAACAGCGGGTCGTCGAAGGCGACCGTGGGCACCGGCCGGTCACCCCAGAAGGCGGGCGAGAGCAGGTCGGCGACCAGCCGCCGGGCGATCTCCGCCGGCAGCCGCCCGGTGAGCAGGGGCATCAGGTCAAGAGGGGTCCTGGTCTCCACCTGCCTGCCGCTCGCCAGGGTGATGAAGCGGGTGCCGTTCCAGCGCCGGGTGATCATCAGTTCGACGTGCCGGGCCGCCCGGTCTCGCCATGAGGCGGCCTCCGCCGTGCGGCCCAGCGCCTCGGCGATGTCCGCCAGCCGGTCGGCCTGCACGGCCAGGTAGGTGTTGAGGTCCGGCGGTTCGGCCCGGGGGCCGTGATCCCAGACAGGACTGTCGTCCAGCCCGGAGGAGTACGGGTGCAGATACTCGGCCAGCCCGTCCCCGTCGGGGTCGGAGACGGTGAGCCACCACTCGTGCGACCGGGCGATCGGCTCGTAGACCTCGGCCAGGAACTCCGGGTCGGGGGCCACCTCGTGGATCTTCCACACCGCCCAGGCGGTCAGCGGCGGCTTGGTGACGGGAACGATCCCGCCGATCGGCCCGCCGGCCTCCCCGTCCGCGGCCCGGCCGACGTGCTGGGCCAGCCGGAGCAGGTCGGAGCGGGGCAGGTCGGTGGTCTCCGCCAGGACGCCGCGATCGTGCACGACATCGGGGATCAGGCCGTCGGGGCGCTGGTGGCCGAGGAGGATGCGGATCTGGTCGCGGGCCAGTCCGGGGTCGGCATGACGCAGGGCGACGGCGTGGAAGTAGGCGTCCCACTTCCAGACCCCGACGTAGCCGTACTTGGAAGGGACGAGCCCCTCCCGCCCGCCGGCGGACGCGATCGGCAGCAGGTTGACCGCGAGCGTCCACCAGGCCTGGCGGGCCCGTTCCCGCAGGCCGTCCGGTACCGCGGGCATGCCTTCGAACCACGCCTGCCACTGGCGCCCGGCCTCCTCCAGAACGGCCGCCGGATCGACCGGCCGCTCCTCCCCCACGAGGACGGCGGCTCCCCCGACCGTCACCGCGCCGCCGTCCCAGACCGCCCGCACCCCGGCGGCGGCCGAGGTCAGCACCAGCGTCTCCGCGTCGGCGAAGACGAGGTCCACACCCGAGCCGAAGGAGATCCGATCGGCTCGTGCCTGCCGTACGGCGAGCTCGGCGCCGTCGGCGAAGACCCGCAGACCGGTGCGGACGGCCGTCTCCGCGAGGGGGGTCTCGTACTCGGCGCGGGCGATCCTGAGCGAGCCGTCGGCCTCGGCCGTCACCAGCAGCCGGGAGCCCCGGTCGGTGAAGGGCCGCTCGCGGAGGTCCAGCTCCGGGAGGCCGGGGGCCGCGATGCCGGTGCATGCGGCGGACGCCGCGGGACCGGAGAGAGTCACGGGATCGGGCATCGTCAGCGTCCCCCCAGACCGGACATGGCCATGCTGTTGAGGATGCGCCGCTGGCCCACCAGGAAGGCGATCATCATCGGGATGATCGAGATGGCCGAGGCGGCGAGGGTGAGGCCGTAGTCGATGGCGCCGTGCTGCCCGGCGAACTGGCTGACCAGCAGCGGCACGGTCGCCAGCTCGGGCGAGTTGAGGAAGATCAGCGGAAAGAAGAATGCGTTCCAGCTCGACAGGAAGACGACGATGCCGAGCGCGCCGAGACCGGGACGGATGTTGGGCAGCACGATCCGCCAGAAGACGGTCCAGCGGCCCGCGCCGTCGAGGCGGGCGGCCTCCTCCAGCTCGATCGGGACGGCCCGGATGAACTGGCGGAGCAGGAAGACCGCGAAGGGGTTCACGAAACCGGGCACGATCAGCGCCAGATGGGAGTCGATCCAGCCGATCCCGGAGAGCATCAGATACAGCGGCACGACGGTGACCTGCGGCGGCACCATCTGGGTCGCCAGGAACAACCCGAACAGCAGGCCGGAGCCGCGAAAGCGGATCCGGGCGAAGGCGTAGGCGGCCATCGCCGAGGTGGTCAGGGTGAGGGCCACGGTGAGGACCGCGATGTAGAAGCTGTTCCAGTAGGCGCGCGCGAAGGGCAGCCTGCCGAACGCCTCGGGGTAGTTGCCCGCCTGCCACGGCCTGGGCAGCCAGTCCAGCGGGGCGTTGAGCATCTGGTGCGCGCCCTTGAAGGAGGTGAGCAGCATCCAGGCGAACGGGAAGACCATCACCAGCCCGCCCGCGGCGAGCGCGGCGTGCAGGGCGATCCGCCCCGGCCGGAGGCGGCGGGAGCCTGGGGCACCGGAGATCACGGCCATCGACCGGTCCCCTTCCTACGAGTCGTAGTGGACGAGGCGCTTCTGCACCCCGAACTGGGCGAGGGTGACGAGCAGGGTCAGTACCAGGAGGATCAGCGCGGCGGCGCTGCTCATACCGAACTCGAAGCTCTGGAAGCCCAGGTCGTAGACCTGGTAGACGATCGTGCGAGCCCCGTCGTTGTGGTCGGGGTTGACCAGGACGTAGATCTGGTCGAACGCCTGGAACGAGCTGATCACTGCGACCACGGTGGAGAAGAAGAGCGTCGGAGAGATCATCGGCAGCGTGACGGAGCGGAAGACGCGGATCGGTCCCGCGCCGTCGATGCGGGCGGCCTCCGTCAGCGAAGGCGGGATGGTCTGCAGCCCCGCCAGGAAGATGACGACGTTGAGGCCGAGCGAGGACCAGACGGTGACGACCGCGATGGCCACGATCACCCACCCCGGGTCCTCCAGCCAGTCGGGCAGGGTGATCCCGAACCAGTCGCGCGCCGTGGTGTTCAGGATGCCGTAGTCGCCGCCGGCGAGGATGACCTGCCACATCACGGCCACGGCGACCGAACTGGTCACCACCGGGAGGAAGTAGACGACCCGGTAGAAGGTCCGGCCCCTCACCTGGTTCAGCGCCAGCGCGATGAGCAGCGCGAGCGCCAGGCCCACCGGGACGGTCAGCAGGGCGAGCTTGACCGTGTTCCAGACGGCCGTGCCGAACTCGGAGTCGGAGAGCTGGGCGGCGAAGTTGTCGAAACCGGCCCAGGTCTTCTCCCCGAGCCCGTCCCACCGCATGAACGCCAGTGCGACCGCGAATCCGAGCGGGGCGACCAGGAACGTGAGCAGGCCGAGGACCTGCGGTGCGAGGAAGAGGGCGGCCCACCAGCCGTCCCGATGCCGCACGCGCGCCGCGCGTGCGGGCCGGGTCCGCCGGACGGTGGGCCGCGCCTGGGTGACGACGCCCACGGCCGTCAGCCGATCCTGCCGTCGACGAGGGACTGGAGTTCGGTCATGCCGCGCTCGAAGGGGACCTTGCCGGTCCAGACCTTCAAGAGGTGGTCGTTGATCTCCTTGGTGAGGCCGGGGACGGCGACCTCGTCGGGGTAGTTGGCGAAGCCGGTGTCGCGCACGTCCAGGAAGGTCTGGGCGTGCGCGGGATAGCCGCCCTCCAGGACGACCTGCTCGGCGCCCTTGACCGACGGCACGGCGCCGCCGCCCTTCAACCGCAGCAACTGGCCTTCCTTGCCGACGAACTCGCTCAGGAAGGTGAACGCCTCCCCGGCGTGCTCGGAATCCTTGTTCAACGCCAGGTAGGAGGCGGCGACCGCGCCGGGCATCGGCCGCCCGTCCGGGGAAGGGAAGGGCACGATGTCGTAGTTGGCGAGGTCGCCTCCCTTCTTGACCACGTCGATGACCCACCGGCCGCCGGCGTAGAAGCCCGCCGTGCCCCGCAGGAACCGGGTGCTGGCGCCGTTGCTCTCGGGCAGCACGTCGGCCGGGAGGAAGGTCTCGTCGGCGTAGCCCTCGGCGAGGGTCTTCAGCGCCTTGCGGGAGGCCGGGTCTGTGGTGGCGACGAACTTGCCGCCCTCCCAGACCTTGCCTCCGAAACCGCCGATGACGCTGTAGGTGGAGCCGTACCAGTTCCAGAAGATCGAGCCGGCCTTGCCCGCGGCCTTGAGTTTGGCGTTCATGGCGAGATAGGCGTCCATGGTCCACTTGCCCGCCTCGTGCAGCGCGGCCGGATCCTCGGTGATCCCGGCCTCCCGCAGGGCCTTCTTGCCGTACCAGAGGACCTCGGGGTTGGTGTCGTTGGGCAGGCCGTAGATCGTGCCGTCCTTCTTGGCGCCGCCGTACACGCCCTCGAAGAAGTCCTCGGGCCTGCTCCCGCTGCCCGGCCCGGAGAGCCGGGCGTCCAGCGGGGCGAGCACTCCGGCGGAGACGAACTTGCCGATGTTGTCGTCGCCGACGAAGAAGACGTCCGGCGCGGTCTTGGAGGTGAGCTGGGTGAGCAGTTTGGGGTGGTAGTCCTCGTATTTGGGGACGCTCTCCATCTTCAGCACGATGTTCGGGTGGCGCTTCATGAAGTCGTCGCTGAAGCCCTTGTAGAGCGCGACGTCCTCGGCCGACCCCCAGGTCGACCAGCGGACGACGACCTTCTCTCCCGGGGCGGACCCACCGCCCCCGCTGCAGGCGGCGGTCGCGGTGAGGGCCAGGGCGAGCGCCAGGACCGGCGCCCTCCTGCGGGAGGGGCTCGTGCGGACGGGGAAGGACATGGGTGCCTCCTGGTGGGGGGTGTCTGGGGGTGGTGCGGGGTGAGCCCGTGGTGGTGCGGGTCAGGCGAGTCCGCCGCCGTCGACGACCAGCGCCGTGCCGGTGACGTAGCTCGCGGCGTCGCTCGCCAGGAACAGCACGGCCCGCGCGATCTCGTCGGGGGTGCCCGCGCGGCCCATAGGGCGGTCGGCGGCGTCGGCGGCGAAGGCGGCCCAGTCCTCGGAGAGCTGCCGGGCCTCCTCCCGGAGCATGGGGGTGTCGGTGTCGCCCGGGTTGACGGAGTTGACGCGGATCCCGTCCCGGGCGTGGTCGATGGCGAGCGCCCGGGTCAGGTTGACCACCGCGGCCTTGGAGGCGCAGTAGGAGACGGCGCTCCCGCCGCCCTTGAGACCCCAGCCCGAGCCGGTGTTCACGATGGAGCCGCCGCCGGTCATCGCGGGGATCGCGTGCCTGCACATGAGGAAGACCGACCTGACGTTGACGGCCATGACCCGGTCCCATTCCTCGGCCGTCAGGTCCAGGACGGTGGTGCGGCGGATGATCCCGGCGTTGTTGAACAGCACGTGCAGCCCGCCGAAGGACTCCACGGCGGTCCGCACGACGCGCTCGCAGTCGGGTTCGGCGGCCACGTCGGCCCGGACGCCGGCGGCCCGGCCCCCGGCCGCCTCGATCTCGGCGGCCACCGCCGAAGCGCCGGGCCCGTCGATGTCGGCCGCCACGACGGCCGCCCCTTCCCGGGCGAACAGCAGCGCGGTGGCCCGGCCGATGCCGGAGGCCGCTCCGGTGACGATCGCGACCTTGCCTGGGAGAGCGGTCATGGCGAGAACTCCTCTGCAGCGGGGCTGATCCGGTACATCACGCTCTCGCGACGACCGGTGATGACGGGGACGTGGCCCGCGGCGAGGGCGTCCGCCTCCGGGTCTCCGGTGTCGGCCAGCAGCGGCCTGCCGCCGAGTCCGGCGAGCTTGTCGCGGGTGGCCAGGACGAGCAGCCCGCCGGACGACATGATCTTTCTGAGTACGGCCGGGCCGATCTGCTGGTTGCCGCGGCCCAGCACGAATCCCTGCCCCCCGATCACCGACAGGACGGCGTGGGTCTCGCCCCCGTCCACGAGGGCGAGGAGCCGCCGCTCGGTCACGTCCGCGGCGACCAGGCCGCCGTCCTGGACCACGTCCACGCCGAGCAGCGTGGTGTCCAGGCCCAGCCTGCGGCCGACGGCCATGGTGGTGGCGCCCGGCCCGAGGACGTAGCGGGCCCCGGCCCTCATCCGGGCCACGACCTCCCCGGCGATGGCGTCGGCCGATCCGGGGTCCGGCCGGGACGAGCCGGTCTTGCGCCCGCACAGCCCGGAGCGCGCGGCCGGGACCCGGACGGTGCCGTAGAGCCGCGGGCCCACCCGTCCCCGCCGGAGGGCTTCCTCGTCCAGGTCCACCACCTCGGCCTCGGCCGTCTCACCGCGGAACTCCGCCGCGAGGTTTCCCGCCGTGGCGGGGCTGACCGCGAAGCACCCGGAGTAGACCTTCACCCCCGCGGGGATCCCCAGCACCGGGCACGCCGGCGAGGCGTCGAGCACATCCCGCGCGGTGCCGTCGCCTCCGGCGAACAGCAGCAGGTCGACGCCGCCCATGGCCCTGACCGCGGCCGTCGTGTCCGCCCCGGACGATGGGAACGCGTCCGCCCCGGACGATGGGAACGCGTCCGCCCCGGACCATGGGACGGCCGACCGGGTGGCGGGCGGTGCCCATGCCACCTCCGGGACGCCTCCGGCGGCCCGTACGCAGTCCTCCCCCATCGGACCCGCGGCGGTGAGCACCCGCGCGTCCGGCCGGCGGGCCAGCAGCGCCCGCACGGCCCGCTCCGCCAGGTCCCCCGCGCGGGGCCAGGAGCCGCGGGCGAGGGCCTCGCGCTGCGTGGCGGGGCCGTCGCTGCCTCTGAGCCCGGCGGGGCCGCCCAGCCCGGCCACCGGGTTGACGACCAGCCCGAAGGTGGGGGTCATGACAGGTGCTTGCGGGTGTAGGCGCGCCAGGTGGGGGCCCACTGCGCGGGGTCGTCGAGGGGGGTCGGGTCGATCTTGTGGATGGTCTGGTTGTAGGGGGCGCCCCGGACCAGGCCGGGATCGCGCCGGGCCTCGTCGGCGACGTGCGCGAGGATGGCGGCGTACTCGTCGAGGTCCTCCCTGGAGTAGGACTCCGTCGGCTCAAGGGTGAAGGGCTCGGGGACCAGGTGGGGGTGGTGGCTGGTCCAGTAGTGCACGCCGAAGTCGGCGGCGCGCGCCCCGATCTCCTCCGAGCGCACGCCCGTGTCCTCGAACAGCTCCCGCCAGGAGTAGCGGACCTGCTCGATCCGGTCGCGGCCCCAGGGCGCCGAGGCGCCGGGGATCCGCAGGACCTTGTCCATCAGGTAGTTGTTGTTGAGCGTCGCGATCTCGGCCACCTCGCGCAGGCCCCGGCCGCCCAGCGCCATGATCCACGCGTAGGCGCGCACCACGTTCGGGGTGACGCCGAGGAACGGGCGGGTCTTGCCGACGGACTGCGGGCGCTCGGTGTCGAGGCGGTACCCGTCGCCGCCGCGCTCGACCGTCGGGGCGGGCAGGAAGGGCTCCAGCCGCTCCACGACGCCGCAGGCCCCGCCCGCCGGACCGCCGCACGCGTGCGGGGTGGAGAAGGTCTTGTGCAGGTTGAAGTGGCACAGGTCGAACCCGGCGTCGGCCGCGCGGGTGACGCCCAGCAGGCCGTTGGCGTTGGCCTGGTCGTAGCAGGCCAGGCCGCCCGCCTCGTGGACCAGGTCGACGAAGTCCGCGATCCGCGGGTTGAAGATGCCGGTGTCCTCGGGATTGGTGATCATCAGGGCCGCCGTGCGGGGGCCGACGGCCGCGCGCAGCGCCTCGATGTCCGGGTGGCCGTCGGCCCCCGGCATCAGCGTGACGACCTCGTACCCGGCGGTCTTGGCGCAGGCCGCGTTGGAGGGATGGGAGAACATCGTGGTGATAACCTGGTCGCGCCGGTCTCCCTCGCCTCGCGAGGCGTGGTAGGCGCGGATCATCGCGACGTTGGCGTAGATGGCGGCCGAGCCGGAGGCCGGCTGGAGCGAGACCCGGTGCATTCCGGAGATCTCGGCGAGCATGCGCTCCAGCCGCCAGTAGACCTCCAGCACACCCTGGACGGTGTCCACCGGCTGGAGCGGGTGGAGCTCGCCGACCGCGGCGGCGAACGCCTCGTTGACCTTGGGGCTGTACTTCATGGTGCAGGTGCCCTGGCCGACCGCGACGGCCTGGTCGACGCCCAGGTTCTCCTGGGAGAGCCGTACGTAGTGGCGCAGCACGTGCAGCTGCGACATCTCGGGCAGCTTCGGGGGCCGCGCCCGCCGTACCGTCTCCGGCGGCTCGACCGCCGGCACCCCGGCAGCGGGCACGGCGATGCCCCGGCGGCCGGGCCGCGACTGCTCGAAGATGATCGGCTCGTCCCAGCGCGCCTGGTGGAAGCGGCGCAGCGGCGGCTTCGGCGCCACCGGCAGCTTCGCGAACGGTTCCTGCGCGTGCCCGCTCATGAGAGCTCCTTCCGTACGGCCGCCGCCAGCCGGTCGATGTCGTCCCTGGAATGCCGCTCGGTCACGCAGACCAGCAGCGTGCGGCCGTCCAGCCGGACCCCGCCGAAGATGCCGTGCCCGCGCAGCGCGCCGAGGAGTGCGTCGGCGTCGGGCACCTCGATCGCGAACTCGCGGAAGTGCACCGCGCCGGAGTGCAGCACCGTCGCGCCCGCCTCGGCGAGGCGGTCCATGGCGTAGCGGGTGCGGGCCAGCACGGTCTCGCCCAGCTCGCGCATTCCCTCCGGGCCCATGAGCGCGAGGTAGACCCCGGCGGTGATGCCCCACAGGGCGGCGGCGGTCCCCACCCACTCCTTGCCCTCCTCACGGTGGGCGAAGGAGGTCCGGTCGTAGAAGACGTCCCCGAAGCCGTACTCTCCGGGGACGGCGGTCGGGGCGAGGCCGAACAGGCGCGAGGGGTACTCGGCGACCAGGCGCTCCTCGTCGTGGGTGGCGATGTACCCGGCGTGGCCGCCGCCGTAGCTCTGGTGCATGCCCAGCGACTGGATGTCGCCGCAGGCGATGTCCGCGCCGTAGGCCGCGGGCGGGGCGAGCACGCCCAGCGAGATCGGGTCGGCGCTCACGACCAGCAGCGCGCCGTGCGCGTGGGCCAGGTCGGCCAGCTCGCGCCCCCGGGTCTCGACGACACCGTAGACGTTCGGCGTCTCCAGGTAGATCGCGGCGAACGAATCGTCGATCTCCACCTCGCCGATCTCTCCTCCGCCGGTCACAGGGGCGGTGCGGATCTCGATGTCGTGATCGAGGAAGTCGTGCAGCTTGCTGAGCTTGTCCGCGCTCACGGCTCCGCTGAGCAGCACCTTCGACCGGCCGGTGGCGCGGGCCGCCATGCGGATGGCCGTGCCCGCCGCCTGGAAGCCGTCGTAGGTGGGGACGTTGACGACGTCCATCTCCAGCAGCTCCGCCATCATGCTCGTGTACTCGAACAGTGCCTGGAACCGGCCGTGGTCCTCGTACGGCTCGCCCGCGTAGGCGGTGAGGAACTCGCTCCTGCCGTTGACCTCGTCGCAGACGGCTGGGACGTGGTGCGGGTAGCAGCCGTGGCCGAGGAAGCTGAGCGCCGCGACGGTGTCGGTGTCGCGGCCCAGCAGCGCGCGCATGTGGGCCACCAGCTCCTGCTCGGAGGCCATCGCCTCCGGCAGGTCCAGCGGCCGGTCCAGGCGCAGGGCCGCGGGGATCGGGGCGTACAGCTCCTCGACGCTCGCGGCGCCGACGGCGGCGAGCATCTCGGCCCGCACCCCCGGTTCGGCGTTCGGGATGTAGGGGTGGGTCACCGTTCTCCTCCGGTCGGCGTGGTACGGGTCCCGGTGACCGGCTCGGTCTCCGGCCCGGGGTTCGGTGCAGGGTTCGGCCCGGTGCGCAGCACCACGGCGTCACGGCCCGGGATCCCGATGCGACCGCTCAGATCCCGGCCGGTCAGCAGGTCGGTCCCCGGCTCGCGGAGCGTGAGCGCCGCCGGGGTGGCGGCGTGGTTGAGCAGGAAGAGGTAGGGGCCCCGGCGGGTGGCCTCCACGCCCTCGGGCACGTCGGCCGCCGGCCGCACGCCCGCCTCCGTGAGGATGCCGTCGAGGACGGGGCTGACGTCGTCGAGCAGGCATCCGAGGTAGCGGGCGTTCCCTCGCCGTGTGATCGCCGCCTGCCCGTCCAGGTCGCCGCCCTCGTAGCGGGCGAGCACCTCCGCCCCCTCGACGCGCAGCCACTCGGCCCACGTCCGCGCGGTCAGCGGGCGCCCGGTCCCCGGTCCGGCCGGCGCGAGCCGCACCGCCTGGGTGCGGCCGTCCGGGAGCGGCCAGAACTCGTCCACGGCCAGACCGAGCAGCTCACGCAGCGGGCCCGGGGGGCCGCCGTCGTGCACCTGCTCGTCGGGGCCGACCACGCCGCTGAACGGGCCGACGACCAGGTGGCCGCCGAAGGCGGCCAGAGCTCCGGCCTGGTCCTCGTCGCACAGGTAGAGGTTGGGAACGATCACCACCCGGTAGCCGGACAGGTCGCGGCCGGGCGGGACGAGGTCCACGGCGACACCGCGGGCGTGCAGCGGGGCGTACCAGTCCAGCAGGAGCCGTCTGAGCTCGAGCCGGTCGGACGGCATCGACTCGGGGGCCTCCAGGCCCCACCAGCTCTCCCAGCCGAGGACCAGCGCCACCTCCGCCTCGGACTCCGAACCGGCGATCTCCGCCAGTGCCCGCAGATCCGCGCCGAGCCGCAGGGTCTCGCGCCAGCCCCGCGAGGCGGTGCCGCCGTGCGGGAGCAGCGCCGAGTGGAACTTCTCCGGCCCGTACTTCGCCTGCCGCCACTGGAAGAACATCGCGCCGTCGGCGCCGTGGGCCAGCGCCTGGATGCTGTGCAGGCGCATCATGCCCGGCGGCTTGGGCACGTTGACCCCGCGCCAGCTCACCGCGCCGGGGGCCTGCTCCAGCAGGATCCACGGCCGCCGCTTGAGGGAGCGCATCAGGTCGTAGCTGAGCGCGATCTCGACATGCGAGGCGGGGTCGGCCGGGTCGGGGTAGGCGTCGTCGCTGACGACGTCCTCGGCCTGCGCCCACTTCCAGTAGTCCAGGTCGCGCAGCAGACCCATGAAATTGGTGGTCACCGGGACGCCCGGAGTGAGCTCGCGCAGCACCTCCCGCTCGCCCTCGAAGCACTCCAGCAGGGCATCGGAGCTGAAGCGCCGCCAGTCGAGGAGCTGGGCCGGGTTGATCGGGCCGGGGGCCTTGCGCACCGGGTTGACCTGGTCGAACGCGGTGTAGTGCTGACCCCAGCAGGAGGTGCCCCAGGCTGCGTTGAGGCCGTCGATCGAGCCGTGGCGCTCCTGGAGCCAGCGCCGGAAGTGCCGGGCGGACTCCTCGCAGAAGCACTCGGCCGTGTGGTCGGCGTACTCGTTGCCGATGTGCCACATGGCCAGCGCGGGATGGCCGGCGTAGCGCTCGGCCATCGCCCGGGCCAGCCGTACGGCCGCCGCCCGGAAGACCGGCGAGCTGGGGCAGTAGCCCTGCCGGGAGCCGAACTCCAGCCGGGTCCCGGCCGCGTCCACCGGGAGCACCTCGGGGTGCTCCCGGACCAGCCAGGGCGGCGGGGTGGCCGTGGCCGTGGCCAGGTCGGCGGCGACGCCGTGAGCGTGCAGCAGGTCCAGGACGCGGTCGAGCCAGCCGAAGTCGTACACCTCCGGCCGCGGTTCGAGGCGGGACCAGGAGAAGACGGCGACGGTCGCCATGTTCACGCCGGCCTCGGCCATCAGCCGCACGTCCTCCTCCCAGACATGCTCCGGCCACTGTTCGGGGTTGTAGTCACCCCCGAACAGCAGGCCGGGAACCTTGGTCAGTCCCACGTAGTCCTCCACACGTGACATGTAATATTTTGTATTCAAAATTCATAGTGCAGTATCCTGGACGCCGTCAAGAGATCGGCCCTGCAGGCCACCGTCGAAGGAGTGATATGGCGATCGAGCGGCGCCCGCTGCGCGAGCAGATCCGCGACGAGCTGATGCTCAGGCTCGGCCGGGGCGACTTCGCCGCGGACACCGACATCAACGAGGCCGCCCTCGCCGGAGAGCTGGGAGTCAGCCGGACCCCGCTGCGCGAGGCCCTGATCACCCTCGCCGGCGAGGGCGTCCTGCAGAGCAACCAGGGCAGAGGATTCCGGTTCGCGCCCGTGAGCCGCCAGGAGTTCCGGGAACTGTGCGACATCGTGGCCGCGCTGGAGGCGCTCGCCCTACGACGCTCGGACCCCGCCTACCTGGAACGGGCCGCCCCGCAACTGCTCAGACTCGCCGAGGAGTTCACCGCCGACGTCGCCGAGCGGCAGCACATCGAGCACCACGACGACGAGTGGCACGACCTGCTGCTCGGCGGCTGCACGAACGAGCGGCTGCTGGATCTGATCACCAGCGTCAAGGCGGGCATGCGCCGCTACACCCACCTGCTGTCCGGCGAGACGACCCTCATGGAGCGCGCCGCCGAGGAGCACCGCCGGATCGCCGAACGGCTGATGGCAGGCGATCTGGAGGGCGCGGCCGAGGCCCTGCGGGACAACTGGGTCAACGGCATGGAGCGGATGATCTCCCAGCTCCCCTGAGGGGGCGGCACCGGCTCACGCACGCGAACGGCACCGGCTCATGCCCTCCCCCGAGGAAGGCACGAGCCGGTGCCGGGATCAGCCCTCGCCGAGGGTGACGCAGGCGACCCTGGGCCCGGCCGTGCCGGCCTTGGCCCCCGTCACCTTCGTCCGCTGGGCGTGGATCACCAGGGAGCGGGGCGCCTTGTCCGGCGGGAAGGCCCAGTCCTGCCGGGACGTGGCCGTGGCCGCGCCCTCGGCGTCGGTGGTGAAGTCGAGCCAGACCTCGTTGTCGGCACTGGCGTGGGTGTGGACGTGCCGGTAGTGCGGCCCGGCGGCCTCCGGGTCGGCGCCGCACGGGTTGACGTGCAGGTGCACGCCGTACGTCCGGCCGGGCAGGAAGCCTTCGACGGTGACCGAGGAGGTGGCGAGCACCGCGCCCGACTCGGCGGTCACCCGCGCCGACGCGCCGCGGGGCACCAGCTTGTCGTCGTAGGCGATGGCCGGACCGCCCTTCGCCGGAGCGCCGAACCGGCCCTCCCCGGTCAGGCTGACCACGGCGGCCGGTGTGCTCTTCGCCGGCGGGTGGCCCGCCGGGTGCCCCGCCTGCTGGGTGCCGCAGGCGGCCGCGAGCAGGGCGGTGACGGAGAGAACCACGGGCAGGCGCATGACATCTCCTGAACCGGTCAGGTCGGGAACGAGACCCCACTCTAACCAGTGACCGGACGGTCACGCTGGGTGTTTCACCGATGAGGCCGCACCGGCTCCGTCCCGGCCGCCCGGCGGCGCGGCGGCCGGGACGCGCCGGGCGTCATCCCCCGTGGGCTGCGGCGATCTCGTCGATGCGGGCGGCGAGGGTGAAGTCCGCACCGGTCAGGCCGCCCGCGTCGTGCGTGGTGAGGGCCAGGTGCAGGGTGCGCCAGCGGATGTCGATGTCGGGATGGTGGTTGAGCTTCTCGGCCTCGACCGCGATCTCGTCGACGACGCGGATCGCGGTCGGGAAGTCGGGAGCGGTGACGGTCCGGCGGATCTCGTCGCCCTCGCGCCGCCACTGGGGCACACCGGCCAGCAGCCGCCGCACCTCGGAGTCGTCAAGCAGGTTCATCGCACCAGGAGAGCACGGCGGCGGCCGGGAAGCCAACCGGCGGTGTCCCCCGGCGCGCCGGGAGACACCGCCGGGGGACTCTGCGGGGGGGAACGCCGGGCCGGGCGCTACTTGACGGCGCCCGAGGTGAGGCCTGACTGGATCTGGCGCTGGAAGATGATGTAGATGATCATCACCGGGATGATGGCCAGGCTGAGCGCGGCGAACATTCCCGGCCAGTCCGCCTCGTAGCCGGCGCTGGTGGAGATGTTCGCGACGCCCTGGGTGATCAGCCACTTGTCCTCGACGTTGCCCGAGAGCAGCACGATCGGCAGGAGGTACTGGTTCCACTGGCCCAGGATGTTGAAGATCGTGATGCTGATCAGGCCCGGCTTGGCCATCGGCACCATGATCTGGAAGAACGTCCGGGTGTGCGAGCAGCCGTCCATCATCGCCGCCTCGGCCACCGAGGTGGGCAGCGTCTTGAAGAACGCCGAGAGGAAGAAGACCGTGAACGGCAGCGAGTAGGCGATGTAGACCAGGATGACGCCCAGGTGGGTGTCGAGCAGGCCGAGGTTCTTCACCACGAAGAACAGCGGGATCAGCGCCAGGAAGACCGGGAAGGTCATCCCGGAGACGAACAGGTAGTAGATCGCCCGGTTCCCGGGGAAGGTGTAGCGCGCCAGCACGTAGGCGGCCATCGAGCCCAGCAGCATGGTCCCGGCCGTGCTGCACGCCACCACGAAGACGGTGTTCAGCATGTACTGGCCGATGTGGGCCTTCTCCCAGGCCCGTCCCCAGGCGTCCCAGCCGAAGGAGGTCGGCAGGGTGAGCGCGTCGCCGAAGATCTCGGTGTTGCTCTTGAAGGAGGCCAGGAACGTCCAGAGGATCGGGCCGATGATCAGCAGTGCCCAGATCACCAGCGCGACGTGGGACAGCGTTCCGAAGACGCCCAGCGGGTTCCTGCGCCGCCTCGGCCGGCCGTGCGGGGCCGCCGCCCGGGTGGACGGCTTGTACGCCGTGTCCGCAGCCATCAGAACTCGATCCTCTCGCGCCGGGTCACGCGCAGGGTGAGCGCCGCGAACGTGATGGTCATGAAGAACAGCGCCACACCCATCGCGGACGCGTAGCCGAACTTGGAGAAGTTGAACGCCGTGCGCCAGATCTCCAGCGGCAGGACGGTCGTGGCGTTGTCGGGCCCGCCGCGGTCCACCGAGAGCACCTGGACCAGGGCGAAGGCGTCGAAGGCCGCGATGCCGAGGTAGACCCAGGCCACCTGCATGGTGTCCCACAGCAGCGGGAGGGTGATCCGGAAGAAGAGGGTGAAGCGGCCCGCGCCGTCCAGCGCGGCGGCCTCGAACACCTCCTTGGGGATGGAGGACATGCCCGCGGAGAACAGGACCACGTAGAAGCCGACGGCCTGCCAGACCATCACGCCCATGATCGCCCAGAGGGCGAGGTCCGGCTCGATGAGCCAGCCGACCGGGTCGAGGCCGACCTTGGCGAGCATGCTGTTGATCACGCCGGTCTCGTCCGGGCGGTAGATCGCCCGGAAGAGCACGCCGACGATGGCCACCGCGAGCACCTGGGGCAGGAAGAAGACCACACGGTAGAACTTCGAGCCCCACAGGCCCGTCATCTGGCCGCCCTTCTGCCCTCCGCTCAGGTTGAGCAGGAAGGAGAAGAACAGCGCGATGGCGATGGTGACCAGCGGCACGACAAGCAGCAGGACACCGTGGTGGCGCACCGCGGCCCAGAAGACCTCGTCCTCGAAGAGCCTGGTGAAGTTCTCCAGGCCGATGTACTGAGGATTCGCCGAGATCCCCTTCCAGTTGGTCAGCGCGATGTAGAAAGCCTGGACGTACGGGCTGATCACGAAGACCACGTAGAGGACCACGGGAGCGGCGAGGAACCCGGCGATGAACGGGTACCTGCTGTTCCGCACGCGGGTCACGAGCGGGGCCCTGCCGCTCCGCGCCCCGGCCGCGACTGGATGCTTGTCGTGCCGCATGGAGGGCTACACCGTCCGGTTCTGCTTGGTGATGGACGAGTCGGCCTTGGTCTTGTCGGCGGCCTTCTGCATCTTCTCGCAGAACTCCTCGGCGGAGATGCGGCCGAACATCAGCGCGTTGGTCTGCTTGCGCAGCTCGGTCTCCAGCTCCTTGTACCAGCCCTCGAAGCTGTTGTAGGTGACGATGTTCTGGCCCGCGGCGGTCTGCGCGGCGCTGAGGCTGGCGTTGCCGGGCGAGAGCTCCAGGCCGTCGGCGGCGCCGGTCACGACGGTGATGTTGCCGGACTTCTCGGTGAAGCCGCGCGCGCCCTCCTTGGAGAGCATGATGCGCAGGTACTCCAGGCCGCCCTTGGGGTTCTTGGCCTTGGACGGCACGATGTAGCCCTCGCCGGCGGCGGCGCGGATGGCCTCGAAGGGCAGCTTGTCGGCGGCGGTGACGCTGGGGGTGGGCGTCAGGGCGTACTTGAAGCCCTCGGGGGTCTGGCTCTTCTGCTCGTTCTCCAGCCAGGAGCCCGACGGGTAGAGGGCGATCTTGCCCTGGTTCTGCCGGGTCTGCACCTCGGTGTGGATCAGGCCCTCGAAGGACTTGTCCATGTACTTGCCGATCTCGGCCCAGGCGGCGGCGGACTGCTTGACCGAGTCGCGCTGCCACGCGCCGTCGACGAGGTTGTCGATGTCGAGGAGGAGCTGGTTGCCCTCGATCTTCGCGGCGGAGATGAGGATCATCCAGTAGGCGTAGTAGGAGGCGTTGCTGCCGGCGTACGCGAACGGGGTGATGCCCTTGGCCTTGATGGTCTCGCAGAGGGTCTTGAACTCCTCCATGGTCTTCGGCGGGGTCCAGCCCTCCTTCTCGAAGAGCGCCGAGTCGTACCAGAGGCCGTAGGCGGAGAAGACGTAGTTCATCACGTACGGCTTGCCGGTGATGAGGCCCGACTCGACGGTGCCCGGCGCGACCATGTCGCGCACCTTCTTGCTCGGGTCGTCGATCGAGGGGGCGTCCCACAGCTCGGCGAGCTCCAGGAGCTGGCCCTCCTGCTGCAGGGCGGCGTTGTCCATCAGGTCGGTGCCGGAGTTGGCGATCATGTCCGGGACGTCGCCGCCGGCGAACCGCGGCTGCAGGGTCTGCGCGATCTGCTGGGTGGCGACGTGCTTGATCTCGGCCTGCGGGAAGGCCTTCTTGTAGAGCGGCTCGTGCACCTCGGTGGCGTAGCTGTCGCCCAGGCCGCCCTTGAAGATGACGACCTCGAGGGGCGCGTTGGCCGCGACGCCGAAGGGGTTGGCGGCCGAGGTGGCCGCGGCCGCCGAGGGCGCGGCGGAGCTCGTGGCGGCGGGGGAGCCACCGGTGGCGCAGGCGCTGAGCAGCCCGGCACCGGGACCGGCGACGAGAGCGGTCAGGCCGATCCGGCGAAGCATCTGCCGCCGGGTGATCTCTCCGGGCGTACCGGCCGAGTTGGACATGCAACCCTCCAGGGCGGGGGACAATTAGGAAAGTTTCCTAAACGTTTGGTTGAACGTACGGACCTCGGCAGCTCAGCGTCAAGAGTCCGCATCCGGTCTAGACCGAGCCGTGATGTCCTCGCGACACTTCCGGTAGAAAGCCGCCAAACACAAGGGATGTCTCCTGGCAGATCGGCATACCGTACCTCATACTTCGCACCTGATCAGCAAGGCGATATCCCCCGCCCCGGCGCGGGCCCGGCGCCCTCGGATCCAGCGAGGCCACCGCCGGTCTAGACCAGTAGAGGATATTTGCTCATAAATATCGCAATCCCCTACTTTTAGCCCCATGTTGCTGGCCGAGCAGCGCCGCCTGCTCTGTGAATACGGCCGCCGGGCCGCCGGAACCGGCCTCGTCGTCGGAGCCGCCGGGAACCTGAGCGTCCGGGTCGGCGACCTGGTCGCGGTGACGCCCGGCGGAGTGCCCCTCGACCGGCTGGAGCCGGAGGCCTGCCCGGTGCTCGACGTCGAGGGCCACCTGGTCGAGGGCGGGCTGCAGCCGTCCTCCGAGACCCCGATGCACCTGGCGGTCTACGCGAGCACCGGGGCGCAGGCGGTCGTGCACACCCACTCCGTCTTCGGCACCGTGGTCGCCACCACCATGACCGAGCTGCCGCCGGTCCACTACAACGCGCTGCTGCTCGGCGGGACCGTCAGGGTCGCCGAGTACGCCACCTACGGCACTCCCGAGCTCGCCGCCGCCGTACGGGACGCGCTCGCCGGCCGCCAGGCCGCGCTGCTGGCCAACCACGGCGGGGTCACGATAGGCGACGACCTGGACAAGGCCTTCGAGGCCACCCGGCTGCTGGAGTGGCTCTGCGAGGTCTACGTGCGGGCCAGGTCCGTCGGGGAGCCCCGCGTGCTCACCGAGGAGCAGCTCGCCGCGGTGGTCCGGCGCGCCTTCGATCCCCCCGTCTACCCGACCCGCGAGGACTGACTCCATGCCCCTGCAGCTCACCGGCGCCCCCAGCGACCCGGACCTGCTCCGCCTGCCCTGGGACCTCCCGCTGGAGCGGTGGCCGGAGCACCACCTGGTCTCGCTCCCCCGCGGCATCTCCCGGCACGTGGTCCGCTTCGTCCGGCTCTCCGGCAGGGTGTACGCGGTCAAGGAGATCAGCGAGCACTTCGCCAAGCGGGAGTACCGCCTGCTCTGGGACCTGCACCGGCTGGACACGCCCGCGGTGGAGCCGGTGGCGGTGGTGACCGGGCGCACCGGCGCCGACGGCGAGCCGCTGGACTCGGCGCTGATCACTCAGCACCTGCAGTTCTCCCTTCCCTACCGGGCGGTGATGTCGGGGACGATCCGGCCCGACACGCTCAACCGCTTCCTCGACGCGCTGGCCGTCCTGCTCGTCCGGCTCCACCTGACCGGCTTCTACTGGGGCGACTGCTCGCTGTCGAACATCCTGTTCCGCAGGGACGCGGGCTCCTTCGCCGCCTACCTGGTCGACGCCGAGACCGGCGAGCTCCACCCGATGATCAGCGAGGGCCAGCGGCTGCACGACATCGACGTCGCGCACACCAACATCTACGGCGAGATGCTCGACCTGGAGGCCGGCGGCCTGCTGCACCCCTCCCTCGACCCCGAGGAGGTCGCCGACTCCATCTGCGGGCGCTACCACCGGCTCTGGGGCGAGCTCACCTCCGAGGAGATCATCGACGAGGTCGACTGGCACATGATCGACAAGCGCATCCGGCGGCTCAACCGGCTCGGATTCGACGTCGCCGAGATGATGGTCCGCCGCAAGGCCGGCACCGGCCGCCTGATCGTCCGCCCCAAGGTCGTCGACGCCGGCCACCACCAGCGCAGGCTGCTCCGCCTCACCGGCCTGGACGTGGAGGAGAACCAGGCCCGGCGGCTCCTCAACGACCTCGACTCCTTCCGGGTCTCGTACGGCCTGCGCCACGAGGACGAGGCGATCGTGGCCCACCGCTGGCTGGCCGAGGTGTTCCAGCCGACGATCGAGGCCGTCCCGCAGGAGATGCGGCGCAAGCTGGAGCCGGCCCAGCTCTTCCACGAGGTGCTCGACCACCGCTGGTTCATGTCCCAGGAGGCGGGCAACGACGTCGGGCTGCCGACCGCCGTGCAGTCCTACGTGAAGAATGTTCTTGTTTTCAAGCCGGACGAGAAGGCACTTATCTCCGAAGTCCTGTAGGGGATGTCCCACCCGGGGTGCACATCTTTCTACCCGGTAGTTAAATCCTCTATCTCACGACAACTCATTTCTAATCAGGGCACTTAGCACCCTTCTGCATATCTCTACTCTGGCCGGACGACGTTTTTCCACAGCCGTCGGCGAGGGAGATCTAGTGCTCGGAATCGAGGAGTGCCTCACCGAGGTGATGGCGATACCCGGTGCGCTGGACGCGATCATGATCGACCAGACCAGCGGGATGGCGGTGGGGGTCGGCGGCGGCAGCCGCCACACCGACGTGGAGAAATCCGCCGCGGGACTCAGCGAGACACTCCGGGCGACGCTGGACGGACTCGCCACGGCCTCCCCCACCGGAACCGTCCGGATCAACGACATGATCGTGACGACGGACAGCGGCCACCATTTGCTGAGACCGCTGGAGACCATATTCGACGGACCTTTAGTGATATACGTCCGCCTCGATCTGGAAAGATCCAATCTGGCCCTTGCCCGCCACCGGCTCCAGTCGCTCTCGGGCCGGCTCATAACGACATAAGCCATGCCGACCGTCGAGAGCATACTCAGCGGACTCGCCGAGGACCGGGCGACCGGTTCCCTGCGGCTCGGAAAGGCCGGGGCGCTCTACCTCACCGACGGTCGCGTGACCTACGCCGAGAGCCCCTCCTGTCCCCGGGTGGAGGACCTGCTGACCACCAGCGGCCGGGTCTCCGCCTACGCCGTACGGCAGGCCAGGCAGGCCGCGGGCGAGGGACTGTGGGGCGGTGACCGGCTGGTCGAGCGGGGCGTGCTCACCCGGGGCGAGCTGGAGTTCTGCGTGCTGGGAGCGGTGCTCGACGCCGTGTTCTTCCTCCTCCAGGCCTCCGGCGTCCGGCCCCGGTTCCGCCCGGGCGAGCGGCACTGGCTCGGGCCCCAGTGGTATTTCGACGTGACCGGACTGGTCAGGGAGTGCAGGCGAAGGAGAGCGCAGTTGGACCAGGCCTGGCCGTCCACCGGGTTGGACGCCCTTCCGGTCGTCCCGCTGGGACGCATCCCCGCCCAGCGGGTCATGCTGACCTCTCTCCAGTGGGAGGTGCTGGTCGGCACGGACTCCACCGCGACCCCCGCCGAGCTGGCCCGGAAACTCGGCCGGCCCGTCTACTCGGTGCTGCTCGCCGTACGGCAGCTCGCCGCGGCCGGGCTCCTGCGCGTGCCGGAGCCCGCGCCCGGCGCCCCGGACGGCGTCCCGGCCGGAACGGCGCCCTCCAGGGCGGCGCCCTCCGGAGCGGCACCGCCCGGAAGACCGCCCGAGCTCCCGCCCGCGGCGCCGGCCGGCCCGCCCGCCGGCGCGCTGCCCAGGCGGGCGGACACCGTCCGGGACGTCCCGGAACGGGGGACCGGCCCCTCCCCCGGCGGGGGCCGGCTCCCCCAGACGACGGGCGACCCCGCCGACGTGAGCCTGCTCATCCGGCTGAGGAACGCGTTGGAGGCGCTCACATGAGGTCGGCTCCATGCTCATGAGGTTGCGGACCTTGAAGTGGATCGGAAGGAGGATGCCCGTGGAACTGCGAGACGAGGTGCACCGGGAGATGGCCCTGCTCCGCCAGCGCATGCCCGACGTGAGCGGGAGCATCGCGTGCAGCGTGGACGGGCTGCCGATCGCCAGCGACCTGGCCGGAGAGGTCGAGCAGGCCGGCGCGCTCTCGTCCGCACTGCTGGCCCTCAGCCGCCGGATGACGAGCATCGTCGACAAGGGAGCGCTGGAGGAGACCCTGATCTCCGGCACCAACGGCTACGCGGCCTTCTACGCCGCGGGCCCCAAGATCGTCCTTACAGTCCTGGCCCGCCCGGGCGCCAACCTCGGGCTGCTGCGACTGGAGGGCCGCAAGACGGCGGCGAACCTCGCCGCCATCACCAGACGCATGTCGCTCACCAAGTGAATCGGAGAAGGCAATGGCCAGCATGGACGTCTCCCTCAAGGAGATGATGGCGATCGACGGCGCCGTCGGCGCGGTGGTCGTGGACTACAACAGCGGGATGGCCCTGGGCGCCCTGGGCGGCTCCAAGGACCTGGACCTCCAGGTGGCCGCGGCGGGCAACACCGAGGTCGTCAAGGCCAAGCTCCGCACGATGGAGTCCCTCGGCCTCAAGGAGGCCATCGAGGACATCCTCATCACGCTCTCCAGCCAGTACCACGTCATCCGGCCGATCACCGGCCGGGGCGGCAAGGGACTCTTCCTCTACCTCGCGCTCGACCGCGGCCGGGCCAACCTGGCGCTGGCGCGGCACAATCTCAAGAGCATCGAGGAGAAGCTGGAGGTCTGATCCTCCGCCTGCGGCCTCGCCCCGGGAGGCGGGCCGCAGGCGGAGCCGCGGCCCGCCTAGCGCTCCGCGGCGGCGGTGAGGTCGGCGATCGCGCCGACGATCTCGGGCCAGAGCGCGCGCGGCAGGTCGTGGCCCATGCCGGGGAAGGTCACCAGCTTGGCCCCCGGGACGGCGTCCGCCGTGGCGGTCCCGCCCGGCAGCGGCACGAGCTGGTCCTCCTCCCCGTGGAGCACCAGGGCGGGCACCGACAGCTCCCCGAGCTGCGGCGCGCGGTCGCCCGAGGCGACGATCGCGGCGAACTGCCTGGCCACCCCGGCCGGATCGTAGGCGCGGTCGTAGCTCAGCCCGGCGACCCTGGCGATCCGCTCGGCGTCGAAGGGGTAGCCGGGCGAGCCGATGACCTTCCAGGTCTCCAGCGCCCGCCGGACGGCCGCCTCCCGGTCGGGCGAGGGCGGAGACATGAGCGCCGCCATGGCCGCCTCGGTGGGCGGGGCGGCCTGGGGGCTCGGCGTGGACATGATCGAGGTCAGGCTGCGGACCCTGCCCGGGTGGCGGATGGCCATCGACTGGGCGATCATGCCGCCCATCGAGACGCCGACCACGTGGGCCGAGTCCAGGCCGAGCGCGTCGAGCAGCCCGGCCGCGTCGTCGGCCATGTCGCCGATCAGGTACGGCGCCGCCCCGCCCGGCTGCGGTGCTCCGGCCTCGTGGAGATGGGTGGACTCGCCGACGTCCCGGTTGTCGAACCGCACCACGTGGTGACCCCGCTCCGCGAGCATCCCGCAGAACTCCTCGTCCCAGTGGATCAGCTGGGACGCGAGTCCCATGACCAGGAGGAGCGGGCGGTCCCCGGGGGAGCCGAAGGTGTCGTAGGCGATCTCGATGCCGTTCGCCGGGGCGCGCAGGACCATGGCACTCCTCTGGTTCGCCGAAACAGAATCTCCTTCTGATTCGGTGAACCAGAATCGCATTCGGCGACAGGGCGCGCAAGAGCCGCCGCGGTCAGTCCCACCAGAACGACCAGGCGTTCCTCCCCCTGATCTGCTCGGCGTAGTCGATCAGCGATCCGGCCCCGTAGACGACGCTGTCGGGGCAGAACGTCCAGTGCTCGGCCGCCACGTGCAGGGCGTGCTCCGCGGTCACCGGCGGCGCGGCGACGCTCAGGTCCAGGGTGTTGAACCCCATGCCGACCACCCGCGCGCCGAACCGCTCCTCCCAGCTGCGCACCACGGCCGCCAGCGGGACCATCCACTCGTTGTGGTTCAGCGCGCCCTGCCAGCCCATGACGGCCAGCGCGTCGGCCCCCCGCTCCACGGCCACCAGCCCCAGCGGGGTCCGGCGCTCGGCCACGATCCCGGCGTACCAGTCGGCGACCGCCCCCGGGTCGGCACCCGGCGGCCCCGGCGCGGCGGGCCCCGGGCATCTGGGGCCGAACGGGGCCAGGATCTCCACCTGGTCGGCGTGGGCCTTGCCGGTCCAGTCCGCCCACACCTCGGCCATGAACGCGGAGACGTGGTAGTTGTCGATCTCCGCGGCGGCGTCCGGGGCGACCTGCCCGGCCGACCACGGCTGGACGGAGTCCTCCAGCAGAACCGGCCAGAGCCCCGAGCGCGGGTGCTCGGCCCGCAGCACGGTCCAGAGCTCGGCGGAGACCGCCGCCTCGCTGAGCCAGAACGCCGGCCGCCGGTGGGTCAGGAGCCGCGCGTAGCCGGGGTCGGGCCAGACGACGTCCCCGGGCGGCAGCTCGATCCCGAGCACCCGCCCGTCACCGCCGTCAGGGAACAGCTGACCCAGCAGCGGCGAGAGCCGTTCATGCTCGCGATCGTCCATCCCTACCGTCCCGATCCTCCTGCCCACGCCCTAATTTTGCCCGGCGGGCGGCCAGAAGGAAGCTCCGGGCCGTACCAGTCCGGAGCGGGAGCCCCTTCCGCACGGCTCCCCGCCGGAGGGGCCGGCGGCCGCGGCTCCGCCGTTCACCGCTCGACGGCCACCCTCCGCGCCCCCGGGCCCGCGGCCGCGCGGTCGGTCTCCGCGCGCAGCTCGGCGAGGAGTTCGCCCTGGTCGGCCAGGACCTCGGTCAGGATGGCGCGCGCCGACGTCAGCAGGCCGGCCATGTCCGGAGTGGACAGGGCGTAGACCACGGTGGCACCCTCGCGGGTGGCTGTCACGATTCCGGCCCGGCGCAGCACCGCCAGTTGCTGGGAGAGGCTGGACGCCTCGATGTCGATCTCGGCCAGCAGGTCGCGGACCGGCAGCGGTCCGTCTCTCAGCAGTTCGAGCACCCGGATGCGGACCGGGTGCCCGAGCGTACGGAAGAACTCGGCCTTGGCCTGGTAGAGCGGGACCGGCATGGAACGCAGGCTACTTACAAAATAGCAAATTGCATAATTCTTCAACTCGTATAGGTCTTGGGTAAGATGCCTGCGATGCGACAGTGACGAGAGGCCTAGTAGGCCTATACAAGGGAGTGCAGCCAATGGGACGGGGTCGAGCCAAGGCGAAGCAGACGAAGGTCGCCCGCCAGCTGAAGTACGGCACCCACAGCATGGATCTCGAGCGGCTGCGCAGGGATCTCGGGGCCGGTGACAATCCCCCGCCGGTCGACGAGGCCGACGACCACGCCGTCGAGCCTGCCGAGAGGTAGGCCCCCGCCCGGCCCCGCAGGGGATGTGCGGCGGGGCCGGGCAGGACGTACGGCGGCGCGGTGTGTGACGAAGGCCCCTGTCCCGGGTCCGGTCGACGCGAGGAGGCCGAGACCGGAACCGGCGACAAGGAGTGACCGAAATGTCGAGAACGGCGCACACCGAGCTGAGCGCGCAGGACGTCCACGTTCCGACCCGGGGCGACGGGCGCCGCCCCGCGCGGGGCGGCGCCCGGGGTCAGACGGTGAAGCGGCCCACCAGCTCGCGCAGCGAACCGCTCATCCCGGCCAGCTCGACCGCGG
>NZ_JACHJJ010000003.1 GCF_014203605.1 Thiemannella venezuelensis | reverse complement strand
GTGGCCTATGTGGCGGGGTTCACCGCGCCGGAGGGCAAGACCATGGGGCACGCGGGCGCGATCGTGTCGGGATCGGCCGGGACCGCGCAGGCCAAGAAGGAGGCGCTGGAGAAGGTCGGGGTGCGGGTCGGCAAGACCCCCAGCGAGACCGCCCGCCTCATGCGCGAGGTCATGAAGTCCCGCTAGGACGCCGGCGCTCCTGCTCGTCCGAGGCTCCGCCCGTCTCTCCGGAGGCGGGCGGAGCCTTCTCCCGTGGATCGCACCCGGGACGGAGAGGCGGTGCCGGCGCTCTCCTGACGCGGTGGTCCCGGCGCTCTCGACCGCCGGCGCACCCACCGGGAGCGCGGGCCGGCCCGCGCCCGCGGCCGTACGGCGCGACACGCGGGCGGATGAAGGCCCGTCCACACCCAAGATCCTGAGACCATCAGGTAGTGTGACGGCCCTTCTCGACCAGTTCCGGACGGCTCCGCGCAGCGTCCTGCGCCGCATCCCCCTGCCCGGCGTCACGGGTGACGACGACGACGCCCGCCGCCCGCTCCCGGTCTCCGGGATGCTCGCCGCGGTCTGGACGCTCGGCGCGGGCCTGGCGGTGCTCACCACGCTCACCCTGATCGGCTGGATCGCCGCGCCCCGGGACGCGCTCGGCCCCGGTCTGCCCGGGGTCTTCCGCACCGCGGCGCAGCTCTGGCTGGCGGCGCACCACGCGGGGTTCGCGATCCCCGGCGGCTCCGTCGGCCTGATCCCGCTGGGGCTCATGGTCCTGCCCGCCTTCCTGCTCTACCGTGCCGGGATCTGGATGGCCCGCGACGCGGACCTGCGGCTCCGGCTGCCCGCCCGGCTGCCCAAGAACAGCCCCAAGGACGAGGCCAACGCCCGCCGCCGCGCCCAGCTGTTCCTGATCGGGCAGGCGGGCGTCTCGCTGGCGGCGCCGTACGCGCTGCTGGCCGGGGGGATCGCGCTCGTCGCCCGCAACGAGATCACCCAGCCGTTCATCGGTGACGTGCTGGTCAGCCACCTGGCGCTGGCCTTCGTCGCCGGAGCGCTGGCCACCGTCCGGGCGATCGGGCCGTGGCGGGCGATGCTGCGCCTGCTGCCCGAGCGGGTGCGGTCGGTCGTGGTCGGTACGGCCGCCGCGACGGGGATCATGCTGGCGGCCGGGGCCGTCCTGGTGCTCGGCGCGCTCGTGGCGGGCTTCGGGCAGATCCGGGAGCTGACCGACGTCCTGTCGCCGGGCTTCGTCGGGGGCCTGCTGCTCCTGCTGGGGCAGGGGCTCTACCTGTTCAACGCGTTCATCTGGGGGATGTCCTACATCGCGGGTCCGGGATTCGCCGTCGGGACCGGCACGCTGATCGCCCCGACGGGCGTGCAACTGGGCGCCGTGCCCACCCTGCCGATCCTGGGCGCGCTGCCGGAGGCGGGGCCGACCCCGTCCTGGATCATGGCGGTGATCGCGGTGCCGTTCGTGGCCGGGGCGGTGGGGGGCGCGCTGCTGGTGAAGGTCGCCCCCTCTCCCTCCTACGAGGGCGCGCCGCTGTGGGGGTTCGTCTGCGGCGCCGCGACCGGCTGCGCGGCCGGACTGCTCGCGGCGCTGTCCGGAGGCGCGCTCGGCGGGGCCAGGCTCTCGGTGATGGGCCCGGCGGCGTGGGAGGTCATGCTCTCGGTGACGCTGGAGGTGGGCGTCGCGGCGGGGATCTCGGCGGGGCTGACCAACTGGTGGCTGATCTTCCGGGGTCAGAACACCGCCGTCACCCGGGCCGCCGCGAAGGTCGGCACGGCCACGGCTCCCGTCCGCAAGGCCGGCGCCAAGCTGGTCAGGGCCGCCGGATCGGTGGCGGGGAAGGCGGGACTCGCCGAGCAGGACCAGCCCCGCGCGCTGCCCGGCCACTGGCTGGACGCCGCCGAGTGCGACACCCAGCCGATCCCGGTCATCCGGGACGACTGGGAGGACGAGCACGCCGCGGCCCCGGCGGAGGGCCCGGCGAAGCTCCGGCGCCGCGAGCCGCCCCGCCCGCCCCGGCGCGACATCGTCGACGAGACCGACGACCGGGGCGGCCACGTGATCTACGTGGACCCCTACGCCTGGGACCGCGACTGACCCGCGCGCCGTACGGCGGGCACACCCCGCGCCGCCGTACGGCGGGCACGCCGGGAGCGGCGGCTCAGTTCCGGGCGAACCGGTCGAGCGCGCCGAGGATCTCCACGCGCATGGCGTCGCTGCCCGTGTGCCCGGAGTCCTCGACGATGACCAGTTCCGCGTCGGGCCAGGCGCGGGCCAGCTCCCAGGCGGTGCCGGCCGGCCCGCTCAGGTCGAGGCGGCCGTGGATCAGGACGGCCGGGATCCCGGCCAGCCGCCCCGCGTCGCGGAGCAGCGCGCCCTCCTCCAGCCAGACGCCGTGCGAGAAGTAGTGCGCGCAGATCCGGACGAGCGCCAGGAGGTCGTCCGGCGGGTTGTCGCTGTAGATGTTCTTCTTGCCGTTCGGCTCCATGGAGATCACCGCGTCCTCCCAGGCCGTCCAGTCGGCCGCGGCCCTGGCCCGCACCTCGGGATCGGGGTCCTCCATGAGCCGGGCGTAGGCCGCGAGCAGGTCGCCGTCGCGGTCGGTCTCGGGCACGCCGTCCCGGAACCGCTCCCACTCCTCCGGGAAGAACCGGCCGACGCCCCGGTAGAGCCAGTCGATCTCCGAGCGCCGGCTCATGGTGACGCTGGGGATGACGATCTCCGAGACCCGCTCGGGATGGCGCTCGGCGTAGGCGAGGATCAGCGTGGAGCCCCACGAGCCGCCGAACAGCAGCCAGCGGTCGATGCCGAGGTGCTCGCGCAGGCGCTCCATGTCGGCGATCAGGTGACCGGTGGTGTTGAGGCCCATGTCCGCCGCGGGGTCGCTCGCGTGCGGCGTGCTCCGCCCGCAGTTGCGCTGGTCGAACAGGACGACCCGGTAGCGCCCGGGGTCGAAGTAGCGCCGGTGGCCGGGGGAGCAGCTCCCTCCCGGCCCGCCGTGGACGACGAGGGCGGGCTTGCCGTCCGGGTCGCCGCAGACCTCCCAGTAGACGAGGTTGCCGTCGTCGGTGTCGAGCATGCCGTGGTCGTAGGGCTCGATCGGGGGATAGAGGTCGGGCACGGGACGGCTCCTTCCGGAAAAATGTAACAGGGCTATTATATTAGCCCTGTTACATTGTGGGCATGGATCACCTCATGTCCGGCCCCGGAATCCTCGGAACACGCCTGCGCCACCTGCTCGACCTGCTGGACGCGGATATCGCGGCCGTCTACGCCGACCTCGGCCTGGAGGGGTTCCGCCCCCGGTTCACCGTCGTCGTCCGGGCGCTGGCCGCCTGCGGGCCGAGCTCCATCCGGGACCTGGCGCGGGCGATCGGGGTGACCCACTCCGCGGCCAGCCAGACGGTGGCGCAGATGGGCAGGGCGGGCCTGGTCGCCGTCGCGCCGGGCGAGGACGCGCGCCGCAGGATCGTCCGCCTCACCCCGGAGGCCGAGGCGCTCGTGCCGGTGCTGGAGGCGGAGTGGGCGGCCACCGCCGCCGCGGCGGCCGAACTGGAGGCGGAGCTGTCGTTCCCCCTGAGCCGGCTGGTCGACGAGGTGCTCGACGCCCTGGCCAGGCGTCCGATGCGGGAGCGGATCACCGCGGCGGCGCCGGACCTCGGCGCCGGGACCCGGCCGCCGGGGCGGGGAGGGCGTCAGGGCGGGAAGGGGAACTGCAGCTGACCGGGCTCGACGGCGGGGAACCGCTTCTCCACGGCCCGCTCCAGCCGGTCCACGCACTCGTCCTGCGCGGCGACGGTGCCGGCGCCGATCTTGCATTCGGCGTAGGCGGCGAGCTCCTCGCTGAGGTAGAGCTGGAGCGCGAGCACCGCGATCGAGATCAGGAGCGCCACCGAGGAGATGACGATGCCCGCGACGGCCGTGCCCACGGGTCTGGACACGGACCGGAGCGCGGGGATCGCGCGGACCGAGACGACGAGTGCGAAGACCGCCACGAACAGTCCCGCCAGCGGGAGCATGAACGTCAGCACGATCGCCGCGAACGCCAGCCAGAGCGCCCGTCGTCCCGCCTTCTCGGTGGGCTTCAGCTGGACGGGTGTCGTCACCTGCATGACCTCCTTGCGTCACGTGAACCGGTAGGCCGATACCCTTGCAGCGGCGTTGAAGTCCTCGTCGGAATGGAGTGCGTCGGTGTCATCCCAGGCCGCTCGGCTTGTGGTTCTCGTTTCCGGCTCTGGAACAAACCTACAGGCCCTGCTCGACGCGGTGGCAGACGAGGGCTACGGCGCCCGGATCGTGGCGGTGGGCGCGGACCGCGACGGCATCGAAGGGCTGGACCGCGCGGAGCGCGCCGGAGTGCCGACCTTCGTCGAGCGGATCCCCGACCACCCGACGCGCGAGGCGTGGGACCTGGCGCTCGCGGCCAGGATCGCCGAGTACAAGCCGGACCTGGTCGTCTGCGCGGGGTTCATGAAGATCCTCGGCGCGCCGACGCTGTCCGCCTTCCCCGTGCTCAACACCCACCCCGCGCTGCTGCCCTCCTTCCCCGGGGCGCACGGGGTCCGCGACGCCCTCGCGTACGGCGTGCGCGTCACCGGCTGCACCGTGATGCTCGCCGACGCCGGGGTCGACACCGGGCCGATCGTCGCCCAGGAGACCGTCCGCGTCTACGACGGCGACGACGAGCACGCCCTGCACGAGCGCATCAAGAGCGTCGAGCGCGGGCTGCTCGTGGAGACCGTCGGCCGGATGGCCCGCGAGGGCTGGGCGGTGACCGGCCGGACCGTCCGCGTCGGGCGCTCCTCCGGGCCGGGCGCCCCGCGATCCCGAACGATCTGAACCGCTGGAACGACCCGGCAGACGAGCCGGGCGGCCCGGACAACCGGAAGCAACAGGAGGACCTGGAAGTGACCCGCATCGCCATCCGGCGCGCGTTGATCGCGGTGTACGACAAGAGCGGGCTGGAGGAGCTGGCACGCGGGCTCGACGCCGCGGGCGTGGAGATCGTCTCCACCGGCGGCACGGCTGCGAGGATCGCCTCCTTCGGCGTCCCGGTGACCCCGGTCGAGGCGCTGACGGGCTTCCCCGAGTGCCTCGACGGCCGGGTGAAGACCCTGCACCCGCGCGTGCACGCCGGTCTGCTGGCCGACAGCGGCAACCCCGCCCACGTGGCGCAGCTCGAGGAGCTGGAGATCGACCCGTTCCAGCTGGTCGTGGTCAACCTCTACCCGTTCCAGGAGACGGTCGCCTCCGGCGCGTCCGACGCCGAGTGCGTGGAGCAGATCGACATCGGCGGCCCGGCGATGATCCGCGCCGCGGCCAAGAACCACGGCACCGCCGCGGTCGTGGTGAACCCCGAGGCCTACGGGGACGTGCTGGCCGCGGTCGCCGCGGGCGGCTTCACCTTCACCGAGCGCCGCCGCCTGGCCGCCGCCGCCTACGCCCACACCGCCGCCTACGACACCGCCGTGGCCTCCTGGTTCGCGAACGTGTACGCGGCCGAGGGCGACGCCTGGCCGTCGTTCATGGGCGCCTCCTGGGAGCTGGCCTCGCCGCTGCGCTACGGCGAGAACCCGCACCAGCGCGCCGCCCTCTACAGCGCGGGCGCCGGCGGGCTGGCCGGGGCCGAGCAGCTGCACGGCAAGGAGATGTCCTACAACAACTACCTCGACGCCGACGCCGCCTGGCGGGCCGCGTGGGACTTCGCCGAGCCCGCCGTCGCGATCATCAAGCACCAGAACCCGTGCGGCATCGCGGTCGGCGCCGACGTCGCCGAGGCCCACCGCAAGGCCCACGCGTGCGACCCGGTCTCCGCCTACGGCGGGGTCATCGCGGTCAACGGCGAGGTCACCGGGGAGCTGGCCCGGCAGATCGCCGAGGTGTTCACCGAGGTCGTGGTGGCCACCGGTTTCAGCGACGAGGCGCTGGCCGTACTGACCGGGAAGAAGAACATCCGGCTGCTGTCCTGCCCGCAGGGCCCGGCCAACCCGGCCGAGTTCCGCCGGATCGACGGCGGCCTGCTGGTGCAGACGGCCGACCGGGTGGACGCCCCCGGCGACGCCCCCGCGACCTGGGAGCTCAAGGCGGGCCCCGCGGCGTCGGAGGAGGTCCTCGCGGACCTGGCCTTCGCCTGGAAGGCGTGCCGCTCGGTGAAGTCCAACGCGATCCTGCTGGCCTCCGGCGGGGCGAGCGTCGGCGTCGGCATGGGGCAGGTCAACCGGGTCGACTCGGCCCAGCTCGCGGTCTCCCGGGCGGGTGAGCGCGCGGCCGGGTCGGTGGCGGCCTCCGACGCGTTCTTCCCGTTCGCCGACGGCCTCAAGATCCTCGTCGACGCGGGTGTGAAGGCGGTCGTGGAGCCCGGCGGCTCGATCAGGGACGACGAGGTGATCGCCGCGGCCGAGGCGGCCGGGATCACCCTGTACTTCACCGGCACCCGGCACTTCTTCCACTGAGGCGCGTCCCGCGGATCCTCCGCCGGTGACCGCCCGGCCCGCAGCCCCGGTCCGGAGACCGGGGCTGCGGGCTTTCCCGCCGCGGTGCCCCTGAGGGGTGGTGCTGCGGCCGGGGGAGGTGGCGCCGCGGGGGATGCGCGGTCCGGCGCTCGGCGGCGCCGCATGCGGCGGCTTGATTTCCTCCGGGTGTTTTCCCGGAAGCCCTACGGTGGGCGGCCGGGCCGCCGATACTGCTGGTGTCGCTCCCGCAGTCACCGGCGGTCGCCGAGGCGGGTGACAAGAGAGTGGCTAAATGAGCAGGTTGTTCCGGCTTGTGTGGGTTTTGCCCATGGTTAGCCTGGAGCGTTCTTTCCCACGGCCCGCTGGAGACCTCCCATGCCCATGCTTGACTTCGTCCTGCCCGCCCTTCTGATGATCGGCGGCCTCTGGCAGAGCCCGATCGCCCTGGTGATCCTCGCGCTCGGCTCCGCCTACATGGGCGCGAAGGTCGTGGAGTTCATCCCCTTCACCCGCAGGATCATCGAGCAGCGGGAGGCCGAGCGCGGCTGACCCGTGCGAGGCGGTCTCCGGCGGCCCCGGGCGGGCGGCGGGCGGCCGCCTCGTGCCGGGTGGCGGGCGACGGGGCGCGGATGATCTCGTGAGAAAGTTGGGTCCATGAGCGCGCAGATTCTGGACGGCAAGGCCACCGCGGCGAAGATCAAGGCAGACCTCGCGGCGCGGGTGACCGCGTTGAAGGAGCGGGGGATCACCCCCGGGCTCGGCACGGTCCTCGTGGGCGACGACCCGGGCAGCCAGATCTACGTCGCGGGCAAGCACCGCGACTGCGCCGAGGTCGGCATCGCCTCCATCCGCAGGGACCTGCCCGCCAACGCCACCCAGGCCGAGCTTGAAGAGGTCATCGACGAGCTCAACGCCTCCGACGAGTGCACCGGCTACATCGTGCAGCTCCCGCTCCCGCGGCATCTCGACACCCAGGCGGTCCTGGAGCGCATCGACCCGGCCAAGGACGCCGACGGCCTGCACCCGGTCAACCTCGGGCGGCTGGTCCACATGGTCGACGCGCCGCTGCCCTGCACCCCGCACGGGATCGTCCTGCTCCTGCAGGAGTACGGCGTGCCGACCAAGGGCGCGGAGGTCGCCGTGGTCGGCCGCGGCATCACCGTGGGCCGCTCGCTCGGCCTGCTGCTCACCCGGCGTTCGGAGAACGCCACCGTGACCCTCTGCCACACCGGCACCCAGGACCTGGCGGCCCACACCCGACGCGCCGACATCGTCGTCGCCGCCGCGGGGGTGCCGCACCTGATCACCGCGGACATGGTGAAGCCCGGCGCGGCCGTGCTCGACGTCGGCGTCTCCCGGGTCGACGGGAAGATCGCCGGTGACGTCGCCCCGGACGTCAGGGACGTCGCCGGTTTCGTCGCGCCCAACCCCGGCGGGGTCGGGCCGATGACCCGCGCCCTGCTGCTCGCCAACGTGGTCGAGGCCGCCGAGAAGGCGTGAGCCGCCGCACGGGCACGTTCCGGGCGGTCCGGCGCGCACGCCGGACCCGTCCGGCGTGCGCGGCACGGTGCGGATCCGGGACGCCCGGCGGCCCCTGCGACGCGGGTCAGGACGCCCGGCGGCCCGCGGTGGTCGTCGGCTGCGACTCCGGGGCGCCGGTCGCGCGCTGCGGCGGCACCACCGGGGTGGGCCTGACCAGCCCCAGGGCGACGACCTCGTTGGCCAGCCTGGTGCGCCGGTTGGTGCCCTCCGGGATCCGGAACTTCTGGTAGAGGCGGAGCAGGTGCTGCTTGACCGCCGCCTCCGTCACCACCAGGTCGTCGGCGATCTCCCGCGCGGTGGCCGGGGCGACGAACGCCTCGTCCGACAGCGCCGGCCGGCACAGCGAGGTCAGCACGTCGACCTCGCGCCTGGTCAGCTCCGGGGCCGCGGCGCGTCGGAGCTCGACCTCCGGGGCGAAGTCCTCGCGGGGGACCCCGCCGATCCTGCCTCGCGCGGCTCCGAAGGAGACGACGTCGCCGTCGTCGAGCACCCTCCGGGCGATCGGCCTGCCGTTCACCCGCGTGCCGTTGCGGGACAGGCCCAGGTCAACGACGTACAGGTAGGGTCCGCGCCGGACGAATTCCGCGTGCAGCCGGGACACACTCGGGTCGGTGAGCCGGATGTCGACTCCCCGGCCCCGCCCGATGGTTGTGATCTCGGGGCGCAGCGGGACCACCTCGCCGGTGTCCTCGATGCGTATGAACGGCCCCTCCACGGCAGTTCCTCCCCAGGTAGCCCGCCGTAACTATTACTACAGCTCCGGCTTACCCAAACGAGGGGATGGGGAATCGCCTTTGCCAGAAGCAGAATCCTTCGTGAAATTGGTCTGGACCTCTCGCCAGGGTTTCCCCTGCTCACGGGTAGACTTCGAGCGAAGATAAGCGGAGGAAATACTCATGGCGGACAAACCCACCAAGGGCCTCGCCGATGTCGTAGCCGCGTCGACAGCGCTCAGTGACATCGACGGCAAGGCCGGTCGCCTCTTCTACCGTGGATACGACATCCACGACCTGGCCGGCCGCACCACCTTCGAAGAGACCGCCCACCTGCTGCAGTGCGGCCGTCTCCCGAACCGGGACCAGCTCGCCGCCTACGGGGCGGAACTGGTCGGCGGGCGCGCCCTCGGCGCCCTGGTCGAGGCCAACATCCCCGAGATCGCAGAGAAGCAGGCCCCCATGGAGGCGCTGCGCACGCTGGTCTCCCTGGCCGGGGCCGACGACCCGGACAAGGACGCAGGCAGCCCCGAGGCCAACCTGCGCAAGGCCGCCCGGCTCACCGCGCAGCAGCCCATCCTCGTGGCCCGCTACCACGCGGCCAGGACCGGCGCCGCGATCCCCGAACCCGATCCGGGACTGAGCATCGCGGCCAACTTCCTGCTGCAGATCACCGGCCGCGCCGCGGACCCCCGCGCGGTGGAGATCTTCGACGCCTGCCTGGTCCTGCACGCCGACCACACGATGAACGCCTCGACGTTCGCCGCCCGCGTCTGCGCCGCGACCCTGTCGGACATGCACTCGGCCGTCGTCGCCGCGATCGGCACCCTCAAGGGCCCGCTGCACGGCGGCGCCAACGAGCAGGTCATGCGGACCCTGGAGTCGCTCGACCCGGGCTCGGTCGCGCAGGCCGTACGCGACAGGCTCGCCGCAGGTGAGAAGATCATGGGCTTCGGGCACCGCGTCTACAAGACCGAGGACCCGCGCGCCACGCACCTGCGCCGGATGTCGCAGGAGCTCGCGGAGGCCTCCGGAGACGACACCTACTACCGGATGTCTAAGGAGATGGAGGAGGTCGTCTTCGAGACGAAGGGCCTCTACCCCAACGTGGACTTCTACGCCGCAACGGTCTACCACTACCTCGGCGTCCCGACCGACCTGTTCACTCCGGTCTTCTCGGTCAGCCGCATGTCAGGATGGACCGCACACGTCATCGAGCAGCACGCCGACAACCGGCTGATCCGCCCGGACAGCGAGTACATCGGCGAGCGCGACCAGAAGTGGAAGCCGATCGACGAGCGGTGAACATGAGCAGAACCGACGATCGCTGGGGACCGTACCCGCTGGTGCTTGCGGGTGCGGTCCTCGCCGTGGCCTACGCCGCCCTGGCCGATCCCGAGTGGGGCGGGTTCGCGCTCGGCGCGGTCATCGCGCTGGGCGCCGCGCTGCGGCTGGCCGGGGGCGGGCGGCTGGCCGTGCGGAAGAAGGCGACCGACGCCGCCACCCTCGCAGTCCTCGGCATCGCGCTGATGGGAGGCTCCCTCGTGCTGGAGTACCCGTCGCTCATGCCGTTATAAGTCGGATGACCGGGTGGCCCGCAGGGTGCGGGCGCCCGTCCGATAGCCTCGACGGCCAGTGAGCCTCAAAAGGACTGTCTGGCCAGTTGTTCGTTCAGAAGGGGAACCACACGCATGCCCAAGATCAAGGTAGAGGGTCCCGTCGTCGAGCTCGACGGCGACGAGATGACCCGGATCATCTGGCAGTTCATCAAGGACCAGCTGATCCTTCCCTACCTCGACGTCGACCTGAAGTACTACGACCTCGGGATGGAGCACCGCGACGCCACCGACGACCAGGTGACGATCGACGCCGCCAACGCCATCAAGCAGTACGGCGTCGGCGTCAAGTGCGCCACCATCACCCCGGACGAGGCGCGGGTCGAGGAGTTCGGCCTCAAGAAGATGTGGAAGTCCCCGAACGGGACCATCCGCAACATCCTCGGCGGCGTCATCTTCCGCGAGCCGATCATCATGTCCAACGTGCCGCGGCTCGTGCCCGGCTGGACCCAGCCGATCGTCGTCGGCCGCCACGCCTTCGGCGACCAGTACCGCGCCACCGACCTGAAGGTCCCGGGCGAGGGCACGCTGACCCTGACCTTCACGCCGAAGGACGGCTCCGAGCCGATCGAGCTCGACGTCTACGACTTCCCGGGCTCCGGCGTCGCCCTGGCGATGTACAACCTGGACGAGTCCATCCGCGACTTCGCCCGCGCCTCCATGCGGTACGGCCTGGCCCGCAACTACCCGGTCTACCTGTCGACGAAGAACACGATCCTGAAGGCCTACGACGGCCGCTTCAAGGACATCTTCGCCGAGGTCTACGAGACCGAGTTCAAGAAGGACTTCGAGGCCGCCGGCATCTCCTACGAGCACCGCCTGATCGACGACATGGTCGCCGCGGCGCTCAAGTGGGAGGGCGGCTACGTCTGGGCCTGCAAGAACTACGACGGCGACGTGCAGTCCGACACCGTCGCGCAGGGCTTCGGCTCGCTCGGCCTGATGACCTCGGTCCTGATGACCCCCGACGGCCGCACCGTCGAGGCCGAGGCCGCGCACGGCACCGTGACCCGCCACTACCGCCAGCACCAGCAGGGCAAGCCCACCTCCACCAACCCGATCGCCTCGATCTTCGCGTGGACCCGGGGCCTGCAGCACCGCGGCAAGCTCGACAACACCCCCGCGGTGATCGACTTCGCCGAGAAGCTGGAGCAGGTCTGCGTCGAGACCGTCGAGGGCGGCCAGATGACCAAGGACCTCGCCCTGCTCGTCGGCGGCGACGCCGAGTGGCTGACCACCCAGGACTTCCTGGCGGCCCTGGACGAGAACCTCAAGAAGAAGATGGCCTGACCCGCCTGACTCCCCGCCGCGCCCGGAGGCCGCCCCACGAGGGCGGCCTCCGTCGTTTCCCCGGCCCCGGCGCGGGGACTACGGGGCCGTGCCGATGACGGCGCGGTCCTCGGCGGGGATGCCGGGCAGGCGGCGGGCCCGGCCGGTGGTCGCGTCGACCCGGTAGAAGCCCAGGATGTCCTTGCTGGCCCGGCCGGTCAGCTCGACGACGACCTCGCGGGCGTTCAGCCAGCCGACGGCCTCGCCCGTGACGGGCTCTCCCAGCGGAGGCAGGGGCACGCGCTTGACGACCCGCCGCGACGCGGCGTCCACGATGTGGAGGGTGTCGCCGTGGGGCGCTCCCGGTACGGCGGCGGCGTGCCTGCCGGTGGGGGAGCCCACCCAGACGGGGTACTCCTCGTCGAGCCGGGGAGCGGCCTTCTCGGCGGGGGTCAGCTCCCCGGAGGGCACCGGGGCCGCCGACCCGGTGGCGAAGTCGGTCCGCAGCCGTCCGGAGGCCAGGTTCACGGTGAAGTGGCGTCCGTCCGCGGAGACGGCGACGGAGGGGCCGTGCGCGATGTCGGCGGGGGTGAGCGCGGGGGACAGGTACCGCTTCGTCCCGGTGGGCAGGTCGTGGGCGACGTACCGGCGCTCCGCCGCGCTGAGGTAGGCGATGCGCCGGCCGTCGCGGCTGACGGCGGGGCTGAGCTCCCGGTACCCGTCCATCTCGTGGCCCAGGTTCTGGACGGCGTCGGGGAGGCTCACCGCGGCCTCGCAGAGGCCCGGCTCGCAGTCGACCTTGAGCAGGTCGGGATGCTGCCCCGGGTTGTGGTCGGACATCAGCCCCAGCGTCCAGCCCGAGCAGAGGATCTTGCCGGTCAGGGGCGGTTCGGGGTCGTCGCCGGGGCACTTGGCGGGAACCGCGTAGCGGATCACGAAGGGCGTGGGGGGCATCTTCCACGGCCCGGGGGCCGCGGCGGGCTGCGGGGAGGGGGAGGCGGAGCCCGTGGCCGCGGGGGTCCGGGGGGCCTTCTCCCCGGCGGCGAGGGCGGAGGTCCACACCTGGCCCTGCGGGGTCAGGGCGACGATGAAGCCGGCCGCCAGGACGAGGGCGGCCGCCGTCAGCAGGAACCTGCGCCGGGTACGGCGGCGCAGCGCCTTCAGCGAGCGGGCGGACAGGTCGGGCACGGAGGCCTCGCCCGCCTGGGTGGCGAACCTGTTGGTCAGCCGTCTGCGGTCGCCCTTGGTGAGCGTGTCCAGCGCCTCGGCGACCTCCGCCTCCACGGTCTCCTCGGAGAGGCCGAGGATGTCGGCGAGCTCGGCGGGGGTCCTGCCGTTGTGGAGGCAGGCGACGACGATGAGGCGGCGGCGGGGCGGGAGCCGTACCAGGGCGGTGGGCCCGGCGGCGGTGGGCCGGCGCAGGAAGCCGTGGTAGAGCGCGATCCGGGCGTGCTCGCCGGGGCTCTCCCAGGCGGCGGGGGGCCAGGTCAGGCCGACGGTGCGGACGGCCTGCAGCACGAGGCGGATGGCCTGCTCGTGGCTGCCGGTCAGGAGCAGGGCGGTGCCCACGAGGGAACGCTGGTCGCGCTGGACGAACTCGCGAAAACCGACATATCGCCGCATGGGGGCCTTGCTCCGCTTGGTAGGGGATCCCAACGGTAGCGATCCAAGCAGGTGTAGCGCCAAATTGGGGTGATTGTCAGCAATTGGAGCCATTGGTGTGCCGTGTGTGACTCCTGAGGCTCACGGTGCCCGGGAGGTCCCGGAGGGAGCAACAGGGTCACGTCGAGGTAACACGTGAGGATGGGGGACCGGCTGGCCGTAAAGTTTGGCTCATCGGGGATTGACGAGAGCGTGGGGACGAAGATGCCGCAGATCGAGCCGCTGGGAGCGGGAGAGCCGCGCCGGCTGGGGCCGTTCCGCGTTGTCGGGCGGATCGGCGAGGGTGGGCAGGGCATCGTCTACCTCGGCACGGACGAGGCCGGGGAGCGGGTGGCGATCAAGCTCCTGCACGTGAAGTTCTCCGGCGACGCGACCGCCAGGTCCCGGTTCGCCCGGGAGGCGCGCGCGGCCCAGCGGGTCGCCTCGTTCTGCACGGCGGGCGTCGTGCACGTCGACCTCGAAGGCGACACCCCCTACATCGCCAGCGAGTACATCGAGGGGAAGTCCCTGAGGGAGACCGTCGACACCGGCGGCCCGCTCCGGGGCGGCGCGCTGCAGCGGCTGGCGGTCGGCACGGCCACCGCGCTCACCGCGATCCACCACGCCTCGATCGTGCACCGCGACCTCAAACCGGACAACGTGCTCATGGCCGCCGACGGGCCCCGGGTGGTCGACTTCGGCATCGCGCGCATCATCGACTCCACCGGAACGATCACCAGCCGGGCCATCGGCACCCCCGCCTACATGGCGCCGGAGCAGATCTCCGGCGACGACGTGGGGCCGTACACCGACGTGTTCGCCTGGGGCGCGACCATCGCGTTCGCCGCGACCGGGCAGATGTCCTTCGCCGGCGACTCGATCGCGGTGGTGCTCAACCGCATCCTCAACCACGAGGTCGACGTCAGCTCCCTGCCGGAGCCGCTGCGGAGCGTGGTCCGCTCGGCGCTGGCCAAGTCCCCCGCCGCGCGGCCCTCCGCCGACCAGATCCTGCTCCGGCTGCTCGGCCACCCGGAGACCGCGGGAGCCTCGCCCGCGGTGCTCACCCAGGGAGCGCAGGTCGCCAGCCCCGAGCCGGGCGAGGAGACCAGCGTCATGCGGTTCCCCCAGCACACCGGCACCTCCCTCCCGCTTCCCGGTCCCCGCGACCCGCACCCGGGCTCCCGCGACCCCCGCGGCGCCTCCGTCCCCGCCGCGGGCCCCTTCGCCGGGGTCTCGGGCCCGCCGCTCCCCTCCACGGGCGTCCAGGCGCAGCACCCCCTCCACCAGGACGGGCCCCCGGGGCCCGCGCAGGGCGACTCCCGCCGGGAGCGCACCGCACCGCTCCCGCACGACCGGCCCGCCGCCTCGCACGAGTTCCCCGCCTACGGCGCCGCGCCCGCGGAGGTCCGGCCGCCGAGCTGGCAGGAGACCCGCCCCGCCCCGTTCGACGCCCCCGCCGGACCGCCGGGGCGCGCGCGCCGGGGCCGCTGGATCGCCGCGGCCGTGGCCGTGCTCCTGCTCGGGGGCGCCGGGGCCGTCTACGCCACCGGCTGGCGGCCGTCGTTCCTCGGCGGCCCCGGCACGACCTCCGGGCCGACCGGCGGGCCCACGTCGGCGCTGTCCGTCTCGGTCGTGGACAGGGCGGCCGAGACGAAGAAGCTCACCGTCGGGATGCGCGACTTCCTGCCGGGCATCGCGCTGCGGAGCAACGGCGAGTGGAGCGGGTTCGAGGTGGACCTCGTCAAGGAGATCGCCAAGGCGCTGGGGGTGCCCGAGAGCGGTGTCACCATCCGGGCCACCAGCAGGGAGGAGCGGCCCAGGCTGCTGGCCGCCGGCGACCTCGACCTGGTCGTCTCGACCTACTCGATCAACGACGAGGACGACGTCACCTTCGCCGGGCCGTACTACCTCGCCCACGTCGACGTGCTCGTCAAGGACGGCTCACCGATCACGACCGCGGCCGGCCTGGAGGGCGGGCGGCTCTGCCAGCCGGCCGGGAGCGCCTCGGTCGCCGCGGTGCAGAAGGCGGTGGAGGAGCTCACGCTCGTCCCCGTGCAGACCTACACCGAGTGCATGAACCTGCTGACGGCCGGGGAGGTGGACGCGGTTCCCGGTGACGACCTGCTGCTGGCCGGGTTCGCCGACCGGGAGAGCATCCGCTACAAGGTGGTCGGGCTGAAGCTCACCGACGAGCGCTACGCGGTGGCGATGAAGAAGGGCGACGAGCGCGGCTGCAAGGCGATCCAGGCCGCGATCGTGGACCTCTACCGGCGGGGTGTGATCGAGGACCTGCTCGACGAGCACTTCTCCGACGTCGACTTCGCCACCCGCGAGAACGAGCTCCCCGCCATGGCTAGCTGCGGATAGACCGCTCGATCTCCTCGGCGGTCTCCTCGGCCCAGTCGCGGAACATCCGCGTCTGGCGCATGCCCAGCTCCAGGGCGTACCTGCCGAAGCCCTTCCCGTCCTGGGCCCTCCGGATCGCCTCCATGCCGTCGAGCTTGGCGTCGCAGCTCAGCACCGCCTCGCGGAGCACGGCCACGGCGTCCTCCGGCTCCAGGGTGGGCAGCAGGAAGGCGCGCAGCGCCAGCTCGTCGCGGATCGACCGGGACGACTCCCCGGCCAGCAGCCACTCGCGCAGCAGCCGGGAGCCCTCCTCGGTGATGGCGTAGGTCTTCCGCCCGCGCGGGCCCTCCTCCTCGATGACCACCAGGCCGCCGTCGGCCATCTTGGCGAGCTCCGGATAGATCTGGCTGTGCCGGGCCTGCCAGGCGTGGTTGATGGACCGCTCGAAGAGCTTCGTGAGGTCGTAGCCGCTCGACGGGCCGGACACGGTCAGCAGCCCGAGGAGCGCCATGCGAAGGGACATGCCCCCATCCTAGTTATCGATTGACATGTAAAAGTCGACACGTCAACATCAACATGTGCATACCGACATGTTGAAACCTCCTGTTGCGGAGACCCGCCCGAAGAACGGGCTGCTCCTGCTCGCCGTGCTCGGCGGGATGTTCCTGGCCATGCTCGACCAGACGATCGTCGGCACCGCCCTGCCCCGGATCGTCGCCGAGCTCGGCGGCGCCGACCTCTACACCTGGGTCGTCACCGCCTACCTGCTGACCTCCACGATCACCGTCCCCCTGTACGGCAGGCTCTCCGACACCTACGGCCGCAAGCCGCTGCTCCTCGTCGGCATCGCCCTGTTCCTGGCCGGCTCCGCGCTCTGCGGCATCGCGCAGGACATGACCCAGCTCATCGCCTTCCGCGGCGTCCAGGGCCTCGGGGCGGGCGCCCTGCTCCCGCTCTCGCTGGCCCTGGTCGTCGACCTGTTCCCGCCGGAGCGCAGCGGCCGGGTGCAGGGCGCGTTCGGCGCGGTGATGGCGCTGAGCTACATCGCCGGGCCGTTCCTCGGCGGAGTGTTCACCGACACCGCGAGCTGGCGCTGGGCCTTCCTGGTCAACCTCCCCGTCGGCCTGGTCGTCGTCGCGGTCGTCGTGGCGCGGCTGCCGTACGCCCCCGGGCAGGGCCGCGGCACCCGGCCCGACTACCTCGGCATCGCCGTGTTCACCGCGGCGATCAGCGCACTGCTGGTCGGGCTCACCGAGAAGGGGCTGGACGGCCACTCGTGGACCAGCGGCCCGGTGCTGTGGCCCATCGCGGGCGCCGCCGTGCTGCTGGTGGCGTTCGTCCTGGTCGAACGGCGCGCGGCGGAGCCGATCGTCCCGCTGGAGCTGTTCCGCAACCGGACCTACGCCCTGGCCAGTGCGGCCTCGTTCCTCACCGCGGCCTGCCTCTACGCCGGGGTGGTCTTCCTGCCCCGCTACTTCCAGGAGGCCATGGGCCTCAGCGCCACCGACTCCGGTCTGCGCATCTACCCGCTCATGCTCGGCATGGTCGCCGGCAGCATGGTCACCGGGGCGCTCATCGGCAAGACCGGGCGCTACAAGCCGTGGCTGGTCGCGGGGGCCTTCCTGATCATGGTGGGCGCGTTCCTCTGCTCCGGGATCACCACGCAGACCCCGGGCGTCGCCCTGGCGGGATGGATGGCGCTGCTCGGCCTGGGCATGGGCCCGATGCTCTCCGGTCTCACCGTGGCCATCCAGTACTCGGTGCCGCCCCGGTTCATCGGTACGGCCAGCGCGAACCTGACCTTCTTCCGGCAGATCGGCGGCTCGGTCACCCTGGCCTTGGCGGGGACCCTCTACGCCTCGGTCGTCGCCGAGCGGGCCCCGCTGCACGGCCCGGAGTCCGCGCACGCCGCCGCGACGGCCACCGTCGTGCCCTGGCTCGCCGTCACCGGCGCCGTCCTCGCCCTGGGCGCGCTGCTCGCCATGCCCGGGAGGCGGATCGGGGCACTCGGCGCAGGGCCGGGGGGGAACGGGGAGTAACATCCGACCGTCAGAATTCATCCTTCGAGTGGGGGAAGGTCATGGCCCAGACTCCCGTAAAGGTCACCGTCACCGGCGCCGCCGGTCAGATCGGCTACGCGCTGCTGTTCCGCATCGCGTCGGGCCAGTTGCTGGGCGCAGACGTCCCGGTCAAGCTGAGCCTGCTGGAGATCCCGCAGGCGGTCAAGGCAGCCGAGGGCACCGCGATGGAGCTCGACGACTGCGCGTTCCCGCTGCTGAGCGGCATCGAGATCACCGACGACCCGAACACGGCGTTCGACGGCGCCAGCGTCGCGCTGCTGGTGGGCGCCATGCCGCGCAAGGCGGGCATGGAGCGCGGTGACCTGCTGGAGGCCAACGGCGGCATCTTCGGCCCGCAGGGCAAGGCCATCAACGACAACGCGGCCGACGACATCCGCGTGCTCGTCGTGGGCAACCCGGCCAACACCAACGCGCTCATCGCCCAGCAGCACGCCCCGGACGTCCCGGCCGAGCGCTTCACCGCGATGACCCGCCTGGACCACAACCGCGCGCTCTCCCAGCTCGCCGCCAAGCTCCAGGTCCCGGTCACCGAGATCAAGAAGATGACCATCTGGGGCAACCACTCCGCCACGCAGTACCCCGACCTGTTCCACGCGGAGGTCGGCGGCAAGATCGCCGCCGAGCAGGTGGACGAGGCCTGGCTGCGCGACACCTTCATCCCGACCGTGGCCAAGCGCGGCGCCGCGATCATCGAGGCCCGGGGCGCGTCCTCGGCCGCCTCCGCCGCCAACGCCGCGATCGACCACGTCTACGACTGGGTCAACGGCACCGAGTGGACCTCGGCCGCCATCCCGTCCGACGGCTCGTACGGCGTGCCCGAGGGCATCATCTCCTCCTTCCCCGTGGCCTCGCGCGACGGAAAGTGGGAGATCATCCAGGGCCTGGAGATCGACGCCTTCTCCCGTGAGCGCATCGACGCCTCGGTGCGCGAGCTGACGGAGGAGCGCGACGCCGTCCGCCAGCTCGGCCTGATCTGAGCCCGGCCTGATCTGAGCCCGGCCTGATCCGGGCCGGGTCCGGCCTGCGCGCACCGGCCTGGCAGGCAGGAGGAGGAGGGCCCCGGGAGTCCCGGGGCCCTCCTCCCGTGTCCGGCGGGCTCCGCGCGCCCGCACGGCGGCCGGCGCGCGGCGTGTCGGTCGGCCGGGAGGAACCGGTCTCCGCGTTCAATTGACCACTGATGGTCGGGGGATCGGTGGTCATGAGGCATGGTGCGGCGCGGGCCGCCGCGGTGGTGGTCGCTCTCGCTCTCGCCGTGGGGCCGGGAGCGGCGCGGGCGCAGACCCGCGGGCCGGACCCGGGCGGAGCGGACCTGTCCGTGCTGATGGGGGTCTCGCCGGCCCGCGCGCAGCCGGGGCAGCCGCTGGTCTACCGGGTGAGGGTGCGCAACGCCGGTCCCGGCGAGGCGGTGCTCCCGGTGCTCACGGTCCGGCTGCCGGCGGGGGTGGACGTCCTCCACGCCGACGTGGCCGAGTGCCTGCCGGGCCGGGACGCGCGCGAGGTGGTCTGCTCCGCGGGCGCCGACATCCCGGCGGGGAGCAGCGGCGAGGTGCGGATCACCGGTCTGGTCCGCCCCGGCGCGCGGGGGCCGCTCCAGGCGAGTGCCACGATCTTCTCCGAGGTGGTGGACGGGAGACCGGCGAACGACTCGGCGCGGGTGCTGACCCCGGTGGACGAGGGCGCCGACCTGGCGATCCGGCTGACCGGCCGCTCCCGGCCGGACCGCACCGTCAGGGTGGGCGCGGTGGTCCGCAACCGGGGCCCGCGGGCCGTCCGCGACGCGCTGGTCGTCTTCCGGGCGGCCGGGGCGCGCTTCCTGTCGGCCCGTGGCGCGCGCTGCCGCCCCCGCTCCGGCTACGTCGGCTGCGCGCTGCCCGCCGTCGGCTCCGGCGGGCGGGCCCGGATCGGCCTCGTCTTCCGCCCGCGCGGCCGTACGGTGAACGCCGAGGTCAGCGTCTTCTCCGCGGGCGTGGGCGACCGCCGCCCGCGCAACAACACGGCCCGGACGACGGTGCGCTGACCTCTCCCGCGCGGAGGAGGACGCGGCCCGCGGGGACCGGGGGCCGCCGGGCGTCCGCGCGGCCGTGCCCCGGGTTCAGGGGTCCCCGGATTCCGGGACCCGGGTTCAGCGGGGCAGCGCCGCCCAGGCGCCGGCGACGATGTCCCGGACGGCCGGGTGCTCGGGCTTCCAGCCGAGCTCGCGCCGGATCTTCTCGGAGGAGGCGACCAGCACCGCGGGGTCTCCCGCACGGCGCCCGGCGACGGCCGCGGGGATCGCGTGGCCGGTGACCTCGCGGCAGACCGAGAGCACCTCCTGGACGGAGAAACCGGTGCCGCTGCCCAGGTTGTAGATCTTGTGCTCGCCCGGGGCGCAGGCCTCCAGCGCCAGCAGGTGGGCGCGGGCCAGGTCGGACAGGTGGATGTAGTCGCGCACGCAGGTCCCGTCGGGGGTCGGGTAGTCGGTGCCGAACACGCTGACCGACTCGCGCTGCCCGAGCGCCACGGCCAGGACGTTGGGGATCAGGTGGGTCTCCACGGCGTGGCGCTCGCGGTAGACGCGGCCGTCGGCGGCGGTGTAGGCGCCGCCGACGTTGAAGTAGCGCAGGCTCACCGCGGCCAGGCCGTGCAGGCCGGCGAAGGCGGACAGCGCGGTGTCGACCGCGAGCTTGGAGGCGCCGTAGGGGTTGGTCGGACGCGTCGGGTCGGTCTCCAGGATCGGGGAGCGCTCCGGCTCGCCGTACGTGGCGGCGGTGGAGGAGAACACGATCCGGCCGACGCCGGCGGCGCGCATGGCGTCCAGCAGGGCGAGGGTGCCGCCCAGGTTGTGCGCCCAGTAGAGGTCCGGCCGCTGGACCGACTCGCCGACCAGGGACTTCGCCGCGAAGTGCAGCACGCCGTCCATCCCGTCCAGCACGGCGGCGGCCCCGGTGATGGAGCCCTCGACGAAGCGCGCACCCGGCGGGACCGCGTCCGCGTGGCCGGTGGAGAGGTCGTCGAGCACGGTGACCTGGTGGCCCGCCTCGACGAGCTGCGCCGCGACGGCGCTTCCGATGTAGCCGGCGCCTCCGGTGACCAGCAGCTTCACGGAGCCTCCTGTTCGATCCTGTTTAGAGGTGTTTATTTATGTAAGACTACTGCCAGCATATGCTGTCAGACCACATAACAGGTCCAGCCGGAACGGGCGACGGCCGCGACGGAGACATTCACGTGAACAGTGTCCTGGCTAACATCGCTCTGGTCCTGCTCTTCGTGCTGATCGGAGGGTTCTTCGCGGGGGCGGAGATGGCCATGGTCTCCCTCCGGGAGAGCCAGGTCCGCAGACTCAGCGCCCGGGGGCGCAGGGGCGCCCGGGCGGCCAGGCTCGCCCGCGACCCCAACCGCTTCCTGTCGGCCGTGCAGATCGGCGTCACCGTGGCGACCATGCTCTCGGCCGCGTTCGGCGCGGACACCCTCGCCCAGGACCTCGTCCCCGTGGTGGCCGGCTGGGGCCTGCCGGAGCGGGCGGCCGCCCCGATCGCCCTGGTCCTGGTCACCCTGGCGATCTCCTACGTCTCCCTGGTCCTGGGCGAGCTGGCCCCCAAGCGGCTGGCCCGGCAGCGGGCGGAGGGGCTCTCGCTGCTGGTCGCGCCGTTCCTGGACCGGATGGCCGCGCTCTCCCGCCCCGTCATCTGGGCGCTGTCCCGGTCCACCGACGGCGTGGTCAAGCTGCTCGGCGGGAACCCCGAGGCCGACCGGGAGGAGATCTCCACCGAGGAGCTCCGGGACATGGTCGTCGGCCACCAGGAGCTCACGGAGGACGAGCGCAGCCTGATCGCGGAGGTCTTCGCGGCCGGCAAGCGGCAGCTCCGGGAGGTGATGCTGCCCCGCACGGAGGTGGAGTTCATGGCCGCCGACACCCGGCTGGCCGAGGCCGCCGTGCTGGCCGCGGCCATGCCGCACTCCCGCTTCCCGGTCTACCGCGACACCTACGACGACGTCATCGGCTTCGTGCACATCCGCGACCTGCTCGACCCGGTGCTGACCGGGTCGATCGAGCCGATCAGCGAGGTGGTGCCGATCCGGCCGGTCAAGCTCGTGCCCACCAGCAAGCAGGTGCTGACCACGCTCTCGGAGATGCGCGACGAGGGGCACCACCTGGCGATCGTGGTCGACGAGTACGGCGGCACGGCCGGGATCGTCACCCTGGAGGACCTCGTCGAGGAGCTCATCGGCGACATCCGGGACGAGCACGACATCGCCGACGAGCAGGTCGTGCTGCCCGCCGGGGAGGTCGAGCTGGACGGGCTGAGCAACCTCGGGGAGGTGGCCGACGAGACGGGGATCAGGCTGCCCGACGGTCCCTACGAGACCCTCGGCGGGTTCGTGATGGCGGCCCTGGGGCACCTGCCGGTCCTGGGGGAGCGGGTGGAGATCCCCGGATTCGAGATGTCGGTCACGGAGATGGACGGGCGCAGGGTGGCGCGGGTCCGCATCAAGCGCCGCCCGCCGGGCCCGGCGGAGGAGGGGGCGCGGGCCGCCGCGGAGCCGGGCGCGCCCGGTTCCGACGCCGGTACGGCTTCCGCCGAAGACGGACCGACCACTCCCGGCACCTGACAGAATTACGCCATGGCGAGTCCTCGTGTCCTGTCCGGCATCCAGCCCACCGCCGACTCCTTCCACCTGGGCAACTATCTGGGCGCAGTGCGGCAGTACGTCGCGATGCAGGAGGGCTACGACGCCTTCTACTGCGTCGTCGACCTGCACGCCATCACGGTGGAGTACCAGGCCGAGGTCCTGCGCCGGCGCTCCAGGGTCGCCGCGGCCCAGCTCTTCGCCGCCGGCCTGGACCCCGACCGCTCCACGGTCTTCGTCCAGAGCCACGTGCGCGAGCACACCGAGCTGGCCTGGGTCCTGATCTGCCTGACCGGCATGGGCGAGGCCGGCCGGATGACCCAGTTCAAGGACAAGTCCGCGCGCTACGGCGAGGGCTCCACCGGCGTCGGGCTGTTCACCTACCCGATCCTGCAGGCCGCCGACATCCTGCTCTACCAGGCGAACAAGGTGCCGGTCGGGGCCGACCAGAAGCAGCACCTGGAGCTCACCCGCGACCTGGCGCAGCGCTTCAACCACCGCTTCGGCGAGACCTTCACGCTGCCCGAGCCGTACATCGTCAAGGGCGTCGAGAAGATCACCGACCTGCAGGACCCGCTGGCCAAGATGTCGAAGTCGTCCTCCTCGCCCGCGGGCATCCTGGACCTGCTGGAGCAGCCCGGCCCGCTGCGCAAGAAGATCATGCGCGCGGTCACCGACACCGGCTCCGAGATCGTCTTCGACGAGGAGAACAAGCCCGGCATCGCCAACCTGCTGCGCATCCAGTCCGCGCTGACCGGCACGCCGATCCCCGAGCTGGAGGCGCGCTACGCGGGCCAGGGCTACGGCACCTTCAAGAAGGACGTGGCCGAGGCCGTCGAGGAGACGTTCGCGCCGATCCGGGAGCGCACGGAGAAGCTCCTCGCCGACGAGGCGGCCCTGGACAGGATGCTCGCCGCCGGGGCCGTCAAGGCGCGCGCCGTGGCCGCCGAGACCATGGAGAAGGTCCGCGACCGGGCCGGCTTCCTGCCCGTCGCCTGAGGCCTCCTGCGGACCCGGCCGCCGTACGCGGCCGGGGCCTTCCCCGTACGGCCGGCCGCCATCCGCGGCCGGCCGGGGGATCCTCCCGCCGGGTGTCCCCTCCCCGGTGGGACCCGGGCCGCCGCCGGAGGCGGGGCTCTCCTCCGGGACGGCCCGATCCGCTCCCGGCGGCCGGATGACGCCCGTTTGCCGGTGATGGCCCCGGGTACCGGAACCGTCACGTGCGGTGGTGATCGGCGACCTCTCTCCGTCCCGGTCTCTCCGGACGGCGCGTGAGAACTCCGCATTCGTGGGCGGCGGCCGGGGAGGAGACGCGGATGGCGGGGCTGGGAGAGCGGATCCGGGCGTTCCGCGACTGGGGCCGGGGCCGGATCGAGACCGACCGGGTCAGGTGGCACTGGTTCGACCACCTGCTCAGGACCGTCCAGCGCTACCAGCTCCAGTTCGGCGACCGGCTGGCCGGGGCGGTGAGCTACTTCGCGTTCCTGTCCTTCTTCCCGATCATCGTGCTGGCCTTCGCGGTCTTCGGTTTCTTCCTCTCCTCGCAGGCGAACGCCGACGACACCCTGCGCGAGGCCATCAACGACTACCTTCCCGGTCTCGCGGCCAAGCTCCCGATCGACGAGATCGCCAAGGCCAGGACCGCCGCCGGGGTCATCGGCCTGGTCGGCCTGCTCTACTCCGGCCTCGGCGCGATCGACGCCCTGCGCGGCGCCCTGCGGCAGATGTCCATGACCACCGAGCCGCCGCTCAACCTCGTCCTCGGCAAGCTCCGCGACCTGTCCGCGCTGATCCTGGTCGGCGTCACGATGATCGTCTCGGTCGTGGTCGGCGGCTTCGCCACCCAGGCCAGCACGACCGTGGCCGGATGGCTGGGTCTGTCGACGTCGTTCCTCGGCGCCGGCACGATCTGGCTCGCCGGCATGGCGGTCAGCGTGGCCGCCGACACCGTGGTCTTCGTGATCCTGCTGGGCTGGCTGGGCCGCTCCACGCAGCCCTTCCGCGTGGTGGTCCGCGGCGCGCTGCTGGGCGCGGTCGTCTTCACGCTGCTCAAGCAGCTCGCCGCGTTCCTCCTCTCGTTCACCCTGGGCAACCCCATCTACGGGGCGTTCGCGGTGATGGTCGGCCTGCTGGTCTGGATCAACCTCTCCGCCCGGGTGATCATGTACGCCGCCGCCTGGACCGCCACCGCCTCCTTCGGCCCGCCCCCCGAGCCCACCCCCGTCCCCGGCGCCGGGAACGCCCTCGGCGAGTCGCCGCCCGGTGCGCCGGAGGGCGCCTGATCGGGGGCGCCGGTCACGGCACCGGGGTGCCCGGGCCGGCCCCTCCACCAGCGCGATACGCCCGGTCTGCCGGATGCGCTGCGCGTAGAACCTGGCAGACGTCGCATCGTGTGCGGCATCCTCCGGAGACGACCGTCCGCGGCGGTCCGCCGTCCCGGCCGGGGCGGGCGGCGCACCGGCCGGGAGCTCTCTATCGGAAGCGGCGGCGGCGGAGGGCGTGGCCCAGCCAGGCGAAGGCGGCCAGGGCGAGCGCGCCGAACAGGTAGGGGGCCAGGGAGACGGATTCCTCCCGGGTCTGCGCGGCCCGCGCCGCGTCGGCGTCCGCGGCGACGGCGGGGGCCGGGCTCTGGGCCGCGGCGTCGCCGGTCGGCAGCGGGGCCGCCTCGGGGACCGGGTCCACCAGGCGGCCGACCGGGGCGACCTTGCCCCGGGCGGCGAAGCCCCAGTCGAGCAGGTCGGCGACGTCCCCCCAGAAGTAGCCGTCGTGCCGCATGATCGCCACGATGACCGTGTGGTCGCCCCGCCGGGCCGCGCCGACGAAGCTGCCCAGGGCCTTGGAGGTCCAGCCGTTCTTGACGCCGATCATGCCCTTGTAGCGCCAGAGCAGCTTGTTGTGGTTGCCGATCTCGTAGTGGCCCTTGGGGGCCGGGAACTTGTCGGTCTTCAAGCTGATATATCGCCGGAAATCAGGGTTGGCGAGACCGGCGCGCGCGATCAGCGCCAGATCGTAGGCCGAACTGCTCTGGCCGGGCTTGTCCAGGCCGCTCGGCGTCTTGGCCACGGTGTCGAGCGCCTGGAGCCGCCTGGCCTCGGCGTTCATGTCCGCGAGCGTCTTGTGCAGGCCGCCGTTGGCCTCGGCCAGCGCCATCGCCGAGTCGTTGCCCGAGACCAGCAGCAGCGCCTTGAACAGGTCCTCCACGGTGTAGAGCGGCTTGGGCACCAGCCCGACCGCGCTGCCCTCCTGGTTGACGGCGTTCCGGCTCGGCTTGACCTTCGCGGTCTTGTCGAGCTTCGGGATGAGCGTCAGGGCGGTCAGCGCCTTGAGCGTGCTCGCCGGGAGATAGCGTCCGTGCGGGTTCTTGGCGGCGAGCACCTCGCCGGTGCCCGCATCCGCGATCACGTAGGACTTGGCCGCCGTCCTGGGTGGCGCCTTGACTCCGGCGGGGAGGACGAGGCCCCGGCCGCCGAGCCGTAAGCCTCCGACGGGCTCGGCCCCGCCGGGCTCGGCCGCGGCGACCGGGGTCGTGGCGGCGGGCTGGGGCCGTACGGGAGACCCGGTGGGCGTGGGAGGCTCCGCGTAGGCGGGAGCGCAGAGGAAGGTGGTCGCCACGAGCAGGGCCCCGACGGGCGCGATGTGTTTCGTCCCCATAGTGGCCTCAGGCTAGCTTCGTACCGATTCGCATGGATTTGCACCTCCCCTGGCCTGGGGCGGAGCACGCGAGAGGATGCCGACATAATGCAAATATCACGAAAGATCGCCGGATTTCTGCTGGCCCTTGCCGCCTTCATGATCTTCGAGTGGGTTAACCTTGGCTTCAACCTCGCCGACGGCCACGCCACGTCCTTCTACGTCGTCCACGGCATCCTGGTCGCCGTCAACATCGCCCTCGCGATCGTGCTCGCGGTGATCGGCCTGCGCGGCCTGCGCGGTTCGGGCGGTCTACGGGGTCGGGCACAGGGCGCGAAGCGTCCGCCGGTGTAGCTCGGCGGCCTCCTCGGCGGAGTCCCCGATGCTGGTGAAGCCGAGCTTGCCGTACTCCGGGATCGCGCCGAGCAGATGCAGCACGTTCCCGGTGCGGGTCCCGCGGTCGAAGTCCAGGCCCGCCGCGCGGACCGCCCCGACGACCTCGCCCGGAGTGCGGCCCCGCAGGCAGGCGGCGGCGCAGTTGTCGGTGGCGACGTAGTACTTGGACTGCTCCCCGCACCTGAGCGTGCCCGTGCCGGGGTCGTAGACGGCGCCGGTGGTCAGCAGCGCGGCGCCGAACGGGTGGGTGGTGCCGCCGATGCGCAGGTTGATCTCGCACAGCAGCGCCCGGTAGCCGCCGTCGGTCTTGATGGCGAAGAAGTCCATCCCGAACAGGCCCACCACGCCCCGGCCGGCGAGGACCCCGGCGATCCGCCCAGCGCACTCGCCCACCTCCGCGCGGTACTCGGGCCGCGCGGGGAAGGTGCATCCCTGGTACACGTCCCCGTTGGGGCCGCCGAGGATCTGCTCGTGCGTGGCCACCACGTCGTAGGCGCCGCCGGGGGTGATCCTGGCCAGGGCGCTGGGGGAGTACAGCGGCCGCTCCTCGATGAACTCCTCGATCACCGCGCCCCGCTCGGCGATCTTCTCGGCGAAGGTCGTCCAGTCCTCGTCGGCGGCGGAGAAGCTCGTGTGGCAGGCGGTGAGCGGGCGGTCGTCCTTGACCACGACGGCGTTGCCCAGGCCGGAGTAGCTGTTGTTGAGCTTGACCATCAGCCTGCCGTCGCCCAGTGCGCGGGCCGCGTGCTCCACCTCGGTCAGCGAGCGCAGGTCGGCGAAGCCCCGGGCCAGCGGCACCTTGGCCTCCTCCCCGACGAGCCGGCCGCCGCTCTTGGAGCCCAGGTGGGCCAGCGCGGTGGCGGGGCCGTAGACCGGCAGCCCGAGCAGGGCGGAGAGGCGCTCCTCGGCCTCGCTGACGACGAAGGGCACCAGCCAGGCGTCCTCCTCCCCGTCCAGCGCCTCCCTGATCCGGGCGGGCACGCCGGGGGTGCGGAGGATCTTCTCGGTGAGGGGGCGGGGGCGGGGATCACCCAAACTGATCATTCTCAGGCGCCCGCGCGCCTCCCGGGGGTCGTCCAGGAAGCCCAGGTAGTAGTCCACGATCGCCGGATCCACCGGCGCGGAGGTGAGGTAGACGACTCTCACGCCCGGCCGCCTCAGGGTGAGGATGAGGAAGAGCAGCCGCTCCTCGTAGCAGCGTGCCCCGGTTATCCTGCGCAGTTCGTCCTGGGGAAGCGACAACGAGGGGATGACCACCAGGGTTCCCTCGTTCGGTTCGAAGATGCTCAACCTAGAGTGCTTCTCCCCAAATGGGATATTAGTGATCATATGCGGAGTGAACCACGCATTCTTCGCTCTGACATCCATCCCACGGGTTCGATGAGTGGCACCTGAGGTCACGTAAGTTGCCAGTTCAGCGAGGTTTCAACCGCCGCGGAAACGGTCAGTGCGTGATCAGGACCCTCCGGTACGGCTACCGCCCCTGAGCAATTCGGATCATGCGTCCTGGTCCTTCCGGGTCAGGAGGTGCAGAAGAAGGGCGTGGGGCGACGAAACATTTGGCGGAGATGTCGGCGAGCCACTCCGGAAGAGGGATAAAGTCGATGTCATACGTCGGCGCGCCGGCGGCCGCACACCGGCCTGCCGCCTCCACGCCGGCGCGTTGTCGTCCGCACTGCCGTGGCCCGTGACACCCACTCCGGCCCCTCCGTGCGGTGATCGCTTTTCGGGCTGCCTCATGGATCGGGCGATTCTGGGCAGTGGCATATGCGTCGAGGACTCCAACGAACTGGCGCGGATGGGACGGTGGCCGATGCGGGGGCGTAATCTGCGAGGGGAACTCGACGCGTTCCTCGCCGGCGTCGAGGGCGAGCTGATCGGCTTCCGCCGCGACCTGCACATGAATCCCGAGCTCGCGTTCGCCGAGTACCGCACGACCCAGCGCGTCGCCGCGCGCCTGGGCGCGGCCGGTCTCGTCCCCTCGGTGCTTCCGCGCGGCACCGGCCTCATCTGCGAGGTGGGCAGCGGCGACGGGCCGACCGTGGCGCTGCGGGCCGACATCGACGCGCTGCCCGTGCCCGACGAGAAGGACGTGCCCTACAGCTCGACGGTCCCCGGCGTCTGCCACGCCTGCGGTCACGACGTGCACACCACGATCCTGCTCGGCGCCGGGCTCTTCCTCGCCCGCCAGGCGGAGGCCGGACTGCTGCCCGGCCGGGTCCGGCTGCTCTTCCAGCCCGCGGAGGAGCTCCCCGGCGGGGCGCTGGAGGTGATGGCCGCGGGCGGCCTCAGCGGGGTGGACCGCATCTTCGGCCTGCACTGCGACCCCCGGGTGGACGTCGGCAAGGTCGGCCTCAAGACCGGCCCGATCACCTCCGCCTGCGACCGGGTCACCGTCCGGGTCAGCGGCCCCGGCGGGCACACCGCCCGGCCGCACCTCACCGCCGACCTGGTCTTCGCGCTGGCCAAGATCCTTACCGAGCTGCCCGCCGCCCTCTCCCGCCGGGTCGACCCCCGCTCCTCGCTCAGCCTGGTCTGGGGCCGGGTCGAGGCGGGTTCCGCGGCCAACGCCATCCCGGACGACGGCGTCGCGGAGGGCACCGTGCGCTGCCTGGACGAGGAGGCCTGGCACGCCGCTCCCGACATGATCAAGGCGCTGCTGGAGTCGGTCGCCGGAGCCTACGGCGTCGAGGCGCACATGGACTACGTGCGCGGCGTGCCGCCGGTGGTCAACGAGGAGATCAGCGTGCAGATGCTGATCGAGGCGGCGGAAGGCGCGCTCGGCGAGGGCGCCTCCGTGCCGACCCAGCAGAGCCTGGGCGGCGAGGACTTCGGCTGGTACCTCGAGTCCGTCCCCGGCGCCTTCGCCCGGCTCGGCACCCGCACGCCGGGCGAGGCGCACGCCGGCGACATCCACCAGGGCACCTTCGACGTCGACGAGAACTGCATCGGCGCCGGCGTGCGCTTCATGGTGGCGACCGCGCTGACCGCCCTCTGGGAGGGGCAGCGGCCCGCCGCCGGCGAGCCGCCCGTCCTGCTGAATTTGGACAACTAACACCGCAGGGTGGATTTCCCCTTACGCCCTCCCGGTCACGTTAACCAGTAAAAAGTGCATCGCGTAACGAGATAGTCGCCTTCCGTCGGGGCAAGGGTGCGGGCGGTCCGGGAGCGGGCCGGCGGACTCCCTGGTGATCTCTGGCGGCGGCGGTCGATCCTACCGGCTGGTAGCGTCGGCCGCTTCGCGTGTCACAGGGTGGCGTGAGCTGAGTAACGGACCTATTGCGGAGCTGTGTGCCGGTTTGGTCCGTGCTCATCGAACAACTATCTTCCGTGCAGGGTTGCCGTGCGTCTCTTCGCGCGTGCACTGAGAACGCGAAGGGAGTCCATCTTGCTTCAGAACCGATTCGGCAGGCTGGCCGCGACCGCACTGGCGGGCAGCATGCTCATGGGCGCCGCCGCGTGTGGTGGGGGCGAGGAGCCGGCCACGTCCGCCAGCCCGACCGGCGGTGCGACCAGCGCGGCCCCGGCCGGCGGCACCACGAAGGTCGGCCTCGCCTACGACATCGGCGGCCGCGGCGACCAGTCGTTCAACGACGCCGCCGCCGCGGGCCTGGACAAGGCCAAGACCGAGCTCGGCCTGGCCGAGACCAAGGAGCTGGAGGCCGGCAGCGGCGAGACCGAGGCGGCCAAGGAGGAGCGGCTCCGCCTGCTCGCCCAGGGCGGCTTCAATCCGATCATCGCCGTGGGCTTCGCCTACTCCGGCCCGATGAAGAAGGTCGCCACCGAGTTCCCCGAGGTCAAGTTCGCCATCGTCGACGACGAGGCCGCGGCCGGGCCCAACATCTCCAACCTGGTCTTCGCCGAGCACGAGGGCTCCTTCCTGGTCGGCGCCGCCGCGGCGCTGAAGTCGAAGAAGAACCACGTGGGCTTCGTCGGCGGCGTCGAGGTCCCGCTGATCAAGAAGTTCGAGGCGGGCTTCGTCGCGGGCGCCAAGGCCGTCAAGTCCGACATCAAGGTCGACGTCAAGTACCTCACCCAGCCGCCGGACTTCGCGGGCTTCAACGACCCGGCCAAGGGCAAGACGGCGGCCGAGGGCATGTTCGACGCGGGCGCCGACGTGGTCTACCACGCCGCGGGCGGTTCCGGTGGCGGCGTGTTCGAGGCGGCCAAGGCCGCCCAGGGCTGGGGCATCGGCGTCGACTCCGACCAGGCCAAGACGGCCGCCGAGGGCGTGCGGGACGTTATCCTGACCTCCATGATCAAGAAGGTCGACGTCGCGGTCTTCGACTTCCTGAAGAGCGCCTCGACCGGCGCGCCCAAGGCGGGCACGACGGTCTACGACCTCAAGGCCGGCGGTGTCGACTACTCCACCACCGGTGGCCACGTCGACGACATCAAGACCCAGCTCGACGAGTACAAGCAGAAGGTCATCTCGGGCGAGATCTCGGTCCCGAAGGAAGTCTCCTGACCTGATATCCCCGAAGGGCCCGGTGGACGTTTCGCCGGGCCCTTTGATCTACTTTCTCCATCACGTTACGTAATCGTGGCCATCCGCACGGAGGAGGCCGTCATCAGCACCTCGACACCGGCCGTCGAACTCAAGGGGATCACCAAGCGGTTCCCCGGCGTCGTGGCCAACCGCGACATAGCCCTGGCCGTCCAGCAGGGGCACGTGCACGCCATCGTCGGCGAGAACGGCGCGGGCAAGTCCACCCTCATGAAGATCCTGTACGGCATGCAGCGCCCCGACGAGGGAGAGATCCGCGTCAACGGGGCGGCCGTCTCCTTCCGCTCCCCCTCGGACGCCATCACCGCGGGCATCGGCATGGTCCACCAGCACTTCATGCTGGCCGACAACCTGACCGTGCTGGAGAACGTGGTCCTCGGCAGCGAGCCCCGCAAGGGCGGCATCGCCATCGACTTCGGCTCCGCGCGCAAGAGGATCAGGCAGATCTCCGACACCTACGGCCTGGGAGTCGATCCCGACGCCATGGTGGAGGACCTCGGCGTCGGCGCCCGGCAGCGCGTGGAGATCCTCAAGGTCCTCTACCGGGGCGCACGCATCCTGATCCTCGACGAGCCGACCGCGGTGCTCGTGCCGCAGGAGGTCGACGAGCTCTTCGGCAACCTGCGCGAGCTGGTCCGCGAGGGCCTGACGATCATCTTCATCTCGCACAAGCTGGACGAGGTGCTCTCGGTCGCCGACGCCATCACCGTCATCCGGCGCGGCACCACCGTGGCGAGCGTGAACCCCAAGGACGTCACCGCCCGCCAGCTGGCCGAGCTCATGGTCGGCAGCGAGCTGCCCAGCCCGGAGACGCGCGAGTCCACCGTCACCGACGTGGTGGCGCTCTCGGTGCGGAACCTCTCGGTGCACTCGCCGGACGAGCGCTGCATCGTGGACGGCGTCACCTTCGGCATCCGCAAGGGCGAGGTGCTGGGCATCGCGGGCGTCGAGGGCAACGGCCAGGCCGAGCTCGTCGAGGCCATCATGGGCATGCGCCCCGCCGAGGGGGAGATCCGCCTCGGCGAGGAGGACATCTCCGCCTGGTCCACCCTGCGCCGGCGCGAGGCCGGCATCGGCTACATCCCCGAGGACCGGCACCGGCACGGCCTGCTGCTGGAGGCTCCGCTCTGGGAGAACCGCATCCTCGGCCACCAGACCCGCAGGCCCAACGTCAAGGGCCCGTGGATCGACCGCGCCGGGGCGCGCAAGGACACCCAGCGGATCGTCGAGCAGTACGACGTGCGCACCCCCGGCATCGACGTGGACGCCGCCGCCCTGTCCGGCGGCAACCAGCAGAAGCTGATCGTCGGCCGGGAGATGAGCGGCGACCCGGTGTTCCTCATCGCCTCGCACCCCACCCGCGGTGTGGACGTCGGCGCCCAGGCCGCGATCTGGGACCACCTGCGCGCGGCCCGCGCCGCGGGCCTGGCCGTCCTGCTGATCTCCGCTGACCTGGACGAGCTCATCGGCCTGTCGGACACCCTGAAGGTGATCCTGCGCGGCCGCATCGTGGCCGACGTCGACCCGCAGAACGTGACACCCGAGCAGCTCGGCTCGGCCATGACGGGTGCCGGAGAGGCGGCGTGAACACCCATGGAACGGACCTCCGCAGGGTGCACGCCGTACCCGGAGCCGCCGAAATCTCCGGAGTCCCAGGAGCCATCGCATGAAACCCGCTGAGTCGAGCTTCGCCGACCGCCTGCTCGGGCGGGTACGGCCGAGCGGCCTGCTCTCGCTCTCCGCGCCGCTGCTGGCCATCGTGTTCGCCGGAGTGATCACCTCGATCATCCTGCTGGTCAGCGGCGACCCGCCGCTGGAGACGCTGGGCGTCATGGCCGACTACGGCACGCAGCCGCGCTCCATGGTGCTCATACTGAACTCCGCGACGACCTACTACCTGGCCGCGATCGCGGTGGCGATCGGGTTCCGGATGAACCTGTTCAACATCGGCGTCGACGGCCAGTACCGCCTCGCGGCCCTCATCGCCGCGGCGGTGGGCGGCGCGGTCGCCCTGCCCGCCCCGCTGCACATCGCCCTGATCATCTTCGTGGCGATGCTGGTCGGCGCGGGCTGGGCCTCGATCGCCGGTCTGCTCAAGGTCAAGCGCGGCGTCAGCGAGGTCATCTCCACGATCATGCTGAACGCCATCGCCACCGCGCTCGGTGCGTGGCTGCTGCACAAGGACCGGCTGGCCGTCGAGGTCGCGGGCAGCAACAACATCGGCACCAGGCCGATCCCGGAGTCCGGCCAGGTGCCCGGCATGGCGATCATCCCCGGGACCGAGACCAAGGTATTCGGCCTGATCGTCCTGGCGGTCGTCGTGGGCGTCGTCTACCACGTGCTGCTCAACCGGACCCGGTTCGGCTTCGACCTGAGGGCCACCGGGCGCTCGGAGAGCGCCGCGGTGGCGAGCGGCGTGAACGTCAAGAAGATGGTCCTGATCGCGATGGTCCTGTCCGGCGCGGCGGCGGGCCTGATCGGCATGCCGCAGCTGCTCGGCGCGTCCCACTCCTACGGTCTGGACTTCCCCACGGGGCTCGGCTTCACCGGCATCGCGATCGCGCTGCTGGGCCGGAACCACCCGGTCGGCATCGCGTTCGGCGCGCTGCTGTGGGCCTTCCTCGACACCTCGTCGAGCATCCTCCAGATCGAGGAGATCGCCCCCGAGATCGTCCAGATCATGCAGGGCACCATCGTGCTCTCGGTGATCATCGCCTACGAGCTGGTCCACCGCTACCAGATCGCGGCCGGGCAGCGCCGGGTGAGCAAGGAACTGGCGGGCGGGACCCCGCCGCGGGTCGAAGGAGCGTCGGCATGAGCGCAAGCGGCCTGAAGACAGGTCAGCCCCCGGTGAAGCGAGCCGGGGCCGGGACGTTCAAACTCACCTGGCAGCTGCTGCTGATCGGCATCGGCGCGCTGGTCGTCCTGCTCTCGATCACCCGGTTCTTCACCGGCGCCGACGACCTCACCTCGGCGGGCGCGATCAACGCGGCCGTCGCGCTCGCCGTCCCGATCGGGCTGGCGGGCCTGGGCGGTCTCTGGTCGGAGCGGGCCGGCGTGGTCAACATCGGCCTGGAAGGCATGATGATCCTGGGCACCTGGGCCGGAGCCTGGGGCTCGATCCAGTTCGACAACCCCTGGGCGGGCGTGCTGGCCGGGGCGATCGGCGGCCTGGTCGGCGGCCTGCTGCACGCGGTGGCCACCGTGAGCTTCGGCGTCGACCACATCATCTCCGGTGTCGCGATCAACATCCTGGGACTGGGCATCACCCAGTTCCTGTCCAAGGTGACCTTCGCCGAGATGGCCGGCGGCGGGGACACCCAGTCGCCGCCCGTGCCCAAGCCCGGGCTGGTGAGCGTGCCCGGGATCGGCGAGCCGCTGGCGGACCTGGAGGCCAGGCACTGGTTCCTCCTGTCCGACCTGGCCGGGATCCTGCGGGGACTGCTCACCAACGTCTCGCTCTTCACCATCCTGGCGATCGCGCTGGTCCCGCTCACGTTCTACGTGCTCTGGCGGACGGCGTTCGGCCTGCGGCTGCGCTCCTGCGGGGAGCGGCCGGTCGCGGCGGAGTCGCTCGGCGTCAACGTCTACACCTACAAGTACGCGGCGGTCGTCATCTCCGGCGCGCTGGCGGGCCTGGGCGGTGCGTTCCTCTCGCTGGTGGCCGCCAGCGCCTACCGCGAGGGCCAGACCGCCGGGCGCGGCTTCATCGGCCTCGCCGCGATGATCTTCGGCAACTGGCGGCCCGGCGGGCTGGCGGGCGGTGCGATGCTGTTCGGCTACACCGACGCGCTCCAGCTGCGCCGGGGCGGCGAGTCGGTGCACGCGCTCCTGCTGCTGGTGGCCATCCTGATCGCCGCCGTGGCGGTCTACCAGCTCGTCCAGCAGCAGCGCACCCAGGCGGCGGTGATCACCGGCGCCGCGGCGGTCATCGTGTTCGCGATCTTCGCGCTGACCGACAGCGTCCCCGAGCAGTTCACCTCCGTCACCCCGCACATCACCACGCTGCTGGTGCTCTCGCTGGCGGCCCAGCGCCTGCGCATGCCCGCCGCCGACGGGCTGCCGTACCGGAAGGGCCAGGCGAAGTGAGCACAGGGGAAGTGGGCGTGGAAGAGGCGGGCGTGGAAGGAGCGGGCGCGGGGAAGGCGGGCGCCGCCGTCGACTGGGCCGCGCTCAGGGCGGAGGCCGTACGGGCGATGGCCAACGCCTACGCGCCCTACTCGAAGTTCCCGGTGGGCGCCGCCGCGCTGGTGGACGACGGGCGGATCGTGTCCGGCTGCAACGTGGAGAACGCCTCCTACGGCGTCGGGCTCTGCGCGGAGTGCGGGCTGGTCTCCGCGCTCCAGGCGGGCGGGGGCGGCCGGCTGGTCGCCTTCACCTGCGTGGACGGGCACGAGGAGCTGCTCATGCCGTGCGGGCGCTGCCGCCAGCTGCTGTTCGAGTTCGGCGGGAACGAGTTGCTCGTGGAGACCGTGGACGGGCCGAAGCCGATGGCGGAGATCCTGCCGTACGCCTTCGGGCCCGAAGATCTGAGCCGGGGGGCATGATCATGGACGCCATCGACGTCATCGTCACCAAGCGGGACGGCCGCGAGCTGTCCCGGGAGCAGATCGACTGGGTGATCGACGCCTACACCCGGGGGGTGGTCGCCGACGAGCAGATGTCCGCGCTCGCCATGGCGATCCTGCTCAACGGCATGAACCGGCGGGAGATCGCCGAGTGGACCCAGGCGATGATCCGGTCCGGGTCGCGGATGGACTGGTCCGCGCTGCCGGGCCGCACCACCGACAAGCACTCCACCGGCGGCGTCGGCGACAAGATCACTCTTCCGCTGGCCCCGCTGGTCGCCGCGTGCGGCGGCTACGTCCCACAGCTGTCGGGGCGCGGGCTGGGCCACACCGGCGGCACGCTGGACAAGCTGGAGTCCATCCCGGGCTGGCGGGCCCTGCTCTCCAACGAGGAGATGCTCGGCGTGCTGAACACGGCGGGCGCGGTCATCTGCGCGGCGGGCGACGGGCTCGCTCCGGCGGACAAGAAGCTCTACGCGCTGCGCGACGTGACCGGCACCGTCGAGTCGATCCCGCTGATCGCCTCCTCGATCATGTCCAAGAAGATCGCGGAGGGCACCGGAGCGCTGGTGCTGGACGTGAAGGTCGGCTCCGGCGCGTTCATGAAGACCGTGGACCGGGCCCGTGAGCTGGCCACCACCATGGTCGAGCTGGGCACCGACGCCGGGGTGAACACCGTCGCCCTGCTCACCGCGATGGACCGGCCGCTGGGCTGCGCGGTGGGCAACGCGCTGGAGGTCGCCGAGTCCGTCGAGGTGCTCGCCGGCGGCGGCCCCGCGGACGTGGTCGAGCTGACCGTGCGGCTGGCGCGCGAGATGCTCCAGGCCGCGGGCCTGTCCGGGGGCAAGGACCCGGAGGAGGCGCTGAAGGACGGTTCGGCGATGGACGCCTGGCGCCGGATGATCACCGCTCAGGGCGGCGACCCGGACGCCCTGCTGCCGAAGGCCGCCGAGACGATGCAGGTCGCCGCGCCCGCCTCGGGCGTGCTGGCCCGGCTCGACGCGTACGGCGTGGGCCTGGCCGCCTGGCGGCTGGGGGCGGGCCGGGAGCGCAAGGAGGACCCGGTCTCCTTCGGTGCCGGCATCATGCTGCACGCCAGGCCGGGCGACCTGGTCCGCGAGGGCCAGCCGCTGATGACCCTGCACGCCGACGAGACCTCCCGCTTCGAGCGGGCGCTGGCCGCGCTGGAGGGCGCCTACACGGTGGCCGAGTCGGGAGACGGGGACCTGCTCCCGCTGGTCATCGACCGCATCACCGCCTGAGGCGTGTCCCGGCGCGCCGTACCGGCGCCCGGGAACACCGACCGCCCTCCTGCGCCTGACCGGTGCGGGAGGGCGGAGTCCTTTTCGCGGAGTCCTTTCTGCCGAGGGCCGTCCCGGGGCGGGCCGGTCCGCGTCTCAGGGCAGACGGACCGGTTCGGGGACCGCGGGCGCCTCGGGGGCGGGGGACGCCCCGGTGCCGCAGGGCGGCAGGGGCGGCGAGCCGGGGTCGAGCGCGCGGACGATCACCGCGCGGTGGGTGGGCCGGGCCGCGGCGTGGCGGGCGCGGCCCTCGTCGGTGATGACCACGAAGACGCCGCGCCGGTCGGCCTCGCAGATCGCGCGGCGCACCAGTCCGGCCTTCTCCAGGCGGGCGATCACCCGGGAGCACGCGCTCTGGCTCAGGTGCACCGCGTCGGCGATCTCCTGGGAGCGGTACTTCTCCCGGTCGCGCTCGACCATGCGCTCCAGGACCTCGAACTCGCTCACGCCGAGGTCGTGCTTGTCGGAGAGCTCGCGTTCCAGCGCGCAGGAGATCACGGCGTGCCTGGCGAGCACCTCGCGCCACTCGTGGACGGCGGCTTCCTCGCTCATGCGGCGGAGCATACCAGGCGCGAACATTAAATGCATACGAATTAAATTCTCTTGCATTAGATGCGCTTGCATGTATTGTTGGGCCCCATGATCCCTTCCTCCACCGAAGGACGCTGGGACGCGCGCCTCTGGGCCGCCCTGGCGGTCCTGTGCGCCGTCGTCTTCCTCGACGCCCTCGACGTCTCGATGGTGGGCGTCGCCCTCCCCTCCATCCAGGCGGACCTGGGCCTGTCCACCTCCGCCCTGCAGTGGGTGGTCAGCGGCTACGTGCTCGGATACGGCGGCCTGCTGCTGCTCGGGGGCCGGACCGCCGACCTGCTCGGGCGGCGCCGGGTCTTCCTGGTCGCGCTGGCGGTCTTCGCCGTGGCCTCCCTCCTCGGCGGCGTGGTCGACGACGGCACCCTGCTGATCGCCGCCCGTTTCGTCAAGGGCATCAGCGCCGCCTTCACCGCCCCCGCGGCCCTGTCCATCATCACCACGACCTTCGCCGAGGGGCCGGCCCGCAACCGGGCCCTCAGCATCTTCACCGCCTCCGGCGCCAGCGGCTTCTCCCTCGGCCTGGTCATCTCCGGCCTGCTGACCGAGCTCGGCTGGCGCTGGACGTTCCTCATGCCCGTCCCCGTGGCGATCATCGCCCTGGTCGCGGCCCTGAAGTTCGTGCCCGATCACCGCGAGGAGCGGGCCGCGGGCGGCTACGACCTCATCGGCGCCGTGACCATCACCGCCTCGATGCTGCTGCTGGTGTACGCCGTGGTGGAGGCTCCCGAGGTCGGCTGGGGCTCGGCGCAGACCGTCCTGTCCCTGCTCGCCGCCGCCGCCCTGCTGGCCGTCTTCGTGGTGGCCGAGCGGAAGGTCAGGCACCCGCTGGTCCGGCTCGGCATCCTGCGCTCCGGCCCCATCGTCCGGGCCAACCTCGGGCTGGTGATCCTGTTCGGCTCCTACGTCGGCTTCCAGTTCGTCGCCATGCAGTACTTCCAGAACTTCCTGCACTGGTCCGCGCTGGAGACCGCGCTCGCCTTCCTGCCCGCCGGGCTGCTGGTCGCCGTGACCTCCACGAAGATGGGCGGCCTGGCCGACCGCTTCGGCACCGCCCGGCTGATCGTGATCGGCTCGGCCGCCCTGGCCGCCGGGTACGCGTTCTTCCTCCGCCTCGACGCCGACCCGAGCCTGGCCGCACTGGTCATCCCGGGCATGGTCCTGCTGGGCATCGCCTTCGCCCTGTCCTTCCCCTCGCTCAACATCCAGGCCACCAACGGCGTCGCCGACGACGAGCAGGGCCTGGCCTCCGGCCTGCTCAACACCTCCGGCCAGGTCGGCGGCGCGGTCGTGCTGGCGATCGTGACGGCGGTGCTGACCTCCAGCACCGGCGCCGACCCGCTCGCCGGCTTCCGCGCCGCGATCGCGGTCTCCGCCGCCCTGGGCCTGCTCGGCCTCGGCATCGCCCTCACCGGGCTGCGCGGAGCCCGTACGGCCGCCGCGGTGGAGGAGGAGAAGGTCCTGGAGGCCGTCTGAGAGCACTCGCCGCCTCCCGCGGACGTCCGGGGCCGGGGGAGGCGGCGGGCACGCCGCCGTGGGGAGCCGGGGCCCCCGCGGCGGCGGTTCCATTCCGGGCGGCGGGGATGTCCACCTCCGGACAGGGGGCATGCGGCTGAACCTTTCCGGGGTATTGGACGTCCTACCAGGTAGGAGGCTTCAATGAACCGTTCCCGCGTCGCACTCGTGCTCGTCCCCCTCACCCTGCTGGCCGGGTGCGGCGGGCGGACCACCGGTGCCACCGCCTCTCCCGCCCCGCCCGCCACGGCCACCGCCTCTCCCGCCGGGACGGAGAGTCCGGCCCCGGACGGCTCCTCCTCCCCGCCGGCGTCGCCGCAGCCGCCGCCGACGCCCGGGCCGGGCGAGCTGAAGCCGCCGACGGGCACCGAGCGGGTCGAGGTCGAGCGGAGCCCCGCCGCCCCGCCGATCGTCACCGGGGCGCGCTTCGCCGAGCACGAGGGGTTCGACCGGGTGGTGGTCGACTTCGAGGGCGAGCTGCCCGGCTACCGGGTGGAGTGGGTGCCCGAGCTCGTCCAGGACGGGTCGGGCGAGCCGATCGACGTCAAGGGCGGCGCCTACCTCCAGGTGACGATCACCCCGGCCAACGCGCACACCGAGGCGGGCGCGCCGACCTGGACCGGCGGACCGGTCTTCCAGGCGGGGCTGGGCAACGTGCAGAACGTCGTCAAGACCGGTGACTTCGAGGCCGTGGTGGGCGTGGGCATCGTCCTGGACCACAAGGCCGGGTTCCGGGTGCTGGCGCAGAAGCAGCCGAACCGCCTGGTCATCGACGTGGCCCACTGAGAGGGGTGGACCGGGGCCGGTGACAGAATGGTCTGATGGTACGGAAAATCGAGAACGCGACACGGATCCCGGTCCCGGGCGGCAAGATCATCGACGAGTACGTCGGCCGGGTCAACAGCGGTGACGACCGGATCTCGATCGCCCACATGACGGCCCCGGCGGGCTGGGACGAGCCCGCCCAGGCGCCGGAGTTCGCCGAGTACACCCTGGTGCTCAGGGGCACCGTCCTCGTCGAGCACGACGGCGGGGTGACCGAGGTCCACGCCGGGCAGGCCTTCGCGTGCGAGCCGGGGGAGAGGGTCCGCTACAGCTGCGGCACCGAGGGCGCGGAGTACGTCGCCGTCTGCCTGCCCGCCTTCTCCCCCGAGACGGCCAACCGCGACGAATAGCCCGCGGGGCTTTCGGCGGATCTTGTAAAACCGCTGACCGGACCCCTGACACTAGGATGGCGAGATGAGCCAGCTACCCACTCTCGAAGAGATCCGCCAGGCTCCGAAAGTCTTGCTCCACGACCACCTCGACGGTGGTCTGCGGCCCGAGACCATCGTCGACCTGGCCCGCGAGACCGGCTACGACCGGCTGCCCACGACCGACCCGGACGCGCTGCGGACCTGGTTCCGCGAGGCGTCCGACTCCGGCTCGCTGGAGCGCTACCTGGAGACGTTCGACCACACGGTCGGGGTCATGCAGACGCGGGAGTCGCTGGTCCGGGTCGCCGCCGAGTGCGCGGAGGACCTCGCGAACGACGGCGTGGTCTACGCCGAGGTGCGTTACGCGCCCGAGCAGCACACCTCCGCCGGGCTGAGCCTGGAGGAGGTCATCGAGGCCGTCCTGGAGGGCTTCAGGACCGGCTCGGAGGGCCGGGGCATCCGAGTGGGCACGCTGCTCACCGCCATGCGCCACCAGGCCAGGTCCATGGAGATCGCCGAGCTCGCGGTCCGCTACCGCGACGTCGGTGTGGCCGGGTTCGACATCGCCGGGGCCGAGGCGGGCTACCCGCCCACCCGCCACCTCGACGCGTTCGAGTACCTCCAGCGGGAGAACGCGCACTTCACCATCCACGCCGGCGAGGCCTTCGGCCTGCCCTCGATCTGGCAGGCGATCCAGTGGTGCGGCGCCGACCGGCTGGGCCACGGCGTGCGGATCATCGACGACATCGCGGTGTCCGGCGACGGCGACGCCAAGCTCGGCCGCCTGGCCGCCTACGTCCGCGACAAGCGCATCCCGCTGGAGATGTGCCCGACGTCGAACCTGCAGACCGGGGCCGCGTCCTCCATCGCCGAGCACCCGATCGGCCTGCTCCGCCGGCTCAACTTCCGGGTGACGGTCAACACCGACAACCGGCTGATGAGCGGGACCACCGTCTCCGAGGAGTTCGCCAAGCTCTCGGAGGCGTTCGGATACGACTGGGACGACATGCAGTGGTTCACGGTCAACGCGATGAAGTCGGCGTTCCTGCCGTTCGACGACCGGCTTGCGCTCATCAACGGGGTCATCAAGCCCGGGTTCGCGCGGCTCAAGTGGCAGGCGTGAGGCAGCGGGCCACGGGCGCGGCGGCGCCGCCGGCGCGGCCTGCGGAGGCGGGCGGGCGATGAGGCAGGTGTTCCGCTCGAAGCTCGCGCTGGTCCTGGGCTGGGTCTGGGTGGCGTTCGCCGCGGCCAATGCCGTCGATCTGGCCGTCCGCTACAGCGGGCCGCCCTCGATGGTCGCGGGGGCGGTGCTGGGGGTGCTGACGGCGCTGGTCTTCGTCACCTGCCTGCGTCCGGCGGTCGTGCTCACCGCGGACGGCGTGCTGGTCCGCAACCCGCTCAGGAACACCTTCGTCCCGTGGGCGGGCGTGGACGACGTCACGGTCTCCCACGCGATCACCATCTCCTCCGGAGACCGCGTCGTGCGCTGCTGGACGCCGCAGACCACGGCCCGGGAGCGGGCCGCGGCCACGAAGCGCGGGCAGTCCGGCGCCCCGGGCAGGGGGCGTTTCACGACCGAGCCGGTGCTCACCAAGGGGGAGCGGGCCGCGGCCGAGGCGTTCGCGGGCAAGACCCACGCCGACTGGGTGGCCGAGCAGATCACCGAGCGGGCCCGGGACGCCCGGCGGGCCGGGGGCGCCGACCGGCCGGAGCGCACGGACGCGGGCGGTCCCGCCGGGACCGGAGCCGCGGCGGCCGGATCCGGAACGATGCGGATCGGCTGGGCGCCGAGCGCGCTGGCCGCCCTCGGCGTCGCGCTCGCCCTGGTGGTGGCGGCCGTCGTCGTCGGCTGACGGGCCGCGGGACCCGCCTCCGGCGGTCTCCCGGCCGGCCCGCGGACCGGGTCATCCGGCGGTGCCGGGCGGTCGCGCGCTCCCCGGGGGAGGGCTCTCCCGTGGGAGCCAGGCCGCCACGAGGTCGCCGGGGGTGACCAGGGTGACCTCCGCCGTCGTCGTCCCGCTCCGGGAGACGGCCAGCAGCGGGACGCCGGCGCCCGCGCCGGGCAGCTTGGACCGGCGGACGATGAGCTCGCTCAGGTCGTGCCGGTCGAACGGCCGGTCCTCCCGCCAGGTGACCGCGCCGACCAGGGTGATCCGCTCGCCGACCGGCCCGCGGTCCGTCCCCACGATGTCGATCTCCGGATCGCCCGTGCGGGTCCAGTAGCCGCCGATCTCGCCCGTCCCCCGGGGCAGCCCCGGCATCCGCCGGAGGGACTCCCGGACCAGCGGCGTCACGGCCGCGCCCCGCCAGGCGTCCCACGACCGGAGCACGCGCGCCAGGGCGAGGTCGCCCCGGCCCCGCTCGATCTCCGGGAGCCGGGGGCCGACGAACGGCAGCCAGAACCCCAGGTGCGTGCCGGCGACGCGGTAGCGGGTCTCGCGGGACGGCCGGGTGCCGAGCGGGAGGTCCGCGGCGACCAGCCGCCTGTCCACGAGGAGCTGCAGGGCGCGGTTGAGGGAGGCCCTGGGGACCTCGGGCACCGCGCGGCCGATGGCGGAGTGGGTGCGCAGCCCCGCGCCGACGGCGTCCAGGACGGCGCGCGCCTGCGCGTCCGGCGCCAGCTCGGCGGCGAGGACGCGCTCTCCGGCCACCACCAGGGCCGAGGCGGGGTCGTCCAGGGCCAGGCGGAGGTACTCCCGGACGGCGAGCCCGTCCGGCCAGCTCGCGCAGATCATCGGCAGGCCGCCGGAGACCAGGTGGGCGTCGACGGCCTCGGTCGCCGGCAGCTCCAGGGCCGTCGCGACCTCGGCCGGTGTGAGGGGGTGGACCACCAGTTCGGCGGCCCGCATGTAGAAGGGCCTGCCCGGCTGGTTGACCGCCTCCATCACCGCCAGGTCCGAGCCGATGAGGACGAGCATCACGGGGCGGCGGGACAGCTCCCGGGCGAACACCACCTGCAGGGTGCCCTCAAGACCGGGGTCGCCCGCGAGCAGGAGGGGGAGCCCGTCCAGGACGACGAGGCTCGGCGAGTCCCGGGGGACGGCGTCGGCCATGGTCTCCAGCGCCTCCTCCCACGACCCGGCGGAGCGCCCGGCCAGCGAGGAGGCGCCGGGCAGGCCCGAGGCCGCCCCCGCGGAGAGGAAGTCCCGGATCTGCCGGTCGGGCGCGCCGCGGGCGGCGGAGTAGAAGACGTACGGCACGCCCGCGCGCCTGGCGAACTCCTCCACCAGCCGGGACTTGCCGACCTGGCGGGCGCCCCGGACCAGGACCGCCCGCCCCGGCCTCCCCGCCCGCCCGCTCTCCACCTTGGCCAGGACGCGCTGGAGTCTTCCCAGCTCAGCGGCTCTTTCGATGAACCGGCCCATCTTCCTCCGATGGTCTCAGGCGTGAGACTCTCGTCTCTGAGACTCTCACCGCCGAGACCATCGCGGGCGATCGGCTCCCCCATGAGAGGGCCAAATGTGGTTTCCCCGGGAGCGGGTCCTTCCCGGGAGGCCGGCTACGCGCTCCCGAGGTCCAGCAGGGCCGCCAGGTCCAGCTTCAGGGCCGACAGGTCCTCGGCGGCCCGCGCCCGCGCCCCGGCGACCTCCCCGGTCACCGGGACGACGACCTCCAGGTAGCACTTGAGCTTGGGTTCGGTGCCCGAGGGGCGGACCACGACGCGGGCGCCGCCGGTGAGCAGGTAGCGCAGGCCGTCGGTGGGCGGGAGGCCTCCGGCGCCCAGGTTCAGGTCCTCGGCCGACTCGACCTTGCGGCCGCCCAGCTCCGCCGGCGGGGTGGCGCGCAGGCGGGCCATGGCGCCGGCGATCAGGGAGAGGTCGCTCACCCGGACCGAGAGCTGGGAGGTGGCGTGCAGGCCGTACCGGCGGGCCTGGTCGTCGAGGAGGTCGAGCAGCGTGCGGCCGTCGCGCCTGGCGCCGGCGGCGAGACCGGCGACGGTCAGGGCCGCGCCGATGCCGTCCTTGTCGTGGACGGGCAGGCCTCCGTCGGAGCCGACGCTGTAGCCCAGCGCCTCCTCGTAGCCGAAGACCAGGCCGCCGCCGTCGCCGCGCTCCGAGCCGGCCTTCATGATCCACTTGAAGCCGGTGAGGGTCTCGGCGTAGCGCACGCCGTAGTCCGCGGCGATCTTCCCGAGCAGGGACGACGAGACGATCGTAGTGGCCACCAGCCGGTCGCCGGAGGTCTGCCGGATCACGTGCTCGCCGAGGAGGGCCCCGACCTCGTCGCCGGTGAGCATCCGGTACCCGCCGCCGGGCAGGGGCACGCCCACCGCGCAGCGGTCGGCGTCCGGGTCGTTGGCCAGCACCAGGTCGGCGCCGATCCGCCCGGCCAGCTCCAGCGCGAGGTCCATCGCGCCGGGCTCCTCCGGGTTGGGGAAGGCGACGGTCGGGAAGTCGGGGTCCGGATCGGCCTGGGCCTCCACGGTCACCGGGCCCTCGAACCCGGCGGCCAGGAAGGCGGAGGTGAGCGTGACGCCGCCGACGCCGTGCAGCGGGGTGTAGGCCACCCGCAGGTCGCGGGCGTCACCGAGCGGGAGCAGGGTCACCGCGTCCAGGTAGGCGGCGACGATCTCCTGGCCCAGGTCGGTCCAGGAGGGGTCCTCCGGCGAGCCGAGGGGCAGTTCGGAGACCGGGCCGGCGGCGTCGATGGCCGCGGAGATCTCCGCGTCGACCGGGGGCACGATCTGGGAGCCGTCGCCCCAGTAGACCTTGTAGCCGTTGTCCCGGGGCGGGTTGTGGCTGGCGGTGACGGTCACGCCCGCGTCGGCGCCGAGGTGGCGTACGGCGAAGGCCAGCACGGGGGTGGGCAGCGGCGCGGGCAGCAGCGACGCCTGCAGCCCCGCTCCGGTGAGCACGGCGGCGGTGTCGCGGGCGAAGACGTCGGAGTTGTGCCGGGCGTCGTAGCCGATGACGACGTGCCGCCCGGGGCCGAGGACGGCGGCCAGGCCGGCGGCGGCGCGCATGACGGTGACCCGGTTCATCCGGTTGGGGCCGGCGCCCAGCTCGCCGCGGAGCCCGGCGGTGCCGAACTCCAGCTTGGCCTGGAACCGGTCGCGCAGCGCCGCCTCGTCGCCGCCGGAAAGGAGTGCCTCCAGCTCGGCCCGGGTCTCCGGGTCGGGGTCCTGGGCCAGCCAGGCCTGCGCGAGCCGTACGAGATCGCTGCTCATGTCACCTCATGCTCTGGGCGGGGGACCCGCGCCCCCGCCGGTTGTCCCTGCGGCCCGCCCGCGGCTCCGCTCCCCACCCCGGGGGCGGGGCCGCGCGAGCGGGCGCCTACAGCTTGCCGACGACCTTGGCGAGGAGGTCGCCCATCCGGGTGGCGGTGGCGCGGCCGACCTCCAGCACCTCCTGGTGGTTCAGCGGCTCGCCGACCAGGCCGGCGCCCGGGTTGGTGACCAGGGAGATGCCGAGCACCTCGGCCCCGCCCTCGCGGGCCGCGATGGCCTCCAGCACGGTGGACATGCCGACCATGTCGCCGCCGAAGCCCCGGCACATCTGGATCTCGGCCGGGGTCTCGTAGGTCGGGCCGCGGAAGGCGATGTAGACGCCCTCGGCCATGCCGGGCTCCACCTCGCGGACCAGGGTGCGCAGGCGCCGGGAGTAGACCTCGGTGAGGTCGATGAAGGTGGCCCCGCTGAGCGGGTTGGCCCCGGTCAGGTTGATGTGGTCGCTGATCAGGATCGCCTCGCCGACCCGCTGGGTCTCCGGGCGCAGGCCGCCCGCGGCGTTGGTCAGCACGACCGTGCGGACCCCCGCCTTGATCGCGGTCCGCACGCCGTGCACGACGGGCTCGACGCCGCGGCCCTCGTACAGGTGGGTGCGGCCGAGGAAGATCAGCGCGTTCGCGCCCGAGGCGGTCCGCACGGCGCGGATCCGCCCCGCGTGGCCGGCCACCGCGGCGGGCGTGAAACCGGGCAGGTCGGTCACCGGGATCTCGGCGACGGTCTCGCCGATCGCGTCGGCGGCCGGGACCCAGCCCGACCCCATCACCAGCGCGACGTCGAAGGAGTCGACTCCGGTGGCGCTCCTCAGCGCGGTCGCGGCGTCCGTGGCGAGTGCGTAAGGGTCTGCGTAAGGGTCATTGCTCACCTCACCGAGCGTACTCGCCGGGGTCGCCGATCACGCCGGGGACGCGGCCTAACCGCCCAGGGAGGTGCAGGGACGGCCGCGCAGCGCCTTGACGTAGTCGTCGGGGGCCCCGGCGTTCTCGGCGGCGTCGGCCAGGACCCCGAGGTAGCGCGCCGTGGGCAGGCCGCCCTCGTAGCCGTCGAGCACGTAGAACCAGGCGACGACCTCGCCGTCCAGGGTCTGCACGCGCAGGCGCACCTTGTGGTACATCCCCCGGATCGCGCCCTCCCACTGGTCGAGGGAGGTCTCGTCCCACTCGGGGACGTCGTAGAGGACGACGAAGACCTCTTCCGCAGCGTCCTCGACGATGGTGGCGAGCGCGCCCTCCCAGCCGTGGTCGCCCCCGCTGAAGGTCAGGCGCCAGCCCTGGAGCCAGCCCGACCCCCGCATGGGGGAGTGGGGGGCCCGCTGGGCCATCTGCTTGGGGTCCATGTTGCTGCCGTAGGCGGCGTAGACAGGCACGGCATGCAAGCCTAATCCACGGGAGCCGGAAGCTCACCCCACCGCGGCATGCCGCGGGTTTTCTCCGGATGTGCACGGTCTCCTGTGGTTTTCGCGGATTCGGAACGCACTGAGGGGGACCGGGAGGTGGCGCGGTCCGCGGATGCGGGACAATGGGGTACGTGACAAGGATCGTGATCATCGGTGGCGGGCCCGGCGGATACGAGGCGGCCCTGGTGGCGGCCCAACTGGGGGCCCAGGTCACCGTGGTTGAGCAGGACGGCCCCGGCGGGGCCTGCGTGCTCACCGACTGCGTGCCGTCCAAGACCCTGATCGCGACCTCCGTGCGCAAGCAGGCGCTGCTCGACGCCGCCGCCCTCGGCGTGCACTACACCGGAGGCCCCGACGGCGACGCCGGCAGCCCGGTCGCGGACATGCCGCTGGTCAACCGGCGGGTCAAGGAGCTGGCCCAGGCGCAGTCCGCCGACATCGCGGCCCGGCTCGCCGCCGAGGGCGTCGAGGTGGTCCGGGCCCCCGGCCGGCTGGTGGACCCGCAGGTGGTCCGGGCCGGCGACCGGACGATCCGGGCCGACGTCGTGATCGTGTCGACCGGCGCGACCCCGCGGATCCTGCCCACCGCCGAGCCCGACGGGGAGCGCATCCTCACCTGGCGGCAGATGTACGACCTGAAGGAGCTGCCCGAGCACCTCATCGTGGTCGGCTCCGGCGTCACCGGCGCGGAGTTCGCCGGCGCCTACCGCTCGCTCGGCTCCGAGGTGACCCTCGTCTCCTCGCGCGACCGGATGATGCCCAACGAGGACGCCGACGCCGCCGAGGTCCTGGAGGAGGTCTACCGGCGCCGCGGGATGAACGTCATGGGCCGCTCCCGCGCCGAGTCGGTCAAGCGCACCGCCGACGGTGTGGTCGTCACGCTGGAGGACGGCAGGACCGCCGAGGGCAGCCACTGCCTGATGACCGTCGGCATGGTCCCCAACACGGCCGGGATCGGCCTGGAGGAGGCCGGGGTCACCCTCGACCGGGGCGGCTTCATCCAGGTGGACAAGGTCTCCCGCACCTCCGCCCCCGGCGTCTACGCGGCCGGCGACTGCACCGGCGTGCTGATGCTCGCCTCGGTCGCCGCGATGCAGGGCCGGATCGCCGTGTGGCACGCGCTGGGCGAGGCCGTGCAGCCGCTCCGCCTGGCCACCGTGGCCTCCAACATCTTCACCGATCCCGAGATCGCCGCGGTCGGGGTGGCGCAGAAGGCGATCGAGGCCGGGGAGATCGAGGCCAACGTGGTCAAGCTCCCGCTGGCCACCAACGCGCGCGCGAAGATGCAGGGCTTCCACGACGGCTTCGTGAAGCTGTTCTGCCGCCCGCACACCGGCATCATCCTCGGCGGCGTGGTGGTCGCCCCGCGCGCCTCCGAGCTGATCCTGGCGGTCTCGGTCGCCGTGCAGCAGCGCCTCACCGTGGACCAGCTCGCCCACACCTTCGCGGTCTACCCGTCGCTGTCGGGCTCCGTCACCGAGGCGGCGCGCCGCCTGATGCAGCCGATGACCCCCACCGGCATCTGACGCGGCGGCCCGGGGCCGCCGCGTGTCAGTCGCGCAGGGGCACCGAGAGGTACGACGGGTCCCCGGCCGGGGAGGAGAAGGCCAGTCTCGCGCCGTCCGGGTTGTGCTCGATGTAGAGCGGGTCGACGGTGTCGGCGACCAGGGCGAGCCGGTGGCCGGCCGGGACGTCGTAGGCGGTGGAGAACAGCTCCAGGTCGATGCCGAACGGCGTGCCGGGGCGCTTGCCGTGGAAGGTGAACGGCGCGTGGGTGACCAGCCTCCCCCTGCCGGACGGGCCGACGTCGTAGAGGTAGGCGATGACGGTGCCGCTCGCCCCGGTGCTCGTCACCGTGGTGTGCAGCCTCACCGTGCCGCGCACGCGCCGCTCGTCCGCGTACCGCCGCGACTGCCAGACGGCGGCGCGGGAGCGCGGCAGCAGCGGGACCGAGACCTCCGGCGGGGCCTTGAAGAACTGGTCGAGGGCGCTGGAGAGGAAGATCAGCCCGCCGTTCGCCCCCGAGTCGGCGTTCGCGGATACCCGGCGGGTGCCGGTGAGCGGGACCTTCACGGCGCCGGACGGCACCGCCTTCCAGGAGGGGTGGCCCTCCTCGCCGCCGCCGGTGCGGGGCGTGAGCCGTACGGGCTCCTCCCGGTCGATGCCGTTGTCGCTGCCCTTGAGGTGGTGGTCGAGCCAGCGCCGGCAGTTCCTCCAGACGTCGTTGGGCAGCCCCAGCAGGCCGGTCGCCTCGGCGGTGGCGTGGTCGCCCGGCCGGAGCTCCAGGCGCTTGGGGACGGTGAGCCGGTCGTAGAAGGCGGCGTACTGGTTGGGCGGGAAGATCGAGTCGCCCCAGGCGTTGCCCAGCATGATCGCGGCGCCGTTCGCGTTGATCCTGGAGAGGTGGGCGGAGGGGGAGCGCTTCCTCCCCCACGCGATCATCTCGGCCTCCCGGTCCAGGTCCGAGGTGAAGAAGGCCTTCATGTACCGCTGGAGATCCGCGCTGGGACGGCCGGTGAGGTAACCGCTGCCGACGAGGAGGGCCGAGGCCTGGGAGTGCTGGGTGCGGCCGCTGTAGATGGAGTCGACGAGGTCCGCCCAGCCGCTCATCGCGACGACGGCCCTGATCCGCCGGTCGGACGCGGCGGCGAGCAGGCTGATGCCCGCGCCGTAGGAGATGCCGGCCATGCCGACCCTGCGGGGGTCGGCGGGGGTGTGCTTCAGCGCCCAGTCGATGACCTTCGAGGCGTCGGCGACGTCCGGCGGGCCGGCGACCTCGACCCTCCCGCCGGACTGCCAGAAGCCGCGCGAGTTGTAGCTGACCACGACGTAGCCGGTGGCGGCCAGCTTCCGCGCCTGGACGAGGTACTCGACCTGCGGCACGGACCAGCTGGTGGGCAGCACGATGACGGGGTAGCGGCGCTTGCCGCCCCCGGCGGGGACGACGACGTTGGCCGCGAGCTTCGTGCCGCGGTGGCCCGAGACGGTGACGAACCGGATGGACGGCTCTGAGGCCTCTGAGACCTCCGAGACCTCTGAGACCTCTGAGACCTCCGAGGACGCCGCCGCGGAGGCTCCCCCGGACGTTCCCGAGGACGCCGCGGGAGCCCCGCCGGACGCCGCGGCGTGGCCGGCGGGAACCGGGCCGAGGGCGGCTCCGGCGAGGATCACGACGGAGGTGAGGGCGGCGGTGGAGCGGTACGGGCGTTTGCGTGAGCGGACCACGGGTCGTCTCCTGACGTCGTCGCCGAGCGGGGCTGCCGGTACGCGTGCGCGGAAAGTGACCTGACGGTATCTCTTACTGTTACCGGTGGTAACCCGGCAATAAGTTACGCATGGGTAACAATTGCCGGGCTCTGCCGCCCGGGACGCCCGCGAGGGCCCCTAGACGCGGCTGCGCAGGCGGCCCAGGGCGTTCCTGCCGTCCTGTACGGCGCGCGCCACGACGTGCAGGTCCTGCTCGCCCCTGGCCATGACCAGGGCGTTCTTCGCGGCCTCGTAGGCGTCGATGGCGTAGCGCCAGTCCTGGTCGGCCGTCATGCCGCCGCGCCCGCTGATCTGGAACTCGTAGTCGAGCCGGTCGATCTCCTCGCCGAGCCGGGTGATGTCCTCCTCCGCCCCCCGGCGCATGAGGGCGAAGCGGGCGTTGCGCCGGGACCGCCGCTGGGCGCTGACGCCCCAGGCCACCACGGTGGCGGCCAGGCCCACGGCGCTGAGCACGACCATGACGAGCCCGGCGGACAGGCCCCCGGCCTCGTCCTCGGCGCCGGCCGGACCGGTGGACCCCTCCTCGGGGGAGCTCTCGGATTCGGGGGCCGACCGGGTGGACGGGTCGACGCCCGTCGCGGTGCCCTTGGCGCCCTCGAGGTTCACGTCGTCGGCCTGGATGAAGGAGGCGTCCTGGACCGTCGCACCGGTGAAGTCGGCCCCGGCCAGATCCGCCTGGGTGAACTCGGCCTCGGTCGCGTCGGCGTCCTTGAAGACGGCGTAGTTCAGGCGGGCCTGGCCGAACTTGGCCTCGCGGAGCTTGGCCCGGGTGAAGTCCGCCTTGCGTCCCTTGATCTGGCCGGGCGTGCTCTCGGTGAGGTCGGCGTCGACGAGCTTGGCGCTGGTGAAGTTGGCCTGGGTGAGCACGGCCCGGGTCAGGGTGGCGCCGGTCAGGTCCGCGTACGGGAACTCGGCCTGCCCCGCCTCGGCGTCGATCAGGATCGCGCCGCGCAGGTCGGCGTGGTCGGCGTGCATCTGGCCGAGGTCGGCCTCGGTGAAGTCGGCCTCGCGCATGTCGGCGTACTTCAGCGTGGCCTGGGTGAACCGGGTCCGCTTGAGCGAGGCCCCCCGCAGGATCGCCCCGGTCATGTCCTCCTGGACGAACTCGATGTCGTCCAGCTTGGCCCCGGTCAGGTCGGCGCAGCGCAGGTCGTCGGGGAGCTGGGCGCCGCCGGTGAAGTCGCGGCCCCGGAGGTTGAGGCGCTGGCCGGGCTTGCACGGCCCGGCCGAGCCCTGTCCGGCCGTCGCGTGCTGCCCGGCCGAGCCGGTCCCGGCATGGGCCGGCGAGGTGGCGAGCCCCGACAGCGCGAGAGTCGCGGCGGCAAGGGTCAGGGGGACGAGGGCCAGGGGAGCGGGACGACGCACGGGATGCCTCCTTCAAGACGGCCCCGAGCGTGCCAGCAGATCATTTCATCCTGCTGGACTTCTGCTTGAACCTCGGCTACAGCGTCGCGGCCGGGGCTCCCGGCTCAGGCCGGAGGCACCTTGGCCACCGCGTAGCCGCCGGGGGGCAGCAGCAGATTACCGGGGATCTCCCGTTCCCGGTCGCCGTGGTTGACGGCGAACAGCCACTCGCCGCGCCGTACCAGCTCGACGGGGGCGACGGGGCCGAGTCCGAGCAGGCGGGCGTAGGCCTCGTCGGACAGCCGGGTGGACAGATAGGTGACCCGGCCGGAGCGGGTGATCGCGGGAGTGCCGTCCGGGTAGCGGGCCAGCGCCCGGGCTCCGGCCAGGTGCACGTGCTCGGTCCAGACGGAGGCGCTCTCCCCGGTGTCCAGCGTCACAGGGGAGCCGATCGGATGGAACTCCTCGACCCGGACGCCGAGCAGGTCGCGCAGGGCGCCGGGATAGCCGCCGAGCCGGATCCGCGCGTGCTCGTCGGCGACGCCGCTGAGGAAGGAGACCAGGAGGGTGCCGCCGGTCTCGGCGTAGCGGCGCAGGCCGTCGGCGGCGTCGTCGGAGATCAGGTAGAGGCTGGGGACGATCACCAGTTCATATGCCGATAAATCAGCTGAAGGGTGGACGAAGTCGGCCGTGACGCCGTGCCGGTAGAGCACCCGGTGCGCCTGCCGTACCGCCTCCAGGTAGCCGATCTCGGTGGACGGCAGGCCCGGGGCCTGGAGCGCCCAGCCCGCCTCGGGGTCCCAGAGGATCGCGGCCGTCGCCTCGACCGGCGCCTCGCAGGCCTCGGCCAGAGCGGGCAGGAGCCCGCCGAGGTCGCGGATCTCGCGGAAGATCCGCGAGTCCGGCCCGGCGTGCGGGACCATCCCGCCGTGCCAGAGCTCGGACCCGCCCCGCGAGGCCCGCCACTGGAAGAACATCGCCCCCCGCGAGCCCCGGGCGATGTGGGACAGGCTCAGCCTGGCGATCTCCCCGGGCCGCTTGGCGGCCATGCGCGGCCCGGTGTAGGTCACCACCGCCTGCTCCATCAGCAGCCAGGGCCGCCCGCCCGCCCAGCCGCGCGCCAGGTCGGCGGCGAAGGCCGTCTCCTCCGGCGGGTTCTCCGCGGGGTAGTGGTCGATCGCGACCAGGTCCACCTCCTTCGCCCAGTCCCACTGGTTCACCGGGACCCAGTCGCCGAAGACGAAGTTCGTGGTGACCGGGACGTCCGGGGTGAGCTCCCGCAGGACCGCCTTCTGCTCGCGGAAGTGCGCGAGCATCTCGTCGGAGAGGAACCGGCGGAAGTCGAGGACTTGGGCCGGGTTGGGCAGGTACTGGGTGGCGCGGGGCGGCATGACCTGCTCCCACGCGGAGTAGTGCTGGCTCCAGAACGCGGTGGTCCAGGCGTCGTTGAGCGCCTCCAGGGTGCCGTGCCTGCCCCGCAGCCAGGTGCGGAAGGCGGCGGCGGCGTGGTCGCAGTGGCACCGGGTGCCGTACTCGTTGTGCACGTGCCACATGGCCAGCGCGGGGTGGCCCGCGTAGCGCTCGGCGAGCGCGCGGGCGATGCGGACGGAGGCCTCGCGGTACGGCGGGGCGGCCACGCAGTAGGTGTCGCGGCTGCCGTGGGTCAGCCGGGTCCCGTCGGCGGCGACGGCGAGCGCGTCCGGGTGGGCCAGGGAGAACCAGGGCGGCGGGGAGGCGGTGGGCGTGGCCAGGTTGACCCGCACCCCGCCCTCGTGGAGCAGGTCGAGGACCCGGTCCAGCCAGCCGAAGTCGTGGACCCCTTCGGCGGGTTCGAGCCGCGCCCAGGAGAACACGCCGACGCTGACCAGGTTGACCCCGGCCTGCCGCATCAGCGCGACGTCCTCCTCCCAGACCTTCTCGGGCCACTGCTCGGGGTTGTAGTCCCCGCCGTAGCACAGTCCCTCAAGACCTTTGGGCCAGCGCACTCTGGTTCCTTTGTTTGGATGACACCTAAACTAATTATCCATGGAGCATGGATTCGTCTCAAGGGTGGCGACCGCCGACTGGGAGCGGGCCCTGATCACGGGCAACGGCCGCCAGGGCGCCCTCGTGTACGGCGGGCCCTGCGGGCCGGCGGGGTCCGGCGGGCAGGACGGCGGCGGGGCGGGAGGACCGGGCGGCGCGGGCGGACCCGGCGACCTGAGGGTGACGCTCTCCCACGAACGCCTGTTCCTGCCGGTCACCGAGCCCCTGCCGCCCCCGTACACCGCCCCCGTCCTGCCGGAGCTGCGCGCTCTGCTGTACGGCGGGCGCCCCCGCGAGGCGGCCGGGAGGGTCGTCGCGCTCGCGGAGGAGGAGCATCCCGGCTACGCGGACACCCGCTGGATCGACCCCCTGGTCCCCTCCGCCACCCTGGCCTTCATCCCGGACTCCCCGGCCGGGGACCACCTCAGGAGCTGCGACTTCGCGACCGGCCTGGTGACGCAGGAGTGGGGCGGGACGCGGCAGGAGGTGTTCGTCTCCCGCCCGGCGGACGTGGTGGCGATCCGCTTCTCGGGGGCCCGGGGGCTGCTGAGGCTGGCCCCGATCGGGGAGGAGCCGCCGGTCCCCGTCCGGTTCGCCTCGGCCGCGGGGGCCGGCCGGCTGGTCCTGGACGCGGAGTTCTCCGCGCGGTGGCCGGGGGCGATCGAGGGGTACACGGTCGAGTGCCGGGTCGTCGGCCCGGCGGAGCCGCTCTCCGGCGGCCTCGCCGTGTCCGGCGACGTGCTCGTGCTCGCCCGCACCGTGATCCGCGGCGACCGGCCGGATCCGATCGAGGAACTCCCCGCCGACTTCGACCTCCTGCTCCGCGAGCACGCGACCGTCCACGGCGACCTGTTCGCCCGCTCCTCCGTCCGCCTCGGCCGCCGCGCGCAGGCGCCGCAGGAGCGGCAGGGCGGGGGGCCGGGGATCGAGCGGCTGTTCCAGGCGGGGCGGTACGCGGTGATCTCCAGCTCGGGAGGGCTCCCGCCGACCCTGCAGGGGGTGTGGAGCGGGACGTACGACCCGCCGTGGTGCAGCGGGTTCACCCTGGACGGGAACCTGGCCTCGGCGGTGGCGGGGCCGGCGGCCACCGGCACGCCGGAGCTCGTGCTCCCGGTGTTCGACCTGCTGGAGAGCATGATGGAGGACTTCAGGGAGAACGCCCGCAGGCTGTACGGCTGCCGCGGCATCCTGGTCCCCGCCCACATGTCGGCGCACGGCCTGCACAACCACTTCGGGCCGGTCTGGTGCCTGACCTTCTGGACGGCCGGGGCGGGCTGGCTGGCCAGGCTCTACCACGACCACTACGCGCACACCGGAGACCTGGCCTTCCTGCGGGAGCGGGCGTGGCCGTTCATGACCGAGGCGGCCCTGTTCTACGAGGACTTCCTCACCGGGAACGGCGACTTCGCGCCGTCCTACTCGCCGGAGAACACCCCCTCGGGCGGCGACTCCCAGGCGTGCGTCAACGCGACCATGGACGTCGCGGTCGCCCGGGACCTGCTGCGCAACCTCGTGCACGCCTGCGAGCGCCTCGGCCTCGACCCGGCCAGGTGGGAGCGGCTCCTGGAGCGCCTGCCCGGCTACCGGATCGCGCCGACCGGGGAGCTGGCCGAGTGGGTCGGCGCGGCGGACCCCCCGGACTTCCCGGACGCCCCGGGAGGGCCCGCGGGGGCGGGCGGGCCGGCGGCCGGGGGGATCCCGGTGGCGGACAACCACGCCCACCGGCACGCCTCGCACCTCTACCCGCTCTGGTACGAGCGGGACCCGGCCTTCGACGACCCCGCGCTGGAGGCGGCGGCCGTGCTCGCGGTCCGGCGGCGGCTGGCGTGGTGGCGGGGGGCCGGCAGCGACGAGATGGCGTTCGGCCTGGTCCAGCTCGGGCTGGCGGCGGCCGCGCTCGGGCTGGCGGAGGAGGCGCACGAGGCGCTCACGCTGCTGGCCGCGCGGTACTGGCGGGAGGAGAACCTGGTCTCCACCCACAACCGGGACGCGATCTTCAACGTGGACGTCTGCGGCGGGCTGCCCGCACTGGTGGCCGCCATGCTCGTGCGCTCCTCGCTGCCGCCCTCCGGATACGGCCGGGTGGACCTGCTGCCCGCGCTGCCGGGCGCGTGGCCGTACGGCGAGGCGCGCGGGCTGAGCGTGCGCGGGGGGACCGTCGACCGGCTGACCTGGGAGCCGGGCCGGGTGGAGGCCGTGGTGACCGCCTGGGCGCCGCTCCTGGTCATCTGCGGCCCGCAGCGGGCACGGGTGCTCCCCGGGGAGACGGTCCCATTGACGTTTGTTGGTTTGGACGTAAAACTAATTCCGGAACTGGAAGCCTGAAGCGCTGGAGCACCCATGCCCTACCGTCCCCCTCTGATCGCGCACGAGTACTTCGTCGCAGACCCGCCGGAGTTGCCCGTGCGCTCGCACGGCGAGGGCGGGCTGTCGGCGCTGACGGCGGCGGAGCCGGTGGCGGCCGACGAGGCCGGGGTCACCCTGAAGGCCTCGACCTCGGCCGGGGAGACCCTGGTGGTCCAGGTGGGTGCGGCGGGAGAGGGAGTGATCCGGGTACGGCTCGGCCAGGACGCCGACGCGCGGACCCGGTCGGCCCGGGCGATCTCCATGGTCACCCCGGGCACGTTCGCCGGGGCGCGGGTGGAGGGCCTCGGCACGGCCGGAGGGAGCGGCGAGGTGTCCGCCCGCGCGGGCGGCGCCGCCGGGGCCCCGGGTGGCGGCGGGCCGGAGGCGCCCGGGACGATCGTGGTCGACGCGGGCGCGGTCCGGGCGGAGATCACCCTCTCCCCGTGGCACCTGCGCTTCACCGACGCCGCCGGGCGGACCCTGCTGGAGCAGGACCCGGGCCACACCGACATCAGCGGCCGGCTGCGCACGCTCCCGTTCGGCCGCTCGCTCGCCGGCGGCGGGGTCGCCGGGTACCACGAGAGCTTCGCAGCCCCCGCCGACGAGGCGTTCACCGGCTTCGGCGAGTCGTTCACCCCGCTCGACAAGCGCGGCCAGCGGCCGGTCATGTGGAACTTCGACGCCTTCGGCGCGGAGTCCCAGCGCGCCTACAAGAACGTGCCGTTCTACCTGTCCAGCCGGGGGTACGGCGTGCTGGTCGACAGCGGCGCGCCGGTGGAGTTCGACGTGTGCCAGTCCACCCACAGCTGCGTGCAGATCGTCGTCCCGGACGACCTGATCGACTACTACGTGATCGCCGGGCCGACCCCGCCGGAGATCCTCGACCGCTTCGACAGGCTGACCTGCCGCCCGGCGCTCCCGCCGAAGTGGGCGTTCGGCACCTGGATCTCCTCGGGGTTCTTCGTGGACACCCAGGAGCGGGTGATGAACCGGGCCCGGACCATCCGCGAGCGCGGCATCCCGTGCGACGTGCTCCACCTGGACACCTACTGGCAGACCGACGGCCACTGGTCCGACCTGCGCTGGGACGAGGCCGGCTTCCCCGACCCCGCCGGGATGCTGGCGGAGCTGAAGGAGATGGGCTTCAAGGTCTGCCTCTGGATGAACCCGTACGTCTCCCACCTGAGCCCGGCCTTCCCCGCCGCCGCCGAAGCCGGATATTTCCTGAAAAAGCAGGATGGTGAGGTCTACGTCGCCGACTCCTGGCACGGCTCCTACCCGGCCTGCGGCATCGTCGACTTCACCAACCCCGCCGCCGTCGAGTGGTTCCGCGGGCTGCTCCGCCCGCTGCTGGAGCAGGGCGTGCAGGTCTTCAAGACCGACTTCGCCGAGGGCGTGCCGCACGACGCGGTCGCGGCCAACGGCATGACCGGGACCGACCTGCACAACGTCTACACGCTGCTCTTCAACGACGTGGTCTCCGAGGTGACCCGCGAGGCCACCGGGCACGGCATGGTCTGGGCGCGCTCGTCGTTCCTCGGCGGGCAGCGGCACTCGGCCCAGTGGAGCGGCGACACCTACACCGGCTACCCCGCGATGGGCAGCACCCTGCGCGGCGGCCTGGCCCACGGCCTGTCCGGCATCCCGTTCTGGAGCCACGACGCGGGCGGCTTCACCGGCCGCCCCACCGACGACCTCTACGTCCGCTGGACCCAGTTCGGCGCCTTCTCCCCGCTGCTGCGGCTGCACGGCACCACCAGCCGGGAGCCGTGGGAGTTCCCCGAGGTGGAGGCCGAGGCCGTGGCCGCGCTGAAACTGCGCTACCGGCTCATGCCGTACCTCTACACCGCCGCCGTCGAGGCCGCGCGGACCGGCGCGCCGATGATGCGGGCCCTGTGCGTGGACCACCCGGACGACCCGGTCGCCTGGCAGGCCGACCTGGAGTACCTGCTCGGCCGCGACCTGCTGGTGGCCCCGATGACCTCCCCGGACGGGACCCGGCGGGTCTACCTGCCGGCCGGGGACTGGGTGGACCACTGGACCGGCGAGGTGCACGCGGGCGGGCGGTACATCACGGTCTCGGCGCCGCTGGCCGAGATCCCGCTGTTCGTCCGGCACGGCGCGCTGATCCCCGTCCTCGCCGAGCCCGGCCAGGCGGTCGGCGACGGCCCGTTCGGGGAGATCACCCTCGTCGGGTACGGCACCGCGACCGGGACCGCGGTGATCTCCGACGTCGACGGCGACACCACCGTCACCGTGACCGCCGACGGGATCCGCGTGGACGGTCCCGCGCGGATCGCGGGCGCCGAGCAGGCCGCCGGCCGGTAGCCCGGCCGCGGGCGGACCGGGGCGCGGCGCCCGCCACCAGAGATCTCGGGGAACCCCCCACAGGAAGAGAGAACGATGTCCAAGGTGAGAACCGGCATCGCCGCGCTGGCCGCGGCGGCGATGCTCACGGCGCCGGCCGCCTGCGGGAGCGCCGAGCCGGAGGCGGGCAAGGCCGCCGCCTCCGACGGCCCCCGCGTGCTGAAGCTCTGGCACTACGAGAGCGCCGACGGCGCGATGGGCAAGGCCTGGGCCGAGGCGATCAAGCAGTTCGAGGCCTCGCACCCCGGGGTGAAGGTCCAGTTCGAGGAGAAGGCGTTCGAGCAGATCCGCCAGTCGGCGGGCATGATCCTCAACTCAGACGAGGCCCCGGACGTCATGGAGTACAACAAGGGCAACGCCACGGCCGGGCTGCTGTCCAAGCAGGGGCTGCTGACCGACCTGACCTCCGAGGCCGCCAAGCGGGGCTGGGACAAGCTGCTCAGCCCGTCCCTGCAGACCACCGCGAAGTACGACGAGCGCGGCGTCATGGGCGCGGGCAACTGGTACGGCGTGCCGAACTACGCCGAGTACGTGATGGTCTACTACAACAAGGACCTGTTCGCCAAGCACAAGGTCGAGGTGCCGAAGACCTTCGACGAGTTCACCGCGGCCATGGACGCCTTCGTCAAGGCGGACGTCACCCCGCTGGCGGTCGGCGGTGCCGAGTACCCGGCGCAGCAGATCTTCTACCAGCTCGCCCTCTCCAAGGCGCAGCGGCCGTGGGTCGACAACTTCCAGCTCTACAAGGGCAAGGTCGACTTCCACGGGCCGGAGTTCACCTACGCGGCCGAGACGATGGCCGACTGGGTGAAGAAGGGCTACATCGCCAAGGACTCGGCCGCCATCAAGGCCGAGGACATGGGCGTGTCGTTCATGGGCGGCAAGTACCCGATCGTGGTCACCGGCTCGTGGTGGTACGGGCGGTTCGCCGGCGAGATCAAGGACTTCGAGTGGGGCTCGTTCCTCTGGCCGGGCAACACCATGAGCGCCGGGTCGAGCGGGAACATCTGGGTCGTCCCGGAGAACGCCGAGAACAAGGACCTGGCCTACGACTTCATCGACATCACGATGAAGAAGGAGATCCAGAACCTGCTCGGCAACTCCGGCGGCGTCCCCGTCGCGGCCGACCCCGCCGCGATCACCGACCCCAAGAGCAAGGAACTGATCGAGAACTTCACCATGCTCTCGGGGAGCGACGGGCTCGCGTTCTATCCCGACTGGCCCGCGCCGGGCTACTACGACGTGCTGGTCGCCGGGGTGCAGAACCTGATCAACGGCAGCAAGACGCCCGCCGAGGTGCTCGACGAGCTCGCTGGGCCGTACGAGGAGAACCTCGCCGACATCGGCAACTGACCCCGGAAGAGGACAGATGGCAGTGCACGCTCCGGCCGCGCGGCCGAAGGCGGCCCGCGAGCCGGAGCCGCGCCCCCGGCGCCGGCGCAGCGGTGGCTACCGGGTGTTCCTGCTGCCCAGCGCAGTGCTGTTCACCGCGGTGATCGTGGTACCGCTCCTGATGAACATCGGGATCTCCTTCACCCGGTGGCAGGGGATCGGCGACCCGAGGTGGCTCGGGCTCGACAACTACACGCGGCTGCTGGCCGACGAGCGGTTCTGGTCGTCGTTCCGCAACAACGTCGCACTGATCGTGGCGATGGCGATCGTGCCCACGGTCGTCGGGCTGGTCCTGGCGGCGACGCTCTTCGACTACGTGGGCAAGAAGTTCGGCCCCCGTACGGCGAGCGTGCTGCGGGCCGCCTACTACCTGCCGCAGGTGCTCCCGGTCGCCATCGCCGGGATCGTCTGGGGGTGGATCATGCACCCCCGGTTCGGCGCGCTCAACGCCTTCCTCGGGCTGTTCGGCATGGAACCGCGGAGCTGGCTCGGCGACCCGGACTGGGCGCTGCCCAGCGTGATGCTGATCATGGTGTGGTTCCAGATCGGCTATCCGGTCGTCATCTTCATGGCGGGCCTGCAGCGGGTGGACCCCGCGCTGTACGAGGCCGCGGAGATGGACGGGGCCTCGTGGTGGCGGCGCTTCGCGCACATCACGATCCCGCAGATCAGACCGGAGATCTACGTCGTCCTGCTGACCTGCACGATCGCCGCGCTCAAGGTCTTCGGCCCGATCTTCGTGCTCACCCGGGGCGGCCCCGGCGGGGCCACGCTCGTGCCGTCGTACTTCAGCTACCAGAACTTCTTCGAGAAGGCCAACGTCGGGTACGGCGCCGCGATCGCCACCGTGCTCACCCTCGTGATCATCGTGGTCACGGTGTTCTTCCTGCGGGTGCAGGACAACGAGGAGCGGGACTCATGACCCCCTGCCCGCTGCTCCCGAGGAGCGTTCGATGATCCGGAAATACTCGGTCCTGGTCTCGCTGGCCGTACTGGCCGTCGTGATGCTGGTGCCGTTCGCCATCGTCGCCCTCAACGCGGTGCGGTCCCCGGAGGACTACGCCGCCAACGGGCCGCTGAGCCTGCCCGACGGCCTCTACCTCGACGGGATCGCCGAGTTCTGGAACCGGGTCGACTTCGGCGGGAAGCTCTGGAACAGCCTGCTGATCAGCGGCTCGGTGGCGGTGCTCGCGGTGGTGCTCTCGGTGCTCAACGCCTACGCGCTGGGCATCGGCCGGGTGCGGGGACGTGTCTGGATCATGGTCGTCTTCCTGGTGGCCAACACGCTGCCGCAGGAGGCGCTGGTCTACCCGCTGTACTACCTGGGCAAGCAGGCGGGCCTCTACGACACCCGGCTCGGAGTCATCATCATCTTCACGGTGATCCAGAGCGCGTTCGGGACCTACCTGCTCTCCTCGGTGCTCGGCCGCTTCCCGCACGAGATCCTGGAGGCCGCCGCGATCGACGGGGCCGGGAAGTGGCGGGCGCTCTGGCGGATCGTGGTCCCGGTCAGCCGTCCGACCCTCTCCGTGCTGCTGATCTTCTTCTTCATCTGGACCTGGAACGAGTTCTTCCTCCCGCTGGTCTTCCTCGTCTCCAACGAGAACCAGACCGTCCCCGTCGCGCTGGGCGTGCTGCAGGGCGACAAGATGATGGACGCGACCATGTCGAGCGCCTCGGCGCTGCTCGGCGTGCTCCCGGCCGTCGTCTTCTTCCTGATCTTCCAGCGCACCCTCACCCGCGGCGTGACCGTGGGAGCGATCAAGTAGGCCCCGGGACCGGCGGCCTGTCCATCGGGGGAGAGGCCGCCGGTCCCGGTAGCGAATCGAAGCGCTTCGACCCCCGACCTGGAGGCGCAGTGTCCCCCCGCACGTCCCCCCGCACGTCCCCCCGCACGTCCCCCCGCACTTCTCCCCTGATGTCCCCACCCGCGTTTTCGCGCAGGCCGTCCCGCGCCTCCTCGTGGAGAGCCCTCCGCAGGCCCGCGGCGGCGGCGGCCGTACTCGCCCTGGCCCTCGGGCTGGGCGCGGCCCCGGCGCAGGCGGGCGCCGAGTACCCCTTCCGCGACCCCGCGCTCCCGCTCCAGCAGCGGATCGACGACCTGCTCGGCCGGCTGACCCTGGCGGAGAAGGTCTCCTGGCTCCACCAGTACCAGCCCGCCGTGGACCGGCTCGGCATCGGCCTGTTCAAGACCGGAACCGAGGCCCTGCACGGCGTCGCCTGGTCCACCGACGTCGACGACGGCGGCAACGTCGTCACCGCCAGGGGTACGGTCTTCCCGCAGGCCGTCGGCCTGGCCAGTACCTGGAACCCGGACCTCGTCAGGCGGGTCGGCTCCGCCGTCGGCGACGAGGCCCGCGGCCACCACGCCGAGAACCCGCGTGTGTGGGGCCTGCAGCTCTGGGCGCCCGTGGTCAACCTGCTGCGCGACCCGCGCTGGGGCCGCAACGAGGAGGGCTACTCCGAGGACCCGCTGCTCACCGGGGCCATCTCCACCGCGTACGGCAGGGGCGTCCAGGGCGACGACCCCGACCACCTCAAGGCCGCCCCGGTGCTCAAGCACTTCATGGCCAACAACAACGAGATCCGCCGGGACACCGCCAACTCCAGCCTGCGCCCGAGGGTCATGCAGGAGTACGAGCTCCCGGCGTTCCGGGCCGCGATCTCGGCCGACGCCGCCACCGGAGTGATGACCTCCTACAACCTGGTCAACGGCCGCCCCGCCACGGTCACCGACCTCAACGCGAGCGTGCGGAGGTGGACGGACCGCGCCCTGTTCAACGTCTCCGACGCCGGCGGCCCGAACAACCTCACCGGCTCGCAGCGCTACTTCGCCACCCAGCCCGAGGCCGCCGCCGCGATGGTCAAGGCCGGGGTGGACAGCTTCACCGTGGACAACACCAACGGTGCCCCGACCGTCGCCTCGGTCAACGCGGCGCTGGAGCAGGGCCTGCTCACCGAGGCCGACATCGACCGGGCGGTGCGCAACATCCTCGGCGTGCGGTTCCGGCTGGGCGAGTTCGACCCGGACGGCGGGCCGTACGGGAAGATCACCAAGGCCGTGGTGGACAGCCCCGCGCACCGCGCGCTGAACCGTCGGGCCGCCACCGAGGCGACGGTCCTGCTCAAGAACTCCGGCCTGCTCGAGGACTCCGGCGGGGAGGACCCCGGGAGGGGCTCCGGGAAGTCCCGGGGGACGCTCCCGCTCGACCCCTCCGCGAAGGTCGCGGTCGTCGGCCCGCTCGCCAGGACCCTCTACACCGACTGGTACTCCGGCGCGCTGCCGTACCAGGTCACCCCGCTCGACGGGATCAGGGAGCGGGCCGCGGGCACGGTCGACACCGAGGGCGTCGACCGGATCGCGCTCAAGGCCGGCGGAAAGTACCTCACCGCCCCGACCGGCGCGGGCGGCGACCTGAGGCTCTCGGCGGCCGCGGCGGGCGAGACCGAGCAGTTCGACGTCTTCGACTGGGGCGAGGGCGTCGTGACCCTGCGCAGCGTCGCCAACGGCAAGTACGTCAGCCGCGCCAACTGGTCCACCCTCGCCAACACCCAGAACCAGCCCACCGGCTGGTTCGTGCAGGAGCAGTTCACGCTGGAGACCCGGGCCGACGGCTCCACGCTGCTGCGCTACGCCGGCTACGAGACCGCCGAGCCCTGGTTCGGGCCGAACGTCTACGTGAAGGCCGCCGCCGACGGCACGCTCTCGCTCACCACGGCCGAGAACGCCACCCCGTTCACGAAGGAGACCGTGCGCAGCGGGATCGACGAGGCCGTCGCGGCCGCGAAGAGCGCCGACGCGGCGGTCGTCGTGGTCGGCAGCATGCCGTTCATCAACGGCCGCGAGGCCCACGACCGCACCGACCTGAACCTCGCCGCCGGGCAGCAGGCCCTGGTCGAGGCCGTGCACGCGGCCAACCCCCGCACCGTGGTGGTCCTGGAGAACAGCTACCCGGCGACGATCGACCGGCTGGCGGAGAAGGTCCCGGCGATCCTGTGGACCACCCACGCGGGCGCCGAGACCGGCCACGCCCTCGCCGACGTCCTGTACGGCACCGCCAACCCGGCCGGCCGCCTCACCCAGACCTGGCCCCGCGCCGGGACCGGGCTGCCGGACATCCTCGACTACGACATCATCAAGACCGGCTCGACCTACCTCTACTCGAAGGAGAAGCCGCTCTACGCCTTCGGCCACGGGCTGAGCTACACCACGTTCGGGTACCAGGGGCTCCGCGCGGTGCGCGACGGCGACGGCCACCGGGTGAGCGTGAAGGTGACCAACACAGGATCGCGCGCCGGGGACGAGGTCGTGCAGCTCTACACCCACCAGCACGCCTCGCGGGTGGAGCAGCCGGTCAAGCAGCTGCGCGGGTTCGAGCGGGTGAGCCTCGCCCCGGGCGAGTCGAAGACGGTGACGTTCCGGGTGAAGACCGCCGACCTGGCGCTGTGGGACGTGACCCGCAACCGCTTCGCGGTCGAGGGGTCCACCCACGACGTGCTCGTCGGCTCCGCCTCCGACCGGATCCGCCAGCGCACGACGATCCGGGTGGACGGCGAGCGCATCCCCGCCCGCGACCTGACCCGGACGGTCCGGGCCGCCGACTTCGACGACTACGCCGGGGTGGAGCTGGTCGACGAGACCAAGGCGAGCGGAGACGCGGTCGAGGCGGCCTCCGGTGAGTGGATCGCCTTCGAGGACGCCGACCTCGGCCGGGGCGCCACCGGGATCACGCTGGGCGTCGCCGCGACCGCCGCCTCCTCCGTCGAAGTCCGCCGGGGCTCCCCGACCGGCAGGCTCCTGGGCACGGTCCAGGTCCCGGCCACCGGTGGGCTCTACCGGTGGGGCACGGCCGCCGCTCCGATCGCCGGGGCCTCCGGGAAGCAGGACCTCTACCTGGTCTTCCGGGGCGGCCTGCGGATCAGGGACCTCGTCCTGACCCGGTAGGCCCGTTCTCCGTACGGCCCGCGCCCGTGCTCCACGGGGCGCGGGCCGTACGCGCGTCCGGATCCGGCGAGCCGGGCGCAAAAAATCTTGAAGAGATCACTTGCATTCATGGCTACTGAAAACCTATAAATGAAGTGTGAGGTTTTCGGTAAGGCAGGCATGAGGAAACCTGCCTGCTCAACGGAGGTGAACACCATGCTGCTGACGTCGATCGACCCGTTCGTCCAGGAGTTCGACCGTCAGTTCGACAGGCTCGCACGCCAGGCCTTCGGCTGGGGCAACGGCGGCACGAGCGCGGTCATGCCCCTCGACGGCGTCCGCCGCAAGGACGACGTCCTGCTCAAGTTCGACCTGCCCGGCATCGACCCCGCCAGCATCGAGGTCACCGTCGACCGCGGGGTCCTGTCGGTGAGCGCCCGGCGCGAGGAGGAGTACGGGCAGGACGAGCGCCTGTTCGTCCGCGAGCGCCAGACGGGCACCTTCACCCGCCGGGTCTACCTCTCCGAGCACCTCGACAGCGAGAAGATCGACGCCGCCTACACCAACGGCGTCCTCGCGGTCCGCATCCCGGTGATCGAGAAGGCCAGGCCTCGCAAGATCGAGATTCAGCAGGCCGACCAGAAGTCCATCAAGGCCTGACGGGCGTGACCGGGGTGGGCGCCGATATCCTGGCGCCCACCCCGGTGCTTTCAGGGAGGGAAGGGCGGAGATGGCCAGGCTGCCGTTCGACGACGAGCACGCGCCGCTGTACTCCGTGGGCCAGGTGGCCGAGATGCTCCAGATCCAGCAGGCCTTCCTGCGCCGCCTCGACGAGCACGACGTCGTCCGGCCCTCCCGCTCCGCCGGCGGCCAGCGCCGCTACAGCCGCTACGAGATCACGGTCGTCCAGACCGTGATCGAGCTCGTCGACGAGGGCATGACCCTCGTCGCCGTCCGCCGCATCTTCGAGCTCGAACAGCAGGTCCGCGAGCTGAAGGCCGAGCTCGCCCGGGAACGCGCCGCCCGCGGGAGATAGCGCCGGCGACTCCGGGCCCCGCCGGCAGGGCGCCGGCCGCGCCGCCTCTCCGCAGGCCCCCGCGGGGCGCTGATCAGGCAGCCCTTCCAGCTCCAAGTGATCCGCAAGCGGCCGTGCCCACAGTGCAGACCATGCATGCCGAGAAAATCACGCGGGCGGCGGTCCTGCTCGCCCTGGTGGCGGCGCTGGGAGGCGCGGCCGTTCCGGCGCAGGCGGCCACCGCCGCCCCGCCGAACTCCGACTTCAACGGTGACGGCTACAACGACCTGGCCGTCGGCAGTCCCCACTACCCCGGTTACGCCGGAGGCGAGACCTCCGGCATGGTGGCCGTGCTGTACGGCGGCCCGAACGGGCTCAACGGCCGGCACATCCTGCGCCCCCAGGCCGGGTGCATAGGCGGGGACCACTACGGCCAGCCCCAGCCCTGCAGCTGGTGGGGAAGAAGCCTGGCCGCGGCCGACGTGGACGCCGACGGCAGGGCGGATCTGCTGCACGCGGGTCTCTACGACATGGAGGTCCGCTCCTGGAAGCCGCTGGGAATCACCGCGATCGAGCGCCGCACCCACATTCCCAACCACAGTGCCGGGCTCGCAGGCGGTCAGTTCGACGACCGGCCGGGAACCGACATCGTCATCGGGTCGAAGCCCGGCTACGGGGGGAGGATCGGCGGTTGGTACAACAGGTCGGCGTCCTACATCAGCCAGGCCATGGAGAACGGCAGCCACAGCCAGATCGAGGCGGCCGGGTTCGGTGACATCAACGGCGACGGCAGGATGGAGGCGGTGGTCGTCGCCGAGAAGTACATGATCGGTACCGGGGGGAAGGAGGCCTTCCTCTGGCTCCTGGAGGACCTGCACCGGTCTCCGCTGAAGCTCACCGAGCTGGGAGCGCAGGCCACCTGCACCCTGCCGCCCTCCTTCGGCCGGGGCTGCCCCATGCGCGACTCCAAGGTGGCGGTGGGCAACGTCAACGGCGACGGGCACCCCGACGTGGTGATGATCACCCCGGGTGCCGCCTCCCTGCAGGTCTGGTACGGCTCGGCCGCCGGCCTGCGTCGCGACCCCGGCTACACCGCCGACCTGTCATGGCTGGCCCCCGGCGCCGAGATCGGTCCCGGCCTGGCCGTGGGCGACGTCGACGGCGACGGCTTCGCCGAGATCGCCGTCGGCGCCTCCAAGGTCGCCGTCTCCGGGCACGACGAGGCCGGCGCCATCGCGGTGATCCCCGGCTCCGCGAACGGCCCGGTGCTCAAACACTCCAAGATCATTACTCAGGACGGCGTCGGTTCCACCGGTGACGGGATCCCCGGCACCCCGCCTCCGGCCGCGACGCCGGCCCCGGACCCCGGCCGGACCCCCGTTCCGGAGCCGACCTGGGACCCGCAGCCCACCGGCACCCCCGAGCCGGTCGCCGGCCCGCTTCCCGACCCGATCAGTGAGCAGTCCCAGGCCGGCGACCACTTCGGCGAGGCCGTCACGATCATCGACGTCACCGGGGACGGCAAGGGCGAGGTCATCGTCGGCGCTCCCGCCAAGAACGGCGGCGCCGGCATGCTGACCGTCCTGCGCGGCTCCGGCACCGGGGTGGCCACCGCCGACGCGCAGATCGTCCACCCGCGGCCGGTCGGTGTCACCTATCCCCAGGCGGCGTTCGGACTGGTCCTGCTGCGCTGAGACCCGAGCCGGGCCCGCCGACAGGCCCGGCTCCCGACGCGGACGCGGCCCGGCCCCGGGGTTCGCGGGCGCAGAGGTACGCGTCCAGGGCGGCGGCGCCCTCGAGCATGGCGCGGCCCCGGGCGGACAGGCGGGCCTGCCAGTCGCGCAGGGCCGACTCCAGCGGGGCGACGCCTCCGGCGGAGCGGACCTGGGAGATCAGCGGGGCGATCTGCTCCAGCAGGTAACCGCCCCGCCGGAGCTGGTGGGCCAGCCGGACGTCCCGCACGTCGGCCGCGCTGTAGACCCGGTACCCCGTCCGCGGGTCGCGGCGCGGCCGGACCAGCCCGGCGTCCTCCCATTTGCGCAGGGTGGCGGGGCGGACGCCGAGCCTCCTGGCCAGGGGGCCGATGAACGTGCCGCCGCGTTCCTGCGGCACGGGCGCCATGTCGCGGAGCGCAGCCTCGACGGCCTGGAGGGTGCGGCGGTCGTCGAGGAGCCGGCCGTGGCTCTCGTCGATGAGCCGCAGCGCCTCCTCGGTGGCGCCCCGGCCGACCGCCTGCATGATCGACGCGGCCGCCTGGTGGCCGTGCCCGGGGACGAGGGCGAGGAACGCGCGCAGGGCCTGCGCGTGCAGCGGCGTGTAGGTGCGGTAGCCGTGGACGGTGCGTCCGGCGGCGGGCAGGATGCCGGCGTCCTCGTAGTTCCTGACCGCCTGGGTGGACAGGCCGTGCTCGCGCGCCAGGTCCACCGGCCTCATGGATGCACCGCCGATTGAAGGTTTTCCGCGATCGGAATGAGGGTTCTCGCGGAAAAGTTTACACCGAGTGTTCAAAGATACCGTTGACGGTATGGACATCAAGGACACGGCCCGGCCGCTCGACGGCGCGGGCGTCTCGGCGTTCCTGCGGTCGCTTCCCGCCGAGCCCCTGCTGCTCGGCCTGGGCGAGGCCAGGCACTTCGTGGGGGAACTGGGCGAGGTGCGCAACGAGATCTTCCGCCATCTGGTCGAGCACGAGGGCTACCGGTCGTTCGCCATCGAGAGCGACTGCCTCATGGGCCTCGTGGTGGACGGCTACCTCGCGACGGGCGAGGGCACGCTCGACGACGTCATGGAACGCGGCTTCAGCCACGGCTTCGGGGCGTCCCCGGCCAACCGCGACCTCGTGCGCTGGATGCGGGCGTACAACGAGGAGCATGACGGGAAGCTCCGGTTCTTCGGCTTCGACGGACCTCTGGAGTACTGGGCGGCGAGCCCGCGCCAGGCGCTCACCGGCCTCTACGACCTCCTCGACGGCCCGCTCCCCCGGACGGTGGTGGCCAGGGAGACTCTCGACACGCTGCTCGGCCCGGACGACGGGTGGGCGAACGAGGCCGCGGCCATGGATCCGTCCCGGTCGATCGGCCGGTCAGCCGGTGCCCGGCGGCTGCGGCTGATCGCCGACGACCTGGTGGCGCTGCTCGACACGCAGGCACCGCAGCTGAGCGCGCAGGACAGGGAACGGGCGGAGCTGTACGGGCGCACCGCCACCGGCCTGCTCCGCTACCACTACTGGATGGCCGACGCGTCCCCGGCGCGGTGGACCCGGCTGTCGGCCCTGCGGGACGCGATGATGGCCGCCAATCTGCGTGCCGTCGCCGAGCACGGCCCGGCCCTGGTCTTCTCCGGCAACCTCCACCTGCAGCGGAACAAGAGCCTCATGCCGCTCGGCGACCAGCGGCTGGAGTGGTGGAGCGCGGGAGCGATCACCGCGACGCACCTGGGCGACCGGTACGCCTTCCTGGCCTCGGCCCTCGGCACGCTCGGCGACGACATCCCGGCCCCGGACACCGTCGAGGGCATCCTGTCCGCGCTCCCGTGGGACCGCTCCCTCGTCGACGCCCGCCGCCTGGCCGAGGCCGTCACGGAGCCCGCCGCGCGTGTCTCGCGCGATTTCGCCTATTTCCCGCTGGACCCGGCCCGGCTCGACACGATCGACGGCGTCGTCTTCCTCAGGCAGGCCGTCGACCTGGCGATGCCGGGTTGACGGGGCGCATACGCGTCAGGCGCCGTTCTGCGCGCCCGGGTCGTTCTGTGCGCCTGGGCCGTTCTGTGCGTCCGGGCCGTCCGCGGCGGGCAGGGTGAAGTGGAACCGCGCGCCCCCGCCGGGGTTGTCCTGCACGCCGATCGTGCCGCCGTGCCGCTCGACGATGCGTTTGCAGATGGCCAGGCCCAGGCCGCTGCCGGTGTAGGAGCCGCCCTCGTGCGCCCGGTGGAAGTTCTCGAAGATCGCCCCATGCTGTCCGGCCGGGATGCCGATGCCGCGGTCGGCGATCTCGGTCCGGATCCACCCCGGCCGCTCCGGTGCGGAGGTGACGGTGATCTCGGCCGGGACTCCGGGGGCGGTGTACTTGACCGCGTTGCCGATCAGGTTGTCCAGCAGTTGCCGTACCAGCGCCCTGTCGGCCCGGACCACGTCCAGATCGCCGATATGGAAGACGGGCGCCCGCACCTGCCCGCAATCCTGCGGGACGTCGCCGCGGGCGGCGGCGATCTCCCGCACCATCGGCCCGAGGTCGACCGGTACCGGGGTGAGCACCGCGTCCCGGGCGGTGGCGTGCGCCAGCAGGTCCTGGATCAGCTCCTGCATCCGGGCCGACGCCCGCTGGATGTGGGCGATGCTGTCGCCTGCCCCTCCTGCCCCTCCTGCCCCTCCTGCCCCGCCTGCCCCTCCTGCCCCGCCTGCCCCGTCCGGCGCGTCATCGCAGGCCGCGGCCTCCACGTCGTCGGCCAGGATCTGCAACCAGCCGTCGATGGTGGTCAGCGGGTTGAGCAGGTCGTGGGCCACCACCCCGGCGAAGGCGGCCAGCTCGTCGCGGTGCCGCCGCTCGGCGGTGACGTCGCGGAAGACCACGACCGCCGCGTCGCCGTCCGGCGGCAGACGGGTGGCGCTGACGTTGAGCATGCGCTCCTGGTTCAGGCCGGGGACCCGTACGAGCACGTCCATGCCGCGCACCTTCTGCCCGGCCAGGGCCAGCCGGTACGGCATCCGCTCCGCGCCGATGGGCGTCCCGTCCGGGTGGAACAGCCGGTGGTCGGCGACGCTGCCCGTGACACCGGCGACGCCGAGCAGGTGCTGGGCGGCCGGGTTGCTCATGAGGAACCGCCCGCCGGGGTCGAGGACGACCAGTCCGTCGTGCATCGACTCCACGATCGCCGACAGCATCCCGGCCTGCTCGGAGGCCTCCTTCTCGGCGGTGGCCAGCCGGTGCACGAGCCGCTCCCGCTCGTCGCGGTTGAGCGCCAGCGCCAGCCCGATCACCGTGACCATCCCGACGAAGACCTGTGACACCAGAACCCGGGGGGCGGGTGAGCCGATCACGGCGAACGGGCCGCTGCCGTACACCGTGAAGACGATCGCGACCGCGCCGGTGACCAGGCTGTGCAGGGCCACGACGGTGGTGCTGAACCGTACGGAGGCCCAGACCGTCACCGCGAGCAGCAGGAACGCCAGCGGCAGCTCGTGGCTGATGCCGAACGTCACGAGGTAGGCCGCCGCCGACGCCGTCAGCAGGGCGAAGGACTCGGCGATCCGCCAGCCGCCGGCCCGGTCCGCCGCCCGCCGCACCGCCTGCCACGGCGAGGCCCGCCGCCGGGCACGGGTCCACCGGTCGAACAGGCGCCCCAGGCACAGGCCCAGAGCGGTGATCACTATCATGCTGACGGTGTTGCGCGTCCACCACGCCGCGGAGCTCAGGACCGACCACCGGCCGGCGAGCGCTCCCAGAACGGCGGGGCCGATCAGCGCGCCGACCGCCGCTCCGGCGGCCGAGGCCGCCAGCAGCTCCCACAGGTGCCGCACCCGCTCGAACCCCTCCCACGGGCGGGAGGTCCACGGCTCCGGGCAGATCCGCGTGAGCACCTGCAGGAACACCACCATCTGCACCAGGTTCACCGCGGTGGTGGAGACGGCGACCGGCAGGGTCGCGTCGGTCAGCAGGTTGACGATGATGAAGATCGCCGTCATCGTCAGCACGTCCAGCCACCGGGACCGCTCGTGCCGCTGCACCAGCAGCCACAGCGCCCCCACCCCGGCCGCCGGCCACACCAGGCCGAAGACCTCGCCGCCGGCCAGCTCCATCCGCCCGGCGACCACCGCGGCCAGGTGCAGCACGGCGAACGCCGCGGTGCGGCGCAGGGCCGTGGTGCGGCCGGACCCCGGCGGGTCGTCCACGATTCCCGGCCCTGATCGGCGCGGACCGAAGACCGCCGCGTCGATGGCCGGATTCAACCTCGTCACAGGGGTTTCATCCCCCGCAGGCCGTACGCTACCCGGCCGCAGGACCACGGCACTGCCCAGGATCGGCAGGGGCGTCCCGCCTGCTCGCGCCCGGTCAGGCGGCGGCCAGCAGCGCGGCCAGGTCCTCGGGGACCGCCATCGGCCGGGTGAGACCGGCGCGGGTGCGGCCGGTGTTGCCGTGCGGGTAGCGGCCCAGCGCCGATCCGGGCGCGGCCACGATGATCCGCACCACCTGGCCGAACGCCTCGCGCCGGTCGCGCTGGGCGATCGCGAGGGCGAACATGGCCAGGTGGTTGGCCGTGTGCGGCCAGGGCCAGGGCTGGGACAGGATGTGGGCGCGTTCCAGATGGCGCCAGCGTGCCGCCGGGTCGGCGGCGGTGCGGGCGGCGCGCATCTCGGCGCGGTAGGCGGCGCGTACGGGGGCGGGCATCGGGCGTGTGATCATCGCTCGTCCTTCTGGGCGGTGGTGCAGCAGTCGTCGCCGCACCCGGTGGAGGCGGCGCCGGAACCGGTGGCCGGGGTCGGAGCGCCGGCGGGAACGGCGCAGCAGGCGTTCCCGCGCCAGGCCTCGCGGCCTTCCCTGACCGCGACCGCGGCGATGACCAGCGCGGCGACCGGGTCGGCCCACGACCAGCCGAAGGCGCTGTTGAGGGCCAGGCCGGCCAGGAGCACCGCCGACAGGTACGTGCACAGCAGCGTCTGTCTGGAGTCGGCCACCGCCGAGGCCGAGCCGAGTTCGCGGCCGGTGCGGCGCTGGGCGGCCGACAGGAACGGCATGACGACCAGGGACAGCGCGGCCAGGACCAGGCCGGGGGTGGAGTGCCCGGCCTCCCCGGCGTCCAGCAGGGCGCGTACGGCGTCGGCGGTGACGTAGGCGGCCAGGGCGAAGAAGGAGGCGGCGATGACGCGCAGCGCGGCCCGCTCGCGGCGTTCGTGGTCGGCGGCCGAGAACTGCCAGGCCACCGCGGCGGCCGAGGCGACCTCGATGACGGAGTCCAGGCCGAAACCGATCAGCGCGGACGAGGAGGCGAGGGTGCCCGCGGTGACGGCCACGACCGCCTCGATCACGTTGTAGGTGATCGTGGCGGCCACCAGCAGCCGGATGCGGCGGGCCAGGACCGCGCGCCGGGCGGGGGACGGGCCCGGGGGGGAGAGGTGGAGCGCGGTCATGCCTGCGTCCGCCGCGCCGGGGTCCGATCACCGGAGTTCCGGTCGTGCGCGGGGCGCAGCACGGCCGCGTGGCCGGTGGCGGTCAGCAACTGCTCGGCCGAGGCCAGCAGGTCCATCAGCTCGGGCCGGGTCAGGAAGTAGAACGACTGGCGGCCTTCGGCCCGGTAGTCGACCAGGCGGCAGTCACGCAGGCAGGCCAGGTGCTTGGAGACGGTGGACTGGGCCAGGCCCAGCTCGCCCACCAGGTCGACCACCCGGGCCTCGCCGCGGGCCAGGCGGGCCACGATGCGCAGCCGCGCCTGGTCGGACAGGGAGTGGAACAGCGCGGCCGCCGGCGGGATGCCGGCGGCGACGTCGGCGCTGACGCAGCGGCCGGCCTCGGAATCAATCGCCATAAAGCGATGATAACCCGATTTTGCTATATATCGGCAAGAGGTGCCGTGACGCGCACGCCGTGACGCGCACACCCTGGCCCGGACGCCTGGCCCGGACGCCGTCTCGCGTGGTCGCCGATCGCGTGGAGCGGGAACCTCGCGAAGACGGACGGGACCGGGCGGTCAGCCCTTGACGGCGCCGATGATGACGCCCTTGGTGAAGTGCTTCTGGACGAAGGGGTAGATGAACAGCACCGGGATCAGGGCGAGCACGACGATGGCCATCTGGATCGCCAGGTTGGGCGGGAGCGCGCCGGCGGACGCGGTGTCCGACGCCCCGTTGAGGGTGAGCGCCTGGCCCTGCTGGACGTACTGGCGCATCACCAGCTGGAGCGGCCACTTGGCGTTGTCGTTGATGTACAGGATCGCGTTGAAGAAGGCGTTCCAGTAGCCCACGGCGTAGAACAGGCCGACGACCGCGGTGACGCCCTTGGACATGGGCAGCACGATCCGGGTCAGGATGCGGAACTCGCTCGCCCCGTCGATGCGGGCGCTGTCGGGCACCTCCTCCGGGATGTTCATGAAGAAGGCCCGCATCACCACGAGGTTGAACGCGCTGATCGCGCCCGGCAGGATCAGCGACCAGTAGCTGTCGATCAGACCGAGCGACTTGACCAGCAGGTAGCTGGGGATCATGCCCGGCGTGAACAGGAACGTCAGCAGGATCATGAACAGCAGCGGCCGGTGGAACACCGAGCCCGGCCGGGACAGGCCGTAGGCCGCGAGCACCGTGCAGACCAGGCTCACCGCCGTGCCCACCGCGGTGACGCCGAGGCTCACCAGCACGGACCGGGTGACCACGCCGCCGGAGAACAGCTCGCGGTAGGCGGCGAGGGAGAACCCGTCGGGTACCACCACCAGGCCGCCGGCCTCGTTGACCGTCGCGGCGGGCGACAGGCTGGTGAGCATCACGATGTAGATCGGGAAGAGGACGATGAGTGCGATGACGGACAGGGTCAGGCCCTTGGTCAGCCTGCCGGGCAGGCTGGGCCGCTCTTCCCAGGCGGGGCGTGTACTCATGATTTCTTGTAGATTCCCTGTTCGCCGAACCGGTGGGCGACCTTGTTGGCCACGAGGATCAGGAGCAAGCCGACCACGCCCTTGACCAGGCCGGCCGCGGCGCCGTAGCTCCACTCCCCGGTGACGAGCGTGCGCCAGAAGATGAAGGTGTCCAGCACCTCGGCGGCCTCCCGGCCCACCGCGTCGCGCTGGAGGAAGAACTGCTCGAAGCCGACGTTGAGCGCGTCGCCGAGGCGGAGGATCAGCAGCAGGATGATGACCGGGCGCAGCCCGGGCAGGGTGATGTGCCAGATCCGCCGCCACCGCCCGGCGCCGTCCACCGCCGCCGCCTCGTAGAGGTTCTGGTTGATCGCCGCCAGCGCCGCCAGGAAGATGATCGTCCCCCAGCCGGCGTCCTTCCACACCGACTCCGCCGTCACCAGCAGCAGGAAGGTGTCCGGATTGGTCATGACGTCGATGCCGTCGTAGCCGTTGGCGCGCAGCAGCTGGGAGATCAGCCCCGCGCCGCCGAGGATCTGCTGGAAAAGCGTGACGACCAGCACCCAGGAGAAGAAGTGCGGCATGTAGACGATGCTCTGCACGAACAGCCGGACCCTGGGGTTCAGCACGCTGTCGAGCAGGACCGCCAGCAGGATCGGGATCGGGAAGTAGAACACCAGCTGGAACGCCGTGATGGTGAGGGTGTTCAGCGTGGCGTCCCAGAAGCTCTGGTCGGTGAGCAGCCACTGGAAGTTGGCGAAACCGATCCAGGGGCTCTCCGCGATCCCGACATGGGGCGAGTAGTCCTGGAAGGCGATCACGTTCCCGAGCATCGGGACGTAGTGGAACACCGCCAGCAGCCCGATCGCGGGCAGGGCCATCAGCAGCAGCTGCCAGTCGCGCCGCAGCCGGTCCCGCAGCGGATGGGGACGGGCCCCGCCGCCGGTACGGTCCCTGCCGCCGGTGCGGGCCCCGCCACCGGTACGGCGGGCGGCCGGACCGGGTGGCGCGGACGTCGTGAGGGGCGCGGGCGGAGCGGCGGTCCCGGACCCGGCGGGCGAGGTCAGGTCGCCCGCCGGGACGCTGTCGACGCGGTTCTCAGACACGGCCGTTGTCCTGCAGCACCTTCATGTAGAACTCCCGGCTCTCGTCGCCGCCGTCCTTGCGCCACTCGTCGACGACCTGCTTCAGCTCGCTGAACGGGCGGCGGCCGCGGACGACGTCCTGGATCTTGTCCTCGGTGGGCTGCTCCAGCGCGGCGTACGCGGCGGGCCGCTGGATCCGGATGCCCTCGTGCGGGTTGGGCGCCCAGTGCTTGGCCGCCTCGTTGTACCAGGTGGCCGCGGTCTCCACGTACCGGGGGAGCTCGCTCTCGGTGATCGCGTCGGGCCGGCCGCTGAGGAAGAAGTAGGTCGGCGGGGCCTCCTTGAGGCCGAGCTCGGTCTTCTTGGGGGCGCCGGCCTCGTTCTTGGTGAAGTGCTTGCCCTCGACCCCGTAGACGGACAGCATGTTCTCCTGCGTGCCGAACGGCGCGGCCAGGTAGTTCAGCAGGGACAGGATCTCCTCGGTCTTCTCCTTGCCCAGGCCCTTCTTGATGAAGGTGTACTGTCCCGGCTCCTCGCTCTTGTGGTAACCGGGGGCGCCCCCGTCATGGCCGAAGTGCGGCAGCGCCTCGATCCAGAAGTCGGGCTTGGTGGGGAGCATCTGCTCCAGCATCTCCTTCCAGCCGCCGAAGCCGTCCTGGGTGATGAGGACCTGGCCGGACTTGAACAGCTCCTTGCCGTTGGCGCCCTTGCTGCTGACGATGTCGGGGTGGATCAGCTTGCCCTCGTAGAGCTTGCGCATGAAGTCGACCGCCGCCTCGAACTCCGGCGTCTCGTACCGGTGGAGCAGCTTGCCTCCGGAGAGGATCCACTCCTTGGGGGCGCGGAAGATCTGGTAGGCCGAGAGCTTGATGTCGCCGAACGCCCAGCGCTTCTTCTTGGGGTCGTTGATCTCCTTGCCCAGCGCGAGCATCTCGTCGGCGGTCTTGGGGGCGGTCCAGCCGCCTGCGTCGAACAGGTCCTTGCGGTAGAGGAGCACCACGCCCATCGGGAAGGTGTAGCTGCCGGGGATGCCGGTCAGCTTGCCGTTGAAGACCCCCCACTTCCAGGCGTCGGTGGTGATGTTGGCCAGCAGCGGGTACTTCTTGGCGGCCTCGCCCTGCAGGTAGGGCGTGAGGTCCTCGAAGAGCTGGTTCACGGCCTCGCCGAACTGGGGGATCTGGTTGACGGTCCAGCTCGGGATCATCGTGATGTCGACGACGTCGCCGCCGGCGATGATCGCGTTCATCTTCTCGATGATCGTCATGCCGTCGAGGATGTTGAACTCGATGGTCGCGCCGAGGTCGGCGTTGACGGCCTCGAAGTAGGAGTTGTCGCCCAGCGGCGGCGGGAGCGGGCCCCACAGCGGGGTCATCGCCTTGTAGTGGCCGCCCTTGCCGGGTTTGGCGGTGACGGCGTCGACGAGAGTCGCGGGATACTTGGTGAAGCCGCCGGGCGCGCCGTTCTGCCCGACGATGTCGGGAGTGACGCCCGCGTAGGGGACGTGGGCCGGCGTCAGCGAGGTCAGCTTGTCGAGGGCGGCCGCGGTGGCGCCGCCGGAGCCGGGCCGGGGGCCGGCCGGGGTGGAGCAGGCGCTGAGCAGGCCGCCGCTCGCGACGGCGAGCGCGCTGAGCCCGACCAGGCCGAGGAAGCCCCGGCGGCTGGTGGTCGCGCCCTCAGGGGAGTTGTTCACGGCGCGTTCCCTTCGTAGGTCATGGATCGGGGGTGTCGGTCGAGGACGGCTCGCGATAGAGTTAGTTCGTCTTTCGACCAAACAAATTAGTCGAGGGCGACTCCCGCCACAAGAGTCCGGCGATCGCGGGCCCGGTGGCGGGTGGGGCATGATGGGGCCAGCCGGGGGCGTCCGCGGACATCACCTGGGCCGATCAGGACGGGACTGACCTTGATCACATCTACGACGAACCCGCAGCCGGCCGACTTCGCCGACGTGCGGGCCACCAACCTCGCCGTGGTGCTGAGGTTCGTGCGGGAGCACGCGCCGTGTTCCCGGGCGGACATCGCGGCCTCCACCGGGCTCAACAAGGCGACCGTGTCGAGCCTCGTCGCCGACCTCATCGACCGCCGCCTGGTACGGGAGACCGGCCTGACCGAGAACCGGGTCGGCCGGCCGGCCACGATGCTCGTGCTCGACGGCTCGCCGTACGCCGCGATCGGCGTCGAGATCAACGTCGACTACGTCACCGCGGTCGCGGTGGACCTGTCGGGGGAGCGGCTGCTCTCCTGGCGGCGCTCCTTCCCCGGCGCGACCAGCACGGTCAGCCAGGCCGTCGCGGCCGTCGCGGCGCTCGTGCGCCGGGTGGCGGGCCGGATGGCCAAGGAGGAGCGCCAGGTCCTCGGCCTGACCGTGGGCGTGCCCGGCCTGGTCGGCACGGACGGCACGGTGCTCATCGCGCCCAACCTCGGCTGGCGCGACGCGGACCTGGCCGGCGACCTCGCCAAGGCCCTGCGCGATCCGGGGTTCGGCGTCCAGATCGACAACGACGCCAACCTCGCGGCCCTGGCCGAGCACCGCTTCGGCTCCTGCGCCGGGACGGCCAACCTGGTCTACCTCACCGGTGAGATCGGGGTCGGCGCCGGGGTCGTCCTGGACGGGCGGCTGCGCCGGGGCGGGCGGGGCTACAGCGGCGAGATCGGCCACATCCAGCTCGACCCGCTCGGCGCCGAGTGCCGGTGCGGGCGGCTCGGCTGCCTGGAGGCCGTCGCCGGGATCGCCGCGGTGCTCCAGCATGCGGCGCTCTCCCCGGCCGAGGTCGAGATCGAGCTGGAGGAGGTGGTACGGCTGGCCCGCGCGGGCGATCGCCGTACCCTCGACCTGCTCGCCTCCGTCGGCCACCACCTGGGCAAGGGCGTCTCCGTCCTGGCCAACCTGCTCAACCCCGAGGTGGTCATCCTGGGCGGCTACTACGTGCCGCTCGCGCCGTGGCTGCTGCCGGCGGTCGCCGAGGAGATGCGCGGGCGCACCATCGCCCCGGAGGCCGGCGGCTGCCAGGTCGTGGCCTCCACCCTGGGGTACGGCGCGGCGGCTCTGGGCGGCGCGGCGCGGGTGCTCGACTCGGTCGACTCCGGCCGGCTGCCCAGCCTCTCCTGACCCGCGCCATTACCGGGAAAGCCCGAAACAGGCGACTTTTCCGGTCTCTCTTGACCTGAGCCTCACGGCCGGGCACCCTTCAGGGAAGCTCCGTTCGAAACCCGCGTGTAACGAGCGGAGTTTTTCTGGACCGATTATCGAAGCGCTTCGACGAGAGGCGCGCCGTCTCGCTCCGCTGTCGAAGCGCTTCGACGCTCACCAGAGGGTGGTCCCCCCATGAACGAACCGTTCCGCGATCCGGAGCTCCCGATCCCCGCCCGCCTCGCCGACCTGCTGGGCAGGCTCACGCTGGAGGAGAAGGTCGGACTGCTCCACCAGTACCAGGCCCCGGTCGAGCGCCTCGGCGTCGGCGTGTTCCGCACCGGCACAGAAGCCCTGCACGGACTGGCCTGGCTGGGTCCGGCCACGGTCTTCCCGCAGGCGGTCGGGCTGGCCAGCACCTGGGAGCCGGAGCTGGTCCGCCGGGTGGGCGGGGCGACGAGCGACGAGGTCCTGGCCTTCCACCACAAGGACCCGGCCGGGGCGGGGCGGAACGTCTGGGCGCCGGTGGTCAACCCGCTGCGCGACCCCCGCTGGGGGCGCAACGAGGAGGGCTACTCCGAGGACCCGTGGCTGACCGGCGTCATGGCGACGGCGTACGCCTCCGGTCTTCGTGGGAGCGATCCCACGGTTCTGAAGACGGCGCCGACCCTCAAGCACTTCCTCGGCTACAACAACGAGACCGACCGCTGCGTCACCTCCAGCAACCTGCCGCCCCGGGTGCTGCACGAGTACGAGCTGCCCGCCTACCGGCCCGCGCTGGAGCAGGGCGCGGCGGTGGCCGTGATGCCCTCCTACAACCTGGTCAACGGCCGTCCGGCGCACCTCAGCCCGCTGATCAACGAGGTGCTCCGGACGTGGGCCCCCGACGACGTGCTCGTGGTCAGCGACGCCTACGCGCCCGGCAACTTCACCGGCCTGCAGGCCTACTACGACGACCCGGCCGAGGCCTACGCCCACGCGATCAGGGCCGGGCTGGACAGCTTCACCCAGGACGACGAGCGCACCGAGGCGACGCTCGGCCACATCCGCGACGCCCTGGAGCGCGGCCTGCTCACCGAGGCCGACGTCGACGCGGCGGTGCGGCACGCGCTCTCCATCCGGTTCCGGCTCGGCGAGTTCGACCCCGCCACGCCGTACGACGACATCACCGAGGCGGTCGTCAACTGCCCCGAGCACCAGGAGCTGGCCCGCGAGGCCGCCCGCCGCTCGATCGTGCTCCTGGAGAACGACGGCATCCTGCCGCTCTCCGGAGTGGGGCGGGTCGCGGTCATCGGGCAGCTCGGCGACACCCTCATGGAGGACTGGTACTCCGGCACGCTGCCGTACGCCGTCACCGCCCGCGCCGGGATCGCCGAAAGGTGCGAGACCGTGTTCTGCGAGGCGGTGGACCGGATCGCGCTGACCATCGAGAACGGTCAGGCGAACGGGCAGGCGGGCGGGTACGTCGTGGCCGACCCCGGCGGAGGGCCGCTGGGGGCCGGTGCGGAGCCGGGCCTGTTCGACCTGTTCGACTGGGGCGGCGGGTCCTACGCCCTGCGCGCCGCGGCCACCGGGCGCTACCTGTCCGTCGGCGACGACGGCGTGCTGGTCAACGACCAGCCGGGACCGAACGGCTGGGAGGTGCGCCAGACCTTCCGGCTGGAGGACCGGCCCCGGGGCACGTTCGCGCTGCGGCACATCTCCACCGGGCGCTATGTCGGGCTGGACGGCGCGGCGGCGGGCCCCGGCGGGGGCGGCGCCGCGGAGGGTCCTTCGGAGGGCGCGGCGGGGAGCGCGGGAGACGGCCCGGGCGGCGCGGTCTTCCGGCTGGTGGACGACGCGGACGCGGCGGCCTGGCTGAGCATGGAGGTGGTCGTGAGCGGTGCGGAGACCGCCGCGGCCCTGGCCGCGACCGCGGACGTGGCGGTCGTCGTGGTCGGCGACCACCCGCTGGTCAACGGGCGCGAGACCGAGGACCGCCACGACCTCGCGCTGCCCCCGGCGCAGGAGGCCGTCGTCACCGCGGTGCGCGCGGCCAACCCGAGGACCGTCATGGTCATCAGCAGCGGCTACCCGGTGACCTGGTCGGCCGGGGACCTGCCCGCGGTGCTCTGGTCCTCGCACGGCGGGCAGGAGTACGGCCACGCCCTGGCCGAGGTGCTCTTCGGCGACGCCGATCCCGAGGGCCGCCTCACCCAGACGTGGTACCGCTCGGCGTGCGAGCTGCCCGACCTGCTCGACTACGACATCATCGCCGCCGACGCCACCTACCAGTACTACCGGGGCGCCCCGCTGTACCCCTTCGGCCACGGCCTGTCCTACACGACCTTCGACTACTCCGACCTGACCGTCGCAGTGGAGGGCGGCCCAGTGGAGGGCGGCCCAGGGGAGGGTGGCACGGTCACCGCCTCGGCCACCGTGACCAACACCGGCTCCCGGCCCGGGACGGAGGTCGTGCAGTTCTACACCCACCAGCGGCGCTCCCGGGTCAAGCAGCCCCTGCGCCGCCTGCGCGGGTTCGCCAAGGTACGGCTGGCGCCCGGCGAGAGCCGTACCGTCACCTGGACCCTGGACGCCCGCGAGCTGGCCTTCTGGGACGTGACCCGGGACCGGTTCGTGGTCGAGGACGCGCCGCACAAGGCCATGGTCGGCCGCTCCGCGCGCGACATCCGGCTCTGCGCGCCGTTCCACGTCGAGGGCGAGCGCATCCCGCCGCGTGACGTCCTCGCCGGGCCGGTCTCCGCGGCCGGTCACGACGAGTACGACGCGGTGACGCTGGTGGACGCCTCCAAGCCCTCCGGCGACGCCGTGCGGTCGGACGCCGAGGGCGCGTGGATCCTCTTCCGCGAGGTCGACTTCGGCGCCGGAGCGGCCGCCTGCGCGGTCGAGGCCACCAGCACCGAGGGCGGCGTGCTCACCCTCCGGCTGGACGACCCCCTGTACGGCCCGGCCGCCGCGACCCTCCCCGTCCCCCGCGCCGGCCGGTACGACCTCGACCGTGTCCGCGCCGTGCTTGCGGAGGCCCGGGGCGTCCACGATCTTTATCTGGTGTTCGAGAACGCCGGGATCACCGTCTCCCGCCTCGCCTTCGAGCCCGCCGGGGCCGCCGGGGCCGCGGAGGGCGCATGAGCGCGCCCGCCGGAGCGGACCGCGGGTTCCCGGGTAAGGAGAGGGCATGAGTGGCCGGGCCGTGACGATCACCGAGGTCGCCCGGCACGCCGGGGTGGCGGTGAGCACGGTCTCGTACGTGCTCAGCGGGAAACGGGCGATCTCCGCCGACACCCGGCGGCGGGTGCTCGACAGCGTGCGCAAGCTGGGCTACCACCCCAACGCCGGGGCCAGGGCGCTGGCCAGCCGGCGGGCGAACGTGATCGCGCTGGTGCTGCCGCTCCGGGCCGGGATGCACGTCCCGGTGCTGATGCAGTTCGCCACCTCCGTGGTCACCGCCGCCCGGCAGTACGACCACGACGTGCTGCTGCTCACCGCCGACGAGGGGCCCGACGGGATCCGCAGGGCCGCCGCCAGCGCGCTGGTGGACGGGCTGGTCCTCATGGACGTGGAGCTCCACGATTCCCGGGTCCCGCTGCTGCGCGAGCTGGCCGAGCCGAGCGTGCTCATCGGCTTCCCCGCCGACACGGCCGGGCTGACCTGCGTGGACCTCGACTTCGCCCGGGCCGGAGCGCTCTGCGTGGAGCACCTGGCCGAGCGCGGCCACCGGGAGGTGGCGCTGCTCGGCGCCCCCGCCGTGGTCTACGAGCGGGGCACCGGGTTCGCCCGCCGGACCAGGGAGGGCTTCACCGAGGCGGTGGCCCGGCACGGCCTGACCGGGGTCGCGCTGCCCTGCGAGGAGACCTTCGAGCAGGTGGCGGCGGCCGTGGGGGAGCTGCTCGCCGCGCGGCCGGGCCTGACGGGGCTGGTCGTGCACAACGAGGCCGCGGTCAACCACGTGCTGGGGGCGCTGCGCCAGCACGGCAGGAGGGTGCCGCAGGACGTCGCCGTGGTCGCGATCTGCCCCGACGACATCGCGGAACGCTCCAGCCCGGCGCTCACCTCGGTGCTCATCCCGGCCGAGGAGGTCGCCCGCCAGGCCGTACGGCTGCTGATGGACAAGCTCGAAGGCCACGCCGTGCCGGAGGGCACGCTCCTGGAGCCCCGGCTGACCGTCCGCGACAGCACCGCGGCCGACCGGGACTGACAGACGCGACCGTCCGGGGCGGAGACGGGTCGGGCGCGCGAGGCGGAGACGGGTCGGGCGCGCGAGGCGGAGACGGGTCGGGCGCGCTCCCCGGAGGGAACGCGCCCGCCGCCCGGTCCCGGGCCGCGACCCCCGTCGCGACCGGTCGCAGCCGCTACCAGTCTCCGCCGCCGAAGTCGCCGCCCCCGAAGTCACCGCCGCCGAAGTCGCCCCAGCCGCCGCCGAAGTCGCCGCCGCCCATGCCCGCGTCGCCGCCGGCGTCGGAGGCGCCCTCCTGGTAGCCGGCGCCGTAGCCCATGCCGTAGCCGCCCATGCCCCAGCCGCCCATCATGCCGCCGAGCATCGTGCCGACGAGCATGCCGGTCATGACGTCGCCGAAGCCGCCGTAGTAGCCGTAGGCGTAGGGCTGGTAGGCCGGGCCCGCCTCGTAGTAGGGGCGGTAGCCGCCGTTGACCATGACCTGGCGCGTCTGCGGCTCGAAGCCGCGCTCGACCGCCTCGGCGTCGGCCGCGCAGGCCGGGACGTCGCGCGGCGCGCCGCCGGGCGGGGCCCAGCGCACGTCGCGGACCGAGGGGCCGTGCTGCGGGTTGAAGAAGCAGGGCGAGCGCCGCTCGGGGAGCGGTTCGTGGTTGACGCGCGCCTTCACGCAGGCGAGGGCGTAGCGGCCCTCCTCCAGCGCGGTGGTCACACCGCGCAGCCCGTCGGGGTGCTTGACCGCCGCGAGCTCGGTCTTGGCGCGCTCGTAGGAGTCGAGGGCGCGGGTCCAGTCCTCCTGGTGGTCGCCGCCGTCGGCCAGCAGCTTGACGTCGGTGTCCAGCGCGGTGATCTCCTCGCCGAACTTGGTGACGTCCTCGTCCACGGTCTGCTTGACCGCGGCCAGCTCGGCGGCCTCGCGGGCCTCGCGCTCCTTCTTCTTCTTGCGGGAGTAGAGGAACAGGCCCCCGCCGCCGGCCAGGGCCAGCACGAGGATGCCGACCAGCACGCCGAGACCGGAGCCGCCCGAGGAGCCGGACTCGGGGGCCGCCGCGCCGCCGGGGTTCTCGACGGCGGCGTCGGCCAGCCGCACGAAGTTGACGACACCCTCGGTCGCGCCGCTCGACTCCTGTCTGGCCTGCTGGAAGACCCGGTCCAGGTTCAGGCCGGGGACGTCGGTGCTGTAGAGCAACTGGGTTCCGTTGGCCACCGCGACGACGTCCTCACCGCCGATCTCGCGGTTCAGCCCCTTGAGGAAGGTCTTGGCCTCCGACTCGTTCTTGATCGACTGGCTGGGAAGCACCACGACGTAGACGTTGGACGTCTTCTGGACCGCCGAGCGCATGGCGTCCAGCGAGGCGGCGGGCACATCGGCGGCCGGATCCTGGTAGAAACGGCCGCCGCTCTCCAACTGTGAGGCGATCGTGGCGGGATCGGGGGCCGCGGCGTGGGCGGCAGGCGTGATCATCAAGACGGCCAGCACCCCGGCGAGCATCGCGATGACCGCGGCACCGAGACGACCTGGCATGGTTTGGGTGGAAGTCACGGCAGATAGCCTCCTTCGTCCTTTTAGGACGAATGAGTGGACATCAGAGTTCCCTACTATCCGACCGTATCCCCTTCACTCCTCATCTGCTGCCGAGCTGGGTCATCGTGGAGGAACATTCCATGAAATGCTCCACTTACGGCATAAATCAGGCGTCCTTGATGTCGCAGATCACGGCGCCCGAGGTGACGCTCTGCCCCACGGCCGCCGCCAGCCCGGTCACCGTGCCCGCCTTGTGCGCGGTCAGCGGCTGCTCCATCTTCATCGCCTCCAGCACGACCACCACGTCCCCGGCCGCGACGGTGTCCCCGTCGGCGGCGACGACCTTCACGATCGTCCCCTGCATCGGGCTGACCAGCGCGTCCCCGCTCGCCACCGCCTTCTTCGCCGTCCCGCCGCGCCGCCGGACGGCCGCCGACTGGGAGGTACGGCCCGCGCCCGCGGCGCCCGGACCGGCGGCGAGACCGGCCGGGAGCACGACCTCCAGCCGTTTGCCGCCCACCTCGACCACGACCCGCTCGCGCTCGGCGGGCTCCTGCTCCGGGCCCGCCTGCCCGTCGTAGGGCGCGATCGTGTTGTCGAACTCGGTCTCGATCCACCGCGTGTGCACGGAGAACGGCTCGTTCTCCCCGTCCGGGGCGAAGGCCGGGTCGGCGACGACCGCCCGGTGGAAGGGCAGCACGGTCGGCATGCCGTCGATCTCGAACTCGGCCAGCGCCCGGCGGGCACGCTGCAGGGCCTGCCGGCGGGTGGCGCCGGTCACCACGAGCTTGGCCACCAGCGAGTCGAACGCCTGCGGCACGGTCATCCCGGCCTCGTACCCGGCGTCCAGCCGCACGCCCGGCCCCGAGGGCGTGGTCATGCGGGTGATGGTCCCGGGTGCGGGCAGGAAGCCGCGGCCGGCGTCCTCGGCGTTGATCCGGAACTCGATGGAGTGGCCGCGCAGCGCCGGGTCGCCGTAGCCGAGCTCCTCGCCGGCGGCGATCCGGAACATCTCGCGGACCAGGTCGATCCCGGCGACCTCCTCGGTGACCGGGTGCTCGACCTGCAGCCGGGTGTTGACCTCCAGGAAGGAGATCGTGCCGTCCTGGCCGACGAGGAACTCGCAGGTGCCCGCGCCGACGTAGCCGGCCTCCTTGAGGATCGCCTTGGAGCTGCTGTAGAGCAGTTCCAGCTGGGCCGGGGACAGGAACGGGGCGGGGGCCTCCTCGACCAGTTTCTGGTGGCGGCGCTGCAGGGAGCAGTCGCGGGTGGAGACCACGACCACGGTGCCGTGGGCGTCGGCCAGGCACTGGGTCTCCACGTGCCGGGGCCGGTCCAGGTAGCGCTCGACGAAGCACTCGCCCCGGCCGAAGGCGGTGACGGCCTCGCGCACGGCCGATTCGTACAGGTCGGGGATCTCCTGCATGGTGCGGGCGACCTTGAGGCCGCGTCCGCCGCCGCCGTAGGCCGCCTTGATCGCGATGGGCAGGCCGTGCTCGGCGGCGAAGGCGACGACCTCCTCTGCGCCCGTGACCGGATCCTTGGTGCCGGCGACCAGCGGCGCGCCGACCTTCTGCGCGATGTGGCGAGCCTGGACCTTGTCGCCGAGCGCGGTGATGGCGTTCGGCGGGGGGCCGATCCAGGTCAGGCCCGCGTCGATCACGGCCTGGGCGAAGGCGGCGTTCTCGGCGAGGAAGCCGTAGCCGGGGTGGACCGCGTCGGCTCCGGAGGCGGCGGCCGCGGCCAGGAGTTTGGCGATGTCGAGGTAGGTCTCGGCGGGGCTCTGCCCGGCCAGGGCGTGGGCCTCGTCGGCGACGCGGACGTGCAGGGCGTCCAGGTCCTGGTCGGAGTAGACGGCGACGCTGGCCAGCCCGGCGTCCTTGCATGCGCGGGCGATCCGCACGGCGATCTCACCACGGTTGGCGATCAGGACCTTCTGCACCGACGTGGATCCCTTCAGTACGGCGAACAGGGGGCTGGCGGGCCTCCAACGGAGTGTAAGCGCCTTCTGATCGCCGGTTCCCGCGGGGGTCTCAGGAACTGAGACGCGGGACTACCTGCCGAGGTAGGCGCCGCCGTTGACGTGGACGACCTGCCCCGTGAGGTGCCGCGCCTGCGGGGAGGCGACGAACCTCACCGTCTGCGCCACGTCCTCGGGCGTGCCGGCACGCCCGTTCCTGGTGCCCTCCACCCGGCGCCGCACACCTTCCTCGGTGAGGCGGCCCCGGAAGAACTCGGTGTCCACGACCAGGCCGGGGGAGACCACGTTGGCGGTGATCCCGCGCGGGCCCAGCTCGGCCGCCAGATCGGCGGTCCAGGCCTCCACGGCCGCCTTGGCGGCGCCGTACGAGCCCGAGCCCGTGCCGCGCGCGGCGATCGAGCCGATGGTCACGATCCTGCCGTGGTCGGCCAGCCGGGGGACCAGTGCGGCCGTGACCAGCACGGCCGACATCAGATTGGCGTTGAGATTGGCCCACCAGCTCTCGGCCACGTCCATGAGATCGTCGTCGGCGGCCGTGCGGTCCAGGTTGGTGTTGCCGCCCGCGTTGTTGACCAGCACGTCCACCCGGGCGGGCAGCCTGCCCAGCGCCTCGCCCACGGCGACCGGGTTGGCCGCGTTGAACGCCGCGCAACCCACCCGGTCCGGGCCGCCCAGCCGGTCGGCCGCCTCCTTGAGCACGTGCTCTCTCCGGCCGGTGATGGTGACCCGGTCCCCCTCGGCGACGAACGCCGCCGCGACGGCGTAGCCGATTCCGGTGCCGCCGCCGGTCACCACGATCTCGCGCATTGCCGTTAACCCTTCATATACAGATAAGCCGATAAAAAAATCCACGATATCTAGCGGAGACCATAGCCGATAGGTATAACGCTGATAGCGAGTGAACCATGCGCGTACCGTGAGTTCGTTTGGTGACCCCTCTGACACCGATCCCCCGAAGGAGACGGCATGAGTAACTTGCTCGGCGGCAACCCGGTGGAAATGCGGCAGATGGCCTCGCAGTTCGACCGGCGGGCCGTGGAGGTGGAGGAAATCGTCGCCGCGCTGAACGCCGAGGCAGCCAAGATCGGAACCGCCTGGACCGGCCCGGGGGCCGTGCGGTTCGGGGAGGCGTGGCAGACCTACCGCACCGCCTTCCAGAACATGGCCAAAGAGCTCCACGAGGCGTCGCGGGTCATCAACACCTACAGCAGCAACATCGAGTCGGCCACGAACTGACCCGGTCGTCATGGCGCCGTTCCGCGATGAGACGCGGAACGGCGCCATGACGGCTGCCCGGAGACGGTCACCCGGGTAGGGCGGCCTGGACCGGGGTGACCTTGCCCAGGGTGATCAGGAGACCGCGGCCCGGAGGGCCGCCGACCGCCCCGCGCGGCAGCCGTACGGTGAACAGGTCGCCGTCGGCGGGGCTCTGCACCGACAGCAGGAGGCCGGTGCGGGATTTTCGGCTCTCGGCGACGAACCCCCGGTAGGCGGTGGTCAGGTCGCCGGTGGCGCCGCCGATGATGAGGCCGTGCTCGCCGTCGCGGCCGGTCCGCAGCACCCGTTCCAGCGCCGTGCCGAGCGGGGAGTCGGCGGAGACCAGTTCGGCGTCGTCGACGATCACGACATAGCGCTCCTGCCCCGCGAGGGCCTCGTCCAGGTCGCCGCCCGCGTCCAGCACGGCCAGCACCCCGGGCTCGTCGACCAGCGTGCAGAGCGGGCTGCGCCGCGGGGTGACCAGGGCGACCGGGGTCCCCCGGGCGAGCAGGGAGTGGGCGGCGGTCAGCAGGGCCGAGGACCGGCCCGACCGGGGCGGTCCCGCGACGACCGCGCCGGGGCCCTGGGCGAGCAGGTCGACGCCGAGCGGGGCCAGCGCGTCACCTCCGGCGCCGAGCAGCGCCCACAGCGGCGAGGGCGGCTCGAACGACGGCGCCAGGTCCATGGTCTGGGCCGCGGTGATCCGCATCGGCAGCGCGTCCACCCGGAGCGGAGGCTCCCCGGCCCAGATCCATCCGGCGGCCTCCTCGCCCACCGGGACCGAGCCGGTGCCGGGGAAGCGGGCGGGCACCGTACGGGCCAGGGACTGCAGCGCCGCGACCTGGGCGGGGCCCGCGGGGTCGTCGTCGAGCAGGGCGATCTGGTTCTCGGTCAGGCCGTTCTCCCCGAGGGAGAGCGCCCGCCCGGGGACGAGGACGGCGGGCAGCTCCTTGGCGGGGATCCCCGCCAGCCCGTAGTCGGCCGGGTCGGCCAGGCGCAGGATCAGCCGGTCGTCGAAGACCGTGGAGATCTGCCCGAGCAGCGCGGAGCGGTCGCCGGTCACCACGGCGCGGAGCCCGACCGCCGGGCCTTCCCGCAGGAGCTGCATCATCGAGTCGATCAGCCGCCCGTAGTCGTAGCCCTCGAACGCGGAGACGAACCCCTCCCACCGGTCGAGCATCAGCACCAGCCACGGCGGCCGCGGCTCCGCCTCCGGGGTTCCCGCGGCCCCGGTCCCGGAGGCGGCCGGACTGCCCGGGACTCCGGGGGGGTCCGAGGCCCGCGGGGCGTCCGAGGCGCGCAACTCGGCCAGGGAGGCGTATCCGGCCTCGGCCAGCAGCTGCTGGCGCCGTCCCACCTCGGCCCGGAGGCGGGCCAGCAGGCGCTCCACCCGGTCGAGCTGGTCGCGGGTGACGACGGCGCCGCAGTGGGGCATCGCCATCAGGGGAAGCAGCGCCCCCGACCCGCAGTCGATCGCGTGCAGGTGCACGTCCTCGGGGGACGCGCCCGCCGCGATCGCCCCCGCCAGGGTGCGCAGCGCGGTGGAGCGCCCGGTCCGCGCGGTCCCGGCCAGCAGCAGGTGCCCGCCGCGCGCCAGATCCAGCGCCAGCGCCCGCCGGTCCTGCGCCCACGGCAGGTCGGTCACCCCGAACACCAGCGGCGGCACCTCCCGGCTCCCCGCCGTGCGGGGAGCCGCACCGTTCCCCGCCGTGCGGGGAGCCGCACCGTTCCCGCCCGGGGACCGGTCCGCCCGCTCCGGCGCCGGACCGGCGGGGCCTCCCCGCGAGGAGAGCGGGAGGCCGGGGGCGACCACGAGGTCGGGGAGCGGGTCGAGCCAGGGGCTGGGCTGGGCGGGGATCCCGGCGGCGCGGGCCGCCTCGGCCAGGGCGTCGGCGAGCAGGGACAGGTCGGTGACGGGAGAGCCGTCCATCCCCGGCTCCGGCGCGGTCACCGGGTGCCCCAGGGCCCGCCAGCCGACCTCGGTCACCCGCGCCCTGGTCTCGCCCCGGCCGCCGGGCGGCCCCGCCTGCCTGCCGGCCGGCTGCCCCGCCGGGCTCCGCCCGCCGATCCGCGCGGCCTGCACGGCCGTCGCCGCGCCCGCTCCCGACTTCACATAGCACCGGCCGGGAGTGGACTTGGGGATGTGGGCGGCGTCCGGCCGGCCGATGACGTCGGTGGACTCCGAGGTCTCGGTGACCCGCAGCGCGATCCGCAGCGACGTGTTGGCCTGGATGTCGGCCGTGACCACGCCGCCGGGCCGCTGGGTGGCCAGGATCAGGTGGATGCCCAGCGAGCGGCCCCGGCGGGCGATGTCCACCAGGCCGGTCATGAAGTCGGGCAGCTCGCTGACCATCGCCGCGAACTCGTCGATCACCAGCACCAGCCGGGGCAGCGGCGCCGGCTCCGCGCCCCGCCCCCGCAGCGGTGCGACCCGCGCCTGGCCTCCCGCGACCAGCAGGTCCCTGGAGGCGCGGGCCCGCTGGGCGTCGCGCAGGGCGTGGTAGTCCTCGACGTCCTTGGCCCCGGCCGCCAGCAGCAGCCGCTCCCGGCGCCGGATCTCGGCGGCCAGGGAGGCCAGGGCCCGCCGGGTGAGGTGGCCGTCCAGGTCGCTGACCATCCCGACCGTGTGCGGGAGCCGTACGCACTCCTTGAAGGCCGCCCCGCCCTTGTAGTCGATCAGCACGAACGTCATCTCGTCCGGCCGGTTGGCCACCGCGAGGGAGCAGATCAGCGTCTGCAGCAGCTCGGACTTGCCCGCGCCGGTGGTGCCCGCGATGAGCGCGTGCGGTCCGTCGGCGCGCAGGTCGACGGAGAACGGCCCGTCGGGCCCGGCCCCGATCACGGCCGCGGTGGACCGGCCCCACCGCGCGGCCAGGGCCGTGCCCGAGACCGCGCCCGACCCGGGAGGGAGCCCGAGCAGGTCGAGCAGCCGGGCGGAGCCGGGCAGCGCGAGGCCCGGATCGTCGCGGCTGACATCGCGGATGGGCGCCAGGGAACGGGCCAGCCGGTCGGACCAGGAGGTCGTGACCTGGTCGGCCAGGATCTCGCCCAGGCCGTCCAGCCCGCCGCCGCGCAGCCGCAGCCGGCCGTCCGCGGAGACCTGGACGACGGTGGCGCACTCCTCCGGAAGCAGCCGCTGGTCGTCGTCCAGCGCCAGGGTGTAGACCCCCGCGCGGGGCCCCTGACGCAGGACCTGGGGCATGCCGGGCAGCGCGCGCAGGACCTGGGCGCCGTCCAGGACCACCAGCACGTCGTGGGGGCGCTCGTCGTAGAGGGGGGTGAACTCCCCGGCGGCGCCCCCGGGGGCCGGGCCGTCCCAGCCGACCGCGCCGCCCAGGTCGCCCCAGCCGGCGGGGGCGCGCCCCGCGCCGGGCGGGGAACCGTCCTCGCCCAGGCGCTCCCCGATCAGGGCCGTCAGCTCGGCGACCCGGCGGGCCGCGGCCTCCGGGTCGGCGCCGACCAGCGCCACGCAGTCCTCGCCGCCGTGCGGGGCGCAGTGCGGCAGCCAGCGGACCCAGTTCCAGCGCTCCGCGCCGTCACCGTGCGCGGACAGCACCACGATCGCCAGGTCCCGCGGGCTGTGCAGGGCGGCGGCCTGGCCGACCAGCCAGCGGGCCAGGCCCGCGGTGCTCTGCCGGGGGCCGGTCAGGCCGGCCACCCCGAGCCGCCGCATCGCCAGCGCCACCGGCACCGCCCGGCAGACCGGCGGCTCGGGCAGCGGGGCGTTCGCCGGGGCGCCGCGCTCGGGGACGAGCTCCAGGCCGGCGGGGAGGTCGGCGAGGCCGACGCGGAGGCGGAGGGCGTCGGGGTCGTGGTCGCGGCGCTCCCAGAGCCGCCGCCGGGGGCCCGTCGCGGTGAGCAGGACCTCGGCGGGGTCGGGCGCGGCGGCCCGGCGCGCGGCCTCGTCGGCGGTGCGGGCCCGCTCCAGGGCGGTGTCGAAGGCCGCCATGCGTTCGCGGTACTCCTTCAGCAGCAGGCGGTGGCGCTTGCGGCCGTGCCGGCGGTCGCCCCACCACTGGCCGAACATGATCAAGGGGCTCATCAGCGCGAACAACAGGAAGTACCACGTCTGGAGGAACCAGGCCAGGGCCAGCCCGACCCCTGCGGGCAGGAGCGCGGCCAGCAACTGCAGCCGCATGGTCTCGGCCCGGACCGGCTCGGCCGGGACCTCGAGCCGCCGGCGGCTCTCCGGCGGCCGGAGCCGCGGCGGCCGGTTGTAGGAGAGCCCGCCGTCGGGCTGGGCGTCCAGATGGGCGTCCGGCGGCTCCACCGCCCGCAACGTCAGCACCGAGGACCCGCAGGTCAGCAGGGCGTGCTCGGGCCAGTCCACGGCGGCCTCCAGCGGCTCGCCGTCCAGCTCGGGCGCGGCCTCGCCCACGGGCCCGGGTCGGTCCGGCCCCGTGGGCCCCTTCTTCTCCGGCCCCAGCCGGCCCACGGCCGGTACGGAGACCGCCGCGGGCTCGACGGTGATGGCGTCGGGAGTGAGCCGGACAACGGCGGCCTCGGCCGGAAGGAGGGGGTCGTGGAGCGCCACCGTGCACGCGGGGCCGGAGCCGACGACGTGGACGCCGAGGCTGAGCCGGTGCACCGACCCGGCGGCGGGGCCGCCGACCACCCGGACCTCCACGATGCCCCCGGGCTCCTCGGCGAGCGTCGCGGCGGCCAGGCGGCGGTCCAGGGTCACCAGGTCGCCGTCGCGCAGGAGGCCGAGCACCGGTGCGCCGGGGGGGAGCTCGCGCCCGTCCCGCCAGAGAGGCGGGGTCCCGGCGGTCTCGCCCAGGCCGTAGGGGGCCTTGCTGCGGGTCAGCCGCACCACGTTGCTCGGCCGCTCGCCCTGCCCTGCGAGCGCCTCCGCCAGGCGCGCCACCGTGGTCGTCTCGTCTCCCTCGACCATGACATCGCGGTCGGCGTGCTCGCTGAGCACGGTGAGCATGATCCGCATCGCCGCTCTCCTCGGGGGGTCGGGCACCCTGATCCAACGTAGCGACCTGAGGCCGCCTGGGAAGAGATGTTCGCGGCAAAGGCGGGGGACCGGGGCCGATCCGGGGCGGCATGTGGAAAACGGGTATGCCTGTGGATAACCGCCTTCCCGCCTTGGCCTGTTATGCCGACTTACGCAGGGATATACGGTGATTGCCGTTCTTCTGGGCGGCTGGGGATTATCCGGAGAACCTGTGGAAAACTCAGCCGGAGTCCGCGGATCCCCGCAGCCTCCGGGTTCTCGCCCGCAGCTCGCCGGTCTTCTCCTCCAGGAGTCCCGCGTAGGCGCTCACCTCGGAGGTGGCCTCGGCCAGCCCCGTCGCCGCCCGGTGCAGGCCCTCGACGACCCTCTCGGTGGCCGGGGCGGCGGCGAGGCGCTCGGCGCCCCGGCGGCGCAGGCGTTCGACGGCCGCGCGGAAGAACCGGGCGCGCCGTCCTCGCGGGCCGCATTCTTCGGGGCCGCGGGCTTCGGGGCGGGATCGTCCGGGACGGGGTTCTTCCGGGCGGCGCTCCTGCGGGCCGCGCTCTTGCGAAGCGCGCTCCTCCGGGTCCGCCGCGGGAGGTCTGAACCACATGGCCATGAGATCAAGGATGGCACATTTTGAACGGGTTCAGGGTGAAGTGCCGCGGATGTTCGCCCGTCGGGGGGTGAAGAAGGGGCGCCGGAAACCATGAATGGCATCTGAAAACGATGTGACGGTTGGTGCGGAAGTTTATTTCTGTCCTTATCACCCAGATAAGTCATGTGTCACCTACCCGAACCGTAAGCTCTCGGTAGATCGGCATTGACAGATGTGTTGCTACCAAACGAGCATTGGACCTCGCTTTTCTCCGGCATCCAGTCGGCAGGGTGCACATAATGGCGTAAATTCGTCCGTAATCCCCAAAATATGATCACTCTGGGAGAGCCCCCGCCCATGAGGACCAGCGAGAAGCCAACGGGCCGTGTCCCGGTCAACGCCGAGCGGCCGGGTCCGGCGAGCACCCTGTCGGGACCGGCCTCACGCAAACTCCCCGTCTCCCCCCGCGAGCGGAAGCCCGCGCTCGCCGCGCTCGCCCTCCTGCTCATCCTGGGCGGAGCCCTCACCACCACCCTGCTGGTCCTGCGCAGCGGCGACCGGGTCTCCGCGATCCAGATCGTCCGGCAGGTCGGCTCCGGCCAGAAGGTCCCCCCGGAGGCGGTGCGCGAGGTGCAGATCGCCGACACCGGCATCGACTACGTCCCCTTCTCCCAGCACCGGAGCCTCACCGACAAGGACAACGACCACTACGCCATGGTCACCCTGCTGCCGGGCACCCTGCTGATCGAGGGCATGATCGTCTCCTCCGACAGGATGAACTCCGGCAAGGCGCAGGTGGGCCTGTCGCTCAAACCCGGCCAGACGCCGGGGACCCTGGAGGTGGGAGACCGGGTCCAGGTCATCCACGTACCGGGCCGGAGCGCCGGGGACCAGGGCCGGGTGCTGGCGGAGAACGCGCAGGTCGACCGGGTCGGGGGCGGCGGCCGTACCGGATCGTCCGGCCAGGTCACGGTTCTCGTGGACAGCTCGATCGCGCCGACGGTCGCCGCCTACGCCTCCAACGGCGAGATCGCGCTGACCGAGCTGCCGGGAGCGCGCTGAGGTGGCGCTCATCGTGCTGGCCGCCGACAAGGGCGCGCCCGGCGTGACCACGGCGGCCACGGCGCTCGGCGCGATCTGGCCGCGCCCGGTCCTGCTGGCGGAGTGCGACCCCGCCGGGGGCGACCTCGCCTACCGGCTCCCCGCCGCCGACGGGGGTGTGCTCAACCCCGGCAAGGGCCTGCTCACCCTCGGGGCGACGGCCCGCCGGGGGCTGAGCCCGGCGCTGGTCCACGAGCACACCCAGAAGATCGTCGGCGGGCTGGACGTGCTGGCCGGGCTCACCCACGGGGAGCAGGCCGCCGGGCTGACCTGGCTCTGGGGCCCCCTCGGCCGGACGCTGGCCGCGCTGCCCCACGCCGACGTGCTGGCCGACTGCGGGCGCCTGGGCGGCCACCCGGCACTGGGCGAGCTGGTCGCGGAGGCGGAGCTGACGGTCCTGTTCACCAGGGCGAGCCTGGATCACGTCGCCCACCTGCGCGAGCGGCTCCAGGTGATGCCCGCCGGGCCGCGGGTCGCGGTGGTGGTCATCTCCGACCCCCGCCAGTACCGCGGCACGATCGACGAGGTCCGCCGGATCGTCGCCGCCACCGGCCGGCAGGTCGCGTTCGTGGCCGGGCTCGCGCACGACCCGAGGGGCGCCGAGCTGCTGCGCGGCCAGTGGGGCGGGCGGCTGGACCGCTCGCTGCTGATCCGCACCGCCCGCGAGCTCGCCGGCCGCCTGGCCGCCCAGGTCGCCCCCGGCCGCCTGGCCGCCCAGGTCGCCCCCGGCCGCCGGGACCTCCCCGCGCCGGGCCGTACGGTGACCGCGCCGGAGGCGAGACCGTGAGTGAGCGGAGCGAGCGGGCCATGGGCGCAGCAGCGTTGCGAACGCGGGCGGCGGAGGAGGCCGTGAGTGAGCGGAGCGAGCGAGCCATGGGCGCAGCAGCGTTGCGAACGCGGGCGACGGAGGAGGCCGCGTGAGCATCGACCACTCCCTCGTGAAGAGGTTCCGGCAGGAGGTCGGCGACCGGCTGGCCCACCAGCGCCGCCTGGACCAGGCCTCCGGCCTGGTCCCGATGACCGGCGAGGACGAGCGCCAGTTCGCCCGCGCGCTGATCGCGCAGGTGCTGGAGGAGTTCGCGCGCGGCGAGATCGGGGTCGGCCGCACCCCGCCCACCGCCGAGGAGGAGGAGGCGCTCGCCGCCGGCATCCACGCGGCGCTGTTCGGCGTCGGCCGGCTGCAGCCGCTGCTGGACGACCCCGAGGTCGAGAACATCGACATCAACGGCTGCGACCGCGTCTTCGTCGGCTACGCCGACGGCCAGGAGCTCATGCGCGAGCCGGTCGCCGACTCCGACGAGGAGCTGGTCGAGCTGATCCAGGTCCTCGCCGCCTACAGCGGCCTGTCCAGCAGGCCCTTCGACACCGCCAACCCCCAGCTCGACCTGCGCCTGCCGGACGGCTCCCGGCTCTCGGCGGTCATGGACGTCACGGTCCGCCCGGCGGTCTCCATCCGCCGGTCCCGGCTGGGCAAGGTCTTCCTCAGCGACCTGGTGGGCAACGGCACGCTCTCCGCCGAGCTGGGCCGCTTCCTCTCGGCCGCCGTGGCCGCCAGGAAGAACATCATGATCGCCGGCTCCACCAACGCGGGGAAGACGACCCTGCTGCGCGCGCTGGCCAATGAGATCCCGCCGTCCGAACGGCTGATCACCGTGGAGCGGGCCCTGGAGCTCGGTCTCGACCAGTTCCCCGAGCTCCACCCCAACGTGGTCGCCTTCGAGCAGCGCCTGCCCAACTCCGAGGGCCAGGGCGAGATCTCCATGGCCGAGCTGGTCCGCCGCTCCCTGCGCATGAACCCGTCCCGTGTGATCGTGGGCGAGGTCCTCGGCGACGAGATCGTCACCATGCTCAACGCGATGACCCAGGGCAACGACGGCTCGCTCTCCACGATCCACGCCAACTCCTCGATGGAGGTCTTCAATCGGATCGCCACCTACGCCCTCCAGGCGGGCGAGCGCCTGCCGGTCGAGGCGACCCACATGCTGATCGCGGGCGCGATCGACTTCGTGGTCTTCATCGAGAAGCGCAACGACTACGCGGTGGGCGGCACGCTGCGCCGCTTCGTGTCGAGTGTGCGCGAGGTGGCCGGAGTCGACGGCAGGGTCCTGTCCTCCGAGGTCTTCGCCATGGCCCCGGACGGGCGCGTCCTGCCGCACGCCCCCCTGTCCTGCCTGGAGGAGCTCGCCCACCACGGCTACGACCCCGGGGGGTGGGCATGACCTTCCTCCCTCCCGGACTGCTCGACCCGCTGGTCCTGCTCGCGGGGGCGGCGGTCGGCGGCGGCCTGTTCCTGCTGGGGCTCGCCCTGTACGGCGTGCGCCCCCGCCCCGCCGTCCCCGGCCGGAAGGCGGGCCGGCGCGAGGTGCTCCGGGCACTGTCCACCCGGTCCGGGGTGGGGGTGGTCGCCGGGGTGCTCGTGCTGCTGGTGACGCAGTGGCCGGTCATGGCGGCCGGCGCCGTACTGCTGGCGCTGGGCTGGCGCGGCCTGGCCGGCGGTGCGGCCGAGGAGCGTACGGCGATGCGGCGGCTGGAGGGCCTGGCCGCCTGGACCGAGTCGCTCCGCGACACCATCGCCGGGGCCTCGGGCCTGGAGCAGGCGATCCCGTCCTCGATCCGCGCGGCCTCCCCGATGCTCCGGCCGCATCTGCGCGCGCTGGTGGACCGGTTGCACACCCGCATGCCGCTGCCCGACGCGCTCCGGCTCTTCGCCGACGAGCTCGACGACCCCTCGGCGGACCTGGTCGTCGCGGCACTGATCCTCAACTCGCGGCTGCGCGGCCCCGGCCTGCGCGACGTGCTCGGCGCGCTCGCCGTCTCGGCCCGGGAGGAGCTCGACATGCGCCGCCGCGTCGAGGCCGAGCGCCGCTCCACCCGGCGCAGCGTGCAGATCGTGGTCGGGGCGGCCGTCTCCTTCGCGGCGGTGCTGGTCGTGTTCAACCCCGACTACGTGGCCGAGTACGACGACGCCCTCGGCCAGGCCGTCCTGGTGGTGGTCGCCGGTTTCTTCGGCGCCGGGTTCGCCTGGATGCGCCGCCTGGCCCGGTTCGACAAGCCCGCCCGGCTGCTGGGCCCGTCCCAGGGAGGCGAGGCCCGTGACGGCTGAGGCGGGGCACGTGACGGCCGGGGCGCGGCCCGGAGGAGGCGGAGGACGATGACCGAGGCGCTGCTCGCCGGAGGCGGGCTCGGACTGGGGCTGTTCCTGCTGCTTCGGGCGGTCTTCCCGGCCAGGCCCGGCCTGGTGACACGGCTGCTGGCCCTGGACGCGGCCAGGGAGGGCGACGGGGTCCCGCGTCCGCAGCTCATCCTGCCGGACGAGGAGGTCAGCGCCTTCCGGCGCGGACTGGGCGAGCGGATGGCCCGCCTGTACGCGGCCCGGGGCTGGGAGGTCCGCTCGGCCCGGGCGGACCTCGCACTGCTCGGCAGGTCGTTCGAGGGCTTCCTGGCGACCAAGGTCCTGCTGGCCGTCTCCGGGCTGCTCGCCTTCCCGCTGCTGATCGGCTGGCTGGCGGTGATGGGCTGGGGCGTCTCGCCGACGATTCCGTTCTGGGCGGCGCTCGGCTTCGCCGCGGTCTTCTTCTTCCTGCCCGACCTGCAGATCAGGCGGGACGCCGCACGGATGCGCCGCGACTTCAGGCACGCGGTCGGGGCCTTCCTCGACCTGGTGGCGATGAACCTCGCCGGCGGGCGCGGCGTGCCGGAGGCGCTGATGATGGCGGTCTCCGTGGGCACGTCGGGTACGGCGGGCACGGCGGGTACGGCCGGGTCCGACGACGAGGGGTCCAACTGGGCGATGTCCCGGATCCGCGAGGCGCTCGGCAACGCCAGGATCGTCGGCATCACCCCCTGGCAGGCGCTCGGCCAGCTCGGCGACGAGATCGACGTGGACGAGCTGCGCGACCTGTCCGCCGCGCTCGGCCTGGTCGCCGACGACGGCGCCAAGGTCCGCGCCTCCCTGACGGCCCGCGCCGCCACCCTGCGGCGGCGCGAGCTCGCCGAGGTGGAGGGGCAGGCGGGAGAGCGGTCCCAGTCGATGCTCGTCGCCCAGCTCCTGCTCTGCGCGGGATTTGTGATCTTCCTGAGTTTCCCGGCCGCTATGAAGATGTTGGGGTCCTGACCATGCTGAACCATCCGTGGATCGTCTACGCGACCGCCCTGCTGAGCGTGCGGATCGACCGGGCGCGCAACGCCCCGACCCGGGGCGCCTCGGCCGTCGAGTGGGTCATCATCACCGCCATCATCGCCGGCGTGGCCCTCGGCCTCGCCACGTTGATCAGAACCCTGGTCCAGGACAAGCAGACGGAGATCTCCGACCAGTTCGGCGGAGGCGGCGGTGGCGGCGGAGGTGACGGCGGTGGCGGGGAACCGTGACCGGGAGCGGGGCGCCACCGCCGTCGAGCTCGCGATGATCACACCGGTGGTGCTGGTCGTCGTCCTGCTCGTCGTGCAGTTCACCCTGTGGTTCCACGGCCGCCAGGTGGCCGACGCCGCCGCGCGGGAGGGCGCCCGGCTGGCCAGGCTCGACACCGAGTCCTGGCGGCAGGACGCCGAGTCGCGGGCCGGCGAGGTGCTGCGGGCCGTCGGCCCGAAGCTCCTGGACGGGGCCGCCGTCACGGCCTGGGAGGAGGACGGCAGGCGCGGCGTCGAGGTCACGGCCACCGCGGTCCAGGTCGTCCCGCTGCTCCCGGCCACCACGTTCACCGTCACCGCGCGCTCCGGCGGCCCCGTCGAGTGCTTCCGCCCCGACGACGGAGGGGAGGGGGAATGCGAGTAGGCCGCCGCGTCCCCTCTTCCGGCCCGGCCCGGCCGGGCGGCGCCCGGTCCCGGCCGGGAGCCGCGGGCGGGGCCGAGAGAGGGTCGCTCTCGGCGGAGACCGTGCTGCTCGCCCCGGTCTTCCTGCTGTTCCTGCTCTTCCTGGTCGGCGCCGGGCGGGTCGTGGAGGCCCACGGCGAGGTCAACGGCGCGGCCAGGGACGCGGCGCGGGCCGCCTCGGTCGAGCGCGTCCGGTCGGACGCCGAGGCGGCGGCCGCCGAGGCGGCGCGTGACTCCCTGTCGGGCGGGTGCGAGCCGCAGGTCAGCCTCTCCGGTACGGACTGGCGGGAGGGCGGCCAGGTCAGGGTCGAGGTGACCTGCTCCCTGGACCTGGGCTTCCTCGGGTTCGGCGCGGTGAAGGAGATCAGGGGCGACTCGGTGGTCCCGCTTGAGCAGTTCCGGAGGGTCGACTGACATGCGTTCCCCGAGCCCCCGCCCCGCGGCGGCCCCCGACCGGGGGTCGATGTCGGTCTTCACCGTGCTCTTCTCGGTGGTGGTCTTCCTGCTGGCGGGACTCCTGGTGGACGGCGGGGCCGCGATCAACGCCCGGCTGCGGGCCGCCGACATCGCCGAGCAGTCGGCCCGGGCCGCCGCGGACCAGATCGACGTGGAGCACCTGCGCGAGACCGGCCGGGTCCGGCTGCTGGAGGGCGGCGCCGCCTGCGGCAAGGCGGAGGAGATCGTCGGGGCGCACGCCGCCGGTGACGTCTCGCTCACCGGATGCGAGCGCCGCGAGGAGGAGGTGGAGGTCGCCGTCTCCGTCCGCTGGGAGGCGTTCTTCCTCGCGGCGCTCGGGTTCCCGGGCTCCGCGATGGAGGCCACGGCCGTCGCCGGGCCGGACACCGGGGAGGAGGCCTGACCACCCGGACCGATCGCGGCGAACCGCTGGCCCAGCGGGTGACGGACGAGCAACCTGGACACGGAGGGAGACGCATGCCGACGCGACAGCCCATGCGGATCAAGCCCAGGCGCACCCCCGGCGACCTTCTCGCCGGCGCCGGCGCCCTGGCCATGCTGGTCGCGCTCGTCGGAGGGGTTCCCTACGCGCTGCTCCGGCTCGCCGGACCGCCGCTCCCGCCCGAGCTGCTCGACCTCGACCTGCTCAACAGCCAGGTCGGCACCGGCACGATCGTCGCCATCCTCGTGCTGCTGGTCTGGCTCGCCTGGCTCCAGCTCGTCGTCTGCGTGGTCGTCGAGCTCTACGCGGGGATCCGCCGGGTCGGAATGCCCGCCAGGGTGCCCCTCTCCGGCGGGACCCAGGCCCTGGCCAACCGGCTGGTCTCGGCGGCCCTGCTGCTGTTCACCGTCTCGGCGGTGGCGGTGCCCATGATGAAACCGGCCGGCCCGCCCGCGCGGCCCGCCCCTGTCTCCGCCACGCTGGCCGTGCCGCAGGTCGTCGCCGAGCGGGCGGAGCTGGCGCCGGTGGAGAAGGCCAAGAAGGTCTACGTGGTCCAGCCGCCGCACGGGCGGCACCACGAGAGCCTGTGGGAGATCGCCGAGAAGTGCCTCGGCGACGGCCGCCGCTACCCGGAGATCTACCGGCTCAACCAGCACAAGGAGCAGCCCGACGGCAGCCGCCTCCACATGGCGGACCTGATCAGGCCCGGCTGGGTGCTCGACATGCCGGACGACGCGAGGAACGTCCACATCGTCCCCGCCGCCCAGCCGCGCGCCGCCACTCTCGGGGAGCACCCGGGGAAGCCCGCCGAACTCGACGGGCGCACGCAGACCGTCACCCCGGGCGGGACCGTCCCGCCACAGGAGTCGCCGGACAGACCCGGCCTGCGGGGGGAGTCACCGGGCCTGGACACCTCCGTCCTGCCCGGCCGGGAGGCGGACGCCGCCCCGGCAGGTCCGGCCGTACCCGACCGGCGGACCTCCGGTGCCGAGGCGGACGGCGGAGGCGCGGACGGCGGCGCGCATGGTGCGGGCGGTCCCGCAGAGGACGCGGAGCGGGACTCCGGGCTCGGGATGCTCGACTACCTGGCGGGCGCCTCGCTCACGGCGGCCGGCCTGCTGGTGGCACTCGGGCGCAGGCGCAGGGAGCAGCTCTGGCACCGGGCGTTCGGGCGCAGGATCACGCGGCCGAGGGACGACGCGGCCCAGGCCGAGCTCGCGCTCAGACTGGGCGCCGACACGCCGGGCAGCCGGATGCTCGACCTCGGCCTCCGGCTCCTCGGCCGCTCCCTCGCGGCCGCCGGGCGGATCCCGCCCACGGTCTACGCCGCCCACCTGTCGCCGCGCCATCTCGACCTGTGGATCCACCCCCCGGACCCGGGGGCCCCCGAGCCGTGGGAGGCGCACGACGGCGGCCAGGTCTGGCGGCTCCCCGCCCACGAGGGCAGGATGATCGACGAGCGGGCGCTGGCCGACGCGCCCGCGCCGTACCCCGGCCTGGTCTCCCTCGGCTCCAACGGAGAGGGCCGGGTGCTCGTCGACCTGGAGGCGGCCCACGGGCTGATCGGCGTCAGGGGCGTCCGGACCACCGCCGCGCTGGCCGCTTTCGCCGTCGAGCTGGCCACCAACCGCTGGTCGGACCGGATGCGCGTCACGCTCGTCGGCTTCGGCGAGGAACTGGCCGAGATCGCCCCCGACCGGATCCGGTGCGCGGGCAGCCTGGCCGAGGTCCTGCCCGGTCTGGAGGCCGAGGCGGCGGTGGAGGGGTACGGCGCCGGGGTGCTCACCGGGCGGGTCGGCGGACGCGCCGCCGACCCCGTCTGGTCGCCGCACTACCTGCTCTCGGCCATCGCCCCGGACGCCGGGGAGGCGCGGCGGCTGGCGGTGCTCGCCAGGAAGGGCGTGCGGACCGCCGCCGGGTACGTGATCGCGGGCGACGTCCCGCACGCCACCTGGACCGTGGAGATCACCGAGGACGGCAGGGCCGCGGTGGACGCGCTCGGCTTCGAGGTGGACGCGCACCTGCTGCCCCGGCGGCAGTACCGGGCGCTGGCCGAGCTGTTCCGCACGGCCGGGCGGTTGGAGGGCGAGCCCCTGCCCGACGAGCCCGAGCCCGTCACCCGGACCCCCTCGGTGGAGGTGCGGATCCTCGGCCCGGTCGAGATCGCCGGGCCGCCGCCGATGGAGGAGGGTCGGGCCGCGCTCGCCGTCGAGATGGTCGTCTACCTGGCCACCCACCCCGGCGGCGTGCATCCGGTCGTGCTCGGCGGCGTCCTGTGGCCGCGCGGGGTGCAGGCCGTGGTCAGGGACGCCACCATCGCCCGCGTCGGCGCCTGGCTCGGCACCGACTCCGCCGGGCGGCCCAACCTCGCCGCCGACGACTCGGGACGGCTCCGGCTCGGCCCGGAGGTGCGGACCGACTGGATGCTCTTCCGCGACCTCGTCCGCCAGTCCCACGCGGACGTCGCCGCGCGCGCCGTCCTGCTGGAGCGGGCCCTCGGTCTGGTGCGCGGCCCGCTGCTGAACGGCCGCCCGCGCGGCCGGTACTCCTGGCTCGCCGCCGACGACCTGGAGTACGACGTGGCGGCGAGCGTCGCGGACGCGGCCCACCGGCTCTGCGAGGTACGGCTGGCGCACGGCGAGGCCGACCAGGCGGTGGCCGCGGTACGGGCCGGGCTGCTGCTGGCCGCCGACGACGAGGGGCTCTGGCGGGACCTGCTGCGGGCCACCCAGCTGACCGGTGACCCGGCCCGGCTGCGGGCCGTGGCCGACGCGCTGCACCGGCGGGCCGCCTCCCACCCGTACGGCGGCGGGATGGCGCCGGAGACCGAGGCGCTCATCGACGAGCTGCTGCCCACCTGGCGGATGCGCTCGGCGCCGTCGGCATGAGCGGACCGATGGGAGACACGGCCGTGAACGGGCCGACGAGAGAGGAGCGTCCGGTGGACTCCGGGACGAGCGGCGGGGACGGGAGCGGGCGGTCGGCCATGCCGATCGGGCAGGCGGCCATGCCGATCCGTGCATACCGATGGCCCCGCACGGCGGGCGCTTCTAGCGTGGCCGGTGTGGGTGCGGTGGTCGCGCTGGCGCTGGCCGGGCTGACGGGGTGCTCCCCGTCGGCCGCCGAGCCGTTCGTCCCGGCCGGCCGGCCACCGGAGACGGCCGCTACGTCCGGTCCCGGCGCCGTGCCGGGGCCGGACGGTGCGACCGGCCCGGCCGCCTCCCCGGCGCCGGCCGCGCCGGGGGCGGAGACGGTCCAGGCCGCGCCGGGCGTGCGGGTGGTGGTCGAGCCGCCCGCCGCGTCCGGTCCGGACACCGCCGACATGGTCGGGGCCTTCCGCGACTACTACGTCGGGTCCCTGCGGGCGATCGCCACGGGCGGGGCCGACGACGACTACCTCGCGGTGCTCAGCAGGGACGCCAGCCGCCAGGGCTACGAATGGGTCCACGGGTACGTGGAGGAGGGCCACCGGCTGCGCGGGACCCTGCGCCTGTACGGGTTCTCCGTCAGCTCGGTCAGGGGCCGCGGGTCGCAGCTCGACGTGTGCATCGACATGTCGGGGATGCGCGAGGTGGACGCCCGGACCGGCGAGGAGGCCGGGGAGCGGGAGAGCTGGATGAGGAGGCCCTTCCTCCAGTCCGCGGGGATGCGCAAGGACGACGACGGCGTGCGGCGGCTCACGACCATCGGCTACGTCCTGCCCTCCGGTGACGAGGCGAAGAGGTGTGCCAGATGATCGTGAAACTGCTCGCCGCCGGAGTCCTGGCGCTCGGGCTGGTGGAGGACCCCCCGTCGGGCGCCGAGAAGATCCAGGAGGGCAACAAGGTCGGCGTCCGCCTGCAGAACTCCCAGATCGTCATCACCGGGACCGGGCTCAGGGGAGGCAGGAGCGACGGCTACCGGATCAAGCGCCCCTGCTGGTACGAGCCGGGCAGGAACGCCGCCGACATGCTGAAGACGCAGGAGGACGTGCGGGCCTGGTGGTTCCGCTTCACGCCGAACCCCACCGAGGAGAAGTTCCAGAAGTTCCTGGAGCAGTTCAGGGACAAGCTCGGCAAGGAGGGCCGGTGGTGGGCGCCCGCCTACAACTCGGCCGATCCCGAGGGCGCGTCCTGCGTGAGCGAGCTCAACCCCTTCATGTGGGTGCCGCCCGGCACCACCCCGCCCGCCGGGATCACCATGGCGGAGCTCGTCGAGATCGCCCGCGCCGCGCTGACCGTGCCCGAGCCGAAGATCAAGCTCAACCCGGACGCCACCAGCTACGTCAACCTGCCGACCTGGGTCTGGCTGGACGGCGTCGGGCAGACCACCCGCTCGGTGACGGCCACGATCCCGGGCTTCATGAGCGCGACCGTGACCGCGACCATGGAGGACATCCGGATCGACCCGGGCACGACCGCCGACCGGGCCGAGGTGAAGGAGGAGTGCGGTCCCGGCGGCAGGCCGTACGCCAGGGGGGCCGAGTTCACCTGCGGGGTGCGCTACCTGCGGGCCTCGGCCGACCAGCCCCGCGAGGTCTACGAGCTGACGGTGACGACCGTCTGGCCCGTCGAGGTCGAGGACGACGTGGTGCCCTTCGCCTACGACCCCGTCGAGGTCGGCGCCACCCGCGACGTCCCGGTGGGCGAGGTGCAGAGCACCGTCACGGGCGACGGTTGATCCCGCGTCATCCGGGCGGGACCGCGTCGGCGGTTGACCTGAAGCAAACTTGAGCTTCTAGGTTTCCTCCCAGGACCGCCGGACCGGCCGGCGGTGCTTCCCGAGGAGGTTCGCCGTGACCGAGAGCCCGACCCGCACCGAGATCCCCGACCGCTACCGCTACGCCGTGGTTCCGCACATCATGGTCGACGACGCCGCGGCGGCGATCGACTTCTACCGGCGGGCGTTCGGCGCCCGCGAGGACTTCAGGCTCGACGCCCCCGGCGGCGGGGTGCTGCACGCCGAGATCACCATCGGGGGGTCGGTCCTGATGCTGGGCGACGCCAGCGTGGAGGAGGCGGAGGCAGGATCCTTCGCCGCGCCGGCCGCGCTCGGCGGAGGCACGTCCGTCACGCTGCACGTCTTCGTGCCGGACGTCGACGGCCTCGCGGAGCGCGCGGAGGCCGCCGGGGCCGAGATCCTCCAGCCGCCGAAGGACATGTTCCACGGTGACCGCACCGTCATCCTCAAGGATCCTTCGGGGCACATCTGGGTGTTCCTGACCCATCTGGAAGACGTCTCGGAGGAGGAGCTGCGCCGCCGCATGGCCGCCGCCGGGTGACCGGCCGGCACCGTGGCGCCGCAGGCCTGCGCCGTGACGGGGCGCGAGACCTCCGACCGGACGGGACACCGGCGGCCGGGTCAGCGGGCGCCGGCCTCATGGGACAGCAGCCACTGCTTGACCGGGGTGCCGTAGTAGTAGCCGCCGAGGCCGCCGGTGGACGGCAGGACGCGGTGGCACGGTACGAACGGCGCGATCAGGTTCTGCGCGCAGGCCCCGCCCGCCGCCCTGGCCGCCGTCCTGGGCATGCCCGCGCGCTCGGCCAGCTCGGCGTAGTGGATCGTGGTCCCCGGCGGGACCTCGCGCAGGGCCGCCAGCAGGCGCTGCCGCCTGGGCGTGCCGGGCTGGCTCACCGGTACCGCGTCCAGCGCCTTCAGGTCGCCGTCCAGGTAGTCCCGTACGGCCTGCGCCGCGTGGCCGAGGTCGTCGACCCGCTCCAGCCCGCAGGCCCTGAGCGCGGGCGAGAGCCGTACGAACATGTCGTGGGGGTCGGCGGTGAAGCCGGCCGCGACGAGGACGCCCTCGTGGGAGAGGAGCGCCAGCGGGCCGGTCGGGGTGGGGAGGATCTGCGCCTCGATCATCGTCGTGTCTCCTTGTCGTGAAGTCGTGAAGTCGTCGGCGGGCCCCGGTCCGGGGGTCCGCGGGTGGCGGGAGCGCCGGGTCGCGGAGGCGGTTGCGGGCGCGGGGCGGGAGCGCCGGGTCGCGGTGGTCACTGCGAGTTCCACAGGTGGAGGGCCGCGTACGCCCGCCAGGGGCGCCACCGCTCGGTGTGGTCGGCGGGGATGCCGAGGCACGCCATGGCCCGGCGGAGCACGAGGTCGCCCTCCGGCCACGCGTCCGGGTCCCGCAGCGCCCGCAGCGCGACGTAGCCGGCCGTCCACGGCCCGATCCCCGGCACCTCCAGCAGCCGGGCCACGGTCTCGGCGGGCTCCTGCGCCCCGTCCAGGTCGATCTCGCCGCCGGCGACCCGCTCGGCGAGCGCCTGCAGGGTGGCGACCCGCCGCCCGGTCAGCCCGAGCCCGTCCAGGTCGGCCTCCAGCAGGTCCTCCGGAGTGGGGAACAGGCGCACGACCTCACCCGCCCCCTCCGGCCCCGCCCCCTCCGGCCGCGTTCCTTCCGGCCCGGCGGCGGGCGCGGCGGGGCGGCCGGCGCGGGCGGCGATGCGGCCCAGGAGGGTACGGGCCCCGGCGACGGAGATCTGCTGGCCGACCACGGCGCGGACGGCCAGCTCGAAGCCGTCCCACGCACCGGGGACCCGCAGACCGGGGCGGGCCTCGACGAGCGGGCCCAGCGCGGTCTCGCCGAGGGCCGAGGCGATCGCCTCGGGGTCGGCGTCGAGGTCGAGCAGGCGGCGGCAGCGCGCGACGACCCGGGCCAGGTGGCGGGTGTCGGTCAGGTGCACGTCCAGGCGGACGTGCCCGGGAAGGGGCGTCAGGGTGACCACGCCGCCGGGCACGGCGCGGGTGTAGCTCCAGCCGCCCGCGGCGGCGGTCCCGGATCCGTCACCGCCGCCGGGATCGGCGGCCGTGCGGTCCCGTCCGCCGGGGTCGGCGGCCGTGCGGTCCCGTCCGTCCGGGGCGGGGGCGGCGCCCTGCGGGCCGTCGACCCGTTCCAGGCCCGGGATCGCCCGGCCGCGCAGGAAGCGCATCAGGCTCTCCGCGTCGTACGGCTCCCGCCGGTGCAGCCGGAGCGTCAGCGCGTCGCCGGTGACGGCCCGGCCCGCGGTGGCCCGGAGTTCGCCGGGCGTGAAGCCGTACGTCTCCTTCATGGTCGCGTTGAACTGCCGCACGCTCCCGAAGCCGGAGGCGAAGGCGACGTCCGTGATCGGCAGGCCGGTCTCGGTCAGCAGCTGCTTGGCCAGCAGCAGGCGCTTGGTCCTGGCCACGGCCAGCGGTCCCGCGCCGAGCTCGGCGGTGAACAGCCGGTGCAGGTGGCGCTCGGTGATGTGCAGCCGCCCGGCCAGCCCGGTGATCCCGGCGTCGTCGGCCACGCCTTCGTCGATCAGCCGCAGCGCCCGGCCGACCAGGTCGCCGCGGTGGTCCCAGCCGGGGTCGCCGGGGCTGAGCTCGGGGCGGCAGCGCTTGCAGGGCCGGAAGCCGGCCGCCTCGGCGGAGGCGGCGTGCCGGTAGAAGCGCACGTTGCGCGAGGCGGGCGTGCGAGCCGGGCAGATCGGCCGGCAGTAGATGCGGGTGGAGGTGACCGCCGTGTAGAACCGCCCGTCGAACCGGGCGTCCCGCGCGGCCACCGCGCGGTAACAGGAGTCGAAGTCGAGCTTTCCGGCGAACATGTGAACAACGCTATCCGCAGCCCACCGGCTGTGACTCGCGGAAATCGGACGTGACCGTCACGATCCGGTCCGCGGGGCGGGGGCGGGCGCATGAGCGCCCGGCGCCCCGGACGGGACGGTCCCGCCGGCCGTGGCGGTCACGCGGGACCGCCCGCCCGGCGGTCACTTGGAGGAGATGCCGACCCCCAGGTCGAACTCGCGGTAGACCCGGGCCCAGAAGCCGTCGCGGAGCCAGACGCGGGCCTCGGGGAACGGGCGCAGGGAGTGGCCGAGCTCCTTCTCCGCCTCGATCAGGAGCTCGGTGTCGATGACCGTGGGCAGGATCGGGCCCGGCAGCAGGTCGCGGATGTTGTCGCGGCCGCGGGTGAGGATCCACTTCTGGGCGACGTGCTCGCCGACCTCCTCGACGCGGGGGCGGCTGGGGCCGAGCTTGGTGACCTGGCCGGCCGGAATCTTGGGTTTGATCGCGGCGGGGGTCCGCCCGGCGAAGACCTGGGCGGGGGAGGGGGCGGCCGGAGGGACCGGGACGGGCTGGGGGGCGCGGCTGAAGAAGTCGCGCAGGAAGTCGGCGCTGAGGATCTCGACGGTGTCGGACTCCCAGACCAGGCGCTCGGCCTGGTTGGTGCCGTACGGCGGCTCGACGCCCCACAGGTGGATCCGCACGCCGTACGCCTGGGCCGCCTCCACCGCCGGGACCATGTCCTCGTCGCCGGCCAGCAGGATCGTGTCGCTCACCGCGTGGTGCCTGGCCAGTGCCTCCAGGTCGCTCCTGATCTGGGCGTCCACGCCCTTCTGCTGGCCGCGCGCGTTGAGGTTGCCCAGGCGGACCTTGACCCAGGGGAGCTGGGCGATGACGCGCTGGTCCACGGTCGGCACGCGGTCGCGGGCGGCGTCGTACCAGTAGATGCGGAGCAGCTCGCCGTGGATGCGCGCCTCGGCGTGCTTCTGCAGCGCCTGGATCAGCTCGTCGGCGGCGACGCGGTACTCCTTGCGCTCCTTGGCGCCGAGCAGCACCTCGCCCGCCGCGGCGTAGAGGTAGCCCACGTCGACCAGGACGGCGTACTTCGCGGCGACGGGGTGAGCGGTGAGGTCAAGGATGGCCATGTCGTCCTCCAGGCCTCGTGACTAGCTGATCGGCTGACTATATGCGCCCATTTCTTAGATGGTCCCAACTCTCGCGCAACTTGACACCATGTTCTTGGGATCTATCTTGGCAGCCCGCTCGATCGCCATGCTCCTTGTCCGATTGGGATGGACTTTCGCATGCGATATGAGGGGTTACGCCAATTTTCCTGCGTTTGTACGGCTTTCGCCTGCGGAACCGCCCGCGAGGCGAGGGCGACCACCAGTGCGGCGATCTCCTCCGGGGTCGCGTCCCCACGGACGATCTTCAAATGGCTCATCGGGCTCCTTCCGTCGGCCTGTGCCCACCGGTCCGCTCGCTCATGACGCCTCCGCCGGCTACAGCGGGATGTTGCCGTGCTTCTTCGGGGGCAGCGTCGCGCGCTTGTTGCGCAGCGCGCGCAGGGCCCTGACGATCTGGACGCGGGTCTCGGACGGGCGGATCACGGCGTCCACATACCCTCTTTCGGCCGCGAGATACGGGTTGGCGAGCGTGTCCTCGTAGGCGGTGACGAGCCGGGCCCGCTCGGCGTCCGGGTCGCCCGCCGCGGCCAGCTCGCGCCGGTAGAGGATGTTGACCGCGCCCTGGGCGCCCATCACCGCGATCTGCGCGGTCGGCCAGGCCAGGTTGACGTCGGCGCCCAGGTGCTTGGAGCCCATGACGTCGTAGGCGCCGCCGTACGCCTTGCGGGTGATCACCGTGACCAGCGGCACGGTCGCCTCCGCGTAGGCGTAGAGCAGCTTGGCGCCGCGGCGGATGATCCCGTTCCACTCCTGGTCCGTGCCCGGGAGAAAACCCGGTACATCAACAAATGTCAGGACTGGAATATTGAAAGCATCACATGTCCGTACGAAACGGGCGGCTTTCTCCGAGGCCGCGATGTCCAGCGTGCCGGCGAAGCTCATCGGCTGGTTGGCCACCACCCCCACCGAGCGCCCCTCGACCCGGCCGAAGCCCACCAGGATGTTCGGCGCGAACTGCGCGTGCATCTCCAGGAACTCGCCGTCGTCCAGGACGCGCGCGACCACCTCGTGCATGTCGTACGGCTGGTTGGCCGAGTCGGGGATCAGCGTGTCGAGTTCGAGGTCCTCGCCGGTGGCCTCCAGGACCGGGTCGGTCTCGAAGACCGGGGCGTCGTCCATGTTGTTGGAGGGCAGGTAGGACAGGAGGGCGCGGGCGAACTCCAGGCAGTCGGCCTCGTCGGCCGCCTCGTAGTGCGCCACGCCCGACCGGGAGTTGTGCGTGTGCGCGCCGCCGAGCTCCTCGAACGTCACCTCCTCGCCGGTGACCGTCCTGATGACGTCCGGGCCGGTGATGAACATGTGCGACTTCTCGGAGACCATGAGGACGAAGTCGGTGAGCGCGGGGGAGTAGACCGCGCCGCCCGCGCAGGGACCCATGATCAGGGAGATCTGCGGGATCACCCCGGAGGCGTGCACGTTCCGCTTGAAGATCTCGGCGTAGAGGCCGAGGGAGACGACGCCCTCCTGGATGCGCGCCCCGCCGGAGTCGTTGATGCCGACCACCGGGCAGCCGGTCTTGAGCGCGTGGTCCATGACCTTGACGATCTTCTCGCCGAAGACCTCGCCCAGCGATCCGCCGAAGACCGTGAAGTCCTGTGCGAACACCGCCACCGGGCGGCCGTCCACGGTGCCGTGCCCGGTCACCACGCCGTCGCCGTACGGGCGCTCGTTCTCCAGGCCGAAGCTGGTGGAGCGGTGCCTGGCCAGCGTGTCGAACTCCACGAAGCTGCCGGGGTCGAGGAAGGCGAGCACGCGCTCGCGGGCGGTCATCTTGCCCTTGGCGTGCTGGCGCTCCACCGCGCGGGCGGATCCGGCGTGGGCGGCCTCGTCCAGGCGGCGCTCCAGGTCGGCGAGCTTGCCCGCCGTGGTGTGGATGTCGATCTCCGCGGATACCGGTTCGGCGCTCATCGGTCGCTCACCACTCCTCATTCGCTACGCGGCCCGCTCGTCCCTCACGAGCCGCTCTGCTCACCGTGCCGGGCTCGCTCATGTCCAGCAGGGTAACCGTCTGCTGACATCCCGAACTATCGGGGGCGGCCGTTCGTTGCGAAGGAGAAGCCGGAGATCATTAAAGTGGATATATGACAAAGTAGGGGCCATGACGGACATTACGGATGCCGTGCGGACGCAGGGCCTGTTCAAGCGGTTCGGGCAGCAGGTGGCCGTCGGCGGGGTCGACCTCGTGGTCCCCCGGGGCAGCTTCGCGGGCCTGGTCGGACCCAACGGGGCGGGCAAGACCACCACGCTGAGCATGGTCACCGGTCTGCTCCGCCCGGACGCCGGGCTCATCCGCATCGACGGCGCCGACGTCTGGCGCGACCCCGTCGCGGTCAAGGCCCGCATCGGCGTCCTGCCCGAAGGGCTGCGCCTGTTCGAGCGCCTGTCCGGCCGTGAGCTGCTCTCCTACAACGGCCAGCTCCGCGGCATCCCCAAAGCCGAGGTGGAGCGGCGCGCCGAGGAACTGCTGCGGGTCATGGACCTGGCGGACTCGGCCGACAAGCTCGTCGTCGACTACTCCACCGGCATGCGCAAGAAGATCGGCCTGGCCGCCGCGCTGCTGCACAACCCCAAGGTGCTCTTCCTGGACGAGCCCTTCGAGGGCGTCGACCCGGTCAGCGCCAACACGCTGGTCGAGGTGCTCCGGCGCTACACCGCCTCGGGGGCGACCGTGGTCTTCTCCAGCCACGTCATGGACCTCGTGGAGCGCCTGTGCGACTGGGTCTCGGTGATGAGCCGCGGCCAGATCGTCGCGCAGGGCCCGCTGGAGGAGGTGCGCGGCGGCCGGAGCCTCAACGAGGCCTTCCTCGGCCTGGTCGGCGCGGGCGCGAACGGCAACGGGGAGGAGGGGCTGTCGTGGCTGGGAGCGACCTCGGCATGAGCGCGGACACGGCGGGCACGGGCCCGGCGGCGGGTACGGCCGGCACGGGCTCCGGCGGGCCGCCGCGGGACCCCGCCGGGGCGGGGACCGCGCGGGTCGGCCCCCGGCTCTTCGTCCGGCTCAAGCTCCGGCTGATCGCCGGGAACCTGCGCGGCGACACCACCCGCCTGCTCGGCTTCGTCTTCACCGTGCTCGCCGCCCTCGTCGTCGCCTCCTTCGGCTTCCTCCTGATGGCGATGCTGCGCATGGCGCCCGCGGGGGTCGCGGCGGACGTCGGGACCGTGCTGTTCACCGTCCTCCTGCTCGGCTGGACGCTCGTCCCGCTGCTCGCCTTCGGACTGGACGACACCCTCGACCCGTCCCGGCTCGCGCTGCTCCCGCTGCGGACCCGGCAGCTCGCGACCGGCATGTTCGCCTCCTCGGTCACCGGCGTCTGGCCGCTCGCCACGCTGGTCGTCACCTCCGGCGCGATCGCGGGCCTGGCACGCGGGCTGGGCGGCGTGCTCGTCGGCGTCGTCGCGGTGCTGCTCCAGTTCACCCTCTGCATCGTCGTCTCCCGGCTGGTCACCACCTCGCTCTCCGGGATCCTGCGCACCCGCCGCGGCCGGGACGTGCTCGCGATCTCGGTGATCTTCGTCATCCTGGGCGCCCAGCTCCCCAACCTCCTGCTCAACCGGGGCCTGACCGGCGACCCGCTGGTGATGCTGGACGGCGTCGCCTCGGCGCTGCGCTGGACGCCGCCCGGCATGGCCGCGCACGCCATCGCCGACGGCGGCCCCGCGGCCCTGGCCGAGCTGGCCTTCCTCGCCGCCCTGGCGGTCGTGCTCGGGTGGCTCTGGATCGTCGCGCTGCGCCGGTCCCTGGTCACCGCGGACGCCTCCACCGAGGCCGCCTCGGTCCGCAACTCCAGAGGGCTGCTGGCCCGCCTCCTGCCCGACGGGCAGCTCGCCGCGGTCGCCACCAAGGAGCTCAGGTACGCCCGGCGCGACCCCCGGGGCCGGGTCGGCTGGTTCGCCGCCCTCGCGGTCACCGGGATCATGGCCTTCTCCCTCGGCGGGCAGGAGGGCCCCTCGCCCGGTCCCGCGCTCGCGATCGGCCCCGCCTGCATCGGCGCGCTGATGATCGGCCTGCAGGCCTGCAACTCCTTCGGCATCGACGGCCGCTCGTTGTGGATGAACTCCGTGGTGTACGGCACCGCCCGCGACTGGCGGACCGACCTCGCCGGCCGGCACCTGGCCGTCGCGACGATCGGGGTCCCGGCGCTCGGCCTGCTCTCCCTGGTCGCGGGCCTGATCGCCGGGAACGCCGCCTGGGCGGTCCCCGCCATGTTCACCGCCTGGGGCGTGCTGGGCGTCGGGCTCGGCATGGGCGCGCTGACGAGCGTGCTGCTGCCGTACACGGTCCCCGAACGGCTCAACGCCTTCACCGGCGCGGCGCCGGGCCAGGGCGGCGTCGCGTTCCTGGCGTCGTTCGGCGCGATGATCGGCACCGGCCTGCTGGCGCTGCCCGTCGTGCTGCCCATGCTGTTCGGCCTCGACTGGGTCGTCGCGCTCGCCGCGCCGTACGGGGTCCTGGTCTCCTGGGGCGGGCGGAGGATCGCCGGGAACCTCGGGTTCGCCCGGTATCCGGAGATCCTCGGGGCGATCTCCAAGGCCACCTGAGCTGCTCGCGATTGGTCTAGTCCAATAGGTGAGACCGGCCTCCGCCCCGGAAATCGCTCTCGCTACGCTGGCAGACATGTCCGCCAGCGCGCCCCATCAGGCCGAACGTTCCTCCGCCGTCACCGAGATGCCCGACGAGCTCCGCGCGGACGTGCGGCTGCTCGGCGGGCTCCTGGGCCAGGTCATCGCCGAGCACGGCGGAGACGACCTGCTCGCCGATGTCGAACGCCTCCGCAAGGCCGTCATCGCGGCCCGCCGCAGGGAGATCTCGGTCGACGAGATCACCGCGATGGTCGCCGAGTGGCCGATCAGCCGGGCGGTCAAGATCGCCCGGGCCTTCACCTGCTACTTCCACCTGGCCAACCTCGCCGAGGAGCACTTCCGCATCCGCACGCTCCGGGTCCGCGACACCGGCGACGAGCCGCTGCCCGAGTCGCTGGCCCAGGCCGTGCAGGAGCTCGGCGGCGAGCGCGTCGCCGAGCTCGTGGAGGGCCTGCGGCTGCACCCGGTGCTGACCGCGCACCCCACCGAGGCGCGCAGGCGCGCGGTGGTCACCGCGATCCAGCGGGTCAGCGGCCAGCTCGCCGCCTACAACAGCCCCGAACGCGGCGCGGCCGAGCGCGCCGAGACCCGGCGGCGGCTGCTGGAGGAGATCGACCTGCTCTGGCGGACCGCCCAGCTCCGGCACACCAAGCTCGACCCGCTGGACGAGGTCCGCACCGCGATGGCGGCCTTCGACGAGACGCTCTTCCGGATGGTCCCGCACGTCTACCGCGCGCTGGACTCCGCGCTCGGCGAGGGCAGCGGCACCCGTGAGCCGCTGGCCCGCCCGTTCATCCGCTACGGCAGCTGGATCGGGGGCGACCGCGACGGCAACCCCAACGTCACCGCCAAGGTGACCCGCGACGCCGTCCTCATCCAGGCCGAGCACGTGCTGATCGCCCTGGAGAACGCCACCCTGCGCATCGGCCGCAGCCTCACCGTGACCGCCGAGTACACCCCGGCCTCGCCGGAGCTGCGCGCCGCGCTCGCCGCCGCCGAGAACGACCACCCCGAGCTGGTCTCGGAGATGGCCACCCGCTCGCCGCGCGAGCCGCACCGGCAGTGGCTGCTGTACGTCGCGGCCCGGATCGCCGCCACCCGGCAGCGCGGCCTGGACCTGGCCTACCGCTCGCCGGAGGAGTTCCTGGCCGACCTGCGCGTCGCCCAGGCGTCCCTGGCCGCCGCCGGGGCGAGGCGGCAGGCCTACGGCGAGCTGCAGCACCTGATCTGGCAGGCCGAGACCTTCGGGTTCCACCTGGCCGAGCTGGAGGTGCGCCAGCACTCCCAGGTGCACGCCGCCGCGCTGGCCGAGATCGCCGAGGGCGAGACCTCCGAGCGCACGGACGAGGTCCTGGCCACCATCAGGACGATCAGCTGGATCCAGGAGCGGTTCGGCGTGACCGCCTGCTCCCGCTACGTCGTCTCCTTCACCCGCTCCTCCGACGACATCGCCGCCGTCTACGAGCTGGCCCGGCACGCCCTCGGCGAGCGGGCGCCCGCGCTCGACGTGGTCCCGCTCTTCGAGTCCGGCGCCGACCTGGCCGCCGCGCCCGGCGTGCTCTCCGGGATGCTGGAGATCCCCGCCATCCAGGAGCGGCTCGCCGTGAACGGCAGGCGGCTGGAGGTCATGCTCGGCTACTCCGACTCCGCCAAGGAGCTCGGCCCGGCGGCCGCCACGCTGAAGCTGTACGAGGCGCAGGAGGCGCTGGCCGCCTGGGCCGCCGAGCACGACGTGGCGCTGACTCTCTTCCACGGCCGGGGCGGCGCCCTGGGCCGCGGCGGCGGACCGGCCAACCGGGCGGTGCTCGCCCAGGCCCCCGGCTCGGTCGGCGGCCGGTTCAAGGTCACCGAGCAGGGCGAGGTCATCTTCGCCCGCTACGGCCACGAGGCCATCGCCCGCCGCCACCTGGAGCAGGTCACCTCCGCGGTGCTGCTCGCCTCCACCCCGGCCGTCGGGGCCCGCACGGCCGAGGCCGCCGCGCGCTTCCGCACGGTGGCCCAGCAGGTCGCCTCCGCCTCGGAGAAGGCCTACCGCTCGCTGACCGAGGCACCCGGCTTCCCCGAGTGGTTCTCCCTGGTCAGCCCGCTGGAGGAGATCGGCTCGCTCCGGCTGGGCTCCCGCCCCGCCCGCCGCGGCCTGGGCGCGCCCCGCTCCCTGGACGACCTGCGGGCCATCCCGTGGGTGTTCGCCTGGGCGCAGACCCGGGTCAACCTGCCCGGCTGGTACGGCCTGGGCAGCGGCCTGTCGGCGGTCGTCTCCGAGACCGGGCTGGACGGCCTGCGCGCCGCCTACCGGGAGTGGCCGCTGTTCGCCTCCCTGCTGGACAACGTGGAGATGTCCCTGGCCAAGACCGACCGCGACATCGCCTCCCGCTACCTCGCGCTCGGCGGCCGGGACGACTTCATGGAGCAGGTCCTGGCCGAGTACGACCTGACCCGCCGCCTGGTCCTGGAGGTCACCGGTCACACCCGGCTGCTGGAGAACCGCCGGGTGCTCTCGCGCGCGGTCCAGCTCCGCGACCCGTACGTGGACGCCCTCTCCCACCTCCAGCTCCGCGCCCTGTCCCGGCTGCGCGCCGACGAGGACCTGCCGGAGGAGGAGCGCGACCGGCTGTCCACGCTGCTGCTGCTGTCGGTCAACGGCGTCGCCGCCGGCCTGCAGAACACCGGCTGACCGCCCTCGCGGGCCGCAGCGCCCGGCGGGCCGGCACGCGGAGCCGGCCCGTCAGGCGCCGAGCAGTTCGCGCACGCGGCCGGCCCCGGCCGCCAGCAGCAGCGGCGGCAGCCGGGGCCCGCTCCCGCGGCCGGTCAGCAGCCGGTAGAGCAGCGCGCAGAACGCGCGCTGCGCCGCCTTCAGCTCGGGGGTGGGACCGGCGCCGGCGGGCAGCCCGGCCCGGATCCTCGGCACGCCGTACACCAAGGCGGTCAGGCCGTCGAGCGACCAGTGCCCGTCCAGGCCGTCCAGCAGGAGCCGGATCGAGGCGCGCTCGGCCGGGCCGAGCGAGGCGAGCAGGCCGGCGTCGGGCCTGTCGCGGAGCCGGACGCGGTGCCCGGCCGGGACGCGGGCCCCGATCCAGCGCGCGGCCCGGTCGAGGCGCGGCCGGACCTCGTCCAGGGAGGCCACCGGGTCCTCCGGGTCCAGGCCGCGCAGGAGGCGCAGGGTCTCCTCGTCGCGGCCCGCGGTGAGGCCCGCGACCGCGGCCAGCAGGCGGTACGGCAGCGGCCTGGGCGTGACCGGGAGCGGCCGGGGCTCGACCGGGCGCGGCGGGGACGCGGTGGGGAACGGCCAGGCGACGGCCGCGACCGCGCGGCGGTGGGCGGCGGCCTCGGCGGGCTCCGCCGTGCCGTCGGCGGCCTTCCGGGCCAGGGCGTCCCATTCGTCGTAGGTCCGCTGGAGCTCCCGGCCGAAGGAGACGGCGAGGGGCCGGTCAGGCGGCTGCCGCGCGTACAGCCAGCGCAGCACCGGCGCCTCCACGAGCTCCAGCGCCTGCCCGGGGGTCGGCGTGCCGCCCCGCAGACCGGTCGCCAGGACCGGGCCGGCCTGCGCACGGTACCGGGTCAGGACCGGGTCGATCCTCCCGTGCCCGGGCCCGTCCACGGCGAAGGGCAGCTCCTCCCGGTAGGCGGCGGACGTCCGTACGAACTCCTGGCTGATCGAGTAGGGCGCGACGCCCAGCGCGGCGAGCGCGTCGATCATCGGCGCCTCCCAGTGGTACGCCCAGTTCAGGTAGGCGCTCCAGGGCGGCGGCGGCACCGAGGCCAGCGGCTTGCCGAGGTGTTCCCGCCACGCCCGCGGCGTCCCCGGCGGGAGCGCGCGCAGCGGGGCGAGGTCGTTCCAGAACAGGACGTGCACGCAGTCGCGGCCCCGGCGCTGGATCTCGTCGGCCACCAGGTGCGCGGTCATGACCCCGCGCAGGTCGCCGAGGTCCATCGGCCCGGACGGGGTGAGCTCCGAGGTGCAGGGGATCGTGCCGCCCGGAGCGCGCCGCTCCGCCTCGGCGACGACCTCGTCCGCCAGGCGGGAGACCCAGTCACCCCCGATGCCGTGAGCCGCTCCCCGCACGTCCCCTCCCCTCCGGCACGCAGAGGATAGGACAGAACGGTATGCCTGTCGCGTCGCCGATGAGGGGGCCCGGCATGGACATCCGGCTGGCTTGTCCCGATAATTCGGTGAATCTGCGGATCGCGACTTCCGTCATCGCGGCTCCCCGTCAACTCCCGGTGACCTCCCACGCCCGGGTGACAGAAGGGCTGCCCCCATGAAACGGACCTCCCGCCTGCTGACGCTCGCGGTGTCGATGCTGCTCGCGCTCGCGGGCGTCCTCATCGCGCAGACGTCGGCCCACGCGGCCAACCTGCTCGACAACCCCGGCTTCGAGAGCGGGACCCTCTCGCCCTGGTCCTGCGCCGGCGGGCTGGGCTCGGTGTCCGGCTCCCCGGTCCGCTCCGGCACGAAGGCGCTCACCGCCGCGGTCAGCGGCTCCGACACCGCCCGGTGCACCCAGAGCGTGGCCGTACGGCCGAGCACCGCCTACACCCTGAGCGCCTGGGTCCGCGGCAGCTACGTGTACCTGGGCGTGACCGGCGGCCCGTCCCGCTGGACCCCGTCGGCGGCCGAGTACACCCTGCTCACCGTCTCCTTCACCACCGCGGCGAACCAGACCACCGCCGAGGTCTACCTGCACGGCTGGTACGGCCAGGGCGCCTACCACGCCGACGACGTCAGCCTCGACGGGCCCGGCGGCACCCCGACCGCCACGCCCACGCCCACGGTCTCGCCCACGCCCACGGTCTCCCCGACGGTCTCGCCCACGCCGACGGTCTCGCCCACGCCCACGCCCACGGACGGCACCTGCGCGGTGAAGTCCCGGCCCGCGGGCAAGGTCCTCCACGGCTACTGGGAGAACTGGGACGGCGCGATCAACGGCGTGCACCCGCCGTTCGGCTGGACCCCGATCACCGACCCCCGCATCCGGCAGCACGGCTACAACGTGATCAACGCCGCCTTCCCGGTCATCCGCTCCGACGGCACCGTGCTGTGGGAGGACGGCATGGACGCCACCGTGAAGGTCGCCACCCCGGCCGAGATGTGCCAGGCCAAGGCCGCCGGCCTGACGATCCTGATGTCCATCGGCGGGGCGACCGCGGGCATCGACCTCAGCTCCAGCGCCGTCGCCGACCGCTTCGTCGCGACCGTCGTGCCGATCCTGAAGAAGTACAACTTCGACGGCATCGACATCGACATCGAGACCGGCCTCACCGGCAGCGGCGACATCAACCGGCTCTCCCCGTCGCAGGCCAACCTCATCCGGATCATCGACGGCGTGCTGGCCCAGATGCCGTCCAACTTCGGCCTGACCATGGCCCCCGAGACGGCCTACGTCACCGGCGGCAGCGTGACGTACGGCTCGATCTGGGGCGCCTACCTGCCGATCATCAAGAAGTACGCCGACAACGGCCGCCTCTGGTGGCTGAACATGCAGTACTACAACGGGAGCATGTACGGCTGCTCCGGCGACTCCTACGCCGCGGGCACGGTCCAGGGCTTCACCGCCCAGACCACCTGCCTGAACAACGGCCTGGTCATCCAGGGCACCACGATCAAGGTCCCCTACGACAAGCAGGTCCCCGGCCTGCCCGCCCAGCCCGGGGCAGGCGGCGGACACATGCCGCCCTCCCTGGTGGCCCAGAGCTGGAACGCCTTCAACGGCGGCCTCAAGGGCCTGATGACCTGGTCCATCAACTGGGACGGCTCGAAGAACTGGACGTTCGGCGACAACGTCAAGGCCCTGCAGGGCCGTTAGCCGCATCCGGGAGGGCCGCTCCAGGCCGGGAGCGGCCCTCCCCACCGGTCCAGGGGCGGCCCGGGAACCGGTCACGGCCCGACGCGCCCGGCTCCCGCGTAGACGTTGAAGCGCTCGCCGCGCAGGAACCCGACCAGGGTCATGCCGAACTCCCTCGCCAGGCCCACCGCCAGCGAGGAGGGCGCGGAGACGGCGCAGACCGTCGTCACGCCCGCGGCCAGGGCCTTCTGCATGATCTCGTAGCTCGTCCGGCCGCTCACCATCAGCACGTGCCCGGCCAGCGGGAGGCGCTCGCCCAGCAGCGCCCAGCCGGCGAGCTTGTCCACCGCGTTGTGGCGGCCCACGTCCTCGCGGAGCGCCACCAGGCCGCCGTCGGGGGTGAACAGCCCGGCGGCGTGCAGGCCCCCGGTCCGGCCGAACACGCCCTGCGCGCGCCGGAGCGTCTCCGGCAGGCCGTACAGGACCTCGGGAGAGACGCGCGGGCCGTCGGAGACGGGCAGAGGAGGGCAGCGGTCGCGCAGGGCGTCGAGGCTCGCGCTGCCGCAGACGCCGCAGGCGCTGGAGGTCACGAAGGTCCGGTCGAGGGCGGGCAGGTCGGGGAGCCGCTCGCCGCGCAGCCGTACGGTGACCGTGTTGTAGCGCGCTTCGGGCGGCACGTCCTCGTCGGTGCAGTAGGAGACGGACGCGACGGCGCCGGGCGCCGCGACGCCCTCGCCGTGCAGGAACCCGGCGGCCAGCTCGAAGTCGTGGCCGGGGGTCCGCATGGTGATCGCGACGGTGCGGCGGTGCCGCCCCGCCCGGATCCGGATCTCCAGGGGCTCCTCGGTGGCCAGGTCGTCGCGGCGGTCCCGGACGGCCCCGCCGGAGAACTCCCGGATCCGGACGCGCGTCACCGGCCCGGGCCGCCCGGGCTCCTCCGCCGGGGCCGGTCCGTCCGCGGTCCCGCCGTCCGCGGCGGTCACGAAGGGAGCTTCGCGATCGTGACGAGGGCGTTGTAGTCGGGGATCCTCGCGTCGGGGGAGCGGCGGGCGGCGTCGAGCAGGACGTTCCCCTCGGGCCAGTGGATCTGCAGGTTGCCCGGGGTCAGCGGGGCGCGCAGCACCCGGCCGCGGAACGTGCGCCCGCCGGCGAGCGAGCGCAGTTCCACCGGGGTCCCGTCGGGCAGGCCGAGCCGGTCGGCGTCGTGCGCGCTCATCAGCACGGCCTCGCGGGTCGCGCCGTTGAAGCCGTCGCGGCGCTCGTGGACCATGCTGTTGAACTGCTTGCCGCGCCGGGTGGCGACCATGAACGCCCCGTCCGGCCGCTCCAGGACGGGCAGCGCGACGGCAGAGAAGCGCCCCCGCCCGTCGGGGGTGGGGAAGCGGCCGCCGGGGCACAGGTGGCGCCCGCCGTACTGGACGTTGTCGCCGAACGCCGACAGGCCGGAGACGCCCGCGTAGAACGGGACGGCCCGCTCGATGTCGGCGCGGATCTCGGGGGTGCCGGAGTAGCGGATCAGGCCGGCCAGCTCCGGCCGGGCGCGGGCGGCCAGCTCGGTGAAGATCTGCCATTCGGGCCGGGCCTCGCCGATCCGGGGGCCGGGAACCTCGGGGGAGAAGATGATCCGCCGCTCGGTGGAGGTCTCGGTGACGCCGCCGGCCATCTCGTAGCGGGTCTGGGCGGGCAGCAGCAGCACGTCGCCCCCCGAGCCGTCGGGGCCCTCCGGGGGGACGAGCATCTGCGAGGAGAGCACGATGTCGATGTGCACGCGGAGCTTCAGGCGGGACAGGGCCTCGCGGCAGTGGTCCGGGTCGGGCAGCACCTCCAGGAAGTTGCCGCCGCTGGAGACCAGCACGTCCAGCTCGCCCGCGTGGGCGCGGTCGATCATGTCGGTGGTGGTCAGGCCGGGGGCGGTCGGCACCTCGAAGCCCCACAGCTCGCCGAAGTGCCGGGCGTTCTCCTCGGTGATCGGCAGGCCGCCGGGCAGGCCGGTCGCGTAGGCGCCCATCTCGGCGCCGCCCTGCACGCCGCTGTGGCCGCGGATCGGCATCAGCCCGCACCGGTCGCGGCCGACGAAGCCCCGGGCCAGCGCGAGGTTCACGATCGACTGGACGTTGTCCTCGCCGTGGGTGTGCTGGGTGACGCCCATCGACCAGACGAGCACCGCCGAACGCGCCTGGCCGAGCAGCTTCGCCAGCTCGAACATGCTCTCCCGGCCCGCCCCGGACAGCGCCTCCAGCTCCTCCCAGGACTGCTCGGCGACCGCCCGCCGCACGTCCTCGAAGCCCGTGGTGTGGGCGTCCACCCACTCCTCGTCCACCCAGTCGTTCTCGACCAGGTGCTTGAGCACGCCGTTGAGGAACCCGATGTCGCCGCCGATGTTCACCCCGAAGAAGTGATCGGTGATCTTCGTGCCGAAGACGGCGGACTCCGCGTTGGACGGCACCCAGTACTTGTCCATGCCGGGCTCGCGGTAGGCGTTGACCATCGCGATCCGGGTCCCGGCCTTCTTGGCGTGGTAGAGGTACTTCATCGCGACCGGCTGGTTGTTCGACGGGTTGGACCCGATGAACACGATCAGGTCCGAGCCGATCCAGTCGGTGTAGGAGCAGGTGGTCGCGGCCGCGCCGATCGCCCGCTTCAGCGTGACGGTCGAGGGCGAGTGGCAGATGCGGGCGGCGTTGTCGACGGAGTTGCTGCCGAGCGCCCGCACCGCCTTCTGCGCGGCGAAGTAGTTCTCGTTCGGTATGCCGCGGCTGGTCAGGAAGACGCCGAGCCGGGAGCCGTCGCGCAGGTGCGGCGCGGCCAGGTCCAGTGCCTCGTCCCAGCCGATCCGGGTGAAGCCGGCCTCGCCGGCGCGCCGCAGCATCGGGTACGGCAGGCGCCCCAGGTCGCGCAGCTCCGCGCTGCTCCTGCGCGCCAGGCCGGAGACGTCGGCCAGCGCCGCGACGTCGAGGGCGGGCATGGTGTTCAGCTTGAGCAGCCGGAGCCGGATGTTGCACAGGTGGATCTCGTCCATGGTCCAGTCGCGCATGCCCTTGGTGCCCAGCGCGCATCCGTCGCAGGTGCCCTGCCTGAGAAGCCGCAGGGCGTAGCGGCGGCTGCCCTTCACCGACCGGAACGCCTTGACCAGCTCCAGGTAGTTGTTCGGCTTGCGCTCGCCGATCCCGAAGGGTTTCCAGCTCGCCCAGTTGCGCGGGTCAAGACGTTTGCTCATGGGTCCATTTTCGCCCCATCGGACCGGTGCCGACAGCGGGGAGCCCGTACATCCGTGCACCGTATGGTCGTGATATTTGCTGGTCATCGCCCTGATTGTGCGACAGGTGTCTGCGCGGGGAGGGAAGATGGAGGGGTGCTGGACTCCCCCTTCACCGATCTCGACCGCCCGCCGCTCTCCCAGGCGGCGCTCACCCGCGCCCTGGTCCGCCCCGGCGGCCTGTGGTCGGACATCGCCGTCGTCGACAGGACCGGCTCGACCAACGCCGACCTCGCGCAGGCCGTGCGCGACGGCGCCCGCCAGGGGGCCGTGGTCGTCGCGGAGTCGCAGTTCGCCGGGCGCGGCCGGCTCGGCCGGACCTGGTCCGCGCCGCCGCGCTCCAGCCTGACGTTCTCGGTGCTGCTCCGGCCCGACCCGCCGCCGCACCGGCAGGGCTGGCTGCCGCTGCTCGCCGGCCTGGCCGCCGCCTCGGCGGTGCGCCGGGTGGCCGAGGTGGACGTCCGGCTGAAATGGCCCAACGACCTGCTGGTCGGGGAGCGCAAGCTCGCCGGGGTGCTCGCCGAGCGGGTGGACCGCGCGGTGGTCGTGGGCGTCGGGCTCAACGTGAGCCTGCGCGCCGACGAGCTGCCGGTGGAGACGGCCACCTCGCTTGTCCTGGAGGGCGCCGCCTGCGCCGACCGCGACCCGGTCCTCCGCGCGGTGCTGCGGGAGATCGAGGTGCACTACCGGGAGTGGTCGGAGGCGGACGGCGACGCCGACGCGTGCGGGCTGCGCGCCGCCTACCTCGGGGTGAGCGCGACGGTGGGGCGGCGGATCCGGGTGGAGCTGCCCGGCGAGCGGGTGCTCACCGGGCAGGCCGTGGGCGTCGACGCGTCCGGGCACCTGGTCGTGGAGTCCGGCGGGCGGGAGCACACGCTCAGCGCGGGCGACGTCGTGCACGTCCGCCCGGACGGCTCCTGAGCCGTCCGGTCCCCTCCTCGGGGGGACCCGGGCGCGGGCCGGGGAGTGCGCCCCCCTGACGGGGCGGGCGCGGGCGTGCCACGATTTGCTCCATGGGTCTCCCCGATCACCATCTGACGGAGGGGGAGCGGCGCATCCGGTCGTTCCACCCGCACTGGAAGCGCCTGGCCGTCCCGATCCTGGCGCTGATCCTGATCGTCGCCGCGGCCGTCGCCGCGATGTTCCTCATGCCCGGCTTCGCCTACGAGGGCTACGCGCGCGCCGCGGTGGCCGCGCTCGCGGCCGGGCTGCTCACCGTGTGGTCGCTCGTGCCGTACCTCCAGTGGAGGAACACCTCGTACGTGCTCACCTCGCACCGGTTCACGATCAGCGCCGGCGTGCTGAGCAAGTCCCACGACGACATCCCGATGAGCAAGGTCAACACGGTCAGCGCGGACCAGACCCTGATGGAGCGGATCCTCGGCTGCGGCACGCTCGTCGTCGAGTCGGCCGGCGACCAGGGCCGGATCGTCCTGCGGGACATCCCCGACCTGCAGAACGTCCGGGCCGAGCTGTTCCAGGCCCTCGACGACGCCGAAGGGGAAGCGCCGCCGGCGCGACGGGAGGGGTGATGTGGCGTAACCTCCTGTGCCGGAGGGAGAAGATGGACGGAGAGGAACCGGCGGGGCGTCCGACCGCCGAGCAGATCGAGCGCCTCTTCGTCGGCCCGCCGCCCCGCTACACGCGTTTCCAGGTGGCCGAGGTCGCCGGAGTCCCCCAGGCGCTGACCGAGCGGATCTGGCGCGCGCTGGGCTTCGCGACACTGGCCGACGACGCGGTGGCCTTCACCGACGCCGACGTGGCCGCGCTGCGGCGGGTCCGGGCCATGATGGAGAGCGGCCTGCTCGACGAGCAGACGGTGATCCGGATGACCAGGGCGCTCGGCCAGACCACGGCCAGGCTCGCCCAGTGGCAGGCCGAGATCATGATCGGCGCCACGCTCGACCCGGGCCGGCCCCCCACCGACGCCGACCTGGCCGCGGTCATGGAGACCGCACGCCGGCTGCTGCCCGACTTCGAGCAGGTCCTGGTGCACGTCTGGCGTTCCCAGCTGGCCGCCGCCGGCACCCGGCTGCTGGCCATCACCGACATGAGCGAGGAGGTCCTGCCCACCCGGCTGACCCTCGCGGTGGGCTTCGCCGACCTGGTCTCCTTCACCCGGGTCTCCCGGGAGCTGGACGAGTACGGCCTGGGCGAGCTGGTCGAGGGGTTCGAGTCCCGGGCCGCCGACGTGATCGCCGCGCACGGGGGGCGGCTGGTCAAGACGCTCGGCGACGAGGTGCTGTTCACCACGGCCGAACCGGGCAAGGCCGCCGCGATCGCGCTGGAGCTCGCCGACACGGCCGGAGGGAGCGGCCCCGAGGTGCGGGTGGGCCTGGCCTACGGCCCGGTGCTCCCGATGATGGGGGACGTCTTCGGGACCACGGTCAACCTGGCGGCGCGGCTGACGGCCGTCGCCCGGCCCGGGTCGGTCATCGTCGACGGGGGGCTGGCCGACGCCCTCGCGGACGTGCCGGGGCTGGAGACGCAGCGCATCCGCCGCAGGCCGGTCCGGGGGCTGGGGGTCGTCCAGCCGTACGTCCTGCGCGGGGCCTGACGCGGCAGGCGGGCGGCCGTACGGCGGCGCCGGGGCGCCGTACGGTGTGCGGCCGGGCCGGGCCGGGCCGGGCGACGGCCGGGGTGCGGGCCGCCGGCGAGGGGTTGATTTCCCCGATGGATTGTGGTTCCCCGGGACACGCGACCGTAACGTTCCGCGTGTCCTGAAGGGCCTCCCCGCTGAGCTGGGAATTTGTGGCCGAGCTCACATAGGCAAGCCTAACCATAGTCGGCTACCTTAGGTGTGCCTTACCTATGTGTTATGCTTCTTGAGAGGTCCTTCCCTCGCCATGTATGTGTGTGTCTGCCGTGCGGTTACCGAGAACGAGGTGCACGACTGCATCGCCGCGGGCGCGAAGAGTGCGCGCCAGATTCGCGACACCACCGGCGCCGGAGGCGACTGTGCTTCTTGCGTGCGCAAGATCTGTGCGATCCTGAAGCGGTCTGAGGAGTTGGCGACCGCATAGCAGAGGAGCTCGCCTATGCAGGGCGACAAGCAGATCATCGAATTGCTGAACGAGCAGCTCACCGCAGAGCTGACCGCCATCAACCAGTACTTCCTGCACGCCAAGATGCAGGAGAACTGGGGATACACCAAGCTTGCGAAGTACACCCGCGAAGAGTCCATCGACGAGATGCGCCACGCGGAGAAGCTGACCGACCGCATCCTGTTCCTGGAGGGCCTGCCCAACTACCAGCGGCTGGGCACGCTGCACATCGGCCAGACCGTCGCCGAGCAGCTCCGTGCCGACCTCGAGGTCGAGGTGGCGGTGGTCGGCCGCCTGCGTCCGGCGATCGCCCTCATGCGGGAGAAGGGCGACATCACCTCCGCCCGGCTCTTCGAGGAGATCCTCGCGGACGAGGAGCACCACATCGACTACCTGGAGACGGAGCTCTCGCTCATCGACGCCCTCGGTGAGCAGCTCTATCTGGCCCGCTACACGGAACCGCCGTCAGGTTCCTGAGAGAATCGCCCGGACACGCCCACTGGATCCGTTCTGGCTGGGCGTGTCCTGCTTTGTCGGTAACGCTCTTGGCGGCCCTGGTCTTTCCCGGGTGTCCCGAGGCGGACGCCGTACCCCCTCGTCGTGAACCGGTGCGGGATGACTATCCGGGATTTATCAGTGTTTGCCCAGGTCAATAGATAGGTCAACGGCACGTCAAACCGCGCGCTATGCCGGGGAAACGATCGCCTAAGGTCCTACGCTCTCAACATGACCTGCGTACTTCTCGCCGAGGATGACACCTCGATCTCCGAACCACTGGCGCGAGCGCTGCGCCGTGAGGGATATCAGGTGGAGGTGAGCCCCGATGGCCCGCAAGCCCTGGAGAGGGCTCTGTCGGGTGGCATCGACTTGATCGTTCTTGACCTGGGCCTGCCCGAGATGGACGGCCTGGAGGTGGCCCGGCGCATCCGGGCCGAGGGCCACGGCACGCCCGTGCTGATCCTCACCGCCCGCGTCGACGAGGTGGACACCGTGGTCGGCCTCGACGCCGGGGCCGACGACTACGTGACCAAGCCGTTCCGCCTGGCCGAGCTGCTGGCCAGGGTCCGCGCCCTGCTGCGGCGCGGCACGTCCGAGACACCGGTGGTGCAGGGCGTCCGCATCGACGCCGACTCCCGCCGCGCGTGGATGGGCGAGAAGGAGCTGCACCTGACGACCAAGGAGTTCGACCTGCTGCGCGTCCTGGTCCGCGACGCCGGGAAGGTGGTCACCCGCGAGCAGATCATGCGCGAGGTGTGGGACACCAACTGGTGGGGCTCCACCAAGACCCTGGACATGCACATCTCGTGGCTCCGCCGCAAACTCGGCGACGACGCCGCCAAGCCGCGCTACATCACCACGGTCCGAGGGGTCGGCTTCCGATTCGAGCGCGAGTAGGGGATGCGTCGCCGTCTGCTCTCCTCCACGCTGCTCGTCGCGGTCATCGCGGTGCTGCTGCTCGGCGTGCCGCTGGGCGTGGCGGTCAACCGCCTGATCCAGGAGGAGGCGACCCAGGAGCTCTCCGGGGAGGCCAAGAGCCTGCTCAACGACGTGGAGTACGCCCGGATCCAAGAGCAGCCGATCGATCCCGACCAGCTTGAGAGGAAGTATCCCGACCGCCACATCCAGATCTACGCCGGGGGCACGCCCCCGCAGGTGACGGCGGTGGGCACCGAGCCCGAGCAGGAGAACCGGCTGAGCGCGGACGCCCAGTCGGAGAGCGGGGTCTACGTCGTGGTGAGCCGCGACCGGACCCAGATCGAGCAGCAGGTCCACGCGTGGCTGCTGCTCATCGTGGTGCTCGCCGCGGTGGCGATGGCGGTGGCGGTGGGGCTCGCCGTGGTGCAGTCGCGCCGCCTGACGCTCCCGCTCCGGGACCTGGCCATGATCGCGGAACGGCTCGGTTCTGGGGAGGCCCGGCCCAGCAAGCACCGCTACGGCATCCAGGAGCTCGACCGGGTGGCCGAGGTGCTGGACCGCTCCGCGACCCGGATCGCCGACCTGCTGGCCAGGGAGCGCGAGTTCGCGACCGACGCCTCGCACCAGCTGCGCACCCCGCTCACCGGACTGACGATGCGGCTGGAGGAGATCGTGGCGGCCGCGGACGACCCCAGCGTCGTCAAGGAGGAGGGCGAGGCCGCGATCGTGCAGGCCGAGCGGCTGACCGCGGTGATCGACGAACTGCTCGCCGCGGCCCGGCGGCAGCGCCACGCCCAGACCGCGGTGGTCGAGCTCGACGCGCTGCTGGACCAGCAGTTCATCGAGTGGGGACCGGCCTTCCGCCGGGTCGGGCGGAAGCTGGTGCTCGCCGGCACGCGCGAGCTCAAGGCGCTGGGCACCAGCGGCGGCATCAGCCAGGTGGTCTCCACCCTGCTGGAGAACTCCCTCAAGCACGGCGGCGGGCCGGTGACGGTGACCACCAGCAACACCGAGAAGTCGATCGTGATCGAGATCGCGGACGAGGGGAAGGGCATTCCCGAGGACATCGCCCCCCGTGTCTTCGAGCGGAACATGAGCGGGGCCGGCGGGACCGGTCTCGGGCTCACCCTCGCGCGGGCGCTGGCCGCCGCCGACGGCGGCCGCCTGGAGCTGGTACGGCCCCGCCCGGCGGCGTTCGCGCTCTTCCTGCGCCCGGTCGGCGACCGGGGCCGGAACCGGGTGGTCAGCGGTCCCGCCTGAGCCGTTCCGGGTGACCGGCCGGCGGCCCGGCCCGCGCCCGCCCGCCCGGACGGGCACGCGCCGGATCCGTTCCGGCCGGCGAGCGGGTCAGAGCAGCGTGAGCGCCTTGGCCACGCCCGGGTCGCGCCCGGTGGCCAGGTCGAGGGCGGTCATGGGGGCGTAGTGGTCGACCGGCACGCCGATCGTGTCGATGATCTCGCGGGAGGGGCCGAGGTGCCGGACCCCGGGCAGGATCAGGACGCTGCCGTCGTCGAGGAGGTACCCCTTGCCGGGCCCGGAGACGGCCCCGGCGGTGCGGGTCCCGACGAGGGTGCCCAGGCCGTTGCCCTTGACGGCCGCGCTGAAGTCGTCGCAGGCCGAGGCGCACGCGCGGTCGGTGAGGACGATCAGGCGCGAACCGAGCAGCGGGACGCTGTCGTCGGTCCGGTTGGGCACGCAGTCGCCCTTGAGCGGGCAGAAGTAGCTGGTGACCTTTCCGTGCGCGAACGCGCCGAGCAGCCGCGTCACCTCGCGGGGCGACCCGCCGCCGTTGCCGCGCAGGTCGAGGACCACCGCCTCCGGCTTGCCCTGCAGCTTGGCGATGACCTGGTCGGCGGCGCCCTCGTAGAATCCGGGCAGCCGGACGTAGAGGGCGCCACCGGGAAGCGTCTTCGACGTCACCGCCGGGGGCTGCCGGGTGATGGGGCCCTGCTTGATCTCGACGGTGCGGGTCCGTCCCGTCGTGGGGCGCTTGAGCGTGAGCCGTACCGGGTCATCAGAGGCGAAGAGGTCGACGATGCCCTGGTTCACGGTGTCCCCGATGACCGTCGGCACACCGTTGACCTTGACCATGATGTCGCCGGGCCGGACGTCGGCCTTGGCGGCGGGGCTGCCGGGCAGGACCCGGGTGATGAACAGCGGCGGCCGGGCCGCCGGGTCGAAACGCGGGCCCTGCTCGGCCGACACGCCCACGATGCCTATCCCGACCGGCCCGCCCTCCGGCGGCGGGGTCGGCCTGATCGAGCGGGCGTGGTTGTCCTGCAGCCCGGCGACCATGCCGGTGATCGCGGCGCGCAGCGCGGCGGGGTCGCCGTCGCCGAGGGCCTCGGCGAAGGCGGCCCAGTCGGTGTCGCGGTTCCCGGTCAGGGCGGGCATCCGGAGTCCGGGCCGGTCGGCGCCGCGCCTGATCAGGTCCTGGGTGTAGGCGGCCATGGCGCTCTTCAGCAGTGCCCTGGAGTCCATGGCCGGGCCGCTGTAGTAGTTGTCCAGCACGCAGAAGTACGCCTGCCGGAGCGTGTTCACCGAGGTCGGCGGCGGCGACTGCGGCGGCGGCGCGGTGGCGGGGGCGCAACCGGCGCCGCCCGGGGTGGAGACCGGCTGGGAGGTCGGGGCGGACGCGGACATCGCGCAGGCCGTAACCAGGACGGCGGCGCAGAAGGTTCTGATCATGGCCGCCAGCGTGGCCGGGAGCGGGTTGCACGGCCGTGAACGCGACGGTTAACACCGCTGTAACCGCCGCTCGTGTAGGAACGTCGGTATGCGGGTGCTGGTGGTGGAAGACGAACGCGATCTGGCCGATCTCGTGGCGGTGGGGCTGCGCCGCCACGCCATGGCCGTCGACGTGGTGTACGACGGGGCCGCCGCGGTGGAGCGGCTGGCGGTGCACGACTACGACGTCCTCGTGCTGGACCGGGACCTGCCCGAGATGCACGGCGACCTCGTCTGCCGTGAGCTGGTGGCGCGCGGGAGCCGTACGCGGATCCTGATGATGACGGCGGCGGCATCGGTGCCGGAGCGGGTGGCGGGTCTCGGGATGGGGGCCGACGACTACCTGCCCAAGCCGTTCGACTACGCCGAGCTGGTCGCACGGGTGCGGGCCCTGGGACGGCGCAGCCGGCCGCAGGCGCCGCCGGTGCTGAACCGGCACGGAATCGTGCTCGACACCCACCGGCTGCAGGCCGCGCGGGACGGGCGGCACCTGCACCTGTCGCTCAAGGAGTTCGCCGTCCTGGAGGTGCTGATGAGGGCGGACGGCGCGGTCGTGAGCTCCGAACGGCTGCTGGAGGAGGCGTGGGACGAGCACACCGACCCGTTCACCACGGTGGTGCGGGTCGTCGTCAGCCGCCTGCGGGCCAAGCTGGGCGACCCGCCGTGCATCCAGACGGTTCCCGGCGCGGGGTACCTGCTGTGACGACGATCCGGGTACGGCTCACGCTGATCTACTCCGGGCTGTTCCTGCTGACCTCGGTCGTGCTGCTGGTCACGGTCAACCTCCTGCTGCGCCAGGCGCTGGCCACGCGGGTCGCGCGGCTGCCCGGGGCGGCGGTGGCACCGGTGGCGCCGACGCCGGGGAGCCCGGCCGAGCGGCTGCCGCACCGGCCGCCGCTGCCCGAGCTGGTGGACGATGTGATCGCCTACCAGTGGGAGGTGACCGCGCTGACGGTCGGGATCCTGACGGTGGTCTCGCTGGTGGTCGGATGGCTGGTCGCCGGGCGGATCCTGCGGCCGATCCACCGGATCACCGCCACCGCGCGGCGGCTGTCCCTGTCGACCCTGCACGAGCGGATCGCGCTCGCCGGGCCGGAGGACGAGCTGAAGGAGCTGGCCGACACCTTCGACGCGATGCTCGACCGGCTCGAACGCTCCGTCGAGGGGCAGCGCCGGTTCATCGCGAACGCGTCCCACGAGCTGCGGACCCCGCTGGCCGTCCAGCGGGCGGCGATCGAGATCGGCCTCCCCGAGGACGTCGGCGAGATCCGCGACACGCTCCTGCTCCACAACCGCCGCGCGGAGAACCTCATCGGCGCCCTGCTGGTTCTGGCCCAGGCGGAGCACGGCCTGGACGACAGGAAACCGGTGGCGCTGGAGGAGGTGGTACGGCTCGTCGTGGCGGAAGGGGGTTCGCACGACGCCACCGTGACGGCGCGGACCGAGCCGTTCACCGTCGACGGGGACCCCGTCCTGCTGAACCGGCTCGTCACCAACCTCCTCGACAACGCGGTCCGCTACAACCGCCCCGGCGGGACCGTCGAGGTGACGCTCTCCCGTGGCGTCCTGACGGTCCGCAACACCGGCCCGCACGTGCCACCGGAACGTTTCGGCGACCTCTTCGAGCCCTTCCGGCGGCTGCACACGACCCGTGAGCAGGGCGCCGGGCTCGGATTGTCGATCGTCGCGTCGATCGCGAAGGCGCACGGGGCCGACGTGCGGGCGAGCCCCAACCCGGGGGGCGGACTGGAGATCGTCGTGGTTTTCACGGGACGTGAGGGCGCGGCGTCCGCCACGGACGGAGGCCTGTCCGCGGAGCACGGGGCGACCGGTTGACTGCTCCCGGCCGGGGCTCCGGCCGGGAGCTCCGGGGGGTGCCCGGGCCGGACGCGTCACGGCTCACGCCGCCGGCCCGCGGGCAGGCGGCGCCGTACGGTCAGTAGATCTTCGTCTTGCCGGGGAGCTCCTGGGGGATCTCCTCCGTGACGGCGGTGGCGGCGAGGAAGACCCAGCGCTTGTACGACCAGAACCGGAACAGCGTGCCGAGGGCCGTGCCGACCAGGAGCGCGGCGTTGTAGCTGATCGGGTCGTCCAGGCCGAGCGTGTAGGTCACGAAGCCGATCACCAGCATCGAGATCAGCAGCCCGACGCCGTTGAGCAGGAAGAACAGGAAGTACTCGCGGGCCAGGCCGCTCTGCTCCCGGTGCCGGAAGGTCCAGTAGCGGTTGCCCAGGTAGGCGAAGGTCGCCGCGACGACCGTGGCGATGACCTTGGAGGTCAGCGGGCCCCAGTCGAGGCCGAAGCGGAGCAGGTTGGTGCCGCTGAAGTCGATCACGAAGGCGATGGCCCCGATGGTCCCGAACTTCGCCAGCTCGCGCGCCAGGACGGCGAACCGCTCGTAGGCGTGTCGAAGAAACTGCACGTCTTCTGCACGGTCCTTTCAGGGTCGGCTGCGGATCCGCCGGCGGGAGGATCTCGGCACTCGCCCCAGGCTACCGGTGGCGTCGCGAGGCCGGTGCGGGAGTCTGCCAGGTCGGTACATCCCCGTTGCTCAAGAACATTTCAATAAATGTCACACAACGACGGATAAATCCGTGCATCCGACGTTACCCTGGTCGGGTAGATCGCGGGAAGTCCGGCACGCCCCCTTCCGCGATCGGTCCAGACGGATCGCCGCACGTGACGGCCACGAACCCCCGGGACCACCCCTTGCCCCGCCGACTGACCGCCCTGCTCCTGAGCCTGTGTGCGCTGGCGGGCTGCGGCGTGCAGACGGAGGGCCGGGCCGCGGCTCCCGGCGCCGGGCCGTCGCCGGAGGCATCCGCCCGTACGGTCGGGCGCGCAGAGGCGGCCCAGGCGTTCGAGCTGCTCCGGCGGCTCGACGACGCCTGGCGGGACCGCGACTGCGCGGCGGTGGAGAGGCTGACCGCCTGGGCGGAGAGTACGCTGGGCGGCCGTGCCTGCGAGGCAACCCGGAACGGCCGCCCAGCTCCCGCCCGCAAGGAGTACTCCGACCCGGAGTTCTTCCTGCCCGCCACGGCCGGAGACGACCGCTGGTTCGCCGCCCTGGCCCGCGAACCCGGCCCGGCCTACTTCCTCTTCGTCCACCAGGGCGACCACTGGCGCCTCGCCGCCGGTCCCGTCCCGGTGGACGGCGGCGACGCCCCGGAACCGGTCGCGGATCCGGACGGCGGGGCGGCGGCGAGCGCGGTGCCCGGCGACGACCCCTCCACGGGGGTGCGGGCCCGGCTGGTGCCGCAGCGCTACCTGACCTACCTCACCGACCCGGCAGGGGTGAGCGGGGTGCGGTTCGCCAAGGGCGACGCCGCCGCGGACCTGCTCAAGGAGCTCGGCGAGCGGCCGGGGAGGGTCCGCCCCGACCGGCTCACCGCCGACGTCCGGCTGGTCGTCGGCCCGCAGCGGGCACTGGCGCTGCCGGAGGGGGGCGCGCTGGTGTTCCACGCCCTGGAGATCGAGTACCGGCAGCGGCCGGGAGCCGGCCGGTCCACGCTCGCCCACCCGATCTACGGCAGGGACGACCTGCGCGGGTTCACCGGGGGCGCCAGGGCCGCCGAGCTGACCGGCACCGAGATCCTGCTCGCCGTCACCGAGGTCACCGCCCGCGGCAGGCTCTCCACCGTCGCCTTCCGCCGCGCCCTGGCCGAGCTGTCCACCGGCTGACGGCCACCGTACCCGGGGCCGGTAAGCTCAACGGACGTGAGCAGCGCTTCCCCAACCGGCCCCGTCGTCGGCATGATCGGAGCGGGCCAGCTGGCCCGGATGACCCAGCAGGCGGCCATCGCCCTCGGCGTGGAGCTACGGGTGCTGGCCGACTCCGCCGGCGACAGCGCGGCCCGGGTGGTCGCCGACGTGCGGCTCGGCGACTACCGCGACCTGGCCGACCTGCGCGACCTCGCCAAGGGCTGCGACGCGGTCACCTTCGACCACGAGCACGTGCCCACCGAGCACGTCGCCGCGCTCGCCGAGGACGGCGTCGCCGTGCACCCCGGGGCCGCGGCGCTCGTGCACGCCCAGGACAAGGCCGTGATGCGCGAGCGGCTGACCGCGATCGGCGCCCCCTGCCCGGCCTGGCGGCGGATCTCCGCGGCCGCGGACGTCGAGGAGTTCGCCGCGGAGCACGGCTGGCCGGTCGTGCTCAAGGCCGTGCGCGGCGGCTACGACGGGCGGGGCGTCTGGGTCTGCCGGTCGGCGGAGGAGGCCGGGGAGGTCCTGGCGAGCGGGGTGCCGCTGCTGGCGGAGGCGTTCGTGCCGTTCGAGCGGGAGCTGGCCGTGCTGGTCGCCCGCTCCCCGCACGGGCAGGGCGTCAGCTACCCGGTCGTGGAGACCGTGCAGCAGGACGGCATCTGCGTCGAGGTCCTTGCCCCGGCGCCCGGCCTCGACCCCGAGCGGGCCGCGGTCGCCCAGGGCGTCGCCCTGAAGATCGCCACCGAGCTGGGCGTCACCGGCCTGCTCGCCGTCGAGATGTTCGAGACCTCCTCCGGGCTGGTGGTGAACGAGCTGGCCATGCGCCCGCACAACAGCGGCCACTGGACCATCGACGGCGCCCGCACCTCCCAGTTCGAGCAGCACCTGCGCGCCGTCCTCGACCTGCCGCTCGGCTCGCCCGCGCTGTCCGCGCCCGTCGTCGTCATGGCCAACCTCCTCGGCGGCGACGATCCGGACGTGTTCTCCCGCTACGAGCACGTGATGGCCCACGATCCCGGGATCAAGGTCCACTTCTACGGCAAGGACGTACGGCCCGGCCGCAAGATCGGGCACGTCACCGCGGTCGGGACCGACCTGGAGGAGGTCCGGGCCCGCGCCCGGCACGCCGCCGCCTACCTCGCCGACGGCGTCTACGTCTGATCGGGGACCCCGGCTCCGGCCGGGGCGGGAAGTCAACTCACACGACACGATCGGACACGGGTCCGGTGAAGGAGAGCGCATGGCCACCGTCGGCATCGTCATGGGAAGCGACTCCGACTGGCCGGTGATGCGGCTCGCCGCCGAGGCGCTCGCCGAGTTCGGCGTGGACTTCGAGGCCGACGTGGTCTCCGCGCACCGCATGCCGCAGGAGATGATCGAGTACGGCGCGCGGGCGGCTGAGCGCGGCCTGAAGGTGATCATCGCCGGGGCCGGGGGAGCCGCCCACCTGCCCGGCATGCTGGCCTCGGTGACCCCGCTCCCGGTGATCGGCGTGCCCGTCCCGCTGAAGTACCTCGACGGCATGGACTCCCTGCTCTCCATCGTCCAGATGCCCGCCGGGGTCCCGGTCGCCACCGTCGCCGTCGGCGGGGCGCGGAACGCGGGGCTGCTGGCCGTACGGATCCTCGCGGCGGCGGATCCGGGGCTGCGGACGAGGATGGAGGAGTTCCAGGCGGAGCTGAAGGAGCAGGCCCACGCGAAGGGCGCCCGGCTCCGCGAGGAGGCGGACCGGCTGACGGCCGAGGTCGCCGGGGGCCCCGGACGGGCCCGCTGACCTCGCCGGACCGTACCGATCGGTCGGCGTTTCCCGCGGCGCGCGGTCTCTATTCCTGGAAGCGCGCCTCCAGCTCGGGGGCGGTCCTCGACGGGACGAACTCGGTCACGCGGTAGACGCACACCCCGGCCGTGACGAAGGGATCGGTCGAGGCCAGGGACTCGACGGCGCCCCGGTCGGGGCCGGTGGCGAGGATGATCCCCCCGTCACGGGGGACCTTGCGGCCCGAGGCCAGGAAGAACCCGGCGGCGTACTGCTCGTCCAGCCAGGCGACGTGCTCGTCGAGCACGGCGTCGACCTCTTCGAGGGGGGCGGTGTAGGTGAGTTCCAGGACGAACATGCCCTCATTCTTCCACCCGGTCCTTGATCCCCGGATTCGGCATGACGGGCGTCGAGGCGGGCGGATACCGTGTACGCGGGCCGCGTCGGCTCCGAGGGCACCGCGCCGAGGTCGGGCGGCCCGACGACGAGGGGATGACGACATGGAAGCGGATCTGAGCGGGGCCATCTGGCGCAGGGCTGTCCCGGACGGCGCCGGAGACGACGGCGGGAACTGCGTCGAGGTGGCCGTGGTGGACGCCCCCGGCACCGGCCACAAGGCGGGTCTCGGCCCGCTGTACGTGCTGCGCGACTCCAGGGACCCCGAGGGGCCCAAGCTCTTCTTCACCCAGTCCGAATGGGACGCCTTCGTCGGCGGCGTACGGCTCGGCGAATTCGACGTCTGACGGAGCCATGGCCAAGACCACCGGTGCAGCATTGCCGGTGGTTTTGGCCCACCCCCGACTCCTCGCCGGTCTGTGAGTGCCTGGCCATCCGAACCGCCGGGAAGCAGGTGCAAATCCCCGAGTCTCGTACGGGAGGTTTGCGATGATGGACGCAATGACTGATCCGGGGTCACGGAAGGAGCGAGACGGTGACGTACGACCCGAAACTGGCTGCGGCGTTGTCGGGTGCGACCCTCCGTCAGCTCGCGCACTGGCGCAAGCCCAGCGCGAGCCGGGGCGCGGTCCTGGTTCCGGAGATCTCCGCCACCCGGCCCGTCCTCTACTCCTTCCGTGACGTAGTGGCGCTGCGGACCTGCGTCAAGCTGCGTAACGACGCGTCGCTGCAGAAGATCCGGCGAGCGCTCGACACCCTCCGTGACGATCTGAAAGAACGAGACCACCTGTCGTCGCATCGACCCGACCCCGGCCGCCGCCTGCGCGTCGTGGACCCGGTCCTCGACCCACCGAAGTTCTGGCCCGACACGATGTAGGTCCTGGGCTCTCCCGCCGTAAGCAGGGCTGGGACAGGAGGGGGGCGTTGCGGCGGCCGGCCCCGTGGGCTGGAGGGGCGGGCCGCCGAGGAGAGGACCGGGGTCGGCGGGTGGCGCCAGGTGGCGGAGCCGTACGGACGAGACCGGAGCGGTGGGCGCTACGGGCGGCCGAGGGCGCGGTAGTGCCAGCCGGCGGCGCGCCAGGTCTCGGCGTCGAGGGCGTTGCGGCCGTCGACGACCTTCCGCTCGGCGACGACGGAGCCGAGCTCCTCGGGGTCGAGGTCGACGAACTCCTGCCACTCGGTCAGCAGCAGCACGACGTGCGCGTCGCGGGCGGCCTCCAGCGCGGATTCGCCGTAGAGGAGCTCGGGGTGGGCGCGCCGGGCGTTGTCCAGCGCGATGGGGTCGTAGACGGTCACCCGGCCGCCCTGGCGGCGGATGTTGACCGCGACGTCCAGCGCCGGGGAGTCGCGGATGTCGTCGGAGTTCGGTTTGAACGCCGCGCCCAGCACCGCCACCGTGCAGCCGGCGAACGACCCCCCGGTCAGCTCGCGCGCCAGGTCCACCATGCGGGCCCTGCGGCGCATGTTGATCGCGTCCACCTCCCGCAGGAACGTCAGCGCCTGGTCGGCGCCGAGCTCCCCGGCCCGCGCCATGAACGCCCGGATGTCCTTGGGCAGGCAGCCGCCGCCGAAGCCCAGCCCGGCGTTGAGGAACCTGCCGCCGATCCGCTCGTCGTAGGAGAGCGCCAGCGAGAGCTGCTTGACGTCGGCGTGCGCGGCCTCGCACACCTCGGCCATCGCGTTGATGAAGGAGATCTTGGTGGCCAGGAAGGCGTTGGCCGCGACCTTGACCAGCTCGGCGGTGGGGTAGTCGGTGACCACCAGCGGCGTGCCGTACCCCAGCATCGAGGCGTAGACCTCGCGCATGATCTTCTCGGGTTTCTCCGACTGCACGCCCAGCACGATCCGGTCCGGGTGCATGGTGTCCTTGACCGCGAAGCCCTCGCGCAGGAACTCGGGGTTCCACGCCAGCTCGGCGGCCTCGCCGACCGGTGCCAGTCGCGCCAGCCGGTCGGCCAGGCGCTGCGCGGTGCCGACCGGGACGGTGGACTTGCCGATGATGAGGCACTCGCGCTGCAGGTGCGGGGCGAGGGAGTCGATCACCGCGTCCAGGTAGGAGACGTCCGCGGCGTACTCGCCCTTCTTCTGCGGGGTGCCCACGCAGACGAAGTGCACGTCGCCGAAGGCCGCGACCTCCTCGTAGGAAGTGGTGAAGCGCAGCCGGCCGCTGGCGAGGTTGCGGCGCAGGATCTCCTGGAGCCCGGGCTCGTGGATGGGCAGGTCTCCGGCCTGCAGGCTGGCGACCTTGTCGGCGTCGACGTCGAGGCCGAGCACTTCGAAGCCCAGCTCGGCCATGCACGCCGCGTGAGTGGCGCCCAGATATCCGGTCCCCAGCACGGTCAGGCGGTGAGCCACTGCGGATCCTTTCGGTTCTACCCAATCCATCGCGGACAGGTTACCGGCATCCCTTGACTCCCACTTTGCCACCTGCGCAAACACAGAGCGGCACATATCACACGGGTGGAGCGGTCCACACTTTGTTGGACGTCCTACTATTTTCGCATGAGCTTCCCTCTCTACGCGCTGCCCGAAGAGCACCAGATGCTCCGGGAGACCGTCCGCGCCCTCGCCGACGAGAAGATCGCCCCTCGGGCCGCCGAGGCCGACGAGACGGGGGAGTTCCCCTGGGACGTCTACAAGGCCCTCGTCTCCGCCGACCTGCACGCCGTGCACGTGCCCGAGGAGTACGGCGGCGCGGGCGCCGACGCGCTCGCGACCGTGATCGTCATCGAGGAGGTGGCGCGGGCCTGCGCGTCGTCCTCGCTGATCCCGGCGGTCAACAAGCTCGGCACCGTGCCGCTGCTGCTGTCGGCCTCGGAGGAGCTCAAGCAGCGCTATCTCGCGCCGGTCGCGCGGGGTGAGGCGATGTTCTCCTACGCGCTGTCGGAGGCCGAGGCGGGCAGCGACGCCGCGGCGATGAAGACCCGCGCGGTGGCCGACGGCGACCACTACGTGCTCAACGGCGCCAAGATGTGGATCACCAACGCCGGGGTGTCGGAGTACTACACGGTGATGGCCGTGACCGAGCCCGGCGCCGGCGCGCGCGGCATCTCCGCGTTCGTGGTGGAGAAGTCCGACGAGGGCGTCAGCTTCGGCCCGAAGGAGAAGAAGCTCGGCATCAAGGGCTCCCCGACCCGCCAGGTCATCCTGGAGGACGTCCGCATCCCGGCGTCCCGGATGATCGGCGAGCCCGGCACCGGCTTCAAGACCGCGCTGGCCACCCTGGACCACACCCGCATCACGATCGCCGCCCAGGCGCTCGGCATCGCCCAGGGCGCGCTGGACTACGCCATCGGCTACGTCAAGGAGCGCAAGCAGTTCGGCAAGGCCATCGCGGAGTTCCAGGGCGTGCAGTTCATGCTCGCCGACATGGCGATGAAGCTGGAGGCCGCCCGCCAGCTCACCTACGCCGCCGCCGCCAAGTCCGAGCTGGCCGCGCACGGCGAACCCCAGGCCGACCTGACGTTCTTCTCCAGCGCCGCCAAGTGCGCCGCCTCGGACGCCGCCATGGAGATCACCACCGACGCGGTCCAGCTCCTCGGCGGGTACGGCTACACCAGCGAGTTCCCGGTCGAGCGCATGATGCGCGACGCCAAGATCACCCAGATCTACGAGGGCACCAACCAGGTCCAGCGCATGGTCATGGCCCGCCAGCTCCTGAAGTAGGGGTGGACCGGCGGAGGCCCTGCTTCCGCCGAGGCCGTTCCCCGGCCGCTCCGGCCCTGCCGCGGGCGGGTGGTGTCCGCGGCCCGCCTCACGCGCCGGACGGGTCCGTGCCGGGAGGGTCGTCGCAGGTGTCGCGCCAGGCGCGCTGGTGCTCGACGACCCGCTGGAAGGTGTCCTTGAAGGCGGTGTAGGCGTCGGAGCCCAGCGCCTGCCGGTGCCGGTGCTCGATCGCGGCGAGGATGGCGCGGGCTTTGGCGATCTCGTCCATGCCGTGCTCGGTGGGCACGACGAGCTTGGCGCGGCGGTCGCGCGGGTCGGGCTCGCGCCGCACGTATCCGAGGCCGACGAGTTCGTCGACGATGGTGCCGACGATCTGCTTGTGCTGCCCGGACCGGGCCGACAGATCGGTGGCGCGGACCCCCTCGGGGTGGAGGAAGGCCAGGATCGAGCCGTGGCGGGGCCGTACGTGGGGGTGCCCCTGCCCGGCCAGGGTCTGGAACAGCTCCTCCTGGATGGCGCGCATCAGTTGTCCGGTCAGCATGCCCAGATCGGGATCCTTCTTGGCGGTGCCCATCATGTCCTCGATCGATCATGGTTATTGACTGTCACGATACATGACCATGTATCGTGCCGACGCCCCGGCGGCGGAGTGGCGCCGCGGGCGCTTCCGCCGGTCCTTCCGGGCGGGGCCGGTCCGGGGCGTCGTGCCGCGGCCGATCCGCAGCCGTGCGACACAGTGTCGCCAGATCGTCCCCAGGGGTTACTTCATGCGCGTTGTCCGAGGTGGCCCCGGGTCCGCAAGCTGATCGGCAACACGATCAGAAAGGCACCCCCCATGCCGCGGACCTCCTCCCTGCGCGCCCTGCAGCGCATCGCCTCCGACCACCGCGCCGCCCGCCGCCTCGGCCTCCCCGTCGACGAGCTGCGCGGCCTGCGCGCCGAGGCGGCCGCCGAGCCCGGCGGCATCGCCCGGCGCGAGCTGCTCAGGAGGGCCGCGCTCCTCGGCCTCGGCGCGGCGGGCCTCGGCGCGCAGGCCGCGGCGGCCCGTACGGCCCGTGCCGACACCGCCGCTCCGCAGGCGAGGCCGCTCAAGCCCGCCCGCGTCGCGGTGATCGGGGCGGGCATCGCGGGGCTCACGGCGGCGCTCACCCTGCGGGACGCCGGGGCCGCGCCCGTCGTCTACGAGGCGAACCCCTCCCGGGTCGGCGGCCGGATGTACTCCCAGCGCACCCTCTGGGCCGGCGGGCAGACCTCCGAGATCGGCGGGGAGCTGATCGACGTCGAGCACAAGAAGATGCTCCAGCTGTGCCGCCGCTTCGGCCTGCCCACCGTGAACTTCGCCGGATCCGGGCCGAACGGGGCCGAGGAGGTCCTGCACGTCAACGGCGCCTACTACCCGCGCTCCCAGGCCGACGAGGACTTCAAGGACGTCTACCACGCCCTGCACTCCGACCTGATGGCCGCCGGGGAGGTGATGTGGAACCAGACGACCCCCGAGGGCACCGCGCTGGACGGCATGTCCATCCGGGAGTGGATCGACTCGCGCGTGCCCGGCGGTTACGCCTCGAACCTCGGCCGCTTCCTCGACGTCGCCTACAACGTCGAGTACGGCGCCGAGACCGCGGACCAGTCGTCCCTCGCGCTGGTGCTGCTGATGGGCTACCAGCCCAACCCCGGCCACTTCAACGTCTGGGGGCTGTCCGACGAGCGCTACCGCATCGTCGGCGGCAACGATCAGCTCCCGCAGGCGATGGCGGCCTCCCTGCCGCCCGGCTCGCTCCAGCTGGGTTGGAGGCTGCTGGCCGTACGGGCCAACTCGGACGGCACGCAGACGCTCACCTTCGACGAGGGCGGCACCACCAGGACCGTCACCGCCGACCACACGGTCATCACCGTGCCGCTCCCGGTCCTGCAGGGCCTGGACCTGTCGCGCGCCGGGTTCGACGCCCGGATGACGAACCTGCTGCGCGACGCGCGGATGGGCTACGTCACCAAGCTCAACATGCAGTTCTCCACCCGCACCTGGCGCGGCACCGGCCCCTGGCCGGGCGTCTCGGCCGGCGACTGCTTCACCGACCTGCCGTTCCAGCAGTGCTGGGACACCACCAAGGACCAGGCGGGCACGTCCGGGGTGCTCATCCAGTACGGCGGGGGCGACGCGGCGTTCGCGCTGAACCCCTCCACCCCGTTCCCCACCCACTCCGACGCCTACGTCCGCAACCTGGTGCCGTCGGTCCTGACCCAGATCGACAGGGTCTTCCCCGGGACCGGGGCGAAGTGGAACGGGCGCGCGCAGCTCTCGGCCTGGCACAGGAACCCGTACGCGCTCGGCGCCTACTCCTACTGGCCCGTCGGCTACCTGCACCGGTACGCGGGCTACGAGGGGGTACGGCAGGGCAACGTCCACCTGGCCGGGGAGCACTGCTCCTACGACTTCCAGGGCTTCATGAACGGCGGCGCCACCGAGGGCGAGCGGGCCGCGAACGAGGTCATAGCGGATCTGCGGTGACCGGAGCGGGCCGCCGTCCGGGAGCGTGCCGGGCCTCGACGGCGGCCTTCAACCCGCGGAGCCAGCGCTCGTGGCCGGCGCGGAGCCTGCTCTCGCCGTAGACGTTTTCTTCCGGTGCTCCTCGCGGGCTGCGGGCCCGCGACCGAGGCGTCGGCGGGGCCGCGGGTCAGGTGGGGCCGCGGGTCAGGAGAGGGCGCACGCGGCCGCGCGGTTCAGCAGCGCGGCGCGTTCGGGGGCGTTCTGAGTGAGGGAGGCCGCGCGTTCGAACTCCGCACGGGCCTCCTCCAGGCGGCCGAGCCTGGCCAGGAGGTCGCCGCGCACGGACGGCAGCAGGTGGTAGTTCTTGAGCGACGGCTCGGCGACGAGCGCGTCGACGAGCTCCAGCCCGCGCTCCGGGCCGTACGCCATCCCCAGCGCGACCGCCCGGTTGAGCTGCACGACCGGCGAGGGCGTCAGCCGTACGAGCACCTCGTACAGGGCGGCGATGCGCGCCCAGTCGGTCTCGCCGGCGGTGCGGGCCTGCGCGTGGCAGGCGGCGATCGCGGCCTGCAGCACGTACGGCCCGGGCGGCGTGCCGAGCTTCTCCGCGCGCAGCAGCGCCTCGAAGCCGCGCCGGATCAGCAGCCGGTCCCAGAGGGCGCGGTTCTGGTCGAGGAGCTGGACGGGTTCGCCGGACGGGCCGGTGCGCGCCCGGGAGCGCGAGGCCTGGATCTCCATCAGCGCGACGAGCCCGTGGACCTCGGCCTCCTGCGGGGCGAGCTCGGCCAGGATGCGGCCCAGGCGCAGCGCCTCCTGGCACAGGTCCAGGCGCACCCACGCGGTTCCGCCGGTCGCCGCGTACCCCTCGTTGAAGATCAGGTAGACGACCTCCAGGACGGAGGCCAGCCGGTCGGCGCGCTCGGCGCCCTCGGGCACCTCGAACGGCACGCCCGCCTCGGCGAGCGTGCGCTTGGCGCGGACGATCCGCTGGGCGACGGTCGGCTCGGAGACCAGGAACGCCCGCGCGATCTCCTCGGTCGACAGGCCTCCGAGCATGCGGAGCGTGAGCGCGGCGCGCGCCTGCGGGGAGAGGACGGGGTGGCAGGCGGTGAACACCAGCCGGAGGATGTCGTCCTCGATGGGCTCGGTGTCGAGGACGGCGTCGAACTCCGGTGCGGGATCCGCGCTCTCCAGCCCGTGCCCGATCTCCTCCAGCTTGCGCTCCAGCCGCTCCTGGCGGCGGATCCGGTCGACGGCCCGGCGCTTGGCGACGGCCATGAGCCAGGCGCCCGGGTTGTCCGGCACGCCTGACTCCGGCCACTGCTCCAGCGCCGCGACCAGGGCGTCCTGCGCCAGCTCCTCGGCGAGGCCGATGTCGCGCACCAGCCGGGCGAGACCGGCGATGATCCGGGCCGACTCGATCCGCCAGACCGCGTCGACCGTGCGATGGATGTCAGAGGCCGTCACCCGGACGATGAGAGCACCCGTGCCGCGCCCGGCGCAAGCCCGGGCGGGAACCCCGCCCGGGCGCAGGCCTCCCCGGGCTCACCGCCCGGCCTGCAGGTCCTCCGGTCCGAACACCTGCTGGATGACGCCCTTGCCGTCGCCGACGATCTGCCAGAAGCGCCTGGACAGCTCGATCGCCTCCTCCTTGGTGCGCGTCTCGATGAGCGCGAAGCCGACGACGACCTCCTTGGCCTCGGCGTACGGGCCGTCGGTCACGGTGATCTTGCCGCCGGAGGACTCGATGTGGATGGCTCGGGGGTCCAGCCCGCCGGTCGCCAGCAGCACCCCCGCCCTGCTCATCTCCTCGATGAACCGGCCCATCTCGGCCATCATCCGCTCGTCCGGGGGGTTGCCCGCCGACGCGTTGTCGTCCGTGGTCATCATGAGGAACCGCATCGCGGTGCTCCTTTCGTTTCCGGCCGGTCCTTCCCGGCCTCTGCTGACGCGTCGAACGGCGGGTCCCCCGATCGACACGGCTCACGAGATTTCTCCGGACTTTCTGCCGGCGGTCCCCGCCGCGGGGAGCCGGAGCCGTGTCCCCGCAGGTGAGGACCGTACGGCTCCGGGCTCCCGTCACCGCGCCCGGTGGACGGTGAAGTCGTCGAAGGAGACGGTGAGGAGGCCGTCGCCGCCCTCGGGCACCTGGGCGATCACGCCCGCCTGGCTGTTGCCCGCGCCGGGCAGGCCCTGGGCGTCGGTGGCGTCGAGCACCCGGGTCCCGTCGACCCAGAAGGTGAGGCGGACCCCGGCACCGGTCCGGCGGCACGCGGCCTGCAGGCGCACCGTCCGCCCCGTGCCCGGCGCGTCCGCCCGTACGGCGGGCGCCACGTCCAGGCGGTCGCCCTGCGCGGTCCTGGTGACCCGGGCCGTGCCGTCGAATCCGAGGAGGAACCGGTATCCGTTGGGCACGTTCTCGTCCCACCAGCACAGGAGCCCGAGTGCGCCCGTCCCGGTCGAGCCCTCTCTGACCTGGGCGGTCGCCCCGATCAGCACGTCGCGCTCGGGGGAGGACAGGGCGACCGGAGTCTTGGCCGGGACCGGGGACAGCGCGGGGTTGGACGGGTAGGAGGAGTCGGCCCGGAGCGAGAAGACCCCGCGGTCGATCTCGTAGCCCCTGTAGGTGCGTTCCTCCTCCGGGGCGTCGGGGTTGAAGGTGTACCCGTCCCACCCGGTCCGCTCGCTGAAGTCGTCGCTGTACAGCGGCGTGCCCGCCGCCTCGGCCGCCGGATCGCCGGCTCCGGGCCGGAGCGTGAGGACCGCGACCGTGACGAGCACTGCCGCCAGTACGGCGGACGCCCCCCAGACCCAGCGCCGCACCGGTGTCCCGGCCGGCCGGGCGAGGGCGGCCCGGAAGCGCCGCGTGGCCCGCGGTCCGGCGACGGGCTCCCCGGGCAGGAGGGCGGTCGCGCCAGGGACGGCGGCCTCCCCGGCGGGGGAGGCGGGCGGGACGGCGGCGGGCCGGGTCTGCGCCTCCCGCCACGACCGGGAGAACTCCCCGCCGCCCGCTCCGTCGTCCCCGATCAGGCGCAGCAGCGCCTCCCGGGCGGTCGGGCGTGCGTCCGGGTCCTTGTCCAGGCAGGCCGTCACCACCTCGCGCAGGTCGTCGGGGAGCGCGGGGAGCTCGGGTTCGGCGTGCAGGATCCGGTACATGACCGCCGGGACGGTGTCCTGCCCGAAGGGCGGGCGCCCGCCCGCCGCGTAGGCCACCGTCGCCGCCCAGGCGAACATGTCGGAGGCGAACCCGACGCGGTCGCCGGACACCTGCTCGGGCGACATGTACGCGATGGTGCCGATCACGTGGCCGGTGGTCGTGGTGGCGGTGTCCCGCAGCCGGGCGATCCCGAAGTCGATCACTCGCGGCCCGTCCGGGCCGAGCAGCACGTTGGGCGGCTTGAAGTCCCGGTGCACGATCCCGGCCTGGTGGATGGCGGCCAGCGCGGTGACGGTCCCCACCGCCAGGCGCCGCAGGGCGCCCCCCGCGCGCGGCCCGCCCGCGGTGACGGCGGCCCGGAGGGAGGGACCGTCGACGTACTCGCTGACGATGTACGGCCGCTCGCCGCCGAGGTCGGCGTCCAGCACCTCCGCCACGCAGAACGACGACACCTGCCGGATCAGCTCCGCCTCGCTCGCGAAGCGCCGCCGCCCGGCCGGGTCGGAGCTCGACGCGGCGTTCAGGGCCTTGAGCGCCACCGGCGTCCCGGAAGGACCCTCGGCGAGGTAGACCGTGCCCTGGCCGCCCTCGCCCAGGCGGCCCAGCAGCCGGTAACCGCCCATCCGCTCCGGATCTCCCGGCTGAAGAGGCTCCATCACACTCCCGTCCGTCCCTCGGAGCGGCGGCCCGGACGCTCCGCCATGAAGCGTTCCAGGAAACGGTCCCGCCGGGAAGCGGATCGGCCCCGGACATCGGGCGCGCCGTCCGGGGCCGATCCGCCGGCGGAGCCCTAGGAGGCGTGGATCAGCGTGCGCAGCACGTCGGGCCTGTCGGTGATGACGCCGTCCACCCGGTGGGAGACCAGGCGGCGCATGGTGCTCCTGCCGTTCGCGGTCCAGGCGAAGACCTTCATGCCGTGGCGGTGGACGTGCCGGACGTAGTCCCGGGTGAGGCCGGCGTACGGCGGGTTGATCTGGTCGGCGAACCGGGCCAGACCGGCGAGCCGGGAGACCGGCGGCATGCCGAGCAGGCCGACCGGGACCCGGGGCATGATCCGGTGGAAGCGGCGCATCGATCCCCAGTCGAACGACTGCACGGCGAGCCGGCCGCCCCTCAGCCAGGAGGGGTTGCGCCGCAGCTCGTCGGCGACGCGGCGCTCGATGCCGGGGTAGAGCCGCGGCGCCTTGATCTCCAGCAGCAGGCCGAGCCCGCTGCCCTCCATCGCGCGCAGCGCCTCCCCGAGCGTGGGCACCGGTTCGCCGCGGTGCTGGGGGCCGGACCACGAGCCCGCGTCCAGCCGCCGGATCTCCGCGAGCGTGAGGTCGCCGACCCGCCACGGCGCGCGGCCGGGGAAGACGCTCTCGGCGTCGGTGGTCCGGACCAGTGTCGTGTCGTGCATCAGGACCAGCCGGTGGTCCCTGGTCTCCTGGACGTCGAGTTCGAACATGTCGGCGCGCTGCGCGGCCGCCAGCTCGAAGGCGGCGACGGTGTTCTCGGGCGCGTACGCCGACGCCCCGCGGTGGGCGACGTTGACCGGGGGCGGCGGCGGCGCGGCGGCCGCCCCCGGAAGGGGGGCCGCCAGGACGGTGAGCACGGTCATGATGACGAGGCCGGGTCGCCGGAGCATGGGTCTCCTCAGGCTGTGGGAAACGGCATACGACCCGAACTTGACAACGTGTCATGACATTGGGCTGATGAGAGGGTAACTCCCGGGTGCGGAACGGGTGAGCATCCGGCGCCGGGCGGTTCCTCCGTGTCGCGGCCGGCCCGGCGCCCGGCGGGGCGTCTCAGCCGCGCTCGACGGTGTCCTCCAGGACGATCCGGCCGATGATCTCGTACCGCTCCGGCCTCCTGGCCCGCAGGTAGAGCGCCAGGGCGGCGCCGAGCACGGCGACGCCGAGCACGATCCACGGGATCAGGGTGAAGAACAGCGTCTTGGAGGCGTCCCCTGCCGCGGTCTCCTGGTTCTGGAAGAGCAGGAGCACCACGTAGGACATCGCCAGGCCGCCCGCGAGCGGGGCGAGCAGCGTGCGCCACCAGGAGGCGGTCTCGGGGTGCTTCCTCCTGACGTGGAAGTAGCCGACGACGGCGAACGAGCACATGGTCTGGACGATCAGGATCGCCAGCGTGCCCAGCACCGCGAGCAGCGTGTAGACGTGCAGGTAGGGGTCCATCCCGGTGAAGAAGAACGCCAGGACGATCACGACGGAGACGGCGGTCTGCACGAACCCGGCGATGTGCGGCGAGCCGTGCCTGGGGTGCGTGGCCCCGAGGGTTCTGCGCGTGCCCGGGATGAGGCCCTCGCGGCCGATCGCGTACAGGTAGCGGGAGGCGCAGTTGTGGAAGGCCATCGAGCAGGCGAACGAGCCGGTGAGGATGAGGACCTTGAACAGGTCGACCGCCCACTGGCCGACGAGCTCGCCGGTCGGGATGAAGAAGATCCCGGCGTACTCCCTCGCCGCGATCGCCGGTGCCCCGGCGCCGTTGGCCGCCACGGTCATCCAGGAGACGAAGGTGTAGAACAGGCCGATGCCGACCACGGAGACGAGGGTCGCGATCGGGATGATCCGCTTGGGGTCGCGGGACTCCTCGCCGTACATCGCGGTGGACTCGAAGCCGACCCACGACCAGAAGCACATGAACAGTCCGAGCCCGACGGCCCCGCCCTCCAGCCCGGTGGTGGTGAAGGCGCCTGCCGGGTTGAGGGTGTGCGCCATCAGCCCGTCCGGCCCGCCGCCGTTGAGCAGGGCGGCGACGGCGGTCAGGCCGAGCATGAGGATCTCGGTGATGAGGAAGACGCCGAGGACCTTCGCGGTCAGGTTGATGTCGAAGTAGGTGAGGACCGCGTTGAGGGCCAGGCCCAGGGCGGCGAACCAGAGCCAGTGGATGTCGGCCCCGGTCAGGCTCTTGAAGGTGTCGTTGGCCGAGTAGGCGAAGAACCCGATGATGGACGCCTCGAAGACCACGTAGGCCATCGTGGCGAGCAGTCCGGCGACCATCCCGGCGACCTGGCCGAGGCCGTGGGAGATGTAGCCGTAGAAGGCGCCGGCGGAGGTGATGTGCTTGGCCATGGCCACGTAGCCGACGGAGAAGACCGTGAGGACGAGGGTCGCCACGAGGTACGCGGCGGGAACCCCGAGGCCGTTGCCGAAACCGACGACCATGGGGACGTTGCCGGTCATGGCGGTGATGGGGGCGGCGGTGGCGACCGCCATGAAGATGACGCCGACGAGTCCTACCGCGTTCTTACGGAGACGGCTGATGCCTTCGGTCTGCCCGGCCTGCCCGGCCGGGTCGGTGGGCTTCTCGGTGATGCTCAATCGCGTGCGCCTTTCCAGGACCAGCGCCTGACGGGGGGATGGCGGTGATCCTGGCATTTATACAGGCCGACGAGATAGGCGGATCCGCCGCGAAACGGTTACGGGATGTCAGGTCCCGGACGGGGCGGGCGACGAGGGGACACCGTCGGCGCGGGAGACGGAGCGGCCGCGGAACGCCGGGCGCGCGGCGGCGCGCCGGCTCTCCGGGGGACGGCGGGCGACCCGCGCTCCGCGGGGTTCAGGCGGCGGCGTCGAAGGCCTCGTGCAGGGTGCCGCACGTCTCGAAGTGGCGGTCGAGACTGGTGATCGAGAGCAGGCGGGTGATCATCCCGGGGGTGAGCACGAGGATGAGGCGGCCGTGGGAGTCCCTCATCCGGGTGAGCGCGTCCACCAGGGTCCCCAGTCCCACCGAGTCGCAGAACGGCACCTGGGTCAGGTCCATCACCAGGCAGGAGCGGTCCGATCCTTCCAGCGCCCGGTCGACCTCGGCCCTGAGCCGGGGGGCGACGTTCATGTCCAGCTCGCCCGCCGCCCTGATCACTACGCAGGGACCGTTCTGCCATGTCTGAACGTCGAACACCGGAATCACGATCATCACCTCCGTCGGTTCTCACCTGCCCGGAGGGCCGGGGGTTATGCCCCTTGAATCACTTTTTACAGATGTTCTGTGTCGCGGTCCTGGCTGCCGGAGTGGAGGACGGAGCGGCGGACGGGGACGAGGCGGGAGCCGCCTCCTCGACGGTGACCTTCTTCACCTCCGGGCGGTCCTGGCCCGCGATGACCTCGATGGTGTCGCCGAGGTCGTCGATCAGGCGGACGTCGGCTCCGGGGAGGGCGGCGGCGAGGGTCCTGGCGGAGTCCTCGCGGCCGGGGCCGTACCGGATGACGGTCTTGTCGTAGTCCCTGCGCTGGGTGTCCCCGGCCTGTTCGGGGACGAGGAAGCCCGCCTTCAGCAGCTGCTCCCGGGTGCGCGCGCCGAGGCCGGTGACCAGGGTGCCGTTGAGCACCTTGACGGAGATCCGCGAGGGCGGCACGGTCAGCCGGGTGGCCGAGGGGGACGGCGTCGCGCCGGTCTCGGGCGCGGGGGTCGCGGATGCCGCGGGTGTCTTGGCGGGCCCGGTGAGCTGCTCGTCGGCGGCGATCCGGCGGAACAGCTCGCGGGCGGCGGGCTTGTCCCAGAGCACCGCGGACTCGCCGGTGGGCGTCCGGTAGTCGACGTCGGCGATCGGCACGGTGGCGAAGGCCACGTCGTCGGTGGAGACGGTCTTGAGCTGGTCGGCCAGGCCGAGCAGGTTCCCGCGGAGCGCGTCGTCCACGCGCAGGGTGCCCAGGGTGGTGTTGACGAACCGGGTGAGCTTGACCGGGTTGGTCAGTGTGTCGCCGCTCAGCGCCTGGCTCAGCAGGGCCGAGATGACCTGCTGCTGGCGGTCGATGCGGTCGAGGTCGGAGCGGGCGGTGGCCCGGGTGCGGGCGTAGGCGAGGGCCTTGGCGCCGTCGAGGGTGTAGGTGCCCGGCTGGAGCTGCAGGGCGGTCTTCGGGTCGTCGATCGCGACCGGGGTGCAGACCGTGACGCCCTCGAGCGCGTCCACCACGTTGATGAAGCCGAGCACGTTGACCTCGACGTAGTGGTGGATCGTCAGCCCGGTGGCGTTCTGAACCGTGCGGGTGGTGAGCTTGGGGCCGCCGAGCTGGTAGGCGGCGTTGATCTTGTGGTCGCCCTTGCCGGGGACGGCCGTCCAGGTGTCGCGGGGCAGGCTGACCACGGTGACCCTGCGGTGGTCCTCCGACAGGTGGATCACCATCATGGTGTCGGTGCGCTGGCCGGTCTCGCGGCCGAGCTTGAGCTGGTTCTGCTGCTTGCGGGTCAGGTCGTCGCGCCTGTCCACGCCGACGAGCAGGATGTTCATCGCGCCGGTGGACTGCGAGCCGGGGACCCCCGCGTCGACGGACTCGATCCTGCTCGCCGCGTAGTTCGGCAGCGACCAGGCGGCTCCCGAGCCGGCCAGGACCAGGGCGGAGAGCGTGCCCGCGATGATCAGGTTGCGCCGCCGGGAGCGAGCGCTCCTGGCGGACCTGCGGTCGCGCCTGGGAGCCACCCGGACGCCTCCGTAGGCGTCGCCGCCCACGTGCACACCCGAGTCCTCGTCTTCCGGGTCGCGCATCAGCCCCCCTCGGCTTCATCTGGGTCGATGAGGTACCCGTTCGTACAGTAGCGTGAGCGACGCCATGAAGCAGTTCCCCGACTCGCCCGTGCCGGCGCCGTCTTCCGAGACGCGCGTCTGGCCCCCCGTCTCGGTCGTCATCCCGGTGCTCAACGAGGAGCGCCATCTGCGGGAGGCGGTCCGCCAGGTTCTGTCCCAGCGGTACGGAGGGCCGATCGAGGTCGTCCTCGCCATCGGGCCGTCCCAGGACCGCACCCAGGAGGTCGCCGACGCGATCGCGGCCGAGGACCCCCGGGTGACCGTGGTCCCCAACCCCACCGGCCGCACGCCCAACGCGCTCAACGCCGCCATCGCCGCCTCCCGCAACGGGATCATCGCGCGGGTGGACGGCCACGCCATGCTCCCGGAGGACTACCTCCGGGTCGCGGTGGAGACGCTGGAGGAGACCGGCGCCGACAACGTGGGCGGGATCATGGCCGCCGAGGGCGTCACGCCCTTCGAGCAGGCGGTGGCCCGCGCCATGACCTCCAAGATCGGCGTCGGCGGCGCCCGGTTCCACACCGGCGGCACCGCGGGCCCGGCCGACACGGTCTACCTGGGCGTGTTCCGCCGCGAGGCGCTGGAGCGGGTCGGCGGCTACGACGAGCACTTCCAGCGCGCCCAGGACTGGGAGATGAACCACCGCATCCGCCAGACGGGCGGCCTGGTCTGGTTCCAGCCCCGGATGCGCGTCTCCTACCGGCCGCGCCCGAACCTGGCGGCCCTCGCCAGGCAGTACTTCCACTACGGCCGCTGGCGGCGCGTGGTGGCCCGCACCCACGAGGGCACGATCAACCTGCGCTACCTGGCCCCGCCGACGGCGGTGCTGGCCATGCTCGCGGGTCTGCTGGTCTCGCCGTTCTTCTGGCCGGGCCTGCTCGTCCCCGGCGGCTACGTCGCGGCGATCCTCGCCGGTTCGGCGGTGACCGGCAGCGGCCTGCCTCCGGCGGCGCTGGTGCGGCTCCCGCTCGTCTACGCCACCATGCACGTCTCCTGGGGCTGGGGCTTCCTCACCAGCCCGCCGAGCCTCGGCAAGCCGGCGGCCGACCCCGGGCGGTGACGGGCCGGGGCCGGGTGCTCAGCGCCCCGGCGCGCCGTCGCCGAGGCGCAGGAGCGTCTCGGCGACGAGGACGTCCACGGGGTGGGTGACCTTCATGTTGCGCTCGCTGCCCGGCACGATGTGGATCGGCACGTCGGGCAGGTAGCGCAGCACGACGCCGCAGTCGTCGGTGGCCTGCCGCCCGGCGAACCCGGGGTCGGCGAAGGCGCGCTCGTAGGCCTCGCGGATCACGGGGAGCCGGAAGCACTGCGGCGTCTGGGCGCGCCAGATCCGGGCCCGGTCGGGCACCTCGCTGACGACCTCCCCGTACGGCCCCGGCGCGGTCACCACGACCGTGTCGGAGCTCGGGATCGCCACCTCCACCGCCGGATGCACGCGCAGCGCCGCCACGCACTCGGTGATGATGCGCGGCTCCAGCAGCGGGCGCGCGGCGTCGTGCAGGAGCACGTCGCAGTCCTGCCCGCCCAGCGCCTCCAGTGCCCGCCAGGTGGTCTCGGTACGGCTCGCGCCGCCCTCCAGCACCTTGCCGACCTTCGTGAACCCGCTGCGGGCGACGAGCCGCTCCGCCTCCCCGGTGAAGCCCGGCGCCATCAGCACGACGACCTCGTCGATCTCCGGCGCGGCGTCGAACACGGCGATCGTGTGCTCGATGATCGTCTTGCCGGCGATCTCGATGAGCTGCTTGGGGGCGTCCCGGCCGACCCGCCGGCCGACCCCGCCCGCGAGGACGACTCCGACGGCGCGGCGGCGCGGTTCAAGGGCGGTCACGGCGGGCCTCCTCCGAGGGGTCGGTACAGGCCCGAGGGTAACGGGTGATCACCCGGAGACGCGCCGCGCCGGACCGGTGGTCGGCCGCGCTCCCGTGATATCGCGTCAGGATCTCGCTACGCTGGGTGCGCACTCCCGATTCGCGCGGTGATCCCGTCGGATGCGAAGGAGCCCCGCTTGCATGACACCGCATCATCCTTATCCTTTCCCCTCGGACCAGGCGCTCCACGGACGTCCGCCGTCGTGTTCGCCACCACCGCCGCGGCGAGGCTCCGCTGCCCCGACGGCACCCTGCTCGACCGGCTGACCGGCCAGCTCTCGGCGTTCCAGGTCCGGGAGGTGCACGTGGTGGCCAGGGCCGGCGACGTCGTCCGCGCCACCGACGGGTCCTACCTGATCGGGTCGGACGGCTCTCAGGGGATCTCCGACGACCTGCGCCGGGTCGCCCGGGTGGCGCGCGGCGCCGACGGCCCGGTGGCGGTGCTCGCCGGTGACCTGGTCGCCCACACCGAGGCGCTCGCCGGGCTCCTGGACCACCCCGCGCGCGGCACCGGGGCGGTGGTGGCCTGCTCCCCGGCGGGCGGGGACGAGCCCGGCCCGCTGCGCCCGCCCGTCCGGGTCGAGGGCGGCCGGGTGGCCGCCGCGGGCACGTTCCTGCACCGGGTGAGATCGGCCAACGGCACCTTCAGGGGTGCCCTCCAGGTCGGTGAGGCCGACCTCGGCGACCTGGCCGAGACCGCGGAGCGCCTGGCCGAGCTGGCCGAGGCCGGCAGGCTGGGCCCGGTGGACGGCATCGAGGCCGGCGACCTCCTCCTGGCCGGGCTGGTGCGCGCGGGCGTGCCCGTCCGCGTGGCCGAGCTGGGCCGGCTCCACTGCGACCGGGTGGCCGGCCAGATCGCCGCCGACGCTGCCCTCGCCCGGGTCGCGGAGGTGGACGTGAACCGCGTCTGGCTGGACGCGGCGGTCAAGACCGACGACGGCTTCTTCGCCACCTACTTCGTGAGCTCCTGGTCCCGGCACCTGGTCGCGCTGGCCGCCCGGCTCCGGCTGACGCCGAACGCGGTCACCGGGATCTCCGTGGGCCTGGCCGTGCTCGCGGCGGTCTGGTTCTCGGCGGGCACGCGGGCGGCGATGGTCGCCGGGGCGGTCCTGCTCTACCTGTCGTTCGTGCTCGACTGCGTGGACGGCCAGCTCGCCCGCTACACCCGCGCCTTCTCCCCGCTCGGCTCGTGGCTGGACGCCACCTCCGACCGGGTCAAGGAGTACACCGTCTACGCGGGTCTCGCCTTCGGCTACACCGCGAGCGGCGCGGGGGGCGCGGAGGGCTGGGGCGTCTGGCCGCTGGCCGTGGCCGCGCTGATCCTGCAGGCGCTCCGCCATATGATCGACTTCTCCTACGCGGACGCGGGCAGGGCGCGCGCCGCCAGGCGGGGGGCCCCGACCGGCACGGGCGTCCCGATGGTCCCGGCGCAGGCGCCGCCCCCGGGGGCGACCGGCGGCCGGCCCGCCGGGACCGGCCTCCGGAGCTCCGGGGAGGGGGAGACCGGCGCCGTCGTACGGCTCTCGCGCCGCCTGGAGCAGGACTCCCTCACCCGCTGGCTCAAGAAGATCGTCATCCTGCCCATCGGGGAGCGGATGGCGCTGATCGCGGTGACCGCGGCGGTGGCCGACGCGAAGACGACGTTCGCCGCCCTCCTGGGCTGGGGCGGTCTCGCCGCCCTCTACACGCTCGCCGGCCGGACGGGCAGGTCGCTGGCATGACGGCCGACGTCCCGGACCCCCGTCCCCCGGCGGCCCCGCGCCTGCCGGGGTTCTCCGCGCGCAGGGCGACGGCGCCGCGCGGCGCCGTCGCGACCTACCGCGACGACGGCCCGGCGGCCCGGGCGATGGGCGTGCCGGCGGCGGGGGAGCTGCCGCCGCTGCCGCCCGTGCTCGTCGGCGCGTTCGTGACCGGCGTGCTGCTGAGCGTCGGCGCGGCCGGCACCGACGGCCTGACCGCGTTCGCCCCGGTCGTCGCGCTGCTGCTGCTGGCCGGTCTCGGCAGCTCGCACCCGCACGGCGGGCGGCTCGACTGGCTGGTCCCGCCCGTCCTGCGCCTGACCGAGTACGGCTTCGCGGCGGCGGCGGGCTTCGCCCACGGCGTGCCGCCGTGGCTGCTCTTCCTGTTCCTGGGCGCGCTGGTCTTCCACCACTACGACGTCGTCTACCGCGTACGCCAGGGCCTGCACCCGCCCGCCTGGCTGGCCGCGGCGGGCTTCGGCTGGGACGGCCGGATGCTGCTGCTCGCGCTCGGCGGCCTCACCGGGCAGCTGACGGCGGTCCTCGCGCTCCTGTCGCTCTACCTGTGGGGGCTCTTCGGCTGGGAGAGCCTCACGTGCTGGCTCGCCGTCCCGCGCTCGGGGGTGGACTCCGCCGAGCTCGGGGCGGACGATTGAGAACGCCCGGCAAACCCCGGATTACACGATCAGGGTCCAAAGGCAACTAACCTTTGGGGCCAGGAGTGCCCGCCGAGGGTCTCATTCGAACGAGGAGTGCACGTTGCTGGGAATGGTGCTGGCCGCCGGGGCCGGACGACGCCTGCGGCCGTACACCGACACGCTGCCCAAGGCGCTCGTGCCGGTCGACGGTGACACCACGATCATGGACATCTCGCTGCGGAACCTCGCGGCGGCCGACCTCCGCGACGTCGTGGTCATCGTCGGCTACCAGGCGCAGGCCGTACACGAGCGCAAGGCCGAGCTGGAGCGGCGGCACGGTGTGAAGCTCACCCTCGTGCACAACGACAAGGCCGAGGAGTGGAACAACGCCTACTCCCTGTGGTGCGCGCGCGACTACTTCGACCAGGGCGTGCTGCTGGTCAACGGCGACACCGTGCACCCGGTCTCGGTCGAGCACACGCTCCTGTCGGCCCCGGTCACGAGCGACATCCTGCTCGCGGTGGACGACGTGAAGAAGCTCGCCGACGAGGAGATGAAGGTCACCCTCGACGGCGGCGGCCACCTGAAGCAGATCACCAAGCTGATGGACCCCGCCTCCGCCGCGGGCGAGTACATCGGCGCGACCCTGATCCGCCCGGGCGTCGGCGCGCGCCTGGCCGACGCGCTGCAGGCCACCTTCGAGCGCGACCCGCAGCTCTACTACGAGGACGGCTACCAGGAGCTGGTCGCCCGTGGCGAGAAGATCGCGGTCGCCCCCATCGGCGACGTCTCCTGGGTCGAGGTCGACAACCACGACGACCTGGCCAAGGCGCGGGAGATCGCGTGCCGATACTAGCCAGGATGCTGCCCGCCCCGCTGACCATGGAGGTACGGCGGGGCGCCATCGCGCAGCTCGGCTCGCTGCTGGCCGACAGCCGGGTGGCGACCTCCGGGCGGGTGGCGGTGGCGGTGGGCGCCGGGCAGGGCGACCGGATCACCGAGGTGATCGCGCCCTCCCTCGGCGAGGCCCAGGTCTTCCGGGTGCCCGACGGCTCGGTCGACGCGGCGGTGACGCTCGGCGCCGACCTGCGCAAGGGCGCCTACGAGGCGCTCGTCGGCATCGGCGGCGGCAAGACGATCGACGCGACCAAGTACGCCGCGTCGCTCGCCGGGATCCCGATGGTGGCGGTGGCCACCAACCTCTCGCACGACGGGATCTGCTCGCCGGTGGCGTCGCTGACCCACGAGAGCGGCAAGGGCTCTTTCGGCGTGCCGATGCCGCTGGCCATCGTGGTCGACCTCGACTTCGTGCACGACGCCCCGCCGTCGCTGGTCCGCTCCGGGGTCGGCGACGTGGTCAGCAACCTCTCGGCGATCGAGGACTGGCAGCTGGGCAACGTCGAGCGGGGCGAGCCGATCGACGGCCTGGCCTGCTCGATGGCCCGCACCGCGGCGGAGGCGGTGGTCGGCAGGCGCGACTCGATCGAGTCCGACGCCTTCCTGACCGTGCTGGCCGAGGCGCTCATCCTGTCGGGGATGTCGATGGTCATCGCGGGGTCGTCCCGTCCCTCCAGCGGCGGAGACCATGAGATCCTGCATGCCGTGGATCAGCTCTTCCCCGGCACCTCCAACCACGGCGAGCTCGCCGGGATCGGTGCCGCCTTCTGCTTCTTCCTCCGCGAGGACTCGCGGAGGCTGACCCAGGTCGTCGAGTGCCTGCGCGGGCACGAGCTCCCGGTCAGCCCGACGGACGTCGGGCTGACCGCCGAGCAGTTCACCGCCGCGGTCATGCTGGCGCCCTCGACCCGCCCCGGGCGTTACACGATCCTGGAGCACCTGCGCCTGTCGGAGTCGGAGATCAGGGATCGGGTGGAGGACTATGTCCGGGCCGTCGGTCGCTGAGCTCCGTGCGGTGGCCCAGCCGCACTCGACGATGGAGCGCAACAGCGGCGAGCACTGGGCCGGCGTGCTCTACATGCGCAAGCTGTCGATCTACGTCACCTGGTTCCTCGCCAAGACGCCGATCACGCCCAACCAGACCACCTGGCTGATGATCCTGTGCGGTCTGGCGGCGGGCGGCGTCCTGGCGCTGCCCGGCCTCTGGGCGGCGGTGGGCGCGGCCCTGCTGGTCCAGGTCTACCTGCTGCTCGACTGCTCCGACGGCGAGCTGGCCCGGTGGACGGGGCGGACCTCCATCACCGGCGTCTACCTCGACCGGGTCGGCCACTACTTCGCCGAGGCGGCCCTGCTGATCGGGCTGGGCTTCCGGGCCTCGGAGACCCTCCCCGACTGGTACACCGTGGCGGGCTTCGCCGCGGCGCTCGGTGCGATCCTGATCAAGGCGGAGACCGATCTGGTCGACGTGGCCCGGGCCCGCTCCGGGCTGGTGGCGGCGACCGAGGCGGCGGCCGAGCAGTTCCACTCGCGGGGCCTGAGCCTGGCGCGGAAGGCCGCGGCGGCGCTCAGGTTCCACCGGATCGTCCAGGCGGTGGAGCTGTCGCTCCTGGTCGTGGTCGCCGCGGTCTGGGACCTGGTGAGCGGGGGTCTGGCCGCGACCCGGGTGCTGGCGGTGGCCTGCGTCGCGGTCGCGGCGCTCCAGATGGTCCTGCACCTGGTCAGCATTCTGGCCTCCAGGCGGCTCTCATGAGGAACCGGACGGCGTCCCGGTGCGTCGTAGGTGCGAGCACCTCACTGTTCGGTGGGTGTTCGCTGACGGTTCCGATACGCTTGTCCTCTGGTCAATCCCAGGCCCGCATGTCCGCCAGAATTGCCCGCCCCAGCAGACTCGGTGATCATGAAAGTATGTTCCGCACGTGCTCTCGACGCGTCAAGGCGATGACGCGTTGAAGATCTCGTGCGTCATCCTCACCATGGGAAACCGGATCCCGGAGCTGGGCCGGGCGGTCGAGTCCGCGCTGAACCAGGACGACGGCGACGTCGAGGTGGTCATCGTCGGCAACGGTGCGGACGTCCCCGAGCTCTCGGTCGCCGTTCCGCCCGGCTCCTCGGCCTCGATCAAGACCGTGCGCCTGTCGCACAACGCCGGCATCCCGGCCGGGCGCAACCGCGGGGTCGAGGAGTGCTCCGGCGACGTGGTGCTCTTCCTCGACGACGACGGCTGGTACGGGGCGATGGACGTCGTCTCCCACCTGCGTGAGCGCTTCTCGACCGAGCACGACCTCGCGGTCGTCTCCTTCCGGGTGATGGACCCCGACGGCGGCGTCGGCCAGCGCCGCCACGTCCCCCGGCTCCGTGCGGGCGACCCCGAGCGCTCCTCCCCGGTCACCACCTTCCTCGGCGGCGCCTGCGCGATCCGCCGCTCCGCCTTCCTCCAGGTCGGCGGCCTGCCCGAGCGGTTCTTCTACGCCCACGAGGAGACCGACCTGGCCTGGCGCCTGCTCGGTGAGGGCTACCGCATCGAGTACGACGCCCAGACCGTCATGTACCACCCGCAGGTCCCGCCGACCCGGCACGCCGACTTCTACCGCCTCAACGCCCGCAACCGGGTCTGGCTGGCGCGTCGCAACCTGCCCTGGTCCCTCGCCGTCCTCTATCTTCTCAACTGGGTGGTCCTCACCCTGCTCCGGGAGCGTTCTCGGCCGGCGCTGCGCGCCTGGTTCAAGGGCTTCAGGGAAGGACTGAGAGAACCTGCGGGCGAGCGCCGTCCCATGGGCTGGAAGACGGCCTGGCGCATGCTCCGCCTGGGCCGCCCGCCCATCGTCTGATCCGTACGGGTGCCGCGAAAGGGTTCCGGCGTGGACGTCTACACCCTCGGCGAGGCCTTCGGCGTCGTCACCAGCGGCCGGATCCGGCACGAGCACGAGGCACGGCTGGACGTGACCGGCGCCGAGCTCGCCGTCGCCGTGGGGCTGGCCAGGCTCGGGCACGAGGTGAGCTGGCTGGGCAAGGTGGGCGAGGACGAGCTCGGCGTCAGGATCCTGTCGGCGCTGCGCGGCGAGGGCGTGGACGTCTCCGACGCCCGGGTGGCCGGAGGGCTCCCGACCGGGATGATCCTGAAGGAGGCGCGCACCGGCCAGGCGGCCCGGCTCACCTACTACCCGACGGCCGTCCGGCTGGCCCAGGGGAACGTCCCCGTGGACCGCGTCACCCAGGCCCGGTTCCTGCACGTCAGCGGGGTCACCGCCGCGCTGAACGCGCGCGACGCCATGAACGCCGCGGTCCGGGCGGCCCGGACCGCGGGGGTGGCGGTCTCCGTGGCGGTCGACTACGACGAGCGGCTCTGGCCCGATCTGAAGGAGGCCGAGGAGATCCTCGGCGCGCTGGCCCGCGCCGCCGACGTGCTGTTCGTCCGCCAGTGCGAGCTGGACCTGGTCAAACCCGCGCTCAACGGCGACCGGGAGGTCATCGTGAACCGGGGGACCCGCGGCGCGAGCGTCCGGGTGAACGGCGTCCGGTACGACGCGTCCGGTGTCACCGCGCCCGTGGTCGACCCCACCGGGTCGAGGCCCGCCTTCGTCGCGGGCTATCTCAGCGCCCTGCTGGAGAGCCTGCACCCCGCCGACCGGCTGCGCCGAGGCGCCCTGCTGGCCGCCTTCGCCGCCTCCGGCCCCAGCGACTGGCAGTCCCTGCCCACCCGGGACGAACTCCCCCTCCTGGAGACCGACGGCTGAGAGCCCGCGCCTGCGTACACGTCTGCCGCCGTTTCACGTCGAAGTCCTGCTTCAGGCTCTCCGGGCCGCACCCACTACCTGGCAGCCGCGGCCGCTTTCGCCGAGGAGACCGGCATCACTCACCTCGCCATCCGGGACCCTTCGGTGACCGGCGCTGTCCACTGTCCGGCTCTCCGAAGCGGACGCACTGGGAGACGCGCAGTTCTCCGATGGAGGTCCGTGACGACCTCTTCGCCGCCGCCCGAGGATTTCTGAACGATCTGCAGCAGGTGTGCGAGGACCAGATCGTGGATCCGAACCTCCGGATCCACGCGGCGCTGGCCGCGATCGGAGCCGTCTCCGGAGACCTTGCGAACACGGCCTGACCGAGGGGCCGGCAGAGCGGATCCCGCCTTCCCTACAGCGCCTTCGCCTCGCCGAAGGACATGGAGGTGTGGGCGACGGTGGCGGTGACCAGGGCCCGCCTGGGCAGGCCGAGCTCGCTGAGCTCCCTGGCGACGGGGTGGTTGCCCAGCCGGACCAGCGCGCCGCCCGGGCGGACGCGGACGCCGCGCGGGGTGAAGGACCAGGGGATGCGGCGGGTGACGCCGTCCAGGTGGCTGTAGGCGTCCAGGCGGCCCGCCGCGCCGGGCACCGGGACCCCGGGCCGGATGAGCATGTCGACGACCATGCGGTCGTCCTTGCGGACGATGCACCGCTTGTACGGCGAGGCCAGGCGGAGGTCGATGCCGGCCAGCTCCTTGGGGAAGCCCCAGATCGTCCGCCCCGCCTCCAGGGTGAAGCCCTGGTCGACGGGGAGCCAGTGCACGAACGTCCCGGCGCCGGAGCGGCGCAGCTCCGACAGGCCGGCGAGCAGGCCCCGGCGGGGTGCGGGCCCGGCCTCGGGCGGACGGACCAGGAAGACGACCCCGAACTCGTGGTAGGCGTCCAGGTCGCCGTCGGTGTAGTCGACGAACGCCAGGGAGCAGACGGCCCTGCCGGGCAGGACCTCGGCCACGTCGAGCCCGGTGTAGGCGATCACCGCCCGGGCCGCGTCGGCCCGCACGAGGTAGGAGGCGGTGCAGACGGCGGCGTCCCGGACGCGCACCGGCATGGCCACCTCGCGTCCCTGGATCAGATGGCGTGCCATGGTTCAAGTAGACCAAGCCCGCGGCCGCCCGTCACGGGTTTGCCCGCCCACTCCTCCAGGTGGCGGACGAACTCCTCCGCGTGGCCGGGCCAGTCGTGCTCGCGCGCCGCCTCGGCGTGGCCGCGTGCGCCCATCGCCGCGGCCTCCTCCGGGTCCTCCCGCAGCGCGAGCACGGCCGCCACCGCGGCGTCCACGTCCCCGAAGGGCACGACGACTCCGCATCCGGCCCGCTCGACCAGGGAGGCGGCCGCCGGGAGCGGGGTGGTGACCACCGGCAGGCCGCGGGCCATGTACTCGACGACCTTGGTCGGCATCGACCGCCGGTAGTTGGGCAGGTCGTGCAGGAGGGAGAGCCCGGCGAGCGCCCCCTCGGCCATCCGCAGCGCGTGCCGGTTGGGCACGTATCCGTACCAGTCGAGCACTCCCTCCCGCTGCGCGTCCCGCAGCAGCGGCCGGACCTCGGCGTCGGCGGCGCCGATCAGGTCCAGCCGGATCCCGTGCGGGAGCAGCCGCCGGGCGAGCTCGATGAGTTCCGCCGCGCCCCTGGCCCGGGAGAGGTGGCCCACGTGGACCACCCGGTCGCGGCCGGGCGGGGGAGGCGGTCGCCGGGGCACGTAGGTGGTGTTGCGGACGACGGGGTGGGCGGAGGCGAACCGCTCGCGGTAGGCCTCCTCGGCCAGGATCAGGTGGAGGCGGCGCTCGGCGCGGGCCTCGATCCGGCGGACCAGCGCGGGCAGGAGCAGGCGCAGGGCCGCGGGCAGGTAGTCCTTGGCGGCCAGGGCGGCGGCGGTGTCCTCGTGCACGTCCCAGACGGTGACGGGGCGGCGCCTGGGCAGCCGGAGCAGCAGCTCGATGTCGTGGACGATCAGCAGGTCGGCGCCTTCGGAGCCGCGCTTCAGCGCCCGGCGGGCGGCCCTGAGCGCGCGCCGCCGGCGGCGGCCCGTCGCGCGGGGCACGTCCACCGCCCGGATGCCCGGCTCCGGGGTGACGTTGCAGTCGGTGAAGGGCGCGACGTAGGTGACCTCGTGCCCGGCCTCGATGAGCGCCCGGATCTGCCGATGCATGATCCGGGCGTCTTCGGGGTGATGAACGATTGTCCCGACGCATACCCGCATATGCCGATGCTGGGTGTCGCTTCCGTCATCACCGGATGTGCCGGGTTAATTACCGGGTAACTGCCGCTGAACTCTCCTTGGCCCCGGCCGGGGCGTCCTTCTCCGCGGAGGGTTCGGAGGGGCGCCGGTAGAGCCAGACCAGGCGGGGCTCCAGCAGCCACTTGAAGAGCGTGCGGGTCTCCGGCAGGCAGAGCACGATGGCCAGCGCCACCGAGCTCGACATGATGGCCAGCACGCCCAGCGGGCCGTGCAGCCAGGAGAAGTTCAGCCAGCCCTGGTCCTTGGCGACGAGCACCACCACGCCGTGCAGCAGGTAGGCGTAGAGCGTGCGGGTGCCGAGGTCGGAGAACCAGGTCTCGCGCCGGGGCACCAGGGCCAGCAGCGCGAACGTCAGGACGAGCGCCGCGACCAGGATGGCGCCGCGGACGCCGAGCCCGATCCACCAGTCCATGTCCATCTTCTTGAAGCTGTAGCGGAAGTAGACGGGCTTGAGGCTGACGCGCGGCGCGATGACGATCGCCACGGCGGCGGCGCCCGCCATCACGACGCCCGCCGTGATCCGCACCCAGAGCGGCTTGAGCAGGTCGAAGTGCTCCGGCTTGAGCATCATGCCGAGCACGTAGAACGGGAGCAGCCCGAAGAACCGGTCGAGGCTGAAGTCGCCGGAGATCTCCGAGAACCCGGCCATCATGTAGATGGCCACCGCGACCAGCAGGGGCTGCCGCATGCGGGTCCAGATGGGGGAGGAGATCCGCCAGAGCACCAGGGCCAGCAGGTACCAGTTCAGCCAGGCCGGGTCGATGATCGTCAGGGTCCACTTCTGGCCCACCGCGGCGCGGAGCAGCGCGTAGCCGATCTCCACGACCACGTACGGCACCAGCATGGTGTCGACCAGCTTGTTGATCTTCGCGTTGGAGTTCCAGAAGTTCCGGCCGAGATAGCCGCTGATCAGCACGAACGCCGGCATGTGGAACGTGTAGATGAACAGGTACACGGACTTGGCCGAGTGCGCCTCGAACGTGGGCACGAGCGCGTGCCCGGTGACGACCATGGCGATCAGCACGAACTTGACGTTGTCGAGGTACGGCTCGCGCTTCTTCCTGGCCGGGGGAGCCTCGGGCTCCTCCTCGGGACCCGCTCCGCCCCCGTGCCGCGGCTCCTCCCCGGGGTGGCGCCCCCACGCCCCGCTCCACGAGGCGGGCTCGGGCTCCCGCTCCGGGGAGCTCCCCCAGTAGGAGAAGGGCCGCTCGCCGGGGGCGGTCTGCGGGACCGGAGCAACCTGCGGGGCCGGAGCGGCCTGCGGGACGGGGAGCCCGCCGACCTCCAGCGGGCCGGACGGCCGGGGCTCCTCGTAGACCGGGTAGCCCCACGCGGTGACCTCGCCGGGCGACTCCTCCTCGCGCGCCCGGCGCCCGCGCCGCCCGGAGACGGCCGGCCCGGAGTCCGGCAGCTCGGGCCAGGCGGGCTCGGGCCGGGCCGACGGAGAGGGCTGCGCGTTCTCGGGCATCGGCCACGGTGCGGGCTTCCGCCCCTGTCCGGCGGCGAACCCGCCGGGAACGCCGCCGGAGGCGTCGTCGTCCCTGGGCGCCGGAACCGGGAAGGGGGGTCGGGTGTCGCTCACGAGGGGGATGCTCAGCTATCTGTCGGAGACGGAGGTCGCTGCCCGCCGGGACGGACAGGTCGTCGGACACGCCGGCGAAGGTGCCCCGGGGACGGTGACCGCGCGGGGTTTCGCCTCGCCGACCCGACTCGACCACCCTAAACCGGTGGCGTGCGGACTGTCGCACGACCGGGGATGTTCGAGCCGGTTAACGGGAAATTGTAATTGTTCGGCCGCCGTGGGACCACGCCGGAGGCGCGGCCCCACGGCGGCCGCGGGCTCACTGGCAGGGGTCGGTCTTGGTGTCGACCACGGAGTCCTTGAGGGAGTCGGGGATCTTGGTGGGGACCCGGACGCCCTTCCAGTCGTCGCCGATGACCAGCTGGACGACCGGGCCGGCGGGGGTCTCGGTGATCGGGGTGGCCGGCGCGTACTTCGTGATGGTGCCGGGCTTGACCTTGCCCTCGGTCGGGGCGAGCTTCTCGCCGGAGAGCCGCGCGGCCAGCGCGTCGGCGTAGGCCGGCCCCTCCGCGGCGTCCTTCTTGCCGTAGCGCACCGCGGTCGCGGGCACGTTCCCCGCGGCCGTCGTGGCGTCGCCGACGTGGGTCACCACGAAGCCCTGGGCGGCCAGCTTCCCGGCGACCTCCGTGGCCAGCCCCGGCTTGCCGGTGCCGTTGAAGACCTGGACCCGGACCTGCTCGTGCTTGACGGCCGGCTTGGCGGGGCCGCTGCTGGGAGAGGCGGTGGGGACGACCTCGGTGTCGTTCTTGATGGACTCGAACAGCTCGTTCGCCTGCGGCTGCTTCCAGACGACCCGGTTCTTGTCGGCCGGGTCCGCGCCCCACGGGACGGTGATGAACTTGACGCCGCTCGCGGTCAGCGCCTTGGCGCTGGAGGCGATGTCGACCAGGGTCTGGGGGTCCTTCGCCAGTTCCTCGTCCATCCGGACCGACCTGGCCGCCTGGGTGACGAAGTCGAGGAGCCTCGCGGGGTCGGTGAGCAGGTCGCTGCTGGTCGCCTTCTGCACCACCTTGGTGAGGAAGACCTGCTGGCGCTTGATCCGCTGGATGTCGCTGCCGTCGCCGTAGTCGCGCAGCCGCACGTAGCCCAGGGCCTTCTCCCCGTTGAGGTTGTTCCAGCCCGCGGGGAGGGTGAGCTTGGCCTTCTTGCTGTCGACCGGGCTCTTCAGGCAGATCCTGATGCCGCCCAGGGCGTCCACGATGTTCTTGAAGCCGGTGAAGTCCACCTCGACGAAGTGGTCGATGCGGATGTCGGTCAGAGCTTCGATCGTGTCGATCGTGCAGGTGATGCCGCCCACGTTGTAGGCGGAGTTGATCATGTCGTGCCGGGCGGCGACCGGAGCGCCGTTCTCGTTCCTGCAGGCGGGCATGTCCACCATGGAGTCGCGGGGGAAGCTGACCAGCGTCGCCTTGTCGCGGTTGGGCGAGATGTGCATGAGGATGATCGTGTCGGTGCGCTTGCCCGCGTCGGCCATCTTCTGGCCGTATCTGAGGTTGTCGCCCTCGCGGGTGTCCGAGCCGACCAGCAGCACGTTGAGCGCCCCGGTCTGGTTGACCGGCCGGTTCTCGCTGAGCTTGTCCTTGATCGAGACGCCCTCGATGTTGCCGAGGGTGTCGCGGTAGAGCTTGTAGCCGCCGAGGGTGCCGAGCACCAGGAGGCCGGTCAGGCCGATGCTGGCCCAGCCGCCCGGGCCGATGCGCCGGGTCCGGCTCCCTCTGCCGCCCCTGCCGCGGGGCGGCTCACCGCCCCGCGCGCGGTCCTCCGGCGGCGGGCCGCCGTCGCCGGCGCGCCGGGAGGCCCGGCGGCCGGGCACGGCAGGTACGGCCTGGCGCTCCTTCACGGCGACATGCCGGTGGTCGCTCATGCGATCCCCTCGCTTGGCGGCAACACACTGGGCTGCTTGAACTCGCTCATCGCGCCCAAAGAGTAGGTCACGCGACGCGCGCGGGGAGCCGTGATGGGCTGAATTTGGCCATGGCGGTCCCCCTCGCCGTCCTGATGATCCGGCCGCCAAGCATACTCAAATTCGGACATTTCATGGAATGTTCTTGAAAAAAGCTTTACCCGTGACCAGGGCGAGGGCCAGGCAGGCGAGCGGCACGGCGGGCAGGACGTACCGGTAGTCGAACTCCGCCACGGCCGGAGGCACCACGAGCAGGGCCACCGCCGTCACCCAGGGCAGCGCCCACGCCGCCGAGCCCGCCCCCGGGTCCGCGTCCGCCGCGCCGCCGGAGGCGTCCGCCGCCCCCCTCCGGGCACGCCGCCACCGCAGGCCCGCCAGGGCCGGCGGGAGCAGCAGGACCACCAGCAGCACCGCGCCGGGCAGCCGGACCGCGTCCTGGTAGGACCGCATCCAGCCGGCGTACGGCTCGGCGATCACGGTGGAGATCGGCCCCCGCTCGTAGCGCTGCGCGAACTCCGCCCCGACCGTGGCCGGGTACCGGCCCGGCGGCGGCGGGGTCGCGGCCGGGAACCGGTAGTAGCCGTAGACCTCCGCGTCCGGGTAGACCGGGCGGTCCCAGGTGAAGGAGCGGGCCAGCTCCGACAGGACCGAGCCGGCGTAGTCGAGCGGCTGGCTCCGGATGGCCAGCGAGGCGAACCGCCCGGCCAGGGTGTCGGTCTCCTCGGTGAAGGTGATGCCGGGCAGCTTCACCAGCGCGGACTCGGAGCTCCAGATGTACTCCTGCGCGGGGGGCCGCTGCGCCGGCGGCCGGGGGTCGCAGAGCACCGCCAGGTCCGGCGGGGGGTCCATCACCGAGCAGTCGGCGAACGTCATCGTCTTGGAGTAGAGGAAGACCCCGTTCGCGCCCACGATGCCGACCCGCTGGTAGGTCGCGTGGAACCACACCCCGTAGCCCAGGACCGGCAGCGCCGCCGCGGCCAGCATGACCCCGGCCGCCAGGACCCGGCCCCGCGCCCGGTACAGCAGCCAGGCGGCGAAGACCGCGACCAGCGGGAGGCCGACGGTCCTGGTGAGCGTCGCCGCCGCGAGCAGCAGGCCGATCCCGCACGCCGTACGCCATGTCAGGCGCGGGGAGACGGACAGGCGGGCCGCCGCCACGACCAGCACGGCGAACAGGGTGTCGGAGACCAGCAGGTGCTCCAGCTCGACCTGGTAGGCGTCCAGGAGCGCGGGCGCCGAGGCGAGCGCCGCGGCCCACCCCGCAACGCCCGCCCGCCGGGCCGTCAGGTAGACCAGCACGCCGACGAGGAGCCCGAGCAGGTGCTGGGCCAGGGCGACGGCGGCGAAGCTGTGCAGCGGCTCCAGCAGGCGCAGGAACATCGAGTACCCGGCGGGGCGGACCAGGTCGGGGCGGGGCCTCAGCGCGGTGACGACGTAGGTGTAGGAGTCGGGGAACCAGAGCGCCGGCCGGTAGCCCAGCATCGTGACCGCCCGCAGGACGGCCCCGGCCCCCAGCACTCCCAGGAACCACCGGTGGTCGCGGAGCGACGGCGGCCGCCGGTCCCCCCGCAGCCGCGGCGCACGCCCGCGCGACGGCCTCCGCGCGAGGTCGCCGATCCGGGCCGTCCACCGCCTCCACGCCGCAAGCGCCCGGTCCCGCCGCACCAGCCCGACCACCCGCCGCCCCTTTCGCACGTCCCGCGTACGTTATCGGCTCCGGCGGGTCCGGGCCGGTCGCCGGCGGCGGGATCGCGAGGCGGGCCGTACCGGCCGCTGCCGCTACCCTCGGTCAATCATGGAGGCCGGTCTGCTGGATCGTGTGCGGAGACCCTCGGCGGGACGGGTGCTCGCCGCGGTGTCGGCCGCGCCCGCGCTCGTGCTCGCGGGCTGGCTGCTGGCCGGGCTCCCGCTGCTGCTGCTCGGCCGGTTCCACCCGCTCGTCGCGGTCCCGTCGGGCACGGCCGCCGCCGTTCTGCTCTGCCGGTACGGCCTGCGCCGCCTGCCCGCGATCCCCGGGGCGACCGCCCGGCAGACGGGCGGGGTGCTGGCCGCGGCGCTGGGCTCGTGGGTCGTCAACACCGTCCTCCACAGCGAGCAGCTGATCGTCCGCCGCGACCCCGCCACCTACGCGCAGTACGCCGCCTGGCTGGCGGAGCACGGTTCCCTGCCGATCCCGTACGGCGAGGCGGCCTTCGGCGGGCCCGACCCGGCACTCCTCTTCGGCAGCGTGGGCTTCTACGACCACGACGGTGCGGTCGTGCCGCAGTTCATGCCGGGGCCGCCGATGCTCCACGCGGCCGGGCACTGGCTGGGCGGCCTGCCCGGGCTGCTGCTCGCCCCGCCGGTGCTGGGCGCCCTGGCGGTGCTGGTCTTCGCCGGAGTGGTGGCCCGGCTGGCCGGGGCGCGCCGGGCGCCGGTCGCGGCGCTCGCGTTCGCGTTGAGCCTGCCGATCCTCTACACGTCCCGGACCTCCTTCAGCGAGATCCCGTCCCTGATCATGCTGTTCGGCGGCATGACCCTGCTGCTCGACGCCCGGTCCCGGCTCCCCGCGCCCTCGGGCGGGGCCGACGGAACCGCCGGAGGGGGCCGGGGGGCCGCCGCCGGGGCCGCCCTGGCCGGGCTGGTGCTCGGGCTGGCCGTCCTGGTCAGGATCGACGGCCTGCGGGACGTGCTGCCCGTGCCGGCCTACGCGGGCCTGCTGATCGCCCTGCGCCGGGTGGAGAACGGCGCGGAGGCGGCGCCGGACACCCACGAGGCGGAGCCACCCGGTGCCGAACGGACAGGACCCGGTCCGCGCCCGGAGGCGCGGCTCGGGGCGCCGCTGCTGGCCGGACTGCTGGCCGGGGCCGGTCTCGGCCTGGGCGCCGCCTCCCTGCTCTCCCGGCCGTACCTGAACTACCTCTCCGGCTCGCTGAAGCCCCTGCTGGCGGTCTGCGGAGCCGTCCTGCTCCTCACGCTGGCCGGAGCCGCGCTGGCTCCCCGGCTCGCGGGCCCGCTGCGCCGGGCCGCCCGGATCCGGCGGCTGCCCGGGATCGCCGGCGGGGCGGTCGCGGGCGTCGTGGCCCTGTTCGCGGCCCGGCCGTGGCTGCAGACCGTGACCCGGCACGCCACCACCCCCGAGGACCTGCTGACCTCCGAGTTCATCGCCAAGACCCAGCAGGCGAACGGGCTGCCGGCGGACGGCACCCGGCTCTACTACGAGGATTCGCTGCACTGGGTGGTCTGGTACGTCGGGCTCCCGGCCGTGGTGCTCGCCACGGCGGCGGCGGCCGTACTGACCCGGAGGGTGGCCAGAGGGGCCGCTCCGGAGTGGCTGCTCCCGCTGATGGTCATCGGCTGGACGACGGTCACCACGCTCTACCGCCCGGCCATCACCCCCGACCACCCCTTCGCCGCCCGTCGGCTGGTCCCCGTGGTGATCCCCGGCATGATCCTGCTCGCGGCCTGGGGCCTGCGCCGGATCGAGGAGAGGATCCGGGAGCCGGAGCACGCCGCCGCCCGGCTCCCGTCCGCGGTCAGAGACCTCCTGGCGGCCGTCCGGTCCTGGTTCGCCGCCGCTCCGGCCCGGTTCGCCGTCCTCGGCGCGGCGCTGCTGCTCGTCCCCCCGGCCGTCACCTCCATCGGTACCGCCTTCACGCCGGTCGGGCGGGGGGAGCGCGCGGCGGTCGAGGCCATGTGCGCCGCCCTCCCGGAGAACGCCTCGGTCCTGCTCGCGGAGCGGGTGACCGCCGACCGGTTCACCCAGCTCGTCCGGGGGCTGTGCGGCGTGCCCGCCGCCGGGGTCGCGGTCGTCCCCGGCACCAGCCTCCCGGCCCCGGCCGACGTCACCCGCCTGACCGGCCGGATCCGGGCGGCGGGCCGTACCCCGGTCCTGCTCGCCGCCGAGGCGGGTCAGCTCACGCCGTACGGCACGCCGGTGCGGGTGATGGCCCTGCGCACCCGGCAGGACGAGCGCTCCCTGGTCAAGGCCCCGGACGGGACCTGGTCCCTCGCGGTCGACGTCTGGATGGCGGTGCCCTGAGGCGCCCGGCGGCACCCGGCCCCTCTCGATCGATGTCCGTATGGTCATCGCCTGGTGGTGTTTGGCATAGTCGGCCCATGTCGTTTCCCGATCATGGTGAACCGTCCTCCGGGTACGAGGAGCTCTCCTTCGGCTCCGGCGACCCAGACCGGGAGCCGCGGCTCCAGCTCTGGCTGCGGGCGCACGCCCGGCTGCTGGCCGTCTGCGCCGCGGTGCTGGTGGTGTTCGGGGCGGCCGGAGCCGGGGGCTGGTACCTCTACGAGCGGTCCCTGCGCCCGCTGCCCCCGCCGGATGCGGCGTTCCCCGAGCCGTTGCGGTTCTGGGTCTCCCTGTGCGGCGGCTACGGGCCGGGAGGGGGAAGCTGCCCCGGCAGGCCGAAGGCCACGGAGGCCGACTACCGGAAGGTGGCCGACCGCATGCGGGCCATGCCTGAACTGGCCGAGGTCGTCTTCAAGGACGAGACGATGGTCCGCCGGGCCATGATGGCCCGCTACACCGCCATGGACGAGCAGACGATGCTCGCCGGTGCGGTCTTCGCGCCCTCCCTCACGGGGACGCTGCGCCGGAGCGGCGACTTCGCCGTGGTGGCCGCGCGGCTGAAGGCGTTCCCCGAGGTCGAGACGGTGCTGCCGGAGCCTTCGAACTTCTGGGCGGGGAAGGCGGATCTCGAGATCGTCCTGTGCGCGAAGGACGACCGGTTGAAGAAGGAGTGCGTGGAGAACCGTCCCGCCGGAGTCGAGGGCGCCGCCACCGAGGCGGAGAAGGAGGCGGTCGTCGCCCGGTTGTGGGACCTGCCGGGAGCCGAGACGATCTACCTGCAGGACCGCGGGCACCTCATGAGACTGATGCGGCACCACGAGTCGGAGGCCCTGCGCCTCATGAGACCTCTCGGGCCGGACCAGATGTACAGGTTCCACTTCGGGGGGCCTCGCCGCCCGGACCAGATGTACGAGACCTTCTACGTGAAGCTCTCCACCCCGATCGACCCCACCGGGACGGCCGGGATCGCCAGGGCGCTGAAGCTCCTGCCCGGTGTCCTGGCGGTGTATCCCGTCGAGGCCGGCGAGTAGCGGCCGCCCGGCGGGGAGGCGGTGTCACCGCGGACGCCGGTGGTCCCCGCCGCCTTCTCCGGAGGCGGCGTGAGGTCGCCGAACGGGGTGATGTGGATACGGGGCCAAGCTGGGCAGAGTATCCTCGCCCGTCGTGAGCACGCCCGAGACCCCCGAGAGTGAACCAGCTGTGGACGCAACGCCGTACGTCACGATCGTCCTGCCCTGCTACAACGAGCAGGACCACGTCATCGACGAGGTCGAGCGCATCTGCCGGGCCATGGACGACAGCGGCTACACCTACGAGCTCGTGGCCGTGGACGACTGCTCCACCGACCAGACCCTCGCCCGCCTGCGGGAGGCCGCGCCGCGCTTCCCGAACATGCGGATCAGGGCGTTCCACCGCAACGGCGGCTCGGGAACGGTCCGCAGGATCGGCACGCAGGAGGCGCGCGGCGAGATCGTCGTGTGGACCGACGCGGACATGACCTACCCGAACGAGCGCATCCCCGAGCTGGTCCGGATCCTGGAGAAGGACACCGCGATCGACCAGGTCGTGGGCGCGCGGACCACCGAGGAGGGCTCGCACAAGTTCCTGCGGGTCCCGGCCAAGCTGGTCATCCGGAAGATCGCCGAGATGCTGGCCGGGCAGAGGATCCCCGACCTCAACTCCGGGCTCCGCGCGTTCCGCAAGTCGGTCGCCCGGCCGTACCTGCGACTGCTCCCGCCCGGGTTCTCCTGCGTCACGACGATCACGCTGTCGTTCCTGTCGAACCAGCACGACGTCTACTACCTGCCGATCGAGTACAGCAAGCGGGCCGGGAAGTCGAAGTTCAGCTTCGTCTCCGACGCCTACCGCTACATCCTGCAGGTGCTGCGGATGGTGATGTACTTCAACCCGCTCAAGGTGCTCATGCCGCCGGCGATCTGGCTGGTCGGGCTCGGGATCGCCAAGGGGGTCTACGACAACGTCAAGACCCCGTTCTACCTGGCCAACAACACGATCATCATCTTCGTGACCGGGCTGCTGATCGGGTCGCTGGCGCTCCTGGCCGACCTCATCGTGCGCTCCAGGAGCGAGTAGGCATGCGGATCGCGATCGTCGGGCCGACCTACCCCTACAAGGGCGGCGGCGCCGCGCACACCACCGAGCTGGCCCACCGCCTGAGCGCCGCCGGGCACGACGTGGTCGTCGAGTCGTGGCAGGCGCAGTACCCGTCGTTCCTCTACCCCGGCCGCCAGACCGTGGAGACCCCCGACGGGGAGCCGTACCCGAGGTCCTTCCGGCGGCTCGACTGGCGACGCCCGGACGGCTGGGTCGCGTGCGGGCGCCGGCTGCGCACCGCCGACCTGGTGATCCTCGCCGTGCTCAGTCCCGTGCAGGTCCCGCCCTACCTGGGCATCCTGTACGGCCTGCGCCGCGGGACGCCGGTGATGGCGCTGTGCCACAACGTGCTGCCGCACGAGCGCAAGCCGTACGACGCGCCGCTGATGAAAGCGCTGCTGCGCCGGGTGGACGGGGTGCTCGCGCACTCCGAGGCGCAGGCGGCGCTGGCCCGCGAGCTGGCGCCCGTGCCGGTGGCCGTGGCGCAGATGGCCCCGCACCTGCCGGTGAAGGCGCCGGAGAGCGGCTTCGGGAGGCCCCGGCCGATGGGGGCGCGGGGGCGGCTGCTGTTCTTCGGGCTGGTCCGGCCGTACAAGGGGCTCGATCTGCTGATCCGCGCGCTGCCCGAGGGCGTCTCGCTCCGGGTGGCGGGGGAGTTCTGGGGCGGACTGGAGGAGACGCAGTCGCTGGTCGACGGGCTGGGGCTCACCGACCGGGTGGAGCTGCGGCCCGGCTACGTCGCGGCCGAGGACGTGCCGGGACTGTTCGAGGACGTGGACGCGCTCGTGCTGCCCTACCGGAGCGGTACGGCCAGCCAGCAGGTCTGGCTCGGCCACGAGCAGGGTGTGCCGGTGGTCGCCACCCGGGTGGGGACGCTGGGCGAGCACGTCACCGACGGGGTGGACGGCCTGCTGGTCGAGCCGGGCTCGGTGGAGGCGCTGCGCGAGGCGCTGGAGCGCTTCTACCGGCCGGGCGAGCCGGAGCGGCTGCGCGCCGGGGTGAAGGCCGTGGACCCGGAGCCCTACTGGGCGGCGTACGTCGAGGCGCTGCTGTCGGCGGGCTCCGCCGGGCGCTGAGCCCGGCGGCCGAGCAGGAACCCGAGTCCGGCCCAGGCCACGTCGGCGAAGGTGAAGACCAGGCGGGAGAGCACGGCGGCGACGAGGGCGTTGGCCGTGCCGACCGTCGGCGCGAGGACCAGGAGCATCGCGCCCTCGCGCACGCCCACCCCGGCCGGGATGAAGGCGAACAGCAGGCCGGTGGCCCAGGCGAAGGCGTAGGCGCCCGCGCCGAGCAGGTAGAGCGAGAAGTCGCCGGTCAGGTCGCCCATGACCAGCCAGAGGTGCAGGCCGTACACCAGCCAGCCGGTGACCGTCCACGCCGTGACGGCCGCCAGGGTGCGGCCGGAGAGCACCTCGTCGAAGGGCTCCCTGCGGGCGATCCGCAGCGCCTGGTTCAGGCCCCAGGCGAGGACCCTCGGGTGCAGGCAGACGACGATCACCGGGATGACCAGCGCGAGGTACCAGGTCTTCTCCGCCACCTCCCGGGCGGTGAACGGGAGGGTGGCGGCGGCCAGGCCGACCGCGCAGCCGAGGGAGACCACCAGGGCGATCGAGGTGCCGCCGAAGGTGCGCCGGGGCGGGCAGCCGTGGTCGCGGCCCAGCTCCATCATCGCGGCGTAGGCCCAGACCGAGCCGGGGACGTACTTGCCGAGCTGGCCGACGAACAGCACGCGCGCGGCCACCCGGAGCGGGAACTCGGAGCCGAGTCCGGCCAGGGTCCGCTGCCAGGCGATCATCATGATCCAGATTCCGGCCGCCACCGCGGCGCACGCCCCGGCCACCGACCACCAGGACAGCCTGGCGAGCGCGGAGACCGTGTCGTCCCAGTTCCGGGCCAGGCCGTATCCGACGAAGGCCAGCGCGACCAGCGCGAGCAGCACGCGGAGCAGGCGGCTCGATCGCAGTCGGCCGAGCAGTCGGGTGAGCATCGGCCAAGCGTACGACGTTGTCGTTACCCGGCGGTAGGGTTCGGCCGCGCCGGTAGCCTAGGGCCCCGTGACCGAGCGGGCCCGCCGCGGGCGCGGCGGGTCGCGAGGACCGGTGCGCCCCGGCGGGCGGGCCGCAGGCATCGTGGACGGCGGATGAGGAATGGTGAGCGGCCGATGGGCGCGCAACGGCAGGCGCAGCTTGAGTACTCCGAGTTCCAGGCGGCGATGCTGGACGAGGCGAAGCGCCGCAGGAAGGCCGCGAAGATCGTGGCCGTGCTCGGCCACTTCCTCGGCCGGGAGTCCGACGTCCTGGCGGGCCTGACCGTCGCCGACATCGGCTGCTCGGCGGGGTTCATCGCCGACGAACTGGCGAACGCGGGCGCCGCCAGGACCTTCGGCGTGGACATCGACGTGCCCGGTCTGCGCAAGGCGGCCGCGCGCTTCGGCGAGCGGGTCGAGTTCGTCTGCGCCGACGGCACCGCGCTGCCCTTCCCCGACGGCTCGATCGACGTGCTGGTCTTCAACCACATCTACGAGCACGTGGTCGACCCCGACGCGATCATGGCGGAGATGCGCCGGGTGCTCAGCGCCGACGGCGTGCTCTACCTGGGGCTGGGCAACCGGCTCGGGGTGATGGAGCCGCACTACAGGCTGCCGTTCCTGTCCTACCTGCCGCCCGCCCTGGCCGACCGCTACGTGCGCCTGTCCGGCCGGGCCGACAGCTACTACGAGCGCTACCGGACCCGCCGCGGCCTGCGGAGGATGGTCCGCGGCCTCCGGGTCTGGGACTACACCTTCCCGGTGCTCGCCACCCCCGCGGCCTTCGCCGGGTCCGAGCTGTTCCCCGGCGCGGTCGGCCGCGCCGCCGGGGGCGTGCTCTCCCGGCTGCCGCGCCCGGTGCTGCGCGCGCTGCTTCCGGTGGTGCCGACCTACCTGTGGGTCGCGACCAAGAGCACCCGCCGCCCGGCCGGGGCCCGCCTGCCCCAGCCGCCCGACCCGGTCCGGGCGCTGTGAGCCCCGACCCGGTGACCTCCGGGCCCGGGGCTCCCGGCCCCGCGGTCTCCGGTTCCGGGGCTCCGGATCCCGCGGCGGCCGTCCCCCCGGAGACCTCCCCGGCCTCCGGGGACGCGGGGCCGGGGCGCCCGTCCCCGGTCAGGCGGCTGGTCCGGTCGGCCTTCCTGCTGGTGGCCCTCGGCTTCGGGGCATGGGCGGTGGCGAGCCAGTGGGAGGCCGTCCGCGCCGGGTTCGCCCGGCTGTCGTGGCAGGCCCTGGCGCTCTCGCTGGTGGCGGTGGTCGCGGCGCTGTGCGGCGGGATGATGACGTGGCGGGCGCTCCTGGCCGACCTCGGCTCGCCGCTCCCGCTCCGCCCGGCCGCCCGGGTCTTCTTCGTCGGGCAGCTCGGCAAGTACATCCCCGGCTCCGTCTGGCCGGTCCTCGCCCAGATGGAGATGGGCCGCGAGCTGGGCGTCCCCCGGCCGCGCAGCGCGGCGGCGTTCTTCCTGACCATGCCGGTCCAGCTCGGCAGCGGGCTGCTGGTCTCCGCGGTGACGCTGCCGGCCGCGCTGCCCGGGGCCGCGGCGCCGTACACGTGGGCGTTCCTGCTGCTGCCGGTGCTCGCGGTGGCGTTCGAGCCGCGGGTGGTCAACGCGGTGATCGGGTTCGGGCTGCGGAGGCTGGGCCGGGAGCCGCTGGAGCGCCCGCTCACCCGGCGCGGCATGCTCACCGCACTGGGCTGGGCGCTGCTCGGCTGGACCGCGTACGGCCTGCACCTGGCCGCGATCATGCACGAGCTCGGCCCCTCCGGCCTGCCGGCGGCCGTGTTCTCCGTCGGGGCGTTCGCGCTCTCCTGGTGCCTGGGGATCATGACGTTCGTCGTCCCGGCCGGAGCCGGGGTGCGCGAGGGGGCCATGGTGGTCGTGCTGGCGCCCGTCCTGGACCGCGGGTCCGCCCTCGCGGCGGCGCTCTGCTCCCGGGTGGTGATCGTCCTGGGGGACCTGCTCTGCGCCGCCGCCGCGGGAGCGGCGGCCCGCCGTGCGGCCGGCCCCGTGAACAGCCCCGTGAACAGCCCCGTGAACGGCCCCGCCCGCCGAGAGGGCGGGTGACTCGTGCGAGGCACATGTGCGCGCTTACCGGCGAGCCGCCGGATAGTCGGTTAATCTCACGGGATGGCAGAGACCTCCGTGCGGGAACTCGAGGCGATCCTTCTTGTCGGAGGACAGGGGACGCGCCTGCGCCCGCTGACGATCGGCACGCCCAAGCCGCTGCTCCCCACGGCCGGGGTGCCCTTCCTCGCGCACCAGCTCGCCCAGGCCCGCGCGGCCGGCGTCCGGCGCATCGTGTTCGCCACGTCCTACCGGGCGGAGATGTTCTGCGAGGCGTTCGGGGACGGCTCGGCCTTCGGGCTCACCCTCGAGTACGTGACCGAGGAGACCCCGCTCGGCACCGGCGGCGCCATCCGCAACGCCGCCGAGGCGCTGACCTGCGGCCCGGACGCGCCGGTGGTGGTGCTCAACGGCGACATCCTGTCCGGGCACGACATCGCCGACCAGGTCGCCCGGCACGTCGAGCGGGGCGCCGCCCTCACCCTGCACCTGACCGAGGTCGAGGACCCGTCGCGGTTCGGCTGCGTGCCGACCGACGACGAGGGCCGGGTGACCGCCTTCCTGGAGAAGACGCCCAACCCGGTCACCAACCGGATCAACGCGGGCTGCTACGTCTTCACCCGCTCGGTGATCGACACGATCCCGGCGGGCGAGGTCGTCTCGGTCGAGCGGGAGACCTTCCCCGGGCTGATCGAGGCCGGGGCCCTGGTGCTCGGCTACGCCGACGCCTCCTACTGGCTCGACGTGGGCACCCCGGCCGCCTTCGTCCAGGGCTCCCGCGACCTGGTCCTCGGCCGCCTGCCCTCGCCCGCGCTGCCCGGCCCGGCCGGGGACCTCCTCGCGCTGCCCGGCGCCGTGATCTCACCGGAGGCCAAGGTGTGCGAGGGGACGGCGGTGGGAGCCCGCGCGGCGGTGCATGCCGGGGCCAAGGTCACCGGGAGCGTGCTGGGCGACGACTGCGTGGTCGAGTCCGAGGCGATCGTGGCCGACTCGGTGGTCGGGGCCGGGGCGCGGGTGGCCTCCGGCGCGGTCCTGCGCGGCGCGGTGGTCGGCGACGGCGCGGTGGTCGGCCCCGGCAACGAGCTGCTCGCGGGCAGCCGCGTCTGGCCGGGCGTCGTGCTTCCCGAGTGCGCGGTCCGCTTCTCCAGCGACGTCTGAGAGCGCTCGGTGGATCTCCGGTACGGCCCGGCTCCGTCCGCGGGACCGGAGGCCGCGACGCCGTCGGCGGGACCGGAGGGCGCGGAATCGCCCGGAGGACCGGAGGGTGCGGAGCCGTCCGGAGGAGCGGAGGGCGCCGCCGGGCGGTCCGGGGCCCGTGAGCGGCGCTGGCGGCCGGAGGGGCCGCTGGACCTCCGGCTCACCCTGCACCCGTACCGGCGCGGCGACGGGGACCCCACCTGGCGCGTCACGCCCGGCGGGGCGATCTGGCGGACCTGCCGCACTCCGTGCGGGCCGGGCACCCTCCGGCTCTCCCCGCAGGGCGGGGAGGTCCTGGGATCGGCGTGGGGGCCGGGGGCGGGGTGGCTGCTGGAGACGATGCCCGCCCTGCTCGGTGCGGACGATGACCTGTCCGGGTTCGTCCCCGGGCACGAGGCGGTGCGCCGGGCGGCCGGGAGCCATCCGGGGCTGCGGATCGGGCGGACCTCACGGGTGCTGGAGGCGCTGGTGCCCGCGGTGCTGGAGCAGAAGGTCGTGCTCGCCGAGGCCCGGCGGGCGTGGCGGTGGCTGCTGGCCCGGTACGGCGAGCCGGCGCCGGGTCCGGCTCCCGAGGGCATGCGGGTCTTCCCCGAGCCCGAGGTGTGGTGGTCGATCCCGTCGTGGGACTGGCACCGGGCCGGGGCGGAGGCCGTACGGGCCAGGACGATCGCGAACGCCGCCCGGCACGCGGCGAAGCTGGAGGCGGCCGGGGAGAGCGCCGGGCTGGACCTGCTGCTGCGGGCGCTGCCCGGTGTGGGGGTGTGGACCTCGGCCGAGGTGCGCCAGCGCTCGCACGGCGATCCCGACGCGCTCTCGGTGGGCGACTACCACCTGCCGTCACTGGTCGGCTGGTCGCTGACCGGGCGGCGGACCGACGACGCCGGGATGCTCCGGCTGCTCGCCCCCTACCGGGGCCACCGCCACCGGGCCGCCCGCCTGCTCGCCCTGACCGGCCGCAGGCCCCCGGCCCGGGGCCCCCGCACGGCCCCGCGCGACTACCGCTCCTTCTGAGCCGCCCTCCGCGGTCCGGATCTGAGCCGCCCTCCGCGGTCCGGAGAGGCGTGGTTTCCCGGACGGGGTGGAGCCGCCGGGTCAGCCGACCGCCGGCGCCGAGCGGCGGGCGGCCACCCGCTCGCGGGGCGCGGGCGCCGGTACGGGGTCATCGCCCGTGCCGAGGCCGTACGGGTCGGGGTCGTAAGGGGCGGTGGGTTGCCAGTCGCGACCGTCGCGTGTGTCGGCTCCGATCAGCGGGGCGAGGGCGGCGACGGCGGCGAGGGCGAGGAGGAACCAGATCATTTTCGTCTCCTGGTGGGTGTTCCGGTGGGATGCCCCAATCTTATGCACTTGCATTTATTTACGTCTATCGAGATTTCCTTCAGCCCTCTGTTTAGACTCTCTGAAGTATCTGGGTCTATCGGCCGGACCCCGGTACCGGTGCAGCCTGCGATGCGCCGTAATGTGCGCCTATGAGCGTGAACCCCACCGATGCCGCGATGCGCAGGGCCCTGGCACGGGCCCGAGACGGCAAGACCCTCGACCAGGCCGAGGCCACCGTGCTGCTGCACGCGAGGGGAGAGGCCCTCGACACCCTGCTCGGCCACGCCGGCCGGGTCCGGGACGCGGGCCTGCAGGCCGCGGGGCGGCCAGGGACCATCACCTACAGCCGCAAGGTCTTCATCCCGCTGACCCGCCTGTGCCGGGACCGCTGCGGGTACTGCACGTTCGCCACCGCGCCGCACAAGCTCGACAGCCCGTTCCTCGGCCCGGACGAGGTCCTGGAGATCGCCCGGCAGGGCGCGGCCATGGGGTGCAAGGAGGCGCTGTTCACGCTGGGCGACCGGCCGGAGGAGCGCTGGCACCAGGCCCGCGGGTGGCTGGACGCGCACGGCTACGACGACACGCTCTCCTACGTGCGGGCGATGGCGATCCGGGTGCTGGAGGAGACCGGGCTGCTGCCGCACCTCAACCCCGGGGTCATGACCTGGCGGGACCTGCAGCGCCTCAAGCCGGTCGCGCCCTCGATGGGCATGATGCTGGAGACGACCTCGCGGCGGCTGTTCGAGGAGAAGGGGCAGCCGCACTACGGCTCCCCGGACAAGGACCCCGCGGTACGGCTGCGCGTGCTCCAGGACGCGGGGCGCTCCAACGTCCCGTTCACCAGCGGCATCCTGATCGGCATCGGCGAGACGGTCGAGGACCGCGCCGAGTCGCTGTTCGCGCTGCGGAAGGTGGCCCGCGAGTACGGCGGGCTCCAGGAGGTCATCGTCCAGAACTTCCGCGCCAAGCCGGACACCGCGATGCGCGGCATGCCCGACGCCGACCTGCAGGAACTGGCCGCCACGATCGCGGTGGCCCGCCTGGTGCTGGGACCGAAGGCGCGCGTCCAGGCCCCGCCGAACCTGGTCGAGTCCGAGTACGGCCTGATGATCCGGGCCGGGATCGACGACTGGGGCGGGGTCTCCCCGCTCACTCCCGACCACGTCAACCCCGAGCGCCCCTGGCCGCAGATCGACGAGCTCGCCGCCCGCACCGCCGCCTCCGGGTTCACGCTGCGGGAGCGTCTGACGATCTACCCCGAGTACGTGCTCGCCGGGGAGCCCTGGCTCGACCCCCGGCTGAACGCCCACGTCGCGGCCCTCGCCGACCCGGAGACCGGTCTGGCCAGGGAGGGCGCCGAGCCGGTCGGCCGCCCCTGGCAGGAGCCCGACGGCGGCTTCACCGCGCTCGGCCGCACCGACCTGCACACGGCGGTGGACGGCGAGGGCCGCTCCGCCGACCGCCGCGACGACTTCGACCACGTCTACGGCGACTGGGAGGCGCTGAAGGACCGCCTCCAGGACGGGGAGGCCCCCGCCGCGCCCGGGGGCGCCGCGGTGCGGCTGGGAGAGGTCCGGCAGGCGCTGCTGCGGGCGGAGAGCGACCCCGCCGGGCTGACCGAGGCGCAGGCGCTGACCCTGCTCGGGCTGGCGGGGGACCACACCGGGGCCGGGGCGGACGACGCGGCCCTGGACGAACTCTGCCGGATCGCCGACGGCCTGCGCCGGGAGGCCGCGGGCGACGACGTCACCTACGTGGTCAACCGGAACATCAACTTCACCAACGTCTGCTACACCGGCTGCCGGTTCTGCGCCTTCGCGCAGCGCCGCACCGACGCCGACGCCTACACCCTCTCACTCGACCAGGTCGCCGACCGGGCGCAGGAGGGCTGGGAGGCGGGGGCGACCGAGGTGTGCATGCAGGGCGGCATCCACCCCGACCTGCCCGGGACCGCCTACTTCGACATCGCCCGCGCGGTCAAGGCGCGCGTCCCGGGGATGCACGTCCACGCGTTCTCGCCGATGGAGGTCGTCAACGGCGCCAGCCGTACGAACCTGTCCGTCGCGGACTGGCTGACCGCCGCGAAGGAGGCCGGGGTCGACTCGCTGCCCGGCACCGCGGCGGAGATCCTCGACGACGAGGTGCGCTGGGTGCTGACCAAGGGCAAGCTGCCCGCCGCCGAGTGGGTCGAGGTCATCACCACCGCCCACCGGCTGGGCATCCCGACCACCGCCACGATGATGTACGGCCACGTGGACACCCACGCCCACTGGGTCGGGCACATCCGGCTCATCCGCCGCATCCAGGAGGAGACCGGCGGGTTCACCGAGTTCGTGCCGCTGCCGTTCGTCCACCACAGCGCCCCCATCTACCTGGCCGGGATCGCCCGCCCGGGCCCGACCGCGCGGGAGAACCGGGCCGTGCACGCGCTGGCCCGCATCCTGCTGCACGGTGCGATCGGCAACATCCAGTGCTCCTGGGTGAAGCTCCGCGACGACCTGTGCCGCCAGGTGCTCCAGGGCGGGGTCAACGACCTGGGCGGCACGCTGATGGAGGAGACGATCAGCAGGATGGCCGGGTCGGAGAACGGCTCGTTCAAGACCATCACCGAGATCGCGGCGATGGTCGCCCCGACCGGGCGGCCGCTCCGGCAGCGGACGACCTCGTACGGCGCGCCGGGTGAGGAGCGGCTGGCCGCGGCCAGGGCGAGCGATGGAGTTTGTCAAAGTGTGCGTAACTTCGTACCACTAGATCGTCTATAACAAGTTCTATAGGCACTTGCGCGTTGTGCTGGGTTCATTGGGACAATCATCACTCCCCTGACGAGAGGTCCCCGCCTTGTCCTTCTCACCCGGTCGGCACCGCATGGCCGCCGGCGCCGAGAGCCGCCGGCGGCAGGCACGCCGCCGTCTCGCATTCGCCGCGGTCGCGCTGGCGGTGGTGCTCGCGGGGACCGCGGGGCTGGTGGCGGACCGGGTGGGCGGGCCCTGCGGCGGTGATCCGGTCCTGGTCGACGTCGCCGCCGCGGTGGACATCGCGCCGACCGTGATGGAGGCGGCCGGGCGGTTCAACGCGGCCAAGGCCGGCGTCGACGGGCGGTGCGTGCTGGTGCAGGTCACGGAGCAGCCGCCGGCCACCGTGCTGCGCACCCTGATCGGCGGCACCGCGGGCGTGCTGGCGGCCCGCCCCGACGGCTGGATCTCCGACTCCTCCGCCTGGATCCGGCTCGCGCGCAAGCAGGGGGCCGAGGACCTGGCGGGGACCGAGACCGTGATGGCGACCTCGCCGCTGGTCTTCGCCACCCGCAAGTCCCTCGCCGACCGGTTCGCGGTCGGCGAGACCGACATGAACTGGCGGATGGTCTTCCCCGCGACCACCCGGGGCCGGGTCAGGCCCAACGAGAACGAACCCGACGTGGTCCGCGTCCCGGACCCGTCGCTCGCCGGGGCAGGCATCGCCACCGTGGCCGCCGCCAGGGACGTCGTGGGCACCGGGCCCGAGGCCGACCAGGCGCTCACCGCGTTCGTGCGCTGGGCCCAGGCGGGGGCGGCGCCCGACTACCGGAGCATGGTCGAGGCGGTCGACGAGCGCTCCTTCTGGCAGCGCCCGGTGGTGATCGTCCCCGAGCAGTCGGTCTGGTTCCACAACCGGCAGCCGTCCGCGGACCCGCTCGTCGCGCTCCATCCCCGCGAGGGGACCATCAACCTCGACTACCCCTACGTGGTCACCTCGGGAGACCCGGCCAAGGCGGCCGGGTCGCGGGCCTTCGCCGCCTGGCTCCGCTCCCCGGAGACCCAGGACGCGGTACGGCGGGCGGGCTTCCGCTCGGCCGACGGCAGCCAGGGCCCCTACTCGCCGGGACCGGAGATCCCGACCGTGTCGCCCCGCACCCGCCCGACCATCCTGCCCGCCAGGATCGACGAGGCGCTGGAGGCGTGGAGCAGGCTGGCCCCGCCGACCAACATCCTGGTCCTGTCCGACGTCTCCAAGCGCATGGCCGAGCCGATCAAGGGGGCGAAGGGCAAGACCCGGCTCTCCGTCGCGCTCGACGCCGCCCGTCTCGGCCTGCAGCTCTTCCCCGACTCGACCCACATGGGCATGTGGGAGTTCGCCGACGCCAAGGGCTCCGGCGGCGACCAGCGGGAGCGGGTGAAGCTCGGCCCGGTCAACGAGCCGGACGGCGGCCAGGTCATCCGCCGCAGCCTCCTGGAGGAGCTCACCCTCACCCTGCGGGCCGACGCCAAGCGGAACAGCTCCCTGCACGACTCGATCCTCGCCGGGTTCCGCGAGGTGACCGGCGCCTACGACGAGCGGATGAACAACACCCTGCTGGTCATCACCGCGGGCAAGGACGACGGAAAGGGCCTGTCCGGCACGGAGCTGGTCGAGAAGCTCCGCGAGGAGTGGGACCCGGCCTACCCCGTGCAGATCGTCATCCTCGCCTTCGGCGACGACCTCGACCGGTCCGTCCTCTCCCAGGTCGTCGCGGCCACCAACGGCTCGCTGCACGTCGCCCGGGAGCCCGGCGAGATCATCGACGTCTTCCTCTCCGCCCTGGCCCGGCGCCTGTGCCACCCCACCTGCCGCAAGGCCCCCTGACCCCTTCCCCCGGAGGTCAGCGGGTGACGATGAAGTCGGCGGCCTTCCTCGGGGCGCGGTCGCGGGGCGGGGCGGCGGGGCGGCCGATGGCGACGGCGCCCATCGGGTCCCAGGAGGCGGGGAGGCCGAGGACCTCGCGGACCGTGTCGCGGCAGAACATGGTGGAGGAGACCCACGCCGAGCCGAGGCCCTCCACCGCGAGCTGGACGAGGAAGTTCTGCACGCCCGCGCCGGTCGCGACCACGAACATCTCCCGCTCGGCGGCGTTGCGGCGCCCGTCGCGGTAGGTGTGCGAGCCCTCCATGACCAGGCAGGGGACCGCCAGGTAGGGGGCGTTGCGCAGCACGTCGCCGCGGCGGACCCGCTTGGCGATCGACTCCTCGGAGAAGCCGTCCCCCCGCAGGTCGGCGATCCACGCCTCGCGCATGGCGTCGAGCAGCTTCTCCCGGACCTCCGCCGACTCCAGCAGCACGAACCGCCACGGCGTGGTGTGGTGCGGGGCGGGTGCGGCGATCGCGGCGTCCACCGCGCGGCGGACCTTGGCCCCGTCGACCGGCTCGGCGGAGAACTCGCGGATGGTGCGGCGGGCGAAGAGCACGTCGCGGGAGCCGTACCGGAACATGTCCTCCCCGGACTGGCGGACCACCTCGCGGATGCCCGGGCCGTCCTCCTCGGTGGTGTACTCGGACATGCCGCGGATCACCGCGACCGGGGTCTGCGCGAGCTTGCCCTTGACGAGGTCTCCGGCGGCGGCGAACTCGTCGGCGACGGCGGTCAGGGTGACCTCCAGCGCGTTCCCGTGGTCGTCGGACATCCCCCGGTAGTCGAGCATGGGAGGCACTCCGGCGACGCCGATGGCCAGGTCGGTCTGGCCGTTGCGCCAGGGGCGGCCGAAGGTGTCGGAGACGACCACGCCCACCGAGACGCCGAGCCGCTCGGCGATGCCCGCGCGCAGGACCCGGGCGGAGGCGTCGGGGTCGGCGGGCAGCAGCACGACGGTGCCCGGCTCGGTGTTGGAGGCGTCGACCCCGGCGGCGGCCATGACGAAGCCGTGGGAGGTCTGCGCGATCACGGTCTCGCCGCGCCGGGCGACGACCCGCTCGGTCTCCTCCTCGATCGCCTCGGCGCGGTCGACGCCCCGGCGGGTCCGGCCCTCGGCCTTGCTCATCACCTTGGAGGTGACCACGAGGATGTCGCCGTCGCACAGGTCGGGCCGGGCGGCGGCGACGAGCGCGGCGAGGTCGTCGCCCTCGCGCACCTCGGGGATGCCGTCGATCGCGAAGACCTCGATGCGGACCTGGGCGGAGTCGTCCCGCCGGGAGCGGCGGATCCTGCTCATCGGGAACCCTCCGAGAGCTCGGCGGCCAGGTCCAGGGCGGCGCGGGCGATGGCGGCGGCGGACTCCGCGTCGTGCATGATCAGCGGCCGGGCCCGGACCAGGACGCCGTCCAGGGCGACCCCGGCGTCCTCCTCGGCGACCAGCCAGCCGTCGACCAGCGGCGAGCCGTACAGCTCCAGGACGGCCTGGGCGGTGGTCTCCACGCCGATCGCGGTCAGGCAGGCGTCGGCCATGCCGCGGACCGGGGCGCCGCCGACGATCGGGGAGACCCCCACGACGGTCTTGCCTTCCAGCGCCTCGCGGATGCCCTTGATCTGCAGGATCGTGCCGATGCTGACCACCGGGTTGGACGGCGGGAGGACCACCGCGTCGGCCTCGGCGATCGCCTGGAGCACGCCGGGGGCCGGGCCGGCCTCGCCGGCGCCGACCAGGACGATCTGCTCGGCCGGGACCGAGGCGCGCAGGCGGACCCACCACTCCTGGAAGTGCACGGCCCGGCGGCCCCGCTCGTCGGTGATCACGACGTGGGTCTCGGTCCGGTCGTCGCTCATCGGGATCAGCCGCACGCCCGGCTGCCAGCGGGCGCACAGCGCCTCGGTGACGGCCGAGAGGGGATACCCGGCGTCGAGCATCTGGGTCCGCACGATGTGGGTGGCGACGTCGCGGTCGCCCAGGCCGAACCACTGCGGCTCCACGCCGTAGGCGGCGAGCTCCTCCTTGACGGCGTGGGTCTCCTGGTCGCGCCCCCAGCCCTGCTCCTCGTTGATGCCGCCGCCGAGGGTGTACATCACCGTGTCGAGGTCGGGGCAGACCCGCAGGCCGAACAGGGTGATGTCGTCACCGGTGTTGCCGATGACGGTGATCTCGGCGTCGGGGGCCGCGGCGCGGAGGCCGCGCAGGAAACGGGCGCCGCCGATTCCGCCGGCGAGGGACACGATGCGCATGGCGAACAGTCTCCCACTCCCCGGCGACGGGCCTGTTCGAAGGGGAGCCGCCGGATCCGGGCGATCTTGGCGTGATCGTTACGGCGGCTGTCTCCGCAGGCAGAGTTGCCTCACGTCCTGCCCTAAGTGTCCATAAATGGTGGTTGATGAGATACTTATGAGATTGATGTGCTTCCTGGGTCCACCGACAGCAAAGTCGGCCATGTGCAAAACTTGGCCCGGGTTTACCCGAGGACCCTATGGGGGTAATTGTGATCAATGTCGAGGTCGGCCGACTCCGAGAACCGGCCGCGTGGCTCATGGTCGCCGCGGCGTCCGGAAGCGTTCTCGTCGGCATCGAGCGGCTGCTCTTCGGCGGGTCCTCGTTCGGTGAGGCGTCGTTCGCCGTCCGTGCGGCCGGATACCTGTCCGACCTCACCTCGCCGGTGGCCGTCGCCCTGCTCGTCGGGGCCGTCCTGCTCGCCGGAAACCTCGGCCCGGCCGTCCGGCGGCTGAAGCCGATGGTCTACGTGGCGGTGGGCACGCTCGGGCTCTCGGTGCTCTTCGGCGTGATCGGCCTGCTGGGCGGGGTGTTCACCGGCGCCACGGACTTCCTGGAGAAGGTGGAGTTCCTCCTCGTCCACCTCCCCCTCCTCGGGCTGACCGCCCTCGCCCTGGTCTACCTGCTGCCGAAGGCCGCCCCGGCCGCGTCCCCGGCGGGCGGGTTCCCGTCCGCCCCGGGGGCCGCGGGCTTCGCGGGCGGCGGAGGGTTCCGCCCCGACGGCGGCCTCGGCGGCAACCCGCAGCAGCCCCAGCCCTCCTACGCGCCGGGTACGGCGCCGCAGGCCCCGTTCCCGGCGCCCCAGGGCCAGCCGCAGGGGCAAGCGCAGGGGCAGGCGCCCTACCCGGCGCCGGGCCAGCCGCAGGGCGCTCCCGTCTTCCACCAGGAGCCCGCGGCCCCGGCCTTCCACCAGGAACCCGCCGCTCAGGCCTTCCACCAGGAGGCCCCGGCCCCGGCCTTCCACCAGGAGGCTCCGGCGGCGCCGTACGGCCAGCCCGCGCTCCCGCCCGCGCCGGCACACGCCGCGGACCCGGCCGAGACGTACGGCCGGCAGCCGGAGAGCGGCTTCGCGCCCCAGGAGAACGCCTACGCGTCCCAGTCCGGCGACGGTTACGCCGCCGCCCCCGCGCCGTACGGGACCGGGTCCGAGGGCCTGCCGTACGACGCCCGGAGCGCCGGCTACGGCCAGGCTCCGGCGCAGCCCGCCGAGCCGCAGGCCTACACCCCGAGCCCGTACGTCGCCGCGGACGTCCAGCCGCCGGCCCCGGCCGCGCCGTACGACCCGCCGGCGAGCGCCTACGACCCGCCGGCCCCGGTCTACTCCGCTCCCGCGGAGCAGCAGGGGTACGGTGAGCCGCAGCAGGCCTACACCCCGTCCTCGACGGAGCCGCAGCTCCCCTCCTACGGAGGGCAGGACCCGCAGTTCTCCTCCTACGGGCGGCGGGAGCCCCAGTTCCCGGCCTACACCCCGTCCTCGACGGAGCCCCAGCTCCCCTCCTACGGAGGGCAGGACCCGCAGTTCTCCTCCTACGCTCCGGCCCAGCCCGAGCAGCAGGTCCCGTTCTACGAGCCGCAGGCGCCCGCCGCGCAGCCGTACACGCCCGCCGACAGCCAGCCCCGGCTGCCCTTCGACGGACAGGCGCAGGCCTCCTTCCCGCAGCCGCCGGAGAACTACGGCCAGCCGCTGACCGGCTACTCCGGCGCGGAGTTCGCCCGGCAGAACGAGGCGGAGCCGCACTACCCGGCGCCCGACCCGGTGGACGCCCGCTCCCAGCAGATCGCCCACGCCTACCAGCAGGCGGAGAGCTACCAGCAGCAGGCCCACGGCGCCGAGCCGCAACTGCGGGTGCCGGAGTACACCGCCTCCCCGTCCGGCGGGTACGACCAGAGCGGGTACGACCAGAGCGGGTACGACGCCCCCTTCGGGCACCCGCAGACGCCGCAGAGCGGCCCCTCCTGGGAGGTACCGCAGGAGACGCCGCAGAGCGCTCCCTCGTGGGACGTGCCGCAGGGGGCGTCCCAGAGCGCTCCCTCCTGGGACGCGCCGAGGGAGGCCCCGCCCGCCGAGACGACGGTCCGCTTCGATCCGGCCGCCTACCAGGGCGACCCGCTCGGCGGCCCGGCCCCGGCGGCCCAGACCTGGGACTCCCAGCCCATCGACCCCACGGCGATCTACACACCGGAGCGTTCGGGTCAGGCAATGACAGGGGAAAACGGGGATAGAGAAAGGGTGGCCCCCGGTCAGGAACAGAACACCTCCTGGTACGGTTCCGACCGAAGAGAGCACTGAACACCCCAGGTGATCGTCAGAATCACCTAGGAGATCGCCGCCAGCGCGGGCAGCAGCCCGTATACCGGGGAGGGCAGGTCTTTCCCCGGATACCGGCATGCCGCTTGACGCCACACCAGCCGCACGCGTGTAATTACAAGCATGTTGTTACGCCTCTCCCCGGGAGGGTAAGGGGGAGGCGTTCATAGGGGGGCTCCATTGCGGGCGGGCGGCAGGGAGGTGTGCAGTGGCCGACCTGGTCATCGCACAGGACGACATCGCTGAAGAGCAGCTTGGCTGGCAGGAGCGCGCACTGTGCGCGCAGACCGACCCGGAGGCGTTCTTCCCGGAAAAGGGAGGATCCACTCGGGAGGCCAAGAAGGTGTGCCGTTCCTGTGAGGTGCGTGCGGAGTGTCTTGAGTACGCACTCGAGCATGACGAGAGGTTCGGCATATGGGGGGGCCTGTCCGAGCGGGAACGCCGCCGGATCAAGCGCCAGGCCGTCTGAGGACGGCATGCCGGAAGTGTGAAGGACATCTCAGGCGCCCTGCGGGGCGCTCGGTGATATCTCGGATGAGGTCACGCGGCCGTCGGCCGCGTGGCCTTTTTTCGTGAGGGGGTTTCGTCCAGGGGACATAGCCGGATATAAGGTGCCGTATCGTAGTCGCCCTGATCGCCGCCCTCTGAACTCCGGGACGTATGTCCATCACCGACCCCGACCCCCGCCGCCCCCGCCACACCGTCACCGCGATCGTGGTCTCCCACGACGGAGCCCGCTGGCTGGGGGAGACGCTCGGCGCGCTGCTCCGGCAGACCCGTCCGGTGGACCGGATCGTCGGGGCGGACAACGGCAGCCGCGACGGCAGCGCCACGATGCTGAAGGACGCGCTCGGCCCCAACGCCGTGCTCACCCTGCCCCGCTCCACCGGCTTCGGCGAGGCGGTCGCCGAGGTGCTGGCGCGGCTGGAGCCCGTCGGGGGGCGCGAGTGGATCTGGCTGCTCCACGACGACTGCGCGCCGGACGCGCAGGCGCTGGAGACCCTGCTCCGGGCCGCCGACGCCGATCCCAAGGCCGGAGTGCTCGGCCCCAAGCTCCGCGACTGGCTGGACCGCCGGCTCCTGCTGGAGGTCGGCGTCACCGTCGACCGGACGGGCCGAAGGGACACCGGGCTGGAGCCCCGCGAGTTCGACCAGGGGCAGTACGACGGCGTCCGGGACGTGCTCTCCGTCTCCACCGCCGGGATGCTGATCCGCCGCGATGTCTGGGACGAGGTGGGCGGGCTCGACCCCTTCCTGCCGATCTTCCGCGACGACCTCGACCTGTGCTGGCGGGTCCGGGCGGCCGGGCACCGGGTGCAGAACGTCACCCGGGCGGTCGCCTGGCACGCCGAGGCCGCCTCGCGGCGGCGCCGCCGCATCACCGTCAGCGGCGACCACCCCCGCCGGCTGGACCGCCGCAACGCCATCTTCGTGGTCCTGGCGAACCTGCCCTTCCGTCCGCTGCTGTGGGCGCTGCTGCGCAACGTCACCGGGTCGTCCTTCCGCACGTTCCTGTTCCTGCTGGCCAAGCAGCCCGCCAACGCGCTGGACGAGATCGTCGCGCTCGGCTCGATCCTCGCCCACCCGATCCGGCTGATCAGGGCCCGCAGGGCCCGGGCGAAGGGGCGCAGGCAGCACTACGCCGCGATCGAACGGCTGCTCACCCCGCCGGGTGCGGGGTACCGGCGGCTCGCCGACCGGATCCAGGGCTACCTGGCCGGATCCGGGTTCGTGGAGTCCGCGGGCCGGCACCACGCGGGGGGATCGTCGGCGGAGGACGACGGGGACGAACTGCTCACCGACGACCACGGGATGATGCGGCGCGTCCTCGGCAACCCGGGCGTCCTGCTCTTCCTGGCCCTCACGCTGATCGCGCTGGTCGCCGAGCGCGGCCTGGTCGGCGGGACCCGGCTGGGCGGCGGCGCCCTCGTCCCCGTGACCGGCGGCTCGGCGGACCTGTGGACCCTCTACACCGAGGGCTACCACCAGGGCGGCCTGGGCAGCGACGGCTGGGCCCCGCCGTACGTGGCGGCGCTGGCCGCGCTCTCCTCGGTGCTGCTCGGCAAGACCTGGCTGGCGGTCTCCGTGCTGCTGCTCGGCTGCGTGCCGCTGGCCGGGCTCTCGGCCTACGCGGCGACCCGGTCGATGATCCCCGGCCGGTGGACCCGCGTCTGGCTGGCCTCCTCCTACGCGCTGCTCCCGGTCGCCACCGGGGCGGTCGCGGCCGGGCGGCTCGGCACCGCGGTGGTCTTCGTCCTGCTGCCCGTCTACGCGGCCCTGGCCACCGCCGTGCTCACCGCCGAACACCGCCGGGCCCGCCGCGCGGCCTGGGCCCTCGGCCTCGCCCTGGCGGCCGGTACGGCCTTCGCCCCGCTGGTGTACCCGCTCACCCTGCTCCTCGGGGCTCTGGCGGCGCTGGCCTTCCCCCGCCGGGGCGTCGCCGCCTCGGTGGCGATCGCGTTCGGCGTGCCGGTGGCGCTGCTGCTGCCCTGGCTGGCCGAGGTGGCCGCCGACCCCGGCCGGCTGCTGCTGGAAGCCGGGCTCCACCGGCCCGAACTGGTCGACCCCGCGCTGCCCGCCCGGTCCCTGCTGCTGCTGAGCCCCGGAGGCCCGGGCATGCCGCCGCTCTGGGTGACCGGCGGCCTCATCGCCGCGTGCCTGGCCGCCCTGCTCATGCGCCGCAACCGGATGGTCATCGCGATCGGCTGGGGCGTGGCGCTCTTCGGGGTGCTGGTGGCCATCCTGGTCAGCCGGACCCCGGTCGCCTCGATCAACGGCGACACCGAGGCGCCGGCCTGGCCGGGCGTGCCGCTGGCCTTCGCCGCCACCGGGATGCTGGTGGTGGCCGCGCTCACCGCCGACCGGATCGTGGAGTTCCGCGCCGCCGGAGGTCTGCGCCGGATCGCCGCGCTGCTGGTCGCGGTGGTCGCCTTCTCCACCCCGCTGCTCGCCGCGGGCATGTGGATCACCACGGGCGTGACCGGGCCGATCAGCGGGAACGTGCGCGACGTGGTGCCCGCGCTGGCCGCGGACGCCGCAGGCGACGGCCGGCGGATCCTGCTCCTGCGCTCGGAGGACCACGGCGGCCTGACGTTCACCGTGCTGAGCGGCCGCACCCCGGTGATCGGCGAGGCCGACATCCCCTCCCCGGCCGGGCCGCGCGACCTGGTCGGCGTCGCCGCCGCGGGGCTGGCCTCCGGCCGCGGCGGCGACGACGCCCGGGTGCTGGCCGCGCACGGCGTGCGGTTCGTGGTGGTGACCAGCCCGGTGCGCCCGGAGGTCAGCCGCGCGCTGGACTCCCAGCCCGCGCTGGCCAGGATGAGCCTGTCCCGGGGACTCGGCGTCTGGCGGCTGACCCAGCCGGTGGCGACGCCCCCGGCCCCGCCGGGAGACCCCTGGCGCTCCCGCTGGCTCTGGGTCCAGGGGCTGCTCGTGCTGCTGGTCGCGGTCCTGGCCGCGCCCGGTTCGCGCGCCGCCGACCGGGAGGCCGTCCCGCAGGAGCCGTCCGAGACCGCGAGGGAGCTGGCGACCCGGTGAAGTCACTGATCGAGAACCGGTTCGGCCTGCTCGTCCTGGTGCTGGTCGCCCTGGCCGCCCTGTACGGTGTGGCCTCCGCGACCCGGCCCGCCCCGGCCGCCGGGCAGGTCCCCGGCCCGAGGAAGGTCCCGGTCGCCTCCGTGACGACCGTCTGCCCGGCTCCCGACGGGGCCCAGGTGGGCGTCGTCACCCCGCCGGGCGGCGAGGCCACCGGTACGGGCGCCACGACGGTCGCCGCCGGGGAGAAGGTCCTGGGCACCGTGGACGCGCCGGGGAAGCCCTGGTACGAGGAGGCGCCGGACAAGACCGGCCCGGTCACGGTGAGCGCCACCGGGAGCGGCGCGGCGGGCCTGGAGTCGGCGCAGACGCGCAGGGAGACGTCCGGCGGGCAGCGCGGCCTGGCCGGGATCAGGTGCGCGGAGCCGGCCGCGAGCACCTGGCTGGTCGGCCCTGGTCCGGCCGCGGCCGACGTCACCCTGCACCTGGCCAACGCCGACCTGGCCCCGGCCATCGTGGAGGTGCTGGTCTACTCCGGCGAAGGGCTGGTGACCGGCGGCACCGGGGACACCCTCACCCTCGAACCCGGCCGGAGCCGTACGGTGAACCTCAAGGACCTGGCCCCGTCCCCGCTGGTCGTGGCGGTCGAGGTGCGGACCGTCTCCGGCCGGGTCACCGCCGCGGCCCGCGCGGTCATGAACGGCGGGCGAGGCGTCGACTGGCTGCCGGTCGCCGCGCCGCCGGCCACCCGCGTCGTGGTCCCGGGCGTCCCCGGAGGGGGCGGCAGGCGCGAGCTGCTGGTCGCCTCTCCCGCCGAGGTCGACACCCTGGTCGAGGTCCGGGCGCTGACCCCGGACGGGACCTACGCCCTCAAGGGCCGCGAACTGGTCGACGTGCCCGCCGGGTCCGTCGCGGCGGTCGACCTGTCCACCGGCATCGCCGGCCAGCCCGCCGCGCTCGTGCTCACCTCCGAGACGCCGATCGTGGCCGGGCTGGTCGTCACCGGGACGGGGAAGAGGCCCGACGTGGCCTTCACCGCCGGGGCCGCCCCGATCGACCTGGGCAGCGTCGTCGCCGACAACCGCACCGGCGGGAAGAAGAGCTCCCGGCTGCTGCTGGCCGCGCCGGAGACCGCGGGGAAGGTGAGCGTCCAGGTGCTGCCGCGCTCGGGCGAGGCACCCGAGCCGTTCGAGCTGAGCATCGCCGCCGCCCGGGTCAAGGAGGTCAAGCTGCCCGGGACGGACGGCGCCTTCGCGGTGGTGGTGCAGCCGCTGCCGGGCTCGGGACCGGTGTACGGCGGGCGGGTGATGGACGAGAAGCTCAAGGACGGGCTCGCGCTCACTGTCCAGCCGCTGGCCGCCGCCCGCATGTGGGCGCTGGTCCCGCCGGTCACCGAGTCGGCCTCGGTCATCCTGCCGTGAGCGGCTCCCCGGGGCGGGGGCCGGGTCAGCCGCGCTCGCCGTAACCCGGGTCCACGGACTCGGGGGAGAGCCCGAGGAGACCGGCGACCTGCTCCACCACGGTGTCGTGCACCATCGCGCCGAGCTGGTCGCGGTCGTGGGCCCGCGCCTCCAGCGGGCGCCGGTAGACGACGACGGACGCGGGGCGGTCGTCCGCGGCGGGCTCGGCCCGGCCGAACGGGATCGGCTCGCCGGTGAGCAGCTCGGGGCCGTCGCCCAGGTCGTCGGCGGGCGGCACCTCCTCCACCGCGAACTCCACGGCCGCCAGCTGCCGGCCCCAGCGGGGCCTGAGCCGGTCCACGGCGTCCAGGACGAGGTCGTCGAAGCGCTCGCTGCGGGACTTGGCGATCGGCACGTGGGAGGGGGCCAGCGGGCCGCGCATGCCGCGGCCGTGGCGGTCGCGTCTGCGAGGGGAGCGGGGTCTTCCGGGTGCCGGGCTCACGGGCCAAGCTTAGACGGGCGCCGCCGGGGCAGGGAGTGCCGTCGGGCGGAAGCCCCGCCGGGCGCTCGGGAGGGGCGCGGGCCGTACGGGCGGGCGGGAGCCGCGATGTGTGTCCGGATTGTGGCGACACGCTCGTTAAGAGCGCTCAGATAGTGGCGCCCCGGACGCTTACCGGATACGGTCACCACCGTGAGCCCCGTCCGCCGCTGTTCCCGCACCGCGTGCAGTCAGCCTGCCGTTTTCACGCTCACGTACGTCTACGCCGATTCGACCGCTGTTCTCGGGCCCTTGGCTACGTACGCCGAGCCGCACTGCTACGACCTGTGCGCCGAGCACGCCGAGCGCCTGACGGCACCGCGCGGCTGGGAGGTGGTCCGCCTCCCCACCGACGGCGCCTCGCCGAGCACGGACGACCTGGAGGCCCTCGCCAACGCGGTGCGCGAGGCCGCCCGGCCCGCCCCGGCGGGCACCGAGCCGGTCGGCCAGGCGGTCGAGGTCGGACGGCGGGGACACCTGCGAGTGCTCCGCTCGGCGCAGCCCCAGCGCGACCGCTGAACCCCTAGGCTTGGGTCCAGCAGAGACGACACAGGGGGCGGAGCTGGAGTGGGCGACCTCGCCAAGATCTTCAAGGCGTACGATGTGCGCGGCGTCGTGCCGGACGAGTTCGACGAGGACGCCGCCGAGGCCGTCGGCGCGGCCTTCGCGGAGGTGACCGGGGCGGACCGGCTCGTGGTCGCCCACGACATGCGCTCCTCGTCCGGGCCGCTGGCCGCGGCCTTCGCCCGGGGGGCGACCTCGCGGGGCGCCGGCGTGGTCGACGCCGGGCTGGGCTCCACCGACCTGCTCTACTACGCGAGCGGCAGTCTCGGGTTGCCCGGGGTGATGTTCACCGCCAGCCACAACCCGGCGCGCTACAACGGCATGAAGATGTGCCGCGCGGGCGCCGTGCCCATCGGCGGGGAGACCGGGCTCACCGAGATCCGCGACCGGGCCGCCGAGATCCTGAAGGCCGGGGGCGCCGCGGCCGGTGCGACCGGCGGGGGCCCGGCGGAGAAGGGCACCGTCACCGCGCAGGACATGCTGGCCGGCTACGCCCGGCACCTGCGGACGCTGGTGGACCTGTCCGGCATCCGCCCGCTGAAGGTGGTCGTCGACGCGGGCAACGGGATGGCCGGGCACACGGTCCCCGAGGTGTTCGGCCCGGGGGCGGACGGGACGGGGCTCCCCATCGAGCTGGTCCCGCTCTACTTCGAGCTGGACGGCACCTTCCCCAACCACGAGGCCAACCCCATCGAGCCGGAGAACCTGCGCGACCTGCAGAAGGCCGTGATCGAGACCGGCGCCGACCTCGGGCTCGCCTTCGACGGCGACGCCGACCGCTGCTGGGTGGTCGACGAGCGGGGCGAGTCGGTCTCCCCGTCCACGATCACCGCCCTGGTCGCCGCCCGCGAGCTGGTCAAGCACCCCGGTTCCGTGATCATCCACAACCTGATCACCTCGCGCGGCGTCCCGGAGATCGTCGCCGAGCGCGGCGGCACGCCGGTCCGGACCCGGGTGGGCCACTCCTTCATCAAGGCGGAGATGGCCAGGACCGGCGCGGTCTTCGGCGGCGAGCACTCCGCCCACTACTACTTCAGGGACTTCTGGTTCGCCGACTCCGGCATGCTGGCCGCGCTGCACGTGCTGGCCGCCCTGGGCGAGCAGGACCGGCCGCTCTCGGAGGTCCTGGCCGACTACGCCCGCTACACCGCCTCCGGTGAGATCAACAGCACCGTCGCCGACCAGGCCGCCGCGACGGCCCGCGTCCGCGAGGTCTTCGCGCGGCGCGACGGCGTCACCTTCGACGAGCTGGACGGCCTGACCGTGTCCGGCCCCGGATGGTGGTTCAATCTCCGTCCGTCCAACACCGAGCCGCTGCTCCGGCTGAACGCCGAGGCGGCCGACGAGATTCAGATGGCAGCGATCAGGGACGAAGTCCTGGCTGTCGTGAGGAGCTGACCGAGTGAAGATCGACGACTGGCTGCTGGAGATCCTGGCCTGTCCGAGCTGCAAGTCCCCGCTGCGCGCCGAGCCGGAGGCGGACGAGCTGTCCTGCACCTCCGCCGCGTGCGGGCTGGTCTACCCCGTCCGCGACGACATCCCGGTCCTGCTGGTGGACGAGGCGCGCAAGCCGTGAGCTGGGACGCCGACCGGCTCGACGACCTCAAACTGCTGGAGGACGCCGACTCGGGGGGCATGCTGCGCGCGGTGGCGTCTTCTGCGGCCCAGGTGCGCACCTCCTACCGGGCGGCCCACGAGGCGGGCGTGCCGTCGCTGGCCGCCGACGGCCGTCCGCGGGCCATCGTGGTCGCCGGAATGGGCGGCTCGGGCATCGCCGGCGACGTGCTCGAGGCGGTGTGCGGCAACGGTGCCCCGCTGCCGATCGTGACCGTGCGCTCCTACCGGCTGCCGGGCTGGGTCGGGGCCGCCGACCTGGTCGTCGCGGTCTCCTGCTCGGGGACCACCGAGGAGACGCTCGCGGTGGCCACCGAGGCGGTGCGCCGGGGATGCCCCCTGCTCGCCGTGGGCGCCGCCGGCTCCCCGCTGGAGGACATCGCCCGCCAGGCGGGCGCCCGGTTCGTGCCCGCCGGCACGGGCGGACAGCCGCGCGCCGGGGTCTGGGCGCTCTCGGTGCCGCTGATCGTCGCCGCGTCCGCGCTGGGTCTGGTCCGGGCGGACGAGGAGGTGTTCGAGGCGGCGGCCGGGCGGCTGGAGGAGATCGCGCACCGCTGCCGCCCCGCGAGCGATACGTTCATCAACCCGGGCAAGTCGCTGGCCATGGAGCTGGCCGGGACGGTGCCGATGATCTGGGCCTCCTCCAGGATCGCCGGGGTCGCGGCCTACCGGTGGGCCTGCCAGCTCAACGAGAACGCCAAGTACCCGGCGATGTGGGGCGAGCTTCCGGAGGTCAGCCACAACCAGGTGGTCGTCTTCGACGGCCCGCTGGCCGAGCGGGACATCTTCGCCGACCCCGGGGACGGCGCGACGGGGCGGTCGCTCCGGCTGTTCGTGCTGCGCGACGTGGACGAGCACCCGCAGGTGGCCCGCCGCCGTGAGGTGTCCGTGCGGATGGCCCAGGACCGGGGCGTGCCGGTCACCGAGGTCGGGGCGGAGGGCCTGCATCCGCTGGAGCGGCTGGCCACGCTGATCGGGCTCGGCGACTACGCGAGCACCTACCTCGCCCTGGGATACGGCATCGATCCGACCCCGGTGTCGGCGATCGGTGAGCTCAAGGCGAGAATCTCCCAATAGGATCCTGTCTTGATTTTTCCGGAATTGACTTGAGTGGAGGCTGCCGTGAGCGCGAGCGGCGGTACTAAGGCGATCGTCGCGGCACTTGCCGCCAACCTGTCGATCGCGGCGGCCAAGTTCGTCGCGTTCGTCTTCACCGGCTCCTCGGCCATGCTCGCGGAGGGCATCCACTCCGTGGCGGACTCGGGCAACCAGGCGCTGCTGCTGCTCGGCGGCAAGCGGGCGGCCCGGGAGCGCACCCCCGAGCACCCCTTCGGCTACGGCCGGGAACGCTACTTCTACGCGTTCGTGGTGGCGGTCGTGCTGTTCACGATCGGCGCGCTGTTCTCCCTCTACGAGGGCTGGCACAAGATCTCCCACCCCGAGGACCTGGAGTCCCCGCAGTGGGCGTTCGGCGTGCTGATCTTCGCGATCATCGCCGAGGCGTTCTCCTTCCGCACCGCGATCAAGGAGTCGAACGCGATCCGGGGGAACCAGTCCTGGGTCTCGTTCATCCGCCGCTCCAAGTCCCCCGAGCTGCCCGTCATCGTCCTGGAGGATCTCGGCGCGCTGCTCGGCCTGATCTTCGCGCTCTTCGGCGTGACGATGGCCGTGGTGACCGGTGACGCCGTCTGGGACGGCATCGGCACCCTGATGATCGGTGTCCTGCTCGCGGTCATCGCCGTCATCCTGGCCGTCGAGACCAAGTCGCTGCTGATCGGCGAGGGAGCCGGTCCCGAGGTCGAGAAGCAGATCCGCACCGCGCTGGAGGGCTCGCCCGAGGTCAACAAGGTCATCCACATGCGCACGCTGCACCTGGGCCCGGAGGAGATCCTGGTCGCCGCCAAGATCGCGGTGCCGCACGACGACACCGCCGCCGAGGTGGCCCGCGGCATCGACGAGGCCGAGCGCCGCGTCCGCGAGGCCGTCCCCGAGGCCCGCGTCATCTACCTGGAGCCCGACCTCTACCGCGAGACCGCCGCTTCCGGCGGCGGTGCTCCCTCCGGCTCCGCCTGATCCCGCCCGGCACCGGCGAACGCCGTACCGCCGCCCGCGGAGGTCCTCCTCCCGGCGCGCCGGTACGGCGTTCGCCGTCGCGGGGCCGGACACGTCTCTACGGACGGCCCTGAAGGAGGCGCAGGGCCTTCTCCTTCTCGAAGTCCAGGGCCCGGCGCGGGGCCTGCAGCCGGCCGATCCGCAGGCCCAGCTCCCGTACGGCCTGCGCCACCGCGGGCTCGCTCAGCACCCGCAGCGCGAAGGCCAGCTCGCTCGGAGAGATGTCGAAGCGCCGCTCCAGCTCCACCCCCTGGGCCACGGCGGCGAGCTCGTCGGGCCCGAACCGGCGGTGCGCCCCCTGCTCCCGCACCGGCGGGAGCAGGCCCAGCGCCTCGCGGTAGCGGAGCATCCGGGGGGACATCCCCAGCCGTCTGGCGGCCTCGGTGATACGCATTCTGACAATCTTATGTCACTTTCGGGCCATGTGGCGTGCGACAGGCGCTCGGGCGCGTCTAGACTCGCAGGCGTTGACTTTCCGGTAGAGGGGTAACACATGGACTTCAAGGTCGCCGACCTTTCCCTTGCGGCCTTCGGGCGCAAGGAGATCCAGCTCGCCGAGCACGAGATGCCCGGTCTGATGGCCATCCGCAAGGAGTACGCCGCCGCGCAGCCGCTGGCCGGGGCGAAGATCATGGGCTCGCTGCACATGACCATCCAGACCGCCGTGCTCATCGAGACGCTGGTCGCGCTCGGCGCCGAGGTCCGCTGGGTGAGCTGCAACATCTTCTCCACCCAGGACCACGCCGCCGCGGCCGTCGTCGTCGGCCCCGAGGGCACCGTCGACGAGCCCAGGGGCGTCCCGGTCTTCGCCTGGAAGGGCGAGACCCTGGAAGAGTACTGGTGGTGCACCGAGCAGGCCCTCATCTGGCCCGGTGGTGACGGCCCCAACATGATCCTCGACGACGGCGGCGACGCCACCCTCCTCGTCCACAAGGGCGCCGAGTACGAGAAGGCCGGCGCCGTCCCCAGCGCCGCCGAGGACGACCCGGAGGAGTGGAAGGTCATCCTCGACCTGCTCCGCCGCACCGTCACCGCCGAGAACACGTGGACCGAGATCGCCTCGCGCATCAAGGGCGTCACCGAGGAGACCACCACCGGCGTCCACCGCCTCTACGAGATGTTCAAGGCCGGCAGCCTGCTCTTCCCGGCGATCAACGTCAACGACTCGGTGACCAAGTCGAAGTTCGACAACAAGTACGGCTGCCGCCACTCGGTCATCGACGGCCTCAACCGCGCCACCGACGTGCTGATCGGCGGCAAGGTCGCGGTCGTGTGCGGCTACGGCGACGTCGGCAAGGGCTGCGCCGACGCGCTGCGCGGCCAGGGCGCCCGCGTCATCGTCACCGAGATCGACCCGATCTGCGCCCTGCAGGCGGCGATGGACGGCTTCCAGGTCACCACGCTGGAGGACGTCGTCGAGATCGCCGACATCTTCGTCACCACGACCGGCAACTTCGACATCATCACGGCCGATCACATGTCGCGGATGAAGCACAACGCCATCGTGTCCAACATCGGCCACTTCGACAACGAGATCGACATGGCCGGCCTGGCGAAGATCCCCGGCATCGTGAAGGAGGAGGTCAAGCCGCAGGTCCACACCTGGACCTTCCCCGACGGCCACGCCATCATCGTGCTCGCCGAGGGCCGCCTGATGAACCTGGGCTGCGCCACCGGCCACCCGTCGTTCGTCATGTCCAACTCGTTCACCAACCAGGTGATCGCCCAGATCGAGCTGTTCACCAAGACCGAGGACTACCCGGTCGGCGTCTACGTGCTCCCCAAGCACCTGGACGAGAAGGTGGCCCGCCTCCACCTCGACGCGCTGGGGGTGAAGCTCACCGAGCTCACCAAGGCCCAGGCCGACTACATCGGCGTCCCGATCGAGGGCCCCTACAAGGCCGACCACTACCGCTACTAGGCCGCAGCGACCCGGGCCCCCGCAGTCCTGCGGGGGCCTTCGGGCCATCTAGGGAGAGACGTGGACAACGCGCTGGGCCAGGCGGGGGAGCGGCGGATCGGCTGGGCGGCGCGGGCGATGCCCGTGCTCACCGCGCTCGGGACGCGGTTCGCGGCCGAGCGGCCGCTGGAGGGCCTGAGGATCGCCGCGTGCCTTCACGTCACCGCGGAGACCGCGGTGCTGATGGGGGCGCTGCGGGCCGGCGGGGCCGAGATCGCGCTGGCCGCCTCCAACCCGCTGTCCACCCAGGACGACGTGGCCGCCGCGCTGGCCGATTACGGGGTCGCGGTGCACGCCCGGGCCGGGGTGGACCGGGAGACCTACTACCGGCACATCCACCAGGCGCTCGACATCGCCCCGGAGATCGTCCTGGACGACGGCTGCGACCTGGTGAACATCCTGCACACCGAGCGCACCGAGCTGCTCGACGGTGTCCTCGGCGGCTGCGAGGAGACCACGACCGGAGTCATCCGGCTCCGCCAGATGGCGGCCGAGAAGGCCCTGAGGTTCCCGATGGTCGCGGTCAACGACACCAGGACCAAGCGGATGTTCGACAACCGGTACGGCACCGGCCAGTCCACGATGGACGGCATCATGCGGGCCACCAACACCCTGCTCGCGGGCAAGACCGTGGTGGTCGCCGGGTTCGGCTACTGCGGCAGGGGCGTGGCCGAGCGGGCCAGGGGCCTCGGCGCGCGGGTGGTGGTCACCGAGATCGACCCGGTCAAGGCGCTGGACGCCTCGCTGCAGGGCTACGAGGTGCGGCCGATGGCCGGAGCGGCCCCCGAGGGGGACGTGTTCGTCACGGTCACCGGCAACCGCGACGTGATCAGGGGCGAGCACCTGGTGGCGATGAAGGACGGCGCGATCCTGGCCAACGCGGGCCACTTCGACGTCGAGATCGACGTGCGGGCCCTGGACGAGCTGGCGCAGGCCGTGCACCGGGGGGTGCGCCCGAACACCGACGAGTACGTCCTCGCCGACGGGCGCCGGCTCCTGCTGCTGGCCGAGGGGCGCCTGGTCAACCTGACGGCGGCGGAGGGGCATCCGGCCGCGGTCATGGACATGTCGTTCTCCGCCCAGGCGCTGGCCGTCGCGTGGCTGGCCCGGGACCCGGTGCGGCCGGCGCCCGGCGTGCACGACGTCCCCGGAGAGGTGGACGTGGAGGTCGCGCGGCTCAAACTGGCCGCGGCCGGGATCGAGGTGGACGAGCTGACCGGCGAGCAGGAGCGGTACCTCCACTCCTGGCGGGCCGGCTCCTAGCCCCGGACCGGCCCCGCGGGAGTACGGGACACGGCGCTCCGCACTCCGCCCGGCGCCGGTCCGAGGAGCCGGAGGCGGGCTCAGAGCGTCGCCCGGATCCGGAGCATGTGGCGGATCTCGGCGCTCTGGGTCGCGGTGACGTCACCGGCGAGCTCCTGGATCCTGATGTGCGACCCGCCGGTGAAGACCCGCTCGGACATCGTGATCGCACCCTGGTGGTGGGCGATCATCAGCTGCAGGAAGAGCCGGTCGAACTCCGTCCCCGCGGCGGCCTTCAACGCCCCCATCTGCTCCGGGGTGGCCATGCCGGGCATGCCCTCGTGCGCGGTGTGGTGGCCGTGCGGGCGCTGCCCCTGCTCCTGCAGCCAGGAGGTCATGAACTGGATCTCGGGACCCTGGGTGTCCTTGATGCGGGAGGCGAGGCCCTTCAGCTCCGCCGACCGGGCGCGGGAGGGGGCGAGCAGCGCCATGTCGAGGGCCTGCCGGTGGTGGACGATCATGTCCCGGGTGTACTCCACGTCCACGGCGTTGGCGACCGGGGTGGGGACGAGCGTGCGGGCCTCCTGCGGATCGGCCGTCCTGGCGCTCTCACCGGGCCCGCCGGGGACGATGACGGGTACGGCGGGTCCCGCGGAGGGCCGCGGCCCGGGCGCGGAGCTGCAGGCGGACAGGGAGACGGTCAGGGAGAGCGCGGCGACGGCCGCGAGGACGAGCGGAACGCGCACCCGGCCTCCTTCGCGGATAGGGTCCGTGCGCAGCAACGTAACCCGTGGTGATCCGCCGGGTAAAGACGGGCGGTGAGGGCTCCCGCGCCCGGAGGGGACCGTGTGTCCGGTACGGCGGGACACGGGAAGGAGCGGTGGTAGACCGTACAACCGATGACCGTCATGGTAAAGGTGTCACCATAGATGTTTCTCCTTACAGCCTGACGTCTGGCCGGGTTGACCGACGAGGCTGACAATTTGCTGGTTTCTGTGTGCCTTCTCCCAGTTCTCCCAGGAGGCTCCGAGTGCTCATCCCCCGAAGAGCGGGCCGTACCCTCATCATGGCGGCGGCCGCGGTGGCGTTGCTCGCGCCCACCGTGTACGCCCAGGCGGCGGAGATCCCGCCGCCGGACCAGATCGTCACGAGTCCCAACGTCTCGCACGTGACCACGGTCGCGAAGCCCGACGGGCTGGCCAACACCATCAACACCGACATCGCCTTCCAGGACGGCTACGCCTACGTCGGCAACTACGGCGGCTTCTCCATCTACGACGTCCGCGACCCGAAGCGGGCCAAGGCCGTCGGCTCCGTCGTCTGCCCCGGCTCGCAGATGGACGTGGCGGTCTACGGCGACCTGCTGTTCGGCGCCGTCGACTCCTCCCGCAACAACGACTCCTGCAGCAGCACCGCGCAGTCCGCGGCGGTCAAGGAGTCGTGGGAGGGCGTCCGGATCTTCGACATCAGCGACAAGGCCAACCCGAAGTACATCAAGTCCGTCGAGACGAACTGCGGCTCGCACACCCTGACGCTGGTGCCGGGCAAGGGCCGGGACAAGCGGCGCAACGTCTACCTCTACGTCTCCTCCTACCTGCCGAACGTGAACTTCCCCGACTGCCAGCCGCCGCACGACAAGATCTCCGTCATCAAGGTGCCGCTCAGGAGCCCGGCGGACGCGGCCGTCGCGGCCACCCCGGTGATCTTCCCCGACGGCGGCAACGAGACCCAGCCAGGCCTGCTGCTGCCCACCAGCGGCTGCCACGACATCACCGTCTACGCGGAGAAGAACATCGCCGCGGGCGCCTGCATGGGCGACGGTGTGCTCCTCGACATCTCCGACCGGCTGAACCCGGTGGTGACCGCCCGCGTGACCGATCCGAACTTCGCCTTCTGGCACTCGGCGACGTTCAACAACTCGGCCACCAAGGTCGTCTTCACCGACGAGCTCGGCGGCGGCTCCGGCGCCACCTGCAACGAGGCCACCGGCCCGAACCGGGGCGCGGACGCCATCTACGACATCGTCAAGGGCCAGCTCGTCTTCAAGAGCTACTTCAAGATCTCCCGCCACCAGGCGGACAACGAGAACTGCGTCGCCCACAACGGCTCGCTGATCCCGGTCAAGGGCAAGGACATCATGGTCCAGGCCTGGTACCAGGGCGGCATCTCGATCTGGGACTTCACCGACTCGGCCAACCCGCAGGAGATCGGCTTCTTCGAGCGCGGGCCCGAGTCCCTCCCGGGCGGGGGCGGCATCTGGTCGGCCTACTACTACAACGGCTACATCTACGGCAGCGACTTCCACAAGGGCTTCGACGTCGTCAAGATCGATGACCGCCGCACCGATCCGGCGCGCCGCGTCCGCACGGGCCTGCTGAACGTGCAGACACAGGAGTCCTACCGCGGCCACGGCCACTGGTAGCGCCTCCGCGACCCGGGGGGACGGCGGCCCGCCCGTCGTTCCCCCGGCGTCACCGCCGGAGCGGACGGAGGACGGTCCCGGAGCACGACCGCGGCGGCCGACCGCGTGCCCGGAGGTCAGAGGGGAGGGGCGAAGCCGCCGGGAGAGGCGGGCGGCGGCGCGGCCGTTCGGGGCGGGGCGGGGCCGTCCGGCTGGGCGAAGACGGCCGGGTACGGCTGCGCGGGGCCGTACGAGCGGGCAGGGCCGTGCGGGTGGGCGGCGGAGCGGGCGGCGGCGCGGCGCAGCAGGCGGTCCAGGTGGCGCCGGCGCCGTTCGGCCAGGACCGCGGAGAGGTAGGCGTGCGGCGGCACGCCGGGGGGCGGGGGAGGGGAGACGAGGGCGATCGTCCGGGCCGCGATGCGGGCGCCCATCTCGTGCTCGGCCGCGGGGGAGAGGTCGTCCCGGCGCGTGAGGTACTGCCGGGCGGTGTGGATGAGGTCCTCGGGAAGCTGGGAGAGCTCCAGGGTCGCCGCCCATCCGGCGAGCTGCGGCGGCATCTGCGGCGGCGGGCCGACGGCGCGCGGGCCGCGCTCCGAGATCACCATCGTCCCGGCGAAGACGTCGCCGAGCCGCTTGCCCTTGGCGGAGACGAGCGAGCAGATGACGGCGGGGCCGCCGCTGAACGCGTAGATCTCGACGAAACCGGCCAGCGCGCGGAAGAGCGCCTGGCGGAACAGCTCCGGGCCGCCGTCGTCGCCGACCACCCGCAGTCCGAGGGCGAGCTTGCCGAGGGTGCGCCCCCGGGTGAGCGTCTCGGTCAGCACGGGGTAGCCCACGAAGACCAGCACGACGAACAGGATCAGGAGCGCCTGGGCGAGCGAGGAGTCCGCCACGGTGGTGGAGTTCGTCACGACGAGGACGACGAGGGTCATCGCCACGGCCTGCACGAGGAGATCGATCAGGAAGGCGGCCACCCGGACGGGCAGCTGCGCGGTCTGCACGTCGACGACGACGGCGTCACCGGTCACCAGATCGGACACACGACCGACCCTACCGCCCGCGGCGGCCGTACCGGGATTCCGCCCTGTCGCGGGGGCGGGGGCGGGGGCGTGAGGCGGCGTGGCGGGTCCGGGGCGCGGCCAATAGGCTCGGGACGTGGACATCGACGCCTTCGTGACCGTCAACCAGCCGACCTGGGACCGCCTGGAGCAGCTCGTACGGCGGCGGCGGTCCCTGGACGGGGCGGAGGTCGACGAGCTGGTCGAGCTCTACCAGCGGGTGGCGACGCACCTGTCCATCGTGCGCTCGTCGTCCCACGACCCCCTCCTGGTCGGGAGGCTGTCGTCCCTGGTGGCCAGGGCCCGGTCGGCCGTCACCGGGGCGCACGCGCCCGCCTGGCGGGAGTTCGTCAGGTTCTGGACTGTCTCGTTCCCCGTCGCGGCCTACCGGTCCTGGCGCTGGTGGCTGGGGGCGACGCTCGCCTCGGCGGCGGTCGCGGTGGCCGCCGGGGCGTGGGTGGCGGGCAGCCCCGAGGTGCAGGCGGTCCTCGGCACCCCCGAGGAGATCCGGCAGCTCGTCGAGCACGACTTCGCCGACTACTACAGCGAGAACCCCGCGGGCTCCTTCGCCGCGCACGTGTGGACGAACAACGCCTGGGTGGCGGCGCAGTGCATCGCGTTCTCGGTCCTGCTGGGCGTGCCGATCCTGTACGTCCTGCTGATGAACGCGCTCAACGTCGGGGTCACGGGAGGCCTGATGGCGGCGGCGGGCAAGAGCGACATCTTCTTCGGGCTGATCATCCCGCACGGGCTGCTGGAGCTCACCGCCGTCTTCCTCGCCGCGGGGGCGGGCCTGAAGCTCGGCTGGACCGCCGTCGACCCCGGGCCGCGCCCGCGCGGCCAGGCGCTGGCCGAGCAGGGACGCGTGATCGTCAGTGTCGCGATCGGCCTGGTCGTCGTGCTGCTCGTCTCCGGCCTGATCGAGGCGCTGGTCACCCCGTCCCCGCTGCCGACCTGGGCGCGGATCGGCATCGGGGTGGCCGCCGAGGCCGCCTTCCTCGGCTACGTGGCGTACTTCGGCCGCCGGGCGGTCCGGGAGGGCGAGAGCGGGGACGTCGAGCGCGCCCCCGACGTCGTCCCGGCGGGCTGACGGCCCGGCCGGTACGGCCCGCGCGCGGCGGCCCCGAGGCCACCGGCGTCCGTGCGGGCCCGAAGGACGGTCGGCTCCGTGGGCCGGGCACCGCCCGGAGCTTCGTGCGGAGGCCCTTCAACCCGGGGCGCTAAGCGCTCAGCACCTCGCGGAGCAGCTCCCCGAACTCGGCGGGGTGCGTGCTGAGGCCCGTGTGCCCGCCGGGGAAGTGGACGAGCTCGGTGCCGAACCGCTCGGCCAGGAAGGCGGCGGGACGGTAGGGCAGTTCACCGCGTGAGTCCGCTCCGCCCGCGAGCACGAGTCGGTCCGACAGGGCCTCCAGCCGGTCCACGTCCGGGGTGTAGGCCATGAAGCTCGGTACGATGCGCCCGAGGAAGTAGGGCATGTCCGCCATCGTCCGCTCGACTCGCGCGGTCGCCTGAGGCGGTGGTCCGGTGGCCGCCCGGGCGCCGGCGGGATCGGCGCCGGGCCGCCTGAGGCCGGCCGCGAAGACGGCCGCAGCAGGCATCGGCCCGTCGCGGCGGAACGTGTCCTGGACGCGGGCGAGCAGCGCGCGGTGCTCGGCGGCGTCCGGCAGCACCTCCACCACCGGCGGTTCGTGCGCCACGACGCGTTCGATCCGCTCGGGACGGGTGGCGAGCAGGTGCAGCGCGACGATCGCCCCCGAACTGCAGCCGACCACGCGGGCGGGCCTGTCCGGGGACAGCAGATCCAGCAGCCGGAGCGCGTCGTCGGCGTGCTGCGCGACCCGCTGCGGGGCCTGCGGGTCGTCCAGCGGGCTGCGGGACAGGCCGCGCGGGTCGTAGGACGCGACCGTGTGATCGGCGGCCAGGCCGTCGGCGACGCCGTCGAAGGAGGCCGCGCCGCCGGTGCCGCCGGGGATCAGCAGCAGAAGCGGGCCGCTGCCGCGCACCTCGTAGCGCAGGGTGGCGCCGTCCGCGCGCAGGCGGCCGATGGCCGGCTCGGTCATGGCGCGTCTCCTTCACGGTGTGCGGGCCAGCGCTCCAGGAGGGTGTGCAGGGCGTCGAGGCAGCGGACCCAGGAGTCCCCGGCCGGGCGGGCGTGCGCGAACCCGCCCGCGGCCTCGAGGTTGACGAAGCCGTGGAGGGCGCTGCGCACCAGCCGGACCGCGTCGGTCAGGTCGGGCTCGTCCAGGGCGTACGCGCGCAGCATGCTGTAGGTCAGCTCGACCGCGCGCCGCGGCCCGGGCGCCCTGGCGAGGAGCTCCGGGTCGATCTTCATCGGGATCTGCGTCGCCGTGTACCGGCCCGGGTGGTCGTGGGCGTACTCCCGCCAGGCGTTCGCGTACGCCGCCAGCGCGTCCTTCCCGGCCCGCCCGGCGGTGGCCTCCGCGATGCGGACGGTCTTCTCGTCCGCCGCCAGCAGCGCGATCCGCCCGCGCAGGTCCTCCAGGTTGCGGACGTGCGCGTAGAGGCTGGCGTCCTTCACCCCGAGCCGCCGCGCCACCGCCGACATGGTCACGTGCTCAAGCCCGACCTCGTCGGCCAGCTCGGCGCCGGCGAGCGTCACCCGGTCCGCGGTCAACCCTGCCCGCGCCATACCCGCACCATCCTCACCCTAGATATATTCGACTATAACTAATATAGCAAGTTTTTGCCTAGGGATCCTAGATTCGTGGGATGAGCCGTACACCGGCCGGAGAACCGCCCGCGACGCAGGCGGCCTTCCTTGCTGCGCGGTGTACTTCAGGCGGGCGGTCCGGGACGTCGAGCGCGCCCTCGACGTCGTCCCGGCTGGCTGACGGCCTGAATCGGTACAGGCCGGCCTCGGGTGCCCGTGGAGGTCCTCCCCCAGACCGAGCCGGCCCGCCGCGCAGGCATGACCCAACCGCAGATCTCCACCATCGAAGGCGGCGACTCCGTACCCACTCTCGCCCTGCTGACCCGCCTCGCCGGAGCCCCGGACGCCTCCCTGAGCATCCGACTGGACGACGGCGACTCGACTTTCGTCTTCACGCCGCATCACCGTCCCCAGCCGGACGAGACATCCACCGGCGGCCACTCTTCGGCGGCCTGAACCGGACATCCGTTCAGAGCCGTCCGGCGGCCTTCAGGGCCAGGTAGGCGTCGGCGAGGGCGGGCGCGAGCTGGTCGGGGAGCGCGTCGACGACCTCGACGCCGTGGCGGCGCAGCCGCGAGGTCATCCGCCGCCGCTCGCCGCGCAGGTGCTCGGCCGCGGCCGCGTCGTAGACCTGCTCCAGCGTGTCCCTGCCCTCGGCCATGGCGGCGACCCGCGGGTCGGAGACCGCGGCGAGCAGGACCAGGTGGCGGGAGGCGAGCTGGGGGAGTACCGGGAGCAGGCCCTCCTCCAGGGAGGCCGGGTTCAGGTCGGTGAGCAGCACCACCAGGCAGCGGTGGGCGGCCCTGGACATGATCGCGGTGACCATGCCCTCGGAGTCGGCCTCGACCAGCTCCGCCTCCATCGGCGCCATGGCGTTGACCAGGACGGACAGCAGCTCGGTGCGGGAGGCGCCGGGCACCCAGGCGCGGACCGCGCGGTCGTGGGCGAGGAAGTCCACCCGGTCCCCGGCGCGGGCCGCGAGCGCGGCGAGCAGCAGCGCGGCGTCCATCGACCAGTCGAGGCGGGGCCAGCCGGACGGGTCGCCGGAGGCCGGGTCCAGCCCGACGCGCCCGGCCGAGGTACGGCTGGTGTCGAGCACGATCAGCACGCGCCGGTCCCGCTCGGGCCGCCAGGTCCGCACCACGACGTCGCTGCGCCGGGCGGTCGCCCGCCAGTCGATGGAGCGCACGTCGTCGCCGGCCACGTACTCCCGGAGGGAGTCGAACTCGGTGCCCTGGCCGCGGATCAGCACGGGGTTGCGCCCCTCCAGCTCCCGCAGCCGGGAGAGCTTGGCCGGCAGGTGGGTCCGGCTGAGGAAGGGCGGCAGCACCCGGACCGTCCACGGCACGGCGTGCGAGCCCTGCCGCGCGGCCAGGCCCAGCGGCCCGACCGAGCGGACGGTGACCCCGGCGGACTCCCGGTCGCCCCGCCGGAGCGGGGCCAGCGTGGTGACGATCCGGCGGCGCTCCCCGGCGGGGACGTCCAGCGGCTGCTCCGCCGGCCGCGCGCGGGCGCTGGGCGGCCAGGCGTCCCTGACCCGGCCGCGGACCCGCCGCCGCCCCGGGTTCTCCACGGTCAGGACCATCTCGACGGAGTCGCCGAGCCGTACCCTGCGCTCCCCCGCGCGCTCCAGCCGGAGCGGGCGGACGGACCCGGCGAGCAGCAGGTCCACCGTGACCAGCGCCGCCAGGAGCAGGAGCAGCCCGAGGACGGCGGCGCCCGGCTGCGGGGCGAACAGCACCGCGAGCGCGCTCACGGCGGCGAGCAGCCCGGTGCGTCCGGTGAGCGCCATCAGCGCGGCACGGGGACGGCGGCGAGGATGCCGTCGAGGACGCCGTCGGGGGTCGCGCCTTCCAGCTCGGCCTCGGGCCGGAGCTGGATCCGGTGCCGGAGCGCGGGCAGGGCCAGCGCCTTGATGTCGTCCGGGGTGACGTAGCCGCGGCCCGACAGCCAGGCCCAGGCCCGGGAGGCGCCCAGCAGCGCGGTCGCGCCGCGCGGGGAGACGCCCATGCGCAGGGACGGCGACTGCCGGGTGGCGCGGGCGATGTCCACGGCGTAGCCGAGGACCTCGGGGCCCACGTGCACCTGGGCGACCGCCGCGCGCCCCACGGCCAGGTCCTCTGCCGAGGTCACCGCCTTGATCTGGGACAGGTCCCTGGGGTCGAAGCCGTGCGCGTGCCGCTCCAGCACCGCGATCTCCTGCTCGCGCGAGGGGAGCGGCACGGTGAGCTTGAGCAGGAACCGGTCGAGCTGGGCCTCGGGGAGCTGGTAGGTGCCCTCGTACTCGACCGGGTTCTGGGTGGCCGCGACGATGAACGGGTCGGGCAGTCTGCGGGGTGTTCCCTCGACGCTGACCTGCCGCTCCTCCATGGCCTCCAGCAGGGCGGCCTGGGTCTTGGGCGGTGTGCGGTTGATCTCGTCGGCGAGCAGCAGGTTGGTGAAGACCGGACCCTCGTGGAACTCGAACTCCGAGGTCTTCGCGTCGTAGACCAGCGAACCCGTCACGTCTCCCGGCATCAGGTCCGGGGTGAACTGCACGCGCTTGAAGTCCATGGACAGCGCCGTGGCCATGGTCCGGACCAGCAGGGTCTTGGCGACGCCGGGCACGCCTTCGAGCAGCACGTGGCCCCGGCAGAGCAGGGCGATCACCAGGCCGGTGACCACGGCGTCCTGGCCGACGACGGCCTTGGCGACCTCGGCGCGCAGCGCGCCGAGCGAGGCGCGGGCCGCGTCACCGCCCGGGCCGCCGGCCGGGCCCCGGTCCGCGCCGGGGATCCGGTTCGGGTAGGCGATGGTCTGCTGGGGGCTCGGATCGGGCCCCGCCCCGGGCATGGTCACGCGTTCTTCTCCCCCGTGCTGATGTGCTCGCTCACGCGGCCTCCTCCGTCGGTCGCGTTCGCGACGCTGCTGTGTCCATGGCTCGCTCGCTCCGCTCGCTCACGCGGCCTCCTCCGTCGGTCGCGTTCGCGACGCTGCTGTGTCCATGGCTCGCTCGCTCCGCTCGCTCACGCGGCCTCCTCCGTCGGTCGCGTTCGCGACGCTGCTGTGTCCATGGCTCGCTCGCTCCGCTCGCTCACGAGTCTCGTACCTGTCTTTCCAGGGCGTCGAGGTGCCGGGCCAGGGCCACGAGCCCCGCGTCGTCTCCGGGCGCCGCGCCGTACAGCACGGCTCCCGCCTGCTGTGCATCCTGCCCGGTCCGCATGGCGACGGCGGCCACGACCCCCGCCGGGGTGACGTCGCCGGCCAGCCCGAGACGCGGGACGATCCGGTCCAGCGCCGCGGCCCGCAGGGCCGCCGCAGCCCGGTCGCGGGCTCCGCGGGACCGGTAGAGGCGTCCCCGCCCCTCGGCGGTCTCCGCCGCGCGCACCACGACCGGGAGCCGTTCGGCGACCACCGGTCCGAGCCTGCGGACCCGCCAGAGGGCGACCAGCACGACGGCCGCGAGCAGCTGCACGGCGGCCCACGTGACCCCCGGCGGGATCAGGTCCGCCAGGGAGGTCTCGCCGTCGGCCGGACCCGCCTGCGGGAACGTGGGCGCCAGCCAGACCACGACCGGACGGGTGCCCGCCAGGTTCATCGCGAGGGCGGCGTCGCCCTCCTCGGCCAGCCGCCGGTTGCTCATGAACTCGCCGGAGCCGAGGACGGTGACGGTCCTGCCGCCGTCGGTGTAGCGGATCACGCCGCCGCCGTAGCAGCTCGTCGCGCCGGAGGGGGCGTTGTAGGAGACGCCGCCGGTCACCGCGGTGCCCGCCTTCACCGCGGCGGGCAGCGCGCAGCCCGGAGCGCGCGGCTCCACGTCGGTCAGCGCGCCCGCGCCGAGGCCGGGGGCGAGCGACTGCAGCGCCTGGGTCACGGGCTCGACGAGCAGGCGGTCGCCGGGCACCGTGGCGAGGTCGTCCATCAGCCACCCGGCGGCGAGGAACTCGGTCCTCGTCACCAGCAGCAGCGAGTCGGGGGCGGCCAGCTCGCGGGCCTCGTCGACGGTGCGCGCGGGCCGTACCTCCACGCCCTGGTCGCGCAGGAGCCGGGCGAGGGCGTGCGCGCCCCCCGGGGTCGTCGCCTCGGGGTCGAGGTAGCCGCCGGGCCGCGGCTGGGTGACCAGCGCGGTCAGCGCGGCGAGCACGACCATGAACGCCAGGACGCCGAGCACCCCCCGCCAGCGCCGCCAGAGGTCCTGCGCGCGCGGTGAGGCCGGCGCGCTCGGGGACGGGGCGCCGGGGGACGGGACGCCCGGGAGGGGGGCGCCGGGCGCGCTCACGGGAGCGGCCTCCGGCACGGGCGCGGAGGCGGGCGCGTCCGGGGTCATCCCGGGGCTCCCGACAGCGCCGGCCTGGCCTGGAGGACGAGGTCGTCGAGGTCGGCCATGCGCCGGTAGCCCTCGGCGGTGCCGGGCAGGTCGCCGTAGGTGACGTCGTCGAAGAGGCGGGCGCCCTCGGCCAGCGCGGCGGCGGCGCCGGGGAGCATCCGGCCGGCCTCGGCGGCCAGCTCGTCCGCGGTACGGCCGGGCAGCCGTTCGAGGAGGGCCCGGTCCTCCAGGGTGCGGGCGATGGCCCGCAGCCGCTCCCTGATCGCCTCGGACCACCGGCCCGCGGCCGCGTGGGCCTCGGCGACGGCGCGGTGCTCGGCCGCGGTGCGGGCGCGCCCGCCGAGCAGTTCGCCGGCGCCGCCACCCGTCCGGGCGCGGCTGGCCCTGCGGGCCATCGACAGGACGGGCAGGGCGACGCCGAGGATGACGAGGACCAGCAGGATGATCGAGAACCAGCCGCCGGGCACGCCGGAGGCGGAGTCGATCAGGTCGGACAGCCAGTCCCTCACCCCCTCCAGGAACCGGTCCCACCAGGATTCCTTGGGGTAGATCGACGTGGCCAGCTCGCGGACGGCCGCCTCCCGGGCGTCCTCCCGCGTGATGTCGACCGGGACGTCGGAGATCACCGGGGCCAGGCTCCCGGATCCTGGGGCGGGTGGCCGTAGCCGTGGGGGCCCTGCGGTCCCTGGGGCGGCTGGCCGTAGCCGTAGCCGTAGCCGTAGGGCTGGGCGCCCGCGGCGTGGGACGGGTGCCACAGGTCCTCGGCGGCCGGACCGTGCACGCCGCGCTGGCGGTCCGTGGCGGCGGTCTGGAGGACCAGGTCGAACGCCTCGGCGCGCATCCGCCGGTCGGTGTAGAGGAGCGCGGTGACGGCGGCGGAGAAGGGGTTGGTGATCGTCCCGGAGACGATGGCGCCCAGCGAGCTCAGGATCAGGGAGACCGTCAGCGCCGTCTCGAAATCCTGGTCGGTGGGGGAGATCAGCCCGCTGGTGAGGGAGAACGGCACGCTCACGGCTCCGCCGACCAGGCCCGCGATGATCGCGGTGAGGAGCAGGATGCCGAAGACCCGCCAGAAGTCGCCCTTGACCAGGCGGAACGACCGGCCGATGGCGGTGAACGCCCCGGCGCGCTCCAGCACGATCACCGGTCCGGCGAGGCTGAGCTTGGTGTAGAGGAAGATCGCGCCGGCGATGCTGCCGAGGCCGAGGACGAGGCCCACCACGACGGCGAGCGCGACCGGCGCCTCCGCCGCGATGATCACACTGATCAGCACGGTGGCCACCGCGACGAGCGCGATCATGAGCCCGAAGACCATGAGGACCTGGAGCAGCGCCAGTCCCAGCAGCGGCAGGATCCGGCCGGCGGTCAGCCGCCAGGCCTGTCCCACGGAGACCGGCTCGCCGAACACGGAGCGGCCCAGCACGCTGGTGAGCATGCCGCTCAGCACGATGATCGCGATCATCTGGAGGACGGCGCCGACGAGGGTGCCCAGGAAGAAGGTGGTGAAGGCGCCGAAGAGCTGCGAGGGGTCCCGGGTGAACGCGGTCGGGTCCGCGGCGGCGTCGGCCAGCATGCCCAGGGTCGGGAGCTGCACGAGCAGCCCGATGATCGCGGAGACGGCGGTCACCGCCGCGGACAGGCCCAGGGTGGCCCTGGGGTTGCTCCGGATGAACTGGACCGCGCCGTTGTAGATGTCGCCCAGGGCGAGCGGGCGCAGCGGGATGATGCCGGGCTTGAGCGCGGGCGGGGCCCCGTAGGCCGGGGCGCCGTACCCGTAGGGACCCGGTGCCCCGCCGTAGGGCTGCTGGCCGTAGGAGCCGGGTGCCCCGCCGTAGGGCTGCTGGCCGTGGGGCCCTGCTCCGCCGGGTTGCCGGTCGTACGGGCCGGGTGCTCCGCCGTACGGGTTCCCCGGGCTCTTGGGGGGAGTGCCGCCGGAGCCGGGAGTGGCCCACGGCTCCGGCCCCTGGCCGCCGTAGGGCGGGGGCTGGTTGGACGCCCAGCCCGGTGGCGTGTCGGGGTTGAAGCCGTGACCGTCTGACATATCCCAATCCTGGCACGAGGGGCCGCTGATTGGGCTGTTCGGGGGGATTGTTCGCCGCGATTGCACGGCCGGGGACGGCGAGAGAGGCCATGGGGATGGCCGAGCAGCGCCGTTTACCGCAGACTGGGGGGTGACCGCTCCCATCCGGCATCGGGGTGCCGAGGCCGGAAGCGGCCATCCGGGGGCGCCGCCGCACACTCCGCACCGCGCGGGCCTAAAATTCGGCATCCGGATGCCGACCATCTGACTGTGCCATCCGGTGGTCGGGCAAGGGTAACCTTCAGTAATCATACGGTTTGCCGTAGAAACTCCCTAGCTGCGTAAAACGAATGAGGGGCCATGAAAGGACGCGTGCTGGTCGTCGACGACGACGCCGCTCTCGCCGAGATGCTCGGCATCGTGCTGCGCGGAGAGGGTTTCGAACCTTCCTTCGTCTCCGACGGGGACAAGGCGCTCGACGCGTTCCGCGACACTCGGCCGGACCTGGTCCTGCTGGACCTGATGCTGCCCGGCGCCGACGGCATCGACGTCTGCCGCAGGATCCGCGCCGAGTCCGGCGTTCCCATCGTCATGCTGACGGCCAAGAGCGACACCATCGACGTGGTGCTCGGGCTGGAGTCCGGGGCCGACGACTACATCGTCAAGCCGTTCAAGCCCAAGGAGCTCGTGGCCAGGGTCCGCGCGCGGCTGCGCCGCACCGACGAGCCGACCCCGGAGATCCTGCAGATCGGCGACATCACCATCGACGTCGCCGGCCACTCCGTCAAGCGGGCCGAGGAGACCATCAACCTCACGCCGCTCGAGTTCGACCTGCTGGTCGCGCTCGCCCGCAAGCCCCGCCAGGTCTTCACCCGGGAGGTCCTGCTGGAGCAGGTCTGGGGCTACCGGCACGCGGCCGACACCCGGCTGGTCAACGTGCACGTCCAGCGGCTCCGCGCCAAGATCGAGAAGGATCCGGAGCACCCGGAGATCGTGGTGACGGTCCGCGGCGTGGGCTACAAGGCCGGCCCGGCCTGAGCCGAGCCCGGCCGCCCTCCCCCCGGATCCCGACATGCCTCCCGTGAAGAAGCGCCGCCGTACCCCGCGCCAGCTGGCGCGGGGCGTACGGCGGCGCACCCGGCGCGCGGCCGGCCGCCTGCGCCGGGTCTTCTGGCGGTCCCTGCAGCTCCGCGTGGTCACCAGCACGCTGGTCATCTCCATCGCGGTGGTCGCCGTGCTCGGGGTCTTCCTGGAGCAGCAGATCAGCGCGTCCGTGCTGAACGACCGCGTGCGGGCCGCGACGAGCGAGGCGCAGGCCGACCGCAGGACGGTCCTCGGCTTCCTCGCCCAGCCGGAGAGCGAGGCGTCCAAGCAGTCGGGGGACACCGGCAAGACGCTCCAGCACAGCGGGGAGAGCCCGCTGGGCGAGGCGACCGAGGCGCTGGCGAACCGGGCGGGGTCGGCCGGCCGCTACTCGGTGGTGATCCGCAACAGGAGGCTGCCGGGAGCCTTCTTCGGCACGATGAACATCGACGAGCGCAGCGTGACGGAGAAGATGCGCGAGGAGGTGCTCAAGAAGGACGCCGGCGAGAACAGCCCCTGGTTCAGCGACCTGTACTACGAGGGCCGCGAGGGCCGGCCGGTCCCCGGCCTGGTGATCGGCACGCGCCTGGACACCACGGGCACCCCCCTGGTCGACGACGGATACGAGATCTACCATCTGGTCCCGCTGGACAAGGAGGAGAAGACCCTCACCTCCGTCCGGCAGATGCTCGTCGTGGTCGGCGTCGGGCTGGTGCTCCTGCTCGCCGCGATCGCCTCGCTGGTCACCCGCCAGGTGGTCACCCCGGTACGGCTCACGCGCCAGGCCGCGGAGCGGCTGGCCGCCGGGCGGCTGGACGAGCGGCTCAGGGTGCGCGGCGAGGACGACCTCGCCCGCCTGGCCATCTCCTTCAACGAGATGGCGGCGAACCTGGCGCTGAAGATCCACCAGCTGGAGGAGCTCTCCCAGGTGCAGCGGCAGTTCGTCTCCGACGTCTCGCACGAGCTGCGCACCCCGCTGACCACCGTGCGGATGGCCGCGGACCTGCTCTACGACGCCCGCGAGGACTTCGACCCGATGGCGGCGCGCTCGGCCGAGCTGATGCAGAACCAGCTGGAGCGGTTCGAGTCGATGCTCGCCGACCTGCTGGAGATCAGCCGCTACGACGCGGGCGCGGCCACGCTCGACGTCGACTCGGTCGACGTCAGGGACGTGGTGCTGCGCGCGGTCGCCGACTCGGAGGCCCTCGCCGAGCGCCACTCCACCCGCTTCGACCTGCGCCTGCCGGGTGAGCCCTGCATGGCCGAGATGGACAGCCGCCGCGTCGAGCGCATCCTGCGCAACCTGCTGTTCAACGCGATCGAGCACGGCGAGGGCCGGGACATCGTCGTCTCGGTCGGCGCCGACCGGGACGCGGTGGCGGTGGCCGTACGGGACCACGGGGTGGGCCTGAAGCCGGGCGAGGAGAACATGGTCTTCGACCGCTTCTGGCGGGCCGACCCGTCCCGCGCGCGGACCATCGGCGGCACCGGGCTCGGCCTGGCCATCTCCCGCGAGGACGCCATGCTGCACGGCGGCTGGCTCCAGGCGTGGGGATCACCGGGGGAGGGCTCGCAGTTCCGGCTCTCGCTGCCCCGGGCGGCCGGGACGGAGCTGAGGGGGTCGCCGCTGCCGCTGGTGCCGCCGGAGGTGGAGATGCGGCGGACATGGCGGGGACAGATGACGCCGATGCTGACGCCGGCGACGGCCGACGGGGGACGCGATGCCGACTAGGGAGTCCGGGCCGGCCAGGGAGTCCGGGGCCGGGGGACCCCGGAGGGGCCGGGGCCTGCGGGCCGCGGCCGCGGCCCTCGCGGCCCTCATGCTGGTCTGCGCGACCGGGGCCTGCGCCGTCATCCCCACCGGCGTCAGGGCCGGGGCGGTGGAGGACGCGGGACGCGGCAACCCGCTGGACTCCCCGTACGCGCGGGGCATCGCCATGCCGCCGAACGACGAGTGGGACCCCGAGCAGCTCGTCAGGGGGTTCCTCGCCGCGATGGCGAGCACCGGCGATCCCGGGCACGCGGTGGCACGCCAGTACCTCACCGGCGGCTTCGCGGGGAGGTGGAGGCCGTCGGGCGAGGTGACGATCTACGAGCAGGACGGGATCGAGGCCGACGAGCCCGTGGCGGACGACACGACCGAGGTCCGGGTCACGCTCAAGGGCACCGTCACGGCGACCATCGGCCGGGACGGCCTGTACCGCCCGAGCAGCGGTGACCTGAGGGAGCCCTTCACCCTCGTCAGGGACGGCGGGAAGCGCTGGCGGATCGACGCGGGCCCCGACGGGCTGCTGCTGTCGAAGGCGGACGCCGAGCGCGCCTACCGCGGGGTGGACCTCTACTTCCTGGACTCCAAGCGCAAGGGCCTGGTGATCGACCAGGTCCAGATACCGGTGAACCCCGCCTCCACCCGGGCCAAGGCCACGGTGGAGCGGCTGCTCGCGGGGGCGAGCGGGGCGCTGCAGGGCGCCGTCCAGACCGCCTTCGCGCAGGACACCCGGCTCATCGACGTCACCACCGAGAACGACCGCGTCGTCGTCAACCTGACCAAGAGGGTGAGCTCCGACAACGTCGCGGCGATGTCCGCCCAGCTCTCCTGGACGCTCTCGGAGATCGTCAGCGGTTCGAGCTTCGAGGTGCGGGTGAACGGCGAGTCCTACTACCCCGGCTCGCCGCTGATGATCGACGCCCAGAAGCAGCTGGGGTTCGACCCGTGGACGACCCCGGCGGACGTGCGCCCGATCTACCTGCAGGACGGCACCCTGCACCAGCTCGGCAAGGAGAACGTCGGCGAACCGGTGGCGGGTGAGGCGGGCGCGGAGAAGAGCCCGCGCATCCGCCCGGCGGTCAGCGGGCACGTCCTGAAGCAGGTGGCGGCGCTCTCCGAGGACCGCAGGAGCATCTCGGTCGTGCCGCTCGTCCCGGACGGGCAGTGGAAGGAGTGGGTGACCGGCACCGACCTCGCCCCGCCCTCCTGGGACCGCTACCACTCGCTGTGGACCGTGACCCACCCGGAGCCCGGGACCTCGGTGGTGCTGCGGCACTACTACGACGACGCCAAGCAGGAGGTGAAGCAGTATCGCGTCTCCGCGCACGACCTGGACGAGGTCGAGGTGACCGCGCTGAAGGTCGCCCGTGACGGCGTGCACGTCGCGGTGGCGGTCAGGGACGGGCAGGGCGACGAGGAGGTCATGATCGGCACCGTCGTCGGCGAGGGGGCGGGCAGCCGCATCGACAACCTGTGGCCGGTGGACCGCGTCGACGACAAGCAGAAGATCAAGGACATCGCCTGGAAGGACGGGAAGACCCTCTACGTGCTCACCGGCAAGTCCGAGCTGCTGGAGGCCTCGCTGACCGGTGAGTCCAAGCCCCTGGTCCCCTACGCCGGCATCGAGAGCATCACCGCCCTGGACCGCGCCCTGCTGGCCGGGGCCGCGGACGGGAAGAAGCGGCAGATCCTCTACTGGGACTCGGCCAAGTGGCAGCCCCTGGTCAAGGACGAGAACGGCTCCACCGGCTTCGTCGAGGACGGCCCGTCCCACCCGGCGTTCCCCCTGGGCTGAGCAGGCCGCCGGACCTGCGGCCGGTCTGTCGGTGGGACCTGGCACCGTGGAGCCGTGACGACCGCTCTGCTCGACCTGGTCCTGCCGCCACGCTGCGCCGGATGCGACGCACCCGGCGCGCTCGTCTGCCCGGCCTGCTCCGCGGAGCTCCGCGGCGAGCCCGCGTGCCGGATGCCGGTCCCGGCCCCGCCGGGGCTTCCCGAATGCTGGTCCGCCTCCGACTACGCCGGCGCCGCACGCCGGGCGATCATCTCCTACAAGGAGCGGGGCCGTACGGCTCTCGCCCGCCCGCTGGCCGGGGCGCTGGCCCTGACGGCGGGCACCGCGGTGGGCGCCCACCCCGTGGTCCTCGTCCCCGTTCCCAGCGCCCGTCCCGCCCTGCGGCGGCGCGGGCACGACCCGGTGACCCGGCTGGCGGAGCTGGCGGCCGGCTACCTCCGGACCGCCGGCTGGCCCGTGATCGTGGCCGGGATGCTGGCCCACCGGCGCCGACCGGCCGACCAGGCGGGCCTGAGCTCGCTCCAGAGGGCCGAGAACCTGGCTCTGGCATATCGGGTCTCCCCCCGGTGGGGCGACGTCCTGGCGGGCTCCTGGGACGGCGCAGGGGTGGTCGTGCTCGTCGACGACGTCGTCACCACCGGGGCCACGCTCGCCGAGGCGGCCCGGGCCCTCCGGGCGGCGGGGGTGCAGGCTCCGCTCGCCGTGACGCTCGCCGCGACACGCCGCAGGGGCCGGACCGGAAACGGTGACGGAGAGTAAAGAATCGCCCGGATATCGGTCTCGCTTCGGACCTGCGCCTCCCCGTCCCAATCAGGGACGCGGATCGGCTCTGCGGACGCGAGAACCCTTCACATAAAGGGCGGCCCGCGCGGAAAGCGGTCATCCCGGCAGGAGGAGGAATCCTAAGAAAATCACACAAAGTGATCCTCTGGCCGATCGCCAGGCTGACATTCGGCCGGGATACGGATAGCGTCGGAGCATGGCACCCGCTCGGGTCCGTGGTTGCGCCGGGCCGACTCCCGCAAGGGGGCCGGCCGGGTTAGCCGATGCCAGCCGCAGGCGAAACGGTCCACGTAAGACGACTCTTTGTCGATCGATCACGGTGCGGCTTAGAGGTAAGTCCTGCCTTCCCGAGGAGCCAGATGTTCCTCGCCAGAAGAGAAGGGCAGTAGTGGCAGAGAGCTGCGAAACCCTCAGCAGGCGGATGTGGGGACGAAGACCAGGTCGGCCGAGCGGGTGTCGCTGTTCCACCGTCGAGAGCCGAAGGGGGGCTGTGCATGGACATCATCGTCAAGGGTCGGCACACCGGAGTGAGTGACCGATTCCGCGACCATGTGACGACCAAGCTGGCCAGGATCGAGCGTCTGGACCACAAGCTCATCCGCGTTGACGTGGAGGTGTCCAAGGAGCGCAACCCGCGCATCCCAGAGCAGCGCGAGCGGGTCGAGCTCACGATCCACTCCCGCGGCCCCGCGGTACGGGCGGAGGCCTCGGCGGACGACCGCTTCGTCGCCCTGGACCTGGCCCTCGGCAAGCTCGAAGGAAGGCTCCGGCGCATCGCCGACCGGCGCAAGGTCCACCACGGAAACCACGTCCCGCCGTCGGTCGCCGAGCTGACCGCCTCCGCACTCGCCCGCTCCCTCGAGTCCGAGACGGTCCCGGCCCAGGCCAAGCCGGCGGAGCAGGACCTGGAGGTCGACTTCGACCTCCCCGAGGACAAGACGATCGTCCCGATCGAGATGGAGGGCGACGGACCTCTGGTGGTCCGCGAGAAGTTCCACGAAGCAGAGCCGATGACCATCGACCAGGCGCTCCTGGAGATGGAACTCGTCGGGCACGACTTCTACCTCTTCCGAGACAAGGAGAGCGGACATCCCAGCGTCGTTTACCTGCGGCAAGGCTACGACTACGGCGTGTTGCGGCTCGTCGAGCCCTGATCGCGGTGCTCTGAGACCTCTCCGACCATCCCGAGGACCCTGAAAGCCGTGTAATCATGGCGGTCCAACGGCTCTGGCCCCCCGAGGAGGAGGCGTGACGGAACCCGACGAGGCGGCCCGCCCTGCCGGCGGCGACCCGATCCGTGTGCTGATCGTTGACGATCACGCGCTGATCCGCCGCAGCCTGGAGATGGCGCTGGCCGCGGAGGCGGACATCGAGGTGGTCGGCGAGGCGAGCGACGGTCAGGAAGCGGTCGAGCTCGCCGACCGCCTGACACCGGACGTCGTGCTCATGGACGTCCGGATGCCCCGGCGCAGCGGCATCGAGGCCACGAGGGAGATCAAGGCCTCGGCGCCCAGCGTCCGGATCATCATGTTGACGGTGAGCGACGAGGAGGAGGACCTCTTCGAGGCGATCAAGGCGGGGGCCACCGGGTACCTGCTGAAGAACGTGCAGCTCGACGAGGTCCCCGAGGTCGTGCGCGGCGTCCACGAAGGGCAGTCGCTGATCAATCCGGCCATGGCCGCCAAGCTCATCAGCGAGTTCGCGACCATGAGCCGGAAGGAGGCCGAGCGGCCTCCGCAGCTGCCCGTCCCCCGGCTGACCGACCGGGAGATGGAGGTGCTCCGCCTGGTGGCCAAGGGGATGAACAACCGCGAGATCGCCAAGCAGCTGTTCATCTCCGAGAACACCGTGAAGAACCACGTCCGCAACATCCTGGACAAGCTCCAGCTGCACTCCCGGATGGAGGCGGTGGTCTACGCGGTCCGCGAGCGGATGCTGGAGATCACCTGACCGGCGGCCGATCCCGTGGGCGGCCCGCTCCCCGCCCCCCGCTCACGGGATCTCCGCCAGGAGCGCCTCCCGCAGGACGGGCTCCGCGCGGTCGATGCGGACGGCGTCGCAGCCGACCCAGCTCGCGGCCTCGCGGAGGGCCTCGGCCAGCGGCCCGGCGGCCTTGCGCGGGTCGACCCCGGGCTCCAGGCCGATCTGGCGGGCGACGAGGGTGGAGCCCTCGCGCGCCGGGTCGACGCGGCCGATCAGGCGGCCGCCGGCCAGGACGGGCATCGCGAAGTAGCCGTGGACCCGCTTGTCCTTGGGGACGTAGGCCTCCAGGCGGTGGTTGAAGCCGAAGACGCGGGCGGTGCGGGCGCGGTCCCAGACGAGGGAGTCGAACGGCGAGAGCAGGGTCGTGCGGTGGCGGCCGCGGGGACTGCCCTCCAGGGCGGCGGGATCGGCCCAGGCGCTCGCGGAGCGCTCGGGCCAGCCGGGCACGCGGACCGGGACGAGACCGGTGCCGCCGTCGAGCAGGGCCGCGTCCAGCAGCGCGGCGTGCGAGGCGTTGAGCCGGAGGAAGTCGACCAGGTCCGCGCGGGTGGCGACGCCGAGGGCGCGGCCGGCCAGGCGGGCGAGGCGGGTGACGCACTCGGCGTCGGACAGGTCCTCCCCCAGGAGATGACCGGGGACGGCGCGCTCGGCCAGCTCGTAGACGCGGCGCCAGCCGACGCGCCGGGTGCAGACGACCTGGCCGGTGTCCAGCAGCCACTCGATCGCGATCTTGGAGTCGGACCAGTCCCACCAGGGCCCGCCGTTCTTGGCGCCGCCGATGTCGGCGGTCGTGACGGGGCCGTTCAGGCGGACCTGCTCCAGGACCTTGTCCACGGTCGGGGGGACCTCGTGCCAGCGGTACCTCCGCTCGCGGAACGCGCGGCGCCGGAAGGCGTAGAGCGGCCAGTCCTCGATGGGCAGGACGCAGGCGGCGTGGCACCAGTACTCGAAGGCGCGGGCGGGCTCGTCCCAGTAGGCCCGCTCCACCTGCCGTCTGCCGACGGCGCCCAGGCGCGCGTAGGCGACGAGCTCGTGGGAGCGGGCCAGCACGGAGATCGTGTCGAGCTGCACGGCGCCCAGGCGGCGCAGGGCCGCGGACGGGCCGCCTCGGCGGCCCTCGGCGCACAGGAAGCCCTGGGCGCGCAGGATGATCCGGCGGGCCTCGTCGGCCGGGAGCGTGAGGGTCACGGCTGCTCCAGGGGGAGGCGGCGCGTCGTCGCGCGGCGGGTCGGCATGGGCCGAGCGTAGCGACTCACACCGACGAAAATGTTATGCCGGTGTCAAGGGAGGAGGGGGACGTGGTGCGCGGACGGCGGGGCTAGTCGAGGACGCCTTCCCTGCGGCCGAAGGGGGCGCGCGGGGAGTCGAGGATGACGTCCTCGAAGGCGCCGAAGGCCAGCAGGAGGATTCCGCCCAGCACGCAGACCGCCGCGCCCATCCAGAACACGAACCAGTTGGGGCCGGCCGTCAGCGCGATCCCGCCGATGGCGAAGCCGAGTACGCTCACGGTGACGGCCAGCCAGGACGAGGCCCGGCCGCCGTGGCTGACCTCGGGTGTCTCCGCCATTGGTCGTGTCTCCTCATGGACGGTGAGGCGCTCGCGGGCTCTATCTCCGGCGCCGGAGGTGATAGGTGCCGCATACCCCATCATTGGTGTTCTTACTCCTCAAAACGGGCACAGGGAACCGTAGAGGCGGCGAGAGCGTCGTTCATGGTGGCTGTGTCTGGTGGTGGAACCGCCTACGATGGCAGCGGAGAACCATGTCTCGTCCTCATCCGGGCCCCTGAAGGCCGCGGAAGACCTGCGAGGAGCTTTACCTAAAGTGCCAGCCTTTCTCGACAAGATTCTTCGCGCAGGCGAAGGCAAGCTTCTGCGTAAGCTCAAGCGGATCGCCGACCAGGTCAACTCCATCGAGGACGACTTCACGAGCCTGACCGACGCCGAACTGCGCGCGCTCACAGCGGAGTACAAGCAGCGCCACGCCGACGGCGAGTCCCTCGACGATCTGCTTCCCGAAGCCTTCGCCACCGTCCGCGAGGCCTCCCGGCGCGTGCTGGGCATGCGCCACTTCGACGTGCAGATCATGGGCGGGGCCAACCTGCACATGGGCAACATCTCCGAGATGCGCACCGGTGAGGGCAAGACCCTGACCTGTACGCTCCCCGCCTACCTCAACGCCGTCTCCGGCAAGGGCGTCCACGTCATCACGACGAACGACTACCTGGCCAAGCGCGACGCGGAGGAGATGGGCCGCGTCCACCGCTTCCTCGGCCTCGAGGTCGGCGTGATCCTGGCCAACATGGCTCCGGACGAGCGCCGCAAGCAGTACGACGCGGACATCACCTACGGCACGAACAACGAGTTCGGCTTCGACTACCTGCGCGACAACATGGCCTGGTCGCTGGAGGAGTGCGTCCAGCGGGGCCACAACTTCGCCATCGTCGACGAGGTCGACTCGATCCTCATCGACGAGGCCAGGACCCCTCTGATCATCTCCGGTCCCGGTGAGCAGTCCGGCAAGTGGTACGGCGAGTTCGCCAAGATCGTCCCCCGGCTCCGCAAGGGCACCGAGGGCAAGGACGGCGAGGAGAGCACCGGCGACTACGCCGTCGACGAGAAGAAGCGCACGGTCGGCATCTTCGAGTCGGGTGTGGAGAAGGTCGAGGACTGGCTCGGCATCGACAACCTCTACAAGCCCGAGCACACCCACCTGGTCGGCTTCCTCAACAACGCGCTGAAGGCCAAGGAGCTCTACAAGAAGGACAAGGACTACATCGTCGTCGACGGCGAGGTCCTGATCGTCGACGAGTTCACCGGCCGCGTCCTGCACGGGCGCCGCTACAACGAGGGCATGCACCAGGCCATCGAGGCGAAGGAAGGCGTCAAGATCAAGGACGAGAACCAGACTCTCGCCACGATCACGCTGCAGAACTACTTCCGCCTCTACAAGACGCTCTCCGGCATGACCGGAACCGCGGCCACCGAGGCCAACGAGTTCCACCAGACCTACAAGCTCGGCGTCGTCCCGATCCCGACCAACAAGCCGATGATCCGCAAGGACCAGGCCGACGTGGTCTACAAGACCGAGGACGCCAAGTTCATGGCGGTCGTCGACGACATCGCCGAGCGCTACGACAAGGGCCAGCCGGTCCTGGTCGGCACCACGAGCGTGGAGAAGTCCGAGCGCCTGTCCAAGGAGCTCAAGCGCAGGGGCGTCAAGCACGAGGTCCTCAACGCCAAGAACCACGCGCGCGAGGCGGCGATCATCGCGGAGGCGGGCCGCAAGCACGCCGTCACCGTCGCCACCAACATGGCCGGCCGCGGCACCGACATCAAGCTCGGCGGCAGCACCGAGTTCCGCGCCGACGTGGAGCTGCGCAACCGCGGCCTCGACCCGGTCGAGACCCCGGAGGAGTACGACAAGGCCTGGCCCGAGGCGCTGGAGAGGGCCAAGGCGGCCGTCCAGGCCGAGCACGAGGAGGTCACCGACATCGGCGGCCTCTACGTCCTGGGCACCGAGCGGCACGAGTCGCGCCGCATCGACAACCAGCTCCGCGGCCGTTCCGGCCGTCAGGGAGACCCGGGCGAGTCGAGGTTCTACCTCTCGCTCGAGGACGACCTCATGCGCCTGTTCAACTCGGCCCGGGTCGAGATGATCATGACGCGGCTGAACATCCCGGACGACGTCCCGATCGAGTCGGGCATCGTCTCCAAGGCCATCGCCTCCGCCCAGCACCAGGTCGAGCAGCAGAACTTCGAGATCCGCAAGAACGTTCTGAAGTACGACGAGGTCATGAACCGGCAGCGCAAGGTGATCTACGCCGAGCGCCACCGGGTGCTGGAGGGCGCCGACCTGCACGAGCAGATCCGCGGCTTCGTCGGCGACGTCGTCGACGACTACGTCAAGGCCGCCACGGCCGAGGGCTTCTCCGAGGAGTGGGACCTCGACAAGCTGTGGAAGGCGCTGGGCCAGCTCTACCCGATCAGCGTCAGCATCGACGAGATCGTCAAGGAGGCGGGCGGCCGGGAGGAGCTCTCCGCCGCGCTCATCGACGAGCGGGTGAGGGCCGACGCGCTGGCCGCCTACGACCGCCGCGAGGAGGAGCTGGGCGCCGAGGCCATGCGGGAGCTGGAGCGCCGGGTCATCCTGTCGGTCCTGGACCGCAAGTGGCGCGAGCACCTCTACGAGATGGACTACCTCCAGGAGGGCATCGGCCTGCGCGCGATGGCGCAGCGCGACCCCCTGATCGAGTACCAGCGCGAGGGCTTCGACATGTTCTCCCAGATGCTCGACGGCATCAAGGAGGAGTCGGTCGGCTACCTGTTCAACCTCGAGGTCGAGGTGCAGACCAACCCGATCGTCGAGGAGAACGAGGCGGAGGAGGACGAGGCCACCGCCGAGGTGCGCTCGATCATCGCGCGCGGCCTGCGCGGCCCCCAGCGCCCCTCCGAGCTGCAGTACACCGCGCCCGGCGAGCGGGGCGAGGTGGAGCAGACGCGGGTCAGCACCCGCGAGGAGCGCGACGCCTACGGCAACGTCGAGCGCAACGCCCCGTGCCCCTGCGGCTCCGGCAAGAAGTACAAGCGCTGCCACGGAGACCCCAAGCACACCCAGGCCTGACCCGCCGCGCAGGGCCCGCACCCGTCACGGGTGCGGGCCCTGCGCGTCTCCGGCGTCAGGGCGTCGTCTCGAACTCGGTGCAGAGCCACTGCACGCCCCTGCGCTCAAGTCTGAGCGCCAGTCCGCGGTGCCGCTCGCCGCAGCGCACGAGCACGCACATCTCCACCACCCCGTCCCGGGGCTGGGACAGGTGCAGCCGTCCGGCCCGGGGCGGACGCGGGCAGTCGAAGACCTTCCCGGCGCGGACCAGCTCGGCCTGGGTCCGCTCGGTCGTGTGGCGGGACACGCTGGAGGGCGGGCGCCGGCCGGCCAGGATCTCGGCGAAGGCCTGCCCGAGTGCCCGCAGCCGCCGCTCGTCCGGGACCGCTCCCGGCGGCCCCCAGATCAGCGGCCGCCGGATGGGGGACTCGGCGGGCTCCGGCTCGCGGGCCAGGGCGAGCGTCCCCCGCACGTACGGCGGGGCGGCCTCGGCGCGGCCGGGCGGGCGCTCGTCGTCGTAGGGCGGCTCCGCCGAGGGGGAGGACACGATCCGGGGGAGCGGCACCGGCCGCAGGGGGCGTGGCATGGAGACTCCGGGTTCTCGTCTGTTGACCTGACGCATCTAGGAGTTTCCGGTCCGCCGCCCAGATACGTCCCGCGCCAACTTTCCGGGAACCGCAGCCGTTTCGTCCCTCCAGGGGGAGAAGATCCCCTGAAGCTGGAGCGGTGCCCTCCGGACGGAGCCGGGTTCCGGAACCGCTCACGCCCTCCGGCGGACAGCCGAAACGCCTCAGGCCGCGCCTGGCCCTGAGCCGGCCGTACCGGACGGCTCGCCGTCCTCGGGCCCGCGGCCCGGGGTGGCCAGGTTCAGCCTCCTGATCATCACCGTGAACAGCAGGTAGTAGACGACGAGGTAGACCAGGCCGAACCCGATGATCAGGCCGAGTCCGTGGGTGTTCGACTTGCCGGCGTTGAGGAGCATGTCGATGCCGCCCGCGGAGAAGGTGAACCCGAGCCGGGCCCCGAACTCGGCCATCAGGGCCATCGAGACGCCGGTGAGCAGGGCGTGCACCACGAACAGGGCCGGCGCGACGAAGACGAAGGCGAACTCGATCGGCTCGGTGATCCCGGTGAGGAACGCGGTGAGCCCGGCGGAGAGCATGATGCCGCCGACGGTCGCGCGCCGGTGCGGCGGGGCCGCCCGCCACATCGCGACGGCCGCTCCGAGCAGGCCGAACATCATGACGGGGAAGAAACCGGTCATGAAGATCCCCGCCCCGTCCTGGCCCGCGAAGTAGCAGTTCAGGTCGCCCGCGGCGCTCCGGGTGGCGCCGCCGTCCCCGGCCCGGCACTCGGGCAGGGTGAACCAGACGATCGTGTTGAGGAAGTGGTGCAGGCCGACCGGGATGAGCAGGCGGTTGGCCACGCCGTAGAGGCCGGCGCCCTCGGTGCCGTGGGCGGAGAGCCAGTCTCCCACGGTGACCAGCCAGTCGCCGACCGGGAGCCAGAGCAGGCCGAAGAGCACGCCGAGGAGGAGCGCGGCGACCGCGGTGGCGATCGGGACGAACCGGCGGCCGCCGAAGAAGGCGAGCCAGGCGGGGAGCCGGGTCCGGTAGTAGCGCTGCCAGAGCAGGGCCGCGGTGATGCCGATGACGATGCCGCCGAGGACGCCGGTGGGGTTCTGCGCTCCGAGGTTGAGCAGGGGAGCGGGCTGCCCGTCGGGGCCGGCGACGGTGAGCGCGACCTTCCGGTGCACCGCGGAGTCCGGTGCGGCGGCGAAGAACAGGGTCCTGGAGACCCGGTCGAAGACGAGGTAGCCGACGAGCGCGGCCAGGGCGGTGGAGCCGTCGGCCTTGCGGGCGAAGCCGATGGCCACGCCGATCGCGAACAGCAGCGGCAGGTTGTCGAAGAGCGCTCCGCCGGCGGCGGCGAAGACGCCCGCCACCCGGTCGAGGAAGGCGTTGTCGCTGCGGCCCAGCAGGTCGTCCTGGCCGAAGCGGAGCAGCAGCCCCGCCGCGGGCAGCACGGCGATGGGCATCATCAGGGAGCGCCCCACGCGCTGGAGGACCGAGAGGACGGACGACCATGCCGATGGCCCGCGTTCGACGGCTGCCGTGCCCATCCTGAACCCCCGCGTCCGTGGTGGCGTGCGGGGGGCACAGCCGGTATGTACCACTCGGGGCGCCGGACTACACGGGGCTCCGGGGCCGCGTCCCCGGAGGGAGGGGTCAGGCGGGCCTGGCGGGAGGGGGCGCCTCGCCGGACTCCGCGTCGGGCTCGGGTTCGCGGCCGGGGGTCATGATGTTCAGGCGTCTGATCAGGAAGCCGAACACGGCGTAGTAGACCACCGCGTAGACCAGGCCCATGGCGATGACGACCGGGATCCCCCGCGCGTTGGCGGCGGTGCCGTACAGGCCGAGGTCGATCAGGCCGGAGGAGAAGCTGAAGGCGAGTTTGGCGCCCAGCGCGGAGGCGACGGCGAGGGAGACGCCGGTCAGGACGATGTGCACCACGAACAGGACCGGCGCCACGAAGATGAAGGCGAACTCGATCGGCTCGGTGATCCCGGTGAGGAACGCGGTGAGCGCCGCGGAGACCATGATGGAGCCGACCGCGGTACGGCGGTGCGCCGGGGCGGCCCGCCAGATGGCGAGCGCCGCGGCGGGCAGGCCGAACATCAGGACCGGGTAGAACCCGGCCTCGAAGCCGCCGTAGCCCTGCACGCCGTTGTTGAAGCAGACCAGGTCGCCGGCGAGCCGCTTGCCGGTCTCCGTCACGCACTCGGGGACCTGGGTCCACACGACGTTGTTGACGATGTGGTGCAGGCCCAGGGGGAGCAGGGCGCGGTTGACCATGCCGTAGATCCCGGCGCCCAGGGTGCTGTTCTCCGCGAGCCAGGCGCCGAAGGCGCGGACCCAGCCGCCCAGGACCGGCCAGACGAAGCCGAAGAGCACGCCGAGCACCAGCCCGGCGAAGGCGGTGATGATCGGCACCAGGCGCCGGCCGCTGAAGAAGGCCAGGGCGGTCGGGAGCTTGGTGCGGTGGAAGCGCTGCCAGAGCAGGGCCGCGGTGATGCCGATGACGATGCCGCCGAGGACCCGGGTCGGATTCTGCGCGCCGGGGTCGAGCACCGCGGTGGGCGCGCCCGGGTTCGCCGGGTCGAAGACCTGGGTGGTGATCGACTTCTTCAGCTCGTCGTCGAACAGCGTGAAGAACATGTTCATGCTGACGGCGTGGAAGACGAGGTAGCCGACGAGCGCGGCCAGGGCGGTGGAGCCGTCGGCCTTGCGGGCGAAGCCGATGGCCACGCCGATCGCGAACAGCAGCGGCAGGTTGTCGAAGAGCGTGTCCCCGGCGGCGGCGAAGACGCCCGCCACCCGGTCGAGGAAGGCGTTGTCGCTGCGGCCCAGCAGGTCGTCCTGGCCGAGCCGGAGCAGCAGCCCCGCCGCGGGCAGGACCGCGATCGGGAGCATGAGGGAGCGGCCGAGGCGCTGGAGCACGCTCATCACGGCGGACCAGGCCGGGGCGGAGGCGGGCCGGCCCGCGTCCGCCGGGGTGGAGCTCATCGGACTTTCCTCCGGGGGGTGGGAGCTCAGAGGAGGTCAGCTGCGGCGCGCCGGCGTCTCCAGGATGGTGCGCAGCTGGTAGCGGTCGGCGCGGTAGGTGGAGATCCCGAGCTCGGCGCAGACGCCTCCGGCGAACGAGCGCTGCTGGAGCAGGAGCACGGCTCCGCCGCGCGGGAGCTTCAGCAGGTCGGCGTCGTCGGGGTCGGCGATCCCGGCGTCGATGGTGAGCTCGCCGGCGTCGAGCACCAGGCCGTAGTGGGTCTCCAGCATGGAGTACAGGGAGCGGCCGGTCAGGTCGTGCTCGCCGAGGTCGGGTGCGAGGGCGACCGGGATGTGGGAGCGCTCGATGCACATGGGCTCGTCGGCGGCGGTGCGCAGCCGCTCGATGAAGTGCACCTCGTCGCCGGGCTGGATGCCGAGCTCGCGTGCGAGGTGGGCGCTGGCCCGGACCACCCGGCGGTCCAGGTCGCGGGAGCCGGGCTCCATGCCCCGGGCGCGCATCTCGTCGCTGAACGAGGTCAGCCGGAGCGCCATCTCGATCTTGGGGCGGGCCACGAAGGTGCCCTTGCCCGCGACGCGCTGCAGACGGCCCTCGGAGACCAGGTGGTCGACCGCCTGCCGTACCGTCATCCGCGACAGCCCGAAGCGCTGGCAGAGCTCGCGCTCGGACGGGATCGCCGTGCCGATGGCCAGCTCGTGGCTCTCGATCAGGTCGAGCAGGATCTCCCGGAGCTGGAAGTACTTGGGTACCGGGCTGTCCGGATCGATCTGCGCCAAGGGGTCTCCTCCCCTCTCGATTCCACTATGTCCGATGAGCTATGGTTTGCACTGGTCTAGTCCGGACTAGACCACAGGCCGGAAAAGGGTGTCAACGTACGGACCGGCGACGGATCGATAACGGCCCGATCGCGCCTGTCCCAACCGAAGGATGAGCGCGAGATGACGACCAAGATGCGCAGCGAGATCGCCGAGCAGCCCGCTGCGCTGCAGGCCACGCTGGACGCCCTTCTCCCCAGGATCGGGGAGGTGGAACGGCTCGCGGGGCAGACGCGTCAGCTGCTGTTCATCGCCCGTGGCACCTCCGACAACGCCGCAGTCTACGGCCGTTACCTCGCCGAGGCACACGCGGGCCGCCTGTCCACCCTCGCCGCCCCCTCGATCGCCACCACCTACCGGCGCAGGCTGGACCTCGACGGCGTGCTGGCGGTCGGCCTGTCCCAGTCCGGCCGGACCGAGGAGATCGTCGAGACCCTGGCCTGGGCGAAGGACTGCGGAGCCAGGACCCTGGCGATCACCAACGGCGGCGAGCAGAGCCCGCTGGCCCAGGCCGCCGACCTCGCCCTGTGCACGCTCGCCGGCGAGGAGAAGGCCGTCCCGGCCACCAAGACCTACACCACGCAGCTCGCCGCGCTCGCCGTACTCGCCCTCGGCCTGGGCGCCGACGTCGACCCCGCCGACCTGCGGCGGGTCCCCGAGGCCGTGGAGAAGCTGGTCGGCGACCCGGGCGACCTGGACGCGGTCGTCGACGGCCTGGCCGACAAGCCGGGCGTCGTGGTCTCCGGCCGGGGCCTCGCCTTCTCCACCGCGCTGGAGACCGCGCTCAAGCTCAAGGAGGCCTGCTACCTGCACGCCATGGGCCTGTCCTACGCCGACCTGCTGCACGGCCCGATCGCCGTGGTCGACGCCGACACCCCGGCGATCCTGGTCGCGGCGGACCAGGGCCCGACCCTGGCCGGCACCGTGGCGCTCGCCGAGCGGGTCACCGGCGCCGGCGCCGCGGCCTTCACCGTCGGCGGCGGCACCGCGCTCGCCGCGGCGGGCACGGCCGCGCTGAACGGTCCGGACCTGCCGGAGTGGGTCGCCCCGCTCGGCCTCGTCGTCCCCGGGCAGCTGCTGACCGAGGCCCTCGCGCGCCGGCTGGGCATCGACCCCGACGCGCCGCGCGGCCTCAACAAGGTCACCCAGACGGACTGAGACGGTTGCGTCGTTTAGCCTGGTCATGGCCTTGGCCCCAGGACCGGCAACGCTAGGAGGGCGACATGGCGGCAGACGCCGACGCGATCATCGCGGGTCTCGGCGGTGCGGACAACATCATCGCGATCGAACCGTGCATCACCAGGCTCAGGACCGAGGTGCTCGACGCCTCCAAGGTCGACCAGGCCGCCCTCAAGGCGGCCGGAGTCCACGGCGTCATGGCCGCGGGGAACGTCGTCCAGGTGGTGGTGGGTCCCGAGGCCGACACGATCGCCAGTGACATCGAGGACGTCATCGGCTGACCGAGGCCGGGCCGCCCCCGCCGCGGCGGGGGCCGCGGAGGGGGTGTGATGACCACTGTTCTGGCTCCGGTCGCGGGGGCGGCCGTGGGCCTGGAGGCGGTGCCCGACCCGGTGTTCTCCGGAGGGCTGGTCGGCCCGGGGGCGGCGATCGACCCGGCCAGGGAGCCCGGTCGCGCGCTCTCCCCCATCGACGGGAAGATCGTCAAACTGCACCCGCACGCCTTCGTCGTCGTGGGGGACGACGGCCGGGGGATCCTCGTGCACCTCGGGATCGACACCGTGCAACTGCGGGGCGAGGGGTTCGAGCCGCTGGCCGCCGAGGGCGACCGGGTGCGCGCCGGCCAGCCCGTGGTGGCCTGGGACCCGGCCGCGGTCGAGGCGGGCGGCCGGTCGCCGGTCTGCCCGGTGGTGGCGCTGGACGCCTCCGAGGGATCCGTCACCGGGCTCGCGGAGGGAACCGTGGGCGCCGGCGACGAGTTGTTCGAGTGGAGATAGGGGGCCGGCGACCGCCGGGATTGCGCCCGGGGCGGCGGGTATGAGGTGCGTGGGCGTCGCGACCGCCCGCCTCTGCGCGGGTCCGGCGGCGGCAGGCCCGGCGGGAGCCGACCGGTCCCGCCGACCATACGAGCGACCGGCGGTCTAGACCGCCGGGCCGAGCCATTCAGGAGGACCCGTGGCAGAGCGCCAAGTCACCGTCAAGGCCGAGGTCGGCCTGCACGCCCGCCCCGCCGCGACGTTCGTGCAGACCGCGGCCAAGTCGTCCCTGGACGTCACCGTCGCCAAGGCCGGCGGGCAGCCGGTGAACGCCAAGAGCATCCTCGGGGTCCTCTCGCTCGACGTCCGCCAGGGCGACAGCGTGGTGATCAGGGCCGAGGGGGAGGGCGCCGAGGAGCTTCTCGACCGGCTCGCGGACATCGCCTCGGCTCCGTGAGCACGTTCACGGGCGTGGGGGTCAGCCCGGGCGTCGGCTTCGGAGCCGGCCACGTCGTCGTCCACGAGATCCCGGTGCCCCCGCCCGGTGCCCGGCACGGCGGGGACGCCGAGGCGGAGCGGGCCAGGGCCGCGGACGCGCTGGAGCAGGTCGCACGGGACCTGGAGCGGAGGGGAGCCCTGGCGGGAGGCGAGGGGCAGAAGGTCCTGGACGCCCAGGCCCTGATGGCCCGCGATCCCGGCCTGGCGGCAGAGGTGGCCGAGCTGGTCGGCGCGGGCGCGAGCGCCTCCCGCGCGGTCTACGAGGGGTTCGGGCGCTACCGGGAGATGCTCGCCGGGGCCGGGGGCTACCTGGGCGCGCGGGTCGCCGACCTCGACGACGTCAGGGACCGGACGATCGCCGTCCTCGACGGCCTGCCCGTGCCCGGCGTGCCGGACCGGACCGCGGAGCCGTACGTGCTCGTCGCCCGCGACCTGGCCCCGGCCGACACCGCGCTGCTCTCCCGGGACGTGGTGGCCGCCTTCGTCACGGAGGAGGGCGGGCCGACCAGCCACACCGCGATCATCGCCAGGGCGATGGGCGTGCCCGCCGTCGTGGCCTGCCCGGGCGCCACGGCCATCGCCGCGGGCACGCCGGTGCTCGTCGACGGAGCCTCCGGGCTGGTACGGCTCTCGCCGTCCGAACAGGAGGTGGAGGCCGCCCGCAGGGCCGCCGCGGCCCGCGAGGCCGTGCTCGCGGCGGGCAACGGGCTCGGGGCCACCGCGGACGGCCACCCGGTCCCGCTCCTGGCCAACATCGGGGGGCCGGGCGAGGTGGAGAGCGCGCTGGAGCACGGCGCCGAGGGCGTCGGGCTCTACCGGACCGAGTTCCTCTTCCTGGGCCGGGAGCAGGCGCCGTCGGCGCAGGAGCAGGAGGCGGCGTACGCGGAGGTGCTGAAGGCGTTCCCCGGGGGGCCGGTGGTGGTGCGGACGCTGGACGCGGGGGCGGACAAGCCGCTGGCCTTCCTGCCGGCGAAGGCGGCGGAGCCGAACCCGGCGCTGGGAGTGCGCGGATCACGGCTCTTCCAGGCGCATCCGGAGATGATGCGCGAGCAGCTGGAGGCCCTGGCGCGGGCCGCCGCCCAGGCCTCCGCCAGGGTCCAGGCGATGGCCCCGATGGTGGCGACCGCGGAGGAGGCGGCGCGGTTCGCGGCCGCCTGCCGGGAGGCCGGGCTGCCGTCCGCGGGCGTCATGGTCGAGATCCCCTCGGCCGCCCTGCGCGCCGCCGACCTGGCGGCCGAGGCCGACTTCTTCTCCGTCGGCACCAACGACCTGGCCCAGTACGCCTTCGCCGCCGACCGCCAGCTGGGCGCGCTGACCGCGCTCCAGGACGCCTGGCAGCCCGCCCTGCTCGACCTGGTCGCCATGGCCGCCGCCGGGGCCGCCGGGCAGGGCAAGCCGTGCGGGGTCTGCGGGGAGGCCGCCGGCGACCCGGTGCTCGCCTGCGTGCTGGTCGGCCTCGGCGTCACCTCGCTCTCGATGGCGGCCGCCTCGCTGCCCGCCGTACGGGCCGTGCTGGCGCGGCACACCCGGGAGCAGTGCACGCTCGCCGCCCAGGCGGCCAGGGCGGCCGTCTCCCCGGCCCCGGCGCGCGCCGCCGCCCGCTCGCACCTGCCGGGCCTGGCGGAGCTGGCCCTGTGAGGCGCCGGCCCCGAGTCCCGCGGCCGGCGCTCCGGTCGCTCCCTTCCGACACGCCGGTAACCGGAGCGTCCGGCCGCCGGCGCGGATAGCGTGGTCGGCATGGTTCGGAGCATGCGTACGGCGGGTCTTGCAGTGATCGCGGCGATGGTGGCCGCCGGGTGCGCGGCGGGATCGGGGGCGGCCACCGCGCCCGCCCCGGGGGCCACCGCGCCCACCGTGCCCACCGCGGCCTCCCGGACCCCCGGCACCTCCTCGCCCCCGGCGACGCCCGCCTCCGGGGTGGAGGCCGTGCTCGCGGGGATGAGCACCGGGGAGAAGGTCGGCCAGCTCTTCATGCCGGTCCTGTACGGCCCCGCGGCCGACACGGTCTCGGGGGAGAACCGGGCCCGCTTCGGCGTGGACACCCCGGCCGGGATGATCGCCAAGTACCGCCCCGGCGGCGTGATCCTGTTCCCCTGGGCGGAGAACGTCAAGAACGTCGGCCAGCTCGTCGCCCTGACCAACGGCCTGCAGCAGGCCTCTCCCGAGATCCCGCTGCTGATCGGCGCCGACCAGGAGAACGGCCAGGTGTCCCGGCTCGCGCCGCTGGTCACCAAGCTTCCCGGCGCCTCGGTGATCGGTTCCACCGGCGACCCGTCGCTGGCCCGCCGGGCGGCCGAGGCCACGGGCGCCGAGCTGCGGGCGCTCGGCGTCAACCTCGACTTCGCCCCGGTCGCCGACGTGAACGTCAACCCGCGCAACCCGGTGATCGGCCCGCGCGCCTACGGCTCGGACCCGAAGAAGGTCGCGCCGATGGTCGCCGCGGCGGTCCGGGGCTTCCACGACGCCGGGGTCGCCGCCACCGCCAAGCACTTCCCCGGCCACGGCGACACCAACGTGGACAGCCACTCCGGCCTCCCCGTGATCAGGCACTCCCGCTCCCAGTGGGAGAAGCTGGACGCGCCGCCGTTCGCCGCGGCCATCGGCGAGGACGTCGACATGATCATGAGCGCCCACGTGGTCATGCCCAGGCTCGACCCGTCCGGCGACCCGGCCACGCTCTCCAAGCCGATCCTGACCGGGCTGCTCCGGCAGAAGCTCGGCTTCGACGGGGTCGTCTCCACCGACGCGCTGGACATGGAGGGCGTGCGCAAGAAGTACGGCGACGGGGAGGTGGCCGTGCGGGCCGTGCTGGCCGGGGCGGACCTGCTGCTGATGCCGCCGGACTACCGCAAGGCGCACGCGGCGGTGCTGGCCGCCGTGGAGTCCGGCAGGATCTCCGCCGAGCGGCTCGACGAGTCCGTACGGCGGCTGCTGACGCTGAAGGCCGCCCGGGGCATTCTGCGGAAGGCGCCGGTCGCCGACCCCGCCGAGGCGGAGCGGACGCTGCGCTCGGCCGAGCACCGCGCACTCGCCTCCCTGATCAACCGCAGAGCCCGCTGACCCCGCTCCCGCCGCGTGGACCGGTAGCCGTACCCCGTTCCCGGCGCGGTGGGCGAGGGCCGCACCCCGCTCCCGCCGTCCGGGCGGCTGCGCCTACTCTGTAACAGGTTCCAACGAGGAGGCGAGATGCTCAAGGGTGTGCTGATCGACTGGGGTGGCGTGCTCACCACGGGCCTGCACGAGGCGATCGAGGCGTGGATCGTCGCCGAGCGCATCGACGCGATCCACTATCGCGACGTGATGCGCGAGCTGATCATGCACGCGTACGAGGGCTCGGTGAGCGGCGAGAACACGATCCACGCGCTGGAGCGGGGCGAGATCTCCGCCCTGGACTTCGAGCGCGACCTGGCCGAGCGGCTGCTCACCACGGACGGCGTGCCGCCGGTGGCCGAAGGGCTGCTGACCAGGATGTTCGCCGGGTTCCAGCCGGTCCAGCCGATGTACGACATGCTGGCCGCGGCCCGCGCCGCCGGGCTGAAGACCTGCCTGCTCTCCAACTCCTGGGCCAACGACTACCCCCGCGACAGCTGGGACGGGATCTTCGACGAGATCGTCATCTCCGGCGAGGTCGGCATGCGCAAGCCGGAGCCGCGGATCTTCGAGCACACCCTGGGCGTGGTCGGGCTCTCCGGCGCGGAGTGCGTGTTCATCGACGACATCGAGGCCAACATCACGGCCGCCCGCGCGCTGGGCATCGTCGGCGTGCACCACCGGGACCCGGAGACGACCATCACCGAGCTGGAGACCCTCCTCAGCATCCCGCTGCGGACCGCGCCCGCCCTGTGAGACCGCGGGCCGCGCCCGCCCTGTGGGATCCGGCGCCACCGCGCCGCGGGCTCCGTCCCCCGCCCGGATCCGGCTCGCCGGGCGGCGCCGTACCTCGCGACCGGGGTGCCGGGACTGGCAGACTCGGTGGATGATCGGCGCCGGACGGCGCCGCCGTCGCAGAGGACAGATCGAGGCAAGATGCGCGTCTACCTGCCGTGCACGCTCCCGGCGCTGGCCCGTGTGGCCACCGTGAAGGAGCTCGGCCCGGCCCCGCTGACCGGCTACGCGGTGACCCCCGCGCTGACCGAGTGGTACGCCTCGGGTGACACCGAGGAACTGGAGTACGTCGCCCTGACGGAGGCGGCCAGGGCATCCCTGCGGATGCTGGCCGCCGACCGGGCCGACGGGGTGGAGGTGGCCGCCCGCCGGGTGGTGATCGCCGCCGAGGTGCCGGACGACGACGTCGGCATGGGCACCGACCTGCGGGAGCGCGCGCGGGTGCGGCTCGCGCGCGCGGTCCCGATGGAGAAGATCGCCGCGGTGCACGTGGACGATCAGGCGGCGGCCGAGGACGTCGAGTCCGCCCTCGCCGCGCTGCCCGCGGCCGACGGCGGCGACGACGACGCCCGGTTCACCGTGGACGGCGCCGAGGCCCACGAACTGCTCTGGTACGCCACCCAGGAGATCCCCGACCTGGTCGGCTGAGAGGGTTGATCAGGTGCCTGAGCTGGGCTGATTAGGTAGAGTCACGGGCATATGAGACACATTGTTTGGGACTGGAACGGCACGCTCTTCCACGACATCGACGCCGTCGTGGCGGCGACCAACGCGGTCTTCGAGCCGTACGGCCTCGGCTCCTACGATGTCGACGGCTTCCGCGCGGTCTACACCCGCCCGATCTGGACGGCCTACGAGCGCATGCTCGGGCGCCCGCTGGAGGAGGGCGAGTGGGAGCGGATGGACGAGGGCTTCCACGAGCACTACCACCGGCTGATGCTGGAGTGCGGCCTCGCCGCCGACGCGGAGTCCACCCTGAGGAGCTGGGAGCGGGAGGGCGGCAGCCAGTCGCTGCTGTCCATGTGGCGGCACGAGATGCTGGTCGCCAAGATCGCCGAGTACGGCATCGACCGGCACTTCACCCGGGTCGACGGCCTGCTGAGCACCGCCTCCGGCGGGCACAAGGCGGAGTCCATGGTGGCTCACCTCGCTGAGCTGGGCGTCGCCCCGGAGAACGTGCTCGTGATCGGCGACAGCGTGGACGACGCGCACGCCGCCCGGCACGTCGGGGCCCGCGCGGTGCTCTACACCGGCGGCATGACCAGCCGCAGGGACCTGGAGGCGTTCGGGGTGCCGGTCGTGGACACCCTCGCGGACGCCCTCGACTACGCGTAATCGGATTACGTATAAATCGGATGATTTAGGCATCGGTGGCGGTCAGGGTGCGGCGGTGGCCGTACCCTGGCATCCCCGCCCAGTCCCGGAGGCCACGATCAACCGCCTCGTTCTCTGGAACGTCGACCTCACCCTGGTCGACGTGTCCATCGTCACCCGCGACGCGTACGCCGAGGCCTTCCGCCAGGTCACCGGCCGCCCCCTGGTGAAGCTCACCCAGCACAACGGCCGCCCCGACTCGGAGATCATCTTCGAGACGCTGGCGATCAACGGGATCGCCGCCGAGGACGAGCACCTGCCGAGGTTCCTGGACGCGCTGGCCACGGCCTTCGCGGCCCGCCGCGGCCGCCTGGCCAAGGAGGGCCGGGCGATGCCCGGGGCGAGGGAGGCGCTCAAGGCGGTCTCCCGGCTCGACGGCACCGTCCAGTCGGTGCTCACCGGGACGATCAAGAGCAACGCCGTGCACAAGCTGACCGCGTTCGGGCTGCACAAGCACCTGGACGTCGAGGTCGGCGGGTACGGCGAGGAGGTCTACCCCAAGGCCACCCTGCTCCAGGTGGCCCAGGGCCGGGCCAAGCGCGCGTACGGCGCCGTCTTCGACGGGAGCAACACCGTGCTCGTCGGCGACTCGGCCAGGGACGTCCAGGCCGCGAGGATCGCCGGGGCCGCGATGATCGCGGTGGCCACCGGGCGCTCCCTCCCGGCCGAACTGCACGAGGCCGGCGCCGACGTGGTCCTGCCCGACCTGTCGAACCCCTCCGAGGTGGTGGCCGCGGTGGCCGGGCTCACCTCACCCGCCCGCAAGGCCGGGTAGGGCCCCGGCCGTCAGCCGCGGGCCAGGTGCAGGCGGACCTGGGTGCCGTTCCGGCCGGTGCGGATCTCCAGCAGCTCGCAGAGCTGGCGCACCACCCACAGGCCGTGGCCGCGGTCGGCGAGCGGGTCGGGCGGCAGGTAGCCGGGGAACGGCGTGCTCAACCGCCCCGGGTCGGCGACGTCGCAGCCGATGCCGGCGGCGTCGGCCCACAGCAGGATCCGGCCGTGCCCGCCGCCGTGCTGGACGGCGTTGGCGGCGACCTCGTTGACGGCCAGCAGCAGCCGGTCGATCTGCCCGGCGGACAGACCGAGCGCCGCCGCACGGGCCGCCACCCGCTGCCGCATCCGGCCGAGGTCGGCGTCGAAGCGGATCTCCTCACCGGCCCCGGCGGGCGGCGGCAGCGGCAGGTGGTCGGAGGCGTGGGCGAACGCGGCCGGGTCGGTGTAGGCGTGGCTGTCGTGCTCGGCGGAGCCGGTCAGCAGCTTCGGATGGGTACGGCGGGCGTCGGCGACGATGCGCTCGGGCAGCGTCCGCTCGTCGTAGGGGCACACGATCCAGGCCGGGCTGCCGGCGAACGCGGCGTTGATCACCGATTCGTAGCGCGTCCACTCGGCCTCCTCCGCCGGGCTGCGCCCGTGCCAGACCGGCTCGCCGATGATGCGCACCCGCCGGTGGCGCACCTTGTGCGCGTCGACGTACCGGCCGTAGGCGGCCAGGGTCCGGCCCGGGGCGCCGTACCAGTCGTCGGCGGCGACGAACTCCACGCCTGCGGCGGCCGGGCCCAGGGCGTCCTCCAGCAGGCCGATGTTGGCCGGGGTGGTCACGGCCAGCACCCGGTCGCCGCCGGCCAGCCCGTCCCGGCAGAACCCGGTGGTGGCCGACAGGAACGCCTCGTCGCTGCCGTAGACCAGCGCGTGGTGGATCAGTTCCGGCGCCGCCGCGGCGGCCTGGCCGGTGACAGCGGTCATGCGGACGCCACCTCCGAGTCGATGACCAGGCCGCTGGTCCGGTCCCAGCCCACCATGCGGATGACCTTGTCCAGTGCCGGCGCGAGGCGGAGCACCCGGAGGCACCGCCCGTCCGGCAGGGCGGCGGCCGTACGGACCAGCACGCGAAGGCCGGCCACGTCGATGAACTCCAGCCCGCCCATGTCGACCCGGACGTCGCCGTCCTCGCCGACCGCGCTCTGCAGGGCCGCGTCCCAGGCCGCGGCGGTGTCCCGGTCGATCGCGCCGGAGACGCGCAGGACCGGTCTCCCCTCGGAGTCGAAGGCGGGCGTGACGCGCAGCGGGCCGTCCTGCAGCAACGCGTTCATCTGCACCTGCTCCGGGTGGCAGCCGGTCAGCGCGTCCAGCCGATCGGGGGGGAACACACGTGTGTCGTACTGGCAGATCGCCGCCGACATGCCCTCGTGGAACAGCGCGGTGATGCGCCGTTCGTACTCCTCCAGGCGCTCGGCACCGGCCACCCCCCGCAGGGCCCAGCCCATCTCGCCGCTGATCCGGAACCCGGAGAACCCGGCCGCCAGACTGCCGGCCACCTCGCCGCGCAGTGCGGTGATCATCGCGTCGGGGTCGAACCGGCCGGAGACCAGGTAGCCCTCCCGGGCCGGCCGCACTCCCAGCTGCCCGGCCGCCGTCACCGCCGCGACGTCGACGCCGGCCTCCTCCAACCAGTGCCGAACCCGGTCGGGCGTGGGATCGTCGGTGAGGTACAGCACCCGCTCGCCGCGCGCCAGGCCGGCGGTCACGAACGTGACCGACACCTCGCGCTGCTCGGCCTCGTGCGTGAACGCCAGGCACAGGTGGTCGCCCAACCGCACGTCCTTGACCTGGCGCATCACTCCACCTATCGCAACGTGCCGGGGGACGGTCCGGGGGATCCGGCAGGGCCCGCCTCTGTCACCCCAGTCTAGCGTCGCCGGGTCCGTTGGCCGCGGACGGGATCTCGCCGGTCGAGGACCGGAGCGCGACGAGGGAGGCCGGGGTCCACCGCACCCGCCAGGCCCGGTCGTGCCCGGCCAGGGGAGGGAGCCGTCGTAGGCCCGGTCCACCGGCCCCTCCAGCCGGGCGCGGAAGCGCACCTCGGCGCCCGCCTCGGCGCCGCCGCCGGTGATCCCGAAGTCGGCCCCCGGCAGCTTCGGGTCGGCCCGGAACCGCCGGTGCCGGCGCTCGAAAAGGATCGCATCGATGTCCGATGTTGATATTGACCATAAATTTATATCGAAAAGGATATAATTCCTGTTCATGGACCTGGTGAAGCATCTGCGCTACTTCACCGTCGTCGCGGAGGAACTGCACTTCGGCAACGCGGCCGCCCGGCTCGGCATGGCCCAGCCGCCGCTCAGCCAGCGCATCCGGCGGCTGGAGGAGGAGCTGGGCGTGCGGCTGTTCGACCGCTCCAGCCGCCAGGTGCGGCTGACCGGGGCGGGGCGGGCGATCCTGGCCGAGGCCGGGGAGATCCTCGTCCGGGTCGACCGGTTGCGCGTGCTCGCCGGGCGCGGGGAGGGCGCGGTGCTCCGGGTCGGAGTCCCGCCCGACCTGGGCTCGGCGGTGATCGCGGCGCTGATCGCCGGCTTCGAGGAGGCCGGCGACGACGTACGGCTCGCACCCGCGGAGCTGTGGAGCGCCGACCAGGCCGCCGCCCTCGCCTCCGGAGCCCTGGACGTGGGCGTGCTCCGCCACCCCGTCGCCGCCCCCGGCCTGAACCTCGGCCCGGTGCTCGTCCAGCGCCCCGGGGTCGTGCTGGCCGCGTCGGACCCGCTCGCCGCGGCGCCCTCGGTGCACCTGGCCGACCTGGCCGGACGGCGGCTGGTCCTGTTCCCCGGCGAGCCGGGGCTGCACGAGGAGACGCTCGCCGAGTGCCGCCGCCACGGGTTCGTCCCGGAGGAGGTGCACGAGGCCCAGACCCTCGGACTGGTCATGGCCGGTGCGGCCGTCGCCTTCGGGCCCCGGGTGGAGCTGCCGGGCCTACGCTGGAGGCCGCTGCTGGGCGCCCCGCTGGCCTGGCGGATCTCGACCGCCTGGCGTGGGGAGGCGAGCCCGGCGGCGGTGGCCTTCGGGGCGGTGGCCGTACGGGTGCTGAAGGAGAATGCCGGGATGACGGACGACGGCGCGGCGCCGGTGCGCCAGGTGCGGGCCAGGCCCTCCTCGGGGTTCCTGGCGTGACCGGTACGAACGGCGGGCCCGACTTCGCGGGGCTGTTCCGCGCGGCGGGCGTGACCGGTCTCCTGCACGCCGTGGACGTGGACACCGGGGCGGAGGTCTCCTGCGGCGCGGACGAGCCCGTGGTCCTGGCCTCGGTGTTCAAGATCGCTCTGATGGTGGAGTTCTTCCGCCAGGCGGACCGGGGACTGCTGGACCCGGCCGAGCGGGTCACGGTCATGGCGGACCGCCACACCCCCGGGCCCACCGGGGTGTCGGCGATGGCCGACGACGTGACGGTCTCCCTGCGCGACCTGGCCTACCTGATGATCGCGGTGAGCGACAACACCGCCGCCGACACCCTGGCCGGCCGGGTCGGCCTGGCGGCGGTCAACACCATGCTGGCCGGATTCGGCCTGGACGGGACGTGGGTGGAGCACGACTGCGCCGGGCTGTTCGCGAGCGTCGTGGCGGACTCCGGCCGGGAGGACATGCCGACGGACCCGGCGGTGATCTCCCGGCTGCGGGTCCTCGACCCCGCCCGCACCAACCGCAGCACGCCGCGCGAGACGGCCGCGCTGCTCGCCGCGATCTGGCGGGACGAGGCGGCCACGCCCGCCTCCTGCGCGTGGATGCGCCGCCTGCTGGGCCTGCAGGTCTGGCCGCACCGGCTCGCCTCGGGTTTCCCCTACGACGACGTCGCGGTCAGCGGCAAGACCGGCACGCTGCCCACGCTCCGCAACGAGGCCGGGGTCGTGGAGTACCCCGACGGCGGACGCTACGCCGTCGCGGTCTTCACCCGCTCGTACGGCACCGCCCAGAACCAGCCGCGCGCCGACGCGGTGATCGGCACCGCCGCCCGGGCCGCCGTGGAGCACCTGCGCTCTCCGGCCCTCTGACCGCGCCCTGGCCGCCTTCACCGGGCCTTCTCCGGCCGCGCCCTCCTGGCCGCGCCCCTTCTGACCAGGCGCCCTGCGACTCGGCTCGCCCGGCCGGGGCGCAGGGCGCGCGCCGGGCGGCTACGTGGGAGGCCCACACATCCCCGGCCGCCGCATGTGGGCCCCCGGGGATGACATCCGTACGGGTCCCGGCGAGGATGGGAGCATGGTTGAGGAAGGTACGCGGCTCTGGGAACCCACGCCGGAGATCATGCGGAACGCGAAGGTCGCCCGGTACATGGAGTGGCTCGGGCGGCCGGTCGACTACCAGGGTCTGTGGCAGTGGTCGGTGGACGCCCCGGCCGAGTTCTGGACCTCCGTCTGGGACTACTTCGAGGTGGCCGGAGCTCGTGGTGACGGGCCCGTCATATCTGGGACGATGCCCGGCGCCGAATGGTTCACCGGATCGACGCTGAACTACGCGGAGAACGCGCTGCGCCGTGCCGCGGCGGAGCCGGACCGGCTCGCGGTGGTCTCCCGCGACGAGTCGGGCGGGCGGCGCACGCTCACGCTCGGCGAGCTGGCCGGCGAGGTGGCGCGGGTCCGCGCGGGACTGGCCCAGCTGGGGGTGGGCAGGGGCGACCGGGTCGCCGCCTACGCCCCGAACGTGCCCGAGACGCTCGTCGCCTTCCTCGCCACCGCCTCCCTCGGGGCGATCTGGTCCTCCTGCTCCCCGGACTTCGGCGCGCCCAGCGTGATCGACCGCTTCACCCAGATCGAGCCCAAGGTGCTGATCACGGCGGACGGCTACGACTACAACGGCAGGCACTTCGACCGGGCCGAGGTGGCCGGCGACATCGCCGCCAGCCTGCCGAGCCTCGCCGCCCGGGTGCGCCTGCCCGCACAGGCGGCGGGTACGGCGGGCGCGGCCGGAGCGTCGGCGGCGGGCACGGCGGCGGGCGGGGCGGCGGACGCGCCCGCGGGCCCGCAGGACGACCCGGGCCACGCCGTCGTGGGCTGGGAGGAGCTGCGTTCGGCCGCCGAGCCCCTGGCCTTCGAGCCGGTCCCGTTCGGCCACCCGCTCTGGATCGTCTACTCCTCCGGCACCACCGGCCTGCCCAAGCCGATCGTGCACGGCCACGGCGGTGTGGTCCTGGAGCATCTCAAGGCGCTCTCCTTCCACCAGGACCTCGGCCCCGACGACGTGTTCTTCTGGTACACCACGACCGGCTGGATGATGTGGAACTACCTCATCGGCGGCCTGCTGGTCGGCTCGGCCGTGGTGCTCTACGACGGCTCGGCGACCCATCCCGGGACCGACGCGCTGTGGCGGCTGGCCGCCGAGGAGGGCGTCACCTACTTCGGCACCGGCGCGCCGTACATCGTCGCCTCGATGAAGGCGGGCCTGAAGCCCGAGGGGCTGGAGAGGCTGCGCGGCCTGGGCTCGACCGGCTCGCCGCTGCCCCCCGAGGGGTTCGCCTGGGTGCACGAGGCGCTGCCGGAGGTCCAGCTCGGCTCGTTCTCCGGCGGCACCGACGTGTGCACCGGCTTCGTCGGCGCGGTGCCGCTGCTCCCGGTCGACGCCGGGGTCATCCCGTGCCGCTGCCTGGGCGCGAAGGTGGAGTCGTTCGACCCGTCGGGCAAGGCCGTGACCGGAGAGGTGGGGGAGCTGGTGCTGACCCAGCCGATGCCCTCCATGCCGGTCATGTTCTGGAACGACCCCGACGGCTCCCGCTACCGGGAGAGCTACTTCGCCGACTACCCGGGCGTCTGGCGGCACGGCGACTGGATCAAGATCCTCCCCGACGGCGGCTGCGTGATCTACGGGCGTTCCGACTCGACGCTGAACCGCGGCGGGGTGCGGATGGGCACCAGCGAGTTCTACCGCGTGGTCGAGCGCTTCGAGGAGATCGCCGACAGCCTGGTGATCGACACCGGCCAGCTCGGCCAGGAGGGCCGCCTGCTGCTCTACGTCACCATGGCCGAGGACGCCGAACTCACCGACGACCTGGTGATGCGCCTGCGCAAGACCCTGCGGGAGGAGCTCTCGCCCCGGCACGTGCCCAACGAGATCACCGAGGTCCCCGGCATCCCGCGCACGCTGAGCGGCAAGAAGCTGGAGGTCCCGGTCCGCAAGATCCTCCTCGGCGTCCCCCCGGAGAAGGCCGCCAACCTCGACGCCATGGCCAACCCCGAGGTGCTGTACTGCTTCACCCCGGAGCCCTGACGCCGTCCCGCGCCGCCGGGTCACGGTCCGGCGGCGCGTGGCCCGGGGTACGGCCCGGCGGTTCGCGGGCGCCCGGCACGCCGCCGCGATCCCGCCAGCGGCGCTCGGCGATGACGACGGCGACCACGACGCCGAGCAGGATGCAGATCGTGTAGCCGCGGATCGGTATCGGCCCCGGGTACCAGACGCCCTCGGGCGGGCTGGGGATCGCGGCAAGCGGCAGAGCGGGCATCAGGGTCCGGTCAGGGGGAGGGGAGGTCCGCCGGGCGGATCACCGGCGGCCGGGGACGGTCATCCGCGCGGGGCGTACATGATGACCGCCACCCCCACCAGGCAGATGAGCGCGCCGATCACGTCCCACCGGTCGGGGCGGAAGCCGTCGGCGACGATTCCCCAGGCCAGGGATCCGGCGACGAACACGCCGCCGTAGGCGGCCAGGATCCGGCCGAAGTGGGCGTCGGGCTGGAAGGTGGCCACGAACCCGTAGGCGGCCAGGGCGAGGATCCCGGCGGCGATCCAGGCCGGGCCGCGGTGCTCGCGCCAGCCCTGCCAGATCAGCCAGGCGCCGCCGATCTCGAACACGGCGGACAGGGCGAACAGCACCAGCGAGCGGAGAAGCGTCATGACCGGCTATCCCAGCACAGGCCGCGAGCCGGACCAGGACCGGCCCGCGGCCGCGGCGCGGTGATGGCCGGTCAGCACCCGCAGCCGCCTCCACATCCGCAGCCGGTCCCGGAGGCGGCGGCCGTGCGGGCGGTGCGGCGCCGGTGCAGCCACCACATGCCCGCCGCGGCGGCCAGCAGCAGCCCGGCCACGGCCAGCAGGGCGTTCTCCACCAGCGCGGCGCCGGCGCCGGTCAGCAGCCCGCCCGCGATCAGCAACGGCAGCGCGCAGCAGGCCGCACACGCCGCCACCGCCAACGCGGCGGCGACCTTGCTGCGCCTCGGGGGTGCGCCGTCGCCCGGCGCACGGCCGTGATCGTGTGTCGGCCGTTCGGCGGCGGCCAGCGGCAGGGCGGGGCGGTTCTGGGGCGGCGTCATCGGGCATCTCCTTCGGCCAGCTCGGCGCTCAGCGCTCCGGGCACGTTGAGGGCGCCGGGGAGGTGCTCGGCCGCATAGGCGGCGGCCGGCAGGGCCTCGATCAGCGCCACCGCGCCGGCCTCCAGCAGGACGCGCAGCTGCTCGCGGGTGATCGTCTCCATCACACGCTCTTTCGGGCAGCAGCGGCATCGGCGGTGCCGAACACCGCGGTCACCAGCTCTCCGGCGGCCGGCGGTGCGGTCACGGCGAAGGTCATACCGCCGGGGCCGACGGTCAGGGTGAAGGTGAAAAACGAGCAGCAGGCGAACTCGGCGGCCGCCAGCCGGGCCAGCTCCGCGGCAAGGGCCTCGTCATGGGCGTAGGTCAACTGCAGCCCGCCCGCGATCGGTGTGCGCCCGGTGGCGGGGGCGAGTGCGGCCTGCCACTGGCTGACCCGCTCGCGCATCGCCTCGACGCCGCCGCCCAGGGTGCACACGATGTCCGGCCCGTCGGCCGCGACGTCGTCGGCGAGGGTCAGCGCGGCGCGGGCGACCGGGATCCGCGGGGTGGTGATCGCCGAGGCGGCGCTCAGGCACGCGCACTGCGCCTCGCAGGCCCCGGTGCGGGCCGGGGCGGCCAGGTGCTGGGCGGCGGCCTGCAACCGGGCGACCTGGCCGGTCAGCTCGGCCGTGGTGCTCTGCAGCGCGGCGACCGCTTGGCCGTCTGCTCCGGCGGCGCCGGCCTGGTGCTGCCGGAGCGCGGTGTGCTCGATCTGCTCGACCACGGCCTGCTCGGCCGCCTGCAGCCGCTCGGCCACCAGGGCGGCCAGGCGCTGCTGCACCGCGGCGCAGTCTCCGCCGTCGAACAGGTCGGCCAGCTCGGTGAGCGCCGGGCCGGCGATGCCCAGCTGCTCGGCGCCGGCCAGCAATCGCGCCCGCACCGCCGCGGCGCCGGTTGAGATGGTGGTTGAGGCGGGGGCGGGGGCGCAGCACGTGCACCCGCCACTCGTGCTCTGATCTGCCATGACGGTCTCCAGGTCGATGTCGTACTTCGACGGTAGGGCTGTACCGGGGTACAGGTTGCAAGTCCCCGTGGCCTCTGCTTCCGGAATGGCTCGTTTCCGGAAGCAGACGCCGAACGCGGCTTCCGGCCAGGAAGCGGCCCTTCGACGCCGCTTCCGGAAACACACGACCTGTCGGGCCGAGACCCGGTACGGGCTCCGCCAAGGCCCTGCTGCGGTCGCCGCCGGTGCCGCCGACGCGGCGGCCGCCACGGCGCCGGATTCTGGGGGGCCGACGACCCGAAGCTCGCGGCGCTCCTGCACGCGATCGTCGGCGGCACGCCTGCCTACGGCCGCCAGTTCGTCCGCAACGACGTCCCCCGGGGCCTGGCCGACTTCGACGACTGGGTCTGCCGTACGGTCCTCAACCCGCAGGTCCCCCTGTTTCGCGAAGCGCGGTATCTCCTCGCGGAGGAGGTCGAGGCGCGGGACCCAGGGCTCTACAACTCCGTTCTCGGCGCGATCGCCGCCGGGAACGCCACCAACGGCGGGATCGCCGCCTCCGTGGGCCGCAAGTCCGCGGAGATCGCCCATCCGCTCAATGTGCTGGTGGACTGCCAGCTGATCGTCAAGGACCACGACGTCATCCAGCGGAAGAAGCCCGTCTACCGCATCGCCGAGCCTCTCATCACCTTCTACCAGTCGGTCATGCGGCCGCGCTGGGCGGCACTCGAACTCGGCGAGGCCGAGCGGGTGTGGCGCGGGTCGCAGCCGCGTTTCCTCTCCCGGGTCGTGGGCCCGAACTTCGAGCGGATCTGCCGGGACTGGGCGATCCTCGCCGACGACTTCTTCGACGAACCCCCGGGCGAGGTCGGCTCCGCGCTCCTCGTCGACCACTCGAAGCGGGAGAACAACAAGATCGAGCTGGATGTCGTGGTGATGACGCCCGCACTTCTCGAGGAGAGGCAGCGGGTCCTCTCGATCGGTGAGGTCAAGTGGGACAAAGTGATGGGGCTGGGGCATCTGGACCGGCTCCGCCGGGCGCGCGAGCTCCTCACGGCCCAGGGGCACCGGGCGGACGATGCGGTGCTCACCTGCTACAGCGGGGCGGGCTTCGACGAGCAGCTCCAGGCCGAGGCGGGCGAGGACTCCCGCGTTCTCCTCGTGGATCTGCCCACCCTGTACGGCTGACGCCGGAGACGGGGCCGGGATGCGGAGTGTGGAGGACATTCCTCCCGGCTGACCGGGACGGTGACTCAAGAGAGCCGGGACGTTTGGTGGTTTTACTCCACTACATGATGAAAAATCCGGATTCATTCCGCAGGGTGGTCGCCGGAATCGCCCTGCTCGCCTGGCCCGCCTTCGAGTTCCTGGCCTTCTTCACCTCGCCCCCCGGGGCCGATCACACTCCCGGGATCTTCCGGGAGAACGCGACCGCCGTCCAGGTCAGCGCCCTGCTCTACATCTGGGCGACGCTCAGCCTCATCCCGGCCGTCCTGGGCATGGCGCACCTGCTGAAGTACCGCGCCCCCCGGACCGGCGCCGCGGGCGCCGCGCTCGGGCTGGTCGGCGCCGGGCACGGCCTGACCCTGTTCACCACCGACTTCTACGACCTGGCCCTGGCCCAGGTCCTGCGCGACGCCGAGGCCGAGAAGGTGATCGAGCGGGCGGGTGAGCTCTGGGGGTTCCTGTACGGCATGCTGCTGCCCGGCTTCCTGCTCCACATCGGCCTGTTCACCCTCCTCATCGGGCTCGCCGCGACCCGCCTGGCCCCGTGGTGGGTGCCGGTCGCGGCCGCGGTGGGGACGGTCGTGCCGTTCGTGACCATGGAGCAGCCGCCCGCCGTGCAGTCCACCGGCGCCCTGCTCCACCTGGCCTCCTACGGCTGGATCGCGCTCCGCGTGCTGCGGATGCCGCAGCGGGAGTGGCAGGGGGCGGAACTCACAGACCGGCCTCTCTCGCACGCATGATCGCCTGGGCCCGGTCCGCCACCTGGAGCTTGGTGAAGATCGCCGACACGTGGTTGCGCACGGTCTTCTGGCTCAGCCCGAGCCTGGCCGCGATCTGCGGGTTGGTGAGGTGCCCGGCGACCAGCCCGAGGATCTCCCGCTCCCGCCGCGTCAGCTCGGGCAGCGCCGCCCCGGGCGCGGGCCCGCCCCGCTCGCGCCCGGCGAAGTACTCCGCCATCCGGGCGGCGATGGCGGGGCCGAAGATGGCCTCGCCGTCGGCGACCGCCTGCACGGACCGGACCAGCTCCGCCTTGCGCGCGCCCTTGAGGACGTAGCCGCGCGCCCCGGCCCGCATGGCGGCGAACACCGAGTCGTCGTCGTCCGACATGCTCAGCACGATCACCCGGACGTGCGGGTGGTCGCGGACCAGCCGCTCGGTCGCCGCGATCCCGCCCATGCCGGGCATCGTCAGGTCCATCAGGACCACGTCCGGCTGCGCCCGGCCGACGAGGGCCAGCGCCTGCTCGCCGCTGGCCGCCTCGTCGGCGACCTCGACGCCCTCGACCGCCGAGAGCAGGGCCCGCAGCCCGGCGCGGAACCCGGCGTGATCGTCGACCAGCAGAACCCTGATCACGGATGCCCCCTCCGATACGCGCCGGGAGCATGATCCTGCCCGTCGGAGCGGCCCGCCGGCCGCCCCGGTGGCGCGGCCCGGTCACCGGCGCTGCCTTCCATGCGTGTCGGGAGCACGACCCGGACCCCGGTCCCGCCTCCGGCGCGCTCCTCGACCGTGCACGATCCTCCCAGCTCGGCGGCGCGCTCCCGCATCGACACCAGCCCGACCCCCTCCCGAGCCCCCTCCGCGGCGCTCCCGCCCGCCCCGGTTCCGCCCGGGCCGTCCGGATCCGCCTCCCGGCCGGCGGGCCGCATCCCGCGACCGCGGTCGAGGATCTCCACCACCAGCGCCGCCCCGGTCACCTCGACCCGCAGCTCCGCCTCGGCCGTGCCCGCGTGCCGGCGGACGTTGGCCAGAGCCTCCGCCGCGATGCGGTAGGCCGCGGCCTCGGTGGCGGCGGGCAGCGCGGGCAGCTCGTCCGGGGCGTGGACGGCGACGCGCAGGCTGGGGGCCTGCCGGATCGCGTGGGCGCGCAGCGCGCCGAGCAGCCCCAGGGCGTCGAGCGCCGGCGGGCGCAGCCCGTCCACGAGGGCCCGCACGTCGGCCGTGGCGGCCGCGGCGTCGTCGGCGATGTCGGCCAGCAGCCGCCGTACCTTCTCGTCCCCGGCCAGGTCGTAGGCGGTCTCGGCGCGCATGGTGAGCGCGGCCAGGGTGGGCCCGAGACCGTCGTGCAGGTCGTGCCGGATGCGGCGGCGCTCCTCCTCGCGGGCCATCACCAGCCGCTCCCGGGAGCGGCGCAGGTCGGCGGAGAGGCGCGCGGCGTGCACCGCCACGGCCACCTGCCGGGCCAGGTCGGTCAGGACGGCCAGGTCGCGCGGGCCGAACCTGCTCTCGCCCGTCCGCGGAGCCAGGATGAGATCGCCGACCCGCTCGCCGTCGTACACCAGCGGCAGCCGGAGCAGGCCGCCCTCGGACCGGGGCGGGCCGCCGTCCCCGGGGCCGCCGGCGCCGTGCTCCGCGGCCCACCCGCCCTCCGCGCCGCCTCCCGCGGGAAGGCCGGAGGCGTGCCGCACGCCCGCGGCCGTCTCCACCGCCGCGTACGGCAGGCGCAGCGCCTCGGCCACCGACCGCGCGACCCCGGACAGCACCGCGTCCGGCTCCTCGCTGGCCTCCAGCCGGCGGGCCAGCCGGGTGAGCGCCGCGTGCGGGTCGTCCCGCTCGCCGTACATCAGCAGGTTGACCCAGCCCTGCAGGCGCTGCCGGAGCGGGGCGAAGGCGAGGGCCACGAGCCCGGCGGCCAGCACGGAGGCCGGCAGGTCCGCGGAGGGCAGGAGCGCACCGAGGTAGCCGACGACGAGGACGTAGCCGCCGGTCACGCAGGCCGAGAGCAGCCCGTACACCAGCGTCCTGTTGATCACCAGGTCGATGTCGAACAGCCGGTGGCGCAGGATCGCGATGCAGATCGCGACGGGGATGAGCGCCGCGCCGAGCACGCCGGCGAGCTCCCAGCCCGAGTAGATCGGGGGATAGACGCGGTGCGGGTCGCCGTCGGTCAGCCCCGCCGCCAGCCGGGCGTGGGCGACCAGCAGGGCGAGCCCGACCGCGTAGGCCAGCCACTTGATCTGCGCGCGCTCCTGGCCGGTGCTGCGCCGTGCCCGCACCAGCAGGTTGAGCCCTCCCGCGGCGAAGACGGTCACCTGCACGGCCAGCGCCACCGCCTCCGCGGTCTGGGCGGGTCCCGCCAGGGCCGCGATCCCGAGCGGGTTCGGCACCCCCGGGCCGGTGCCGACCTGCTCGTTCTCCCCGGGGCGCAGGGAGCTCACCACCATGGCCGGAACGATCACCGCGGTCGCCGACCGGACGAACAACCGCCAGCGGGGCGAGGGCAGCGCGCCGCCGGGGAAGAACAGGGACACCAGGGTGAGGGCGAAGTTGGCCGGGATCCAGAGCCAGGCCTGCGGCCAGGCCATCGCCTCGGCGAAGGGCAGGGGCCCGGCGGGGAGCGGGGCACCCGGGCCCTCCGGGCCCGCCGCGTGGGTCAGCACGCCGTAGACGGCGTACTGGCCGCAGCACTCGTAGAGCGCGAAGCAGAACGCGCTGAGCGCGAGCAGCCGGCCCACCGGATGGCCCGGGCGGTGCGCCCCGATCAGCCCGCCCGCCAGCGCGCACGCCACCACGACCAGCTGGTGGCTCTGGACGATCAGGTGGTAGCCGTTGAACCGGGCCAGGACCACCGAGAGCACGACCAGGACCAGGGTCAGGGCGCATACCGCCCACGCGATGCGCGCCGCTGTGATCACTGCTCCTCCGGGTCCGGTCGCCACACCGTACCCGCACCCCCGTCCCGGCGGGCACGGGACGGTGTCCCGGGACAGGGCCGTGGGGACAGGGCCGTCGGGCGGGGGACAGGGCCGGCGGAGGCCCCGCGGAGCCGCCTACTCCGTAGGGCCGGCGCCGAACAGGGGCAGGCACGGCTCCAGGCCGTGGACCTCGAATCCCGGCGGCGTGGTCCAGTCGTCCCGGGACAGGCGCAGCCGCCGGGTCTCGGCGCGCCCGCCCCGGCGGGAGCGGACGTCGACGCCGTCGTCTCGGTAGCCGAGTTTGCGGGAGACCGCGAGGGAGGCGTGGTTGTCGGTGAACGCGCCCGAGGTCGCCGAGAGGGCGTCCAGGCCGTCGAAGGCGAGGTGGAGGACGGCGGTGCGCATCTCGGTCCCGATGCCCCGGCCGTGGAAGCGCCTGCCGAGCCAGGAGCCGCTGGAGACCTCCCGGGTGACCGCGAAGTCGGTGGCCGAGACCTCCTGGACCCCGGCGATCCGCCCGTCGCAGACCACGACGAAGGGGCAGGTCCACTCCTGCGGGGTCCAGGACGCCCACGTGCGGAAGTGGAAGCTGATCGCGCTCCAGGCCCGCCGGGCGGGCTCGGCGTCGGTCCAGGGGAACAGGAACGGCATGCTCTCCGGGTCGTGGATGCCCTCGACGGCCAGGTCCGCGAGGTCGTCCAGGTCGTCGAGCGAGGGGAGCCGCAGTTCCAGGCGCGGAGTGCTCACCCGGAGCCGGAAGACCGGAAAGTGCCGCATACCCATTGATCATGCCGACGAGGCCGGGAGGTGCGCAACGGGTTTCACCGGGTCGCTCCGGGACCGGGCCCCGGCCCGCCCCCGCCGTCCGGCACGGCTCCGGAGGTCCTCGCCGGCGGGGCCGGGGCGGCGGCTCAGATGCCCTGGGGAAGGCGGAAGAGGCGGCCGGGGTCGCGGGCGGCCTTGATGCGGGCGAGGCGGTCGGCATTGGCGCCGTAGTAGGCGCCGCGCCAGCCCCGCAGTTCCGGGTCGATGTAGTTGACGTAGGCGTGGTCGCCGAAGTGCGGGCGCATCGCGGCGTGCGCGTTCCTGGTCCACCCGGCCGCCCCGGCGCGGTGCGCGTAGTACTGCACGCTGTACAGCGCGGCCCGGTGCGGGAAGGCGGTGGCGTCCGGGCGGACGCGGCCGACCGCGCCGCCGAGGGCGTCCAGGAGCACGGTGTGGCTGCCGGGCCTGGCCACCTCGGCGACCAGCGCCCTGGCCCCGGCCTCGGAGACGGGGCGGTAGGCCAGGTGGGACTTGGCCGTGAAGCGGTCGCGCGGCAGCCGCCCGTCGCGGGTCCGGCCGGGCAGGGAGCCGCCCTGGTGGCACTGGGAGACGGAGAGGCCGGCGCAGCCCGCCATGGTCATCATGGCCTGCAGGTAGGACGTCTTCCGGACGGAGCTGGAGGAGACCGGTCCGATCCGGTCGGCCAGCCGGTCGAGCAGCCGCTCGCACTCCGCCTTCCCGCCCAGGTGGACCCCGACGAGCTGCAGGTCCGTCCCGCCCTCGCGGCTCAGGTGCAGGGTGGACCACATCTCGTCCGGCGCCGACGGCGCCCACGCCTGCCAGGCCCGTACGGCCCCGGCCGCCCTCGCCCACGGCCAGCGCAGGAAGAACACCGTGGCCTCCCGCGCGCGGTGGGTCCGGAAGCGGAACGAGACCGCCACCCCCAGGTTGCCGCCGCCCCCGCCGCGCGAGGCCCACAGCAGGTCGGGGTTGCGGTCCGCGTCGCACTCCAGCACCCGGCCGTCGGCCGTGACGATCCGTACCGACTCCATCACGTCGCAGGTCAGGCCGTACTTCCTGGCGACCACGCCGATCCCGCCGCCCAGCGCCAGCCCGCTGATCCCGACCGTGGGGCAGGAACCCGCGGGGATGCTCACCCCGTCCGCGGCCAGCCTGTCGTAGACGTCGACGAGCTTGGCCCCCGCCCCCACGGTCGCCCGGCCGGAGGAGTGGCTCACCGCGTTCATGGGGGAGACGTCGATGACCAGGCCGGTCCCGGTGGACCAGCCGGCGTAGGAGTGCCCCCCGGACCGTACGGCGGGCGGCACGCCCATCCGGCGGGCGAAGTTCACGCACTCGGCCACGTCGGACGGGTTGGCGCAGTAGGCCACGCCCGCCGGCCGTACCGCGTCGTGGGCGGGGTTGAACAGCCGGCGGGCGGCGTCGTAGGCGGCGTCGCCCGGGCGGATGAGCCTGCCGTCCAGCCCGCGTTCCAGCGCCCGCCAGTCCGACGGCCGGGGGCCGGTCCGCGCGGCCGTCCCCGTCTCCGCGGCGGCCCGGGTCCGCGCGGGAAGCCCCGCTCCCGCGGTGAGGGCGGCGATGCCGCCGATCCGCAGGAGCGTGCGCCTGTCCAGTGTCCGTCCGGCCGGAGCGGATTCCATGGTCTTCTCCCGATGGCTCTTGCAACCTGCCCGGTGAGACGTCTGCCCGAGCCGTCCGGTTGGTCACATTCGCGTCACGTCGGGAGTCCCGGTCAGGGGGCGGCGTGCTCCATGGACCGCGCCGGCGCGGCGGCGGGCGAGGGCCGGCCCCCCAGGGAGGAGACCAGGCCGCGGGTGACCCGGCGGGCGGCGAACCCGGCGCCGTGCACGAACCGCATGACCGGGCCGAAGGTGTCGGCCGCGGCCAGACCGACGGCGTACAGGCCGCTGACGGACGTCTCGAAGTTCTTCGACAGCCTCGGCGAGGTCCCGCTCCTGCGGATCGCGCGGGTGAGCCTCCCGTCGAGGATGCCGATCCGCCCGACGTCCACCACGTAGCCGGTGGCCGCGATCACGTGGTCGGTGCGGAGCGTGCCCCGCATGCCCGCACCGTCCCGCAGCGTCAGGCTCACACCGTCGCGGTGCGCCGCGGCCTCCAGGGTCCGCCCCAGGACCACCGGGACGTGCCCGTCGAAACGCCTGCGCAGCCACCACGACCCCGCCGGGCCGAGAGTCGTCCTGACGATGTGCCGGCGGGTGCCCGCGGGCAGGTGGCGCACCGTGCCCGGCAGCTCCGACCAGACCCAGGAACGCCAGCCCGTGCCCAGCCCGGAGACCGGGGCCAGGGCCCGGTCGAGGGCCGACCTGCGCCCGCCGGGCACGCTGTTCCAGCGCAGCGCGTCCCCCCGGGCCACCACCCGGGGCCGCGCTCCCTCCTCCAGCAGGAGCGCCGCGGTCTCCAGCGCGGACTGCCCGGCGCCCACCACCGTGACGTCGAGGCCGGCGAACCGCGACAGGTCGTGGTGCTCGGAGCTGTGCGTCGCCACCTCCGGGGGCAGCCCGGCGAGCGCGGCGGGCCGGTGGGCGAAGGGGAGGAACCCCAGGGCCAGGACGACCGCCCGGGCCGGGACGGTCTCGCCGGTCTCCAGCTCGACGGTGAACAGCTCGCCGTCCGCGCGGATCTTGGTCACCGGCGAGGAGTCGAGCGCGTCCCCGACGGCCTGCGACCGGAACCACCTGCCGTAGTCGACGAACGTCTCCACCGGGATGGGCTCGCCGTAGGCGCAGGGGAGCCCCCGCGGCCGGCAGTAGGCCTCCAGCCCGTAGCTCCCGCCCGGGTCGGCCAGGTTCGATGCGAACGGCTCCGACTTCAGCAGCATCCCGCGTGGCATGTGCCGCTCCCAGGCCTCCATCGGGCGGCCGTAGACGCGGGCGTCCAGCCCGGCCGCGGTGGCGTGGGCCGCCACGGAGAGGCCGTAAGGGCCCGCTCCGACAATGGCGACATCGATCATCGGCGCACGCATGAATTCTCCTTGGTCGTCAGGGGTGTCCAGAAAAGACAGGGGTGGCCCGGAAAAAGAGGATGCGGGCCCGTCGGATCGGTTCGGGCCGCGAAGCACCGCCGAAGCCTAACGCGACCCGGCCGGGGAATTCCGGTGGCGACGTGCGATGCGGGTAAAGCCTCGTTTCAGGGTCTGTCTCGTCATCGCCACAAAGGGTTTGAAGTCCTCGGCGGAGAACCAGGCGAACTCGTCGGCCTCCCGGACGGAGCGCAGCCAGCCCGCGTAGGTGAGTTCCCCGGTGCGCCGATCGTGGAATGCGGGGAAAGCGTCGTAGTTCTCGACCAGATAGGTGCGCCCGTACGCGGGCCGGCCCTCCGGCACGGCCCCGCCGGTGAGGTCGAGATGGAGCGCGCGGACGAGGTCCAGGCCGCCGTCGTCGGTGAACAGGCGGAACTGCGCCCCCAGCCGGGGGTTGAAGTCCAGCAGGTAGTAGACGTCCGCGGCGGCGTCGTGGCGGAAGTCGAGGTCGAGGACGCCCCGGTAGCCGAGGGCGGCGGCGATCCGGTGCGCCGCCGCCTCGACGCGGGGGTTGGGCAGCCACCGGCCCAGCGTCGTCAGGCCGGCGCGGGGCGGGTAGGCGCGCTCCTTGCGTCCGGCCCCGCCGAGCAGGCACGACGAGCCCGCGCCGAAGTAGCCCTGGAAGAACCAGTCGGAGCCGGGGGCGCCGGGTACGAAGCGCTGGAACAGCAGCTCGCTGCCGTGCCCGGCGGCCTGGGCGAAGATCCGCGCGGCCGCCTGCGGTGTGCGGACCGGGGCGGTGCTGCGCAGCCCGGACCCCGGCGGCAGCAGCCAGGGCTTGGCCCACTTGGCCATCAGCGGCAGCCCGAGGCCGGAGGCCGCGGCGGCGGCGTCGGCCTCGCTCCTGATCACGCGGGTCTCGGGCTGGGCGATGTCCAGGCTCGCGCACAGCTCGGCCAGCGCCGCCTTGTCGGCCAGCCGCCGGGGCAGCTCCGGGACCTGGTCGGGCAGCAGGAACGACGGGCGGAGCGCGGCGGCGTGCTCGGCGGTGAAGATGGCGCCCGCGTCGTCCATCGGGATGAGGAGCGCGCGGCGCCCGATGCGCGCCGCGATCGACTCCAGCGCGGCGACCAGCGCCTCGGGGGTCCTCGGCCCGTCCGGCCAGCGGTACATGCGGGTGAGGTGCCGGGAGCGGGCGGCCGGCGCGTGCGGTCCCTCCAGGACCGCGTGCACCTCCACTCCGGCTCGGCCCAGCGAGCGGACGGCCGCCAGCGTGCCGTGGTGGAAGAGGTTGTCGTCCAGGCGGAGCACCAGCGCCGGCGTGCCCGCGTCCATCCGGATCGGGCCCGCCCCCGTCCGGGTGGTTCCGCCGCGTGGCCCGCTGTTCTCCGCCGGTTCGGTCGCGTTCATTGAATGTGCCCGCCAGGTGCGTCAGGTGATCCGGACCTCGTTGTCGGCCGTTTATTATAGAAGTCCATTCTGCTATGGGGGTGCTATTGCGCCGGTGAGTCGCCGGGAAGTCGTCCTCCGGGGCCGGCCCTCCGTAAATTCTTGCCGATAGTGGCATTCCTCCCCGACTCGCGGCGAAAACGCGCCGTAATGCATATCCCAAGCGCAGGTCTATATCGTGGGCGGACGGCGTGTCCGGCGGGTCGCGGCCACCGGAGGGAACGGGCGGCAGGGGGATGAGAGGAAATGAGGATCGGAAAGGCTCACCTCCGCGGGCTGATCGCCGCGGCGGCCTTCCTGGGAGTGCTGGTGCTGCCCGCCACGATCACCGGCGGCGATCGGGGACCGTCGGGCCGGACCGCCTCCTTCGGCGTCTTCCTCGCCTCCGACGCGCGCGGCACCGAGCGCCTGCCCGCCTTCGAGTCCTGGCTCGGCGACCTGGAGACGACCGTCGGCCGGACCTACCTCCCCGGTGAGAACTGGCTCGCCCTGCGGGGACCGGACTTCATCCTGGACCCCTGGATCCGCTGGCGCGCGGAGAAGCCGGGACGGATCCTGGCGCTCAACGTCCCCATGATCGCGCCGAACGAGGGGAGCCTGCCCGACGCCGCGGTCGCGGCGCTCCTCGGCGCAGGCGCGAAGGGCGTGTTCGACCTCGTCTTCCGGACGCTGGCGGCCCGGCTGGTCGACGGCGGAGCCGCCGACACGATCATCGTCCTAGGCTGGGAGATGAACGGGACGACCTACTCCAGCCGCTGCGCCCCCGACCCCGGAGCGTGGAAGGCCTACTGGCGGCGGATCGTCGCCACGATGCGCGCGGTGCCCGGGCAGCGCTTCCGCTTCGACTTCGCGCCGAGCCGCGGCCCCGACGCCATCCCGTGGCCGGAGTGCTATCCCGGTGACGACGTGGTCGACATCATCGGCATGGACACCTACGACCAGCCGCCCGGGGAGACCTTCGCCGACTACGTGGGCCAGCCGTACGGCATGCGGTACCACGCGGACTTCGCGCGGGCGCACGGCAAACCGATCTCGTTCCCGGAGTGGGGGCTGTTCCGCAGGGGCGACCGCCCCGAGTACGTCCGGGGGATGCTGGAGTGGATCTCCTCCCACGACGTCGTCTACCACTCGATCTCCGACTACTGCCCGCACGGGGTCTGGCAGTGCCCCGCGAACCCGGAGTCGGCGGTGGTCTTCCGCCGCTACCTGGAGCGCCCGCCCGCGGAGCCGGGCACTCCGCCGGGGCCGGGGAGACCGGCGGCCCCGGCGGAGGAGCCGCCCTACCCGGCGGTCGCGCCGGTCGCACCCGCTCCGGCGCGGGCGACCCCGCCCATCTTCCCGATGATCCCGGACGTCAGCGCCGCCAGCCGGCCCAGCGAGACCCGGAGGTCGAAGTCCCCGGCCCGGCGGACGCCGGCCTCCCCCTCCTCCCGGGCGAGCGCGGGCTGACGGAGGCGTACGGCGACCGCCCGGGCGAGCGCGGCGGCGTCCTCCGGCGGGACGAGCGCGCCGACCTTGCGGGTGACCACCTCCGAGAGCCCCGGCACGTCGGAGGCGACCACCGCGAGGCCGCTCGCCAGCGCCTCCAGCGCCGTCAGCGGCAGCCCCTCCCAGCGGGAGGGGAGCACGACCAGGTCGGCCGCGGCGTACCAGGGGCGCACGTCGCCGACGGCGCCGGCGAACACCACCCCGGGCCCGGCCGACGCGCGCAGGGAGGGCAGGAGGTCGCCGTCGCCGACGACCGCGAGGAGGGCGTCCGGGCACTCCGCCGCGACCATGTCCCACGCCCCGGCGAGCACGTCCTGCCCCTTCTGCCGGGTGACCCGACCGGCGCACAGGGCCAGGGGAGCGTGCCCGGGGAGGCCGAGCAGCGCGCGGGCCTCCGCACGGGCCCCGGCTCCGGCCGGGCGGAACCGGCCGAGGTCCACCCCGTTGCGGACGACCGCGACCTCACCCCGCAGGCCCTGCCCGCGGGCGAGCGCCGCCTCCCCCTCACCCACGCACACGAGCAGACCGGTCCACCGGGCGGCCGCGCGCTCCCACGCCAGGGCGGCCCGCGCCGTCGCCCCCCGGGCGGCCAGCCAGGACCAGCCGTGCGGCTGGAAGAGCGTGGGGACCGCGCCGCGGAGCGCCAGCCGGCCCGCCAGCCCGGCCTTCGAGGAGTGCAGGTGGACGGCGTGCGGACAGGTCTGGCGGACCAGGGCGCGCAGCCGCCGGGCCTCGCCGGGCACGCCGGGGCCCGGCGATCTGCCCGCCTCCCACTCCAGCCAGCGGACGCCGAGCGCGGCCAGGTCGGCGGGCAGGCGCCCCCGCCCGGGGCAGGCGACGGCCACGTCCCAGCCGCGCCGCGCCTGGTCGGCCGCGGCGGCGGCCACGTAGCCCGCCACCCCGCCCTCCACGGGCTGGGCGACGTGCAGCACCGACGGGACGCCGCCACCCGCGGGGCCGCCCGTCGCGCTCTCCGCAGCACTCTCCGCGAGGGCGCTCGCGGAGCCTCCCGCAGGGCCGCTCACAGGGCGCCGCGCCCGGAGAGCGCGGGCCGAGGCCGCGTCAGGCTCCGCAGCAGCGGCAGGTCCCGGGCGGCGGGGATCGGGACCGGGGGCGCGAGGCAGGCCAGGCCGCCGATCAGGACGCCGCCCGCCGCGCCGACCGCGGCGGTGAGCACCGGCGGGGGAGTGGAGGGCGCGGCCGGGGGGAACGCCTTGGTGAAACCGACCAGGCGCACCCGGGTGGCGGCCGCATGATGGCCGGCATAGGAGATCAGGGCGTCCGCCACCGTGTTGACCTGCTCGGCGGCCGCCACCGGGTCGGCGGCGGACGCGCTCAGCTCCACCAGGGGGGCGTCGGGCGAGGCCGACGCCCGCACCCCGCGCCGGAGCCGTTCGGAGGCGGCCGCGGGAGACGCGCCGCCGCCCCCGGCCGCCGCCGCGTTGTGCGCCGCCACCGCCAGGATCTCCGGCTCCGTGGCGATCCGCGCGTAGGCCTGGGCGTAGTTCACCGCCGAGGCGGTCGCGGCCGGATCGGCGGGGACGACCGTGATGTAGGCGTCGGCGGTGTAGACGGGCCCTCTCCCCAGGGAGAAGGCCAGGCCCGCCAGAGCCCCCAGGAGCAGGGCGACCGGCAGCGGCCACCAGGGCCGGCGGCCGGCCGCCGGGCCGCTCACCGGAACTCCTTCTGCCTGGCGTGGCGCCCCGAGACCGGGGCGGTCCGCCCCAGCAGGCGCTCGTACAGGGCCTCCGTCCGGGCGGCGTGGCGGCGGATGTCGTAGTACGCGACGGCACGGGGCGGCGGGAGCCGCAGGGGGCCGGTGGCGGCGAGCGTGCGCAGCTCGGTGCGCAGATGGTCCGGGTCGGGGAGGATGCGCCGGGCCCCGGGCGCGGCGTCCGGCGGCAGCTCGTCCAGAGCGGGGCAGGCGGCGTAGAACACGGGCAGCCCGGAGGCGAGCCCCTCGATGACGGCCAGGCCGAACGTCTCCTCCTGGGACGGGGAGACGAGCACGTCCATGGCCGACAGCAGCGCCGGCACGTCCATCGACTCGCCGGTGAACACCACCCGGTGCGCCACGCCCAGTGTGCGGGCGAGCTCCTCCAGCTCCCTCCGCGCGGAGCCCTCCCCGGCCAGCAGGAGCACGGCCTCCACGAAGCCCGGCAGTGCCCGCAGCAGCACGTCGAAGCGCTTGCCGGCCTCCATCCGCCCCACGCCGCCGACCACGAACGCGCCCGGCGCGATGCCCAGCCGGGCCCGGGCCCGGCCGCCGAGCCGGGGGTCGTGGCGGAAGGCCTGGCCGTCGAGGCCGTTCGGGATCACCTCGATCCGGGAGCGCGGCACCCCCCACCCGGCGAGCCGGTCCGCCACGATCCGGGAGACCGCCACGGTCACGCCGCCCATGGATTCGGTGGCCCGGTACAGCGCGCGGACTCCGGCGCCCGCGCGGCGGCCCTCGATCCGGCCCTCTCCGATCGAGTGCTCGGTCGCGACGATTGCGGGCACGCCCGCGAGGCGCGCCGCCACCCTGCCGTACACGCAGGCCCGGTACAGGTGCGTGTGGACCACGTCGTAGCGGCCCGCCCGCATCAGGCGGGTCAGCCGGCCCACCGCGCGCAGGTCGAGGTTGCCCCGCATGCCGAGGCGGTGCACGGGGATGCCCTCCGCCTCGACGGCCTCGGCCACGGCGCCCGCCCCCGTGAGCACGGCGACCTCGCACCGGGCGGCCAGGTGCGGCAGCATCGTCCGCAACTGCTGCTCGGCGCCCCCCGCGGCGAGACCGGTGATGACGTGCAGGACCTTCATCGGGCACGCCCCCACCGCAGGTGGTGCCGGGCGCGCTTGGCCCGCAGCCGGAGCGGCCCGTCCTTGTCCCCGATGTAGGTGCGGGCCAGCGCGTGCCGCCCGCTGTGCTCGGAACGCCAGATGGCGCAGGCGTAGGAGTACCCCGCCGCGCGGACCGCGTCCACCTCCCGGGCGCCCGCCAGACCGTACGGGTAGGCGAAGCCGGTCACGTCCCGGTCGAGCACCTCCTCCAGGATCATCCGGCTCTCCTTGAGCTCGAGGTCCAGTTCGGTGTCGTCGGCCAGCTCCAGGAGCATGTGGTTGACGGTGTGCGAGGCGACCTCCATGCCCGCGCGGGCGACCTCCCGGAGCTCGTCGGCGGTCATCAGCGTCTTGCGCGGGCCGTCCCCGTCCCAGACGTTGTGGCCGCCCAGGTGCCCGGCGACCGCGAACACGGTCGCGGTGAAGCCGTACCTCGTCAGGACGGGCACCACCTCGGTGGCGAAGTCGGTGTACCCGTCGTCGAAGGTGAGCCCGACCATCCCCCGCGCCCGGCCGGACGCCTCGGCGGTGAGCAGGTCGCGCATCGACACCCCGCGCAGCCCCTGCCGCCGCAGCCAGGCCATCTGCGCGGTGAACCGGCGGGGGGAGACGGTGACGAGGAGCGGATCGCTCTCGTACTCCTGCACCGAGTGGTACATCAGGACGTACGGCATGGCTTCCGGCTTCCCGGTCATGGCCGCTCCCCTCCTGGTGTGAAGCCGATCATTCTCGCGACCTCCTTGGGTCCGGTGGCTGCCGCCACGACGACGAACACGAACCCGACCACGGCTGCGCCGAGGGTCAGGACGACGATGGCGGGAAAACCCGCGAGGAGAGGCCGGGCGGCCCAGCCGGCCCCGGCCGCCGCCGCGGCCGCGAGGGCCGGGCGGGCGAGGGCCGGCAGGACGGCGCGCACCGGCAGGGACGGCACCGGGCCGCCCCGCCGCAGGCCCGGCAGGAGCAGCGCCGCGGCGAGCGTGATGCCCGCGGCGTTGGCCGCGGTGATCCCCGCGGTTCCCCAGCGGGGCGCGGCGACGGAGGCCAGGGCGGCCGTGGCGGCCAGGCCGGCGGCCATCGCGGCCGCCGGGTACCAGGAGGGCCGCTCGGCGCAGAAGAACACCCGGCCCAGCACACCCGCCGCCGTGTGGCCGAGCAGCCCCAGGGAGTAGACGCGCACGATCAGCGCGGTCGCGGCCGTGTCCGCCTCGGTGAACGCCCCGTGCTGCAGGAGCAGCGCGACGATCTCTGGGGCGAACACGGCGACGAAGGCGGCACCGGCCAGCGCGATCGCGCCGGTCAGCGCGAGGTCGCCGGTGATCCGGCGGCGGGCCGCGCCGGCGTCCCCGGCGGCGATGCTCCGCACGAGCGCGGGGAAGGTCACCGTGGCGACGATGAGCGAGAGCGTCATCGGCACCTGCGCGATCTTCTGCGCGTAGTTCAGGTGGGAGATGGAGCCGGGCGGGAGGGAGGAGCCGAAGAAACGCTCGACGAAGACCTGCCCCTGGCGGAGCAGGGTGAACACGGCGATCGGCACGAACGGCCCCAGCAGGACCGCCGCCCCGGCCGGCCCGCGGAGGGGAGGCCCGATGTGCCGCAGGAAGGCGGGAGCCTGCACCGCCACCATGAGGGCGCTGCCGCACGCCACCCCCAGCGCGGCGCCGGTCACGCCCAGCGACCCGTGGAAGGCGACGACGGAGGCGACGATGGCCGTGTTGTAGGCGGCGTTGACCGCGGCGGGCGGGCCGAACACCTGGTGGGAGCGGAGCGCCGCACTCAGGTACCCGGCCAGCCCGAACATCAGGACGGTGACCGAGGCGATCCGCGTGCACCGCACGGCGAGCCCGGGGTCGGTGAGGCCGGGCGCCAGCGCCTGGACGAGCAGCGGCGCCCCGAGCGCCGTCGCCCCGGCGGCCAGGACGAGACCCGCCAGGACGCGCGGGAGCGTGGCGGAGACCACCTGCCGGACGTCGCCGCCCTGCTCGACCGCCCGGCTGAACACCGGGATGAGCAGGAACGCCAGCGCCCCCTCGATGAGCAGCGGCGCCACGGTCTCCGGAACGGTCCACGCCACCAGGAAGGCGTCCGTGCCCGGGGTCGCGCCGAAGAACCGCGCGAGCAGCAGGTCGCGGCCGAACCCGAGGGCGGCGCCGAGCGCGACGAGCGCCGCTGTGACGGCGGCGGCGCGCAGGAACGGGCCCTGGCGGGTGCTCCGGTGGGCGCCTTTGCGGGCGCCCCGCCGGGGGATGCGGTGGGCGCCCTGGTGCGAGGTCCGGCGAGGGCCCCGCATGAGGGCCCGGCGCGGGCGGACCGGCGACGCGGCCAGGGTCATCGGGAGCTCCCGGAGGAGGCGGGGGCGAGGGGGCCGTCATCGGAGGCGGGAACGGATCCGGCCGCGGAGGCGGGCGCGCCCGCGGCGGGGGAGCCGTCCGTGGCGGCCCACCACAGGGCGGTCCCCAGCATCACGGACATGACCAGCGTCGACGGGCCGCCGATGTCGGAGTAGGCGAAGTCGGTGAGCTGCCAGGTGAGGAAGCCCACCGCGACCAGGCCCACCGGGGTGGGGCCCGCCGCGACCGGGCCCGCCGGGACGGGGCCCGCCGCGCGGCCGCGGGAGGACCGGGCGCGCCGGATCGACCAGATCGTCACGCACCCGAAGAAGAGGCAGAAGGCGGTGATGCCCGCGAGTCCCTGCTCGCTGAGCACCAGGAGGTACATGTTGTGCGGGGAGAGCAGCGGCTGCCGCCGGAAGCCGTTGACCGGGTCGGCGGTGTCGCTGCCCGACGACAGGTGGACGGGGGCGCGGGAGTCGCGCAGGGCGGGGAACATCCTCGGACCGGCTCCGGTGACGGGGTGGTCCCGCCAGATCCCGGCGGCTGTCTCCCACAGGCCGTAGCGGTCGCGCACGGACCGGTCCGGGTCGGTGAACGACGAGCCGATCGAGGAGAACCGCTGCGTGAGGGTGTGCGATCCGGCGGGGCCCGGTCCGGAGACCGGTCCGAGGGCCGCGGCGGCGGCCAGCAGCGCGCAGGCGGCCGCGGCGAGCAGACCGGCGCGCGCCGCGGTCCGGGGGGCGCGCACGGCCGTCATGGCGAGCGCGGCGCACAGCACCGCCAGCCAGGTGCCCCGGCTCAGCGAGAAGACCAGCGCCGGCACCAGCAGGGCCGCGGCGGCCAGGGCCGCCGCCCGCCGCCGGCCGCGCAGGGCGAGGCCGAGTGCGAGCAGGACGATCAGCCCGTAGCCGGTGACTGTCGCCATGCCCATGACGCCGGTGGCGCCGAAGGTCCCGACCGCCCGGACGTTCTCCCCCGCGTAGGAGGCGCCCGTCCCGGTGAGGGCCTGCCAAGAGCCGACCGCCGCCTGGAGCAGGGCGGCCCCGGCGACCGCGCCGCCCACCAGCCGCAGGTCCGTCCGGTCCCGCAGCGCCGCGACGACGGCCAGCGGGATCAGCACGAAGACCTGGAGGTAGCGGGCCAGCCCGGGCAGGCCCGCCATGACGTCCTGCGAGGCGAGGGTGGCCACCACGGCGGCGGCCGCCACCGGGACGGTCACCCACACCCGTCCCGGCAGCCGCCGCCCGGAGGCGAGGAGCGCCAGCGCGGCCGTCGCCACCAGGGCGACCGAGGCGAGGTCGGCGGGGGTCACGTCGGAGGCGGTGGTCAGGTCGTCGCGTTCCTGGGGGACGCAGACGAGGAGCACCGTCGCGGCGGCGAACGCGCTCGGTCCCCGCGAGAGCAGGGGCGAGGCCCGGTGCGCGGTCACCGGGACGCCCGCACGGCTAGCTCCCACCGGGGCGGAGCACGGATCCGGCGGTACGGATGATGATCTTTATGTCGGACCGGAGGGACCAGGTGTCGATGTAGTGGTTGTCGAACCTCACGCGGTCCTCGATGGAGGTGTCCCCGCGCAGCCCGTGGATCTGGGCCCAGCCGGTGAGCCCCGCGGGGACGCGGTGGCGGCTGCCGTAGTGGGGCACGGCGGCGGAGAAGCGGTCGACGAAGAAGGGCCGCTCGGGCCGGGGCCCGACGATGCTCATGTCGCCCCGGAGGATGTTCCAGAGCTGGGGCAGTTCGTCGAGCGAGGTCCTGCGTAGCAGCCTGCCGGCCGTTCCGACGCGCCGGTCGTCGGCGATGCTCCAGCGGGTGGCGGACTCGTGCGAGTCGGAGGGCTTGAGGGTGCGCAGCTTGAGCAGTTCGAACCAGCGGCCGCCGAGCCCCACCCGGTGCTGCCGAAACAGCACGCCGGGCCCGCCCTCGCGGCGTACGGCCAGCGCGCAGACCGCCAGCACCGGGGCGGCAGCCAGCAGGCCGGCCAGGGCCAGGACGACGTCCATGAGCCGCTTCAGCGGCCAGGTCGGCCGGGACTGCGGAGCGGGCCGCATCCGCAGCACGGGGAAGCCCATGACGTGCTCGGACAGGGGGAGGAAGTCGGTGAGGGGGTCCCCCGGCTCCGGGGCGAGGAAGACCTCGCAGCCGAGGCTCCCGGCGACGCGGGCCACCGGGCAGGCCGCCGGCCCGGCGGCGGGGGAGGAGGTGATGACCACCGCGCGGACACGGTGGATCAGCAGGGTCTCGGCCAGCCGCCCGGTCCCGCCGAGCACCGGCAGGAACGCGGGCTCCCCGCCCGGCCGAGCGCCGGCGGAACCGGCCGGCGCGGGTTCCGCGTCCGCCCGGTCGTCGAGGAGGCCGATCGGCGCCAGCCCGTACTCCGGATGGTCCAGCATGGCCGCCGCGAGCCGCCGGCCGTGGCCGCCGGTCCCGACCAGGAGCGTGGGCCTGGCACCGCGTCCCAGCCACCGGCTCCGGGCGGCCGCACGGCCGGCGCCCCTGGCTCCGCAGGCGAGGACGGTGTAGAGCAGGCCGGCCGCGATCCAGCCGTGCAGCCCGCCTGCGGGCGGCACCCCCGCGCCGAGGGCCGTGGCGAGCGCCGCCGCGGCCGTCCCGCCCCCGGCCAGCGCCGGGAGATCGTCCAGGGCGGAGGCGGCGAGCCGCGGGCGGTACAGGCCGAGCACCCCGTTCAGCGCGGCCAGCACGACCGCCGACGCGGCGACGGCGGCGCCGTCCCCGCCGGTGAGGGCCACGGCGGCGGCCATGCAGGCGAGGTCGGCGCCGAGCAGGCCCGGAGAGGGGACGGACCGCAGGCCGCCCGGCGCCCGGCGCACGGTCCTCACCGCAGGCGCGCTCTCCCACGGGCTGCGGGCCCGCCTCGCGCTGGGGAGGACCACGGTCGTGGCGCCGCCCGCTCCCGTGCCGTCCGTGCCGTGGGAGGTGCGGCGGTCCCTGCTATCCCTGACGGTCGTGGTCATCGGACTCTCCATAGGTGAGCGCTGCTTTCGCGATCAACCCGAGTACGGTCAAGATTCCCCCATGTCGGCGATTCTCGTTGAGGCCGGGAATTGACCGGCGACCTCGCAAGAGGATCTTTTCCATCCCTGCTGGACGACTTTTTCAATAACGGGCCCTGTCGCTTCCACCGGTACGAAAGGGCTGGTCCCGGAGACTTTCCGATGCTAGCGAGGGCGGGTGCGGTAATCCTGGATCCCAGCAGGTGGTGGCAGGTCGCCGTAGGCGGGCGGGTATGACCTGTTTTTTTGCACGGGCATACCGGAACGGCCGCGGAACAAAGCGCGATCCCGGCGGGCGCAAGATTTCCCCCGGTATCGGAAAGCGGGCGGCGGTGTTCCGGGAGGCGCGGGGCGGGGCGGCGGCGGGGGCGGGGAGGGCGGGCCCGCCCCCGGTATGGTGACGGGCCGTCACATTGACGTTCCCCGGCTTTTCGGGTGGTATCAGGAGCGGTGCCGTATCCCGGTCAACGAGGACCGAACGGACGGCTGCTGGAGGTGCTGTGCCGCGGGGTCTGCCTGGAGGGCGGAGTTTCCACGACGAGGGGGTCCTGGTGTTCGACGGCCGCGAATCCCTTGTGTGGGATGCTTGTCCCACCGCCCCCTCCTGGCGAGGACCCACCGTCTGTGACCATGAAACCCCCGGTTCCCCGCGGGTGACGGCGGGCCGTCACGGGTCACACGACGATCCACGGCGGCTTGCCGAAGATTTGCCCGCCCGCGACGGGCTCGCCGTGCCGCCGATGACGCCCGGTGCGCGAGGCCGGGGCATCACCTTCTCCCCCGCGGGCACTACAGCCTGATGTAGGGCCCGGACAAAATGAGCACAACCCCTCACAAAGGAGTGAGAGCGACATGCCGCTCGACGAGGCCAAGGACGAGCTGCTGAGAGGTGCCGCGCAGATGTGCGCGCACACACCGGGCAGCGACCACAGGAACGCCGAGGAGGTGCTCGCCTTCCTCCGGCTCTACTACCGGCATGTCGCGCCAGAGGACCTGCTGGACCGCGACCCGGTCGACGTGTACGGTCCGGCCACGGCCCAGCGGCAGCTCGCCGAGAACCGCCCCCAGGGCCGGGCCCTGGTGCGGGCCTACACGCCCACCCTGGAGGAGCACGGCTGGGACCCCGGCGGCTCGGTCGTCGAGGTGGTCACCGACGACATGTCCTTCCTGGTCGACTCGGTGACGATGGAGCTCGACCGCCACGGCATCGGCGTCCACCTGGTGATCCACCCGCAGATGAGGGTGCGCCGGGACATGACCGGCAAGCTGCTCGGCCGGGACCAGGAGGACGTCACCGGCCAGATGATCGTCGAGTCCTGGATGCACTTCGAGATCGACCGCCAGTCCGACCCGGCCGTGCTCAGGCAGCTGGAGAGCGACCTCCGGCGGGTCCTGTCGGACGTGCGCTACACCGTCGAGGACTTCGTCAAGATGCGGGCCCTGGCCGTACAGACCGCGGAGGACGTCTCGGTCAACCCGCCCCCGCTGGACCTGGCCGGGGTGGAGGACAGCCTGGAGCTGATGCGCTGGCTGGCCGACGGGCACTTCACCTTCATCGGCTACCGCGAGTACCGCCTGGAGCGGGGAGAGCACGGCGACGAGCTGCACGCGGTGCCCGGGACCGGGCTGGGCATCCTCCGCCACGACAAGGTGGGCTCCGGCAGCTTCGCCGCGCTCCCGCCGGAGGTGCGCGCCAAGGCCCGCGAGAAGCAGAACATGCTGATCATCACCAAGGCCAACAGCCGCGCCACGGTGCACCGCCCCGCCTACCTGGACTACGTGGGCGTGAAGCTCTTCGACGCCGAGGGCGAGGTCGTCGGCGAACGGCGCTTCCTGGGGCTGTTCACCCACGCGGCCTACAACGAGTCGATCTCCCGCATCCCGGTGCTCCGCCGCAAGCTGGCTGCGGTCCTCGACCGGGCCGGGATCGCCCCCGACAGCCACGACGGCAAGGACCTCGTCGAGATCCTGGAGACCTTCCCCCGGGACGAGCTCTTCCAGACCTCGGTGGAGCAGCTCCAGCCGATCGCGCTCGGGGTGCTCCGGCTCCGCGAGCGCAAGCAGGTCAAGGTCTTCCTCCGCCCGGACGACTACGGCCGCTACATCTCGTGCCTGATCTACCTGCCGCGCGACCGCTACACCACCAAGGTCCGCGTCAAGATGCAGGAGATCCTCCTCAAGGCGCTGAAGGGCAAGTCGTCCGAGTACAGCGCGATGATCGGCGAGTCGGCGCTGGCCCGGCTCCAGGTGGTCGTGCGCGGCGAGCGGGGCAGGCCGCTGACGGCCGACGGAGTGGACCCGGAGGAGCTGGAGGGCAGGCTCGCCGCCACCACCCGCTCGTGGGAGGACGACCTGGCCGCGGCCATCACGGAGCTGAGCTCGGAGGAGGAGGCGCCCCGGCTCATCCGCCGGTACGCCACCGCGTTCCCCGAGGGCTACAAGGCCGACTTCCCGCCCCGGATGGCGGTCGCGGACCTGCGCCGCCTGGACGCGCTCGCCCGGTCGTCCGAGGAGATCGGGATGAACCTCTACGAGCCGTACGACGCGCCGGAGGGGGAGCGCCGGTTCAAGCTCTACCGGCTCGGCGGCCAGGTCTCGCTCTCGCACGTGCTCCCGCTGCTGCAGCGGATGGGCGTCGAGGTGGTCGACGAGCGCCCCTACGAGATCGACCGCGACGACAACCCGGAGACCAAGGACTCCTGGATCTACGACTTCGGCCTGCGCTACACCCCCTCGGGGGAGGTGGACAGGGACGAGTTCAAGCGGCTCTTCCAGGACGCGTTCGACGCGCTGTGGCGCGGCCGGGTGGAGAGCGACGGCTTCAACGGGCTCGTCCTGGCCGCCGGCCTGACCTGGGAGCAGGCCGAGATCCTGCGGGTCTACGCCAAGTACCTGCGCCAGGCCGGGACCACCTTCAGCCAGGACTACATCGAGCGCGTGCTGCTGGGCAACGTACGGCTGGCGCGGCTGCTGGTGCACCTGTTCGAGGCCAGGCTGGACCCGCGCCGTTCTGAGGAGGTCCGGGCGGAGCTGGCCGACGCGCTGCACGAGGAGATCCTCGGCGCGCTGGACGACGTCGCCTCCCTGGACGAGGACCGCATCCTCCGGGCCTACCTGGAGATGATCAACGCCACGCTGCGGACCAACTACTTCCAGACCACGGAGTCGGGCAAGGCGTCGTCCGGTGCGGGGGCGGCGGGCGGGGAGCGCAAGCCGTACATCTCGCTGAAGCTGGACTCGCCCTCGATCAGCGTGCTGCCGCTGCCCCGGCCCCGGTTCGAGGTCTTCGTCTACTCGCCGCGGGTCGAGGGCGTGCACCTGCGCTTCGGCAAGGTCGCCCGGGGCGGGCTGCGCTGGTCGGACCGGATGGAGGACTTCCGGACCGAGATCCTCGGGCTGGTGAAGGCGCAGATGGTGAAGAACACCGTCATCGTCCCCACCGGCTCCAAGGGCGGCTTCGTCGTGAAGAACCCGCCGAAGTCGGGCACGCGGGAGGACGTGCTGGCGGAGGGGATCGCCTGCTACCGGATGTTCATCTGCGGCCTGCTCGACATCACCGACAACCTCGTCGACGGCAAGGTGGTCCCGCCCGCCGACGTGGTCAGGCACGACGAGGACGACACCTACCTGGTGGTCGCCGCCGACAAGGGCACCGCGACCTTCTCCGACATCGCCAACGGCGTGGCCAAGGAGTACGGGTTCTGGCTGGGCGACGCCTTCGCCTCCGGCGGCTCGATCGGCTACGACCACAAGGCCATGGGCATCACCGCCAGGGGCGCCTGGGAGTCGGTCAAGTACCACTTCCGCACGATGGGCGTGGACATCCAGAGCACCGACTTCACCGTGGCCGGCATCGGCGACATGTCGGGCGACGTGTTCGGCAACGGCATGCTGCTCTCCCAGCACATCCGGCTGGTCGCGGCCTTCGACCACCGGCACGTCTTCATCGACCCCGACCCGGACGCGGCACGGAGCTACGCCGAGCGGGCCCGGCTGTTCGCGCTCCCGCGCAGTTCGTGGGAGGACTACTCGGCGGAGCTGATCTCCGCGGGCGGCGGGGTCTGGCCGCGCACCGCCAAGTCGATCCCGGTCTCGCCGCAGGTCCGCGCCGTGCTCGGCATCCCCGGCGGGATCACCGCGATGGCCCCCAACGACCTGATCAGCGCCATCCTCAGGGCCCCGGTGGACCTGCTGTGGAACGGCGGCATCGGCACCTACGCCAAGGCCTCGGTCGAGTCGCACGCCGACGTCGGCGACAAGGCCAACGACGGCCTGCGGGTCAACGCCGCCGAACTGCGCTGCAAGGTGATCGGCGAGGGCGGGAACCTGGGCTTCACCCAGCTCGCCCGGATCGAGTTCGCGCTGAACGGCGGGCTGGTCAACACCGACTTCATCGACAACTCGGCGGGCGTGGACACCTCCGACCACGAGGTGAACATCAAGATCCTGCTGGACCGGGTGGTGCGCGAGGGCGAGCTCACCGACAAGCAGCGCAACCAGCTCTTCCTCGACATGACGGACGAGGTGGCCCGGCTGGTCCTGCGGGACAACTACGACCAGAACGTGGTGCTGGCCGCGGCCCGCGCGCAGGCCCCGGAGATGCTGCACATCCACTCGCGCTACCTGCGCAGGCTGGAGCGGGCCGGGCTGGTCAACCGGGAGCTGGAGTTCCTGCCCTCGGACAAGACCCTCGCCGAGCGCCGGCAGGCCGGACTCGGGCTGACCGCGCCGGAGTTCTCGGTGCTGCTGGCCTACACCAAGCTGGTGGTGGACGCCGAGATCCTGGCCTCCGACCTGCCCGACGACCCCTACCTGGCCTCCTGGCTGGTGTCGTACTTCCCGTCGCCGCTGCGCGAGCGCTTCCGCGCCGCGATGGACGACCACCCGCTCCGCCGGGAGATCATCACCACCTGCGTGGTCAACGACCTGGTCAACTCCAGCGGCACCACCTTCATGTTCCGCGCCGGCGAGGAGAGCGGCGCCTCGACCCCGGACATCGCCCGCGCCTACCTCGTCGCCCGCGAGGTCTTCGACCTGCCGAGCTTCTGGCTGGCCGTCGAGGGGCTCGACAACAAGGTGGACACCGCCACCCAGATCGCCATGGAGCTGGAGGCCCGCAAGCTGTGCGAGCGCGCGGCCCGCTGGCTGCTCGGCAACCGACGGCCCCCGCTGGACCTCGCCTCCACGGTGAGCTTCTTCGCCAAGGGCATGAACGGCCTGCTGCAGCACCTGCCCAAGCTGCTCACCGGCTCCGACCTGCTGGCCTTCGAGGAGCGCCGGGACGTCTTCGTCGCCCGCGGGGTGCCCGGGGAACTGGCCGAGCGGGTCGCCGCCATGGTCCCGGCCTACTCGACGTTCGACCTGGTGGAGATCGCCCACGGCACCGGCCGCCCGGTGAACGAGGCGGCCGAGGTCTACTTCGACCTGGCCGACCGGCTCCAGCTCGCCGCGCTGCGCGAGCGGGTCATCGCACTGCCCCGGGACAACCGGTGGAACTCCATGGCCCGGGCCGCCCTCCGCGACGACCTCTACGCCGCGCACGCCGCGCTCACCCGTGACGTCCTGGTGCACAGCGAGCCCGGGCTGGCCCCGGAGGAGCGGCTCGCCCGCTGGGCCGACGCCAACTGGGCGGCCGTCGCGCGGGCCCGGCAGACGCTCTCGGAGATCTGGGAGAGCGACAACTTCGACCTGGCGACGCTCTCGGTGGCGCTGCGCGCGGTCCGCACCCTCGTGGCCTCCACCAGCCTCCCCCACGGGGAGGACTGATCCCGCTGCCCGCCGTACACCCGGCGGCCTTCGAGGAAGGCCGCCGGGTCGGCGATCCTACGGGGACCTTGGTACGGTCGCGCGGTGATCGTTTGGTGAGAAGCCGGCGCCGGACCGACCCCCCGGGCGCTGACTTCTCACCAAACGATCTCGGAGTGCTTCATCCGGAGGGCGAAGAACCGAGACTGGAGATGCTCGCCCGGCGCTACGCGGGCAACCCCGCCGTCATCGGCGCCGACCTGCACAACGAGCCGCACGCCGAGGGCACCAACCCCAACGCCACCGGCGCCTGCTGGGGCTGCGGCGACCCGGCCCCGGCTTCGGACCCGGCCGGTCGCGTACGGCGCGGCCGCCCGGGACACGCTTCACGGGTTGTCGATATGTCCCATATCCGCCATCAATTTTCTTATATATGATCTTTTATTACTAAACTTCCGCCCCGTGAATCACCGGAACCCCCCCACCGGCGCCGCGGTCTTCGTCGATCGCACGGGCAGACGCAGACGGCTCCTGAACGTCATCGGGATCGCATCCGGGACGCTGGTGTTCGGCTCGGCGGCGATCGTGGTGGGCGGCTTGTTCACCGGCACGCCGCTGCCGGCGGGCGGCTGGCCGGAAGACGGCCCCGCGGCGCCGGTGCCCGCCGCCACCGGGGCCGGGCAGGGAAGGCCCGCGAAGTCCTCGCCGAGCGCGGAGGCCACCGCGGCGCCGGCCTCGCGGCGTCCGGCTCCGGCCCCCTCCCGCACCTCCGTGCCGGCCTCCTCCCGTACCTCCGGGTCCGCGACCTCCCCGCGGCCCCGGGTGACGCCCCGGCCGTCGTCCCCGAAGGCCCCGCTCGCGCCCTCCCGGGTCCCCTCCGCCGCGCCCACCCCGTCACAGGAGCCGGCGGTACCGGAGCAACCGGTCGAACCGCCCCCGTCCGGGCAGCCGGCCGGGCCGGCGGCGTCCGGGCAGCCGACCGGGCGACCGGCCCCGACCGCGACGCCGCCCGGTCAGGACGCCGGAGGGAACCCGGCGACGAAGGGATGAGCGGGAAGGAGACCCCGGCGGTACGCGAGCGGCCTCCGCGCTCCGCAGCCGCGGCGGGAACCGCAGCGGCCGTCCGCCCGCGGAGAGGGACGCGCCCTCCGCGGAGGAGCCCGGACCCCGGGCGGCGTGCTGCCGTCCGGCGGCGGCGCCGGCTCCGGACCGACCCGCGAGGGCACTGGCTCGTGGTCGCGGCCGGCGCCGTGCTGACGGCGGGAGCACTGCTCCTCAACGGTTACACCACGAACGCGGTGGGCGAGACGCGTGCCGCGCCCGTCCCCGCCGACCGGCCCTCGGCGGAGCTCGACCGGGTACGGCGCGGCGGACCCGTGATCAACCTCACCGGCGGCGAGCCGGACAGCGTCCGCCTCCCGGCCCGTACGGTGGCCCTCACCTTCGACGACGGCCCGGATCCGCGGTGGACGCCGGAACTGCTCGCCGTGCTCGCCAAGCACGGTGCCAAGGCCACCTTCTTCGCCGTCGGCGCCCGGATCGCGGAGAACCCCGAGCTGACCCGGAGGATCATCGCCGGGGGGCACGAGATCGGCAACCACACCTACGCGCACGCCGATCCCGCCGCCGTGCCGGACTGGCGGCTCCGGCTGGAGCTGTCGCTGACCCAGAAGGCGCTGGCCGGCGCCGCGGGCGTGCACACCCGCCTGGTCCGCCCGCCGTACTTCTCCTCGCCGGCCGCCCTCACCGGCGCCCAGCTGCGGGCGATGCGTGTCATGGCGGAGGAGGGCTACCTCGTCGTGCTCACCGACCTGGACACCGAGGACTGGGCCAGGCCCGGCACCGGGCGGATCGTGCGATCGGCCCTCCCCCGCCGGGGCAGAGGAGCGGTGGTCATGATGCACGACTCCGGCGGCGACCGCGGCCAGACGGTCGCCGCGGTCGACCGGCTGCTCACCCGGCTCACCGCGCAGGGGTACCGGGCGGTGACGCTCACCTCCGCCATCGGCATGCCCTCCGCCCACACTCCGGCCGGTGACATGGAGCGCTTCGTCGGCACCGGGCTGGGGCTCGCCCAGCGCGCGGCGGGCGCCTTCGCCACGGCGATGGTGTGGGTCATGGCCGCCGCGGGGGCGCTCACCCTGCTGCGGCTGATGCTCTTCCTCGTCCTGGCCAGGATGCACGCCCGGCACGCAAGGGCCGGCAGGAGGCACGCCGGGCACACGCCGGCCTGGCCCGTACCGCCTCCCGTCACCGTGATCGTCCCCGCCTACAACGAGGAGGCCGGCATCGAGGCGACCGTGCGCTCGCTGGTGAGGACCGGCCACCCCGGCGGACTGGAGGTGATCGTCGTCGACGACGGCTCCTCCGACCGCACCGCCGCCATCACCGCCTCCCTCGGCCTGCCCGGAGTGCGGGTGATCCGCCGGGAGAACGGCGGCAAGCCCGCCGCGCTCAACACCGGCATCGCCTGCGCCTCGCACGACATCCTGGTCATGGTGGACGGCGACACCGTCTTCGAGCCCGCCACCATCGGCCACCTGGTCCGGCCGCTCGCGGACCCGGCCGTGGGAGCGGTCAGCGGCAACACGAAGGTGGGCAACCGCCGCGGTGTGATCGGACGCTGGCAGCACATCGAGTACGTCATCGGCTTCAACCTCGACCGCCGCGCCTTCGACATGCTGGGCTGCATGCCCACCGTGCCCGGGGCGATCGGGGCGTTCCGGCGCTCGGCGCTGCGGGAGGCCGGGGGAGTCAGCGCCGACACCCTGGCCGAGGACACCGACCTGACCATGGCGATCCGCCGGGCCGGCTGGCAGGTGGTCTACGAGGAGGGCGCGCTGGCCTGGACCGAGGCGCCGACCTCGCTCGGGCAGCTCTGGCGGCAGCGCTACCGGTGGTGCTACGGCACGCTGCAGGCGATGTGGAAGCACCGCCACGCGATCGCGGAGGGCCCGTTCGGCCGCCGGTGCCTGGGCTACCTGGCGCTCTTCCAGGTACTGCTGCCGCTGCTGGCGCCGGTCGTGGACATCATGGCCGCCTACCACGTGGCGGTGGGGGACCCGCTGCCGGTGGTGGCGGTATGGGCGGGATTCGTGCTGCTGCAGGCGTTCAGCGGCTGGTACGCGCTGCGGCTGGACCGGGAACGGGCCTCGGTGCTGTGGGCCCTGCCCCTGCAGCAGTTCGTCTACCGGCAGCTGATGTACCTGGTGGTCATCCAGTCGGTGGCGACCGCCGTGCTCGGGGTGCGCCTGGGCTGGCAGACGATCCGCAGGGAGGGCACCTTCGCGGCGCGCGGCTGAGAACCGTCCGTCCCGCACGCGGTGAGCGCGACGGGCGTCAGGAGCTGGTGACCTTGGTGATGCCGCCGGCGTAGCCGATGATCCGGGCGAGCTCGCGGCTGGTCTTCGGCGGGACCGTGCTCACGTACTGCTGCGTCTCCACGGTGCGGACCTCCTCCAGCGGGGCGGCGTCGGGCTCCCGGCCCTCGGGCACCTTCGCCCTGAGCTCCCCGCAGGGGTAGACCTTGGCCGTCCAGGTCGTCGTCCTGATCAGGGAGTACATGATCAGGGCGCCGCCGTCCGCGGTGCGCAGCGCGTGCACCGGGTAGCCGGCCGCGGCGAAGATCGAGCCGTAGCCGAGGCAGCCGCCCTTCTCCGCCGCGCGGGTGGCGGTGATCTCGGTCGCGTGCGCGGTGGTGTGCGGGCCTTCGGCGATCAGCCCGGCGGCGAACCCCGCCGAGCCCTCCTCCGCCGTGGTCGCGTGGAGCGGCGCCATCAGCCGCGGGCTGATCTGCACGCCGGGGTCGTCCTCGCCCAGGGCGGTGGCGTAGCCCTCGGCGTCCAGCGCGATCTCGGGGAGCGCGGAGTCCAGCAGGGAGAGGGAGCTGATCCGCCAGTCCTTCCCGCCCTGCCCGGTCACCGTCAGCACCGCGGAGCGGCTCTCCCCGTCGCCGTCGCGGCGGTCCACGACGGCGGCGAACCAGAGGGGGCCCCGCTCCAGCCGGGGGACCAGCAGCCGCGGCTCACCCCAGGTGTGGCCGGGCAGGTCCTCGCCGGACCTGCCCAGGGCGGCCTGGAGCAGGGCGAGGTGCCCGTCGGCGGCCTGCCTGAGCAGGTGGTTGCGGTCGGCGGGCAGCCGGGGGGAGGCGGAGCCCAGGACCTCGTCGGCGGACAGGACGTCCTTCAGCGCCGCGGCGGCCTCGGCGAGGGTGACCTGCGGGCGGGCGGCGGCCGGGACGGGGGTCGAACCGGCGGCCGCGGGGCTCCGCTCCGGGGCCGCGCCGTCCCCGGAGGAGCAGGCCGCGGCCGCGGCGGTCAGGGCGAGCGCGAGCGCGAGCAGACCCCGTCGCCCGTTTCCTCGCACCCTCGCCTCCCGATGGCCTCTCTCCCGGCGGTGCCCGCCGCGGCGCCAAGCCTAGCCACGGCGCGGGCCCGAGCCGTACACAACGGGGTGTGGCGGTCGCGTACCCTTTACAGACGTGGCACTCAACGATCCGGCAGAAGAGATCAACGAGCTTACCGGCACGCTGAACAGCATTCAGGACGTGCTGGACCTCGACGCCGTACGCAAGCAGATCGAGGAGCTGGAGGACCAGGCGGCCGCGCCCGACCTCTGGAACGACCAGGAGCGGGCCCAGAAGGTCACCAGCAAGCTCTCCTATCTGCAGGGCGAGGTCAACAGGATCGAGACCCTCGGGCAGCGGCTGGAGGACCTGTCCGTCCTCTACGAGCTCGCCGAGGCCGAGGACGATCCCGACACCCGCGAGGAGGCCGACCGGGAGCTGGCGGCCCTCAGGGGCGACATCGGCGCCCTGGAGGTCCGCACCCTGCTCTCGGGCGAGTACGACGCCCGGGAGGCGGTCGTCACGATCCAGTCCCAGGCCGGCGGCGTGGACGCCGCGGACTGGGCGCAGATGCTCCAGCGGATGTACATCCGCTGGGCCGAGCGCAAGGGCTACCCGACGGAGATCTACGAGACCTCCTACGCCGAGGAGGCCGGGATCAAGTCGACGACCTTCACGGTCAAGGCCCCCTACGCCTACGGCACCCTCCGCGGCGAGCACGGCACCCACCGGCTGGTCCGGATCAGCCCGTTCGACAACCAGGGCCGCCGCCAGACCTCCTTCGCGGGCGTGGACGTGGTCCCCGTCGTCGAGACGACCGACCACATCGACATCAACGAGGACGACCTGCGGGTCGACGTCTACCGGTCCTCGGGTCCCGGCGGCCAGGGCGTCAACACCACCGACTCGGCGGTCCGCCTCACCCACCTGCCCACCGGCATCGTGGTCTCCTGCCAGAACGAGCGCTCCCAGCTGCAGAACAAGGCGACCGCCATGGCGGTCCTGCAGTCCAAGCTGCTGGAGCGCAAGCGGCAGGAGGAGGCGGCGGCGCTGAGCGAGATCCGGGGTGAGGCCACCACCTCGTGGGGCACCCAGATCCGCAACTACGTGCTGCACCCGTACCAGATCGTGAAGGACCTGCGGACGGGCACCGAAGCGGGCAACCCGAGCGCGGTGCTGGACGGCGACCTCGACGAGTTCATCGAGGCCGAGATCCGCTGGACCCGCCGCCAGGAGGCGGGCGAGGGCGCCTGAAACCTTCCGGGGGCCCGCTCAGGTCCCCGTGAGGTGCTTGAGGGCCAGCGTGAGGAAGAACAGCGTGATAAGCGCCAGGGAGACGAGGGCGGGAGTCATCCCGCCCAGGCCGCCGTGGTGCATGCGGTCGCGGTTGGCCCGGCACAGGGGGCAGCGGCCCTCCGCGACGGGGTGCGCGCACCGCGCGCAGACCAGATCATCACAGCTCATCGTGTCCTCGCCTTCGGATTCGTAACCACTTTATGCGGTCGTTACCGGGCGCCGAATCGTTTTGTTTCCGTTATGGACCTTCCATGCCAGTCTTCCCCCTAGACTGGGCTCCGGCCAACCGGAACGTCGATCGAGGTAAAGATCGGCGCCCCCCGGCCGGCGAGAGGCGGGAAGTGGTCCTCTGCCACCACCGCGACCGTCCTAACCCCTAGACTGACATGCCGTGATGCGCCCGTGATCCATTTTGATAATGTCACCAAGGTCTACGCGAACCAGAACCGGCCCGCGTTGGACCACGTCAGCGTCGACGTCGACAAGGGCGAGTTCGTGTTTCTCGTCGGCCCCTCGGGGTCCGGGAAGTCGACCTTCCTCCGCCTGGTCCTCAAGGAGGAGCGCCCCAACTCGGGCGCGATCCATGTGGCCGGCAAGGATCTCGCCCGACTGTCCAACTTCAAGGTGCCGCACCTGCGTCGCCGGATCGGCTGCGTGTTCCAGGACTTCCGGCTCCTGCCGAACAAGAACGTCTACGAGAACGTGGCGTTCGCCCTGGAGGTCATCGGCAAGCCCCGGCGGTTCATCCGCAAGGTCGTGCCCGAGGTCGTCGAGCTCGTCGGCCTGGAGGGCAAGGCCCACCGGATGCCCGACGAGCTGTCCGGAGGCGAGCAGCAGCGGGTCGCGATGGCCCGCGCGTTCGTCAACCGGCCGATGATCCTGCTGGCCGACGAGCCGACCGGGAACATCGACCCGGCGACGAGCATCGGCATCATGAAGGTGCTCGACCGGATCAACCGGACGGGCACCACCGTCGTCATGGCCACGCACGACGCGGCCATCGTCGACTCCATGCGCAAGCGCGTAGTGGAACTGGAGGACGGAAAGATCGTCCGAGACCAGTCGCGTGGCGTGTACGGCCAGGCGTACTGAACCGGGATCGGCGAGAGCGACAGGAAGAACATGCGGGCAAACTTCATCTTCTCCGAGGTCTGGATCGGCCTCCGCCGTAACCTCACGATGACCATCGCGGTCATCGTGACGGTGGCGATCGGCATGGCGCTGCTGGGTATCGGTCTGATGGTCAGCTCTCAGATCTCCGGCATGAAGGACTACTGGGCGGACAAGGTCGAGGTCTCGGTCTTCCTGTGCAAGAAGAACGACCCGTTCCCCAAGTGCAAGGGCAGCGGCGGCGTCGACCAGGAGGAGCAGGCCGCGCTCAGGGCGCAGATCGAGGGCATGGAGCAGGTCGAGAAGGTCGAGTTCGAGGACGCGGCCAAGGCCTACGAGAACTTCAAGGTGCAGTACGCCAGCAACACCGTGCTGCTCGCGGCGATCCAGGTCGACGACATGCCCGAGTCGTTCCGGGTCAAGCTCAAGGATCCCGACACCTACGGTGCGGTGATCGAGTCCCTGGAGGGCGCCGCGGGGGTCTCCAACGTGGTCAACCAGAAGAAGCTCCTGGAGAACTTCTTCGGGCTGATGGAGAAGATCCGCGGGTTCGCCCTGGTGATCGCCGGCTTCCTGGTGATCGCCGCCACCCTGCTGATCGGCAACACGGTCCGGCTCTCGGCCTACAACCGGAGGCGTGAGACGGGCATCATGCGGCTGGTCGGCGCCTCGAACCTCTACATCCAGCTCCCGTTCGTGATGGAGGGCGTCATCGCCGGCCTGATCGGCGGCGTGATGGCGGCGGTCCTGCTGATCGTCACCAAGGTGTTCCTCTTCGACGGGATGCAGGGATACCTGGGCAACAGCCAGCTCACCTGGGAGACCGTCGCCTCGGTGATCAGTTTCACCATGGCCATCGGCGTCTTCATCTGTGTGCTCGCCTCGTTCGTCACGCTCCGCCGTTACCTGCGGGTGTGAGGCGTCCCGGTAGGCTCGAAGCATGCCACGTGAGACCGGGCGGAAGGTCATCGCCCAGAACAAGCGTGCCCGGCACGACTACCACATCGAGGACACCTACGAGGCCGGCCTCGTGCTGCAGGGCACGGAGGTCAAGTCGCTGCGACTGGGCCGCGCCTCGCTCGTCGACGGGTACGCCACGGTCAAGGACGGCGAGGCGTGGTTGATCAACATCCACATCCCCGAGTACACCATGGGGACGTGGACCAACCACGCGGCGCGGCGCACGCGCAAGCTGCTCCTGCACCGTAAGGAGATCGACAAGCTGGTCGCCAAGACCAAGGAGGGCGGCCTCACCCTGGTCCCGCTCTCGCTCTACTTCAAGGACGGCAAGGCCAAGGTCGAACTGGGCCTCGCCAAGGGGAAGAAGGACTGGGACAAGCGGCAGACGCTGGCCGAGAAGCAGGCCAAGCGGGAGATGGCCCGCGAGCTCAGGCATCGGAACAGGTGACCGTGACGGGGAGGGCTCGCCGCGCCGCCGCGGCGGCGCTCACGCTGGTGGCGACGGCCCCCATGCTGTCGGCGTGCTTCGAGGAGCCCTCGGCGCACGAGGCGGTCCGCGACTTCCTGGTGGGCTGGCAGACCGGTGACTACACCATGGCGGCCCGGCGCACCGACGGCGACGCGCAGAAGGTGCGCCAGTCCCTGGAGGACGCCAAGGTCCACCTCGACGCGGCCTCGTTCCGGTTCGCGCTCAAGGGGATCCGCCGTACGGGGGAGCAGGCGCAGGCCGACTTCGCCGCCGAGGTCGACCTCGGGGAGAACAACCCCCTGTGGGAGTACGACGGCAGGCTCCCGCTCCACCTGGTGGACGGGGAGTGGAAGGTGCGCTGGTCGCCCGGCGTGCTCCACCCCGAACTGCGCGAGGGCCAGCGTTTCGCGGTGAAGGTCGAACCCGAGGACCGCTACCCGATCGAGGCGCAGGACCGCGACCCGCTGCAGGAGCTCGCCAACCTGCACGTGGCCAGCGTCATCCCGGCCAGGCTGAACGACCCGGAGAAGGTCTGCGAGCAGCTGTCCAAGGTGACGGGCTTCCCGAAGGACCGGCTGCTGAGCCGGATCATGTCGGCCGTGCCCAACATGCAGGTGCCGCTGATCACCTTCGGCCGGACCCGGTTCGCCCAGCTCCGCCCGGAGCTGGAGGCCATCGAGGGCATCCAGTTCTCGATCCGCGAGCAGCCGGTCGCGCCCGCCTCGCCCAAGCAGATCGTCGGCACGGTCACCGCGGTCACGCCGGAGATCGAGCTGCTGCTCGGCGGCCCGCAGCGGGCCGGGGACACGTTCGGCAGGGACGGCCTGCAGAAGGCCTACCAGGAGTACCTGACCGGTTCGACCGAGACCAGCGTGGTCACCGTGGACCTCAAGACGCTGGAGACGGCGGCGGAGCTCGCCAAGTGGCGGCCGGGCCGTACGGCCGCGCCGGTGCGCACCACGCTCGACCGGCGCGTCCAGCAGGCCGCCGACTCCGCGCTGGCCACGGGCGCGCGCGGCATGCTGGTCGCGGTCCAGGGCTCGACCGGTGAGGTGCGGGCCGTGAGCAGCACCAGGGAGTACCACCAGGAGACGGACGTGCTCGCCGGGAAGTTCCCCGCGGGGACCACCTTCTCGATCATGGCGGTCGAGGGGCTGCTCAAGGCCCAGGTGGATCTCAAGCAGAAGATCGCCTGCCCGGCCGACCGGACCGTCGGCGGGTCCCGCTTCCGCCAGGTGGGGCCGCCGGCGGGGAGCGAGCCGACCCTCCGGGGCAACTTCGCCAGTGCCTGCGTGACCGCGCTGGCCTCCCTGGCCCGCCTGGTCGGTCCGGCCGAGCTGAGCGCCGGCGCGGAGAAGTTCGGCATCGGGGCGCCGTGGACGCTGCCGCTGAAGTCCTTCAGCGGCTCGATGCAGCCGCTGAACAACGACGCGGCCACCGCACGGGCGATCGCCGGGCAGAACGTCTCGGTCAGCCCGCTGTCCATGGCGCTGGTCGCCGGGGCGGTCTCCTCCGGCACCTGGCGCCCGCCGGTCCTGGTCATCGATCCGAAGACCCCGGACCTGTCGGCCGAGGCCGAGCAGCCGAGCAAACCGGTCCCCCCGGTCACGCTCGACGAGAAGACCGTCACCACCCTGCGCTCCCTCATGCGGACCGGCGTGACCTCCGGCTCCGCCCGGGCCGCGGCGGCCCCGGGTGATCCGGTGCACGGAATCACCGCCGCCGTGTCGCGGGAGGGCAAGCAGCTCTCCTGGTTCGTGGGCTGGCAGGGGGACGTGGCGGTGGCCGTGCTCGTGGAGGGCAGCGATCCGGGCGCCGGAGCGGCCGTCGCGGGCCGGTTCTTCCAGAACCTGCGGGCCGGGGTCTGATCGGGGACGCGACCCCGAGGTGACGCTGTGAAAAATTCTCATCACCCGGAGCAACCATGCGGCGCCTCTTCTGCGTCTTTCCAAGTGACTGAGCACCGCTCGGGGGGTTGCGGACTCAGTCGCCGTGATGAGATCAGGGCTTCATCTCGGGGGAGGCCCTGCCGTCCGGACCGGCTCGACCCTGCCGGTCGGCCCCGGGGACGCGTGCGACACGCCGCGTCCCCGGGGTTTCGGCATGTTCCGGTCCGTTGCCGGATTCTTTGCCTCCTGGACCTCTCCGCGGGAATGGAGTTGGCGCCGGAGCCGTTGTAACCGGTATCTTCGGATCGCCGGTCCTCCTCGCGGGGGGCGGGTTGACAACTCAACAGGGGGGTGACTGGTTTCGACTTTGGCTTTGCAAGTCAGGAGAAGCGGGTCGAGGACTGCGGACATAACCTCGTTAACACTGTGACCGCGACCAATAAGTGCCAATAAGACGCACTCCGAGGTCAGCCAGGGCAACCTGGCCCTCGCCGCCTAAGCAGCGAGAAACCTCTGCCGGCCCGGGAGCGCCTCCGGCCCGGATCCGGCATCGCTAGGAGGCTCAACCGCGAGACCCGGCCACGGGGTCGAGCGGGAAATCCAACAGTGGCTGAGCCCGTCGGCGTCTTGCCTGCGTGAACGCCGGGGCTGAGAAAAACACAGCAGGCTGCACCCGGAGAAGCCCTGTCTTGGAGTTGAAGGACGCGGGTTCGATTCCCGCCACCTCCACCCCCGTCCCGTGTTCGAAACGCGCGGGACAGATCGCCGAAGGGGCGGTCGAGCGGCACCTTGGCCGCCCGGCCGCCCCTTCGGCGTTGCTGCGGGCCCTCTCCCGCCGGTACGGCTGCGCCGTTACTCCAGCACGCTGGTGTCGAGGGCGAAGGAGAGCGGCGCGGGCAGGTCGAGGGGCTTGCCGAACTCGGTCTTGGCGGTATGGGTGTAGTGACCGTTCTCGGGCTCCCAGTGCACGGAGACCTCGCGGAACTCGCGGTCGACAAGGAGGTAGATGGGGATGGCGGCCTCGGCGTAGGCCTTCAGCTTCTCCACCCGGTCGACCTCCGGCTCGCTGGAGGTGACCTCGACCAGCATCACGACTCCGGCGGGATCCGCCCACTCCGGCTGCCCCCGGAAGTTTCCCCTGGGCGCCACGGTGCCGTCGGGGATAGCGCGACCGGCACGGTAGGCGGGGATGACCAGACCGCGGGCGCCTTGAGTGCGGAGGTCTGGATAGTGCGCCCGAACCTGGGCGTCGATCTCGGTGACGTCCTCGTCGTGGTCGCCGCCTGCGGGGGGAGTCACGATGATTCTTCCGTTGATCAGCTCCACGCGGAGATGCTCGGGAGCCGCACGGTCGAGAACCTCGAAGTCCTCGATCGTCACCTCGGCTTGAGTGGCGGACATATCCCCACTATAAGAGGGCCCCGCCTCGCGTGACGGCCTCTCGGAACGCCGGATGCTCGAGAAGGCGACCGCCCGGGGACGCTGGACGTCACTAGGCCGGTTGTGTCCGAAAACCGCTGCTCCTCGTACGGCGTGTGCTGATTTACTGATCGATATGACGACTCTTCATGACAAGGCGGTTCTGTTCGGTTCGCTGCACACGGGCGGCGAGCCGCTGGTCCTCGCCAACGCGTGGGACGTCGCCAGCGCGCTGCTGGTGGAGGAGGCGGGCGCGAAGGCGGTCGCGACCACCAGCGCCGGGGTGGCGTGGAGCCTCGGCGCGCCCGACGGAGACCGGCTCGACCGGGACCGGGCGCTCGGCCTCGTGGCCGGGGTCGCCGCCGCCGTGGACGTCCCCGTCACCGCCGACATCGAGAGCGGCTTCGGGGAGAAGCCCGAGGACGTCGCCGACACCGTCCGGGGCGTGCTGGAGGCGGGCGCGGTGGGCGTGAACATCGAGGACACGGTCCGCGGCGCGTCCCGGGGGCTGCGGCCGGTGGAGGAGCAGGCCGCCCGGCTCGCCGCGGCCCGCGCGGCCGCCGACGCGGCGGGGATCCCGCTCTACATCAACGCCCGGGTGGACGTCTACGGGCACCCGGGCGGCGACCCGGAGACCCGGCTCCGGGCGGCTCTGGACCGGGCCGCCGCCTACCTCGCCGCCGGGGCCAGCGGCATCTTCGTGCCTTTCGTCACCGACCCCGGGACGGTGGAGGCGCTGGTCCAGGGGGTGGGCGCGCCGCTGAACATCCTGGCCGGGCCGGGCGCCCCGGCCGTCGGGGAGCTGGCCGCCCTCGGTGTCGCCCGGGTCAGCACGGGCTCCTCCGTCGCGGTGGCCGCCTACGCCGTCGCCCGGCAGGCCGCCCGGGAGCTGTACGGCGCCGGCACCTACGGGGCCCTGTCCGGAGAGCTGACGTTCGGCGAGCTCAACGCCCTCATGTCCGACCGCGGCCAGTGAGCCGGTCCGGAGATCCTGTCGCAGATCGCAAGGACCGCGAGGCCGGACTACGTGACGACGGTGTTCGCCTGCCGGATCGTCGGCGGCGAGCCGGTGGCCGACGGGAGGGAGGCGGCCCGCACCGGGCTCCGGGCACCTGGTTCGGGCCGGCCTGACGGTCGGTCCCAAAGTTCGCTATAGTGCAAAATGCAATATAGCGAAAGGTATCACGATGGCGCGACGTCCCGATCTGGTCGGCCTCACCGTGCTGGCCATGCTCTCGGTGCGCGCCAGCCATCCCTACGAACTCCACCGCTTCATCGTCGATACGCACAAGGACTACGTGACGGGGTTACCCAGGAGCCTCTACCACGCGGTCGAGAAGCTCGCAGGCGAGGAGCTGATCGTGCCGGTCGAGACCGGCAGACAGGGCCGCCGGCCGGAGCGCACGGTCTACGAGATCACCGAAGAGGGTCGCGGGGAACTGTCGACCAGACTCCGCGCTCTCCTTGAGAATCCCGTCCCCGACCGCCGGACGTTCACCGCGGCCATCTCCCTCATCGGTGCCCTGCCGGTGCCCGAAGCGCTGCGAGCCCTGCGCACCAGAGCTGCGACGCTCGAAGGACTGCTGGCCGGGATGGACGCTCACCTGCGCGCCCTGGAGGACGGCGGCCTGCCTGACGTCCTGATGATCGAGGTCGACTACGAGCGTGCGATGAAGGGGACCGAACTGGCCTGGGTCCGGCGCATCATCGCCCGCCTGGAATCGGGAGAGCTCGACTGGCCGGGCACCGTCAGACAGGACCTGCTCTCGCAGGTGCTCGGCGAACCATGAGAAAGCGGCTGCCGGGGTGCGCCAACACCCCGGCAGCCGGACATCCGAACAAGGCGCCTGCCCTGTCTGGACCTGCAATCCCCAGGATAGGCGCCCCGACCAGAAGGAATCGCGCCATGTCCGTGCACACGGAGATCACCGGCCTGCTCACCCGCCTCGCCGAGGCGTGGAACGCGGGCGACGCCACCGCCTACGCCGCCCTCTTCACCGAGGACGCCGACTACATCACCTTCAACGGCATGCACAGCGAGGGGCGGGCGGCCATCGAGTCCTCGCACCGCCGGCTCTTCGACGGCCTGCTCAAAGGCTCCACCATGTCCGCCCCGGACGGCCGGGCCAAGGTCAAGCCGCTGGCCGACGGGGCGGTCCTGGTGGTCTCGGCAGGAGGCACCGAGCTGGCAGGCGAGCATCGTGCCTCGATCGTCTCCTTCACCGCAGTCGGCACACCCGAGGGCTGGCGGTTCGCCTCCTTCCAGAACACCAGGACGTCCCTCCCCGGCACCGGGGCGGCGCGGTGAGCGGGAAGAAACTGATCACCGAGGTCGCCGGGATCGTCGAGGCACCGCCCGCCGCGGTCTTCGACGACCTGGCCGGGGCGCTGCTGCCCGACGGGCGGCGCACCGGCCGGTTCACCGTCGAGGATCTGCCCGGTCATACCTCCGCCGTGGAGGTCGCCGGCCATACCATCTCCTTCCAGGGTGGCTGGTGGTACCGGGGTGAGTGGAGCGTCGAACCGCACTCTGAGGGCGCGCTGCTCGTGCACCGGGTCTTCAACGTCGCGCAGGGGACGCGGTGGGGTGTACTGCTGGCCAACCGCTTCTTCATCGGCTTCGCCGGCCGTACACGGCAGGGGTTCGCCGAGAGCCTCGTGCGGACGGGACGGCGCCTGCGGTGCGCGACCCGTCTGGTCCAGTGAGCTGGTCCTGAGTTGGAGCGCTGGTCCGGAGATCCTCGACAGGATCTCCGGACCAGCTCACTAGCCGCAGCTGGGCAGGCCGCATCTTCGGGGTCTCTCCTCGGTGGCATCTTCCGTCCGAGGCTCAGGGGGCGTTCTGGTCGGGGCCGTGGAGCGGTGGACGGCAGCGAGGAGGCCGCTGTTCAGAAGAGGAAAGTGTGTATCATATATGTTACGTCGAGTGGGGGGTGGGATCGATGTCCGGTCTCTTCTGGGAGGACCTGCAGCGGGATCTGGAGGATCCGGAGTTCCTGCGCGAGTACGTCGCCGAGACGGTCAAGATCACGGCGATTGACGAGATCGTCAATGCGCTTGAGGAGGCCCGGGTGTCGGCCGGGCTGTCCAAGGCCGACCTGGCCCGGGCGATCGGGGCCGAGCCGGCGACCGTGCGGAGGCTGTTCTCCTCGGGCAATGCCAACCCGACTCTCGGTACGCTCGCGGTGCTGGCCGCCGCGCTGGGGCTGCGCATCTCGATGGAGCCGCTGGCGGAGGCGGATCGGCAGGCTGTCACCGAGCCTCTCCGCTCGGGTTGTACGGCGGAGCAGGGGATCCGCCGGGTCGCCGAGATGCGCGGTGGCCGACGCTGGACGTCGATACCGGCATAGTGAGACTCAAGCGATCGAGCGTGGGTTGCGGGATAGGTATTCCTCGCCGAGGCGGCGCACCGCGGCATAGTCGGCGGGAGACAGGGCTGTGCGGTAAGGCTTGTCGAGCCCGGTGATCACGACGAGGAGCGGCCTGTCCGTCTCTTTTGCCTCGTAGTCCAGCAGGCAGTACAGGCGGTAATGATGACGGCCCTTCCCTCCTGCGGGCTTGGGCCCGTCGAGGCGAACTTCGAAGTAACCCGACACGTCGCCGTGCATGGCCTCCCAGTAGCCGCCCCCGGAAAAACGTGATGGCGGCGCCGTCGCGACGGCCACCAGAACCGCGGTGGACTTGGCGCGCACGCCGGTGGGGCATGCGGCGAGGAACTGCCTGGCGGGGATCGCTCCGGTGGGGTCGTCGTCGGAGTGCCTGTGGAAGAAAGTGACATCGTGAGGGTCGTCACGATGTGGGCGGGTACGCGGCGGCAGGGGAGTCACGTTAAGTGACTATATCGTTACGATGCGACCGAATATCGGGTTCTAGACATACCCAGAACCTCTTTCGGGCTGGATGACGGTTCGAAAACCTGAAATGCAGTGGTATGGCCCCTCTTCTGGGTGATGGCGTCAAGGTACACCGCGTCACCTGAGCGCCGTGTCTTCCACGGGGCCGGCTCTGGATCCCCGATCAGGGGGCGTTCTCGCCGGGGCCGTGGAGGTGGTGGAGGGCGGCGGCCAGGAGCGCCGCGGCGGCCCCGCCGACCAGGGGGGCGGACAGGAACAGCCAGAGCTGTTCGAGCCGTTCCCCGCCCGCCAGGAGGGCGGGACCGAGGGAGCGGGCGGGGTTGACCGAGGTGCCGGTGAGCGGGATGCCCACCAGGTGGACCGCGGCCAGCGCCAGGCCGACGGCCGGCGCGGCGGCCAGGCCGAGGGCCACGCGCTCGGTCACCAGCAGGTAGGTCAGCACGAGCGTCATGGTGAGCAGCGCCTCGACGAGGAACGCCCCGGTGCTGTTCACCGTCATGCCGAAGCCGTTAGAGCCCAGCGCCTTCGTCTGGTCGGTGATCTCCCCGAGGCTCAGGGTCAGCTTGAGCACGGACGCCCCCGCGACGCCGCCGAGCAGCTGGGAGAGGACGTAGCCGCCGGCCTCCCCCGCGGACATGCGCCCGGCGACCAGCATGCCCAGCGTCACCCCCGGGTTGACGTGGCAGCCGGAGACCGGCCCGATGCCGGCGGCGAGGGCCAGCAGCACCAGGCCGAAGGCGAGGGCCACCCCGACGGCACCGATCTTGTCGATGCCGAACACGGCGCTGCCCACGGCGAGGTAGACCAGGATGAACGTGCCGGCGAACTCGGCCGCGTATCGCTTCATGTGTCACCGCTTTTGGGACGGAGTGTCGATCGGTCGCCGGGGGGTTCGCGCGGGGAGGCCGGAGCTCACCCCGACGGGTTGGTGGGAAGCTCGCCCAGGGGGACGGTGACGGTGGTGGTGGAGCCGTCGGGACGCAGGAGCTCCACGGTGGCCTGCCCGCCGGGATCGAGGGAGGCCAGCAGCTCGGACAGGGCCTGGGTGGTCGGGACCCGGGTGCCGTCGACCGAGACGATCACGTCGCCGGGCTCGACGCCCGCCTTCTCCGCGCCGCCGCCCCGGGTCACCCCCACGACGCCGACCCCCGCGGGCCTGCCGTCGGGACCGGCCACCGTCTGCACGGTGACGCCGAGGGCGGCCCGGCGGGTGTTGGTGACCCGGCCGGTCTTGACGATCTGGCCGGCGATGTCGGTCGCGGTGTTGGAGGGGATCGCGAAGCCGATGCCGGGAGCCGCGCCGCCGCCCAGTTCGGGGACGGTGGCGGCGAGGGTCGGGATGCCGATGACCCGGCCCGAGAGATCGACCAGCGCGCCGCCGCTGTTGCCCGGGTTGATCGCGGCGGAGGTCTGGATGGCGCCGGTGATCGTGGCGCCCGGGGAACCGGCCTCCGCGGGCTCGGTCACCGTACGGCCCAGGGCCGAGACGATGCCGTTGGTCACGCTGCTGCCCAGGCCGAGGGGGTTGCCCATGGCCAGCACGATCTGGCCCACCCGCAGCTTGCCGGAGTCGCCGAACGTCGCGGGCCGCAGGCCCGACGGGTCGTCCACCTTGATCACGGCCAGGTCGCCGAGCGGGAAGGACTCGACCAGCCTGGCGCGGCGGGGAGCGCCGCCGGTGGCCAGGGTGACCTGGAAGTCGGTGGCCCGGCCCACCACGTGGGCGTTGGTCACGATGTGGCCGGAGGTGTCGTAGATGACACCGGAGCCCAGGCCGGTGCTGGTGTTGATCTGCACGATGGACGGCAGCACCGCGGAGATGACCCTCTCGTAGGCGGATTCCAGGGCGAGAGGGTCGTTCTCCGTGACGGGGGCGGGGGTGGTGGCGCCGGACGAGGCGGCGGCCGTACGGGACGTGTCCGGGCCCGCGACCGGGCTGCAGCCGGCCAGCGCCAGGACGGCGGCGGCGAGCAGCGTGAGAGGTGCCGGTGGTCTCTCCATGCGGGGAGACCTTCCCCGCTCATGGCGAAAGATACGTCTCGCGGAGGCCGGTGCGGCTCAGCTTGCCGGTGGGGGTGCGGGGGAGCTGCTCGCGGTACTCGACGACCCGGGGGTGCTTGAGCCGGGCGAGCCGGCCGGAGCAGTGCTCCAGCAGGGCGGCGGTGAGGTCCGGGCCGGGCTCGGCGCCCGGCGCGGGCTGGACGAGGGCGACGACCCGGTGGCCCCACTCGTCGTCCGGCACGCCGATCACCGCGACGTCGGCGACCGCGGGGTGCTCCAGGAGCACGGCCTCGATCTCGGCGGGGTAGATGTTCACCCCGCCGGAGATGATCAGGTCGGTACGGCGGTCGCAGAGGAACAGGTAACCGTCGGAGTCGAGGTAGCCGATGTCGCCGGGGGTGTAGAGCCGCCCGCGCATCGACGCGGCGGTCTTGGACGGGTCCCGGTGGTACTCGAAGCGGTTGATGCCGCCGATGTAGACCAGGCCGGGTTCCCCGGGCGGCAGTTCCTCGCCGTCGTCGCCGACGATGGTGAACTCCAGGCCGTCGATCGCCCGGCCCACCGTGCCGGGCCGGGCCAGCCACTCGGCGGAGGAGACCATCGTGGCCACGGCGGCCTCGGTCGAGCCGTAGTACTCCCAGAGCACCGGGCCGAGCCAGTCGATCATCGCCTGCTTGGTGGCGGGCGGGCAGGGCGCGGCGCCGTGGTAGAGGTGCGTCAGGGAGGACAGATCGTACTTTTTCTGGATCTCTTCGGGGAGCGCCAGCAGCCGGTGGAACATCGTCGGGACCATGAACGCGTTGTTCACCCGGTACCGCTCGACGAGCTCCAGGACCCCCTCGGCGTCGAACCGCTCGGTCGTCACCACCGCGTGGCCGTACTGCAGCGCCATCATGGCCTGGCCGTACGGGGCGGAGTGGTAGAGCTGGGAGAGCACCAGGTGCACGCCGTCCGGCGGGAGCGCGAAGTGCCGCCAGCTCTTGCGCATCAGGATCGGGTAGAGGTCCTCGGGGCTGAGCTCGATCAGCCGGCGGCGCACGCCCTTGGGCCTGCCGGTGGTGCCCGAGGTGTAGAGCATCATCGACCCGGCCCGGCGGCCGGGGGGCGGGGTGGCGGGGTGGTCCGCGGCGAGGGCGCCGACCTCCTCGAACCCGCCGGGCACGGCCCTGCCGTAGCGGGCGGAGCTGACCACCGCGCGCGCCTCGCAGTCGGCGATGATGTAGCCGATCTCCTCGGCGGTGTAGTGCCAGTTGACCGGGACGTGGTAGGCGCCGATCTGGTAGGTCGCGAGCATCATCGTGACCGCGTCGACACCGTTGGGCAGGACCGTCACCACGGTGTCGCCGGGGGTGACGCCCCGGGCGAGCAGGCCGTGGGAGACCCGGTTGACGCGGTCGTGCAACTCGCCGTAGGTCAGCGTGGCGCCGCTCGCGCCGGTGGTGAGGCCCTCGACGACGGCGGTGCGTCCGGGGTCGGCGGCGGCGATCTCGTAGAAGCCCCTCATGAGCGCGACCATACAGAACGACATTCTGTTCAGGGAAGGGGGGTATGCCGCGACCTGCGATAATGCCTCGGACCTGGAAGGAGTCCGAAGAGATGAGGTACACCGATCGCCGGGGTTCGCATAGCCTGACAGCCATGGCGGACGTCGGCGGCAACCCCTCCGGGCGCTCTGGTGACGGGCATGTTCCCTCCTACGACGCGCCCACGGCACCCATTCCCGTCGTCTCCGCCGAAGACGGCACGGTGATCACCCCCCGCGTGCCCCGCCGCTTCCCCGTCGGGGACGGTGAGGAGACCGTCCTCGTGCGCCGGCTCCCGTCCCCCGGCGGGCCGTCCGCGAAGGAGCCGGCCGCGGAAGAACCGGCCGCGCAGGAATCTCCCGTGGAGGAATCCTCCCCGGAGGAGCCTCCCGCGGAGGAGCCCCCCGCGGAGGAGCAGGTCGCGGACGGGTCGCCCGCGGATGAACCGGCCGCGGACGAGGCGACTGCGGACGAGGCGGCGGCGGAGGAGCAGGCCGCGGACGAGGCGGCTGCGACGTCCGCCGGGCGGACCGAGGCCTCTCCCGCTCCGGCCGGCGGTACGGCGGGAGGCCCGCCCGACGACGAGACCACTGGACCGTTCCGCCTCGGCGCCCCGCCGGTCCCGGCGGCGCCCCGGAGGCAGGGGCTCGGCGCCAGGCTGCTGACCCGGATCGGCGACATCCCGGTCAGGGCGGTCTACAGCGTCGGCGCCGCGCTCGGCACCGCCCTGGCGGTCTTCCTGATCTTCTCCCTGTTCTCCGGGGACACCCCCGCCGATCCCGTGCAGGTGCGGAGCACCGCCCCCGCCTCGCCGGGCACGCCGACGCCGGTCGCCGCCGAGATCACGCTGCCCGCGCTGCCCCGGGCGACCCCGCTCAAGGCGCTGCCCGGTACGGCGAGTCCGGTGCTCGGCACCGTGACCGACGCCAAGGCCGCGATCTCCTACGCGAAGCTGGGCGCGCCGTGGACGACCGCGGCGATGCCGCCGTTCTCCGCGGGGCAGCGGGCGGGCGGGACGCGCCTGCCGCGGGCGATGGCGGTCTCGGCCCTGCTGCCGGGGGAGAAGCCGAGGGCCGAGCTGGAGACCGACGCCGACTTCAAGAAGGCGGCGCTGACCGCGGTGGAGTGGACCGTCCGCCATCACCACCCGGCGGGCGCCGAGGTCGTCTGGACCGCCTCGCAGAAGCTCGCGACCGGCAAGGGCTGGGTGCTCGGCTACAAGGTCACCTATCTGGTGGGTGACAAGACCCGCACCTCGCAGGCGGCGCTCGCGCTGCTGGACATCGGCCAGCGCAAGCCGGCCATGTTCTTCGTGACCGTGCCGGACACCCGCAAGCAGCTCTGGGCGGACATCGCCCCCCTGATCGCGAGCGCCCGCGCGTTGTAACGGAAACACCTTCTAGAATATGGTTCTGCCACTGAACCGTTTCTGGAGGCTGTCATGGCGATCGGGTTGAGCGAGGAGCACGAGGCGCTCCGCGAGTCGGTGAGCGGCTGGGCCGAGCGCAACATTCCGTCCGAGGTCGTACGCGCCGCCATCGCGGCCGAGGGCGAGCAGCGGCCCGGCTTCTGGCCGGGCCTGGCCGAGCAGGGCCTGCTCGGCCTGCACATCCCCGAGGAGCACGGCGGCAGCGGGTACGGCCTGCTGGAGACGGCCGTCGCGGTCGAGGCGCTCGGCGAGCGGGTCGCCCCCGGCCCCTACGTCCCGACGGTGCTCGCCAGCGCCGCGATCCTGGCCTCCGACGGGAAGGCCCACGCCGAGCTGCTGCCCGGTCTCGCCGACGGCACGCTGACCGGCGCGGTCGCGCTCTCCGGCACGATCACCGGCACCCGGGGCGAGGACGGCGCCCTGACGGTCACCGGCACCGCCGAGACCGTGCTCGGCGGCGCGCTCGCCGACGTCCTGGTGCTCCCGGTGAGCACCGACCGGGGCGAGGAGTGGGTCGCGGTGGACGCCTCCGCGGCGACCGTGACCCCGGTCAAGTCGCTGGACATCACCCGCGGCGTCGCCAAGGTCGAGCTCGACGCGGCCGCCGTACCGGCCGGGCGGATCCTGGACGGCCTGCAGGGCCCGGCCGTGCTGAACCTGGCCGCGGTCATCCTGGGCGCCGAGGCCTCGGGCGTCGCCTCCTGGTGCGTGACCGCCGCCGCCGAGTACGCCAAGGTGCGCGTGCAGTTCGGCCGCCCGATCGGCCAGTTCCAGGGCGTCAAGCACAAGGCCTCGCGCATGCTCGTCGCGCTGGAGCAGGCCCGCGCCACGGTCTGGGACGCGACCCGGGCGGAAGGGCGGGAGCTGGACTACGCCGCGGCGATCGCGGGCGTGGTCGCGCCGGACGCCGCCGTGCAGTGCGCCAAGGACGCCGTCCAGATCTTCGGCGGCATCGGCTACACCTACGAGCACGACGCGCACCTGTACTACCGCCGCGCGCTCACCCTGCGCGCCCTGCTCGGTCCGGGCTCCGAGTGGGCGGAGTCCGTGGCCTCGCTCGCGCTGGACGGCGTCAGCCGGGAGATGGAGATCGACCTCCCCGAGGACGCCGCCGCGCTGCGCGAGTCGATCCGCGAGGAGGTCGCCGGGATCGCGAAGCTCTCGGGCCAGGAGCAGAAGCGGGCGCTGGCCGCCGGCGGGTTCGTCATGCCGCACCTGCCCCGGCCGTGGGGCCGCGACGCCAAGCCGCTGGAGCAGGTGCTCATCTTCCAGGAGCTCAAGGCCGCCAAGGTCAAGCTCCCCCAGATGATCATCGGCGCCTGGGTGGTGCCGTCGATCGCCATGTACGGCACGGCCGAGCAGCAGGAGCGCTTCCTGCCCAAGACGCTCAGCGGCGAGATGATGTGGTGCCAGCTCTTCTCCGAGCCGGGCGCCGGCTCCGACCTCGCCGCGCTGCAGATGAAGGCGGAGAAGGTCGAGGGCGGCTGGAAGCTCAACGGCCAGAAGATCTGGACCTCGGTGGCGCACGTCGCCGAGTGGGGCATCTGCATCGCCCGCAACTCCTCCGAGGGGTCCAAGCACGAGGGCATCACCTACTTCCTGGTGGACATGAAGGCGCCCGGCGTCACCGTCCGGCCGCTGACCGAGATGACCGGTGAGAACCTGTTCAACGAGGTCTTCCTCGACGACGTGTTCGTCCCGGACGAGCTGGTCGTCGGCGAGGTCGGCGAGGGCTGGAAGGTGGCCCGCAACACCCTGTCCAACGAGCGCGTCTCGCTCTCGTCGGGCTCGGGGGGGACCGGCGCCTCCGTTCCCGACCTGCTCGGCCTGGCCGGGCGGCTCGGTCGCGAGCTGACCCCGGCCGAGCGCCAGGAGCTGGCCCGGGTGGTCTGCGAGGGGCACTCGATCAACGCCCTCGGCCTGCGGGTGACGCTGAAGCAGCTGACCGGGGGCGAGCCCGGTGCGGACGCCTCGGTCCGCAAGCTGCTCTCCACCTCGCACGCCCAGCACGTCTCCGAGTGCGCGGTCGGGCTGCTCGGCGTCTCCGCCGTGGTCGCGGCCGACATGAAGCTCGGCGACCCGGGCTACTGGAACCGCGCCGTGCTGGCCACCCGCGCGATGACGATCTACGGCGGCACCACCGAGGTGCAGCTCAACATCATCGGCGAGCGCATGCTCGGCCTGCCCCGCGACCCCGAGCCGGGCAAGTAGCCCCGTAGGAGGCGGCAGCCCCGGGCCTCCCCCGGGGCTGCCGTAGTGTCTGGCGGTATGCGGACAGAACGGGCCAGAGCGCTGGCGCCCGCCGTACTGGGGCTGCTGCTCGGCGTGCTGGCCCTCGGGCCCGCGCTGGGGCCGGGGTTCGTGCTCCGCTACGACATGGTGTTCGTGCCGGACCCGCCGCTCACCCTCCCCGGGCAGGGCTTCCCCCGGGCGGTCCCCAGCGACCTGGTGGTCGCGCTGCTCTCGGCGGTCCTGCCCGAGCAGGCGGTGCAGAAGGCGATCCTGCTCGGCGTCTTCGTGCTGGCCGCGTCCGGGGCGGCCGCGCTCGTGCCCTCGGACCGGCTCGGCCCGCGCCTGGCCGCGGCGGCCTTCTACGCCTGGAACGCCTACCTGGCCCAGCGGCTCCTGCTCGGCCAGTGGGCGCTGCTGCTGGGCGTCGCCGGGCTGCCCTGGGCGGTGCGGGCGGCGGCGCTCGGCGGGCGGCTCCGGCTCGTGGCCGCCCTGCTCCCCGCCGCCGCCGGCGGCTTCCAGGCGATGCTGGTCTCCGTACCGGCCGTGCTCGCCACCGCCGCGACGGCGCCCCTCCCAGCGCCCCTCCCTGCGGCGCGCGTCCGCCGGGTGGGGGAGGCGGCGCTGATCCTGGGCGGGCTGAGCCTGCCCTGGCTGGTCCCCGCGCTGCTCAGCGCGGCCACGACCGATCCCGCCGGGGTGGACGCGTTCGCGGCCCGGGCCGACGGCCCGTTCGGCGTGCTCGGCAGCCTGCTCGGGCTGGGCGGGATCTGGAACGCGCACGCGACGGTGCCCGGGCAGGACTCCTGGTGGTCGGCCGGCGTCCGGCTGGTGCTCGCCGCGGTCGCGGTCCGGGGGTTCGTACGGCTCCGCGCCGGGGCGCGGGGGGCTCCGCCGTACTGGACCGGGCTGGCCGCGGCGGCGGGGGCGGGACTGGCGGTGGCGTGCCTGGGGCCCTTCGCGCCGGGGCCGCTGAAGGCGCTGATCGGCTGGTGGCCGGGGTTCGGCCCGCTCCGTGACGGCCAGCTCCACCTGGCCTCCTTCGCCCTCCTCCAGGCCGTGGGGCTGGGCGGTGTCGCAGCGGGGCCGGTGCCCGGTCCCGGCGCCGGCCCGGCTCCGTCCGCCGGCGGCCCGGCCTCGCGGGCCGTCGCGGCGGTCGCGGTGGCCGTGCCGGTGCTCGTGCTGCCCTCCTTCGCCCTGGGGGCGTTCGGCAGGCTCGCGGCGGTGGACTACCCGGACGAGTGGCGGCGGGTCCAGGCGATCGTGAACGCCGATCCGGCCCCGGGCGCGCTGCTCTCGCTGCCGTGGGGGGCGCACCGGGCCTTCGGGTGGAACGGCGGGCGGGTGATCCTCGATCCGGCGAGCAAGATGTTCGCGCGCAGGACGGTCTGGAACGACGAACTGCTCGTCGGGCTGCCGGACGGGGGCCGGATCACGGTCGCGGCGGAGGATCCGCTGGTCACGGAGGTGGAGACGGCGCTGGAAGGGCGGCCGGAGGACCGGGTCCGGGCGCTGGCGGCGCTCGGGGTGCGCTACGTCCTCGTGCATTCGGGTGATAACGCGTTCCACGGCGGCGCCACCGTGTTCCAGGGGGAGGAGCTGCGCCTCCTGCGCCTCGGCCACCCTCGCTGAGCTGGAGTTTCCCCAGTTCATCGCGGTACCCGACGGTAACTTACTTTGTCACGTTTTTACTAAGCCTATGGCTTATGAGGTGGATCACGTTCTACTCTCGGCACACTGTCCGAATCCAGGAGGGAGAGTCCAGTGATACGAGTGCTCGCAGCACTGGCCGTCGGGGCGGTTCTTGCGGTCGGCGCCTCCGTGGCAGTAGTCAACGTGGCCGCGCCCACGCCGGAGCCTCCCAACCGGCCGCTGTACAACTACGGCGACAAGTGATCCGGGGGGTCGGCTGACGGCCCCCCGGATGCTCCTCCACCGGTCGTGCCCGGCCGGATCTCGCTGATCGGCACCACCGAACACCACTGAACAGCACGGGGCAGGCTCCGCCATGCCCTGATCCAGGCATGCGCCGCCGTCGAAGCGAAGGAGAGATCGTGGCCTTAACCGGTGGGAAGGCGGACGCCGCACCGCACACGCCGGCCCCCCGGCCCCGGCTGAGCGTCGAGGCCGCGGGCGTGTCCGAGGCCCCGCTGCGCGGGGTCCGGGTGGCGGTGCTGAACTTCCGGGAGCCGCGGCAGTCGGTGGCGGGCGGCGCGGAGGAGTACGCCTGGCAGGTCAGCCGCTACCTCCTCGCCCAGGGCGCCACGGTGGACTTCGTGACCAGCAGGGAGCCGGGCCAGGCCGCCTCCGAGCGCCTCGACGGCATCGCGCTGCACCGGATGGGCAACCGCTACCTCGTCTACCTGCTGGTCCCGCTCTGGCTGCTCTTCCGCCGCCGCTCGTTCGACGTCGTCATCGACTCGATGAACGGCATCCCGTTCTTCTCCCCGCTCGTCGTGCGGCGCCGTACCCCGGTCATCTGCCTCGTGCACCACGTGCACGACCGCCAGTTCTACGCGTTCTTCCCCGCCTGGCTGGCCAGGATCGGCTGCTTCGTCGAGGGGCCGGTGGCCCGCCTGCTCTACCGCCGGTGCACGACGGTCACGGTCTCCGAGTCGTCCAGGAACGACCTGCGCGCCCGCCTGCGCTGGCTGGCGCCGATCCAGGTCGTGCCCAACGGCGGCTCCGCGGCCCGCCCGGTGGCCCGGCAGGCCGCCGACGGCGACCCCGCCGTGGTCTACCTGGGCCGGCTGGTCGGCCACAAGCGGGTCGAGCGGGTGATCGCGCTCGCCGCCGACCTGCGCGAGCGCCGTCCCGGCCTGCACGTGCACGTCGTCGGCCGGGGCCCGGAGTCGGAGTTCCTGGCCGCGTTCGCCGCGGGGTCCGGCGTCGCCGACCGCGTCCACCTGCACGGCTTCCTCTCCGAGCCGGAGAAGAACGCCGTGCTCGGCTCCGCCCTGCTGAACGTCACCGCCTCGGAGTTCGAGGGCTGGGGGCTGACGGTGATCGAGGCGGCGGCCTTCGGCGTGCCCACGGTCGCCTACGACGTGGCGGGGCTGCGCGACTCGGTCCGGGACGGGGTGACGGGCTGGCTGGTCCGCGAGGGCGAGTCGTTGTCGTGCACGGTGGACCGGGCGATCGGGGAACTGGCCGATCCGGTGCGGCGGGCGGAGATCCAGCAGGCCTGCCGGTCCTGGGCGGGTGAGTTCACGTGGGGACGAACCGGCGCTACGATAACCGGACTAATCACCGCAGAACTCACTGCGGTCGACCGTCGCCGCCAGCCCGCGAGCGCCTGTGGCTCGCTGACCCGGACCCCCGACCTCCGTCTCGCCGTGGGTGAGACCGACCCCACTTGAGCCTCGTTTTGACCCCTGACCGCACGGATACCGCCTCCACCCGGCTGCGGCATCGGCTGCGTCTGCTCGCTGGGTGCCTGCTGCTCGGGGCGATCGCGTTCAACACCTCGCCCGGCCAGGTCATCTCCGAGACCAAGGTCGACATGGCGCTCAACCCGCTGGGCTTCCTGTCCCGGGCGGCCCACCTCTGGGACGGGGCGTTCTTCGGTCACCTGCAGAACCAGGCGCACGGCTACTTCTTCCCGATGGGGCCGTTCTACGCCCTGTTCGAGGCGCTGGACATGCCCCCGTGGAGCGTCCAGCGGCTGTGGATGACGGCGGTGCTGTGCGCCGCCTTCGTCGGTGTGGAACGCCTGGCCCGCGCGATGGGCATCGGCACACCCGCCACCCGGCTCCTGGCCGGTCTCGCCTACGCGCTGGCGCCGCACGCGATCGCGCTGATCGGGATCAACTCCTCGGAGTTCCAGCCGAGCGCGGTGCTGCCGTGGATCCTGCTCCCGCTCGTGCGCGGTACCCGGGGGGACGCCGGCCCGCGCAGGGCGGCGGCGCTGTCGGCGCTGGCCTTCGTGTTCGCCGGCGGCATCAACGCGGTGGCCGAGCTGGCGGTGCTGGTCGTCCCCCTGCTGTACCTGCTCACCCGGAGGAAGGGACCGCGCAGGCGGAGGCTGCTGGCCTGGTGGCTCGGCTGCGTCGGAGCGGTCTCGATGTGGTGGCTGGCCCCGCTGCTCGTGATGGGCCAGTACATCTTCTCCTTCCTGCCGTTCATCGAGACCGCGAGCGCCACCACGCAGGTCACCTCGCTGCTCAACATCCTGCGCGGCACGTCGACCTGGATCTCGTTCCTGGCGGTGGACGGCCGCGCGTGGCTGCCCGCCGCGTTCGAGCAGGCGGCCGATCCCCGGCTGATCGCGGCGACCGCGCTCGCCGCAGGGCTCGGCGCCGCCGGCATCGCCGCCCGCGCCACCCCCGAGCGGGCCTTCCTCGCCGTCAGCGCCCTGGCCGGGATCGCGATCGTCTCCTTCGGCCACGCCGACGCGCTGGCCCACCCCTGGACCGAGCAGGTGCGGGCGCTGCTGGACGGCCCGCTCGCCCCCTTCCGCAACCTGCACAAGTTCGACGCCCTGGTACGGCTCCCGCTCGCGCTCGGCCTGGCCGCGCTCCCGCTGGCGGCGCCGGTCCGGCTGCGCAGGCCCGTCCTGGCCGCGGCCTCCGGCGCGGTCCTCCTCACCGCGACGCCGGTGGCCTTCGCCGGGGTCACGCCCACCGGGGGCTTCACCGAGCTGCCCGGCTACTGGCGGGAGGCGGCGGCCTGGCTCAACGAGCACACCGGCGACGGGATGGTGCTCGCCGCGCCCGGCTCGCGCCGCGGCGAGTACACGTGGGGGCGTCCGATGGACGAGCCCATGCAGTCGCTGCTGACCGTGCGCTGGGCCGCCCACAGCAACGTGCCGTGGGGCTCGCCCGGCCTCGCGCGCCTGCTGCAGGCGGTGGACGAGCGCTTCGCCGCCGGCCGGGGCTCGCCGGGCCTCACCTCCGCGCTGCGCCGCATCGGCGTCACCTACCTGCTCGTCCGCAACGACCTCGCCCGTGAGACGCTCGGCACGGCCTGGCCCGCGCGGGTGCACGAGACCCTCGACGAGTCCACCGGCCTGCGCCGGGTCGCCGCCTTCGGCCCGGAGGTCGGGTCCGCCTCCAGCCCCGCCGCCTCCGGCTGGTTCGACCAGCCGTATCCCGCCCTGGAGATCTACGCCGTCCCCGATCCCGCGCCGCAGGCCGCCACCGTCCCCCGGGAGGGCACGCTCCGGGTGACCGGGGCGCCGGAGGCCGTGCTCGCCCTGGCGGAGGAAGGGCTGCTGACCGACGACCGGGCCACCCTGCTCGGCGACGAGCCGGAGGCCGACGTCGTCTCACCCCGCAACACGGTGGTGACGGACACGCTGCGCCGCCGCGAGCTCGTCTTCGGCGACGTGCGCCGCTCCGCCTCGAACACGCTCACCGAGGACCAGCGCCTGGAGCGCGGCGCGCCCTCCGACCTGACCGACCCCGCCTGGGAACGCGCCACCGCGACGGCCGACTACTCCGGCATCCTGGACGTCGTCGCCTCCTCCGCGGAGTCGTCCGTCACGGCGCCGGCGGATCGGCGCGACCCCGGGCGGCAGCCGTACGCGGCGCTCGACGGCGATCTGCGCACGAGCTGGCGCTCCGACGGCTGGAGCGGCGCGGTCGGCCAGTGGCTGGAGGTGCGCTTCGTCGAGAGCATCGAGGTGCCGCGGATCACGGTGGCGTTCGAGCAGTCGGCCGGACCGCCGGTGTCGGAGGTCTCCTTGGAGACGGCGGCGGGAACGCGGCGGGTCGCGGTGAGCGAGACGATCGCTCCGCAGTCCGTCGCCCCGCCGGCGGGCAAGAGCTCCTGGCTGAGAATCCGGGTGACCAAGCTGGCGGGCGGCGCGAGGACGGCGTTCGGCAACCGCGTCGGGATCGCCGAGGTGACCGTCCCCGGGGTGAAGGCGGCCCGCCGGATCGTGGTCCCCGCCCAGGGCGAGTCCGACCCCGGCGCGGTGCTGCTCACCCGCCAGGGGACCGCGCCCGCCTGCGTGCACGGATCCCGGACGTGGACCTGCTCGCCGTACCTGGAGATCCAGGGGGAGGACGGGTTCGGGTTCGACCGCGAGTTCACCGTCAGGACCGGCGGAGCGCGCCTCATCACGGGGCGGGCCACGCTGACCGACCCGGTCTCGGCCCGGCGGCTCACCACCCTGCCGCGCGTCTTCCCGAAGATCGCGGCTTCCTCCACGGCCACCGACCATCCGGCGGTGATCGGCCGTTCGGCGATGGACGGCGACCTGGGCACGCTCTGGTACGCCAACACCGCCGACCCGAACCCCACCCTGACCGTCGAGCTCGGAAGGAGGACGACGGTCTCCCGGCTCCAGGTGATCTTCCCCGACTCCTACCTGGGCCAGCCGCCGGTCAGGGTGACCGTGCGGGGCGGCGGCCGTACCGTGCGGGGGTGGATCGGCCCGGACGACCGGATCGCCTTCACCCCCCTGCGGACCGACCGGCTGGAGATCACCTTCACCGCCTCCGCCTCGCGGCCGATCGAGGTGGCGGAGATCGGCATCCCGGGGGTCGAGCCGCTCGCTTCACTGGACTCGTACCCGCTCCGGCTGCCCTGCGGGTACGGGCCTTCGCTCGTCGTGAACGGCAACACCGTCCCCACCGAGATCGTGGACGGCACGCTGGGGGACGTGGTCGGCGGCCGCCCGCTCGGCTACCGCTCCTGCGAGCCGGTCGAGCTGGCGGCCGGCGCGGCACGGGTGGGCGCCGGCTTCCTCGACGCCTTCCGGATCGAGTCGATGCTGCTGCGCCCGCCGGCGGATCCGGCCGCCGGAGCGCGCGCCCTCCCGGCCCGCGCCGAGACGTGGGGGCCGGCGGAACGGCGGGTGCGGATCGCCACGTCGGAGCCCTCCTACCTGGTGGTCAACGAGAACCACAACCGCGGCTGGAAGGCCTACCTGAACGGCCGGGAGCTGATCCCGGCCCGGCTGGACGGCTGGCGGCAGGCCTGGGAGGTGCCGGCGGTGACGGGCCTCGTGACCTTGCGGTACGAGCCCGACTCCATGTACCGGGCGGCGCTGCTCGGCGGACTCGCCCTGGTGCTCCTGGTGGCTGCCGCGGCCTGCGTCCCCGCCCGCCGCACGGCGCGGCGCCCGGCGGGTACGGCTCCGGCCGCGATCCGCGCTGCCTGGGTCTGGCCGCTCGCCCCGGTGGCGGGGCTGTGGACCGGAGGTTTCGCAGGAGCCGCGATCGTGTGCGGGGCGCTGGCCCTGTACGCCTGGCTGGAGGCGGTCGCCCAGGCCCGGCACGCGCGCGGCGGCCTGCTCCCCGGCCTGGCGGGCGCGGTGACCGCGCCGTGGTCGTTCGCGGTCCCGCTCGGTCTGGCCGGGCTGGTGCCCCTGGCGGGCCGGACGCTCGGCCTTCCCGCGGGAAGCGCATCCGCCGAGATCGTCGTCCAGGTACTCTGCCTCGTCGCGGTCGCCGGGTTGCTGGCGGCGGTCCCCGGACGCGGGAGCACCCCCGCGGAGCCGGAGACCCCCGTCCTCGAACGGCGGCGGGAGATGGCGGCGGTGGCCCCGTGACCAGGCTCCGGATCCCCTGGGCGGCCGCCCTGGCGGCGGGCGTCTTCTTCCTCACCTTCGCGGGGCTGCTCCGCTTCCAGGTCTACGAGAGCGTCCTGGTGCTGCCGCTGGAGCAGAAGCGGACCCACCGCATGGCCACGGCGGCGGGCGCCTACTTCGACACCGGCACGCTCGTCTCCCGGACCGGCGTCCCGCTCGTGTCCACGACGACGCTCAGCGGTGACACCGCCGCGGGAGACGAGAACACCGCGGTGTGGGTGGAGTTCACCTCGCTCGCCACCGCCGAGGGCAGGCGGATCGACTACCACGAGCGGCGGACCGCCTTCGACCGCAGGACCGGGACGGCGGTCGGCTGCTGCGGGCAGTACGTCGACGAGAACCGCCACGCGTGGCAGTCGGGCCTGGCGTTCCGGCTGCCCTTCCGCGCCGAGCCGCGTGCCTATCCGATGTACGACACGGTGCTGCGCCGGGCGGCCCTCCTCCGGTTCGAGCGGGAGGAGGAGGTCGAGGGCGTCCGGACCTACCGCTACGGCTACACCGCGGGCCCGATCAAGGTCGAGGACGTGGCCGGGGAGTTCCCCGGGCGGGTCCTGGGACTGCCCGAGCGACGCACCGTCGGCGTCTCCCGGTACGCCGAGGTGACCCGCACGCTCTGGGTGGAGCCGGAGAGCGGCCTGACGGTGAAGACCGAGGAGCGGCACCGGCAGGTCCTGCGCACCGTCGACGGCGTGGAGCGCATGGTGAGCCTCCGGGCCGACCTGGTCATGTCCCGCGAGGACGTCGTGGTCAGGGCCGCCGAGGCACGGAGCTTCGCCCGGTGGGCGCTCGTCGTCCGGGACGTGATGCCGGGGGCGTTCCTCGTGCTGGGAGCCGCGCTGTGCCTGCTCGCCGTAAGGCAGCGCAGGGCGGGATCCGGGGGGCGGACGACGCCGGTGCCGGAGCCGGAGATGGAGATGGAGATGGAGGCCGTGTGAACGGCGGGCCGGTCGAGATCGAGCTGAGGCTGCCCAGGTGGACCGCGCACCCCGTCCTCAGGCGGAGCGGGGTCGTCGTCGCGGGGGTCGCCCTGATCGCCCTGGTGACCGTGCTCAAGGCCGTCGCGCTGGGGGAGTCGTACTTCTTCGAGGACGATCTGATCTTCACGGCGTTCGCCGCCGAGCGGCCGCTGGACTGGGACTTCCTCACCCGCGTGCACATCGGGCACCTGATGCCCGGCGGGTACGCCCTCGTGTGGGTGATCACGAGGATCCACGCCCACGGCTGGATGCTGGCGTCGGTCATGATCCTGCTGCTCCACGTGGGCGCGGGCCTTGCGTTCTTCCGGCTGATGCTGCTGCTGTTCGGGCGGCGCTGGCTGGTGCTCGTCCCGCTGGCCGTGTCGCTCTTCGCCCCCGCGACGATCCAGACGGTCACGTGGATGGCGGCGGCGATCAACATCGTCCCGCTTCAGATCGCGCTCTGCATGGCGCTGTGCTCGATGGTACGGCTGGCCGCGGGCCGGGGGGTCCGGCACGGGTTCGCCACTCTGGCCTGGACGCTGGCGGGTCTGGTCTTCTTCGAGAAGGCCGTGTTCATACCGGTGGTGCTCTTCGCGGTGACGGCCTGGTTCCTGATCGACAGGGGCTGGCTGACGGGCATCGGCGAGGCGCTGCGCCGCTTCTGGTGGCTCTGGGCGGCGCATCTGCTCCTTCTCGCGGGTTACAGCGCGTTCTACCTTTCGCTGCTGGGCGCCTCGGGGTCGATGGGGCTCGGGCTCCCCGGGCCCTCGGCGGCGGCCGACTACGGATTCTGGTTCCTCGTCCAGGCCGTTCCGCTGCTGGTCACCGGCAGTCCGGTCGGCTGGGCCGCCGGGGAGCCGATCGGGCCCGTGGTGGAGCCGTCGTTCGTCACGGTGGTGCTGGCGTGGGTGGTCATCGCCGCGGTGGTCGCGGTGACGATCCGCCACCGGCGGAGGGTCTGGCGGGCATGGGCGCTCGCCGCCGGGTTCGTGGTGTTCGCCGACGGGCTGATCACACTGCTGGCCCGGGCACGGGTCTACCCGGAGCACGCGTTCGAGAGCCGGTACATCGCCGACTCGGTCCCGGTCACGGCGCTCTGCCTGGCATTGGCCCTCATCCCGATGAGGGGGGAGGGCCTGCCGTGGCGGCGCCCTCCGTTCGCGGGGCACCAGGTGGTGGCCGCGGCGGCCGCCGCCTGCTACGTGGTCTCCGGGACAGGTTCGGCCGCGGCCTTCGTCGGGCTGGTCGGGGACGAGATCCCTCGCGGGTACTTCGCGAACGCCCGCACGGAGGTGGCGCGGCTGCGCGGAACCGCCCAGGTCTATCCGACCCTGGTCCCCGACCGGATCCTGTTCCCCTGGCACGGGGTGGAGATGCGGCTCAGTTCCTTCCTGGTGGCGCCCGGGGTGGAGGAGCGGGACCGGGAGGCGCTCCGGCGGCCGGGGCCGGCCTACCGGGGCGTCACCTTCGACGAGGAGGGACGGCTCCGGCCGTTGAGGATCTTCGGCGGGTTCGCGGTGCCCGAGGAGGGGTCCCGGTGCTTCCCCCTGGACGGCGGCCGGGCGCTCACCGTCGGCCTGCGCGCCGAAGGGCCGGGGAACGTGGTGAGGATCGACTACGAGGTCCGCGAGCCCGTCGGCGTCACCGTGCGGACCGGTTCGGCGGACACCCGGCTGGTCCTGGCTCCGGGACACCGGCAGGTGTTCTTCCCGGTCCCGGTCTACCGGGGGGACATGCGCGTCACGGTGGACCAGGGGGCGGTCCGGCCCTGCCTGCGGGCCGTCACGCTCGGCGTGGTCCTGCCGGAGGAGGTCAGCGGCGGCGCAGGATGAGCAGGAGGTTCCAGCTCACGATCTCGCGCACCCCCGGGACGCGGATGACCCAGGTGGCCCAGCGGGGGTGGTAGCGGGGCAGGGCGGCCAGGATCTCGACGTCCGGCCGCCGCCGCGCCCAGCGCAGCGCCGCTCCCACGGAGACGGGGTAGAGGCTGGTGCCGTACACGTTCTTGGGGGGCTTGCCGTACCGGCGGGTGTAGCGGGCGGCGGCCCGGTGGCCGCCGAGGTAGTGCCAGGGGGAGGTCTCGTGGCCGCCCCACGGGGAGAGCCAGTTGGTGAAGGACAGGTAGACCACGCCGCCGGGCCTGGTGACGCGGACCATCTCGTCGGCCATCCGCCACGGGTCCGGCACGTGCTCCAGGACGTTGGAGGAGAAGCAGACGTCCACCGACCCGGTGGACAGCGGGATGTCCAGGGCGCTGCCGAGCACCGCGCCCTCCGGGGCCGCGCCCTGGCGGGCCATCATCTCCCCGGCGTCGCAGTCCACGCAGACGGGCCGGGCGCCCACCGCCCGCAGCACGTCGGTGAAGTAGCCGGGGCCGCCGCCGACGTCCGCGACGAGCGCTCCGTCCAGCTCGGCGTGGACGGCGAGCTGGGCGACGGTGTCCCGGGCGAGCATGCCGTAGAAGAAGTCCGGGTCGCTCTGCTCCTTGCGGAAGGCGCCGAGCAGCCGGACCGACCGGGCCAGGGTGGCGCGGAACGGTGCCTGCGGAGTCTCCAAATGCTGCTCCTCGCCGCGATGAACGAATCGGGTGCGCCGGAGCATAACACCGTATTGCGGGCGATCTCGCCAGGCTCATAGGGTGATCTGCCGCATCATGGGAGATCAGAGGGGACCGCAGGTGGGGGCCACACAGGTTGAACGCTCGGAACCGCCGACACTGCGGATCACGTTGCCCGGCTGGGCCTCGGGTCTCCGGGAGCCGGTGGTGCGGGGAGCGGTACTGCTGATCGGGGCCTCGCTCGTCCTGCGCGTGCTGATCCTGCGGGACTCCTACTTCGTCGAGGACGACCTGCTCTTCGTCGGGAACGCCTACGAGAGCGATCTCTCCCTCGATTTCGTGACGCGCATCCACAAGGGGCACTTCATGCCCGGCGCGCTCGCGCTGACCTGGGTGCTCTCCCGCATCGCCCCGTACGACTGGCTGCTGGTGGCGACCGTCACGTTCCTCGCCCAGGCCCTGCTCGGGGTTCTGGCGCTGCGGCTGCTGCGGCTGCTGTTCGGCACCCGCCCGGCGATCCTGCTGCCGCTGGCGGTGCTGCTGTTCAGCCCGCTGACGATCCCGCCGTTCGGCTGGTGGGCGTCCGCGCTCAACGCGATCCCGCTCCAGCTCGCGATGGTGCTGGCGTTGACCGCCCAGATCCGGTTCGCGCGCGGTGAGGGGAGCCGGTACGGCCGGCACGCGATGGCGTGGTCCGTGACGGGCATGGCCTTCAGCACCAAGGGCGTCTTCGTCGTCTTCCTGCTCTTCGCGGTGACCACCGCCTTCCTGGGCGACCGGGAGGCCGGCTGGGTCCGGTCGATGATCGGGGAGCTCGGGCGGAACCGGCGGCTCTGGGGGGCGTACCTGGCGCTGATGGCCGCCTACACGGCGCTCTACCTCGCGCGCCGGGACACCGCGCCGGGGGAGGGCGCGGTGGTTCCCAAACCGGATGTGGCGGTGGACCTGGTCGGGCTCATGCTGGGCCGTACCTTTCCCACCGGGGCGGTCGGCGGCCCGCTGACCTGGAGCCCGGTCACGCCGACCGGCGGGATGTCCGGCCCGTCGGACGTCATGGTCGCGGTCTCCTGGCTGGTGCTGGCGGTCCTGGTGGCGGCCACGGTCGCCTACCGGCGCCGGGCGCTGAGGGCGTGGTCGATCCTGGCCGCCTACCTGGTCTTCGCCGACGCGGTCCCCACGGTCATCGCCCGGGGCAGCTTCACCGCGATGATCGGCGCCGAGACCCGCTACGTGGCCGACGCCGTGGTCGTCCTGGCGGTCGTCCTCGGGCTGGCGCTCATGCCGCTGCGGGGGGAGGCGGATCCCTACCGCCGCCCCCTGCCGCCCAGATCCTCGCTGGTCCTTACTGCCGGGCTGGCCGCCGGAGCCTATCTGGCGGCGTCACTGGCCTCGATCGAGGCCTACCGGGCCACCCTCAGTGGCGACCGGGTCCGCGCCTACCTGAACACGGTCGCCGCGGAGCTCGCCCGGGTGCCGGACGACGCCGTGATCTACCCGACCCCGGTGCCCGAGGACATCGTGCTGGCGGTGAACGGAGACCGGCGGCTCAGCACCCGCCTGCTCGCCCCGCTGGCACGTCCCGGGACACGGATCAGGATGGCCCACCCCGAGCCCAGCCACGAAGCCAGGGTCTTCAACGAGGACGGCCGGCTGGTGCGGATGAGCGTCTTCGGATTCTTCCAGCCGGCGCCGCAGGGCGAGCGCTGCATCCCGTCGGTGAACGGCGTGGTCACCCTGCCCGGCGTGGCGGCCTCCGGCGGGAAGCGGGACGGGGCGGGCGCGCTGTCCTACACGGCCGGACGAGCGGTCTCGGCGACCGTCGAGATCGGCGCGGAGAGGATCATGCTCAACCTGAGGGAGACGCAGAGCGGCCTGGTCCACTTCCCGGTGCGGGGCACCGGGCCGGACCTCCGGATCGTCATCGACGACCCGGCCGCGCAGGTCTGCCTGACGGGCGTGGCGCTGGGGGTCGCGGCCCCCGAGGGGTGGCGGCCCTCCTGACTCAGCGCCGCACCCAGGAGTTCACCCGCTGGAGGGGGTTCTCCAGCAGCAGGTAGGTCACGGTGGCGAGCGCGAGGGTGATCAGGGCGATGGGCACCAGGTTGCCGAGGAAGCCGCCGGAGAACGACTCCTGGCCGGTGAAGCCGTACCAGCCGTAGATCGCTACGAACTGCCAGAGGAACACGCCGTAGGAGACCTTGCCGAGGAAGCGCATCACCCGGTTGCCCAGCAGCCGCCGGACGGGGGAGTCTCCCGGCGGCAGCAGCGCGGCCGGGGCGAGCAGGCAGAAGGCCACCGCGGTGTAGAGCACCAGCTCGGACAGGTCCGCCCAGACGCCGTCGACGCCGAGGAACCGGGAGCCGGTCACCGGGGAGGCCGCGACGGCGTAGGCCATGGCGGCCACGAGCCACCAGGAGCCGGGGGAGGCGGCGACCCCGCGGCCGAAGCGTCCCGCGGGACCGTCCGGCCGGGCGCGCGCCCACGCCATGACCACGGCCAGGGCCATTCCGGCGGCGAAGTAGCCCGCCGCGCGCGGCGGCCAGAGGCTGAGCAGCGGCTGGTGCCGCGGGTAGTGGATCAGCAGCGTCCAGGCGTACGAGACCGCCGCGAACGCAGCCAGCCCCGCCAGGAGCCGTACGGCCCGCCGGTCGACGTCGTCGCCGGCCCGCCGGGCGAAGGCCGCCAGGGCGGCGGCGATCACCGGGAGCAGGACGTAGAACGCCGCCTCCACCGCCAGGCTCCACATCTGGGCCAGCCCCCGCGGGGCCAGGCCGGTCCACCAGGGGTCGAAGGCGTAGTTCTGGCCCAGGAGCAGGAGTGTGAGCCAGGTCCAGGCGTCGGAGATGTGGTCCCGCGACCACAGGAGCATGGCGACGACGACGACCAGCCAGTAACCGGGAAGGATGCGTACGGCCCGCCGCCACAGGTAGGCGGGGATCCGGGGGGACGGCCCCCCGGTCAGCGCCGCGGCCGCGAAGGGGCGGTAGAGCAGCACCCCGGAGAGGGCGAAGAAGATCGGCACGGCCACGTCCCCGCGGGAGAGCAGCGCCCCGGCGAACCCCTCCTGCATCATGGCGCCGGACTCGGCGGCCACGTGGAAGGCGAGCACCAGGAACGAGGCGACCGCCCGGACGCCGTCGAGGGCGTCCAGATGGCCGTCGGCCACCGGAGATTCTTCTCCGATGACCGGTGTCGGCCTAGAACTTGTTTCGGTCACTTTTCCGCATCCCTGAGTGACGTGGGTGATCGGCATCACTAACATACTGGCCAGTAGAACGTGATTTAAGTACATTTCACCCCCCATGACACCTGCTTAGCGGGAAGCTCCTCAGGAGGATCAATGCGCCGAGTAGTCGGAGTTGTTCTCTTAGCCGCCGGGGCCTTCCTCATCGTTCTGGCGCCGCTCGTGCGGTTCCAGATCGGTGGCAGCCTCATCGCGGCGCCCGCCGCGCAGTACGGGGTCAGCAAGCTGCAGGCCGAGGGCGCCCAGTACTTCAGCGCCAAGGACCTCAAGGTGATGACCGGCAACCTCGGCATCACGGTCACCACCCGCGGAGACGTCAGCCAGGCCGAGGGCGACCGGGTCGTCTGGGACGAGTTCACCGTCACCAACGACATCACGAACAACAACCCGGGCATCTCGATCACCGAGCGGCGCAGCGCCTTCAACAAGTTCACCGGCGAGGGCATCACCTGCTGCGCGGTGAACATCGACAAGAAGCCGATCAAGCTTGAGGGCCAGGTCTACAAGTGGCCCTTCGACGTCGAGCAGAAGACCTACAAGGTCTTCAACTCCACCACGGGCATGGCCTTCGACGCCAAGTTCGTCGGCGAGGAGCAGGTCAACGGCCTGCCGGCCTACAAGTTCGAGCAGACGATCCCGCCGACCAAGACCGAGACCCGGACCGTGCCCGCCTCGATCATGGGGCTGACCGGGACGACCGGCGACGTCCAGGTGGACCGCGTCTACGAGGGCAAGAACACGTTCTGGATCGAGCCCACGACCGGCTCTCCGGTCCGCCAGGAGCAGCAGCGCAACGAGGTCCTGAAGACCCAGGACGGCACCGGCACTCCTGTCACCGCCCTCATCGCCACCGCCAAGATGACCCCCGAGACGGTCAACGACCTGGTCCGCAACGCCACTGACAGCAAGAGCCAGATCACCATGATCAAGACCACGATCCCGGTGATCCTGCTCATCCTCGGCATCCTCCTGCTGGCCGCCGGGTTCTTCGTGGCCCGCGGGTCCTCCGCCAAGGCGTGACCGGCGAGGAGAACGTGATCGTACGGCCGCCGGCGGACCCGCCGGCGGCCGTACGCGCGGAGCGGCGATTCTCCCTCCCCGCCCTGGTCCGGGCCTGCCGCCCGCGCCAGTGGGTGAAGAACGCCCTGGTCTTCGCGGCCCCGGCGGCGGCCGGCGTGCTGGGCACGGCGGACGGGGTCCGGGGCGCCCTGCTCGCCTTCGCCGCCTTCTGCCTCGCGGCGAGCGGCACCTACCTGCTCAACGACGCCTCGGACGTCGAGGCCGACCGGCGCCACCCCCGCAAGCGGTTCCGGCCGGTCGCGGCGGGCCTGGTCCCGGTCATGGCGGCCCGGATCATCGGGGTCGCGCTGGTGCTGCTGGCGCCGGCCCTCGCCGCGCTGCCCGGGGACTGGCGGCTGCCCGCCGTGGTCGCCGGCTACCTCGCGCTGACCTTCTCCTACACCTTCTGGCTCAAGCACCAGCCGGTGGTGGACCTGGTCGCGGTGGCGGGATGCCACGTGATCCGCGCCTTCGCCGGGGCGGTGGCCGTGGACGTCCCGGTGACCAGCTGGTTCCTCGTGGTGGTCTCCCTGGGCTCGCTGCAGCTCGTGGCCGGAAAGCGGGAGGCCGAGCTGCGGGCCGCCCAGGGCAACTCCACCCGGGCCATCCTGGCCGCCTACAGCCCGGCCTACCTCGCGCAGGTCCGCACGATGGCGTCGGGCGCGATGATCGTCACCTACTGCCTGTGGGCGCTGAACGACCATCCCGGGCCGTTCTACGCGCTCAGCATCGTCCCGTTCCTGCTCATCGTGCTGAGGCACAACCTGCTGGTGGACCGGGGGATCGGTGAGGAACCGGAGGAGCTCGCCCTGCGCGACCGGCCCACCCAGCTGTTCGCCGCGGTCCTGCTGGCGCTGCTCGTCACCGGGATCTACCTGACGTGACCGCTGCCGTACCCTCGTCGCCATGACCTCCTTCCTGACCGGCTGGGGCCGTACCGCGCCGACCCCCGCCCGCCTGGCCAGGCCCGGCTCGGCCGAGCAGGTCGCCGAGCTGCTGCGCCGGGCGCCGGAGCGCGGCGTCGCGGCGCGGGGCCTCGGCCGCTCCTACGGCGACGCCGCGCAGAACGCCGGCGGGCTGGTCGTCGACTGCACCGGGCTGACCTCCTGGTCCCTGGACGAGACGACCGGCCTGGTCACCGCCGCCGCCGGAGTGAGCCTGCACGACCTGATGGCCGCGCTGGTGCCGCGGGGCTGGTTCGTCCCCGTCACGCCGGGCACCCGGCACGTGACCGTGGGCGGGGCCGTCGCGGCCGACGTGCACGGCAAGAACCACCACGTCGACTCCTCCTTCGGCGCGCACCTGCGCTCGCTGACCCTGGTCACGGCGGACGGCGAGTCCCGGACGCTGACCCCGGGCGACGAGCTGTTCTGGGCCACGGTCGGCGGCATGGGCCTGACCGGGATCATCACCGAGGCGGTGTTCCGGTGCGTCCCGATCGAGACCTCCCGGATCCGGGTGGACGTCGAGCGCACCCGCGACCTGGACCACACGCTGGAGACGATGACCGCCACCGACGACCGCTACCGCTACACGGTCGCCTGGATCGACCTGCTGGCGCGGGGCGGCCGGATGGGCCGCAGCGTGCTCACCCGGGGCGACCACGCCGCGCGCGAGGACCTGCCGCGCGGCGCGGACCCGCTGGCGTTCTCCCCGAGGTCCCTGCTCGCCGCGCCGCGCTGGGCGCCGGACGGCCTGCTCAACCCGGTGACCGTCCGGGCGTTCAACGAGGCCTGGTACCTCAAGTCGCGGCCCGGGAGCCTCGTGCAGGGCCTGGCGCCGTTCTTCCACCCGCTGGACTTCGTCGACGGCTGGAACCGCGTGTACGGCCCGCGCGGCTTCGTCCAGTACCAGTTCGTGGTCCCCTTCGGCCAGGAGGCGACGCTGCGGCGGATCGTGTCCCGGCTCTCGGCCGAGGGCGTGGTCTCCTTCCTCACCGTGCTCAAGCGGTTCGGCCCGGGCACACCGGGGATGCTCTCGTTCCCGCTGCCCGGCTGGACGCTGGCCCTGGACATCCCGGCGGGGCAGCGCGGCCTGGCCGGGCTGCTGCGCGCCTTCGACGAGCGGGTGGCCGAGGCCGGCGGGCGGGTCTACCTGGCCAAGGACTCGCGGATGTCCGCCGAGACGATGGCCGCGATGTACCCGAGGCTGGCGGAGTGGCGTAAGGTCCGCGACGGGGCGGACCCCGGCGGGGTGTTCCGCACCGACCTGGCGAGAAGGCTGCGGCTGTGAGCGGACGCGGGCGGCTGTGAAGCGCCGGGGGCCGGCGGGCCTCCGCGGACGTCGACTCTTCGAGGGGATCTGAGATTGTGAGGAACGCCCTGGGCTCGGTGGACACCGTGCTGCTGCTCGGCGGGCGGAGCGAGATCGGGCTGGCGATCGTCGAGCGGCTGGTCCGCGACGGCGTCCGCCGCGTGGTGCTCGCCGCCCGGGACGCCGCCGGCGGCGTCCCGCCGGTGATCGGGGCCGCCGAGGTCCACCTGCTGGACTTCGACGCGGCCCGCCCGGAGACGCACGGCGAGGTGATCGAGGCCGCGGTGAAGCTGGTCGGCGACCTCGACGTGGTGATCCCCGCCTTCGGGGTGCTGGGCAGCCAGGCGGCCTACGACGCCGACCCGGTGGCCGCCGCCGGGGCGGTCGCCGTCAACTACGGCGGGCACGTGTCCGTCGGGCTGCACGCCGCCCGGCGGCTGCGCGAGCAGGGGCACGGGACGCTCGTGGTGCTCTCCTCGGTGGCCGGGATCCGGGTGCGCAGGGCGAACTTCGTGTACGGCTCGGCCAAGGCGGGCCTGGACGGCTTCGCGCAGGGGCTCGGCGACGCGCTGCACGGGTCGGGGGCGCACGTGATGGTGGTGCGGCCCGGCTTCGTGATCGGGCGGATGACCGAGGGCATGTCCCCCGCCCCGCTGTCCTCGACCCCGGGTCAGGTCGCCGACGCGGTGATCGACGGGCTGCGGTCGGGCGCGGAGATCGTGTGGGTCCCCGGCCTGCTGCGGGCGATGTTCGCGGTGATGCGCGTACTGCCCAGGGCGGTCTGGCGCCGGATGCCTCGATGAAACGCGTTCTCGTTGTTGTTACCCGTGAGTACCGACGAAATGTTCTAGACTAGAACGCGTTGCAGTTTTGCTGTTGTGCGCCGTACGGTGAATGCATGCGGACACGTGTCACGGACATGCTCGGAATCGAATTTCCGATCTTCGCGTTCAGCCACTGCCGGGACGTCGTCGCCGCGGTCAGCCGCGCCGGCGGGATGGGCGTGCTCGGCGCCCTCTACTTCACCCCGGAAGAGCTCGAGATGGAGCTCAAGTGGATCGACGACCACGTCGACGGCAGGCCGTACGGCGTCGACGTGGTCATGCCCGCCTCCTACGCGGGAGCCGACCTCGGCGTCGACTCCCCCGAGGACCTGGTGGGACGCCTGGCGGGGATGATCCCCGAGGGGCACCGGAAGTTCGTCGACGAGCTGCTGGCCTCGCACGGGGTCCCGCCGCTGTCGGACGAGGCCGACGCGGGCAAGGTGCTGCTCGGCTGGACCGACGCCACCGCCCGGCCGCAGGTCGAGGTGGCGCTGAAGCACCCGATCGCGCTGCTCGCCAACGCCCTCGGCCCGCCCCCCGCCGACGTGGTCGAGCTCGCCCACGCGCGCGGGGTCAAGGTCGCGGCGCTGGCCTCCACCCCCCGGCACGCGGTCAAGCAGGTCGAGGTCGGCGTGGACATCGTCGTCGCGCAGGGCACCGAGGCGGGCGGGCACACCGGCGAGATCTCCACGATGGTGCTCATCCCGCAGGTCGTGGACGCCGTGGACGTGCCCGTGCTGGCCGCCGGGGGCATCGGCGACGGCCGCCAGATGGCGGCGGGCATGGCACTGGGCGCCGAGGGCGTGTGGACCGGGTCGATCTGGCTGACCGTGGAGGAGGCGGACACCCCCGAGATGGCCAGGCGGCGCATCCTGGAGGCCACCTCCCGCGACACCGTCCGCTCCCGCTCCTGGACCGGCAAGCCCGCCCGGCTGCTGAAGAACGAGTGGACCGACGCCTGGGAGGCGGCCGAGTCGCCGGGCACGCTGCCGATGCCGCTGCAGTTCATGCTGGTCTCGGACGCGCTGCGCAGGATCGGCCGCTCCGACGCCGCCGAGCTGGCCACCTTCCCGGCCGGTCAGATCATCGGGGCCATGAACCAGGTCAAGCCGGCCAGGGACGTGGTGTTCGGCATGGTCGAGCAGTACGTCGAGGCCATGGAACGGCTGGGCCGCCTGACCGGGGAGTAGCCTCCCGACTCCGGTGGGAGCCTCAGGGTTCCCGCCGGGATCGTGTCGGTGGTCATGGCCAGGCGGGGAATTCGAAGAAGACGGACTTGCCGTACGGCGTGCGCGTGTGCCCCAGTTGGCGGCGAGGGTCTGGACCAGGGTCAGGCCGCGGCCGGACTCGGCGGTCTCGTCGGGCGTCGTGACGACGGGGAAGAAAGAGCTGCCGTCGTAGACCTCGACCACCAGGTTCCCGGCTTCGCGGGCCGAGTCGCGGACGAACCGGCGGGCCGAGGCCACGCACTCGGGCCGGCGCGGGATACGTTTGTCGCCCAGCAGGATGACGAGGCGGTCGCGGCCCGGCTGGACTGAACCGCTCCGGCTTTCGTGGAGGCCCTGAAGCCAGCATGATCGTGCTGGCGGAAGGGAGAATGACGCACGATGCCAGCCCCCAGGAAGTACCCCGACGAACTGCGTGAGCGCGCGGTCCGGATGGTCTTCGAGACCCGTCGGCAGACCGGTGGCGCGCCCGGCGCCATCGCGCGGGTGGCCGACCAACTCGGCGTGCACCGCGAAGCCCTACGCGGCTGGGTCCGCCAGGCCGAGATCGACGACGGGCAGCGGCCCGGCACCTCCACCAGCGACGCTCAGACCTCAAGTAATCACGGCAGCTTGATCGACTAGCCCGTTCACATGCGAAAAGTGCCCCTGACCTGGGAAAATCAAGGCGACCAAGCACTTGATCCACCAGAACCGAGGAGCACTTTTCAAGTGTCCGACCCTACCGCGTGGTCCCGCGATCTCACAGCGGAAGTCGACGGCCACGGCATCGTCAACCACGCCGGATCCGCCGTCCTACGCCTCCTCGCCGACAACCTGGGCCTGACCCGGCGAATATCAACCGCATTGCGACGCCGACACTTCACCCCCACCCACGACCGCGGACGCGTCCTGACCGATACCGCCGTCATGATCACCGACGGCGGACGCGTCCTAGCCGACCTCGCCACCCTGCGCGACCAGGCAGAACTCTTCGGACCCATCGCCTCCGACTCCACCCTGCGCCGCGCCCTGACCGAGATCGACCCCCTGACCGCCGACCGCATCACCACCGCCCGCGCCGCTGTCCGCCGCAGCGCATGGCAGCTGATCGCCGCCCGGCACGGCGCCATCCCCGCCTCCCCCGTGGCCGACCGCGACCTGGGCAGACAGATCGTGATCCGACTGGACGCCACGATGATCCCCGCCCACTCCGACAAGGAAGGCGCCGCCGCCAACTTCAAGGGCTACGGCCACCACCCGCTCACCGCCTTCTGCGACAACACCGGCGAGGCCCTGGCCATCGAACTGCGCCCCGGCACGGCCAGCAGCAACACCGCACGCGACCACATCGACCTGCTCGACACCTCCATCGCCCAGGTCCCCTGGCCGCATCGGCGCAACCTGCTGATCACCACCGTCGGCGCGGGCGCCACCCACGACTTCCTCGACCACCTGCACGAGGTGGCCAGCCGGCGCGGACAGCACCTGGAGTACTCCATCGGCTGGGAACTGGGGGACCGCGAACAGGAGACGATCAAGCGCGTCCCCGGCGACGCCTGGCAGCACGTCATCGACGCACACGGCAAAGCACGGGACCTCGGCGACGCGGGCGTCGTCGAACTCACCGGCCTGCTGCGCCACTCGGCCGGCGGCGACCGGCTCGCGCTGTGGCCGGCCGGGATGCGGGTGATCTGCCGCCGGGAACGCCCCGGTTCCGGCGCTCAGCTGTCACTGCTGGAAGAAGCCGACGGATGGCGCTACAGCTTGTTCGCCACCAACACTCCCGTCCGGCAGCCCGGCCGTCAGCTCGACTTCCTGGAGGCCCGCCACCGCGTCCACGCCCGCGTCGAAGACCGCATCCGATGCGCCAAATCCACCGGTCTCGGTCACCTGCCCAGCAAGTCCATGCAGGTCAACGCCTCCTGGTGCCTCGCCGCGGCGATCGCCATCGACCTGTTGTGCTGGCTGCGGCTGCTTTGCCTGACCGGCGCACTGGCCGACGCCGAGCCCAAGACGCTGCGCTACCGCCTGCTGCACACCGCCGTCCGGCTCGTGCGGGGCCAGCGAAGGCGCCGAATCAAGATTCCCCGGACCTGGCCGTGGGCTGATGCCCTGGCCGCTTGCTTCACCCTCGCCCTGGCGCTGGCACCGCCCGGTTGACCAGCGCGAACCGCCCACCCGACCGCAACCCCGGAGGAAACCCGCCTCGGCCCGTGGAACCGACGCCGCCCGGCGCGACAGCCGGGCGGACAGGCTGCCCCGCAGCTTGACAACAAGATCGAGATGATGGTGTGGAACGGCCCGACCCGGCTGAGTGATCACCCATCGATCATCCGTGACCGATCAAGGTCGACGACTCACCATCTGCTACGAACGCTACTCCGGCAACTATCTGGCCTTTCCCGACCTGGCCGCAGCCCTATGCTGCTACAAGCGGCTCGTCCGACTCACCACATAGGACACGGTCTAAGAGGCGGATGACGGGAGACTGTCACGTCCGGTTCTGTAGGAGCCGGGAGGTGGGATTCCTGACGGCCATCCGACCAGGGATCATCTATACAGGGGGCATAAAATAATTCGCTATTTCGGGCCCGGGTCAACGCAAATGAATAAAATATTCTCCAATCCGGTCCCTATTCCTTCAATTACCTTCACTATCTTTTCTGAGTATATCCCGACATTCAGATGATTGTATGTATTTACACTTACGTAAACATCACTCCATTCAATTGATTTCATTATTAGCCATTCGGGAGATTTTGAAACCTTTTCCCATCCACGCCCGGCGAGGAGATGCTCGGCCCTACTGAGCGCGTCTTGCGCGCTATTGCCACCGACATCCATCACGAGCTCATTCTGGACTTCGGTCGTTCCCTCCCAGGTCCCTTCAGTGACGTCTTCACCTAAAACTTTTCCGATGCTGCGCACGCTATCAACAGCCGCAGGATCGGCTTTGGATGTCACTTGAAGGAGTCCGCACCCCGAAGTGAGGAGGCGGAAACCGATAAGGAGTATGCAAAAATTAAGGGAATGGCTTATTTTTCGCAAGCACCTACCTCTAATCATTGAGATTCTATGAAAGAGTGCGCGCATTTTTGCACTGCAGGGCAACCTAGCGCCTTGCAAGTTCACGTGAATCAAAGACTTACGCGTAGGGAGTAAAAGCCAATACCACATAGGCGGCAGACTGGATCGAATCGTCTTCTAATGCTTTCACTACCTGCGGGTCTTGGGTAACACCGTATCCTTCAAGCGACTCTATGGGCTTGATTAGCAAACTAGTTTTCTTCCATCTAGCCGACTTCATGTGAATCGAATCAATACCCCTCCCCTTCTCTATCCAACCATGTTGATACAGTCGGCCATGCGTCAAATTGGCTGCTTCCTGAAAGCTCGAAGCCCCAACGTCCAAAATCAAGATACTTATATTTTGAGTAACATCTTCATATATTAGTGACGTTGTAGTTTCTGCTACCTTCCTACCAACACCGCGAACTTCACTAATGGCAGCCGGGTCGACGTCAATCGTTTCTGAAATCCATCGCACTCCACAGCCCGCAGCCATAACTAAAATAAGAAGGAAGGCAAGCGGTCGATTTATCCTCATAACCCCCCACTCAAAGACGATGGAAAATGGCATGGGAATTTATATTATTTCCATAAATATTTAATTTTCTCCCGTCATCTACAATCGCTGTAAACGCAATTCCAGTGTAACTGCTCAGGTAGTCGGGTTTTCTGCTGATCGTCCGAGTTGCTCGATGGCCGGTCTGCCACGAACATGAGTGTTCGTGTCCGAGATCGCGCAGCTGAGAGCCGAGCTGGCGGAGCTGCGCGCGGGGCTGGCCGAGGCGCACGAGATGATCCGCGATCTGCGGCGGGTCATCGTGGCCAAGGATGAGCGGATCGCGCTGCTGGAGGCCGAGAACACGTCGCTTCGCGAGGACAACGCCCAGCTCCGGACCCGGGTCGCCGACCTGGAACAGCAGCTGAAGATGAACTCGCGCAACTCCTCGCTGCCGCCGAGCTCGGACCAGATGGGCCGGGCGAAGCCGAAGTCGCTGCGGGAGAAGACCGGCCGCAAGCCGGGCAAGGCCGCCGGTGAGGGCGGATCGGCGCTGGCGATGACGGTTCCCGATGTCGAGCACGACTGGTATCCGCGCGCCTGTCGCGGCTGCGGCGCGGGCCTGGCCGGTGCCGCCGAGGCCGGGCTGGTCCGCCGCCAGGTGCACGAACTGCCCGAACCGGCGATCGTGGTGACCGAGCATCGGATGCACAAGCGCCGCTGCGCGTGCGGATGCGTGACCGTCGCGGCCTCGCCGGCCGGGGTGGACGCCCCGGTCTCCTACGGCCCGGCGCTGCGCGCGTTCGCGGTCTATCTGGTGGTCTTCCAGCTGCTGCCGGTCGCTCGCACGGCCGAGCTGATCAGCGATCTGACCGGCGCGACCGTGTCGGAAGGCTGGATCATGAACGTGCTGGCCGAGGCCCACGACGGCCTGGCCGACGTCGATGCGGCCATCAAGACGCTGATCACCTTGTCGTATGTGGTGCACGCCGACGAGACCTCGATGAAGCTGTCGCCGCTGGGCGTCTCGGGGGGCAAGGGCTGGCTGCATGTGGCCGCCACCACGACGCTGACCTCCTACCACGTGCACCTCAGCCGCGGTCTGAAGGCGGTGCGCGAGCATGGGGTGCTCCCCGCGTTCGCCGGGGTGCTGGTGCACGACGGCCTGTCGATGTACGACTCGGCCAGGCTCGCCGACCCCGCCGGTGAGCGGCCGCCGGTCTTCACCCACGCCTTGTGCGGGGCGCATCTCGCCCGGGAACTGGTCGCCGCCGCCGAACGCCACCCCGGCCGGAACTGGCCGCTGCAGGCCAAACGCGCCCTGTACGCGCTGAATGACGCCGCGCATGAGGCCCGCGGGCAGGGGCGCGACCACATCCCGCCGGAGATTCTCGGTGAACAGGTCACGCTGTTCCGGCACGCTGTCCGGATCGGGCTGGCCGCCCATCGGCGCGATCACACCCGGCGCGAGCAGAGCAAGACCCGCAACCTCCTGGAACGCCTGCGCGACCGGGAGGCCGACGTGCTGCGCTACGCCCGTGACCTGGCCGTGCCCTTCACCAACAATCGCGCGGAGGGCGACCTCAGGATGGCCAAGACCAAGGTCAAGGTGTCGGGTGCCATGCGCACGCTGGCCGGCCTGAAGCAGTTCGCCCGCATCCGCGGCTACCTCTCCTCCGCGCGCAAGAACGGCGTCACCGCCTGGAATGCCGGCTCTTCGAAGTTAAGCGGGGTCGAGGTGTCCGCGGCTCTTGCGGGTAGTGGCGCAGCGGGTGCGTAGGCGCTGGTTGACCGGGTTGCGGAAGCCGTACGCGTCCCGGGCGATCGTCTTGATCACCCGATTGGTGCCCTCCGAGCCCGCATTGGTGATCCCGGTCCGGAGAAACGCGCAGATCTCCGGCCACCACGCCTCGACCGTGCCGGCCAGGCGCTCCAGCTCGGGCAGGCCGGAGGCGGCGCACCGGTCGTAGAAGCGAAACAGCCGCTCGGCGATAACGTGCCGGTCCGCATCGGTGCGCGCCAGCGCGAGCAGGTCCAGCAAATCCTCCTTGGCGTTCCACGCGGTCAGGATCGGCACCCCGATCCGCGTGGGCAGGGCCATCAGGTCATCGATCATCGGATCCAGCTGGGTGCCGTGCATCCGCGCCGCCGAGCGCGTCAGCCGGTTGCGCAGCTCCCACTCCCGGTTGCCCTTACGGCCGCGCCGGCCGCGCACCTGCACGGTGACGCGGCGCCGGACCTCGGTGACGGCGGCATTGGCCAGCTGCACGATGTGGAAATGGTCGACCACCAGCGTCGCGTGCGGCAGCGCGGCCCGCACGGCCGCTTTGAAGATCGTGCACATGTCGATCGCGACGTAGGCCACCTGCTCCTTCCAGTCCGGACCGCGCGCGTCCAGCCAGTCGATGACCACGCGGGCGGTCCGGCCCTCCACCTGACCCAGCAGGCCCTGACCGGCCGACAGATCAACGAACCCGACATGCCAGCGGTCCACCACCGCCGTCCACGCGCAGGCCACCTCGTCCCAGGCCCAGCGGGGACGGCCCCGCCGGATCTCATCGATCCCCAGCACGGCCACGGGGGCAGGCTGATCCGGCAAGACGGCGCCGGCATGGACGGTGAACGCCGCGGCCACCACCGGCCACGACAGGCCGTGATCTCGCGCCGACTGCACGATGGTGCGGCCCGCATCGGCGACCGCCGCCCCCGCCGCCCGGCGCAACCGCCTCGTCAGACGCGCTCGCGCCGGGATCTGCGGCACCTGCTCGGTGAACGTGCCGCGCGGGCACGTCTTCTGGCGGCAGATCCAGCGGCGCTTGCGCCAGCGCAGCTCACACCACCGTCCCGCGACCGGCAGATCCCGCGGCCGGGTGGTGACCCATTCCTTCATCCGGGTGGCCACCGCTCCGCACACCGGACAGGAGCGCGCCCGCTCATCCAGCGTCGTCAGGTGAATGACCGGTCCTTGACCAGCGTGTTCGTCTCCTGCGATGACCTCGGCAACGGCCAGGCCCTCCAGTCCCAGCAGTCGCGTCGTATCGTTGACCATGCTCGCGGCTCTTCTGTTGTGAATCTTGCTTCGACAACAGGAATCATCAACGAGAGCCGCGAGCTCCCTCAAGAGCTGCGCTCAGCCGCACCGGGCCTCGACCGGCCCCACCCCGATCAAGTTCGAAGAGCCGGAATGCCCTGTGCGGGCTGTTCCTCGGCACTCCCTGGCACCCCGGCCCGGCTCACGCCACCGGATGATCAAGAAGAAGCTGAGCAGTTACTACAAATAACCTTGAAGTGGCCATCGGCGGCTAATGTTCGACAGACACTTCCACCTCCTTCCCATAAGGAGAATCTCTCAACGTGGCAACCAGCACTTGGCCACTGAATTCCTTTTTCATTACGAAATCAGCATAGTAGGAAGCCATTTCTCCCTTAGGGAGCAACTCCCAACGATCCACCTTCATGCTTTCGGAAATTTCAACAAGCGACCCAGCATCTTTAGCTAGATAGACAATGACCGACGGACCGTCAAATGAATCACAGCCTGAGAATTCTCCATACGTTGCACCCCACTCTCTTTGAAATGAATTTTCGGTTGCCTCCCGTATCATGGCAAAATTCTTCTTCGCATCAGATTCGCATGCAGCAGCACATCCTCCAGAAGCAACTATTGCCACAGCGACAACCGGCAGCATCTTAACGAAGCAAGAAAACCTCTTATACCCCACGCCACACCACCCTTCCCCCCTGCCAGATTTCCCAAATCTTGGTAGTATTATTTTTTACCACCTTCGCAAAATCATCATTATCATACTTTCTGTGTGCTATGCCCCAGAGGTGGTTCACCAGATGAGAGATCCCCTGGCCGATCGGTGCCGACCAGTACTCCCAAAGAAGGTCGGACTTATTGTCACGTGCATATCTTAAAGATACCTCATTATTTAGCTGATCACGCACACTGTCATGTTGCATACTTTTCCCAGTTCCAGCTTCGTGAGCTTCGGCAACATCCCTCGCAACCCTCTCTCCTGTCACTATCGCCATCGCCACCATCCAAGTGAAATGGCGGACGGCATTCTCTCTATTGCTGTCATTATTTATCTTTGACGCAAGAGTCATGGAATGTGCAGATATCAAAGCCACCTGGCCACAGACAACCAGCCCATGCTTTCCACATACGCCGACCGTCCTCAACCATTGAAGCCAATCATTATCGTCCTTGCTTTTCGGGGGGGCGGCGATCCGCTTCCTGCTGTTTTTTCCCGCGCACGCCACACACCGTGCCGCACGAGCACCTCCGTCAGAAGTACTCCCCGTAGACCTATTGCCCTGATTTAGTTCTTCATTAATCCTCTTGAGGGTTGACCAATTCTTGGCCAGCTGTGCGTCGCTTTTATATATGCTATACATGGCCAGATAGGCATCGCGGACCTCATGAGACTCGCTCCAATAACCCTTCGGCGCTTCGCGGCCATTCACCATATAATTAATTCTTCTCGCTTCCTCCTCGTCGATTAAGGGCTGCCGTTCCAGATACTCCGGGGACTGGACATATGCGCTCCACCATTGTGCGTGGACGTCGGTCTCGTGGCATATGCCGTCAATGCCACAGACGGATCCCGCGGTGCCGTCGTTGATCGGGTTGATGGTTTCGTGGCCGGTGGGGTCGGTTCCGGTCAGCGGGGAGGCGTTGCCGTAGGTGTAGCGGTTGGCCTGGACCGACGGGTTGGGGTCGAGGGTCCAGTCGTCGCGGGAGGTGAAGGCACCGGTGCCGGGCTGGTACCAGCGGGCGTGCATGTTGACCTTGCCGGTGTCCGGGTCGGTGTACTCGCCCTGATAGCCGAGGGAGCGTTTGGTGCCGGAGGTGTGGGTGACCTGGCCGAACGGGTCGTAGGCGGTGGAGTCGACCAGGGCGGTGCCGGTGAAGGTACCGACCACGTCGCCGTGCAGGTCGTTCATCACCGCCAGGGCGGGGCTGTCGCCTTCGTGCATGCTGAGCAGCCCGCCTGCGACATCGCGGCCGTACCTGGCCTGGATGGCGCCGGAGCCGTCAGCGATGACGCTGATGTCATTGCTCAGGCCGGAGTAGGTGAACCGCTGCTGGCTGATGCCCTTGGTGCGCGAGGTCATCCGGCCCAGGGCGTCGTAGCCGTAGCTGGTCTCGCCGTCGGTGATGAGCCGGTCGAAGGCGTCGAAGACGAGGTTCTTGGTGGTGCCATCCTTGGTCTCGGTGGCCAGGGTGCCGCGCGGGCTGTAGGTGTAGTCGACGCCGCCACCCGAGGTCAGGCGGTTGCGCTCGTCGTAGGTGAAGGTCTGATCGCCGGCCTTGATGCGGTTACCGGAGTCGTCCCAGGCGTAGTCGACGGTCTTGTTGTCGGGGCCGGTCCAGGAGGTCAGGCGTCCGGCGTGGTCGTAGCCGTAGCTGTTGCTGCCGGCGCCTGCCGTACCGGAGGTGGTCTTGGAGGTGAGGTTGTCGTCCTTGTCCCACCCGTAGACGATCTTCGCCAGCTCTGCGCCGCTGCTGCTGGTCAGCGTCTGGGAGACAGGGCGGTCGATGGCGTCATAGGTGAAGGACTGGGCGTTGACAGGGTTGGCGGAGGTCTGGCTGGTGAGCCGGTCGGCGTTGTCGTAGCCGTAGGTGAAGGTGCGGCCGGTGACCGGGTCGGTGGCGGTCTTCAGGCGGCTGGCGTTGTCCCAGGTGAAGGTCGATGTTCCGGTGGGGTCGACGCGCTGGGTCGGGTTGCCCAGGGCGTCGTAGCTGTAGGCGGCGACCTGAGCGGTGGCCTTGGTCAGCTTGGTCAAAAGGCCCCGGTCGTTGTATTCGAGGCCGTAGTCGCCGATCGCACTCGGCCTACCGGCCGCATCGTAGGTGTAGCTGCGCTCGGGCGTCTCGACCGCGGCGCCAGTACCGGTCTCCTTGGTCATGCGGCCGAGGTGGTCGAAGGTCCGGTCGATGCGGACCCCGCCCGGCTGCAGGGTGGAGACGTTGTTGCCGGCCGCGTCGTACACCTGCGTCCAGGTGCGGTCGGCGGCCTCCGGGTGCGCGGCCGTGACGGGTTCGATGACGGATTCGGCCAGGCCGAGGCTGTTGTAGCTGGTCCAGGTGGCGTGGCCGCGACCGTCGGTCAGGCGGGTGCGTGCGCCGGTGGCGTCGTAGCCGAACGTGGTCGTGATCGACTTATCCGCGGAGACGGGCTCGATCAGTGAGGTCATCCGGCCCAGGGCGTCGAACTCCCGCCGGGTGACGTGGCCCTCGGCCGAGGTGGTGCGGGTGGGATTGCCGGCCGGGTCGTAGCCGAAGCCGAAACTGCGCACGACCGCGCCGGTGCCATCCAGGTCCTTGGCGGCGATCTTCCGGCCGGCCAGGTCGTAGGTGGCCTCGGTGGCGTTGCCCAGGGCGTCGGTGACCTTCGACTCCCGGCCGAAGGGGTCGTAGGCGAGGGTGGTGGTGTTGTTGTTGGGGTCGGTGACCGCCGTGACCTGCCCGGCGGCGTTGACCGTGTAGCGGGTGGTCTTGCTGCCCGGCGCGACGCTCTGGGTGAGGTTGCCCGCGGTGTCGTAGGTCAGCTTGGTGGTCAGCGCCGCAGTGGTCGGCTTGCGCTCGATCACGGTCTGGGTGATCGTGCGGCCGAGGTCGTCGTAGGTGGCCTCGCTGCGGGCGCCGGTCGGGTCGATCACGGCGAGCTGCTCGCCCAGCAGGTCGAACTCCGCCACCCGCACCCCGCCCGGACCCGACGGGCCCGGTTCGGTCATTCGGACCGGACGGCCCAGCGCGTCGTACTCGGTCGTGGTCACATACCCGCGCGGGTCGGTGACACTGGTCTGGCGACCGGCCGCGTCATAGCCGACGCTGGTCTTCGGCGTGATGGCCTGGCCGCCCGGCGGCGTGTAGGCCGGGGCGGTGGTCGACGTCAGCCGGCCCGCCTTGTCGAAGGCCGAGGTGACGGTGCGGCCCTCGGCATCGGTCGCGTGGGTCTGCAGCCCGGCGGTGTCATAGCCGAAGCGCACCGTAGGAGTGCCGTCGGCGGCCGAACCGTTCTTCTCGATCTTCACCTTCGGCGCCGTGGCCTCCACCAGCCGGCCCAGCGCGTCGTAGCGCATCGTGGTGGTGAAGTCCGAAGCCGTAGCGCCGTCGGCATTGCCACGGGGGTCGGTCTGCTTGACCAGCAGACCGCGCTCGTCGTAGGTCCAGGTGGACACCAGATCCGTGTCACCGTTCTCCACGGTCTGCCGGGTCGTCTGCCCGGCTGCGTTGTAGGCGTATTCGACCGACTCGCTCCGGTCGCCGCCCGCGCCGGTGGACGTCTTCTTGGTGACGTTGTTGCCGTTGTCGTAGGTGAAGGCCGTGGTGCGCTTGAGCCCTGCGGGGTCGAATGTGGTGGAGGTCAGGCGACTGGCCGCGTCGTAGACGTTGTCGGTGCGCACCTTGCCGCCGCCGCTCACCTGGCGGGTGAGGTTGCCGGCCGCGTCGTAGGTGTTGGCCTCCATCACCACGTCCGCTGCCGTGGTGGAGCCGTTCAGCCGCACGTCGTCGGCGATCACCTGGGAGAGAAGGTTGTCGGCGAAGTAGGTGTAGGAGGTCTTGCGGCCCATCGCGTCGACCTGGGTGGCCAGGCGGCCTCCCGGGTCGTAGGCACGTGACTCCAGCACCACGTCCCTGGCCGCCTGCGGCGCGACCGGGCTGCCGGTCCAGTTCTTCAGCGTCGTGGAGGTCAGCTCGCCGCGCTTGGTGTAGGCGTAGGTGACGACCGTACCCATCGGATCCGTCGACGAGGTCCGGGCACCCGTGGCGTCCCAGCTCGTACGGCTCACGCCGCCTTCGGGGTCGGTCACCGTCTCGACCCGGCCGGCCGTGTCGTAGGTGTAGGTGACCTTCCGCTCCGCATCACCGCCGGTCAGGTCGGCGACGGTCTCGGTGAGCTTGTTGCCATCGGCGTCATAGGTGAAGCGCGTCTGAGCGGTGTGCACCACACCTGTGACCTCGTTCTTCACCCCGGGAGCGGTACCGGTCAGCAACCGGCCCAGGCTGTCGTAGGCGAACCGGGTGCTCACCCCGTCCGGATGCGCGGCCGAGATCTCCGTGCGCGAGATCACCCGGCCCAGCGGATCGCGCTCGTACCTGATCTTCAGACCGGACCGGGTGGTCTCTTCGGCCAGGTCACCGTCGGCGGTGTAGCGGTAGGTTTCTTCCTCGCCCAGCGGATGGTGGCGCAGCTTCACCAGCCCCGCCGGGGTGGTGCCGCCGCCGACAGCGGGTTCGCTGCCGGTGGTGTACTCATACGCGATCCCCCACCACTCCCCGCCGACGCTCTTGGGCCAGGTCTCCAGGGTCAGCTGGCCCTTGTCGTCGTACCACCAGCGCTTGGAGTACGTGTCGTCCATAAAACTTGCCGAACGCGCGTCCAGGTGGGCCCGTATCTGGTCATTGCGCGGGTCGAACGGTTTGTCGAGGTGCTCCTCGTAGTTGAACCACTCCCAGAAGCAGGTTGAAGCGTCCCGGCATCGGTTACGGCCGATCAGGTTGCCGCGCTTGTCATTGATCATCGTGGTGGCGTTGCCGTTGCGGTCGACGACCTTCGACAGGAACCCACCGGTGTCGTACTCGTACGTCGTGCTCTTGCCGAGCTGGTCGGTCTCGGAGATGATCCGGTACCCGCGCCAGGCGTCGTGCACATACGTCAGCGTGCCGTTCTTCGGGTCGGTGACGACGACCGTCGATCTGCCCGTCGACGCGTCGTACTGCGGTGCGCCGATCTTCCAGACGCCGCCGTGGGCGTCGGTGTGGCCGGCGATCCGGTCGGTCGCCGCGTCGTAGGCGTTGCTCGCCCAGACCCGGCCCGACGGCAGCGTGATCTTCGTGAGCTTGTACGGCACCGCCGCCCGCGCCGCATAGTGGCCCTGCACCTCCGCAGCCGTCAGCGGCTTGGCGTACAGCGCCACCTCGTCGATCTGCCCGTTGAACGGGAACGCGCCCGAGGCCGGGGCCGACGGCCAGGTGCCGGAGATCGTGCCGGTGCCGACCACAGCGGTGTTCGGCCAGCCGGTGGCCGGGGTGCCGGTCAGCACGCCCGCCTGCTGGCCGTCCAGGAACATCTTCTGCTCGGTCCCGGTCAGCGTGAGCACCACGTGGTGCCAGGTGCCGTCGTTGACCACACCGGCAGAGGTGATCGGCGCGATCGGCGTCGAGCCCTGGACCCTGCGCAGCTGGCCGCGCAATTTGCCGTCATTACCCACATACAGCAGGCCAGCACCACTGCCGACCGACAGCACGGTGCCCGGTGAGGTGGTCTTGAACCAGGTCTCGAACGACGCGGCGCCCTGCAGCCGGGCCAGGCTGTCGGGCGGGAGCGTCAGCTTGCCGCCACCGCTGAACTTCGCCGAGGTGTCTGCGGTGCCCGCCAGCGCGCCCGGCTGGGCCAGCGTCGCCGAGCGGTAGGTCGCCGCGCCCGTTCCCCAGCCGGAGTCGGCCGCCGTGGTGCCGCTGGTCTCGTTCAGCCGCCAGTAGCCCAGCGCGTCCGAGTCCAGCACCCCGCTGCGGTACAGCGAGCCGTCGCCGTAGGCGATGGCGGTGCAGTTCGGCGCCGCCACCGGCGCGCACACCCCGGTCAGCTGGTCACCCTGGTAGTGATACGTCCACGTCAGCGCCTTGCCGTCCACCGGCGGGGTGGAGACCGACGCCACGTGCGCCCCGTCCCAGGTGAAGGTCAGGAACCGGCCGTCCGATCCGCCGACCTTGCTCAGCCTGCCGTCGGCCGCGTGCTCCAGCTCCACGCTCCGGCCATACAGGTCGGTGATCTTCGTCAACCGGCCCTGGGCGTCGAACAGGTAGACGGTGGAGGACTTGTCCATCAGCTTCCACCCGCCGCCGGACACCTCGGCGAGCGTGGCGTACATCCCCGGCGGCGGTTGGAAGCTGCCGTCGCCGTTGGCGGCGAAGCGCACCTGGCGCCCGTCGGGGTAGGTCACCAGCAGCGTGTTCACCGTCCCGGCCGTCTCGGTGCGGATCTTCATGTCGAACCGGGTCGACCAGCCCGCACCGAACAGCCCGTCCTTGCGCGGGTCCATGCTGTTGTAGGAGCGCACGATCGACAGCGGCGGCCCGGCACTGGCCACCGTCGCGTCCGTGGACGTCGTGGTGTAGTTTCCCGCGACCTGCCCGAACTCCTGACCGTCCACCCCGCGTGTGGCCAACTGCGAGGTGATCGCGGGCTGACGCACCCCGGTGGTGAAGCTGTGCACCGGCGAGGTGGTGGACAGGCCGTTGCCGGTGTCCTTGACCGTCACCGTCCACCAGTACTGCTTGCTCCACGCCAGCTTCTTGGCCTCCGGAACCCGCCAGTCGTTGACGTCGTTGCCGAGCTCACCGGAGGAGGAACAACCGTCTCCGGACATCGCCTCCGTGTCACACACCTTGAAGGTGTAACGGAGCGCGTAGCCGCCCTGGGTGCTGTAGGCACCCGCTACCAGCAACGGGGTGCGGGAGTCCACCAGCATGTGGGGCGTCGGGAATATTTCGTACAGCGCCGGAGGCGTCGGGGTGGGAATGGGAGGCGGAGGAGGAGAGCCGGTGTCACACCAGCCCATATCCGCCCAGCGTGAGTCATCACCGGGACGGACGTAGGGCATCACATCCTGCTGCGCCTGCCACAGCTTCGGCGCTGCCGACCGTCCGTTGGAGACGACGACGCTCCCGGCGTAGTAGCGCCGGGTCTCGTCGTAGGCCGGGAAATCCGAGCAGTACGGTCCCGCCGCCGAGAACGCGGCAGTGCCGGCGGCCTCACTGCTCTCAGCCTGCGGCTTCGACGTATCGCCGCTTTTCAAGGTGGCGGGCATGCGCTTCTCGGTGAAACGATCCTCAGCCTTCAGCGCCCCCTTGCGCTGCCGGGGATCCTGCTCGAAGTCCTTGGCCTTCACCGGGGTCGTCGTCGCCGCGGAGTCGACCAGCGGTGCAAGGCCGTTCGCCGAACCGGACAACTGGTCGGGCGTGTCCGGCGGCGGGGCCGATGCCTGCGGGGCCGAACCTGTGACAGCGGTCGCGGGAAGCGCCGGAAGCGCCAGCAGGCCCGGCAACATCACCGCTGCCAATGCCGCGGCCATTCCTGCCCTGCGGCCAGCCGAACGCGACCACGACGAACTCCGGCGCATACGCCGTCACCCTCCGAACCAGCCAGCGCGGCGGCCGACGCCACCGCGCTACCCCCCCGCCGGTTCCTTCAGGTAGAGACAGGCTCGACGGTTCGGAGTGATCAACACAGCAAACGATCAGAAGGTACACATAGGCTACATTCCTCCACAAGACCTATATAAAGGAAGAATAAGTCACAGTAAGTGACTATTCGGGAAATCGGGATTTTCCGATAATCTGTTACTCAGAGTAAGAAGGTGGGTGGGGCGAGGCTGTCGGGAGTGTGCAGGTGTGAGGGGCGGGCCTTCACATCCGGCAGAAGAGGGCTTACTCGCCCCGGTAGACGGCCGGGCGCTTCTCCCTGAAGGCGCGGGAGCCCTCCTTGGCGTCCTCGGAGCCGATCACCGGCCAGCCGATGGCGTCGGAGACCTTCAGTGCCTCGGGCTCGGGCAGGCCCACGGTCTCGCGGTAGGTGCGCAGGATCGCCTGTACGGCCAGCGGCCCGCACTCGGCGATCTGGGCGGCGATCTCCAGGGCGGTGGTGAGGGCCTGGCCGTCCGGGACGACCCGGTTGACCAGGCCCATGGCCAGCGCCTCCTGCGCGCTGACGGACCGGCCGGTCAGCAGCAGGTCCATGGCGAAGGCGTAGGGGATCTGGCGGGGGAGCCGGATCGCCGAGCCGCCCATCGGGAAGAGCGCGCGGCGCGCCTCGAACAGGCCGAGGGTGGCCGACTCGGCGACCACGCGCAGGTCGGTGCCGACGAGCAGCTCGGTGCCCCCGGCCACGGCGTAGCCCTCGACCGCGCAGACGATCGGCTTGCTCGGCAGCGCGTCCGGGTCGCGGAGCAGGCCCTTCCAGTGGAAGTCGGGGATCTGCGCGGCGCGCTCCCGGACGCGGGCGTCGGCCGAGGGGGTGCCCATGGCCTTCAGGTCGGCGCCCGCGCAGAAGGTGCCGTCGGCGCCGGTCAGCACGGCGACGCGGACCTCCGGCTCGGCGGAGACGTAGGCCCACGCCTCGGCCAGGCCGATGAGCATGTCCGAGGAGAGGGCGTTCTTCGCCTCGGGCCGGTCCATGGTGACGACGACGACGTGGCCGTCGCGCTCGATCCGGCAGTGCGGCGTACTGATCGGCAGCAGTTCCACGGACGACCTCCGCTGTTTTAGACAAGCGCTTGTTAGGTCATCCTAGATCCGGTACGGCTCACGCCGCCAGACGGACGCGGTACCGGGCCCTACGGCTCACGCCGCCAGATGGGCGTAGACGATGACGTTGTCCTCGTAGTGCCCGGTCGCCGGGTCGAAGGCGCCGCCGCAGGTGACCAGCCGCAGCTCGGGCACGCCGGTCTCGCCGTACACCTTGGCGGTCGGGAACTCGTCCTTGTCGACCCGCTCCACCCCGTCCACGGTGAAGGCGGCCACCTTGCCGTCCTCGCGCTTCACCTTGATGGTGTCGCCCCGCTTCAGGGCGTGCGCCCGGGAGAAGACCGCCGGCTCGCCGTACGCGTCCACGTGCCCGAGGAGCACGGCCGGGCCCTTCTCGCCCGGCGTGGCGCGGTGCCGGTACCAGCCGACCAGCTCCGGCCGCTCCAGCGGGGGGACCTCGACGGTCCGGTCGGAGTTCAGGCCCACCGGGTCGATCGGCGCGCCCTTCACCCCGATGGCCGGGATGTCCAGGCGGACCGGCTCCGACTCCGGCATCGCCTTGGCGGGGACCACGGCGAAGGACGGCTTGCCCTGACCCGAGGCGCCCGCGGAGACGTCCCCGGAGACGGCGGGGGCGTCGGCGGCGGACCCGTCCGACAGCGCGGATCCTGCGGCGAGGACGCCGCAGAAGACGGCCAGGGCCGCCCCGGTGGTGAGGGCGATGCGGCTTACGGATGCTGTACGGCCGGGCATGACCGGGTCAGCTCTCCCGGCCGCGGCGGCCGTACAGCGCCAGACCGGATCCGCCGGCGAGCAGGACGCCGCCGAGGGCCAGGACGCCGGAGCCGGAGGGGGTCCCGAAACCGAAGGGCCGTGCGAGGCCGCCGCCGGTCTGCGCGCCGCCCCGGGGGGTGAGGTCGCCGCTGGGCCGGACCGGCGCCTTGACGGTCAGCCGGGCCGCCGCCTTCTGGCCGGAGGGCAGCTTGGCGGTGAACCAGTAGGCGCCGGGCGCGGTGCTGGAGGGGACGTGCAGCCGCGTGCCGCCCACGCCGTTCCGGTCGATCTTGACCGTGAACGGCCTGCCGCCCGGGTCGAGGATGGTGACCCGGGTGCCCGGGGCCACGAACCTGGTGGAGACGACGGCGGTGAAGTCGCCGCCGGCCGTGATCGTGTGCGGGTTCAGCGCGAGGGCGAGCCTGGGGGCCGGGGCGGGCTTCGGGGGAGCGACGACGGTCAGCTTCTCGGAGTCGTGCAGGCCGCTGCCGGGCAGGTAGGCCACGACCTTGTAGGCGCCGGGGTCGGCGTCCTTCGGCACGGTCAGCATGATCCGCCCGGTGCCCCAGCGGTCGAGCTGGGCGGGGTAGCGCCTGCCGCTGGGGTCCTCGACGGTGATCACGGTGCCGGGCTCGATGTTCCTGGACGTGACACCGGCGTAGAAGCTCTGCCCGGGCCGGACCGTACGCGGCTCCAGCTCCAGGTCCAGGCTGCTGACGGGGACCGGCTTGACGACGGGCCTGGCCTTGATGAACAGGCGGGTCTGCGCGGTGCCGACGACCCTCTCGCCGAGCAGGATCTCGACGGTGACCGGGTACTCGCCGGGCTTGAGGTGGTCGGCGGTCACGGCGGTGCCGGTGGCCTTGCCGCCGGACAGCGTGACGGGCTGCGCGCCGGAGAACGCGGGGGAGCTGATCCGGGCGCCGGTGGCGCGCGCGTCGGCGGTGACCCTGTAGCCGGCCTTCTCGCCGGCGTGGACGGTGCCCGGGGTCACGGTGACGGAGGGGGCGGCGAACGGCGCCTCCTCGACGGGTGCGGCCGTGATGTTCAGGTGCGTCTCGGCCGAGCCGAGGAACCTCTCGCCGAGGAAGATCTCGACGGTGACCGGATACCGGCCGGGCTTGACGTCGTCCCGGGTCACGGCGGTGCCGACGGCCTTGCCGCCGTACAACGTGACGGGGTGCACGCCGGAGAACGCGGGGGAGCTGATCCGGGCGCCGGTGGCGCGGGTCTCGTGGGCGGCGACCTCGTAGCCGACCTTCTCGCCGGAGTGGGCGGTCTTCGAGGTGAGCTCGAAGGACCGCACCCCCTTGAGCGGAGCCTCATCCGCCTCGGGCTTGAGCTCGGGCTTGGTCTCCGCCTCGGGCTTGGCCTCGGGCTTGAGCTCCGCCTCGGGCTTGGCCTCGGGCTTGGCCTCGGGCTTGAGCTCCGCCTCGGGCTTGAGCTTGGGCTCCGCCTCGGGCCCGGGCTCCGGCTCGGTCTCGGCAAGGGTCTCGGCCGGGGCCTCGGACCCCGCTCCGGTGTCGGGTGCGCCGCCGTCGTTCCGGACCTCGGGCGCGGTGGCCGAGAAGCCGGCCACCGTCTCCTCGGTGTCGTCGGCGAGCGCCGGTGAGGCGGTCAGCACGGCGAGGCCGAGGGCGCCGGCGGCGGCCAGGGACTTGGTGAAACGCATGATCTTCCCCCAGAGAGGAGACAGCGGAGGGCCAACACGAGCCCAACTCGGGAACGCTGTCTCACGTAGCAATCCTGACTTAGCAAAGCCGTGGTTTAGGACATTTAGCTACATTCGTGACGAAACTTGACTTTTTTCTTACTCTTCATGAGCTATGCGTAACGGCCGCGACGCCGATGGTGATGAGAAGGTAAAGCCGCTACCTGCGATTCTCTCTGTAATCAAGCGCTTGCTCGGTAGCACCTCCCGGGGTTAGTCTGCCCCTGCGAACGAGAACGGGTTCCCGTTCGACACCTTCCGCGCTGCCGGAGTCCTGTCGCGTTTCGAGGGGCGTGCCTCACTCCGGCGGCCCGGCCCTTTCGAGCTGAAGGGATCTTCCGATGGGCACGCTCGGTTTCTGGCGGCTGGCGCAGGCGGATCCGGACTGGATCGCCGCCGTGGACCCGGACGGCACCGAACACCGGGCGGGTGACCTGCTCGCCCGGGCCAACCGCCTCGTACACGCCCTGCGCGGCCTCGGCCTGCGGCCCGGCGACGGCATCAGCGGCCTGGTCCCCAACGGCGCCGACGGCCTTGTGCTCTACCTGGCCGCCCTGCAGGCCGGGTGGTACTACACGCCGATCAACTGGCACCTCACCGGCCCGGAGATCGGCTACATCGTCGCCGACAGCGAGGCCAAGGCGTTCTTCCTGGACCGGCGGCACGCGGAGGAGGGGCTGCGCGGCGTCGCGGAGTCGGGCATCTCCGCCGACCGCGTCTTCGCGTTCGGCCGGGTGGACGGCGTGCGCCCCGTCTCGGAGCTGACCGAGGGGTGGCCGGACACCCTCCCGGAGGACCGTACGGCCGGAGCCACCATGCACTACACCTCCGGCACCACCGGCAGGCCCAAGGGCGTGCGCCGCCCGCTCAACGGCCTGGATCCCGACGACGCGGCCGAGCTGATGACGTTCCTGCTCGCCATGTTCGGCATCACGCCGGGCAAGGAGAACGCCCACCTGATCACCTCGCCGAACTACCACACCGCCGTCACCCAGTTCGGCGGTACGGCCCTGCACATGGGCCACACCCTCGTCTACATGGACAAGTGGGACGCCGAAGAGCTTCTCCGGCTCTGCGCGAAGTACCGGGTCACCAACTCCCACATGGTCCCCACCCACTTCAAGCGCCTGCTCGCCCTCCCCGACGACGTCAAGCGCAGGTACGACCTCTCCTCGCTGAAGTGGATGATCCACGCCGCCGCCCCCTGCCCGGTCCCGGTCAAGTGGGCGATGTTCGAGTGGTGGGGCGACTGCATCTACGAGTACTACGCGGCGACCGAGGGCGGCGGCACGCTCGCCACCCCCGAGGGCTGGAAGAAGCACCCCGGCACCGTCGGCACCGCCTGGCCGATCAGCGAGCTGCTCATCGTGGACGAGGAGCTCCAGCCCGTCCCCACCGGCACCCCCGGCACGATCTACATGAAGATGGCCGGCGCCACCTTCGAGTACAAGGGCGACCGGGCCAAGACCGAGGAGAACCGGCTCAAGGACCACTTCACCGTCGGCGACATCGGCTACCTCGACGCGGAGGGCTTCCTCTTTCTCTGCGACCGCAAGGCCGACATGATCATCTCGGGTGGGGTCAACATCTACCCGGCCGAGATCGAGAACGAGCTGATGGTCCACCCGAAGATCGCCGACGTGGCGGTGTTCGGCATCCCGGACGAGGAGTGGGGCGAGCAGATCAAGGCCGTGGTCGAGCCCGCCCCCGGGGTGGAGCCCTCGCCCGAGCTGGCCGCGGAGATCCTCGACTCGCTCAAGGGCCGCCTGGCGAAGATGAAGTGGCCGCGGTCCGTCGACTTCATCGGGGAGATGCCGCGCGAGCCCAACGGCAAGCTCCTCAAACGCAAGCTCCGCGACCCCTACTGGGAGGGCCACGACCGTGCCATCTGACGCGACAGCCGCGGGTACGACAGCCGCCGGCGCGGCCGCCGTACCGGAGGGAGAGGCCAGGAGCCTGGTCGCCGGACACGTCCTGGAGTTCCCCGGCGGCTACACCCGCACGACCGGGCCGGTGATCGGGCGCTTCCTCACCGAGCTGCGGGACGGGCGCATCGTCGGGGTCCGCACGGCCGGCGGCCGTACGCTCGTCCCCCCTCTGGAGTACGACCCGGACACCGGGGAGGCGGTCACCGGCGAGTTCGCCGAGGTCGGCCCGGCCGGGACGGTCGAGAGCTGGTCCTGGGTGAGCGAGCCCCGCCCCGCCCACCCGCTGGAGCGCCCGTTCGCCTGGGCGCTGATCCGGCTGGACGGCGCGGACACCGCGCTGGTCCACGCGGTCGACGCGGGCGACGCCCGGGCCATGCGCCAGGGCTTGCGCGTCCGCCCCCGCTGGAAGGCCGCGCGCACCGGGCACATCACCGACATCGAGAGCTTCGTCCCCGAGGTCACGAGGATCGTCTCCCCGGTCCGCACCGAGTACCGCGTCAGACCCGGCAAGGCGCTCGCCCGCTTCCTCGACGGCGTCGCGCGCGGGGTGTTCATCGGCTGCCGGTGCGGCTCCTGCGGCAAGGTCTACGTGCCCTACCGCCTGTCGTGCCCGGAGTGCGGAGTCGCGATCACCGAGGAGGTCGAGGTCCCGGACACCGGCACGATCACCACCTTCGCGATCAACAACCTCCCCGACCCGCGGGCCCCCGAGGTCCCGTTCGTCTCGGCCTACATCCTCCTCGACGGCTCCGACATCCCGATGATCGCCCTGGTCGGCGGCGTCCCCGCGCACGAGGTGCGGCAGGGCATGCGGGTGCGCGCCGTCTGGGTCCCCGAGGAGGAGCGGACCGCGTCCATGTCCAACATCAAGTGGTTCGCCCCCACCGGCGAGCCCGACGCAGAGCTGTAGGAGCAGCCGATGAGAGACGTGGCCGTCGTGGCCTTCGCGCAGACCCGGCACAGCGCGACCGACGAGGGGCTCGGCGAGTCCGAGCTGATCCTGCCGGTGCTCGACGAGGTCAGAGACGCCTCGGGACTGCGCACGTTCGGCTTCACCTGCTCGGGGAGCTGCGACTACCTCGCCGGGGCGCCGTTCTCGTTCGTCTCCGCGCTCGACGCGCTCGGCGCCTGGCCGCCGATCTCCGAGAGCCACGTGGAGATGGACGCCGCCTGGGCGCTCTACGAGGCGTGGGTACGGCTCCAGCACGGAGACGTCGACACGGCGCTGGTCTACGGCTTCGGCAAGTCCTCCCAGGGGGACCTGCGGGAGATCATGACCCTCCAGCTCGACCCCTACTACCTGGCGCCGCTCGGCCTGGACCAGGTCTCCTACGCCGCCCTGCAGGCCTCGGCGAGGGGGGCGGACCGGGCCGAGCTCGACGAGATCGTACGGCGCAGCCGCGCCGCCGGCCGGGACAACCCCTGCGCCCTCGACCTGCCGGATCCCGAAGGCGACGGCTACGAGGTCCAGCCGCTGAGGCCGTACGACGTCGCGCCGATGACCGACGGCGCCGCCGCGGTGGTGCTGGCCGCCGGGGACCTGGCACGGGAGCTGTGCGAGCGCCCCGCCTGGATCACCGGCATCGCCCACCGCATAGAACCCCACTATCTGGGAATGAGAGACCTCGCCCGGTCGGCCTCCGCCGCCGAAGCCGCACGTGCGGCGGGGGTCGGCAAGGGTCATGTCGACGTGGCCGAACTGCACGCCCAGTTCAGCCACGAGGAGGTCATCCTCCGCGAGGCGCTGGAACTGCCCGCCTCCACCGCGGTCAACCCGAGCGGCGGCCCGCTGGCCGCCAATCCCGTCATGGCGACCGGCCTCATCCGGATCGGCGAGGCGGCCCGGCGGATCACCGACGGCACCGCGAGCCGCGCCGTCGGGCACGCCGCCAGCGGCCCCTGCCTGCAGCACAACCTCGTGACCGTGATGGAGGCGTGAGCCATGGGTAACCGCTGTGCGGTCATCGGGGTGGGGCAGACGCACTACACGACCAAGCGCCGGGACGTCTCCATCGCCGGGCTGGTCCGCGAGGCCGCCGCCCGCGCGCTGGAGGACGCCGGGCTGGCCTGGAAGGACATCGACGCCGTCGTCATCGGCAAGGCGCCCGACCTGTTCGAGGGCGTGATGATGCCGGAGGCGTACCTCGCCGACGCGCTCGGCGCCGCGGGCAAGCCGATGATGCGCGTGCACACCGCGGGCTCGGTCGGCGGCTCCACCGCGCTGGTCGGGGCCTCCCTCGTCCAGGGCGGCGTGCACGACCGGGTGCTGGTGGTCGCCTTCGAGAAGCAGTCGGAGTCCAACGCCACCTGGGCGCTGTCCACGCACCTGCCGTTCAGCGCCTCGCTGGTGGTCGGCGCGGGCGGCTACTTCGCCCCGCACATCCGCGAGTACATGCGCAGGTCGGGGGCGCCGGAGCACATCGGCACGCTGGTCGCCGTCAAGGACCGGCTCAACGCCCTGAAGAACCCCTACGCCCACCTGAGGATCCCCGGCATCAGCCGGCAGATGGTCGAGTCGACCCCGATGCTCTGGGAGCCGATCCGCTACCTGGAGACCTGCCCGTCCAGCGACGGCGCGTGCGCGATGGTCCTGTCCTCGGAGAAGGCCGTCACCGGGACCCCGGCCTGGGTGCTGGGCACGGCGATGCGCTCCGAGCCCATCTTCCGCGCCGGGCGCGACACGGTGAACCCCCAGGGCGGCAAGGACTGCGCGGCGGACGTCTACCGGCAGGCCGGCATCACCGACCCGCGCCGGGAGATCGACGTGGCCGAGGTCTACGTGCCGTTCTCCTGGTACGAGCCGATGTGGCTGGAGAACCTCGGGTTCGCCGCCGAGGGGGAGGGCTGGAAGCTCACCGAGTCGGGGGCCACCGCCCTGGACGGCGACATCCCGTGGAACGCCTCCGGCGGCGTGCTCTCCAGCAACCCGATCGGCGCCTCCGGGCTGATCCGGTTCGCCGAGGCGGCGCTCCAGGTCCGGGGGATGGCGGGCGAGCACCAGGTGGACGGGGCCCGGCGGGCCCTCGGGCACGCCTACGGGGGAGGCGCGCAGTTCTTCGCGATGTGGATGGTCGGCAGCGACAAACCGTAGAACCCCTCCGGCGCCCGGAGCGTCCGGAGCCCCCTTGCGAGACAGGAGTCCCCCGATGGAGTTCAACCACGCAGATCTGTTCGAAGGGCTCGCGGACGCGATCGGGGACCGCGTCGCCGTCGTCTGCGGCGAGCACCGCGTGACCTACGCGGAGCTGGACGCCCACGCCAACCGGCTCGCCCACCACCTCGCGGCGCACGGCGTCGGGCCGGGCGACCATGTCGGCATCCACCTCTACAACGGCGTCGAGTACATCGCCGGGATGCTGGCGGCGCTCAAGCTCCGGGCCGTGCCGGTCAACGTCAACTACCGCTACGTCGAGGCCGAGCTGCTCTACCTCTACCAGGACTCCGACATCGCGGCACTGATCTTCGACGTGGAGTTCGACGACCGGGTGGCGGCGGTCGCGCCGCAGGCCCCCGAGCTGCGGCACCTGATCGCGGTGGGCGGGCCGTCGAAGGTCGCCGGGGCGGTGCCGTACACCGAGGCGCTGGCCGGGCAGCCGGAGACGCGCGGGTTCCCCGAGCGGTCGGGCGACGACCTCTACATCATCTACACCGGCGGCACCACCGGCATGCCCAAGGGCGTGATGTGGCGGACCGAGGACCTCTTCTTCGCCTTCGGCGGCGGGAACCCGTACGGAGACCCGCTCCCGAGCCCCGAGGCGGTCGTCGAGCAGGCACGGAACTCCGGACCGCTGATCATGCTGGCGGCGGCCCCGCTGATGCACGGCGCGTCCCAGATGAGCACCTTCATCACCTGGTGGATGGGGGGCACCATGGTCTACGTCCGCAAGTTCGGCGCGGCCGAGGTGCTGCGGGCGATCGAGCGGGAGAAGGCCTTCACGATCAACGTCATCGGTGACGCGATGGCCCGCCCGATCGCCGAGGAACTGGCCGCCGGCTCCTACGACGTCTCGTCGCTGGGCGTGCTCAGCTCCGCCGGAGCGATCCTGACCGGCGCGGTCCGCGACCGACTCCAGGAGCTGCTGCCGAACACCATGATCCTGGACAACTTCGGCTCCACCGAGTCCGGCTACACCGCCTCCGCCGTCCCCGGCTCCACGCCGGAGTCGGGCTCGCGATTCCAGCCCAACGCCGCCTCCGGCCTGGTGGTGCTCAACGGGACCCTGGAGCAGGTCAAACCCGGGTCCGGCGAGGTGGGCACGGTCGCCAAGAGCGGCCGGATGCCGCTGGGCTACTACAAGGACGAGGACAAGACCCGGCGCACCTTCGTGACCGACGCGGCCGGAACCCGCTGGCTGCTCACCGGCGACATGGCCACGGTCGAGGAGGACGGCGCGATCGCGGTCCTCGGCCGCGGCGCGGCCTGCATCAACACCGGCGGCGAGAAGGTCTACCCCGAGGAGGTCGAGGCGGTCCTCAAGGGTCATCCGGCGGTCTTCGACGCGGTCGTCACCGGTGTGCCCGACGAGCGCTGGGGCAGCAAGGTGGCCGCGGTGGTCGAGCCGCGCCCCGGCACGTCCCCGTCGCCGGAGGAGCTGGAGGCGCACTGCCGTACGAAGCTGTCCGGCTACAAGATCCCCCGGGCCTTCGCCTTCGTCGGCGAGATGGTCCGCTCCCCGGCCGGCAAGGCCGACTACCGCTGGGCCCGCGAGACCGTCCAGGCCGCCTCGGGCTCCGGAGCGGAATGATCACAGCTTGATGATCTCAACGCCGGGCATGCCGTCGTAGTCGGCGTCCTGGGTCACCACAGGGATGCCGTAGGTGAGGGCGGTCGCCGCTATCCAGCTGTCGTTGATCGGCGCTTTACGGCCTGCCGCTCGCAACCGGGAGACGAGGAGCGCCCACGCCTCGGAAACGGCCTCGTCCACCGGTAGTGGTTCGAAGCGCTGGGCCAGTTGGTAGGTCGACAACCGCCGGGCGGCTGATTCGGGGTCCCGTGCCTGCAACACGCCCAGGCGCAGTTCGCCCAGGGTGATCGCCGACACGCCCCATTCGTAGCCGGAGAACCGTTCACTGTCGAACCGGGCGGCCTCCAGACCTATGAAGACGGATGTGTCGGCCAGGGCACGCCGAGGAGTCACCATGGCAGATCGTCGGTCGTTCCGGACAGCGTCTCACGTAGTTCCGCATCCCATCCGGTGGTGTCCGGGCCGAGACGGACGAGTTCCCCTCCGATCTCGGCGGCGGACAGCCAGCGGCTCCGGCGTGGGAAGGGAATGATCTTCGCTACCGGACGATTGTCGCGCAGGACCTCGATCTCTTCCCCTGCCTCGACGCGCCGAAGTACTTCGGCGGTGTTGTTGCGCAGCTCGCGCGCCGGAATTGCTGTCATGGACCAATCGTAGAACTCTTGCTACGACTGTAGCAATGGCGTGTATGGAAACGGAGAGCGGTCACGCCATCGGGGCCCGGCGAACGCCGCGGTGCCGTCGATCCCGTCCAGGATCCAGCGCCGTGAACCCCGCCCGTGCTCGCCGGTCTCCTCGCTCGGGAACACGTTCCGCGGTCGGGCCTCCATCGGCGCACAGCGGACTTCGTGCTCCACCACTTCAGTACCCGGTGGAGCCGTCGATCCGTTCCCGGAGCAGGTCGGCGTGGCCGTTGTGCCGGGCGTACTCGGCGATGAGCTTGACCAGGATGACCCGGAGCGAGATCGGCCGCCCGTCCGACCGCTGGACGCCCGTCTGGTCCAGTGAGGAGGCGGCGGCGACGATCTCACGGGAGCGCTCGCACTCGGCGTGCCACACCGCCAGCGCCTGCGAGACGTCGCCGCCCAGGGACTCGAAGTCCTGGTCGGGGTCGTCGTCGGAGTAGTAGAGCAGCGGCAGGTCCTCGCCGGCGAACTGCAGCCGGAACCACCACCGCTCCACCCCGGCCAGGTGGCGGAGCAGGCCGTGCAGGCTCAGGCCCGAGGGCGGGACGCCCTTCTCGGAGAGCCGCTCCGCCGGGACGCCCGAGCACTTGAGCTCGAAGGTCCGGCGGTGCCAGTCGAGGAAGGCGGTCAGCACCTCGCGCTCGTCGCCGACGAGGGGGAGCGCGGGCCGGGCGCCGGCGTCCATGGGCCGGGAGTAGTTCTCCGCTGGGATCTCGGTCACGGCGCAAGCCTGCCAGGAGGCACCGACAGATCGCCTCGACCTCGGGGCGCGGGCCGAGCGGCTGGGATCCGCCCGGCCGCAGGTCCGGGCTGATCGGCTCCTTCCGGCCGCCGCGCCACCCATTGACAAAACTGCTTTTTATGAAAAAGACTGTTTTTGAGATGAGAGACGTCCTGTACCTGGAAGAGATCGAGCAGGCCGAGGCCCTGCTCAAGCCGCAGCGCATCGAGGTGCTGCGGTGTCTGGCCGAGCCCCGCACCTGCACCGAGGTCGCCGCGCTGCTCGGCCAGACACCGCAGCGGGTCTACTACCACGTCAAGCGCCTGGTCGAGGCGGGGCTGGCCGAGCAGGTGGCCGAGCGCAGGGTGCGCGGCATCAACGAGGGCATCTACCGGGCCGGGGCACGCTCCTACTGGCTCTCGCCCCGCCTGGTCGGCCGGATCGGCCTGCGCCGGGCGCGGGACGAGCTGAGCCTGGGCTACCTGCTGGACCTCGTGGAGGAGGTCCAGGCCGACATCGCCGCGCTCGACCGGAGCAGGCCGGAGCTGCCCTCGATCGGGGTCTCCGGCCGGATCCGGGTGCCGCCGGAGCAGCGCCAGCAGTTCCTCGGCGAGCTGCGGACCGTGCTGCAGGACCTCTTCACCCGCTACGGCGGCGCCGAAGGAGACGCGTTCAAGCTCGCCGTGGCCTGTTATCCCGACGACCCAGAGGGAGAGTCCGATGAGTGAACCGATGATGATCCGCATCCGCGCGGGCGCGCCGGCCAAGGCCGTGTACCACGCGCTGACCGACCCCGAGGCGATGCGCGTCTGGCTGGACGAGCACGCCGAGGTGGACCTGCCGCACCGCTACGCCTTCTGGGGCCCGCACACCATCGAGGGCGACGCGCCCCGTCAGCGCCTGCTCCACGCCGACGACCGCACGCTGCGCTTCGCGTGGCCGCTCGGCGGCGAGGAGAGCGTCGTCGAGATCCGGCTGGAGGAGCGGGGGCCGGAGGAGACCGAGCTGACGCTGACGCAGACCGGCATCCCCTCCTTCGCGGAGCTGGTGGCCGAGACCGGCGCCCTGAGCCTGGCGCACACCTTCTGGGCGGTGGCGGTCGCCAACCTCGTCGACTACGTCGAGGGCCGGGAACCCACGCCGAAGTGCGATTTCACCTCTCCGGTGATGCGCGCGGAGGTGTTCGTCGGGGCCCCGCCGCAGGCGGTGTACGACTCGATCGTCGATCCCGGGACGTTCGCCAGGTGGTTCGGGGCGAAGGTCGAGATCGAGCCGCACGTCGGCGGGCGCTGGGCCATGGGGAGCTTCGAGACGGAGCCGTCCCCCGCCAGGATCACCGAGCTGGAGCCCGGGCGCAGGATGACCCTGCTGTGGGAGGAGGGCCTGGTCGCCTCCTGGGAGCTGGAGGAGTCCGACGGCGGGACGCGGCTCACCCTCGTCCAGAGCGGCTTCGACGAGGACCGCCCGCCGTACGGCGCGTGGATGGGCTGGCTCAGCGGCATCGCCGAGCTGCGCCGCTTCCACGAGCTGCGCCCCTGGCGCCCGATCTGGCTGGCGGTCCACGTGGAGGGGATGCCCCAGGGGCTCCTCACCATCGAGGAGAACGCGCGGGCCGCGGAGGGCTGAGAGTTCGCCCGGCCCACGCGGGGAGCCGCGCCTCACCAGGTGGGGCGCGGCTTCCCGGTTCGTGAACGGCCCCGGCGCACGCGGCCGGTTCCGGCGCGGCCGAGACCCGTGGAACCGGCTGGGCGCCGCCTCTTCCGGTGCGGGAAATATCCCTTTATAGGTGCTGTAGATGTTTTAAGGGCACTATCGACGTTTTAAGGGAGGCTGTGCGAGCATTTCAGCACGATCATGGTCGCCGGCGTCTGGTTTCAGGCGCCCGCCCGGAAATGGAGTGGGCAGATGGCTGGGGAGCACACCCTTGACGCGGAAGGGCTGGCGGGGCTCCTCGCCGGCGCCGTCGACGCGGAGCCGACGCCCGAGGGCGTCATCCCCCTCAGGCTGGCCCGGCGGAGCAGGGGGCAGGAGCCCACCCACTCCGCCATGTGGGTCGCCTCCGCCGCCGCCGGGGTGCACCTGCGGATGCTGACCGGGGCCTCCCGGATCACGCTGGCAGTCAAGATCACCCGCGCCCTCCCCGAGGGACTCGACTCCCGGGAGCACCCGGCGAGCTTCGTCGCGGTCGCCGGCGGCGAGGCCGTCTGCCGCGCCGACGTGGACGAGGGGGACGTCGTCCGGCTGGTGGACGACGGGATGCGGGTCGAGGCCGGGGAGGCGTCGGCCGTACGGCTCGACCTCGGGGAGCCGGAGGGCGGGCAGGAGCGTGTGGTGGAGATCTGGCTGCCGCACACCGCCCAGGTCGAGCTCCGGAGCGTGACCTCCGACGCCCCGCTCACCCCGGCGCCGTCCCGGGCCACGCACTGGCTCCACTACGGCAGCTCGATCAGCCACTGCCTGGAGGCGGACGGCCCGCTCGGCCCCTGGCCGCAGACCGCCGCCCGCAACCTGGGCCTGAGGCTGACCAGCATGGGACTGGCCGGGAACGCCATGCTCGACCCCTTCGCCGCCCGGACCATCAGGGACATCGAGGCCGACGTCATCTCCCTCAAGGTCGGCATCAACATCGTCAACGCCGACAGCATGCGCGCCCGCACCTTCATGCCCGCCGTCCACGGGTTCCTCGACACCGTCCGGGACGGCCACCCGGACACCCCGATCGTCCTCGTCTCGGCCGTCGCCTGCCCCATCCACGAGGACACGCCCGGGCCGACGGTCCACGACGGGACCCGGTTCCGCGCGGCCCTGCGGAGCCTCGACTCCGACCCCGGGGCGCTCACCCTCGGCATGACCCGGCGCCTGCTGGAGCAGGTCGCCGCCGAGCGCGCGGCGACGGACCCCCGCCTGTACTTCGTCGACGGGCTGGAACTGCTCGGGCCGTCGGACGCCGGGCGGCTCTACGACGACCTCCACCCGGACCAGAAGGGCTACGACCTGATGGCCGGGCGCTTCACCGCGCTCGTCCGCGGACGGCCGGACCTGGCCGCGGCCTTCGGCCTGTGACGGCTCGCCCCGGCTCCGCGGGCGCCCCGCCGCGAGCCGGGGACGCCGGGTCCGGGGGCGGGCCGCTCCTCAGGCCCCGGCCGCGGCGCCGGAGGCCGGCATGGCACCGCCGGACGCGGTGTGTTCGCCGGTGAGCGCGGCGGCGGCGCCCAGGCCGAGGTAGACGACGCCGCTGGCGACGTCCAGCCGGCGGCGGGCGCGGGCGGAGCGGCGCAGGCGGCCGGCCAGGGCGGAGGCGAGCAGGGCGAAGGCGCCGTCGCTGGCCATGCCGAGGACGATCCAGATCACGCCGAGCAGCACGATCTGCGGGGCGATCGGGCCGGCGCCCGGGTCGGCGAACTGGGGGAGGAAGGCCAGGAAGAAGATCGCGGTCTTCGGGTTCAGCACGTTCACCGCGAAACCCTCCCAGAACATCCGGGTACGGCTCGCGACCGGCGGCTCGGCGGCCTCGGCCCCGTTCCGTCCGTGCATCAGCTTGCGGACGCCCAGCCAGACCAGGTAGGCGGCGCCGAGGTACTTGACGACCGTGAACGCGGTCGCCGAGGCGGCGAGCAGGGCGCTGATGCCGAGCGCGGCGGCGGCCACGTGGACCACGGAGCCGAGGTGGATGCCGAGGACCGAGACGAGCCCCGCGCTCCTGCCCTGGGCGACGCTGCGGGTCACGATGTAGACGACCGCGGGGCCCGGCACGAGCAGCAGGGCCAGGGTCGCGGCGGAGAAGAGGACGAGGGTCGCGAGATCCGGCATACGGGGATCGTAGACACGGCGGCCCCCGGGCCGCCTCGGATTTTCGGCGGACGCCCGTCCTCGCGGGGCCGGGTTCCGGCGCCCGGGCGGCTTCGGAGGCGTCCTCAGACGCGCCAGGGCATGTGCTGGAGGGTCCAGGTGTTGCCGTCCGGGTCGGCGAAGTGGGCGTACAGGACACCGCCCAGGTCCTCGACCGGACCCACGTCCGCGCCGCGCTCGATGAGCGCCGCGCGGGCCTGCTCGATGTCGCTCACCACCAGGTGCAGGCCGCGCAGCGTGCCGGCCGGCATGTCGAGCGACGGGACGCCCTCGGCCAGAGTGATCGAGCAGGCGGAGCCCGGCGGGGTGAGCTGGACGATCCGCACGCCGTCCGCGGGCCGTACGTCGACGTCCACGTGGAAGCCGAGGCGGTCGGCGTAGAAGGCCCTGGCCCGGTCGATGTCCGTGACGGGCACCGGGACGAGTTCGAGGAGGAACGCGCCGGGCGGGACGGGAGGCGCGGCGGGGTCGGCCGGGACGTCGGCGGCGTCGGCGGGGATCTCGGTCTGCGTGGGCCGGATGTCGGTCATCGCGGTTCGCCCTTCCAGGTCGTCGGCGGCCATGTTCATAACCTTATGGTTTTGTAACCAGTTGGTTTTTATCGCGGCCGGTTCGGCCCTGTCAAGACTCCGGAATCCCGTGCACGGCGGCTCTCCGGGCGCGTCGGGGCCCTCCGGGCGGCACCGTCCGGCGACATCGCGGAGGCCGCCGGAACCGCCTCCCGGGAACGCCCGATCGGCGCGGACGGGAGGAAGCGCTCAGGCCACCGCCATGAGGGCGGACAGCAGGGCGGCGGTGGCGGGCGGGTCGGGGGGCTCGCCGTAGACGGCGGCGTAGACGTGGCGGGTCGAGCCGGCGATCTCGACCGTGTCGACACCGGGGTGGCGGTGGGCCTGCAGCGCGAGGCCGGGCAGGGCGGTCACCCCCATCCCGGCGGCGACCAGGGCCTGGACGGCCACGATGTCGTCGCTGGTGAAGGCGATCCTCGGCTCGAATCCGCGCTGCGCGCACAGGTCGAGCAGGTGGCTCCGGCACCGGTCGCAGCCGGCGATCCACCGGGCGTCGCGGTGGGAGAGCAGGGCGTCCTCCGGCTCCCCGGCGGCGGGGGCGCCCCCCGCTTCCCCGGACCGCCGGGCGGCGGGGTCCCCGGCGGGCTCCGCGCCGGGCGGGGGAGCGGCCGTCCCCGCGGTGACCAGGTGACTGGGGTCGTCCAGCAGGTGGACGAGGCGGATGCCGTTCTCCTCCGGGGCGGTGTCGTCGTAGCGGAAGATGACGGCCGCGTCCACGTAACCCGCGCGGAGCATGCGCAGGGCCTCCGGCGGCTCGGTCTCGGTCAGGCCCAGCTCCAGGCCGGGGTGCTCGCGGGCGAGCAGCGCCGCGGCCCCCGGCACGAACGTGCCCAGGGCCGAGGGGAAGGCGGCCAGCCGTACCCGGCCCGCGCGCAGGCCCACATGGGCGGAGAGCTCGGCGGAGGCGGAGTCGACGCGGCCGATGATCTCGGTGGCCCGCTCGGCCAGGAGCCGCCCCGCCTCGGTCAGCCGGATGCCCCGGCCCACCCGCTGGATGAGCCTGGCTCCGGTCTCGGCCTCCAGCTTGGCGAGGTGGTGGCTGACCGAGGGCTGCGAGTAGTGCAGCTCCCTGGCGGCCCTGGTGACCGAGCCGTGCCGGGCGACGGCGGCGAGCACGCGGAGCCGCACGATGTCGAGCATGTATCAACATTATCTATCGATCATCAGAAAGATAGGCATTGGACCTTATATATCGGCCGGGCGCACGCTTGAGACATGGAGACCACGACTCTCGCCCGCCCCGGCCTGGCGGAACTGGTGGAGGGGGTCCGGGAACTCGCGTACCGGCCCGCGGAGCCGCGCGCCACGGCCTTCGCCGTCGCGGACGTGCTGCGCGACCGGCTGCCCGCGCCCGGGATCCTCACCGCCGGCGAACGGGCCGGCGATCCGGACACCTACGTCAGGCACACCCTCCACACGGAGAAGGGCTTCTCGGTCGTCGCGGTCGTCTGGCGGCCCGGGCAGCGGACCCGGCCCCACGACCACATCGCCTGGTGCGTCTTCGGCGTGCTGCAGGGGATCGAGTACGAGACGCTCTACCGCGACGAGGGCGACCACCTGGTCGAGATCGGCCGGGTCGCCAACCGGACCGGCGACGTCAGCGGTTTCGCCCCGCCCGGGGACATCCACAAGGTGCACAACGTCGGCGACACCACCGCGGTCTCCCTGCACATCTACGGGGCCGACCTCGGTGCGGAGCCCACGAGCGTGCGCCGTACCTACGACCTGCCGGTGCGCGGGAGGTAGCGGGCCGTACGGGGTCCGCCGCGGCGCCGGGCCTGCGGCGCACGGACGCCGTACGGCCGGCTACCCGGCCACCCGGCCGCGCAGGAGGTCGACGAGCGTGGCGTGCACCCGCTCGATCGGGCGGTCCGGGTGCAGTGCCCGGCGCTCGATCGCCACGGTCAGCACCATGCCGAACACGGCGGTCGCCGCGGTCTCCACGTCCAGGTCCTCGCGGACCGCGCCCTCGGCCACCGCCCGGCGCAGCACGTCCGCGTAGACGCCGAGCGCGTCCGCGCGCAGCCGGGCCACCGCCTCCTGCCAGGCGGTGCGCCACATCTCGGCGAGCAGCACCCGGGCGAACGCGCCGTACTCCTCGAAGAACCGCAACTGCGCCATGACCACCGAGTCGAGGGCGTCCAGCGCCGTCTCCCCGGCCGTCCCCCCGGCCGCCGCCCCGGACAGGGCATCGGCCAGCAGGCCGATCCCGTGGTCGAGCAGACCGGTGAAGAGCGCCTCCTTGGTGCCGAAGTTGTAGAACACCGTGCCCTTGGCCACCCCGGCGCGCTCGGCGATCGCGTCGACCGTGGTCGCGGCGTACCCCTGCTCCGCGATCAGCTCCGCCGCCGCCGCGAACAGCCTGAGCCTCGTCCCGGCCCGCCGGCCGCTCGCCTTCATGCCGCCAACGGTAGTCACAGTGCGAGCTCGGGGTGGAGCCGCCGCATCGACCAGGTCCGTCCCTTGTGCACGGCGTAGCAGCTCAGCGCCAGTCCCAGCGCGGTGAACAGGGCCAGCACCCCGCAGGCCTGCCAGACCACGGCCGGGTCGCCGCCGCTGATCAGACGCCGCAGCGCGCTGACGACCCAGCTCATCGGGAGCCACGGTGAGATCGCCTGGAAGAAGCCCGGCGAGGTCTCGATCGGGTAGGTTCCGGCGGCGGAGGTGAGCTGGAGCATCAGCAGCGCCAGCACCGCGACCCGGCCGGGCGCGCCGAGCAGGGCGTTGACCGCCTGCACGATCGCCAGGAACGCCGCGGTGGCCAGCAGCAGGAGTCCGGCCGTCCCGGCCCAGTGCGCGGCCTCCAGCCCGAGCCCGAACCTGAGCACCGCCAGCAGCACCCCGGTCTGGGCGGCGCCCAGGGCCAGGCCGGGCAGCCACCCGGCCACCGCGATCCGCCACGCGGGAGCCGTACCGGCCAGCAGGCGCGGGTTGAGCGGGCGCAGGACCATGTAGGCCACCATCGCGCCGACCCACAGCGCCAGCGGGACGAAGAACGGCGCGAAGCCGGTGCCGTAGTTGGGCACCTCGTTGACGGTCCGGCCGGCCAGCGTGACCGGCTCGCTCATCATCCCGGTACGGCTCGCACGCTCCTGCGCGCCGTAGTCGGGGATCTCCTCCGCCCCTTCGCCGAGCTTCTCGCTCAGCTCCCGGGAGCCGTCGACCAGCGTGCCGAGCCCGCCGGAGAGCCGGTCGAGGCCGTCATCGAGCTTCCCCGCCCCCTCGTGCAGTCTGCCGACCCCGCTGTCCACCCGGGCGGCGCCGTCGCCCAGCTCGGTGATGCCGCCGTCGAGCCGGGTCAGCCCGCCGGAGAGCCGGGCGGCGCCGTCGCCCAGCTCGGTGATGCCGCCGTCGAGCCGGGCCAGCCCGCCGGAGAGCTGGGCCGAGCCGTCGCCCAGTTTGGCGATGCCCGCAGTGAGCTGCGTGTTCGCGGTAGCGGCCGAGCCGAGGCCCGCGTGGACCTTGGCCGATCCGTCGGCCAGCTTGCCGAGCCCCTCGTCGAGCTGGCTGACCTTGTCCCGGGCCTGATCGAGTATGCGTCCGGCATCCGGCGCGAGCGCCGCCATGCGGCCCGAGACCTCCGAGATCCGCCGTGCGTCCTGCTGGAGCTGGGCGAGGGCCGGGCCGCCGCCCGCGGACGCACTCGCCATCCCGTCCTCGACCTGCCGGGTGGACCGGATGAGCTCCTCGGCGGCGGCGCGCAGGCCGGGATCGGCATCGGGGTCGTTCTCCAGCATGGCGAGCAGCCGCTCCGCCTGCTGACGGGCCTGCCCGGCTCCCTGGCCGAGCCCGGCGGGCAGCCTGCCGGTACCCTGGGCGACCAGGTCCGCGCCCTTCTCGACGGCCCGCGCGAGAGTCTGGAGCCGCGTGCCGTTGGCCTCCAGCGCCGGGACGAACTCGTCGGCCAGCTGGTTGAGCCTGGTCGTCTGGGCGTGGACCTGCTGGTACGCCTGGGCGTTGCCGTCGGCGACCTGCCGGGCGCCGCCCTCTAGCGTGGCCAGCCCCTCGCCCAGCTTCCGGGAACCTTTCTCCGCGTCCCCCAGCCCCTTGGCCAGGGTCTTCGCACCGGCCGACAACTCCGCGGCGGCCGCGTCCGCCTCTCCGAGTTTCTCGGTCAGGGTGCTCGCGCCGGCCGACAGCTTCGCGGTGGCGGTGTCCGCTTCGTTCAGGCCCACGGTGAGCCGGCGGGTGCCGTCCCTGGCCTGGCCGAGCCCGGTATTGAGGGTGGTCGCGCCGTCAGCCAGCCTGCCGGTGTTGTCGCGGGCCTTGAGGTTGCCGTCGTAGAGCTTCTCCGCGCCGTCGGCGGCCTTGGCGGTGGCGTCGTGCAGCTCGCCGAAGGAGACGAAGACGCTGTCCCAGTAGTCCTTGATCGCGGTACGGCCCGCGGCCTCCTTGACCTCGGCGAACACCGCGTCGGAGATCGTCCCCATGATGTAGCTCCGGCCGGTGTCCACCATGACGCCGAGTTCGGCGGGGGTGGGCGTGCCGTCACCGGAGGGCGAGGCGAGCCGGGCGCTGAAGTCGGCGGGGATCGTCAGGGAGAGGTAGAAGCTCCCGTCGTTGACGCCGTCGGCGGCCTCCCGGGCGCCGACCCGGTGCCAGGAGAACACCTCGCGTTCCCGGAGCTCCTCGACCAGCTCCCGCCCCGCGTCGATCGTCCGGTCGCCCGCCTTCGCGGGGCGGTCCTCCATGACGAGCGCCACCGGGATGTTCTCCAGGTTCCCCTGCGGGTCCCAGAACGACCACAGGTACAGCCCGGCGTAGAGCAGCGGCAGCATCACCACGCCCGCCAGCGCCGCCCGGGTCAGCCGCGACCGGGTGAACCGCCGCAGCTCCAGCCTGCCCAGCCGCAACGGCCTCATCGCTCCCGCTCCCCGCTCTCCCCGGCCCGTACGGCGTGCGCCGCGGTCCCGTCGTCCCCGGTCTCCGCCGCCGGGAGGCGCACCGTCCGGGCCGCAGGGCTCTCGGTGCAGGAGGCGATCACCGTCAGCCCCTGCCCGGCCAGCTCCTCCAGCGTCGCCCAGAGCGCGTCCCGCCGGTCGGCGGGCAGGCCGTGGTCCACGTTGTCGAGGACCAGCAGGCCGGGTCCGTCGAGCAGGGCCAGCGCGATCCCCAGGCGCACCCGCTGCTCGCGGCCGAGGTCGCGGATCAGCGTCCGGTCCTCGGGGGACAGCCCCAGCCCCGCCCGCTCCATGGCCGCGGCGGCGTGCCGGGCGCTCCCGGCGTTCCAGAACAGCCCGCGCGACCGTTCGCGCACGTGCTCGCGGACGGTCAGCGCCTTCTCCAGGTCGTTGACCCCGTCGACCAGGCCGAGCGCGGCGACCCGCCGGATCGCCCGCGGCCCGGTGCGCCCGGCGACGGTGAGGGTGCCCCCGGTCGGCCTCATCCGGCCGGCCAGCGTGAGCAGCAGGCTGGTGCGCCCGCTGCCCGCCTGCCCGGCGACGGCGGTCAGGCCGCCCGGTCCGGCCTCCAGGCCGACGTCACGGTAGACCCAGCCGTGCCCGCTCCTGAGGGACAGTTCGCACGCCTGCACCGCGGCCCCCTGGGGCATCGGGCACCTCCTTTAGAACTGACTGGTCAGTACAAAAGCTATCACGTGGAAAAGCCCCACCCCGGAAGGGGGTGGGGCTTCACGCCCCGCGTCAGCCGGTGGTCGCGGTGCCGTACTCCTGGAGGAAGAGCGCCTCGGAGAGGATCGTACGGCGGAGCTCCTCGACGACGACCCGCTCGTTGGGCGCGTGGATCGCGGCGCCGTCGTCCTCGGCGCCGAAGAGGAGGATCTCGGCGGCCGGGAACTGCCTGACGAACGTGGAGACCAGCGGGATCGAGCCGCCGGCCCCCACGTCGCGCGGCGGGCGGCCGTAGGCGCGCTCCATGGACCGGTTCAGCGCGGAGCGGGCGGTGCCGCCGGTGTCGGAGAGGAATCCCGAGCCGAGCACGTAGTCGGTGAAGCTCACCTTGACGCCCCACGGGGCGACCTGGTCGAGGAAGTCGACCACCGCCTCGATCGTCGTCTTGGGGTCGCCCGCCGGGGGGACCCGCACCGTGACGCGGGCGCGGGCGACCGCCTGGACCGCGTTGATCGCACCGGAGACGGTCGGCACGTCCAGGCCGGTGACGGTGATGGCGTAGGAGGCCCAGAGCCGGTCGGCCAGCGAGCCTGACCCCACCAGCGAGACGCCGTCCAGCACGCCCGCGGTCTCGCGGAACTCCTCCTCGGAGGGGCCGGTGCCCAGGAAGGTGCCGCGCGGCAGGCCGGGCACGCGGATGTCGCCGTGGTCGTCGTGCAGGGCGGCCAGCATCCGGATCAGCGCCGCCAGGGCGTCCGGGGCCGCGCCGCCGAACGAGCCGCTGTGCAGCGACTCCTCCAGGGTGCGCACCTCCACGGTGAACGCGCCCATGCCGCGCAGCGAGGTGGTCACCGACGGGTCGCCCACCCGGGGGTTGCCGGTGTCGGCGACGATGATCGCGTCGGCCCTCACCAGTTCGGGGTTGCGCTCGACGAACGCCTCCAGGCGCTCCCCGGCGTACTCCTCCTGGCCCTCGATGATGACCTTGATCCCGACCGGGAACCGGCCCTCGAAGGTGCGCAGCGCCGCGACGTGGGAGATGACGCCCGACTTGTCGTCGGCGGCGCCGCGGCCGTGGATCGCGCCGTCGACCTCGGTCGGCTCGAAGGCCGGGGTGCGCCAGAGCGCCGGGTCGCCCGCGGGCTGGACGTCGTAGTGCGCGTAGAGCAGCACGGTCGGGGCGCCGGGAGGCGCCGGGGCCTCGGCGTAGACGGCCGGGAAGCTCCCGTCCACCGGGATCTGCCGGACCTCCGGGAGCCCGGCGCTGCGCAGCAGCTCCTCGGTGGCCGCCGCGGCCGCGTGCACGGGCTCATCCGGGTGGCCGGGGAAGGCCACGGAGGGGATGGAGACGAGCCGCTTGAGGTCTTCGATCGCCCGGGGCAGGCCTGCGTCGACGGCGCCTTCGATCTCGTCAGGAGTCACGACGTTCCCTCGCATCTCAGTATGTGGTCTGCGCCTATTGCAGCACAGGCGGCGGGCGGCCGTGCCCACCCGGCGGGCGGGTGCGTCCGCCTCCCTCTCCTGCCCCGTGGTTCCGCCCGGCGGAACCGTGCCGTCCGGGGCCGCTCCACCGCTGGTCGGTGAGCGCGGATTTCGTCGTTGTTACATGAGCGTTTTGCGGATTCCGAGGTTCTTACACCATGAACCCACGCTTTCACTTGGCAAAAGGGCCTCCGGCATGCACACTGTGGGAAGCCCAGCTCACTGAGGGAAGATAGCGATGACGTACCCCGAGAACACCGACGTGGCTTCGGTCATGAAGGCCGCGCAGGACAACCTGTGGATGCACTTCACCCGGCACGGCTCCTACGCGGACGCCGAGGTCCCGATGATCGTTCGGGGTGAGGGCGCCTACGTCTACGACATCCACGGCAAGCGCTACCTCGACGGTCTGGCCGGCCTGTTCGTCGTCCAGGCCGGGCACGGCCGCAGCGAGCTCGCCGAGGCCGCCGCCAAGCAGGCCCAGGAACTGGCGTTCTTCCCGCTGTGGTCGTACGCGCACCCCAAGGCCGCCGAGCTCGCCCAGCGCCTGGCCGAGCAGACCCCCGGCGACCTCAACCGGGTCTTCTTCACCACCGGCGGCGGCGAGGCCGTCGAGACCGCGTGGAAGCTCGCCAAGCAGTACTACAAGATGACCGGCAAGCCGCTCAAGCACAAGGTCATCAGCCGCCAGATCGCCTACCACGGCACCCCGCAGGGCGCCCTGTCGATCACCGGCATCCCGCTCTTCAAGCAGATGTTCGAGCCGCTGGTGCCGGGCTCGGTCCGGGTGCCGAACACCAACCACTACCGCGCCGACGAGATCACCGGCGTGGCCGGAATGACCCCGGAGCAGTACGGCTACTGGGCCGCCGAGCGCGTCGCCCGCGCCATCGAGATGGAGGGCCCGGACACCGTGGCCGCCGTCTTCGTCGAGCCGGTGCAGAACGCCGGCGGCTGCTTCCCGCCCCCGCCCGGCTACTTCCAGCGCCTGCGCGAGATCTGCGACGAGTACGACGTGCTGCTCGTCTCCGACGAGGTCATCTGCGCCTTCGGCCGCCTGGGCACCATGTTCGGCGGGCAGAAGTTCGACTACGTCCCCGACATCATCACCTGCGCCAAGGGCATGACCAGCGGCTACTCGCCGATCGGCGCGATGATCGCCTCCGAGCGCCTCTTCGAGCCGTTCAAGAACGGCACCGAGATGTTCGCCCACGGCTACACCTTCGGCGGCCACCCCGTCTCCGCGGCGGTGGCGCTGGCCAACCTCGACCTCTTCGAGCGCGAGGACCTGCTCGGCCACGTGACCCGTAACGAGCCGGTCTTCCGCGCCACCCTCGAGCGTCTCCACGACCTGCCGATCGTCGGCGACGTGCGCGGCTCCGGATTCTTCTGGGGCATCGAGCTCGTCAAGGACAAGGCGACCAAGGAGACCTTCAGCGCGGACGAGTCCGAGCGCATGCTCCGCGGCTTCCTCTCCAAGGCCCTCTTCGACGCGGGCCTGTACTGCCGCGCCGACGACCGCGGCGACCCCGTGGTCCAGCTCGCGCCCCCGCTCATCTGCGGCCCCAAGGAGTTCGACGAGATCGAGTCGATCCTCCGCTCCGTGCTCACCGAGGCATGGAACCGGCTCTGAACGGCTCCGCCCTCCTCTTCCGTCGCAACTCCTGAAAGGAAACCCCTGTGAAGATCGGTGTCCCCACCGAGGTCAAGAACCACGAGTACCGTGTCGCGGCCACCCCGGCGGGCGTGCACGAGCTGGTCCGGCACGGCCACGAGGTGGTCATCCAGCGCGGCGCCGGCCTCGGCTCGCACCTGCCCGACGAGGACTACCTCGCGGCCGGTGCCAAGATCCTCGACACCGCCGACGCGGTGTGGGGCGAGGCCGACATGATCCTCAAGGTCAAGGAGCCCATCGCGGAGGAGTACCACCGCATGCGCCCCGGCCAGGTGCTCTTCACCTACCTGCACCTGGCGGCCGGCAAGGCGTGCGCCGAGGCCCTGCTGGAGCGGCAGGTCACCGGCATCGCCTACGAGACCGTCCAGGTCGGCAACACCCTGCCGCTGCTCGCCCCGATGTCGGAGGTCGCGGGCCGCCTCGCCCCGCAGGTCGGCGCCTACAACCTGATGCGCTTCAACGGCGGGCGCGGCGTGCTGCCCGGCGGCGTGCCCGGCGTGGCCCCGGCCAAGGTCGTCGTCATCGGCGCCGGCGTCTCCGGCCTCAACGCCGCGCAGATCGCCGTCGGCATGGGCGCGGACGTCACCGTCCTCGACCTCAACATCGACCGCCTGCGCTCCATCGACGCCATCTACCAGGGCCGGCTGAAGACCCTCGTCTCGACCTCGTACGCGATCGAGAAGGAGGTCCTGGACGCCGACCTGGTCATCGGCGCGGTGCTGATCCCGGGCGCCAAGGCTCCGACCCTCGTCTCCAACGACCTGGTCTCCCGGATGAAGCCGGGCTCCGTGCTCGTCGACATCGCGATCGACCAGGGCGGCTGCTTCGAGGACTCCCGCCCGACCACGCACGCCGAGCCGACCTACACGGTCCACAACTCGATCTTCTACTGCGTGGCCAACATGCCGGGCTCGGTGGCCAACACCTCCACCTACGCGCTGACCAACGCGACCCTGCCGTACGCGGTCAAGCTCGCGAACCTGGGCTGGAAGGCCGCCCTGGCGCAGGACGCCGCCCTCGCCCCGGGCCTCAACACCCACGCCGGCCTGCTCACCAACGAGCCGGTCGCGGTCGCGCTCGGCCTGCCGTTCACCCCGGTCTCCGAGGTCCTCTCCGCCTGATCTCCGGGCCGCCCCGGACCGGCGTCGCCCGGTGCGGGGCGGCCGGTGCGGGGCGTGCGCCGTTCAGCGGAGGCCGAGCCGGGTCCGCAGGTCGCGGGCCGTGACCAGGACGTGCTCGACCTCGGCCGGTGTCGGCCAGGGGGCGCTGCCCGGCCGGAGCAGCGTCGCCCGGACCGAGCCCAGGTGCTCGATCGCCTCCGGGTGCAGCCCGCTCCGCGTGGTCAGCCAGCTCACGGCGCCGGCGTGGTCGCGCAGCGGCCGGGTCACCAGATCCCAGGTGCAGAGGATCTCCGTCAGGTCCCCGGCCCTGAGCGGGAGCCCGCCCCGCTGGGCCACCGCGGCGGCCGCCAGCTCCGCGCGGGCGACGAGCTCGGGTTCGGCGATCCGGCCCCAGACCGGGGCCGGCGACCCGGTCTCGTCCGCGGGAGATCCCGCCCCGGCCGCGAGGGGTCCCGGCAGGTCGCGGGCGCTGTACGGGGACCCGGTCGTCGCGAGCAGGGAGGCGAGCTCGGCCGCGGCCCGCCGGTGCCCGGCCCGTGCCGCCTGACGGAACCAGTGCTCCCCGCCCTGCAGGTCGCCCTGCTCCGCGATGAGCAGCAGGCCGAGGTCGAAGGCCGCCTCCGGGTCGCCGGAGGCCGCGGCCCGGCCGAACCAGTGGCCGGCCGCCTGGGCGTCGCCCAGTTCCACGCACACGAACCCGGCCGTCCGCTGGTCGTCCGCCCGCCCGGCGCAGGCGGCCCGCTCGAACCAGGCGCGGGCGGTGCGCAGGTCGCCCCGGGTGAGCGCGATCCCGCCGAGCTGCGAGGCGGCCCCGGGGTGCTCGCTGCCCGCGGCGAGCCGGTAGAACGCCTCGGCGCCCTCCGGGTCGCGGTTGGCCGCCAGGAGCAGGCCGAGATGGTAGGCGGCGTCGGCGTGCCCGCCCCGGGCGGCCAGCTCCCACCAGCGCAGCGTCTCCTCCTCCTCGCCGGAGGCGTAGGAGAGGAAGCCCAGGTCGTGCCCGGAGGCCAGGTCGCCGTCCAGGGCGGCCCGCCGGTGCCACTCCCCGGCGGTCTTCAGATCGCCGTCGTCCTCGTGGATCAGCGCCAGCCGGCGGGCCGCGCTCCGCGAGCCCGAGAGGGCCGCGGTCTCGAACCACCGCCGGGCGGCGGCCAGCTCGCCGAGCTGCTCCATCAGCAGCGTCGCCAGGTTCAGCGCGGCCTCGGTGTCGCCGGTGCCCGCGGCCCGTTCGTACCAGCGCACGGCCTCGCCGAGGCTGCCGTGCTTCTCGTGCCAGACGCCGAGGTTGTAGGCGCTGTCGGTGCTGCCCGCGGCGGCCGCCCGCTCCCACCAGTGCCGCGCCGCCGAACGGTCCCCGCGCTGCGCGTGGTGCCGCCCGAGCAGGTGCGCGGCACGCGCGTCACCCGCCTGCGCCGCCACCAGCAGGACGGCCGGATCGTCGCCGCCGGGCTCGTGTCCCTGCTCGTGCCGGGCGCCCCGGGGGGCGGGCACCCGGACCGCGGTCGTCTCCGGCTCACCCGGCCACCAACCCATGTCATCCTCCTGCCTGACAGTCCACAGGATCGCATGTAATCGATCGTAAGCGGAGCGTAATCAGAACCTCCGTGCCGGGGAACGTTCAGGAGAAGACGACGAAGCCCGCGTACATCCCCATCGAGCAGCTGTAGCGGAGCGTCCCCGCGGGTCGCGGGCCGAGCCGCACGACGGCGGGGAGCGGCACGTCGCGGCCCTCGACGGTGAGCGTCCGCGCGCAGCCCGGGTCGCCCGCGACGCGGAAGACCAGTTCGACGGGCACGCCCGCGCGCGCCGCCACGATGCCGGGGCGGTACCCGCGGTCCGTCGCCCAGAGGTCGATCCGCTGCACGCCGCCGGCGAGGACCGGCCGCGGCGCGGTGTCCGCCGCCGCGGCCGGGGCGGCCGGACCGGGGAGCCAGCCGCCCAGGCGCAGCCCCGAGGTGACGGTCCACACCCCGGCGGCCAGCGCCAGCACTCCCGCCAGGGCCGCCAGCCGGGTGGACGCCGCCCGGCGCAACGCGAGCCCGAGCAGCGCGAACGCGGGGGCGGTGCCCGCGGCGAAGCCCGCCATGACCGCGGCCCCGCCCAGCGCGGAGCCGCTGGAGACCGCGACCGTCTCGGCGCTGAGCGTGACCCCGCAGGGCAGCAGCACCGTCGCCGCCCCGAGCAGCACGGCCCGTCCGGCGCCCGGCGGCACTCCCGCACGGCCGGCGGAACCGGGCGGCGCCGGGCTGGACTCGGAGGGACCGCGCGCCGCGGCGCCGGGTCCGGCGGATCCGCGGGCGGGTGCGGCGGGTTCCGGCCCGGCCCCCCGGCGGGCGGGCGCGCGGGCGAAGGCCCGGAGCCCGAACCCGATGACCGCGAGTCCTGCCGCGACCAGCAGCACCGCCCGCGCTCCCGGGGAGAGCCGTACGGCCGAGCCCAGCAACCCGAGAAGCGTCCCGGCCGCGAGGTGGGAGGTGAGGCGCCCGGTGAGGAAGAGGGCGACGGCTCCCGTGCCGGACAGGCCGGAGGAGGCCTGGCAGCAGCCGCTCCGCGCCGGTGGTGCCCCGGTGGCCAGCCCCGCGAGCAGGCCGCCCTGCACGGCCGTACACGAGGCGGTGCCCGCCACCAGACCGGTGGCGAGCCCCCCGACGAACAGCGCGACCGGCTCCACGCTCAGCGGGCGGCCGTGGTCGTGATGCAGATCCCCACGGATCGAACGCTAACCGCGGCAAGCCGAGGCGAACAGTAACACTTTGCTCACCCATCGTCATCGTCATCATCATCGGCGGTGCGGGCGCCGGGCCTCTCCGAGGGCCCTGGCGAAGACCGGGGTGCCGAGGGTGAAGCCGACCGGCCCGGGATCGCGAACGCCTGATCGGATCGCGAGGACTCAGGACCAGCCGGGGCGGACCAGGCCGGTCTCGTAGGCGATGACGACGAGCTGGGCGCGGTCCCGGGCGTGCAGCTTCATCATGGTCCGGCTGACGTGGGTCTTGGCGGTGGCCGGGCTCATGAAGAGCTTCCCGGCGATCTCGTCGTTGGTCATGCCGGTGCCGACGAGGGCGAGGACCTCGCGCTCCCGGTCGGTGAGCGGGGACAGGTCCAGCGAGGAGTCGGGCCGCTTGGCGCGGCTGGCGTACTCGGCGATGAGGCGGCGGGTCACGCCGGGGGAGAGCAGGGCGTCTCCGGCGGCGACGACGCGGACGGCCTGGATCAGCTCGGCGGGCTCGGTGTCCTTGACCAGGAAGCCGCTGGCGCCGTTGCGCAGGGCCTCGAAGACGTACTCGTCCAGCTCGAACGTGGTCAGGATGACGATCTTCGGTCCCGGGGGCATCCGCCGGGTGGCCTCCAGGCCGTCCATGCCGGGCATCCGGACGTCCATCAGGACCACGTCCGGCCGGTGCTCGGCGGCCAGGGCCAGGGCCTCGGCCCCGTCGGCGGCCTCGGCCACCACGGTCATCCCGGGCTGGGCGTCGAGCAGCGCCCGGAACCCGGCCCTGACCAGGGCCTGGTCGTCGGCGAGAAGGATGCTGATCACGGTGTCTCCTCCGGTGTCCGGGATGTCTCCTCCGAGGGGCGCGGCGCCTCCTCCGGGATCGGCAGACGGGCCTCGACGCGGAAGCCGCGCCCGTGGCGCCCGGCGGCCAGCGTCCCTCCCAGGGCAGCGGCCCGCTCCTTCATGCCGGGGATGCCGTTGCCTCCGCCCAGGCTCTCGGCGGGGGTCCCGTCACCGGAGTCGGTGACCCGGACCAGCAGCTCGCGGGCGCCGTACTCCAGCAGGACCTCGACCGCGGAGCCGGGGGCGTGCCGGACGACGTTGGTGAGGGACTCCTGCACGATGCGGTATCCGGCCAGGTCCACCCCGGACGGCAGCGGCCTGGCCCGGCCGGTGACGCGCCGGGTGACGTCGAGGCCGCTCCGCCCGGCCAGCTCCTCCAGGCCGTCCAGCCCGGCCGTCGGGGAGCGTGGCGCGTCGTCGCGGAGCACGCCGATCAGCGAGCGCATCTCGGTCAGCACGTCCTTGGACGCCTGCTTGATCGCGGTGAGCGCGGTGCGGGCCTGCTCGGGGTGGTCGTCGATCAGGTGCAGCGCGGTGGAGGCCTGCACGTGGATGAGCGAGATGTTGTGGGCGAGCACGTCGTGCAGCTCCTGGGCCATGGTCAGCCGCTCCTCGCTGACCTGCCGCCGCGACTCCTCCGCGACCACCCGCGCACGCTCGGCCGCCCGCTCCGTCCTGGCCCTGGCGAACTCCCCCACGGCCAGGACGGTCCCCAGGACGGCCGCTATCCCGAGGTCGTGCCAGAGACCGGGGCTGGGGACGGGCGCCAGCCAGGTCGTGTAGGCGACGAGGAACGCGTAGGCCACCGCCGAGGCGGCCCAGGCGGTGCGCCGGTGGCCGAGGACGACGGTGAAATGGAGCGCGATGAGGGGACTGAAGAAGATCGGGCCGTAGGCGTGGCCGCGGGCGACGAAGGCGAAGGTCGAGGCGAGCGTGACGGCCAGGGCGAGCACCGGGTGGCTGCGCCGCGCGGCCAGGGCGAGCGGCCCGACCAGCAGCAGGGCGGTGCCGAGGAGGTCCACCGGGAGGCGGCCGGGCTGGTTGGCCTGCGCCCCGTAGTTGGACGCGACCTGGACGGCTCCCACGACCAGCGGGAGCATCCGGTCGGTCAATCGGGGTCGGGTGCGCACGCCCAGCACCCTATGTCCCCCGGCCTGACCTGCGCGTCCGCCCTGCGGGGCAGGGGACGGTACATCCCCGGAGGTACAGGGCTGACAACACCGGCGAGCTGGGTAAAGCTGTCCGCAGGAGGTCATGATGATCGCTCGTCGCATCGCCGTACCGCTCGCCGGGATCCTGGCCGGGAGCTCCGTTCTGCTCACCCAGCCCGCCACGGCGGGGGTGTCGCCGCCGGTGGAGAAGAGACCCGTGGCCGAGGGGTACGGCGGGGCGGTCTCGACCGTCGACCCGGACGCGAGCAGGGCGGCGCTGGAGGTGCTGCGCCGCGGCGGCAACGCCGTGGACGCGGCGGTCGCGGGAGCGGCCGTGCTCGGTGTCACCGAGCCCTACTCGGCAGGGCTCGCCGGAGGCGGGTTCATCGTCTACTACGACGCCCGGCGGAAGAAGGTCCACACGATCGACGGCCGGGAGACGGCACCGCGGGCGATGACCTCGGCCTCGCTGGAGGGCGTCCCGCTCGACGAGGCCGTCACCAGCGGGCTCTCGGCCGGGGTCCCGGGCAGCGTGGCCCAGTGGGAGCTGGCGCTGCGCCGGTTCGGCACGCTCTCGCTCCGGCAGGCGCTGCAGCCCGCGATCAGGGTGGCGCGCGAGGGCTTCACGGTCGACCGGACCTTCCACGACCAGACCGCCGCCAACGCCGCCAGGTTCGCCGACTTCACCTCCACCGCCCGGCTCTTCCTGCCCGGCGGCGCGCCGCCCCCGGTCGGCTCCACCTTCCGCAACCCCGAGCTGGCCGAGACCTACCGCCTGCTCGGCCGGTACGGCGGGCGCTGGCTGTACGGCGGCGGCCTCGGCGCCGAGATCGTGAAGACCGTCAAGAACCCGCCGGTCGCCCCCGGGTCCGCCAGGAACGTCCGGCCCGGCCTGATGGAGCTGCCCGACCTGAGGGCCTACCGGGCCCTGGAGCGCCCGCCGACCAGGACGACCTACAAGGGCATGGACGTGTACGGCATGGCGCCCCCGTCCTCGGGCGGCTCGACGGTCGGCGAGGCGCTCAACATCCTGGAGGCGCTGCCCGAGGCCGGGATGCACGAGTACCTGGAGGCGTCCAGGCTCGCCTTCGCCGACCGGGGCAGGTACGTCGGCGACGTCCCCGGGGTGCCGCTGGAGGAGCTGCTGTCCGACGGGTTCGCCAAGGAGCGGGCCTGCCTGGTCGGCGAGCGGGCGATGCCGCACCCGGCCCCGCCGGGGAACCCCGACGGCGCCTACGAGCCCTGTCCGGCGGCGGACCCGGCGCCCCCGACGGCGGAGACGCCCGCCGAGGGGCCGGAGACCACCCACCTGGTCGTGGCGGACCGGTGGGGGAACGTCGTCGCCTACAACATCACCATCGAGTCCACCGGCGGCAACGGCATCGTCGTCCCCGGCCGCGGCTTCCTGCTCAACAACGAGCTGACCGACTTCACCTTCGGTCCCGCCCCGGGCGACCCCAACCTGCCCGGACCGGGCAAGCGGCCCCGCTCGTCCATGGCCCCGACGATCGTGCTCGCCGACGGCCGGCCGCTGCTCGCCCTCGGCTCGCCCGGCGGGTCGACGATCATCACGACCGTGCTGCAGATCCTCGTCAACCGCTGGGAGCTCGGCATGCCCCTGCCCGAGGCCCTGGCGGCGCCCCGGGCCACCCAGCGCAACACCGCCCAGACCCAGGCCGAGCAGGGGTTCATCGACCGCTACGGCGCCGAGCTCACCGCCCGGGGACACGCTTTCACGCTCAACCCGGAGATCGGCGCCGCCACCGCCGTCGAGTTCCTCGGCCGGGGCAGGCTCCAGGCCGTCGCCGAGCCGTCCCGGAGAGGAGGGGGCAGCGCCCTGGTCATGATCCCGGCCCGTTAGCTAGCTGTTCTGTCCCGTGAGGTCCCGTCCGAGGCCACCACCGCGGCGTGTCGATCTCGGGCGGGCCGAAATGACCGGTGCAGGGGAAACGCGAGTGAGAGCGCGGTCGGGTGTCGGTGGACCGCCGGAATTCTTGGGGCCTTTGCACGGGTGCGCGTCTTCCCCGGATTCATCCCGAGATATAGCGTTCCATCACATACGACGCTGATCGACGGTGGTCATGAGCCCGACGGTGGCCACGGGGTGACGAGGGGGAGATGTGCCGGATCGCTCAGTCGACCCCAAGGCGATCGCTGATGTGCTGCTGGGTATTCCCGAGCTGCGGTTCGATGTTCTGGTGAACATGATCAACGATGAGTTGAGGCCCCGGAGAATACTCATCGATGAGATGGAGCATCCGAAAACACGTATGTATCGGATTGTTACCGAATGTCTCAAGGGTGAGAAGGAGCGGAGGGCGCTCGTCTCCGCTCTCGGCTTTCTCTGTGAGGGTTCCACAGAGGCGGAGAAGGCCCGGAGAATGGTCAGTCTGGCAAGCCCCCTTATGACGCAGAATGACGAGCTGCGCGTCGAGGAGCTCCTGCGGGGATGCAGCGTGGACAATCTGAGCGCTCTCTACCGCGCGGCGGTCGGGCGGGCGGTCCGTCCGTATCCGCATGGGCTCACCGGGCCGGGGGAGATCTTCGTCTATCTCCTCGACTCCAACACCCGGCCTGGAAGACTCTCCCCCCACCTGCGGTTCCTCGCTCTTCTCGTGCAGGTCCTCCCGAGGCAGAAACCGGCCGTCGGTCTCGACCTGGTGAGCGGGTTACGCCGCTGGCTGTACCAGCAGCGTGATCTCCTGCGCGCGGACGGAAACGAGGAGGCGGCCGCGGAACTCGAACTCCTGCTGACTCGGCCGTATCCGTTTCCCGAACGGACCGACTTTCCGATCTGCTTGACTATCGAGATCGACCGGCTGCCCGTTCCGAACGACGCGCGGGACTTGCACATCGTCAGCCACTGGCGGCAGTTCGACCACGTCCAGTGGTGTCCGGTGCGGGGAGAGGACAGGGAGGTGCCGCTGGCAGAGGTCGTCACCCATGTGCTCGACCTGGTAATGGAGGCGGAGACCGGGTGGGGATACGGCATCAGGGCACCTCTGCTGCTGGAGTTCGTGCTCCCGCCCGACCTGATCAACCTCGAGGTGGACCGGTGGCTCCGGCCGACCCCCAACGGCCTGCCGCCGCGGACACTGGGCATGGACTACGAGGTCGTGATCCGTAGTGACACGCGCCTGCGGCCCCGCGACAGGCACCGACTCTGGTGGGACCGGTGGGAACGGTTCATGAGCGAGAACGGCGGAACCTACCTCGTCCCGCTGGAGGAGCCCGCGAATCTGGTGAGGCTCCGGCAGGAACTGGACGAAGGAGAGCATCTGGTGGTCTGTGTGCTGTCCACCCCGCCCGATCGTGAGCCCGGTCACTCGGAGCTGGGCGTGGCCGTTGACGCCGGGATACCGATCATCCTGTGGTGCCGGAACGCCGAGAGCAACGACGACTTCCGTGACGTGGTGGCGGAGGCCGTGCAACCCGCGCGACTCAAGAAGCTGCCCAAGAGCATCATGGGTATCCGCAGGTCGGTCGGGAGGTCCGCGTCACGCGCCCACTGGAATATCGGAATGCTTTGGGACGATCCGACCCGGGACATTCCCCCTGCGGATCCGCTGAAAGCACCGGCGTGATGTCTTCGGGAAGCCTATGCACGGGAAACCCAAAAATCCGGGGATCCCTCTGTTCGCAGAGGGCCTTGCACCCCTGTCGGTGGGAGGGGATCCTGCGAGGAAGACAGTTCCCCCGATGTAAACGCACGCCCCAGTAGAGGACGTTCGCAGATGAGCGCCGAAAGGTCAAACGAAGCTGACGGTCCCCGAGTCATTCCCAAGGGCTGGTTCATCTACCGGGGCACAGGAGTTCCCCGGGACGAAAGAAAAGACGTCCCGCTGCGTAAGGCGCTTCCTCCGCCTCCGCCCTGGCGTGACTTCACGGGCGGGCCGGTCCTGTCGCCGCCCGCCGAGGACCTGGCAGAGCTGGACCGGAGACTGGGACCGGTTGACTTCCTGCCCCCGCGCAGAGCCGACCCGAAGGAGGTCGCCGCAGTCAACGCCGCGCTCTGCCTGCGCCGCCCGTTGCTGGTCACCGGCAACCCCGGCGTGGGCAAGTCCACACTCGCCTATCAGATCAGCCGCGAGCTGCACCTCGGCCCGGTGCTGCGCTGGCCGGTCAACAGCCGCACCACGCTCCGCTCCGGGCTGTACGAGTACGACGCGATCGGCAGAGTCCAGGACGCCCGCACACGCGCCGGGAACGAGGAGCCGGAGCAGGGAACGGACATCGGTGAGTACCTGCGGCTCGGCCCTCTCGGCACAGCGCTGCTCCCCTACAGGCTCCCGCGCGTCCTGCTGATCGACGAGTTCGACAAGAGTGACGCAGATCTGGCCAACGACCTGCTCGACGTGCTGGAGGAGGGCAGCTACCAGGTCCCGGAGCTGTTCCGGATCCGTTCTCGCACCCCCGAGGTCGCCGTCCACATCTCCGATCCCGAGCAGAGCGCGGTCATCACGAAGGGTGCGGTGTGCTGTCGTGCCTTCCCGTTCATCGTCATCACCAGCAACGGCGAGCGGGAGTTCCCGCCCGCCTTCCTCCGGCGCTGCGTTCAGCTCCACATGGTGGAACCCGGCCAGGAACGACTCGCCGAACTGGTGACGGCACGCTTCTCTAGCGCGGCCGAGCCGTACAAGGATCGGCTCATCCAGGAGTTCCTGGCCTACCGTAGGCGACACCCGGTCGCGGCGGACCAGCTCCTGAACGCCCTCTACCTGGCGATCCACGGTCAGGGCGGTCAGGACCCGATGGACGACCAAACCTGGAAACAGGTCCTCGACGTGGTGTTGCAACGGCTCGATGCGGCGGGCGCGGGGTGACCCGGCCGGAGGACCCGCCGGCACGAGGCTTCCACGCCGGGATGGGCTGGCGGGAAGTGAGCGATCTGCTCTGGCTCGCCGCCCAGGTGACGGGGTGGTCCGGTCTGGCGGACGAGCCTCCGCCGCCGACCGGTCCTCCGGCCTCGGACGAGCCGGAGACCACACTGCCCGGGGATCGTCCGCAGCTGGAGCCGCTCCCCGCAGCCCCCCGGGATGCCGTCTCCGGAGTCATCGCCGCCACCTCGGCGTCTCCCGCCGAACCGGTCGCGACCACCGGCGTCGGCATGGTGGCCGGGACCCCGCCGACTGTCCGCCGTCGCGGGCTCGCCGCGGCCCTGCGCTCTCTGCGCCGTACCGTCCCCTCTGCGCATGTTCCCGCGGAGCTCGACGAGGAGGCGACCGCCGAGCGGGCCGCCCACGATGGCCTCTGGCTGCCTGTCTTCCATCAGCCCGGTGAGCGCCTCATCGACCTGGACGTGGTTATCGACAACGGGCGGTTCACCTTGCTCCACCGGGCGGAGGCTCTGGGCTTCGTCGGGGTGCTCGCCGACTCAGGGGCCTTCCGCAGGGTACGCGTGCACCTGCTCGACACCGACCAGGAGACGGAAGACGACCTGCTGTTACGGAGTAGTGATGCGGGCCCACCTGCCCCGGCAGCCAGACTCGCGCTGCCCAGGAGGACGCGACGCCGGCTGATCGTCCTGATCACCGACGGGGTGGGCGACGCCTGGCACGGCAGGGCCGTCCACCGTCTCCTAGCCCGCTGGGGGGAGTCCTCCACCGTCTGCGTCGTGCAGCTGCTGCCTCCACGGCTCTGGAAACGCACCGGCATCGACGCCGACCGGGCCGAGCTGCGCAACCGGGAGCCCGCCGCTCCCAACATCCGGTACAGCCTCGCCCGGCGGCCACCGGGCGGGGTGCCGGTCCCCGTGCTGGTGTCCGACACCGGCCAGCTCCGGTCCTGGGCGGAGTTCGTGATGGCTGCACCCGGCCGGTGGCGGGGCGCGGCCATAGTCTGCACCTCCGGCGAACGGGCGTCTGACGTGCCCGAGGTCGAGCGGGAGCTCTCGGCCGAACAGCGGGTCGAACGCTTCCGGCTGGGCGTCTCACCGACGGCCTTCCGACTGGCCGTGCACCTGGCCGCGGCCCCGCTCACTCCGCCGCTGATGCGCCTGGTGCAGCGGAAGCTGGTGCCAGGGGCCACCGGTGCGCACCTGGCCGAGCTGCTGGGCAGCGGTCTGATCCGGCTCACCGACCAGCGCAGCAGGGATCTGCCCGTCGCGGGCGGCCTGCCGTACGACTTCGTGCCCGGTGTGCGGGAGGAGCTGCTGCTATCGGGGCGGCGTTCGGACACCGCTCAGGTGGTGGCCGTCGTCGCCGACCATCTGGGGGAGGAGGTCGAGGAGCTGCGCGGGCTCCGCGAAGTGATCATCTCCCCGGGGAGCGCTGATCCGCCCGAACTTCCCGAAGATCTCTTCCCACTGGTCGAGCCCGCGGTGTCCGCGCTCGAGGCGATGGCGGGTCCCTATACGAGACCCGCGCGCCTGCTGAAGGATGCCATCACCGGTGATTCCGGAGACGATGACGACAAGCGTGAGCCGGTGGGGGCGGGGTACACCTCCGACCGTGATCCCGCCCGGCCGGAGGACAGCGTCTACCAGCACGTCGCAAAGGAACCCCTTGATCCTTTCGGAGTGGCCGTCAACATGAGCGCAGTACCTCTCGCACCGAAACGTGAGCCGGACCAGCCGACGCCGGTATGGAACATCCCGCAGCGCAATCCCAGCTTCACGGGGCGGGAGGAAATGCTGGAGCTCCTCCACGAGCGGCTCTCCGCCGGGACGACGGCGGTGCTGCCGGAGGCCCTGCACGGGCTGGGCGGCGTGGGCAAGTCGCAGATCGCGATCGAGTACTGCTACCGCCACCAGAACGACTACGACCTCATCTGGTGGATTCCCTCCGAGCGCATGCCCGTGGTGCGCCAGGCGTTCGTTGACCTGGCCGTCCATCTGGAGCTCAACGTCAGCGAGCCGAGCGTGGCCGTGCCCGCGGTCCGGGAGGCGCTCCGGCTCGGCCGGCCGCACGCAGACTGGCTGCTGATCTTCGACAACGCGGAGGACGTTGAGGAGATCCGGCGTTTCTTTCCGACCAACGGGCCCGGGAAGATTATGATCACCTCTCGTTCCCGTGACTGGTTCTCCCATGCCGCGCCGCTGGAGGTGGACGTCTTCACCCGGGAGGAGGGCCGGGAACTGCTCCGATTGCGCGGACCGGAGCTGAGCCTCGATGCGGCCGACGAGCTCTGCGAGCGGCTGGGTTATCTGCCGCTGGCGATCGAGCAGGCGGCGGTCTGGCTCTCCGAGAGTGGGATGCCGATCGAGGAGTATTTCCGGCTCTTCGACGAGAAGCGTAATGAACTCCTGGAGATCGAGGGCTCCGCGGTGCCGGTGGCGGTGGCGTGGAACGTCTCCTTCGACCGGCTGCGCCAGAGCCATCCCGCCGCGCTTCAGCTCCTGCAGGTCTGCGCGTTCTTCGCGCCCGAGCCGATCCCGAGGTCCCTGCTCACCGGCGGTCGAGATCTGGAGGGCCCGCCGGAGCTGCTGAAAGTGCTGCGCGATCCGATCGAGCTCGGCCGAACCATCCGGGCCATCGGCCAGTACGCGCTGGCCAAGGTGAACTACCGGGACAACACGATCTCCCTGCACCGGCTGGTGCAGCGTGTGGTGACCAGTCGGCTCACCGGGGACGAGGAGGAACTGTTTCGGCACTGCGGGCACCTGCTGCTGGCCAACGCCGACCCCAAGGCACCCGGCGACCGTGCCCAGTGGGCGAAGTACCAGGCGCTCTACCCGCACGTTTACACCTCCAGACTGGAGGACTGCGACGACTCATGGGCCAGGGACCTCTGCCTCAATATGATCGACTTTCTCTACCTGTGGGGAGATAACGAGGCATACCGAGCGACGGCCCGCCGTGTAACGGAGACATGGGCCGCGGTGCTGGGACCCGAGCACGACGCCACCCTCGCCGTGGAACTGCGGCTGGGCCGTTCACTGCGGCTCTTCGCCGACTTCGTTCCGGCCTACCGGCACCACCTGCACGTCAGAGACGTGCTGCGTGACCGGCTCAGTCCCGATCACGAGCGCACTCTGGAGGCCCAGGGCTATCTGGGGGCCGACCTGCGTTATCTGGGCCGTTTCGAGGAGGCGCTGGAGACCGACGAGCATGCCTACACGACTCTCCGCCGCCGCTTCGGTCCCGACGACCCGCTCACCCTGGAGCAGGGGCATCTCTTCGCCATCGACCTGCGGCTCAATGGCGATCCAGTACGTGCCAGAGAACTGGACCGGGAGATCTTCGGCCGGAAGGAGGAGGTGCTGGGCCCCGACCACCTCAGCACGTTCAGCTCACGCGCCGCTCTGGCGATCGACGAGATGGAGTGCGGCGACTATCTGAAGGCCCACCGATTGCAGGAGCGGCACACCAACGAGATGCGACGGCGGTATCAGAACTCCCATCCCGCCGCCATGGACGCCATCGCTCTGCTCTCGGTGATGAGCCGCAAGGCAGGCCTGCATGACGAGTCGCTGAAACTCTCCGAAGAGGCGATGTCGCTGTTCCAGGCCCGGTATGGGGAAAGGTATCAGAATACGGTAGCGATCTCCCTCAACCACGCGGTGAACCTGCGGCATACCGGTGACCTCGCCACCTCGGTGGAGATCGGGAACAAGGCTAGGCAGGACTATGAGGGCATCTTCGGTACGGAGCATCCCAACACGCCGACCGCCGATGTCAACGTGGCGGTCAGCCTGCGCCTGATGGGGCAGGTGGAGAAAGCGTACGAGCTGGACCGGAGAGCGCTGGATACCTTCACCCGCCTGCTCGGCCCGGATCACCCCCGCACTTTGGTCTGTGCGGTCAATCTGGCCAGTGATCTGTTCGAGCAGGAGAAGTACGACCAGGCTCTGGCTCGCGACCGTGACACCTTGCAGCGGCTCCAGCGGACCTCGGAAAATCACCCGACAACCCTCGCCTGCGCACTCAATCTCAGTCTCGACCTGCGGGCTCTCGGGCAGGAGAGCGAGGCTGCGACCCTTCTCGCCGAGACACTTGCCGGATATCGACGTGTGCTGGGCGAGGGCCATCCCGCCACTGTAGCCGCGGCAATGGGAGAGCGGGCAAATTGCGATATATATCCAATCCCGCTGTAAAAATACCAGTAAAAGATTTTTTTAATTGCATAACCATCGAGCCGTGAGACGGACGACGTTGTCTATCTGCTGGCAGGTTCCCCCAGGCGGACCCGGAGTCGAACAACGTGATCAACAGGGCAGAGCTCGCGCAGGCCGCGTGGAAGAAAAGCGCGCAGAGTGATCAGCAGGGTGGCTGTGTCAGTGTGGCGAACCTGGGCACACACTGCGCAATCAGGGACAGTAAGAACCCTGGCCGATGGTTCCTGGTCTCACTGCCGTCCTGGCGGGCCTTTGTCGCGGGGGTGAAGCGGGGGGAGTTCGCCCCGGAGGGCAGCCGGGAGACCTCCCGGGAGGGCTGATCGGCCGGTTCTGCCGGAGCACAGAGTCTGGCTCTTCCGCGCCCCGGCCGGGTCGGACCGGGTCAGACCGAGCGCGATTTGATCGCCTCGGTGAACGCCGACCAGGACTCTCTGGTGAATATCAGGTGAGGGCCACTCGCGTTCTTCGAGTCACGGACGCCCAGAAGATCGCCAAGCTCGGCGACCTCGACGCAGGTGCCGAACTCCTGTTCGGTACTGTAACTGCTCTTGCGCCATACGGGACCGCGCGACCCTCTATTCTCCATCAGAACCCCTTTCTTCTTTTTTGGTGAAGAACCTACATGAAAAGGATCTACTGTGACCGAGAATTGCACACAGTAATCAGTCGACTACTCTAGCGGCAGGCTCTTCGGTCCAAGTGCCGGGGCCGGCTGGGCGGGGTAATTGTGGAATATCGGTCAGAGGGCTGTGTCGGCCGAAGGTCAGGTCCGTCCCGCGGGGCTACGATCTGCGCATGGAGCAGATCAAGCCCTCGGCCGATGCGTTCGACCTCGATGCGGCTGACTGGATGACCGGAGCGACTGACCAGGCCATCGCGGACCCTGTCCAGATCGCCTTCTGTGGGGAGTCGATCCTCATGCGGAGCGGGGCCGGTGAGGGCAGCCCCGTCCTGGTCTTCACCCAGGCCGAGTGGGACGCCTTCGTGGCGGGGGTGCTGGACGGTGAGTTCGATTACGAGGACTGACCGTCCAGGAACAGTTCGATCGCGATGGCGAGGTCGCGCACCGGAAGCGAGCCCTCTCCCTCCAAGCCGGTGAGCACCGTGATGAGCTCGTCGAACCCCGACCCGTGGTCCTTGCAGATGTGGGCGAGACTGTACAGTGCGGGACGGTTGCGGGGGTCGCGGGCCACCCGGTTCCTGATGGACGGGCGCATCATCTGAAGCACGATGTCGCGGTCGCCCGGCGTCTGGAGCGATGAGACGCCTTCCATCACGTTCACGAGGTCGAGCAGTTTCGGAGTATGCACGGCCGTCCCGGAAGCAGCCGACTCCTGCCAGCCGTCGTCGGGTCCGCTCGCGGCAGAGTGAGACTCCGCCCCGCCCAGGGCGTCCAGCAGTGCCCGGAGGTACGAGGCGGCGGCCAGTGCGGAGTACGGCTGCCAGCGATCCGTTTTGCAGGAGTCGCCGTAGTCGCTGATCCCCCGGATGACAAGGCACTGCCGTCCGTTCAGCGCGCTGCTGACGGCGACGCCCGCGGCCTCCATCTCGATCGCCACCAGCTTCGGGTGGTTGCGGATGATCTCGTTCCGTCGGGCTTCGCTGCGCAGCAGCTCGTCCCCGCTGCCGATTCGGCCGTAGACGACGAGAGGCTTCCGCTGCCCCTTCCGGGCGTGCGGATCCGTGGCGGCCGGTGGGCGCCGGTACATGGGGGCGGGAAGCGACCGGAGCCACTGCTCCCACGGGCGCTCACCGCGCTCCTGTGCCTCCTGGATCCGTCTCACGCCACGAAGGAGGAGGGGTGAGGCGGCGAGCGGGTCGCCACGCGGGGCGGTGCCGTCGTCGGTGACCCGGACATGGCCGTAGTGGACCACCCCTTCGCTTCCCACCGCGATGTCACCGAGCCGTATGTCCTGTTCGGGATCGCCGTCGCAGGGCGCACCCAGTGCGATGCCACACATCACGATTGCGCGTACACCGGGGAAGCTCCGTGTCAGATGGGTGCATGCGTCGGCGGCGGCGGGGTTGCCGGTGGTAACCAGACTGGTCGCCACGACCGGGCCGCAGCCGAGGACGGCGGTGACGTAGCTGGTCGGGTCGCCGGGGGCGGACTGTTCCGTCACCTCGCCGAGGACGTGTCGTACGGCCGCGGCCTCGATCGGGAGGGCGGTGATCACACCGATGACGGGGGAGAGGGAGCCGGTCATCCATCACTCCGCGGGGATAGGGCGGGGACGAGATCTCGACTCCACTCTAGATCGGAACAGGAGGCCTGAGCGGAATATCGCATAACGCGTCGTACAGCGATATTTCATATAAGGAGAGTGCCCGTACCCCGCCACGGCTCGGGAGTAGCCCATGCAGGAAATGATCATCGGAGTGGTCAGCTCGCTGGTGGCCGCCGCGCTCGTCGTCATGGCGGGCTGGCTCGGCGCGTCCAGGCCCCGGCGGCTCCTCATCCACCTGCTGTCGAAGATGACCGGCATGGGAGTCGAGCGTTCCTACCCGGACCAGAAGGCCGCCAACGCCGATCTGGCGGCGGATCTCCGGGAGGCCCGCTGGGTACGGGTGCTGGCGGGACGGGGTAACGAGTTGACCCGCGACAGTTTCCAGGCCCTCTGGCGGCCGGGGCGCGAGCGCCTGGAGTCGGTCGAGGTGCTGCTGCCCGACCCGGATGACACCGGGGGCTGGTTGCGGGCGCGAGGGGAGGAGATCCGGCGGAGCGACCCCGGGTTCGACGCCGGTGTCCTGGCAGAGCAGATCTCGGCCAACATCACCTATCTGTCGACCGTGTCGGGCCGCAACCCCGCGGTACGGCTGCGCCTGTTCGACGCCCCGCACAGCTGCCGTGTCATCGCCACCGACCAGGTCGTCTACTTCACTCCGTACCTGCCCGGCGCGCACGGGCGCAACTCGCCCTGCCTGGTCTTCCGCAGCGATGGGGTCATGTACGAATATGCACTGCAGATCTTCGCCCGCCTGTGGCGGGCGGCCACCCCTGTGCCGTGAGGGCCGGGATGCGGACCGGCCGATCCGCCGGGCCCGGTGGGTCGAACTCAATGGATGAGCTCGTAGGCCCCGGGCTGCACCTTCCGGGTCCGCGCCCAGTACTCGAAGGTGAACCCGGGCCAGGTCGTGCGGTTGACGCCGTGCTCGTCGAGGTACCAGCTCCGGCAGCCGCCCTCGCTCCAGATCAGGGCGTTCAGCCGCTCCTGCAGGCGGTCGTTGTAGGCCCGCTGCGCCTCGGGGCGGACGTCCAGCGCCCGTGCCCGGCTCTTCGAGAGCAGCCGGAGGCAGTCGATCACGTACCTGACCTGGGACTCGATCATGAAGACGACCGAGTTGTGGCCCAGGCCGGTGTTCGGGCCGAGCAGGAAGAACAGGTTGGGGAAACCGGCGGTGGTGATGCCGTAGTAGGCCTCGATGCCGTTCTGCCAGGCCTCCTGGATCTTCAGGCCGTTCCTGCCGATGATCCGCTGCTCGTTCAGCGCGTCGGTGACCTTGAACCCGGTGCCGTAGACGATGGCGTCGACCTCGGTCTCCCGGCCGGTGGCGTCGACGATCGAGTTCTCCCGGATCTCGGTCACCGCGTCGGTGACCAGCTCGACACCGTCCCTGGTCAGCGCGGGATAGTAGTCGTTGGAGAGCAGGATGCGCTTGCAGCCGATCGTGTAGTCCGGGGTCAGCTTGGCGCGCAGTTCCGGGTCGGCGACCTGCCGCTCCAGGTGGCGGCGGGCCACCACCTCCTGGAGCTTCATCAGGCGCGGGTCGATCGTGAATCCGAGCGCCCGCGCCTCCAGCACCCAGTAGATCGAGTTGCGCAGCGCGCGGGCGGCCCCGGGCAGGGAGAGGACGCGCCTGGCCCGGGAGGAGAGCTCGAAGTCCGGCTTGGGCTGGATCCACGGGGGCGTGCGCTGGAAGACCGTGAGCCGGGCGGCCTGCTCGGCGAGCCGGGGGACGAACTGGACGGCGGAGGCGCCCGTGCCGATCACCGCGACCCGCTTGCCGGCCAGGTCGACGGAGTGGTCCCACTCGGCCGAGTGGAAGGCCGGGCCCCGGAACCGCTCGCGGCCCGGGATCTGCGGGAGGGACGGCACGTGCAGCGCGCCGATGCCGGAGACGACCGCGTTGGTGGTGAACGCCTCGCCGTCGCCGGTGGCGACGCGCCACTCGTGGGCCGCGTCGTCGTACTCCAGCGCGGTGACCTCCTTGCCGAACCGGAAGTGCGGGGCCAGGCCGTACTTCGCCACGCAGCCGCGCATGTAGTCCCAGATCTCGGACTGCGGGGAGAACATCCGGGACCAGCCGGGGTTGAGCTCGAAGGAGAAGGAGTACATGTGCGAGGGGACGTCGCAGGCACAGCCGGGATAGGTGTTGTCCCGCCAGGTGCCGCCGAGGTCGGGGGCCTTCTCCAGGATGACGAAGTCGTGGTAGCCGGCCTCCTTCAGCTTGATCGCCATGCCGATCCCGGCGAAGCCGGAGCCGATGATGGTTATCCCGGGGCGAGTGCTCATCCGCTCTCCTTATTGGACTTAGAGTCCAATGTAGTTGGCGCGGCTCGGGGTCGTCCATACCTGGCTTGCAGTGAAGCACGTCACACCGACCGGTCGGTACGGCCGGGGCGCGAAAAACGCCCGGGAGCGGAGAGCGGACCTCCGGGCAACGCGAAAAGCGCCGAGGGCGTGGCCTTCGGCGCTGGCGGCGGCTCGTCCTCCCGGAAACGTACGGCCCGCGGGGGCGTCCGGCCGGGAGGGGTTCTCAGATGACGAAGTAGGCGGCGACCGCGGCGATGAGGATCACCGCGACCACGGCAACAGCGATCAGCAGGGCGGGCGAGCGCTTCTCCGGCGCGGCCTCCGGCTCGTTCCGCTGCGCGAAGGCGCGGAACTGCTGGGTGTTCCCTGCCGGATCGATCTGCGGTTCAGACATGGGTCGACTTTAGCGATATGAGACGACTTTTCAATATGGCGCGCGGCACTCCACCCGCCATCCATGCCGAACCGGATGGGAAGCGGGACGGAGTGCAGCGCGGCGCGGACGCGGCGTGAACCCGGACGCGGTCCTGGGGGCGGGACCGCGGGTGCGGGCGGATAGCGTGGTGTCATGCTCCGGATCCTGTTCTCTCCCCGCGTGGCGGTGCTCCACCTGCTCGCGGTCGGAGCGCTCGTCGTGTGCGGGCTCCTCGGCCGCTGGCAGCTCGGCGTCTTCGAGGACTCCGGCAGGCCCCAGGCGGCCGTGGACCCGGCCCCGGTGGCGGTGGGCACGCTCTCCGCCCCCGGCCGCCACCTGACGGCCGACGCGGTCCGCCGCCAGGTGACGGCGGAGGGGGCCTTCACCGCCGACCGGCAGCTCCTGGTGGCCGGGCGGGACGACGGCCTGTGGATCCTGACCGCGCTCGACCTCGGCGACGGCACGTCGATCCCGGTCGTGCGCGGCTGGGTGGCCGCGGAGGGCGACCCGGCGACGGCCGTACCGGAGGGGAAGGTGACCGTGACCGGCCGCCTCCAGGCCTCCGAGCCGACCGACAGCGTGCGGCGCGTCCGGGTGCCGCAGGGGCAGGTGCTGACCGTGTCCTCGGCCGAGCTGATCAACCTGTGGCGGGGCGTCAGGCTCCGCGACGGCTTCGTGATCGCCACCGCCCAGTCCCCGGCCCCGGCCGTCGCGGCGAAGCCGGTCCCCGTCGAGCCGCCGACCTCCGAGGGCGTGCTCACCTGGCGCAACCTCGCCTACGCGGCCCAGTGGTGGATCTTCGGCCTGTTCGCGGTCTTCATGTGGTGGCACTTCGTGCGCGACGCCGTCCGCAGGGGCACGGCCGCGCCGGAGACGGAACCCGCCCCGGCGGCCGGGCCCGCGCCGGATCCGGAGCCCGGTCCCGGGGCGGCGGCGGACTCCGGGGCCCCGGCCGGCCGCGAGACCGACCCCGAGTCCAGACCGGCCGCCGTCTGACTCCGCATATCGTTGACCGTCCGAACCCCAGACCGAGGTAGACAACCGTGGAATCCGCCCTCAAGCCCTTCCGAGTCCTGGCCTACGTCGTCGGCGTGATGCTGCTGGTCCTGACCGTGTGCATCGTGCTCCGCTACGGCTTCGGCATCGAAGGCCCGTCGAAGATCGTCTCCCCGATCCACGGCTTCCTCTACATGCTCTACCTGGTGGCGACCATGAACCTGGGCATGAAGGCCCGCTGGTCGTGGCAGTACATCCTGGGCGTGATGCTCGCGGGCACCGTGCCGCTGCTCTCGTTCGTGTTCGAGCGCAAGGTCACCCAGCGGGTCGAGAGCGAGCTCGCCGCCGCGGCGGCCTGAGGACCGCGCCGCCCGGGTCCGGCCCGTACGGCCTGCGTCGCCGTACGGGCCGGGCCCGCCGCACGGGCCGGAGCCCGCGCAGGCTCCCCGCCGCGAGGGGAGCGCGCCCGCCGGAGCGGGCCCCCGCCGCGGCCGGGGAGGCCGTGCGGCCGGTCAGCGGCCGATACCGCGCCTGCGCACGCGCTTGAGCCGCTGGCGCTGGGACGGGTCGAGCATCAGGTAGCCGACGACCGGGGCGGCGACGACGCCCAGGAAGACCAGCATCGCGATCCAGTTCGGCAGGAAGATCCAGGTGAGCAGGACGGCCGCCCCGGCCCCGACCGCGTACTTCTGAACGGGTGACATTCTCGACATCCTCCGAACGCGGAGCCCGCGCCCCGCCTGCTGCCATTCTGCGTCGTCCATCCAACGTACGGGCCCACCGCCCCGGTTCCATTCGAGATATATCTCAGCTTTCGCGAGGTCGCCGGCGGTCCGGAGGGCGGCGTTCCCTCCGGCCGCTCAGCCCTGCCGGCTGAGGACGTCGAGGATCCATCGAGCGATCTTGAGCCCGCCGTCCCGGGTCGTGCCGCCGGGGTCTTCGGAGCCGTTGCGCGAGTACTGCACGACGATCACCGCGTTGCGCGCACGGAAGGTCACCGTGGTGAGGTAGGTGAGCCCGTTCGTGACCTCTCCGGTGAAGGCCTCGTCGCCGATTCCGGGAACCGCCTCCGGAGGCCGTACGACGGTGAGCGGGAGCCCCTGGCCGGAGGTGGTGCGCTCGGCGGTCTGTTCCCGGAACCGGATGTAGTTCTCTTTCGCGACCTTCTCCGAGGAGAGGCGGAAGGCGTCGAGTTCGAGCGTGTAGACGAGGTTCTGGGGAACGCCGGAGGTCCAGAGCCATTTGCACTTCTTCTTGCTGTGCTCGGACGGGGTGGACGCCAGTTGCAGCTCGGTCCTCTGCTCTTCCGAGATGAGGGAGCAGGGATCGGGCAGCTCGGCGAAGGACGCGGGGAGCGTGACGGGGGCGGCGGTGGGACCGGTGGAGCCGGTGGAGCCGGGCCGGAGCCAGACCAGGACGCCGGTCAGGAGGACGACGGCGACGGCCGCGGCGGAGGCGCCGACGAGGAGGGGCCTGCGGCGGGAGGGGGCCGGGCGGGGGGAGAGGCCCTCCAGGGCCAGGCGGACGGAGGTGGCGTCGGGGCGGTGGGCCGGGTTCTCCGCGAGCAGGCCGTCGAGGAGCGGGGCCAGGGGGCCGGAGCCGGTGGAGCCGGTCTCCGGGGAGGCCAGCGGGGTGCCGTCGGCCGTGCGGACGCTGGAACCGGTCCCCGGCAGGCGGCCCTCGACCGCGGTGAACAGGGCGGCGCCGAGGGTGCGCAGGTCGTCGGCGGGGGCCGGGGCGGCGACGCCGGTCAGGACGACGCGGCCGTCCGGGGCGAGCAGGATGCTGTCCGGGGTCGCGGTGAGGCGCAGGCCGCGCTCCTGGGCGGCGGTCAGGGCGTCCAGGACCTTCAGGCCGACCTCGGCCGCCCGCGCGGTGGGCAGCGGGCCCTCGGCGCGGACGGTCTGCATCAGCGAGCGCCCCTCCGCGGCCTCCAGGACCAGCCAGACCCGGTCCGGAGCCGTGATCACGTCGTGCAGCGCGACGACGCCGGGGTGCCGGAGGTCGGCCGCCGCGCGGATCTGACCCATCAGCCAGTCGCGGTGCGGGCCCGGAGGCGGGAGCCGTACCTCGGAGATCGTGACGTCGCGGTGGAGGGCCTCGTCGCGGGCGCGCCAGCTCGCGCCGGTGTGGTCGCGGCGCTCCAGCAGGCGGTAGCGCCCGGCGAGCAGGCTCGGATCGCTCATCGAATCCCCTCGAAGCGTGGAGACCCCGCCTTCAGAGGTGGGGAGGGAGTCAACCTCGCCGCTCCAGTCCCCGGGCGACGAGCTTCGCGGCGCGCAGGGCGCCCCGGCGCAGGGCGGCGGTGGGCGGCTTTTTCTCCACCGAGAGATCCACCGTGACCAGCAGGTTGCTGGAGCGGAAGCGGACGGTGCCGGAGGAGATGGAGTCCACGGCGTTCACCTCGTAGGCGAACGCCTCGTCGCCGACGCCTGCGACGTCCCTGGGCGGGCCGGCCGAACCGAACGCGCCGCTCCCGGCGTCGGCTTCGGTCCTGCCGCGTTCGGCGGCGAAGAACTCGTGCGCGACCTCGGGACCGGTCTTCCCCCGGACGGGGGCGTGCGCGGTCAGGGAGACGCGGATCTGCGGGGCGCCGTCGGCGCCCTCCCAGAGGCAGGAAGCCTCCAGTTCGAGCTGGTGGTTGGCCGGCATCGGGGCCGGAGAGGCGCCGGGGACGAGGCTCCGGGCCTGCTCGTCGGTCAGCAGGGAGCACAGCTCGGGCGCGGCGGGGAAGCGTCCCGCCCGCGGGTCGGGGCCGGTGGGGGCCGGGTCGGGCGTCCGGGCGCCGTTCATGGTGAGGAGCACCGCGGCCGCGGCCCCCGCCGCGACCGCGGCCAGTCCCGCCCCGGCGATCAGCCCGGTACGGCGCCGCCTCGGCGGCGGCCGCTCCGGCGACTCGGCGGGAGGGGAGAGCGGTCCGGCGGGCAGGCCGAGGGCGACCTGGCGCAGGGCGGCGCGGAGCGCGGTCTCGCCGGGCCGCTCGCGCGGGTCCTTGGCCAGCACGGCCAGCAGCACCGGGGCGAGACCGCCGGCCCGGCCGGGATAGGGGGTCTCCTGGGTGAGCACCGCGCCCAGGGTGGCGACGGGCGTGCCGCGGTGGAACGGCCCCCTGCCCTCGACGGCGGCGTACAGCGTCGCCCCCAGGGACCACAGGTCCGCGGCCGGGCCGTCGCCGGTGCCGCGCAGCCGCTCCGGGGCGATGTAGCCGGGCGAGCCGACCAGGGCGTCCGGGGAGGTGAGCTGGGCGTCCCCTTCGAGGGTGGCGATGCCGAAGTCGGTCAGCAGCACGCCGCCGTCCTGGCTGAGCATGATGTTGGCGGGCTTGACGTCGCGGTGCATGATGCCCCGCCCGTGCGCGAGGGAGAGCGCGTCGAGCATGGCCGCGCCGATCGCGGCCACCTGCTGCGGCGGGAGCGGCCCGCCGGAGCGGATCGCCTCGTCCAGGGAGTGCCCCCGGACCAGGTCCATCACGATCCAGGGCCGGTCGTCCTGGGCGATCACGTCGTGCACCGCCACGATCGCCGGGTGGCTCAGCCGGGCGGCGGCCCTGGCCTCGCGGAGGGTGCGCTCGCGCATCTCGGCGCGGTGCGCCGCGGGAAGGTGCGAGCCGAGCCGGACCTCCTTGATCGCGACCTCGCGGTGGAGCAGCTCGTCGCGGGCGCGCCAGACCGTGCCCATCCCGCCCTCGCCGAGCTTCTCGACCGCCCGGTAGCGGCCCGCGAGCACGGGGAACGCGCCGTCGCCCATCAATCGCCTCCAACGTGGGGGACCCCGGTCCCCGGGGACCCTGAGCCGGCCGCCCCGCGGACGACCGCACCGGAGCGGAGAAGCACGGGCGCGTCAGCCATGGTCCTTCAGGGCCTCGGTGACCCAGCGGGCGACCTTCCCGGCGTTTCCCGCGATCTTGCCGTCGGGGTCCCCCTTGACGCCGCCCCGCTCGTACTCGACCTCGGCGATCAGGTTGCTGACCCGGACGACCACGGTCACCTTGTAGGACCCGCCGTAGAGGTTGAACGGGCTGTGCGAGGCGGAGATGAACGCCTCGTCGCCGACGCCGGCCATGTCCTGCGGCGGCAGGGGCTTGGGCGTGGCGAGCCGCCCCTTGTCGACGGTGTCCTTCTTCTTGCCCGCCAGGTACTCCTTCGCCCGGGTGATCCCCGAGGCGTCCTGCTTCTGGGCGACCAGCCGGACCCGCAGGTCGTACTTCTCGACGTTGGGCTTGCGCCAGTCGCTGGTGAGCCAGTTGCACTCGGCGACCTCGACCTCGGAGCTCCGGAAGGCGGGCACGACCTCGCCCGCCTGCTGGTCGGTGAGCAGGCCGCAGGCGCGCGGTGCGGCGGCGAAGCGCGCCGCGGTCCCGGCGGTGGGACCGGGGGCGGCCTCCTCCTCGCCGGAGCCGGCCAGGACCGGGGCGAGCAGCACGCCGATGGTGACCGCCATGCCGGCGAGCAGCACGCCGGTCAGCGCCACGACCGAGCGGGGCACCAGCACGCCCTTGCGGATCACCGAGCGCTCGGTCGGAGCGGTGGAGTCGACCGGTGCGCCCGGGGGGGAGGCGTCCCGGAGGCCGGGCGAGGAGAGCGGGACGAGATCCCGCGAGGCCGGAGCACCCGCACTCGCAGCACCCGCACTCGCAGCATCCGCGGTACCGGGAGCCGTGACACCGGGAGCCGTGACGCCGGGATCCCCGGAGCCGGGACCCGCCGGGCTGGGGTCCGCGGGGCTGGGGTCCGCGGGGCTGGGGTCCGCGGGGCTGGGGTCCGCGGGGCTGGGGTGCGCGGGGCTGGGGTGCGCGGGGCCTTCCTGCGATACGGGCGCCGGAGCCCGGAACGGCGCCGTCTGCCGGTGGGCGTCCGGCGGTGCGGCCTCCCCGGACGTGAAGGGCTGTGAGGCGACCAGCGTCGCGTCGGGTGGGAACGCCGCGGGCTGTGAGGCGACCGGCGTCGCCCCCGGCGGGAGCGCGACGGGCTGCGGCGGGACCGGGGCGGGGGAGGGCCGGGAGACCTCCAGCAGCTCCCTGCGGAGGGTGGCGGGATCGGGCCGGAGCGCCGGGTCACCGGAGAGCAGCCGGAACAGCACCGGGGCGATCGGCCCGGCGTTGCGGATCGGGGCGCCGGGAACGGGCGGCTGCCCCTCGACGGCGGTGTAGAGCGTCGCGCCCAGGGCCCACAGGTCGGAGGCCGGGCTCGCGATGGCGTCGGGGGCCGTGTAGGCGGGGGACCTGAGCGACGGATCCGCGAGGAGCACCTGGTCGTGCGGGCCGATCAGCACCGAGCCCGGCCGCACGTCCCTGTGCAGGATCCCGTAGCTGTGCAGTCTCCCGAGCTGCTCCAGTACCGCCAGTCCGATCGCGGCGGCCCTGGCGGGCGGCACCGGCCCGTCCCGCCCGATCAGGACCTCCAGCGACGTCTGCCCGCCGTGCCCCCCTCCGGGTGCGCCGGAGCCCCCGCCGGAGGCGTCCGGGGCCGTGCCGGAGGAGCCGGGTCCGGGAGCTCCGAAGCCCTCCTGGCCGGACGGGGGGCCGGCGTGCCTGCCCTGCCGCCGGGGCGCGTCTGCCTGACTCATCCCGCCGCCTTCTGCTTGTTCAACGCCTCCGCGACCCAGGTCGCGGCCGTGCGGGCGCCGCTCTGGATCGCGGGGCCGTCCTTGGTGCCGTCCACCACGGTGTAGCCGACCTCGACGACCAGATTGTCCACGCGGAGCGTCACGTAGGTCTGTTCGAGCCTGCCGGTTCTGCGGTTCTCGTAGACGTCGTAGCCGAACGACTCCTCCCCCGCGGACCGCACCGCCACGGGGCCGGTGCTCCTGGCGGATCGGGATCCGGCCGAGATCTCCGGCCAGCTCCAGGCGATCTGGCCGTTGGGGATGGCGGCGTTGCGCTGGTTGACGAAGAGCTCGTGGGCCTGGCGGGGGCTCTTGCCCCACTGCCCGTCCGAGCCGGCGGGCTGGACGGAGAGCCCCTTGCCGGAGGTCGTCCACTCGCAGCCGCCCTTGTTGGTGGGCTTTCCCGCGCCGGTCAGGGCGGGCAGGAGCTGCTTGACCCGTTCCGCGGGGAGCAGCGCGCACAGGTCGACCGGGGTGGCGAAGGCGCCGGGCTTCTCGCTGAGCCTGACCGGTACGGCCTCCGCCGGGCGGTCGCCGGTGAGGTTGACCACGGCCGCGGTGGCCCCGATGACCGCGGCGACCGCGGCCACCTCGGCGGCGGCCCAGAGCAGCGCCCGGCCCCTGCGCGGGCCCGGGTCCCGGCGGGCGGGGCGGCCCGGCGGGAAGGTACGGCCCGGCCCGGTGGAGGCCGCGGGCGACGGGCCGGGGAGGTCCGCCGGCGCGGGGAACGCGGCGGCCGGGCGGTCGAGGGCGATCTCCTTGAGCGCCTCGGCGACCTCCTCGAAGGACGGCCGGGCCACGGGCAGGGGGTCCAGCATCCGCATCAGCACCGGCCCCAGCGCGCCCGCGAGCCCGGGGGGCCGGGGCGGCTCGGTGAGCACCTTGCTGAGCGCCGAGATGGGAGTCTCGGCCGGATGCGGGGGCACTCCCTCGACGGCGAAGTACAGGGTGGCGCCGAGCGACCACAGGTCGGAGTAGGGGCCGCCGCGCTCGCCGCGCAGCCGCTCCGGGGCGATGTAGTTGGGGGAGCCGATCAGGCGGCTGGTCTGCCCCGAGGTGGCGTCGCCCTCGGCGACGGCGATGCCGAAGTCGGTGAGGACGGCCTTGCCGGTCCGGGTGAGGAAGATGTTGCCGGGTTTGACGTCCCGGTGCAGGACTCCGGCGGCGTGCGCGGCGACCAGCGCGCTGAGGATGCCCACGCCGACCCGGGCCGCCTGGATCGGCGGGAGCGGGCGCCGCTCGGTGACGGTCCGCTCCAGGGACTCCCCGGTGAGCAGTTCCATGACGATCCACGGGCGGTCGTCCTCGACGACCACGTCGTGGATGGTGATGATCGACGGGTGCTTGAGCCGGGCGGCCAGGTTGGCCTCGCGGAGCGCGGCGGCGAAGACGTCCTGCCGCTGGAGCGGGGGGAGATCCGGCGGGAGCCGTACCTCCTTGACCGCCACGTCGCGGCGGAGCATCTCGTCGGCGGCGAGCCACACCGTGCCCATGCCGCCCTCGGCGAGCGGGTTGAGCAGGCGGTAGCGGCCCGCCAGCACCTGCGTGTCGATCCTGCTCACCTCGTTCGCCGTCGTGTCGCGCACAGAAAGATAGTCACTTAGCAGGATATGGACCAATGGAAAGGCCTTTGTCAGTTCATGGAGGTTCCCTGGTGCGGCCGCCTCCCCGCGGTACTCCCTTGAAGCCGGAGTCCGTGATCGGTAGCCTGGTGCCCCCTTCGAGGCACGAGGAGGTGAGGAGCAAGATGTCCACCCTGATGACGCGCTCCCACGCCGGGCGGCAGACCGCCTGAGACCGGAGAGCGCACCCGCTCTTACGGAGTTCTTCTTGTCCGATCTGGTTTTCCGCCCCATCGAAGCGGGCGAGCTCGACCTGTTCCACAGCTACGCCACCCCGCCGACCTCCGGCGTGGGCGCCCGCAGCCTCCCCTTCGAGAAGCTCGGCTACCGGCACGACCGGCTCTGGGTCGCCCTGCGCGGCGACGAGGTGGTCGCCCGGGCCGGATTCTGGGGACCGCCGGACCACGCGCACCCGTTCAGCCTCGACCTGTTCGACCCGGGCGCCGGTCCCGACGGGATCGAGGCGGGCGCGGCCCTGCTCAGGGCCGCCTACGCCGCCCTGGTCACGCCCGACTACTCCTCTCCCTCCGGCGACCGCCCGGACTACCACCTGTTCCTGCCCGCCGACTGGCGGGAGCGGCCCGACGCCCTGGCCGACGCCGAGGCCCGGATCGCCGCCGCCGAGCGGGCCGGGCTCCGGCGGCGGGTGGAGCGGCTGAACCTGCGCTGGACCCCCGAGGACGGCCTGCCGCCCCGGTCCACCCGGCTCACCTTCACCCCGGCGGACGACGACGCGGTGATCCTGGACCTGCTGGCCCGGATCCTGGTCGGCAGCCTCGACGACTGGGACCGGCGCACCCTGCAGGAGAAGGGGCCGCAGGAGACCGCGCGGGAGGCGCTGGAGGAGCTGCTCGACTTCCCCGGCGGCCGCGGCCGCTGGCGGTTCGCCCACGACGCCTCGGGCGAGCTGGTCGGGATGGTGATGCCCACCCGCAACTCCTTCTCCGCGACGATCGGCTACATCGGCGTGGACCCCGCCCACCGCGGGCACCGCTACGCCGACGACCTGGCCGCCGAGGCGCTGCACATCTTCAGCGCCGAGGGCGAGCCCCAGGTCAGCGACAACACCGACGTCGGCAACGCGCCGATGGCGGCCTCGTTCGCCCGGCTCGGCTACCGGGTCGTCGGCCGCCGGATGATCCTCGCCTGACGGGACGCGGCCGGGCGGCTCCGGCGGGATCCGGTCCCGGGGTCCTGTCCGGTGCCCGACGGGCGGCCACCGCGGACGGCCTGCGCGGAATCTTCACAATTCCGTGCAAGCCGTCTGCACAGACCGGTCCTAAGCTCGCGGCATGGCGACTCCCCAGCAACGACGCGTCCTCGTGGTCGAGGACGACGAGACGATCGCGCGGGCCGTACGGAACCGGCTCGTCGCGGAGGGCTTCGACGTGCGCGTCGCCGGGGACGGGGAGGAGGCGCTCGCGGCGTACGCGAAGGCCGAGCCCGACGTGGTGGTCCTCGACCGCCTGCTCCCCGGCCTCGACGGACTGGAGGTCTGCCGCCGCATGCAGGCGGCCCGGCCGGTTCCGGTGCTCATGCTCACCGCGCTCGGGGAGGAGACCGACCTGCTCGTGGGGCTCGGGGTCGGCGCCGACGACTACATGACCAAGCCGTTCAGCATGCGCGAGCTCGTCGCCCGGGTGCACGCGCTGCTGCGCCGGGTGGAGCGCGCCTCCCAGCTGGCCGTGGACGACACGGTCCTGCGGGTGGGGGAGGTCGAGATCGACACCGCCGAGCGCCGGGTCTACGTGCGGGGCGCGGAGGTCCAGCTCACCCGGACCGAGTTCGACCTGCTGCACCGGCTGGCGGAGCGGCCGGGGCAGGTGTTCGAGCGGGAGAGGCTGCTCTCCGACGTCTGGGGCTTCTCCGAGGCCGCGGCCACCAGGACGGTCGACAGCCATGTGCGGGCACTGCGCCGCAAGCTCGGCTCCGGGGTCGTCCGCACGGTCCACGGGGTCGGCTACGCCCTCGTCCGGCGGTGACCGCCGGAGGTGACCATCGACAGCGACCATCGACAGCGACCATCGACAGCGACCGCACCGTGACCGTGCCGCCGGGCCGTCCCGCGCTCCCCGGCAGGAGGTCCGCGCGTCCCGGCGGCACCGGGGCGAACCGATCCCCCTCCCCGCCACTCGAACAGTGAGATGCGCAGACAATTGAGACCTCTCGACTTCCTGGGCCGGATCAAGATCAAGATCGGCCTCGTCATCCTGCTGGCCGTGGTGGTGGCGTTCGTCGTCAACGAGGTCGGCATCAACGCCGGCTACACCAGGGATGTGCGCGTCGCGGTGGCGGTGGCGCTCGCGCTGGTCATGGTGCAGCTCCTCGCCCGGGGCATGACCAAGCCGCTGCGTGAGATGGCCGCCGCCGCGCAGACCATCGCCAAGGGCCGGTACGGCCTGCGGGTCACGGCCACCTCCCGCGACGAGGTCGGCGAGCTCGCCCGCGCCTTCAACGCGATGGCCGCCGACCTGGGCGAGGTGGACCGGCAGCGCCGGGAACTGGTCGCCAATGTCAGCCACGAGCTCCGCACACCGATCACCGCACTCCGCGCGGTGCTGGAAAACGTGGTGGACGGGGTCTCCGAACCCGACCCGGTGACGCTCGGGACGGCGCTGGCCCAGACCGAGCGGCTCGGCCGGCTCGTCGCCCAGTTGCTCGACCTGTCCCGGCTGGAGTCCGGGGCCCGCCTGATCGAGCCGGAGACCGTCGAGCTCGGCCCGCTCTGCGAGCAGGCGCTGCGCGAGGCGGTGCTCGCCAGGGACGGGGTGGCGGCCCGCTGCGAGGTGCCCGCCGGGCTGAGCGTCCGCGCCGACGCCGACCTGCTGGCCCAGGTGCTGGCCAACCTGCTCGACAACGCGGTACGGCACAGCCCGGAGGGCGGGGTCGTGGTGCTCGCGGCCGAGGCCGGGGGCGAGGGCGTGCGACTGCGCGTGACCGACCAGGGGCCCGGCATCCCGGCGGAGGACCGGGCCAGGGCGTTCGAGCGCTTCTCCCGCCTGGACGCGGGCCGCGCGGCCGACAGCGGGGGCGCCGGGCTCGGCCTCGCCATCACCAAGGAGATCGTCGAGCTCCACGGCGGCTCCATCCGTGTCGAAGACGGCGTCGGCTGCCGCATCGCGGTCGACCTCCCCGAAAGGATCACGATGGACACCCAGCCTCCCGAGGATCCGCCCGTACCGCCCGCGGACCCCCTCACCCCCTCCGGCCCCGAGGTCTCCACGGGTTCGGAGACCCCCGCGGACGCCACCGCCTCCCGACCCGCGGATCCCGCGGCTCCGCAGGCCGAGGCCCCCGCGGACCCGTCCGGGTCCCCGGCCTCCGACGGCTCCCCCGCGGCCTCCGGAGCCCCGGCCCCTGCGGACCCCGCCGCCGAGCAGGAGGACCGCCCCGGCGATCAGGATTCCCCCGGGTCCTCCGCGGAGACCCTCTCCGCGCTCGCGGCGCTCTCCGCGCTCGCCTCCTCCGCGTCCTCGCTCCCCGCGGGCCCCGCCCCGGGTCCCGCGCCCGCCGAGCCGTTCGCCCCGGTGCTCACGCGGCCCGCGCCGGACGCCGGGCACGGGCAGCCGGTCCGGAGCTGGTGGGGGGCCGTCGCCGGGCTCTTCATCGGAGGGTTCGTCGGCCTGTGCGTCGGCGTGCTCCTCGGTCTCGCGGTGGGGGCCGTGGAGCTCAGGCTGGGCCTCGCCCTGGGCGTCCTCGCCCCGGCGGTCGGGGCGTTCATCGGCACCGTCATCGGGGCCACCACGCCGCCCAGCGGGATCTGGAGCGGCCACCAGCCGGCCGGGCACGGCACGGCGGCGCCCGTCCCGCCGCGTCCCTCCGTGCCGGGGCCGGAGAAGCGGCCCCCGGGTCCCGGGCCGGAAGGCGCGGGCGCGGCGGACAGGCCACCGTTCTCCGGCGGGACGCGCGCGGCGGGGAGCGGCCCGGTGCGGGACGGCGCCTCTCCGGGGGAGCCCGGGGAGGCGTACCGGTACCGGATGCCGCCGGCGCACCGCAGTGCGCCGGCGGGTCATCCGGGACACGAGGGGCATCGGGGATATGAGGGACCCCGGGGATACCAGGGGCACGAAGGGCCGCCGGGAGGGTACGTGGCGCCGTCGGTGTTCCCCCGGCCGGAACTCCCGGACACCCCGAAGTGGCTGCTCGCGGTCTGCGCGGCCGTGGGCCTGCTCGCGGCGGTCGTCCTGCCGTACAGCTCGGTGGGGCTGGGGTTCGTCCTGGTGGCGGCGGCCATGGGGGCGGCGGCGCTGCCGGCCGTACGCAGGCGGCTCACCCTCTGGTCGGCCGCGATGGGGGCGATCGCGTACGGGCTGGTCGTGGTCGCGGTCTTCAGGGACGCCGACTGGCTCGTCGGACTGCTCCTGCTGGCCGGGTTCCTGATGGCCGCGCTCGCCCTGTCGGGGGCCGGGAGCGGCTGGCTCGGGGTGCTCAGGGGCGGGGCCTCGGTGCTGCTCGGCCTGCTGCCGGTGCCGTGGTTCCTGGCCGCGCCGCTGAAGGGGATGCCGGTCCGCCGCCGGCTGGTTCCCACGCTGGCCGGGGCCGGGCTGACCGTGGTCCTGGTCGCGATCTTCGGTGCGCTGTTCGCCTCGGCCGACGCGGTGTTCGCCAAGGCCGTGGAGCGGGTGTTCACCGGCCAGGACTGGGCGGAGTCCCTGCCGCTGCGGATCCTGACCTTCGCGGTGTTCGCGGTCGTCGCCGCCTCGGCCGTGCTGGTCGGCCTGCGGCCGGTCGCCGAGCCCAAGGGGCCGGACCTGCGGCTGCGGGTCGGCCGCGGCCTCTGGCTGACCCCGCTGGTCGCCCTCAACCTGCTGTTCGTCACGTTCGTGGCGATGCAGCTGACGGCGCTGTTCGGCAGCGCCCGCTGGCTGGTGGCGGCCACCGACCTCACCTACGCCGAGTACGCCCGCTCGGGCTTCTTCCAGCTCGTCGTCGTCAGCGTGTTCGTGCTGGCGATCGTGGCCCTCGCCTCGGGAGCGGTCGAGCTCCACGGGCGCGACCGGTGGCTGATGGCCGGGCTGCTCGGCCTGCTGTGCGCGCTGACGGTGGTGATCCTGGTCTCCGCCATGTACCGGCTCGACCTGTACGTCGACGCCTACGGCTACACCCGGCTCCGCGCGTCGGTGGGGGCGGCCATCTGGTGGCTGGGCGGGATCTTCGCGCTGGTCCTCGTCGCGGGCGGGGTACGGCTCACCCGGCGCACCGCCGGGTGGCTGCCGAGGAGCGTGGTCGTGATGACGGGGGCCGGCCTGCTGGCCTTCGCCGTATGGAACCCGGACCTGCGGGTCGCCGAGTCCCAGCTCAGCGTCCGGGGCGTGGACCGGCTCGACCAGGCGTACCTGGGCGACCTCGGGGCGGAGGCCGTGCCCGCGCTGGACCGGCTGCCCGAGCCGACCCGCAGCTGCGTGCTCCGGGAGGTGGTCCAGGCCAACCGGCTCGACCGCCCCGACCCGTGGAACGGCTGGAACCTGGCCAGGCAGCAGGCCAGGGAACTGCTCGCCGGGCGGCTCGCCGGGGAGGGGGACCCCTGCTCGGGAGAGTCGTTCCGCGACGATCTCATCCCCGACCAGGACTGACGGCCCGCCCCGGACCGCGACCGGCGGCCGGACCGGCCCGCCCTCCGCGGGAGGCCGGGCGCCGGCACGGTTCCCCGCGGGGGCGGGAGCCGTGCCGGCGGGAGCGCGTCCGCCCCTGGGGATAGGGTCCCTCGCAGGGAGTCCGGCGACGGCCGCCGGGCGGACGGAGGGGCGCAGTGAAGGGGATCATGGATCCCGGCAGGGTCGTCGGCGAGTCGCTGTTCGGCGGGGCGTTCACCTTCCCGGTGATGGTCGCGCACCAAAGCGCGCTGCGGCACAACATCGCCACGCTCGCGGCCTTCGCGCGCGAGTACGGGCTGACGCTCGTCCCGCACGCCAAGACGACCATGTCGCCCGAGATCGTCCGGGCCCAGCTGGAGGCGGGGGCCTGGGGGCTCACCGCCGCCACCCCCAGCCAGGCGCTGACCCTGTGCGAGTTCGGCGTCTCCCGGATCCTGCTCGCCAACCAGATCTTCGATCCCGCCGCGCTGGACGCCTTCGCGGCCCGGCTCGCCGGGGACCCGTCGTTCGAGTTCCTCTGCTTCGTCGACTCGGCGGCCGGGGTCGAGGCGCTGGCGAAGCACGCCGGGCCCCGGCCGTTCCGGGTGCTGGCCGAGCTCGGGCACGAGGGCGGGCGGGCCGGGAGCCGCAGCCTGGAGGACCTCCTGGAGGTCGCCGCCGCGGCCCAGGCCGCGCCCGGGGTGGAGCTCGCGGGCGTGGCCGGGTACGAGGGCTCGCTGAAGTCCGCCGGCGAGGTCCGGAGATACCTGCACCGGCTGATGGAGGCCGTGGAGCACCTGCGGGTGCGGAATCCGGTCCTGTCGGTGGGCGGCAGCCAGTGGTTCGACGTGATCGGCCGCGAGCTGGCCGCCTGCCAGGCCGTGGTCATGCTGCGCAGCGGCGCCTACGTCTCCCACGACGACGGCTACTACCGCGAGCGCACGCCGTACACCCGGATCGAGGGGGAGCTCCGCCCGGCGCTGGAGATCTGGGCGCACGTGCTGTCCGTGCCCGAGCCCGGCCTGGCCGTCGTCGGGTTCGGCAAGCGGGACGCCCCCTTCGACGAGGGGCTGCCGGTTCCGCGCGGCGTCGTCGGGGGCGCTACCGTTCTCAAGGTCCAGGACCAGCACGCGGTCCTGCGGCTCGCGCCGGACTCCCCGGTGCGGCCGGGTGACCTGGTGTCGTTCGGGATCTCCCACCCGTGCACCGCCTTCGACAAGTGGCGGGCCATGCCGGTGGTGGACGACGACTACACCGTCGTGGACCTGATCACCACGTTTTTCTAGCTAAGGACGGACAGATGAGCGGCAAGGTTGAGCTGCGGACCGACGACGGCGCCGCGCCGGTCGGGGCCTACTCCCAGGGCGTCGTGATCGGCGACTTCGTCTACACCTCGGGCATGGGCCCGCTGGACCCCGCGACCGGCGAGGTCGTCGGCGCCGACGTGGCCGAGCAGACCCACCAGACGATGCGCAACCTCGGCGCGATCCTCGCCGCGCACGGGCTGGGCTTCGACGACGTGGTGAAGTCGACGGTGCACCTGCAGCACCTCAAGCGCGACTTCGCGGCCTACAACGAGGTCTACAAGTCCTACTTCACCACGCCCTACCCGGTCCGCACGACCGTCGGCTCCGACCTGATGGACATCCTGGTCGAGATCGACTTCGTGGCGTACAAGGGACGTTAGAGTCTGACCGACAGCGGGGGAGGACGGCGGCTTGGACAGCTCGGTGTACGTCTACGTCGAGGACGTGCGGGGCGAGGGACCGGACGCGGTCCTCGACCGCGTCGCCGGGTACGGCGTGACCGGCGTGACCGTGGCCGCCGCCTACCACCGCACCCGCGACGTCACCCCGCACGGCTCGTCCCGGGTGACGATCCGCAGGGACGGGGTGCACTTCGCCCCGCCCGAGGACCTGTTCGGCGGGCTCCGCCTGGTCCCGCCCGTGCAGCCGGGAGCCGGGGAGGAGCCGCTGGCCGCGCTCCGCCGGGCCACCGCCGAGCGGGGGCTCAAGCTGCACGGCTGGACCGTCTTCCTGCACAGCGTCACCATCGGCGACGCCTTCCCCGACGTGACCGTGCGCAACTGCTTCGGCGACCGGGGCTCGCTCGCCGACCTGTGCCCCGCCCACCCCGACGTCCGCCTCTACGCGGTCGCGCTGGCGCGGGCCGTGGCCAGGCAGGGCGTCGACAGCGTGGTCGCCGAGGGGCTGCACTTCGGCACCTTCGGGCACGGCTACCACCACGAGCGGAGCTTCGTCCCGCTCGGCCCGATGGACCTGTTCCTGATCGGGCTCTGCTTCTGCGAGCACTGCATGGGCCGGGCCGTCGACCTCGGCGTCGACGCCAAGACGGCGCGCCAGGAGTGCGCCAGGGTGGTGGGCGGCGTGCTGGACGGGGACCCGCCCGCCCAGGGCGAGGTGACCCGGGCGGCGCTGACCGCCTACGCCGGGCCGGAGGTGGTCGCCTACGCGCGGGCCCGTTCCGAGACGGTGACGTCCCTGGTCTCCGAGACCGCCGCGGCCGTCGAGCGGGAGGGGTCCCGGCTGGTCTTCCTGGACGGCACCGGCGCGGTGAAGGGCTACGCCGACGGGCTGCCCTCGCCGATCCTGGCCGCGCACGACTCCTGGCAGGCCGGCGTGGACCTGGTCGCCCTCGGCGACCTGGTGCCCTCGCTGGGCGTCCTCGCCTACGCCCGTGACGCGGCACGGGTCGCCGACGACGTGGGCGCCTACCGCCGCTCGACGGGCAAGGACAGGGAACTGCGGGTCGTGCTCCGTCCGGGGCCGCCCGACACCGACTCGGCCGACCGGCTCGCCGCCAAGGTCCGCGCCGTCCGGGCCGCCGGGGCGGACGCGGTCGACTTCTACGCCTACGGGCTCATGCCGTACCCGATCCTCGACCGGATCCCGGGCGCGCTGCCGGGCTGACCCCGGCCGGGCCCCGGCGCCCGGGGCGCCGCGGATGCCCGGGCCTCACGGTGCTTCGGCCGCGCCGTCCAGGACGGCCCGGACCGCCTCGGCGGCGAAGCCGTCGTCGAGGGGGAGGCCGCGGAAGACCGTCCGCAACCACACCGCGCCCCCCAGCAGGTCCATGATCAGCATGGGGTCGGCGTCCTCGCGGAGCTCCCCGCGCCGCCTGGCCCGCTCGAAGACCTGCTCCTCGCGGGCGAGCCGGTCGGCGAAGAAGCGCCGGGCGGCCCCGGCGAGCTCGGGGTGGTGGGCGGCGGCGCCGAGCGCGGCCACCGCGACGTCCGCCGCCGGGGCCCGGGTGAGCAGCGCGGCGATCCCCCGGACCAGGGACTCCAGATCACCCCTGAGACTCCCGGTGTCCGGGGGCTCCACGGCCAGCACGTCGGCCTCGACCAGCGCGGCGGCCAGCAGCGCGGCCTTGGAGGGCCACCACCGGTAGATCGTGGTCTTGTTGACCCCCGACCGCTCGGCGACCCCTTCGACGGTCAGGCCCTCGTAGCCCTTCTCGGCGAGCAGACCGAGGGTCGCCCGGAAGATGTCCTGCTGCTTGCGCGGTGCCATGGTGATCAGGGTAGCGTATATTGCAACGCAACGGTGCGTTGCACTCTTCGGTCAGGAGGCCGTCATGCTGCCGATCGTCTTCGTCCACGGGATCCGGGTCAGCGCGACCATGTGGGGCCCGGTCATGTCACGTCTGGACAGGCCGTCCATCGCCGTGGACCTGCCGGGGCACGGGGCCGGGCGGGGGGAGCCGTTCACGATGGACGCGGCGGTCTCGGCGGTGGCCGGGGCGATCGACGGGGCCGGCGGGCGGGCGTTCGTGGCCGGGCTCTCGCTCGGCGGATACGTCGGGATCGCGGCGGCCGAGCGGTTCCCCGGGAAGGTGGCCGGGCTGGTCGCGATGGGATGCACGGCACTACCCGACCGCTATGCCGGGATATATCGCTTCATCGCCTCACTGGCGGCCCGGAATCCGCCCCTCGCCGACCGGCTCAGCTCGTACGGCCTGCGCCGCGCCCTGCCCGGCCCGGCGGGAGAGGCCATGGTGGCGGGAGGACTGTCCTGCGAGGTGATGCCCCAGGCCGTCGAGGCCGTCGCCGGGCACGGCCAGCTCGCGGCGCTGGCGGCCTATCCGGGGCGGGTGTGGCTGGTCAACGGCGCCCGCGACCCGTTCCGCGCCGACGAGCGCGCCTTCCTGCGCGCCTGCCGGGACGGCCGGCTGATCCTGGCCCCCGGGCGCGGGCACCTGGGGATGCTGGCCGCCCCCGGCGTGCTGGCCCGCCTGGTGGGCGACCTGTGCGACCAGGTGGACGGTCCGGGAGCGGGGAGCGCCGCCCGGCGCGGACCCGGGGCGGGTGCGGGTGCCCCGGCGGGGCGGACGGGAGGCGCGGCCGGCGATCAGGCGGAGCGGCCGGAGAGCGCGGTCGCCACACCGAGGCCCAGGTAGACGAGGCCGCTGAAGAATCCGAGCTGCCTGGCCCTGTCCCGCAGCCGCCTGCCGAGCGCGCCCGCGCCCGCGGCGTAGACCATGTCGGAGACCAGGCCCAGGAGCAGCAGCGTTCCGCCCAGGATGACGATCTGCAGCGGCACCGCCCCGGCCTCCGGCTCCACGAACTGGGGCAGGAACGCCAGGAAGAACAGGATCACCTTGGGGTTCAGGACGTTGACGACGACCCCTTCGAGGAAGATCGCGCGCAGCGGTTGCGGCTCGGCCTCCCGGATGCCCGGATCCTGCCTGCTGGTCAGCGCCCGGACGCCCAGATAGACCAGATACGCGACTCCCGCCCATTTGATCAGGTTGAACAGGGTCGCCGACCGGGCGACCACGTAGGAGAGCCCGGCCGCCGCCGCGGCGATGTGCAGCAGTGTCCCGGTCTCCACCCCGAACGCGCTCGCCATCGCCGCGGCCCGGCCCTGGGCGATGCCGCGGGCGGCGATGTAGAGGTGGTTGGGACCGGGAACCAGGACCAGCGCCAGGGACGCCACAGAGAACACCAGGAAAGTGGACATCGAGACCATGCCTCCGACCATAGGAGGACTCCGGTCCCCGGGGCGAAGGCCAATCCGGAGGCGCTCCGGAGGGCCAATCCGGAAGCGCTCCGGAGGGCCGATCCGGGGGCCGTCCGGGAGGCCGGTCGGACCCGCGGGAAGGGCGGTGCGGGGCGTCGTTGCAGGTCTATGGTTATTTGTACCGGTTCGTCGTCGGTGGTCCATGGCATACTCGCCGACGTGGGGTCACAGAAGGTGCAGAGCACTCTGGTCGGGCGGTTGCTGGAACTCGATCGCCTGGTCGCCGTGCTGGACTCCGCGGCAGGGGGGACGGCCGGGGTCGCCCTCGTGGGCGGCGACGCGGGCATCGGCAAGACCCGGCTGGTCACGGAGCTGGCCGAGCGGGCCAGGGAGGCCGGCTTCGCCGTACTCACCGGGCAGTGCGCCGAACTCGGCGACGCGCTGCCGTACCTCCCGCTGGCCGACGCCCTGCGCGGCGCGGAGGGCGAGCTGCGCGCCGCACTCGACGCGCGCCCGGTCCTCGGCAGGCTGCTGCCCGGCAGCGCCGACGGCGGGCCGGAGAGCGCCTCCGGCCTCACCCAGCAGCAGCTGTTCGGCTCGATGCTCGGCTTCCTGGCCGTCCGGCCGGTGCTGCTGATCCTGGAGGACCTGCACTGGGCCGACCAGTCCACCCGCGACCTGGTGGTCTTCCTCAGCCGGATGCTCCAGGGCGAGCACGTCTGCGTGGTCGGCACCTACCGGACCGACGACCTCCACCGCCGCCACCCGCTCCGCCGGGTCCTCGCCGAGCTCAAGCGGCTGCCCTCGGTGACCTCCGTCGAACTGGGCCCGCTCGACCGCGGTGAGATGACCGACTACGTCGCCGTGCTCGGCGGCACCGACGCCCGGGTGATCGACCAGGTGGTCGGGCGCGCCGAGGGCAACCCGTTCTACGCCGAGGAACTGCTGGAGGCCGCGCTCGGCGGCTGCTCGATGCCCGACGGCCTGGCCGACCTGCTGCTCTCCCGCGCCGAGCTGCTCTCCGACTCCGCCCAGAGGGTGCTGCGCGGCGCGGCCGTCGCCGGGCGGAAGGTCGCCCACGACCTGCTCCAGGAGGCCTCCGGCCTGGACGACCTGGACTTCGAGGAGTCCATGAGGGAGATCGTCTCCCGCGGGCTCCTGCGCCCCTCCGGTGACGGCTACACCTTCCGGCACGCCCTGCTCCAGGAGGCCGTCTACACCGACCTGCTCCCCGGCGAGCGGACCCGCCTGCACGCCGAGTTCGCCCGGCTGCTGACCGCACGGGAGGGCGCCGCCGCCGAGCTCGCCCACCACTACCTGGCCGGCCACGACCTCGCCGGGGCCCTGGCGGCCTCGGTGGAGGCCGGCCGCCGGGCCGAGCGCCTCGGCGCCCCCGCCGAGGCCCACCGCCACTTCGAGCAGGCCCTCGGACTCTGGGACCGCGTCGCCGACGCCGAGCGGCTCGCCGGGAGCGACCACGGCCGCCTCGCCATGCGCAGCGCCGCCGCGGCGGCCGACAGCGGCGACAACCACCGGGCCGTCGCCCAGCTCCGGAGGCTGCCCGCCTCGGCCGAGGTGAACGAGCGGCTGGCCTACTGCCTCATCGACGCCGACGACGAGGAGGGGGCGATCGCCGCCGCCCAGGCGGCCGTCGAGGCGGCGGACGAACCGCCCGTGCTCGCCCGCGCCCTGGCGACCTACGCCCGCGCGCTCTACTGGACCGAGCGGCACGACGAGGTGGAGGCGCTCGCCGTCCGCGCGCTGGAGACCGCCCGCGCCAGCGGCGCCACCGACGCGGAGACCAGCGCGCTGATCACCCTGGGATCCCTGGCCGCACTCGCCGCCGACATTCCCAGGGCCAAGGAGCTGCTCGGCTGCGCCGCCGCGGAGCGCTCCGGCGACCTGGCCATCGACCTGCGGGCGATCTTCCAGTACGCCCGGGTCCAGTACGAGAGCGGCGACCTGGCCGAGGCCTCCGTCACCGTGGACCGGGGACTGCGGCTGGCGCACGAGACCGGCCTCGACTGGAGCACCTTCGGCACCGACCTGCGCTTCCTCCGCCTCCTGATCCACTACGTGGCGGGGGAGTGGGACGCGGCGGAGAAGGTCGCCGCCGGGTTCGGCATCCGCGCGGGCACGTCGGCCGAGGCCACGCTCTCGTCCTTCGCGCTCTTCGTCGAGGTGGCCCGGGGCCTGCCCGCCGTGGAGGAGCGCCTCTCCTGGATGGAGCCCTTCTGGTCCGACGACGTGCTCGTCTCCTACATGGGGCACGGCCTGGCCGCCGAGCACGCGCTCTGGCACGGTGACCCCGAGGGTGCGCTCGGCCACGTCCACGCGGCCCTCGACGCGCTCTACCCGCACGATCCCGGCGTCGTCCGGCTCGGCGCGACCGGCCTGTGGGCGCTGGCGGACCTGGGGCGCGCCGCCGAAGCCGACGCGATGCTGGAACGGGCCAGGGTGCCCACCGTCGTCGGTCCGGGCTCGGGCATCCGGGGGCCGATGGGACCCGAGGGGATGGCCTGGCTGGCACGGGCGGAGGCCGAGTGGCACCGCGCCCACGGCCGTTCCGGCACCGATGCCTGGCGCGCGGTGGTGGAGGCGTTCGACTTCGGCTTCGTCTACGAGGTGGCGCGCTCGCGCTGGCGGCTGGCCGAGGCGCTGCTGGCGGACGGGGACCGCGAGGGCGCGAGGCGGGAGTGGGAGCGGGCTGTCGAGACCGCCGGGTCACTGGGGGCCAGGCCGCTGGGCGAGGCGCTGGCGGAGCTGGGACGCCGGGCGCGGTTCACGGCGGCCCAGCCGGGGCTGCTGACCGGCCGCGAGCAGGAGGTGCTCGCGCTGGTGGCCGAGGGGCTGCCCAACCGCGAGATCGGCGAGCGGCTGTTCATCGCGCAGAAGACGGTGAGCGTGCACGTCTCCAACATCCTGGGCAAGCTCGGCGTCTCCTCACGGACCCAGGCCGCCGCCGTCGCCCGCAGGGAAGGGCTGCTCTGAGACGCCGGTGCGGGCCGGCTCCGAGACGCCCGTGCGGGCCGAGACCGCGAGGTCGCGGACGACCTGGATGAGCTCGGCCGGGTCGAACGGCTTGGTGAGGTAGGCGTCCGCCCCGATGCCGAGCCCGCGCCGCTTGTCGTCCTCCTGCGCGCGGGCGCTGATCAGGACGACCTTGATGTGGCTGGTGCTGTCGTCGCTCCGCAGCCGGCTGGCCGTCATCCAGCCGTCCATCCGGGGCATCATGACGTCGAGGGTGATCACGTCGGGTTGCACGTCCAGCACCCGGTCCAGGCAGTTCTGCCCGTCGAAGGCGGTCTCCACCTGGAACCCCTCCAGGGTCAGGTTGACCGCGATGAGCTGCCGGATGATCTCGTCGTCATCCACCACCAGAACCTTGCCCAGAAGCTCTCCCACGGCCGCCAAGCTAACTCTTCGGCGTCGATCACGCGCGGGTTTCTCCGGATGTGTACGGGGAGTTGTCCACAGGCGACAGGTTTTCCCCAGAACCGGACTCGGCTCCGCGCCGGTCGCCCCGTTCCGCCGATCCTGAGGCCTCGATCATCCGCCGAGCCCGGGAGGCCCAAAAGTGATCACCGTCTTCGTCGCAGCAGCCGTCCTCGCCACGGCGGCCCCGGACGGGGCCCGCGCCCTGACCCTTCCGGACGGGGCCCGCGCCGCCCAGGCGCATCGATCCTGCTCGTGGGTGCTCGCCCGGTTGCCGGAGCACCTCTGGCGCTGGATCCCCGAGAGCGTGCACACCCTGATCGTCACGGGCTGCGGGACGGGACGACCGCGAAACGGCGGCTTGCGGCCGGAGGAGCCTCCCGGCGGCGCCCGCACGCCCCACCCGGCGCCCCGGCCGGGAGCGGAGGGCGCGGCGGGACCCGCGCAGCCGCCTGCGGGCCCCGGGGCGGGGCCGCGGCCGGACCCCGGGCCCGCACGCCCGGGGTCCGGCCCCCGCCCCGGCCGGCGGGACGCGGAGGAGCGCACGCGGCCGGGCCGCCCCTCACCCGGCCGGATCGCGGTGGCCGCCGCGCTCCGCCACCTCGGCACGCCGTACGTCTGGGGCGGCGGTTCGAGCACCGGGCCGACGCGGGGCGGCTTCGACTGCTCGGGTCTCGCCCTGCACGCCTGGTCCAAGGCCGGGGCCGTGCTCACCCACTACACCGGCGACCAGTTCCGGCAGGGCCGCCGCGTGCCGTTCTCCCGGCTCCGCGCCGGGGACCTCGTCTTCTTCGGCGGCGGCACCGGCGCCCCCACCCACGTGGGCCTCTACGTGAAGGACGGCGTCATGGTCCACGCCCCCAAGACCGGAGACGTCGTCAAGACCACCGACTTCGCGGCCTCCTCCTACTACCGGGCCCGCTACAGAGGAGCGGTCCGCCCGTCCCCCCGATGACCCCCGCCGCCACGGCAGATCACTCACTTCCGATACCGAGTGTCGGTTCCCCTCCGGATGCTGGTAATCTAATCACTCGTTGGCCCCCTTAGCTCAGGGGATAGAGCACCGGCCTCCGGAGCCGGGAGCGCAAGTTCGAATCTTGCAGGGGGCACCAACCCGGACCAGCTCACACATTGTGTGAGCTGGTCTTTTGCGTTTCCGGGGCCTGAGTGGTTCCGCCGTCCTGCGACGCTGTTCGACGCCCGGCGACGGGCTCTGCGGGCAGGGCGCGGGCAGAGATCATGACGGCAACTTGATCAGCGAGGTGGCACCGGCAGAATCACGGGCTCGGGATGCCCGTCCCAGGTGACCTCGATCTCATCAGGAACCGCATGCGCCAAGCTGCCGGCCATCATGAAGCTCACCGACGCCCCAGGCCGTACCGCCGCGCCATCCGGAAGCTGAGAAGCTATCCGGACCACGCCTTCCCCGCCCACTTTCACGCCGGTTGCGATGGCTGTTCCCACGTTCCGGAGGATGAACCGGTCCTTCGACCGGTCGAGTGTCCACCTCACTTCTTCCTCGCGCCGTTCGTTCGACAAGTCGATGACCGTCTCCCCTTGGGAGAGCTGCCGGCTGTGGGCCAGTTCCGTTAAGGCCGCAGGGCTGAGAGGGCTCCTTCCAGATCAGCCGCACCGAAGGTCGTCACGCTCTGCGTAATGACCATTACTCTGGGTGGTGTGATGGTGGGGAGGCTTGAAGGGGCGCGAGAGCCGTACGGCTTCGAGATCGAACCCGAAGTCCGCGAATGGCTGGACACTCTCAGCGACAGTGACTTCAAGCGGGTCGATAGTGACCTCAAGCGGGTCGATGAGGTGGCCGGTCTTCTTGCGGAGAAGGGGACCGAACTCGGTGGGCCGTGGTCGGACCATCTGGAAGGCCCTGTGTGGGAGCTGCGGGTACGGCTTCGTGATGTTGCGGCTCGGGTAGCGTACTGGTGTACTCCAGGAAGGGTCATCGTGTTGCTCACGGTCTTCCGCAAGACCGGGCAGCATGATCAGCGGCAGATCGACCGGGCGGTCCGGGCGCAGAAGGTCTGCGAGCGTGATCACTGGGGGCCGGTGACCGAGACCTATGAAAGGCGGGTGTGATGGCCGGCTACCACACCCGCTGGGTGCGCCCTGAAACGCAGATCGAAGATCCCGAGCGGGTGGCGATCCGTGAGGCGCTTGCTTTCGGCAAGGCGCTGTACGACCGGCGTACGGCCCTCGGTCTGAGCGTGGCCGAACTGGCCGAACGGGCGGATATGACCGAGGACGAGATCGAGTGCATCGAGGAGGGCGGAACGACGCCCACCGTCGCGTTGCTGCGGCATCTGGCCGCCGCTCTCGACGCGGACGTTCGCATCACCTCTGGTGACGATCTGGGTTCCCTCTGGTTCGAAGCCCACGCCGCCTGATCGATGCGCTGAGGACGCGGTGTCTGTCCCGGCCTTTCGCTTGCTTCGGTGGAGACCCGGTCTGCCGTCCCGCGACGGCCGGAGACGCCGGATGACGAACGCTGCGGGACGGTCGCGGGACCCGATCACCACGTCGGCGCCGTGCATCCCGCGGATCGCGGCGTCCGCGCTCCTCACGGCAGGCCCACGGCAAGGTGCACGGACATCAGGCTAGGTACCTGCCGAATCGGTGCTCCATGAGGTCCCAGAACGACCGGTAACGGACCTCGCCAGGATGCCAGCTCGCGAAGTCCCATGCCTCCCACTCGCCGTCCTCCCCGACGACATGCGGGTTGAGCAGCCACACCTGTCCCTCGATCTCCTCGGAGATGCAGAGGCCGGCAGATACGGACTCTTGGTGGAGATACCACTCGTCCTGCGGGTCGGCACCGTCCAGGCCATCCCAGATCCGGGCGATCATCGGCTCGACATCACGAGTCCAGCCGACTTCGGCCAGGGTCAAGAGGCGGAGACTTGAATGGCTGTACTCGTCCCAGCCATTGGTGGTCTGGGGGAACTCCCGGTAGCTCGGCGGCAGGCGCATGCCGAGCCGCTCCTCGTGCCGCACGATCTCGGCTTCACCGGCACCGGCTGCGCCGAGCCGGGCCGCGCGGCCGAATCCGTCGTCCGACTGCGCCGGCAGTCGCGCCAGACGGTCCCTGTACTGCGCGAAGTACTCCTGGGCCGCGCTGTTCACGGTGTGGAGGAGCTCGTTCCAGGGATGGCGGGGGGTGTCGGAAGCGGCCATGGCGGGGACCTTACCGGCCGCGCCCGACGGCCGGTCAGATCGGGACGGAGTACAGCCGCCGTGTGGCGTCGAGGTACTGCTCGTCGATGAGACGCCCTGAGACGCGGCCCGCCAGGATGAGCCAGTTCTCCAGCCACAGCCCCAGACTGCCCACCGGCTCGGCCGGGCCTGCGGAGAACACGTCGATCAGATCGGGACGTCTTGGCACGAGGCCTTCGGTGTACTCGTGGAAGGGCCAGCCGGGGTCGGCGATGTCGACCGGACTGCAACGCCCGGCCGCGGTCCCGTCCGAGTAGTACAGGTCGTGCACACCCAGGCCGTGGGGTTCCCACACCACCTGGACGAATCGGCGTCCGGCGGCGGCCAGCAGGTCGGTGCGCAGGCGCGGTCCGGCGATGGTGACGGCGTGGATCCAGCCGGAGGAGTGCTCGCCGAGCCAGACGAGTTCCCTGAAGGCGTACGGCTCGTACTCCCGCATCGCCTCCTCCAGGCCGCAGGGCGCCGCCGTCGCCGGATCGGAGCCCAGAAGGCGGGCGATCTCGTCGGGGTCGTCGCTCTCGATCCAGGTTCCGGCGAACATGTCGTGGAACCCGCGTGCCGCGAGCAGCGGCCACTGCTTTCCGTGCGTCATGAGGTCCTCGCTGCAGGGACCCGGCACAGGGTCCGTCGTTCGGCGAGCCAGTCCCGGTCGATGAACCGTCCGGTGACCCGTCCGACGGCGATCAAGTGGGGATCGAGGTCGTCCTCGCCGCCCCGGTCGTCGTTGAGATCCAGGTCATCGAGCCCTTCCTCACCGCAGAGGCCGGAGACACCGTAGAACTCGTCGATCTCCCGCGCGTAGCAGAAGTCGAAGGTCCGCCGGTCCGGCAGGCTCAGATCGGATGACGAACCGGCGAGCACCAGCGCGAACGTCCACCCAGGCGAGTGCCCGCCCATCCACAGGACGAGAGTGCGTGGGTCCATGCTGCTCCACCGCAGTGCGGTGGCCAGGTCGCATTCGAGCGTCGCGGTCGGGTCGATCTTCAACTCGGCGGTGATCGCGTCGATGTCGTCGCCTTCGATCCACACGGCCTGGAAGTCCTCCCGCAACCCCGCGGTGGTCAGTAACTCCCACTGGCTTTCCTCGGGAAGAAGTTTCACCCGGCACCTCGATCCAGAAACAGGGGAAGGCATCGTATCTTGAGCCCTCCTCGGCCGGGTGGATCCGGAGTCCGTCACCGGCTACGGCCCGGAGGCTGGCCTCCCTCGGCATGATCCTGCACGGTATGGACGAATTTCCGGTCCATGGGCCGGTGTCCTCGGCCCATGAGGTACGGCGGCAGCGCCTCGCCGAAGGCCCGGCGCCCGGCCGCCGACGGCGGTCCGCCGGGCCCCGGGACCGGGACCCGGCGGACCGGAGGCGGGCGGTCAGGCGAAGGACCAGGTGAAGATGTGCATCCGGCCCTCGTCCACCGGCGAGAAGCTCAGGGACTTGAGCGTCTTCCCCGGATCCAGGGTGATGGGCTGGGAGGCGTACACGTGGGTGCTGATGGGCTGAAGCAGCCAGGAGCCCCAGAACTGCCGGTAGGGGGCGGTGGCCACGATCGCGTTGCCGTACTGGGGGGTGTCGTTGCCGAAGTCCAGGATCCAGTCGCTGAAGCCCAGCCGGGCCGTGCCGGTGGTCCCGTCGGTGTAGGTGAGCGTCACGGTGGTCTGCGGGTGGCCGTGGGTGCCGGCGCCGAGGAAGGAGAGCCTGCTCGCGCCGGCCGGGGCCGCCACGTCGACGGGAGCGGCGCCGACGCGGAGGTTGTCCCACTCGCCCTTCTTCGTGTCGGGCCAGGTGAAGCGGAACTCCTTCCAGGTCACCGGCTCGCCGGGACGCAGGCCCGCCTCGGCCAGAGCCTGGGCGGAGTAGCTGAAGCCGGGACCGTCGAGGTTGGACTCGCCGGGCGCGGTGATGTCACCGATGCCGGCGTTGTTGCGGTGCCACTCGGGGGTGCCGCGTCCGGCGACGTTGAGCCGGACGCCGGCGGTCGCGTCGCCCACCGTGATCGGCAAGGTGCGGAAGCCGTGTGCGGTGTCCGCCGACACCGAGATCCTGAGCTTCACCTGCGCCTTCCCCGACGCCGGTACGGACAGCGTGCCGCTGGACGGCGTCACCGTGACGCCCGCGGGCGGCTGCGCCCGCCAGGCGAGGGTCGCCGGCCGGCCCAGGGAGCGGACGGCCAGGTCCGTCTCGAAGACGCCGCCCGGCTCCACCGGGCCGCTGCCGCGGGTCAGGCCCGCCAGGTACGGCTTCGAGCCCTGGCCGAAGGAGGGCGGGAAGTCGCGCGGGTTGCCGCCGAACCACGGGTTCGGGGTGGAGCCGAGGGTGAAGTCCAGCCGCCCGCCGCCCGTGGCGAACGACTCCGGCAGCCATGCCCGGCCGGTCCCCGTGCCGTCGACCTTCAGCCCGCGGATGTACGGAGCGGCGGCGCCGGGCGCGTTGATCACGATGTCGCCCGCGGGCCGGTCGACCACCACGCGGTCGAACAGCGGCGTACTGACCAGCAGTTCGGCGCGGCCGGGGATGGCGGGGTACAGGCCGATCGCCGACCAGACGTACCAGGCGCCCATGGTGCCCAGGTCGTCGTTGCCGACCAGCCCGTCGGGCCCGGGGCCGAACAGTTCCTTCTGCACCCGGCGCACCAGCGCCTGCGTCTTGTACGCCTGCCCGGTCCACGCGTACAGCCACGGCGCGGGCAGCGCGGGCTCGTTGCCCAGGTAGGCGTAGGGCCGCGCCGGGCCGGCGTTGAGCTCGGTGAAGTACTCGTCCAGGCGGGCGGCGGCCTTGTCGCGCCCGCCCATCGCCGTGAACAGCCCCTGCACGTTGTGCGGCACGAGCCAGTGGTACTGGGCGCCGTTGCCCTCCATGTAGACGTCGGGGTCGCCGGGGTCGAACGGCGACGTGAACGAGCCCTCGCCCATGCGGGGCTGGATCCATTCGTTGCCGGCGTTGAAGAGGTTCTGCCACGCCTGCGCCCGTTCCATGAACTCGGCGGCCGTGGCCCGGTCGCCGAGGCGGGTGGCGAGCTGGGCGATCCCGAAGTCGGCCATGCCGTACTCGAGGGTGGAGGAGGGGTCGTTCGGGACGTAGCCCTGCTTCATGAAGGCGTCGTTGCCGGGGCGCTCGTCGTAGCCGAGCTGCGGGTGGCCGATGTCCATCGGGCCGACCCGGCGGGCCGCCTCCGCCATGGCCCGCAGAGCGGCGGTGTGCTCGAAGCCGCGGGCGCCGAAGGCGTACACGGTGGACAGGATCACGTGGAACGGGTCGCCGACCATGACGCCGGTGACCGCGTTCTGGTGGGACCAGCGGTCCCAGACGTTGCCGAGGGCCTGGGCGTTGGCGTACATGGACTGGGCGATGTCGGCGGCCGCGTCGGGCGCGAGGAGGGCCAGGAGCTGCACCTCGCTGCGGTAGATGTCCCAGCCGGAGAAGGTCGCGTAGTGGTGGTGGCCGGGGCGGACCTTGCGGATCTTGCCGTCCGTGCCGGTGTAGGAGCCGTCCGCGTCGTCGAAGACGTAAGGCTGGAGGAAGGCGTGGTAGAGGCTGCTGTAGAACGTCCGGCGCTGGTCCGTGGTGCCGCCGCCGACGGCCACCGTGCGCAGGCGGTCGTTCCACACGGCGCCGGCCTCCTGCTTCACCTGGTCGAGGCCCTTGCCGCCGATCTCCGCCGCCAGGTTCCGCTCGGCGCCGTCGATGCTGACGTACGACAGGCCGACCCGCATCTGGACCGGCCGGGACGGGTCGAACTGCAGGTAGGCCCCCGAGCCGGGCCCGTTCACCGTGACGTCGCCCGGCACCACCAGATCGCCTCTGACCTTGGCCTCGCCGGCGTTGCCGACCGTGGTCGCACCGGGGCGCACCTCGTCGTCCTTCCAGGTGCCGTGGCCGGTGACCGGGCGGTCGAACTCGGCGTGGAAGTACACCTTGTAGCGCATCGGCGGGCCGCAGAAGCCGCCGGTCTGGACCCACCCCCGGACCGTGTTGCCGCTGATCCTGGTCTCGCCGTCGTCCACGCCGTTGACCGAGCCGCTGGTGTTCAGCAGGATCGTCCCGGGCTTGCCCTGCGGGAACGTGAAGCGGGCCACGCCGGCCCGCATGTTCACCGAGATCTCCGTCTTGATCCCGGTGTCCAGGACGCTGCTGTAGAAGCCGGGGGAGGCCTTCTCGTTCTCGTGCTTGAAGGTCTGCACGTAGTCCTCGCCGTGGGTGGCCGGGGAGCGGCCGACCTGCCCGGAGAAGGGCAGCACGGGGAAGTCCTGCGCGCCTGTGCAGCCGGGCCCCGAGATGTGCGTCATCGAGAACCCGCGCAGCCGGTTGTCCTCCCACCGGTAGCCGCCGCCGGCGTTGGCGACCGTGTCGGGGCTCCACTGCAGCATGCCGAACGGCAGCACGGCGCCGGGGAACGTCATGCCCCCGCCCCCGCCGTGGCCGAAGTCGGCCGCCGCCTCCTTGGTCCCGTGGAAGACGTTGACCAGGGAGGCGGGGTCGCGTTCGAGCGCCACGTCCGAGGCGGCCGCAGCCGATCCGGGCGGTATCAGGGTGGCCGCGACGAGGACGGCGACCATCGGTAGGGACCATTGAGACACGGCAGTCCTCCAGGGATGAGATCTTTATCACCGCACCTCGCGCCGCTGGTCACGGTCAACGGGCAGGAGGGGCGGTCACAACCTGCCGCCGGGGTAGGGGTCGACGGGTGCGGGATCCGGTCGTCACATTCGCAGTTACCTGTGTCGAGCCGGCGTGAGGAAAGCAGCGATGACTGTCGTGTCCACGGGTTCCGTCGAAAGCCCCGCAGCGCCCGCCGCCGATCCCCGTGATCCCGCGGTCAGGATCGCCCTGCTCCTCGACCCGGACTCGGCCGTCCCGCTCGACGGCGCGGACGGGAGCGGCGTGACGGCCGTGCACGGGCTGGTCGGCGGGGCTCCCGTCGTCGCCTACTGCACCGACGCCCGCACGATGGGCGGCGCGCTGGGCGCGGCCGGGGCCATGCGCGTCGTGGAGGCCGTCGAGGCCGCCGTGCGCCAGGGCTGCCCGGTGATCGGCCTGTGGCACTCCGGAGGCGCCCGGCTGGCCGACGGCGTGGAGTCCATGGACGGCGTGGGCCGCATGTTCGCCGCCATGACCTGGGCCTCGGGCGTGGTGCCGCAGATCTCGGTCATCCTCGGGCCCGCGGCGGGCGCGGCGGCGTACGGGCCGGCGCTCACCGACCTGGTCGTCATGGCGCCCGCCGGACGGGTCTTCGTGACCGGCCCGGACATCGTCCGCAGCGTCACCGGCGAGGTCATCGACATGGACGGGCTCGGCGGCCCCGACGCGCACGCCCGCAGGTCCGGCGTGACCCACGTGGTGGCCGCCGACGAGCAGGACGCGATCCGCCGCGCCCGCCTGCTGACCGGCTTCTTCACCTGCCGGGACGCGTTCGACCTGGCCGCGCTGCGCGAGCCCCGCGACCTGCGCGCGCTGCTGCCCGAGTCGCCGCGCCGCGCCTACGACGTGCGCCCGCTGGTGCGCGGGCTGCTGGACGCCGACGGCGGGTTCGAGGAACTGCAGCCCCGGTGGGCGGCCAACATCCTGGTCGGCCTCGGCCGGCTCGGCGGCCGGTCGGTCGGTGTGCTGGCCAACAACCCCCGGCACAAGGGCGGCTGCCTCGACGCGCTGTCGGCGGAGAAGGCCGCCCGGTTCGTCCGCATGTGCGATGCCCACGGGGTACCGCTCGTCGTGCTGGTGGACGTGCCCGGCTACCTGCCGGGCGTCGGCCAGGAATGGGACGGCGTGGTACGGCGGGGCGCCAAGCTGCTGCACGCCTTCGCCGAGTCGGTCGTGCCGCGGGTCACGCTGATCACCCGGAAGGCGTACGGCGGGGCGTACATCGCGATGAACTCCCGCTCGCTCGGCGCGACCGCCACGTTCGCCTGGCCCGGCGCCGAGGTCGCGGTCATGGGCGCGGAGTCGGCCGTCGGCGTGCTGCACCGCAAGGCCCTCGCGGCCGCTCCCGAGGAGGAGCGCGAGGGGCTGCGCGCCCGGCTGGCCGAGGAGCACCGCAGGGTCGCGGGCGGTGTGGAGCGGGCCGTGGCCATCGGCGTCGTCGACGAGGTGATCGCGCCCGAGAACACCCGCCTGCGGATCGCCGAGGCGCTCGCCCGCGCCCCGCGCACCCGCGGACGCCACTCCAACATCCCCTTGTGAGGAACCAGGAGGCAATCATGTCCCAGTTCACAGCCGTGCTGGTGGGCGGGCCCGCCCACCTGCCCGCCGAGCGGCGGATCCAGAGCGTGGGCTCCCCGGACGAGACGCTCAAGCTGCTCCACGGCGCGGGTTACGAGCACTTCCGGCACCAGGGCGAGTCCACCGTGATCGACGGCGGACCGGCCCTGGTCTTCTCCTGGGTCATGCACACGGCCGTCGCGGAGTGACTCACAGGCGCTCACCGACCAGCCGGGACGGCAGGTCGGTGCGGCGGGACACGTTGAGCTTGCGGTAGACCCGCGTCAGGTGCTGCTCCACGGTACTGACCGTGATGTGTAGCTTGGCGGAGATGTCCCGGTTGGAGTAGCCGTCGGCGGCCAGCGCGGCCACCCGCCGCTCGGCGTCGCTGAGGATCGGCTGCACGCCCGGCGCCTCGCCGTCGTGGTCGTCCGGGGACAGCGCCTGGCTCAGCCCGTCCGCATGGCACTCCTGCGCCAGCGCCTTCGCCCGCCGCGCCAGCATCCCGCCGCGCCGGTACTCGCCGATGGCGTGGTAGGCCTCCACGAGGTCGAACAGCGCCCTGGCCAGCTCATACTTGTCGCCGCCCGCCTGGAGCAGGTCGGCCGCGCGGCGCAGCAGGTTCACCCGGTGCCTGGCCTCCCCGGTGGCGGCCAGCACCCGCATCGCCATGCCGTGCACCCGAGGGGAGCGCCCCTGGCCGCGGTGCAGCTCCTCCTCGACCAGGCGCCGCCCCTCGTCGGGGTCCCCGAGGCGGACCAGGCACTCGGCGGCGTCCACCCGCCAGGGGATGAACTCCGGGCCGTCCAGACCCCACCGGCCCGTCAGCTCCCCGCACAGCCGCAGGTCCCGCAGCGCCTGCTCGGCCTGCCCCGCCATGAACGTGAAGCGGGCCTTGCCGTACAGGTAGAGCAGGCCGAAGCGGGTCTCCAGCATGGCCTCCGGCACGGGCTGGGTGGCGTGCGGCAGGCACGCCTCGTGGCGGGACATGGCCGCGCCGGCCCACAGCAGCGAGCCCAGCGGGGCGCCGACGGCCACGCCCCAGCTGCCCGGAGGGATGATCTCCAGGGCGCGGCGGGCGTCGCGGGCGGCCGCGGCCAGGTCGCCGCGGCGCAGCCCGATCTCGGCGCGGATGGCCGACAGCCGTGCCTGCCTGCTGGGCGCATGGCGGCGTACGGCCTCCTCGATGAAGGCGTCGCACCACGGCGCGGCCCGGTCGGCGCGGCCCACGTAGGTGAGGGTCAGCAGCGCGCTCTCGACCGTGTCCATGGACATCTCGTCCAGTTGCGAGCTGCGCAGGACGTGTTCTGCGGTCGCCGTGGTCTCCGCGCTCGGGCCCTCCGCCAGGGCCTTGACCAGCATGTTCGCCGACTCGATGCGGCGGGCCGCGGTGAGCGAGTGCGCGGCGCAGGCGGCCTCGCGGGCGTCCGGCTCGGGCAGGTGCGGCAGGAACGACGGGCAGGCGCCGCGGAACCAGGCGCGGGCCACGGCCAGCTCCGTCATGCCCTCCCGGTCCAGCTCGCCCAGGTCCCTGAGGTGGTTCAGGACGTCCTCGGTGTCGGCCACGTGGCCGTGCCACAGCAGCGCCTTGGCCAGCACCACGGCGTCGCCGCCGCCCAGATGGCCCTTGTGCAGGGCCTCGGTCAGCTCGGCCAGCTGCCCGGCCGGGGTGCTGGGGTTGATGCGCCACTTGGCGCGGACGAGTTTCGTGGCGATCCTGGCCCGCCACCGCTTGTCGGTGCAGCCCTGCCAGGCCAGCTTCAGGTACTCGATGGCCGGCTCCACGCGGCCGTCGCGCAGCGCGTGGCCCGCGGCCTCCTCCAGCACCGACACGTTCCACGGTTCGCCGGCGCGGCCGGCCAGCAGCAGGTGGTCGGCCACGACCGTCGCCGCCGCACCGTCCTGGTACGTCAGCTCGGCGGCGCGGTGGTGCAGGCCGGCGCGGTCGGCGGCGTCGATCGCGGCCAGCACCGCCGACCGGGCGGCGTCGTGCCGGAAGCGGCCCCCGGCCAGCAGCCCGGCGCGGGTCAGCGCCTGGACCGCCTGGGCGGTGTCGGCCTCGCTCTCGCCCAGCAGGCGGTCGGCGGGGCCCGGCTCTCCCAGGACGGCCAGCGCGCGGGCCACCCGCAGCAGGTCCGGGTCGGCGCCGTGCAGGCAGGTCAGCACGGCCTCGCCGTACCGGTCGCCGGGGGCGCCCGTCTCCCGGAAGTCCTCGGCGAGCGCGTCCACCAGGAGGCGGTTGCCGCCGCTCAGCTCGTGGCAGCGCGCCGCGTAGCGGTCGGCCGTCTCCCGGCCCGCCCGCTCGGCCACCCGCTCGGCCGCCTCCTCCGGCGACAGATGGGTGAGCCTGACCTGGCGGCAGTGGGGCAGGCGCGGCAGGTCGGCGTGGAGCAGGAACGGCTGGTGCGCGTGCTGGTCGGTGCCGCCGAAGACCAGCATGATCCTGGCGTACTTGACCCGGCGGGCCAGGTAGGACAGGCAGAGCTGGGAGCCGTGGTCGGCGTGGTGGGCGTCGTCCACCACGATCAGCAGCGGGCAGCGCTCGGACAGCTCCAGCAGGACCGTGCAGAGCGCGTCCACGATCTGCGCGTCCACGTGGTCGAGGGTCTCGCCCGCGAGCCGGCTGCGGGCGCCCTCCTGCAGGAGGCTCAGCGTGGTCGCGCGGTGCTCCTCCAGCATCGGCGTGTTGTGCACGAGCTGCGACAGCACGCCGAGGGGCAGCTCCCGTTCCGCGCGCGAGCCGGTCGCGGTGAGCGGGAGGGCGCCGTGGTCGAACGCGTGCTCGGCGAGGCCGTCCAGCAACCGGCTCTTGCCGGCGGCGATGGGGCCCGTCACCATCGCGATGCAGCCCCGCCCGGTCACCGCCTCGTCCAGGAGGTCCCGCAGGAGGGCCATCCTCTGTACCTGGTCGTGCTCGGCCATGACGGCCCTCCTTGGTCGGTTCAGTACGGCAGGTCGCGTCCTGACGGGGTGCGGAGGTCGAGCCGGTGGACGCGTCTGCGCCGAGGCCTCTCCCTCACCCTCCGGATCCGGGGCATCGTGGTCTCCTTCCGTGCCGGCGGCCGTCGGTCGGCCGCGTGCTCGTCATCCCGCGGCGGCGAGGGGCCGGGGAAGGGGGAGGGGGGACGGCGCGGGGCGCGCCGCCGGGCGGGTCCGCAGCGCCGCGCGGACGGCCGAGAAGGCGGAGGCGGCCACGTCGGCGTGCACGCCCGCGCCCCAGGACGTTCCCCCGCCCGCCGCGCACTCCGCGTAGATCACGACCTCGCCGGGGGAGCGGCCGCCGGGCGGCTCCCGCTCCAGGTGCGTGTCGTGCAGCGGCGGCTCGGTGGTGTGGACCGCGAGGACCCGGATCCCCCAGGGGCCGAGCACCGGGGCCAGGTCCCCGGCGCCGGCCGCGCCCGGCTCCGCGCCTCCGTCGATGTGGAGCGTGACCTCGACCGGCTCACGGCTCAGCGGCAGCGGGCGGGAGGGATCGCCGTGGTAGAGGTACTCCTCGCGGAACAGCGCGCCGATGCGCTCCGGCGACAGCTCGCCGCCGGAGGCGTCGGCCTGCGCCTGCACACGGGAGGCCAGGTCCGCCTGGAGGCCGCGCGGCAGGTTGAGCCCGTGCCAGGCGCTCATCACGTATGCCACGCCGCCCTTGCCGGACTGGCTGTTGACCCGGACCACCGCCTCGTACGTGCGGCCCACGTCCCTGGGGTCGACCGGCAGGTACGGCATCTCCCACGGCAGCTCGTCCACCGGCGTCCCGGTCGCGGCCGAGCGCCGTTCGCGCTCGTCGAAGCCCTTCTTGATGGCGTCCTGGTGGGAGCCGGAGAAGGCCGTGTAGACCAGGTCGCCGCCGTAGGGGTGACGCGGGTGGACCGGGAGCTGGTTGCACAGCTCGACGGTGCGGCGCACGGCGCCGATGTCGGAGAAGTCGATGCCCGGGTCGACGCCCTGGACGTACATGTTCATGCCCAGGGTCACCAGGCAGACGTTCCCCGCGCGCTCGCCGTTGCCGAACAGGCAGCCCTCGATCCGCTCGGCCCCCGCGAGCAGCGCCAGCTCGGCGGAGGCCACGCCGGTGCCGCGGTCGTTGTGCGGGTGGATCGACAGGCAGACGTGCTCGCGGCGGGACAGGTTGCGGTCGAGCCACTCGATCTGGTCGGCGAAGACGTTGGGCAGCGAGCGCTCGACGGTCGTGGGGAAGTTCAGGATGATGCCCCGGCCCGCCTCCGGCTGCCAGGCGTCCATGACGGCCTCGCAGACCTCCAGCGAGAAGTCGGGCTCGGTCTCGTTGAACAGCTCGGGGGAGTACTGGTAGCCGAGGTCGCAGTCGCCGAGCACGCGTTCGGCGTGGTCCATCATGACCTGTGTGGCGCGCACGGCCAGGTCGCGGCAGCCGTCCCGGTCGATGTCGAAGACCAGCCGGCGGAACAGCGGGGACGTGGCGTTGTAGATGTGGACCAGCGCGCGCGGGGCGCCCTTGAGCATGTCGAGGGTGTCCCTGATCAGCTCTTCGCGTGCCTGCGTCAGCACGGTGATGCGGACGTCGTCGGGAATGCGGTCCTGCTCGATGAGCAGGCGCAGGAAGTCGCGGTCGTCCTGGCTGGCGACGGGGAAGCCGACCTCGATCTCCCGGTACCCCATGCGCACGAGCAGCTCGAACATCGCCAGCTTGCGCTCGGGGGACATCGGGCGGGCCAGCGACTGGTTGCCGTCGCGCAGGTCGGTGGACAGCCAGCGCGGGGCCTTGCGGATGCACCTGCCGGGCCACGTGCGGTCCGTCAGGTCGATCGGCCGGAATTCTCGGTAGCGTTCGGCACCCGGCATCCTCGGACTTCCTTTCCCTGAATCAGGTGGGTCGCGGCGGTCCTTTGAATTCCCGCTGTCACAGCGGTTTTTCGCGAGCGCGACGCGCGGCATAAGGGAGAACGGAACGACCCGCGTTTCTTCTGCGAATCCGCTCCGGCTCTGCAAAGATCTTGACTGGGTGTTCCCGAAGCTATAGGGGGTGCGGGCCGCCTACAAGACAGGGGGTCAGGAGTTCGCCCCCGGTATCCGGGGGGAGCATTCCAGGGGTATCGAAAGGTGTACCCCCCTGCTGCTTTCGGCTCACGCCACTTACCGGGGCCCCGACGGTGGTCAACACTCCAGTCATGGCGGCTATCGCTCTCGGGCTCCGGGCCGTGCCGGCCCTTCCCCGCATCCTCGCCCTGTGCCTCGCCGAGGCCCGCCCGCTCGTCCTGGCGGTCTCGCTCCTGCGCTTCCTGTCCGGCGTCGCCCTGGCCCTGCCGGTGGCCGCGGCGCCCGACCCGCCGGCGGTTCTGAGGGGGGCGGCCGCCTGGGTGCTGTCCATCTTCGCCGTCTACCTGTTCAACGGCGTCACCGACGTCACCGAGGACCGGATCAACGGCTCCGGCAGGCCGATCGCCCGCGGCGACCTGACCCCGAGAACCGCCGCCGCCGTCGCGGCCGCGGGCGCCGGCCTGGCGATGCTGGCCACCGTGGGGCTTCCGGAGCCCATGGCCTGGATCGTCGCGGGCAACCTGGTGCTGGGCTACCTGTACTCGGGGCCGCCGCTGCAGCTCAAGGGCAGCGCGGGCGGCACGGTGGCCGTGCTGTGCCTGTCGGGACTGCTGTCGTACCTGGGCGGGTTCGTCGTGGTGACGGCCGGCGGCACGGGGGTCGCGGTGCCGCCGGGTCTGGCGGTCTTCGCCGCGGCCGCGATCGGGTGGATGGTCCTGGTCGGCGTGCCCGCAAAAGACCTTTCGGACATCGAGGGTGACGCCGCCGCCGGGCGGCGCACGTTCGGCGTGCTCGTCGGGGAGCGCGGGGCGAGGCTGGCGATGGCGGCGGCCTCCCTGGCCCTGTGCGTCGCGCTCGGCGCGGCCGTCTGGTGGCTCGGGGCGCCCCTGCTGGGCGTCTTCGTGGCCATGGCCGCGGGGAGCGCCGGCGTCGTCGCCGCGGCCCGCCGCCGGCGGGCGGAGAAGGGGCGCAGATCGCTGCGACGTCCGTACGGTGTGTTTATGGGAACGCAACATGTCGTTCACCTGACCGCCGTTGTGTGCGCTATATGAATATGACCGGAAATGTTGCATTATTGTCTGCGGTAAGGGATAGTTAGGGGGCGCTCGAACACTAGTCCCGCGGCAGAGGGGGGACATTGGAGGTGCACGGGCAGTCGGGGGATCCGGCGAGATTAGTTGAAACGTGTCGCAATGAAATCCTCGCCGAGTTCGAGTCGGTCCTGCAGGCCGCCGGGAGTATGGTCTTCGCGGATGCGCAAGCGCGTGACCAGGCCCTTTCGACCGCCCGATACGTCCTGGGTGATGTGGCGGCTACGCTACGCGCTGGAAAGGTACAGGTAAGTGAACTGTACAAATTCCATGCCTGGGAGGTTGGAAACGCGCGGGCGGCCGCGGGCGTTCACCCGAAGGCCTCACTTGAGGCGGGCTCACTTTTTTTCCGTACGGCGCTGCGCCACCTGGTCAGGGAAATCACCGCGGGGGCGGACTGCGGCACGGCCGCGGAGCTGATCACTCTGGCGGTCGCCGGTCTGGAGGAGAGCCTGTCCCGGCGGGTGCGCGAGTCCGCCGACAGCTACCACAGCTTCCTGCTCGACCTGGTGCACGAGGCGCAGGAGGAGGAGCGCCGCCGCATCGCCCGCGAGCTGCACGACCGCATCGGCCACGGCCTCAGCGTGGCCCATCAGCAGCTGGCGCTGTCGGAGGCGTACCGCGCGTCCGACGCGGCCCGCGCCTCCGCCAAGATCGGCGTGGTGCAGCAGGCCATCCAGGAGACCATGGAGAACCTGCGGCAGCTCACCTCCGAGCTGCACCCGCGGACGCCGGTCAAGAGCCTGGAGAAGTCGCTGATCGGCTTCCTGGAGGAGGTGGAGGACGATGACGTCTCCGTCGTGCTCGACGTCAGCGGCGACGAGTCGTGGGCCGAGCCGTGGGTGCGCGACGAGGCCTTCCTCATCGTGCGCGAGGCCGTACGCAACGCCCTCACCCACGGGAGTCCGCCCATGGTCCTGGTACGCGTGAACATCGCCCCCCACGAGCTGTCGGCATCGGTGCTGGACAACGGGCGCGGTTTCGACCCGGGGGCCGTGCGCGGCCACGGGGTCGGCATGACGTCCATGCGCGAGCGCGCCGAGCTGCTCGACGGCCAGGTCCTCATCACCAGCGAGGCGGGGAAGGGCTGCCTCGTCGAGCTGTTCATCCCGCTGAAGAGGCGATCCCGTGGTCGCAGAGACGTCTAGCGGCGCCATCTCCGTGGTGCTGGTCGACGACCACGCGCTGTTCCGCGAGGGGCTGCGCGAGATCCTCGAGTGCGACGGCGGCATCCGCATCGTCGGCGAGGCCGGCGACTCCGAGACGGCCGTGGCCGTGGTCACGAAGACCCGCCCCGACGTGGTGCTGCTCGACGTCGAGATCCCCGGCGACGAGGTCACCGAGACCGTCGCCAACATCAGGAAGCTGTCGCCCGACACCCGGATCATCATCCTCAGCATGTACGACGGCCCGCAGCTCCTCACCCGGCTGCTGTCCGCCGGCATCCGCGGCTACCTGCTCAAGAGCGTGCACCGGCACGAGCTGATCGCGGCGGTGCACAGCGTGCACGAGGACGCCTCCAGGGTCGTGCTGGCCGTCTCGCGCCACAGCCTGGCCAGGGTGGAGTCGCCGAGCACCGGGATGCTGTCGGAGAAGGAGCTGGAGGTGCTGCAGCTGGCGGCGCAGGCGCTGAGCAACGTGCAGATCGCGCGGCGGCTCGGGCTGGCCGAGGCCACCGTGAAGCGGCACATGCGCAACATCTTCGTCAAGCTCAACGCGGTCTCGCGGATCGACGCGGTGAACAAGGCGCTGGCCACGGCCCTGATCTCCCCCCAGAACAGGGGAGAGGCCGACTGACCCCGGCCGGCGGCCGCTCACAGCAGCGGTGACGCCGACCGGGCGTGGCGGGCGGCGGGGAACAGGTCGTCCAGCTTGCCGAGGGTCTCGGGAGGCAGCTCGACCGAGGAGGCGGCCAGGTTCATCTCCAGGTGCACCGGGTCGCGGGTGCTCGGCACGGGGACGACGTGCTCGCCCTGCGCGAACAGCCAGCTCAGCGCGACCCGTCCGGCCCCCAGGTCGAGCTGCGCCGCCACCGACTCGAGCTCCTGGAGCCGCGGGCAGCTGCTGCGCCGGTGGTCGGGGTGGAAGCGGGGGTCGGCGCGCCGCCAGTCGTCCGGCTCGAACCCGGCCTGCGGCCGGACCCGGCCGGTGAGGAAGCCGCGGCCGAGCGGGCGGGCGGCGATCACGGCGATGCCCAGCTCGCGGGCGGTGGCCAGCAACTCGGGGGAGGGGCGCGGCCCCCACAGGGAGTACTCGACGCCGATCGCGCTCACCGCGTGGACGGCGTGCGCGCGGCGCACCTGCTCGGCCGTGCCGCCGGACAGCCCCAGACGGCGGATCTTGCCCGCGCGCACCAGCTCGGCCAGCCCCGCCACGCTCCTCTCCACGGGAACCCGGGTGTCCTGGCAGTGGAGGGAGAACAGGTCGACGCAGTCGGTGCGCAGGCGCCTGAGCGAGGCGTGCAAGGACCGCTCCAGCTCGTGCGGGCGGCCGTCGAACACGAATGGCCCGCCGGGCCCGCCCGCGCGCGCCCCGCCGCGGGTGCACACCACCACCTCGCCGGCCCGTCCGGCGAGCACCCGCCCGATCAGGCTCTCCACCTGCCCGTCCGCGTAGAAGCCCGCCGTGTCGAGCAGCGTCACCCCGGCGTCGAGCGCTCTGCGCACCAGCCGGTCGGCCTCGCGGGGACCGACCGGCCCGTACGCGCCGCTCAGGGCGAGCGTGCCGAGCCCGGCGGAGACGACCGGCCCCCCCGGACCCAACCTGGTGTAACGCACGAAATCCCCTTCGCGCAGTGGCCATTACCCTTGACAGGGTAAGTCAAGGGACCGGTATTCCCGCTGTCAATCCGGGTGCCTCATAAATCGGTGCGCGGATATCGCAGCGACCCCTCAGGTGATGGTAGGCATACGGGCGGACAATCGAGGGGGCGGTCGGGCGCATTGGACCCCTAGCGGTACCCCTATTCTCCGGACCGCGGCCCACTGATACCCCGCGCGGCCCTTTTCGGGAAATGCCGTGCCTGGTTACTGTGCGGTGGAGGACGGACGTGAGGAGGCGCGGGGTGATCGAGGAGATCCTTCCCGACACTGTCATGGCCTTCCACGCCTTCACCGACCCGCCCGGCCTCGTGCTCTTCCCCGAGGAAGCCGGCCTGGTCCGCAACGCCGTGGAGAAGCGCCGCAGGGAGTTCACCACCGCCCGCCACTGCGTGCACCGCGCCATGGAACTCCTGGGCGTGCCCCCCGCCCCCGTGCTGTCCGACGCCCACGGCGGGCCCGTCTGGCCCCCCGGCGTGGCCGGCAGCATCACCCACTGCGCCGGCTACCGCGCCGCCGCGGTCGGCGCGGCGCCCGCCGCCATCGGCATCGACGCCGAGCCCGACGGGCCGCTGCCGCCCGGGGTGCTGGAGGCCGTCTCGCTCCCCCAGGAGCGCCAGATGCTGCGCCGGCTGGCCGCCGACCATCCGGACACGAGCTGGGACCGCATCCTGTTCAGCGCCAAGGAGTCGGTCTACAAGGCGTGGTACCCGCTGGCCCGGCGCTGGCTGGACTTCCAGGACGCGGTGATCGTCCTGGACCCGCTGCGGGGCACGTTCGAGGCCCGGCTGCTGGTGGCCGGGCTGCGCTGGCAGGGAAGGCCGCTGAGCGGGTTCGCGGGGCGCTGGACGTCCGGCAACGGACTGGTGCTCACCGCGATCGCCGTGACCACCGCCCGGGCCGGGGGGCCCGCGGAAGGAGCGGCGGCATGACCAGGTTCGGGGTGGTCCTCATCGCCGAGGAGGCCTCCGGGGACGCGTGGGCGGCCCGCTGCCGCCGCGCCGAGGCGCTCGGCTACGACGTCATCGCGGTGCCCGACCACCTCAACCTGCTCGCGCCCTTCCCGACGGCGCTGCTGGCGGCCGAGGCCACCGAGCGCGCCACGATCGGCACGTACGTGCTGAACGCCAGCTTCCACCACCGCACCCTGCTGGCCAGGGAGGTCACGACCACCGCCGCGCTCATCGGCGACCGGCTGGAGCTGGGGCTCGGCGCCGGCTACGTGGCGTCCGAGTTCGCCGCGGCCGGACTGCCCTTCGACCCGGCCGTCCGCGCCGCGCGGCTGGAGGAGCTGGTCGACGGGCTGGAGGAGGGCCTGGGCGGCAGGCGTCCGCCCCTCCTGATCGGCGGCCACGGGGACCGGGTGCTGCGGCTGGCCGCCCGCCGCGCCGACATCGTCAGCTTCACGGGCGCCCCGTACCGGCCCGAGTACGGCAGGACCGCGCTCGTCACCGCGGACGAGCTGCTGCGCCGCGTGGAGTACGTGAGGACCGCGGCGGGGGAGCGGAGACCGGAGCTGAACGTGCTCTCCAAGTCCACGGTGCTGACCCGGGACCGGCGCGCGGGCGTGGAGAGCCTGCGGCGCTACGCCCCCGACCTGACCGCCGAGGAGCTGCTGGAGGTGCCGACCCTCTTCGCCGGCACGCCCTCGCAGATCGCCGAGCAGGTCCGCCGGAACGAGGAGCGCTTCGGGTTCTCGTACGTCACGGTGACGGACTCGGCGATGGAGGACTTCGGGAAGGTCATCGAACACCTCCGGTGACCGGCCGCGGCGGCGCGACGTGGGCGAGCCCGTGCAGGCAGGCGTTCAGCGTGCGGGCCTGCACGTTCAGGTAGTAGCTGTGCCGCAGCAGCTCGTCGAGCTGGTGCAGGGCGAGCCAGCGGAAGGCCGGGTGGCCGGGCAGCGGGTCCTCGTCCACCTCGGCCAGCAGGTAGCGGTTGCGGGCGTGGTAGAAGCGGCCGCCCTCCTCCGACAGCACGGTGTCGAACAGCATCCGCTCCGGCGGCGCGTCCAGCACGTCGGCCAGCAGCGGCGGCCGGGCCCCCGGCGGCAGGTGGTCGTAGTTGCCCGGCGTGCACTGCACGGTCGGGGCCAGCTCGACCACATCGGTGTAGCCGGGCTCGACGCGGGCGTGCACCAGCGCGTGCACCACGCCCTCGACACGGCGCACCAGGAACGCCACCACACCCGTCCCGACGGGCGCGATCATCGGCTGGCTCCAGGCGTCCACCTCGCGGCCGCCGGCATCCACGCGTACGCCGATCACGTCGAAGAAGCGGCCCGTCTCGTGCGAGATGCGGCCCTCGGCCCGCCGCCACCCGCTCACCCGGTTCAGCGGCACCGGCCGGGCGTGCACGTCGGTCGTGGACCGGACGCCGCTGAGCCAGCTCAGGATCTCCGGCGTGCCGTGCAGCGCCCCCCGGCGGCGGTCGCGCGAGCGCGCCACCGCCGTACCGAACCCGCCCTCGCCCTCGTCGGCGCCCTCCTGGACGGGCAGGCAGGCCAGCACCGTGCGGGCGTCCATGTTGACCAGGTCGGGCACGGACAGCAGCTCGCGCACGCGGCGCAGCGGCAGCCACCGGAAACCCGCCGCCGCCTCGACCTCCCCGTCCACCTCCACGACCATGTTCCTGTTGCGCTTGCGGTAGAACCACGCGCCCTGCTCCGACTGCCGCACGTCGGCCAGCACCCGCCCCCGCGGCCCGCGGAAGTGCTCCAGGTACGGCACCGCCCGCCCGTTGTGCACCCGCGTGTAGTTGCTCCTGGTGGCCTGCACGGTCGGGGAGAGCTGCGGCCCCCCGGGATTGCCCGGTTCGTTCTTGGCCTGCATGAGCACGTACGGGACGCCGCCCACACGGCGCAGCAGGATGCCGAGGATGCCCGCCTCCGGCTGGTTGATGATCGGCTGGCTCCAGGCCGGCACCGCCCAGCCCGGGCGGCTCACCTCCAGCCCCTCGACCGTGAAGAACCCGCCGCGGGCGTGGTGCAGGTTGCCCGTGGCCGGGTCCTCCCGCCAGCCGGACAGCTCCTCCAGCGGCAGCCGGGCCGTCCGCATGAACGTGTGCCCGGCGATCTCCCCCAGCCAGTCGTGGACGTCGATGACGGACTCCATGCGGTGCTCCGATCCGTCGATCAAGTACGGCGGTCCGATGCCGCCGAACCTGTCACGGGCCGGGCGCGCGCTCAACCCCTAGCCGGAACGGCTCCGGCCCCTGTCACCTGCTTAGGGGTTCTGCGGTTGGGCGGCCGTTCATAGCCTTCTACTGTGGACGCCATGACCGATCATCGGGAAGTGCGGGCGAGCGACCGCGACCGCGAGAGGGTGGCCGAGATGCTCCGCGTCGCGGTCGCCGAGGGACGCATCGACCTGGAGGAGCTGGAGGAGCGGGTCGGCCGCGCCTACACCGCCAGGACGCTGGGCGAGCTGGACGACGTGATCACCGACCTGCCGCGCTTCGACGAGCCGGTCCCGTCCGTGCCGTCGTCCGGCGCGGCCGAGCTCCAGCTCCACACCGGCAGCGGCCGCGTCGAGCAGGTGGGGCGGTGGCTCGTGCCGCGGGTCATCAGCGCCAAGGCGGGCCGGTGGGGGAAGGCGCGGGTCGACTTCACCCGCGCGGACTGCCCGCACCGCGAGGTCGTGCTCGACGTCGAGATCACCTCGTGGTTCGGCGACGTCACCGTGCTGGTCCCCCGGGGGTGGCGGGTCCGCGACGACGAGGTCGTACGCCGCTGGCTGGGCGCCGTCCACAACCGCCCGCCCGAGCCGCTCGCGCCCGACGGCGTCACCGTGCGCCTGACCGGCTACGTGCAGACGGGCGACGTGTGGGTGAGGTACCGCCGGGCCGCAACCTGAGGAGGATCGCAATGGCGTGCCGGATCTGTTCGGGTCGTCTCCGACCGTTCGCCGACTTCGGGAGGCAGCCGCTCTCCGACGCCTTCGTCGTCCCGGGCGACCCGGGCGAGGAGTTCTTCTTCCGCCTGGCCGTCGGCGTCTGCGAGAGCTGCTCGATGGTGCAGCTGCTGGAGGAGGTGCCGCGCGAGCGCATGTTCCACGCGGGCTACCCGTACCTGTCGTCAGGGTCGTCGGTGATGCGCGAGCACTTCGGGAGCCTGGCCAAGCGGCTGCTGGCCACCGAGCTGTCCGGTCCCGACCCGTTCGTGGTGGAGCTGGGGTGCAACGACGGCGCCATGCTGTCGGTCGTCGCCGACGCGGGCGTGCGGCACCTGGGCGTGGAGCCGTCCGGCGGGGTCGCCGACCTGGCCGCGGCCAGGGGCGTGCGCGTGCGCAAGGACTTCTTCGAGGCCGCCACGGCCGCCGCCGTCCTGGCCGAGGACGGGCCCGCCGACGTGGTCTACGCGGCCAACACGCTGTGCCACATCCCCTACCTGGACTCGATCATGGCGGGCGTGGACACGCTGCTGAAGCCCGGCGGCGTGTTCGTCTTCGAGGACCCGTACCTCGGCGACATCGTCGAGCGCGCCTCCTTCGACCAGATCTACGACGAGCACTTCTACTTCTTCGCCGCCGCCTCCGTCCGCGCCATGGCGCGGCGGCACGGCTTCGAGCTCGTGGACGTGGAGCGGCTGCCCGTGCACGGCGGCGAGGTCCGCTACACACTGGCGCGGCGCGGTGCCCGCACGCCGGCGCCCGCCGTGGCCGAACTGCTGGCCGCCGAGGAGGCCGCGGCGCTCTCCGAGCCGGCGACGCTGCGCCGCTTCGCGGCCCGCGTGGCGCACAACCGCGACCGCCTGGTGACGCTCCTCACCTCGCTGCGCGAGCAGGGCGCCCGCGTGTACGGCTACGGCGCCACCGCCAAGAGCGCCACCGTGCTCAACTACTGCGGCATCGGCCCCGGCCTGGTGCCCCTCGTCACCGACACCACCCCGGCCAAGCAGGGCAGGCTCACGCCCGGCTCGCACATCCCCGTGCGCGGTCCCGAGGCGTTCGCCGATCCGTACCCCGACTACGCCCTGCTGCTCGCGTGGAACCACGCCGAGGAGATCATGGCCAAGGAGACCGGCTTCGGCCGGGCGGGCGGCACGTGGATCCTGTACGTGCCCGAGGTCCATCTGGTGCGGGCCTGACATGGAGTACCGCGAGCTGGCGGTGACGGGCGCGTACGCGTTCGCCCCCGAGGTCTTCCCCGACGCCCGCGGCGACTTCGCCTCCCCGTACCAGGAGGGCGCGTTCGCCGCGGCGGTGGGGCGGCCGCTGTTCCCCGTGGCGCAGGCCAGCAGGAGCGTGTCCCGGCGCGGCGTGGTACGCGGCGTCCACTACACGCTGACGCCGCCCGGCACCGCCAAGTACGTCTACTGCGCCGCGGGGCGGGCCGTGGACGTCGCCGTGGACCTGCGGGCGGGCTCGCCCACGTTCGGGCGGTGGGAGGCGGTGGAGCTGAGCGGCGGCGGCGGGGAGGCGGTCTACCTGCCGCCCGGGGTCGGGCACGCGTTCGCGGCGCTGGAGGACGGCACGGTGATGTGCTACCTGCTGTCGGAGGAGTACCGGCAGGAGAACGAGCTCACGCTGTCGTACTTCGACCGCGAGCTGGGGCTGCCCCTGCCGGTCGGCTCCCCGCTGCTGTCGGAGCGCGACCGGCGGGCGCCCACGCTGGCCGAGGCGGCGGCCCGCGGCCTGCTGCCCCGCTACTGACTCACAGGACGCCGCGCAGCACGGCGATGATCTTCTCCTGGAGCCCGGCGGGGAGCGACGGGTACATCGGCAGCGAGAAGATCTCCCCGGCCAGGGCCTCGGTCACCGGCAGGCTGCCCGGGCCCAGGCCCAGGTGGGCGAAGCCGGACATGGTGTGCACCGGCCACGGATAGCTGATGTTGAGATGGACGTCGTGGGCGCGCAGCGCCTCGATGATCGCGTCCCTGCGGGGGTGGCGGACCACGTACAGGTAGTGGACGTGCTCGTTGCCGTCCGCGGTCGCGGGGAGCACGAGGTCGGTGCCGGCCAGGGCCTCGGCGTAGCGGGCGGCCACGGCGCGGCGGTCGGCGACGTACCGGTCGAGGCGGGTGAGCTTGCGGCGCAGGATCTCCGCCTGCACCTCGTCCAGGCGCGCGTTGTGCCCGGGCGTCCGCACGACGTAGTACGTCTCCTCCATGCCGTAGTAGCGCAGCCGCCGCAGCGCCCGGTCCACCTCGTCGTCGGAGGTGAGCACCGCGCCGCCGTCGCCGTACGCGCCCAGCACCTTGGTGGGGTAGAACGAGAAGGCCGCCGCGTGGCCCATCGACCCGGCGACCCGGCCGTGGTGGCGGGCGCCGTGGGCCTGCGCGCAGTCCTCCAGGATCACCAGGCCGTGCGCCTCGGCCAGCCGCTCCAGGGGGGCCATGTCCACGCACTGGCCGTACAGGTGGACCGGGAGCAGGCAGCGGGTGCGCGGCGTGATCGCGGCCTCGACCTGCGACACGTCCATCAGGTACGTGTCGGGGTGCACGTCGGTGAAGACCGGGGTGGCGCCCACGGCGTCGATGGCCACCACGGTCGGCGCGGCCGTGTTCGACACGGTGACCACCTCGTCGCCCGGCCCGACGCCCAGGGCCTGCAGGGCGAGCTTGATGGCGTTGGTGCCGTTGTCCACGCCCGTGCAGTGGCGCACGCCGTGGTAGGCGGCGAACTCCTCCTCGAAGGAGTGCACGCTCGGGCCGAGGACGAGCCGGCCGGAGCGGAACACGGTCTCCACGGCGTCCATGATGTCGGCGCGTTCGGTCGCGTATTCGGGAAGATAGTCCCAGACATGAGTGGGCATGGCCCCGAGTAAAACGCGGTCTCCTGCGGAGGCGGAACCCCTAGAAAAGGCGGCGGGGTTGAGGGGACGGATAGGGGATGACGTCCGGTGCGCGTCCTCCCTACCGTGGGCGGTGAGTGGCAGTGCTAATGAACCGAAAGAATTGAACATGGCGGGGCATTGTCTTTTCATGTGCCATCCCGACCACGGCCACGTCATTCCCACGCTGGCCGTGGTCGCCGAATTGACGCGACGGGGTGGTCGCGTCACCTATCTCACGGCGGAGAGCACCGCCGCCCTCGTGCGCGAGGCGGGGGCGGCGGCCGTCACGTACGACTCGCCGTACGCGCGGATCGGCTCGCGCGAACGGGAGGACGACCCCCTGCGCCTGCTCTCGCTCCTGCTGGAGGAGAGCGAGGCCATGCTCGGAGCGCTCGACCGCCTGCCGGAGCGGCCCGACGTGATCGCGTACGACATCTCCGTCCTGCACGCCGGCCGCATCCTGGCCAGGCGCGAGAGGATCCCCGCCGCGCAGCTCATCCCGATATTCGCCTCGAACGCCCACTACTCCGTCCTGACCTCCATGTACGAGGGCGAGGACGGCGGCCGGTCCGGCCGGGAGCCGCCCGGCTGGGTCGACGGCATGCTCGACCGCATCGGCGCGCTGGCCCGCCGGTACGGCGTCCGCGACGACCCCGCCGAGCTGTGGTGGGAGGTTCAGGACTGCAACGTGGTGACGCTGCCGCGCTCGTTCCAGTTCGCGGGGGAGACCTTCGACGACCGGTTCGCCTTCGTCGGGCCCTGCCTGGGGGAGCGGCGGTTCCTGGCCGAGTGGGAGCCGCCGGGCGACGGGCTGCCGGTGGCGCTGCTGTCGTTCGGGAGCGTGGCCACCACCCGGCCCGAGCTGCTCCGCGCCTGCGCGCAGGGGCTCGCCGAGCTGCCCTGGCGCACCGTGGTCACGCTGGCCGACGGCCTCGACCCGGCCGACCTCGGGCCGCTGCCGCCCACCGTCGAGCCGCGCCGCCGGGTGTCGCACCTGAGCGTGCTGCGGCACGCGTCCGTGGCGGTCACCCACGGCGGCATGGGCACCTCCATGGAGGCGCTGTCCCAGGGCTGCCCGCTGGTCGTGGTGCCGACCACCGCCATGGACGGGCCGCCCGCCCGGCGGATCGGGGAACTCGGCCTGGGCGTCGCCCTGGACCCCGCGCGGCTGACCCCCGCGCTGGTGGCCGAGCAGGTGCTCGCCGTCGCGGGCGATCCCGCCGTACGCCGGGCCGCCGACGCCATGCGCGCCGGGATCCGCGCCTCCGGCGGCGCGTCACGGGCCGCCGACGTGCTCGAACGCCTCCTGGAGAGGAAGCCGGTGTGATGGACGGCTCCGCTTTCGAGTTCCGCGTGCTCGGCCCGGTCAAGGTGATCAGGGACGGCGCCGAGCTGCCCATGAGCGCCAACCGGGAGCTGGTCATCCTGGCCTGCCTGCTGCTCAACGCCAACCGGGTGATGAGCGTGGAACGGCTGATCGAGGCCGTGTGGGCCGGGTCCGCGCCGCCCAGCGCGTGGCGGCAGGTGGCCATCTGCGTGTCGCGGCTGCGCCGTACGCTGGGGGCCGGGATCATCAAGACCTCCAGCCCGGGCTACCTGCTGCGGGCCGCGCCCGACAGCATCGACTGGCTCAGGTTCACCTCCATGGTCGACAGGTCGCGCACGCTGGCCGACCCGGGTTCGGCGGAGGCGGCCGTCCTGCTGCTGCGGGAGGCGCTGGCGCTGTGGCGGGGCAGGCCGTTCGAGGACATCCGGGGGCTGCGGTACGACGTGGCGCGGATGGAGGAGTCACGGCTGGAGGCGCTGGAGACCTGCCTGGAGCTGGAGATCGAGCTGGGACGCCACCACCAGGTGATCCCCGAGCTCGTGGCGCTGGTGGCCGAGTCGCCGTTCCGCGAGCGGGTGCGGGCCCAGCTCATGCTGGCCCAGTACCGCGCGGGGCAGCGGGCCGAGGCGCTGCGCACGTACCAGGAGACGCGCCGCTACCTGCGGGAGCAGATCGGCCTCGAACCGGGGCCGGCGCTGCGGCGGCTGCACGAGCAGATCCTCAGGGACGAGTCCGCGCTGATGCGGCCCCGCGCCTCCGCCCCCCGGCCCGTCGCGGTGACGCCCTGCCAGCTGCCGCCGCAGGTCCTGCCGTTCGTGGGGCGGGAGGAGGAGCTGGCCGCGCTGGACTCCGCCCTGCTCGGGGACGCCGGGCCGGCCACCGCGGTCATCAGCGGACGCGGCGGCGTGGGGAAGACCACGCTGGCGGTGCGCTGGGCCCACGCCCGGCTGGACGCCTTCCCCGACGGGCAGCTCCACGCCGACCTGACCGGCGCCGACCCGGACGCCGTGCTCGACCGGTTCCTGCGCGCGCTGGGCGTGCCCGCCCAGGACCTCCCCGGTGACCCCGACGAGAAGCTCGCGCTCTACCGGAGCTGCACCGCCCGGCGGAGGGTGCTGGTGGTGCTGGACAACGCCCGTGACGGCGACCAGGTGCTCGCCCTGCTGCCGGGCGGCGCGCACTGCCGCGTGCTCGTCACCGCCGGGGACCCCCTGGACGACCTGGTGGCCCGGCAGGGCGCGCACCGCGTGTTCCTGCGGCCGCTGCCCGAGGACGCGGCGCGGGAGCTCGTCGGCCTGCTGGTCGGGGCCGCGCCCGCGCAGGAGGTGCGCGAGCTCGTGGCCACCTCCCGCGGCAACCCCCTCTCGCTGCGGCTGGCGGCCGCCCGCCTCCGCTCCCACGCCGTGCTCCCGGCCCAGGACGGCCGGTCGGGGAGGGCGGGACAGCCCGCCGCGTGACCCCCTTCAGCGGGGCTTGGCGAGGACGGTGGCGAGGACCGCCTCCAGGGTGCCGGGAGAGGGGGCGTCCTCGCGGACGCGCCAGGCCGTGTGGCCGTCGGGGCGGATGAGGACCGCGCCGCGCGGGCCGAGGCCGTACTCCTTCGCCCAGGTGGGGGAGGTGAGGGCGGCGGCCCCGTCCGCCTCGGCGATCTCCACCGCGCGCACGGGGAGGCCGGCCGACGCCCGGAGCCAGCCGCTGCCCGCCGGCGTCAGCAGGGTGAAGTGCGGGCCGAGGAGGTCGAGGGTGGAGATCCGGCCGTTCCCGCCGGCCAGCCACACGTGAGGGGCGCGGTGGCCGGGGCGGGCCGTGGGGACGTAGTCGCGGTAGGGGTCCTCCGCCGCCGGGGGCGGCGTGCCGTCGGGGACGACGGCGTCCGAGTCGTAGTGGTGGCCCAGGACCAGGCCCTCCGAGCTGCGCCGGTCCGCCTGCCGCCGGATGGCCTCGGCCATGGACAGGCGGCCCTCCATCATCTGCCAGGTGATCCAGGCGTTGGTCAGGCTCTCGTCCACCGTGCGGGCGGCGATCGGGCGGCGTTCGGCCTCGTAGGTGTCCAGCAGCCCCTCGCCCGCCTCCCCGCGCAGGACGGCGGCCAGCTTCCAGGCCAGGTTGTGGGCGTCCTGGATGCCGCAGTTCATGCCGAAACCGCCCTGCGGGGTCGCGACGTGGGCGGCGTCGCCGGCCAGGAAGACCGGGCCCGCGCGGAAGGCGGTGGCGACGTTGGCCTGCTGCAGCCACGGCATGACGCCCAGGAGCGTGACCGGCAGGTCGGGCACCCCCACGGCGGCCCGTACGGCGCGCAGGCACACCTCCTCGGTGAAGTCCTCGGGGCTGCCGCCCTCCGCGGGGTCGTAACCCGTCTGCACCATCCAGCGCAGCCGGTGGTCCACGGCCTCCACGGCGCACGGCGGGTCGGTCAGGAACGACAGGGCGGCCCGGCGGTCGGCGGGCAGGAAGCCCAGGTCGGCCTCGAACATGATGCTGATCATGTGGCCGAGCGGGGGCGGGCCCTCGGTGGCTATGCCCAGCGACCGGCGGATCCCGCTGCGGCTGCCGTCGGCGGCCACCAGGTAGCGGCAGCGCACCAGCACCGGCTCCACGCCCTCGACCAGCGCCTCGACGCCGGACCCCGTCACCGCCATGCGGGTCATGGCGGCGCCGAAGCGCACGTCGGCCAGCGACCCGGCGAGCCGGCGCAGGATCACCTCCAGCACGTCCTGCGCGCACAGGTGGGTGTACGTCGGGCTCTGCGGCGCGTCGCGGTCCAGCTCGGCCGAGGCGCGGACGAAGTCGCCGGCCGTGAGCGAGCTGCCCACGCCCACCGCGAGATACCCCTCGCGCGGCATCCCCGCGCTCTCCACCTCGTCCTGGACGCCCCACGCGCGGAAGAGCTCCATGGTCCTGGTGGTGATGAGTCGCGCCTTGGGGAAAACCGACGTGCCGGAGTGGCGTTCCACGAGCAGGGCCGATATTCCGTGGCGGGAGAGTTCAATGGCGGCGCAGAGCCCCACCGGGCCGCCGCCGACCACCAGAACATCCGCATCGAGCTCTTTCATGACAGCAAGCGTTATGCAGACCCATTGTTCGGTCAATGCGGGGATAACCGCGTGATACAGGCGTGATACACCGCCTCAGTAGCTTTGTTCATGGAAGATCCAGATAAGTCGATCCGGCGATTCTCGAATTCCTGGAGACCGTGATGCTGTTTGCGCAGGGCGCCGTGGCGCTGGTGACCGGCGGGTCGCGCGGAATCGGCCGGGCCGTCGCGCTCGACCTGGCCCGCGAGGGCGCCACCGTCATCGTCAACTACGCCCGCTCCGAGCACGACGCCAAGGAGGTCGTCGCGCGGATCGAGGAGGAGGGCGGCCGCGCGACGGCCGTCCAGGCGGACGTCACCGACGAGGAGGCCGTACGCGCCATGTTCCGCGCCGTACGCGCCGACCACGGGCGCCTCGACGTGCTGGTGACCAGCGCCGGCATCACCTCCGACCGCTACCTGGTGGCGATGGGGCTGGAGCAGTTCCGCGCGCCGGTCGAGACCAACCTGGTCGGCACCTTCCTGGTCTGCCGGGAGGCGCTCCGGCTGATGCAGCACCAGCGCAGCGGCTCGATCGTGACGCTGTCGTCCTCCAGCGGGCTCGACGGGGGCTTCCCCGGCCAGACCAACTACGTGGCGTCCAAGGGCGCGATCATCGCCTTCACCCACGCGCTGTCGAACGAGGCGGCCCCCCACGGCGTGCGGGCCAACGTCGTGTGCCCCGGGTTCGTGGCCACCGACATGACGCGCAAGGTCCCCGCAGACCTCAAGAAGCAGTACGAGTCCCGCATCCGCCTGGGCCGCATGGGCCGCCCCGAGGAGATCGCCTCCATCGTGAGCTTCCTGGCCTCGGCCAAGGCGTCGTACATGTCCGGTTCCGTGGTGGTCGCGCACGGCGGCGGCCTCGGCTGAGGAAGACAAGGAACAACTATGACCATGGACGAACTTCGCGCCAGGGCCGCGGCTCGGCAGCAGACGTGCTCCCAGATCAAGAAGATGATCGTCTCCCGGCTCGACCTGGAGATCGATCCCGACTGGATCACCGACGACCAGCCGCTGTTCGGCCGCGGGCTCGAACTGGACAGCCTCGACGTGCTCGAACTGTACGTGGCCATCGAGGCCGAGTTCGGCGTGGCGCTCTACGACAGCGACATGGCGGTGTTCGGCTCGGTGTCGCGCCTGGCCGAAGAGGTCGACCCGGCGCTGCGGGCGGTCTCCGCATGACGGCCACAGAGGCGGCCCCGCCGGTCGCGGAGGCGGCCCCGCCGGGAAGGGCGCCGGCCGCCGTGCAGCTCTCCCACGACCAGGTGCGGCAGGTGCTGCCGCACCGGTGGCCGATGCTGCTGCTCGACCGGGTCGGCTCCGTGGTGCCCGGCGTCAAGGGCACGGCCACCAAGAACGTGGCCGGGACCGAGCTGTGGTTCCAGGGGCACTTCCCCTCCGAGGCGGTGCTGCCCGGCGTCGTGATCGTCGAGGCCATGGCGCAGCTCAGCGGGGTGGTCTTCGCCCTGGCCGGGGCCAGTGAGATCAGCTACCTGGCGGGAGTCAGGTCGATGCGGTTCCGCCGTCCGATCGTCCCCGGCGACCAGGTCACCCTGACCGCCGAGCGGACCGCGGGCGGCCGCGGGTTCGCCGAGTTCCGCGTGTCGGCGCGGGTGGACGGCCAGGTCGCCGCCGAAGGAAACCTCACGATCGCCGATCCGGCGTCACAACGTACCGTGCGAAAGGTGTGATCATGGCAAGCGTCCTCGCGACCGAGCATCCGGAGGACACGGCGTACGGCGAGGTGGGCGACGCCACCGTGCCGCTGCGTTTCTCCTCACTCGCGGAGGAGTACCGCGTGCTCAGAGACCGCGCCGCGGTCCTGGACCTCGGAGGGCACGGCCTCATCCAGATCACTGGATCCGGCGGCGTGGACTTCGCGCAGCGCGTGCTGGCCCGAGACGTGGAGTACCTCACCTCGGACCGATGCATGATGAGCCTCGTCCTGGACGAGTCCGGGCAGGTCGTGGACCAGGTCCTCGCCTTCGGCCGGGAGGACGGGCTGCTGCTGGAGAGCTCCTGCGGCGCGGGCGCCCGGCTCCTTGAGCACCTGCTGGCCCGCGTGGCGGACGACGACGTCCAGATCACCGACCGCTCCGGCGACCTGACCGTCATCGGGCTGGAGGGCCCCTACGCGTGGGGCGTGGTGGGGCGGCTGATCGACGCGGAGCTGGCCTCGCTGCCGTTCGAGTCGGTGGTGGACACCACCTGGGACGACGTGGAGATCGTCTTCGCCCGCACCGGCCTGACCGGCGAGTACGGCTACCAGATGATCGTCCCCGTCGAGTCCGCCGCCGCCATGTGGCGCAGGTCGCTGGAGCACGCGCAGGCGGCGGGGCTGGAGGCGCTGGAGCTGGCCATGCTGGAGGTGCGCCAGCCCATCCCGCGCCACGAGGTCACCCCCGGCGCGTCGGTCATCGAGATCGGCGCCAACTGGCTGGTGGACATCACCAAGGACGCCTTCGTCGGCAAGGACGCGGTCGTCGAGGCGTTCGAGGCCGGCGGCGGGCGGCGCACGGTCGGCTTCACCGGCTGCCCCGACGTCCCCGCCCTGGGCACCCGCGTGCAGGCGGCCGGACAGGACATCGGCGAGGTGGTGTACGCCGTGCGCAGCGTCGGCCTCGACGCCACCCTCGGCCTGGCCCGCGTGACGGGGGAGCTGGCCGCGGCGGGACTGGAGCTCAGCGTCGGCGGCCTGCCCGTGACCACGCTGACCAGCCCCTACGTCGTGCCCAAGAGCTGGAGCATCCCGATCATCTGATCGGGCCGGTGCCGAGTTAAGGAGAGCAAGCATGGCGCTGCGGCCCGTCGTGGTCACCGGCCTGGGCATCATCTGCGCGGCCGGTCGCGACCCCGCCGAGTTCTGGCGGCGGCTCACCGCCGGCCAGGGCGGACTCACCCCCATCGAGGACGAGGCGTTCGCCGTGTTCACGGCCCGGTACGCGGGCCAGGTGCCGGACGCGTGGATCGACGACCGGCTCCCTGCGGAGGACCGCGGCGTCGACCGTACGGCCAGGCTCGCGCTGGTCGCCGCCCGCCAGGCCGTCGAACAGGCCGGCCTCGCCGCCCGCGGTCCCGGACCGGGCCGCGCGGGCGGCCCCGGCCCCGGGCGGTTCGGGATCATCCTCGGCAAGTGCCAGGCGACGCCCGACGCGGAGGGCCGCTACCAGCCCATGCACCGCACGGCCGACGCGGTGGCCGACCGGCTGGGGCTGCGCGGGCCGCGCATCCTGGTCTCCACCGCCTGCGCGGCCGGAGGCAACGCGGTCGGCCTGGCCAGGGACAAGATCCTCACCGGCGAGGCGGACGCGGTGCTGGCGGGCGGCGTCGACCCGCTGCTGTTCGGCACCTACGCGGGCTTCGCCGGGCTGCAGGCGCTGAGCACCGGCCCCTGCCGCCCGTACAGCAGCTCCGACGGGCTCAACCTGGGCGAGGGCGCGGCGTTCCTGCTGCTGGAACCGCTGGACCTGGCCCTGGCCAGGGGCGCGACCCCGCTGGCCGAGGTGGCCGGCTACGGCCTGTCCGCCGACGCCTACCACGCCACCGCCCCCGACCCCACCGGCCGGGGCGGGGCCAGCGCGGTGCGGCGCGCCCTGGCCGACGCCGGTCTCACCCCCGCCGACGTGCACTACGTCAGCGGCCACGGCACCGGCACCCCCGCCAACGACGCCATGGAGGCCAAGGTCATGCGCCTGGTCTTCGGCGAGCGCGCCGGGCGGGTGCCCACCAGCGGCATCAAGTCGTTCGTCGGCCACACGCTGGGCGCGGCGGGCGCGGTGGAGGCGGTGGCGAGCGTGCTGGCGCTCCAGCACGGCGTCGCCCCGCCCACGATCGGCTTCGAGGACGAACCGGCCGCGACCGACCTGGACTTCGTGCCCAACGAGGCGCGGCCGATGGCGATCGACACGGTCGTCTCCAACAACTACGCCTTCGGCGGCAACAACGTCTCGCTCGTGCTGACCCGGCCCCGCGGCCCGCGCCCGTACGACGGACTGCCGCGCCGCGCCGCCGTGATCACCGGTCTCGGGCCGGTGACCGGGGTCGGCGCCGGGATCACCGAGGTCGCCGAGGCCGTCGCCGCGGGCCGCCAGGAGCCCGGGAGGCCGCCGTCGCTGGACGGGCGCACCTACGCCCCGCGCTCGTTGTGGCGGCACATGAACCACCTGTCCCGCATGGCCATCGCCGCCTCCCGCCTGGCCTGGGAGGACGCCGGGCTGAAGCTCCCCAGGAAGGCGCTGGACGACGTGGGGCTCGTGTTCGCCACCGCGGCGGGGTCGGCGGAGAGCACCGGCGGGTTCGACGAGAGCATCGCGCTCAACCCGAACAAGCCCGCCGTGCTGAGCTTCTCCAACGTCGTGCTGAACGCCACCGGGGGTGCGGTCTGCCAGACGCTCGGCCTGCGCGGGCCCACGACGACGATCTGCAACGGCGGAGCGTCGGCCTCGATCGCCCTCGACTGCGCGCTGGAGATGATCCGGGCGGGCAAGGCCGAGGTGGTCCTGGTCGTCGCCGCCGACGAGACGACCGCCCCCGCCCCGCCGCCGGACCCGCCGGTGCCGTACGGCGAGGGGTCGGCCGCTCCCGTGCCCGGGTCGGCGGCCGTGGCCTTCGTGGTCGAGTCCGCCGAGCACTGCGCGGGGCGGGGAGGAAGGGCGTACGCGAGGGTGGCCGGGACCGCGCACACCACCGGCGCCGGAACCGAGGCGGTCCTGCGCGAACCGCCGGTGGCCGGGCCGGTGGAGCTGGTGGTCGGGGCCGGGGCCGGGGGGCCGGAGGACGGGCAGGAGGCCGCCGCGGTGCTCGACTGCGCGCCGGGCGCGCTGCTGACCGCCTCGGCCGGGCTGACCGGCGACTGCCAGGCGGCCACCGGCGCCATGAACCTCGTCCTGGCCGCCCTGGCGCTGCGCGAACGGCTCGCGCCCGCGCTGACCGGGCTCATCGCTCCGCGCGCCGGGACCATCGGCTCGTACGTGACCAAACCGGACCTGCCCGCACCCGTGCGCCGCGCGCTGGCGCTGACCGCCGCCCACGGCTCGGTACGCGGTGCGGTGCTGCTGGAGGCCGTATGAGCGCGCCCCCGTTCGACGTGGCCGAGACGGACCGGCTGCTGACCACCACCCGGTCCGTACGCCGCCGCCTCGACCTGGACCGGCCCGTCCCCCGCCAGGTCGTCGAGGAGTGCCTGGAGATCGCCGTCCAGGCGCCCACCGCCAACAACCACCAGAACTGGCGCTGGCTGGTCGTCACCGAACCCGCCGCCAAGGAGCGGCTGGCCGAGATGATCCGCTCGTCGTGGCAGTTCCACCTCAACGACATCTGGACGAGGGCGGGCCGGCGCCGCCACCACCGGCAGGCCCGCCGCAACCACGACTCGGCGCAGGCGCTCACCGAGACGATCGCCAGGGTCCCCGCGCTGGTCATCCCGTGCGTGCTCGGCCGCCCGCCGGACGTCGCGGCCGTCAACGCCGCCTGGCGCGAGCGCATGTCGGACAAGGCCGCCGAGGACCCCGGCCACCAGGTCCAGCACGGCGAGACGCGGGCCAGCATCTTCTACGGCTCGATCTTCCCGGCGATCTGGTCCTTCCAGCTCGCCCTGCGCAGCCGGGGCCTGGGCAGCACGATCACCTGCCTGCACGTCCCGCACGAACGCGCGGTGGGGCGGCTGCTCGGCATCCCCTCCGGGGTCACGCAGGTGTGCATGATCCCGGTCGCCTACACGGTCGGCACCGACTTCCGCCCCGCCGACCGTCACAGCGCCAAGGAACGCACGTACTGGGAGAGGTGGGGGACGTGACCCGACGACCCGAACAGCCCGACGTCGTGATCGTCGGCGGCGGCATCTCCGGCGCGTCGGCGGCCTGCAGGCTGGCCGCGGGCGGACTGTCGGTGGTGCTGCTGGAGAAGCAGGACGCCTACCGCGACCTGGTGCGCGGCGAGTGGCTGGCGCCGTGGGGCATCAGGGAGGCCCAGCGGCTCGGCGTGTACGACTGCTTCTCCGCCGGCGGCGGCTGGGAGATCCGCGAGTGGATGACCTGGGACGAGGCCGTCACGGAAGACGAGGTCGAGGCCGTGGACATGACCCGGTTCATCCCGGGCATCGGCGGCCCGCTGTCCTTCCCCCACCACAGCGTGTGCGAGCTGATGGCCGAGCAGGCCGTGGCCTCCGGCGCCCGCCTGGTCATGGACGCCGCCAAGATCGGGGTCACCGCCGGGCCGCGGCCGGTGGTGACGTACCGCACGCCCGAGGGCGCGCACGAACTGCGGCCCCGCATCGTGCTCGGCGCGACCGGGCGCGGCAACACCGTCGGACGCCAGATCGGCGTCACCATGCGCAACTCCATGCACCACTGGGGCGGCGGCATGATGGTCGAGGGCCTGGACTCCTGGCCGGCGGACGTGCAGGCCATGGGCACCGAGGGCGACGTGATGTTCATGGTCTTCCCCCAGGGGTACGGCCGCGCCCGCCTCTACCTGAACTTCCCCACCGTCAACAAGCACCGCTACCGGGGGCCGGGCGGCGTGGAGCGGTTCCTGGCCGCGTTCGAGCTCGACTGCCTGCCCGACCGGGGCAAGGCGGTCACCGAGGCCGTGCCGGCCGGGCCGCTGTCGGTGTGGCCGTCGGTGTCCAGCGTCCCCGAGGGGCCGCCCGTGGTCGAGGGCGTGGTGCTGATCGGTGACGAGGCGGGCAACGCCGACACCGTGCTCGGCACCGGCCTGTCCTGCGCGATGCGCGACTCGCGCACCGTCTGCGACATCCTGCTGGCCTCCGGCGACTGGTCGCCCGGGGCGTTCACCCCGTACGTGGAGGAGCGGAACCTCCGCCTGGAGCGGCTGGACTTCGGCGCCTCCATCATCAGCAGGCTGCACGTCGAGTTCGGCCCGGCCGCCGTCGAGCGGCGGCGGCGGGTGCGCAGGCTCATGGCGAAGAACTTCGCCGCACAGGTGACCGGGCTGCTCAACATGGTCGCCCCCGAAGACGTACCGGAGTTCGGTTTCAGCGAGTTCTTCGCCGAGCGGCTGTTCAGGGAGACGGCATGACCGAGAAGAAGTTCGTCCGCGTCAACGACGTGGAGCTGGCCTACGTGGACGAGGGCGAGGGCGACGCCGTCATCCTGCTGCACGGCTTCCCCGACTCCTCCTACCTGTGGCGGCACCAGATCCCCGCCCTGGTCGAGGGCGGATTCCGGGTGATCGCGCCGGACCTGCGCGGATTCGGCGACTCCGGCAAGCCGCAGGAGGCCGAGGCGTACGGCATGCAGACCATCGTCAACGACGTCGTCGCCCTGACCATGAAGCTCGGCGTCAAACGGCCCCACCTGGTGGGCCACGACTGGGGCGCGGCCATCGCCTGGATGTACGCCTTCCTCATGCCGCGGCGCATCGACCACCTGGCGGTGCTGTCGGTCGGGCACCCCGGCGTGTTCGCCAACCCGTCGCTGGAGCAGCGCGCGGCCTCCTGGTACATGCTCTTCTACCAGTTCCCCGGCGTGAGCGAGGAACTGCTGCGGCGCAACGGGTGGCGGCTGTTCAAGGAGATCATGGGCCGGGACGGCGACTACGACCGCTACCTGCGCGACCTGGCCAGGCCCGGCGCGCTGACGGCCGGGCTCAACTGGTACCGCGCCAACCGCTCGCCCGCCGCCGAGCTGCGCCCCGCCCGCCCCTTCCCGCCCGTGCTCGCGCCGACGCTCGGCATCTGGGGCGCGGGGGACAAGGCGCTGCTGGAGGAGGGCATGGCCGCCTCCGGCAAGTTCGTCAAGGGCCCCTGGCGGTACGAGCGCGTCGAAGACGCCGGCCACTGGCTGCCCCTCGACGCCCCCGACGAGGTCAACAAGCTGCTGCTCGGCTTCCTCGGCACCGAGCGGCCCGCGCACGAGGAACGGCGTCCGCGCCGTCGCCTCTGAAAGGTGTTCACCACATGCTCGGCTATCTCTTTCCCGGTCAGGGGACCGTCCGCATCGGCATGGGCGCGTGGCTGCGCCGCCGTCCCGCCGCGCGGGAGCGGCTGGACCGGTTCGACGCGCTGCTGACGCGGCCGATCTCGCCGCTGTGCGCCCGCGGGCCCATGGAGCGGCTGGTCGCCACCGAGCACGCCCAGGTGGCGGTGACGGCCTGCAACCTGGCCGCGCTGACCGTCCTGGAGGAGGAGGGGTACGAGCCCGCCGTCGTGGCCGGGCACAGCGTCGGCGAGCTGAGCGCCCTGCACGCGGCCGGGGTGCTGACCTTCGACGACACGGTGCGGCTGGTCGGGATCCGCGCGCGGCTCATGGCCGGGGTGGGGGAGACCGGCGGCATGCGGGCCGTGATGGGGCTGCCGGTCGAGCAGGTGGAGGACCTGGCCGAGGCCGCCTGCGCGCCCGGGGAGCCGGTCGTGGTGGGGCTGGAGAACGCGCCGGGACACGTGGTGGTCTCGGGGGCGCTGCCCGCCCTCGACCGGCTGGCCGCGCTCGCCACCGCCGCAACCAAGATCGTGGCGTTGCGGGTGGGGAACGCCTTCCACTCGCCGCTGATGGCGGCCGCCGTGCCGGGGTGGGCCGAGGCCGTACGGGAGGCGCCGATGCGGGAGCCGCGCGTGCCCGTCGTGCCGAACGTCACCGGTGAGCCGACCACCGACCTCGGCACGTTGCGGGAGGCCCTGATCGCCCAGCTCACCGGCAGGGTGCTGTGGACGCGTACGGTCACCGCGATCGACGCCGTCGCGCCCGGCGTGGAGGTCGGCGACAGCAAGGTGCTCGCCGGCCTGTCCCGCCGCGCCGAGGCCCGCTGCCTCAGCATGGCCGACCCGGGCACCCTCCGCCGCCTCGCCAAGACGGTGGCGGCATGAGCGCGGGCGCGGGCGGCGGCGCGTCCGGCGGCCGGGGAAGCGGCGCGGGCGGAGGCGGGCCGAACCGCTGGGGGAGCGCCGTCGTCGGGTACGCGGGGCTCGCGCGGGCGCAGGCGCTGGTCGGAGCGATGCCGCTGGAGGAGGTCTTCACGCCCGCCGAGCGGGTCAGGTCCGCCGGCGGGCGCACCCTCCAGCACTGGGCGGGGCGGCTGGCCGCCAAGCGCGCGGTGCTGCGCCTGCTCGGCGTGCCGCCCACGGCCGAGCGCCTGGGCCAGGTGGAGGTGCTGCCCGAGCCCACCCCGGCCTGCCGGGGCGATGCCGCCTGCCTCGACGGGCACCCCCCGGCCGTCCGCCTCACCGGCCGGCTGGCCGGGCTCGACGGCCCCGGGGGCCGCATCCGCGTCTCGCTCAGCCACACCGCCCAGCGCGCCCTCGCCGTCGCCCTCCGCGCCGGCCGACTCCCGGAGGACGCGGCCGGCTCCGCCGTCCGCCTCCCGGACACTGCCCGCTCTCCCGAGATCGAGGAGGACCGGTGACGGACGCCAGGAAGATCGCGGAGGAGCACCTGCGGGCCTGGAGCGACGGTGCGCCCGAGGCCGTCGCCGCCGCGGTCGCCTCCTTCTCCGACCCCGACTCCGGCGGGCCGGTGGCCGCCACGGCGCTGGCCGCGTACGCCGCCGCCGTGCTGGGACGCTTCCGCAACCTGCGCTTCGAGGTCGAGCGCGTGGTCGGGGACGCCGGCGCGGCCGTCGCCTCCTGGACGCTCACGGCCGACCACCGGGACACCTATCTGGGCATCCCCGCCACGGGCGGCGCCGTCACCGTCCGCGGCACCGACCTGGTGACCGTGGACGCGGACGGCGCGCACGTACGGCGCGGCTTCGACCGGCTGGCGCTGGCCGGGGCGCTCGGCTACGGCGCGCGGTTCGTGCCCGAGTCCGACGGGACGCGCGAGTTCGGCGTGAGCGCCCGCGCCGCCACCGGTCGCACCGGGCGCCCCGGCGCGCTCGTCCTGACCTGGCTGGAGGTACGCGACGACGCCGAGGCCGCCGACGTGGACCTGCTCAGCGTGGAGATCGTCAAGTCCCTGCGCGCGGCCCGCGGTTTCCTCGGCGTGACCACGTTCGACATCGGCGACCGCAAGTACACGCTGAGCGCCTTCGACCGGCCCGAGTCCGTACGCGCCGTCCACGCCCGCCCCCACCAGCGCGCCGTGCGCCGCTTCTTCAAGAGCGGCCTGTGCACCCGCGTCCACACCAGCGTGTGGCGGCCGGTCCGCGCCCGCGACTACGCCCGCTGCCCGGACTGCGCCGCGGTCGTCGCGACCGGCGCGGACGCGGCCTGCCCGTGCGGCTGGACACCCGGCGACGCCCCGACCCTGTGAGACCCGCCCAGCGATCTGGAGACCCCGATGTTGGAATTCACCGCCGAGTACCGGCCCGGTGACGGCAGGCCGGCCGTGGTGTTCATGTCCGCGCTGTTCGCCGGCGGCTGGATCTGGGACCACCCGTTCCCTCGGTTGTCGGCGGAGGGGTGGCCGGTGCTGCGTACGAACGAGGCCATCTGCGCCCTCGACCGCCAGGTCGCCGGGTCGATCGAACGGCTCGGAGACGCGCTGCTGCGGGTCTGCGACGACGCCGGTGTCGAGGACGCCGTGGTGTGCGCCAACTCGCTGGGCGGACTGGTGGCCATCGATCTGGCGGGACGCCGTCCCGACCGGGTGCGGGGGATCGTCGTGAGCGGCGCCCCCGGCCTCACCCCCGACCCCGACGTGGGGCTGGGCTTCGACCGGCGCGGCAGCGTGCGGCCCTTCGGGGACGACTTCGGCGAGCGCATGGTGGCCGCGCTGTTCCACAGCGGGCGCAGCCACTTCGCTCCCGAGCGCATGGCCGAGGCGGGCGCCCTGCTGGAGCGGCCGGAGGCGATGGTGAGCATGGCGCGCAGCATCAAGGCCACCCGCAGGTACCAGGTCAGGCCCGCGCTGGAGCGCGTCCGCTGCCCCTCCCTGTACGTCTGGGGCCGCCACGACCGGATGACCCCGGTCGCGCCCTGGCTGGAGGTGCTGGCCGGCCACCCGGACGCGGAGGTCCTGGTCGTCGAGGACAGCGGCCACATCCCCATGGTCGAGTGCGCCGAGGGATACACCGCGGCCCTGGAGCGCTTCGTCACCCGCTGCGCCGGAGCCCTCACATGAGCACCCCCGCGCACGCGGTCCTCCCCGCCGCCCCCGCCGCCGGTCCGGGGGATCCGGCCGTGCTGATGGGGGTGGACATCGTGGAGCGCGATCGGCTGGCGCGGGCGGCGGCCCGCGGCGGAGAGGTGTTCACCCGTCACATCACCACCCCGGCCGAGCGGGCGCTGGGGCCCGGCGTGGCGGCGTTCTCCGTCAAGGAGAGCCTGATCAAGGCCGTCGGCGTCCGCCCGGAGGGCTTCACCTGGCACGACTTCGAGGCGCTGGCCGATCCGGCGCCCGCCTGGGCCGCGGCCCTGCTGGAGGAGGCGGCGGCCGAACTGGCGGCCTCCACGGGAGTGCTCCTGGCCGACGGGGCCGCCTACGCCGTCCGCGGCGCCAGTGCCCGGGCCGCCCTCACCCGCCTCGGGGCCGGCACGCCCCTGGGGGCCGCCCGGTGGGGGGAGAGCCAGGGGTTGTTCGTGGCGCTGGCGATCGTCTACGTCGAGGAGGAAGGGGTGCCGTCATGAGGAGAACCGTCCAGCGGGGAGAGTCGGTCCAGCGTGCGCTGGACGAGGCGGGTCCCGGGGCGCACGTCACCCTGGCGGAGGGGGTCTTCGCCGAGAGCGTGTGGATCAGGCACTCGGGCGTGACCCTCAGCGGCGCGGGCCCGGGCAGGACGACGCTGGAGCCCGGCGAGGCCGTACCGTCCGGGGTGCCGCGGCTGCACGACGCCGCCGAGGACGTGGTCAGCGGGGTCACCGTCTACGGCGGCGACCTGGCGGGGGTGCGGATCGAGGAGCTGACGGTGCGCGGGTTCTCCGGGGCGGGCGTGTACGCGCACTCCGTCGCCGGCGTCACCGTACGCCGGGTCGAGGCCGTGGACAACGCCGTCTGGGGCGTCTACCTGCGCGAGTCCACCGGGTGCCGGATCGTGGACTGCCGTGCCTCCGGCAGCCAGTACGCGGGCGCCGCGCTCAGCTTCTGCCCCCTGTCCGACCACCTGGTGGCGGGCAACGAGTGCCACACCAACGCGTTCGGCGTGTTCGTCGACAACTCCTCGGGTGTCAGGGCGCTGCGCAACACCTGCCACGGCAACGCGGTCGGCATGCTCCTGCTCAACCAGGTCTACGAGGGCGAGCCGCCGGGCGGCGTCACCGACTGCCTGGTGGCGGGCAACGACCTGTACGGCAACGGCCTGGCCGCCGGCGCCGAGCCGGACGGCCTGGGCGCGGCCGGCCCGCCGATGTCCGGCGTCGGCCTCGGGCTGATCGGCGTCCGGCGGGTCAGCGTCGTGGACAACCACATCCACGGCAACCACCCGGGCGGCGAGTCGGTCATGGGCGCGGCCTTCGTCATGGGCTCCTCCAAGGACTGGGGCGGAGACGACGTGCTGGACACACACGTGCTGTGGAACCGCGTGCACGGCAACACCCCGCTGGACTACCAGCTCGGCGTGGACCCGGACCGCCAGGTGTTCGCCGCCAACACCGCCGACAAGGGAGACCCGGCCGACGCACGGGGGTGGACCCGATGACCGCGCCTGACCCGATGACCGTGCCTTTCACCCCGCCCGCGCCTTCCACGCCACCCGGGCCGGCGCCCGCGCCCTCCCCGCCCGCCCTCTCCTGCCGCGGCCTGGGCAAGCGCTACGGCGACGTCCACGCTGTCCAGGACGTCGGCTTCGACGTCGCGCCCGGCGAGGCGTACGGGCTGCTCGGCCCCAACGGCGCGGGCAAGACCACCACGATCTCCATGCTCGTGGGCCTGCTCCGCCCCGACAGCGGCCACGTGCGCGTGTGCGGCGTGGACCTGGCCGCCGACCCGATGCGCGCCAAGGCCAGGATCGGGTACGTCCCGCAGGAGATCGCCCTCTACCCGGAGCTGACCGGCCGCGAGAACCTGCGCTTCTTCGGCCGCCTGTTCGGCCTGCCCCGCCGCGAGCTGGCCGGGCGCATCGAGGAGGTGCTCGACCTGGTGGGGCTGATGGGCCGCGCCGACAGCAGGGTCAAGACGTACTCGGGAGGCATGAAGCGGCGCATCAACATCGGCACCGCGCTCCTGCACCGGCCCGACGTGCTCATCCTGGACGAGCCCACCGTGGGCGTGGACCCGCAGAGCCGCAAGGCGATCCTGGACGGTGTCGAACACCTGGTCGGAGAGGGCATGTCGCTGCTGTACACCTCCCACTACATGGAGGAGGTGGAGCGCGTCTGCGACCGGGTGGCGATCATCGACCACGGCCGGATCATCGCCGAGGGCACCCGCCGCGAGCTGATCGCGCTGGTCGGCAGCGCCGACAAGGTGGAGCTGTCACTGGACGGCGACGTGGAGACGGCGCTGGCCAAGCTGCGCGCGGTCGAGGGCGTGATCGAGGCGGCGATGACCGGCGCCACGTCGATCCGGCTGCTCACCGAGGGCGGACGCCACCTGCTGCCCGCGCTCATCACCGCGGTGGACGGCTGCGCCACCGTGACGGCCACCCAGGTCATCGAACCCGACCTGGAGGCCACGTTCCTGCACCTGACCGGCTCCACCCTGCGGGACTGACCATGTGGAGAGCACTTGCCGCGGTGGGCGCGCTGGAGCTGCGGACCAGGCTGCGTGACGGCACCGCCCTGGTGATCGCGCTGATCGTCCCGGTCACGCTGGCCACGCTGTTCAGCGTGGCGCTCGGCGGCGACGATCCGCCGCTGCGGGCCACGGTGGGGTTCGTGGACCTGGACGGCGGTGAGTTCCCCGCGAGCGTGCGCCGGGAGGTGGTGGGCTCGCAGGAGCTGAAGGGCAGCGTGACGCTGCGCGACCTGCCGGGCCGGGAGGAGGCGCGGCGGGCTCTGGACGCCGACGAGGTCGGCGCGGCGATCGTCTTCCCCGCCGGGTTCAGCCGCAGCGTGGGGGAGGGACGCGGCGGCGACGTGGCCGTCCTGACCTCGCCGGAGTCTCCCCTGGCCGGAGTGGTGGCGCGGGCGATCGTGGACCGGATCTCGGCGCTGGTGGACGCCAGGACCCTGGCGGTGCGGGCCGTGCTGAAGGCCGGAGTGCCCGGCGACGAGGTCAAGGAAATGGTGGAGCGCAACGGCGCGGCGGGACCGTCGCCGGCGCTGGAGGACGACCCGCTGTCCGGCGGCAAGGTGGATCTGTCGGTCCACTACGGCTCCGGCATGGCGGCGCTGTTCGCGTTCTTCGTGGTCGGGGCGTCCTTCCGCGGCCTGCTCACCGAGCGCAAACTCGGCACGCTCGACCGGATGCGCGCCGGGCCGCTGGCGGTGTGGGTGCCGTTCGCGGGCAAGGCCGCGGTGGGGTTCGCGCTGGCGCTGGTCAGCGTGTGCGTCACCTGGGCGGCGTCCGTGCTGGTGTCCGGGGCGACGTGGGGGGACCCGCCGGCCGTGTTCGTGGTGCTGCTGGCGCACGTGCTGGCCGCCGCGGCGATCACGATGCTGGTGACGAGCCGGGTGAAGACCGACGCCCAGGCCGACGGAGTGATCATGGTGGTGTCGTTCGTCATGGCCTTCCTGGGCGGCAGCCTCGTGCCGATGCACAGCCTGCCCGGCGTGCTGCAGGCGGCCGCGCTGCTCACCCCCAACGGCTGGACCTCCACGGCGCTGACCGAGCTGGCCGGCTCCGGCGCGGGCCTGGCCGCCGTCGCCGGTCCCGTCGCCGTGCTGTGCGCGATCACGACGGTCGCCGGCGGCCTGGCCGTGCTCGGGATGAAGAAGGGAACGCTGCTGTGAGCCCACGCCCTGTCCTGGCCCTGGTGGCCGCCAACCTGCGGCGGCACGCCCGCGACCGGGTCGGCCTGTTCTTCATGGTGATCATGCCGTTCGTGTCCATCGTGTTCGTCGGCATGGCCATCGGCAACGGCACCGGGCGCCTGCCCGTCGGCGTGGTCGCGCACGGCTCCGACCCCGTCACCGCCGCCCTCCTGGACGAGCTGGGCCGCCGCCCCGACCTGGAGATCACCCGCGTGGGGTCGGCCGGCGACCTGCGCTCCGGCGTACGGTCCGGCGAACTGGCCGCCGGGCTGGTCATCCCGGGCGACCCCGCCCGCCTCCAGCTCGTCGTCACCCGGACCAACGGCAGCGGCCTGGCCGCCCGCAGCGCCATCGACGTGGCCGTCGGCCGCGTGGCCGCCGTGCAGGAGGCCACCAGGGCCGCCGTCACCGCGGGCGCCGCGCCCGCCCAGGCCGCCGTGTACGTCCGGCAGGCCCAGGAGGAGTCCGGCCGCGTGGCCGTCACCGGCGGGTCCGCGGGCGCCGCCGACCCGCGCGGCTTCGCCTACACCGCCCCGGCCAACCTGCTGCTGTTCACCTTCATCAACTCCATGGCCGTGGCCGCCGCCCTGGTCGAGAGCCGCCGGCTCGGCATGCTCCAGAGGGCGCTCACCGCCCCCGTCCGGCGGGCCTCGGTACTGCTCGGCGAGGCGCTGAGCCGCTTCCTCGTGGCGCTCGCCCAGGCCGTGCTGATCGTCGTGGTGAGCGCGCTGGTGTTCGGCGTGACGTGGGGAGACCCGCTCGGCGTGGCGGCGGTCGTGGCGCTGTTCGCGCTGGTCGCCACCGGTGCGGCGCTCCTGGTCGGCACCCTGCTGAACGCGCCCGACCAGGCCCCCGCCATCGGCCCGCCGCTCGGCGTGGTCCTGGGCATGCTCGGCGGCTGCCTGTGGCCGCGCGAGGCGTCCGGCGAGGTGATCAACGCCATCGGCCACCTGTTCCCGCACGCCTGGGGGATGGACGCGCTGCTCACACTGGCCCGGCCGGGCACGGGCCTGACGGCGGTGCTGCCCCAGCTCGCCGTACTGGCCGGGATGGCCGCCCTGCTGCTGGGCGCCGCCCTGGCCCTGTTCCGCCGCCGCGCGCTGACCACCGTCTGAGAAAGGAGCGCACGGGATGAAGGGCGTCCTGCTCGCCGGAGGGAGAGGCACCCGGCTGCTGCCCGTCACGCTCGCCGTCTCCAAGCAACTGCTCCCGGTCAACGACAAGCCGCTGGTGTACTTCCCGCTCTCGGTGCTCATGCTGGCCGGGATCCGGGACATCCTGATCATCACCACGCCCGCGGACCTGCCGCAGCTCGAAAGGCTGCTCGGCGACGGCTCCCACCTCGGCCTGTCCGTCACGTACGCCGAGCAGCCCGAGCCGAACGGCATCGCCGAGGCGCTGATCATCGGCGCCGGGCACATCGGCGGCGGCCCGGTCGCGCTCATCCTCGGCGACAACGTCTTCCACGGACACAACTTCCAGGAGCTCCTCCGCCGGGAGTGCCGCCAGGTGGACGGCTGCGTGCTGTTCGGCCACCCCGTCCGCGACCCCCACCGGTACGGCATCGCCGAGGCCGGCCGCGACGGCCGCCTGCTGTCCATCGAGGAGAAACCCGCCCACCCCCGCTCCAACCAGGCGATCGTCGGCCTCTACCTCTACGACGGGGACGCCGTGGACATCGCCAAGAACCTCACCCCGTCCGCCCGCGGCGAGCTGGAGATCACCGACGTCAACCGCGTCTACCTGGAACGCGGCAAGGCGAAGCTGGTCGGCCTGGGCCGCGGCTTCGCCTGGCTGGACGCGGGCACGCCGGAGTCCCTGCTCCAGGCCTCGCAGTACGTTCAGCTCCTCGAACAGCGGCAGGGCGTGCGGATCGCCTGCCTGGAGGAGATCGCCCTGCGCATGGGCTACATCGGCGCCGACGACTGCCACCGGCTCGGCGCCGCCCTCGGCACCTCCGCCTACGGCCAGTACGTGGTCGCTGTGGCCGAGCAGTTCGGGAACACACAGCAGGAGGAAAGACCATGACGTTGATGTCGTTCACCCGGGACCATGTGATGGACGTATACCGCTACGCCGAGCGCAAGGGCGCGATCGAGGCCATCGAGATGGCGGCGGCCGACCTCGGCATCGGCGTGGGGGAGATGCGGGAGGCGGTGCGCCACCTGGTGGACAGCCGCCTGCTGCGGCCGGACGACGGCGCCGGCGAGCGGTACGCGCCGGTCGACCCTGAGCTGGCCGCCGCCTCGCTGGTGTCCACCGTGGAGCGTGAGATCTACCGGCGGCGGGAGCTGATCGACCAGATCAAGGAGCGCGTCGGCCTGGCGGAGCCGTCGCCGGGCGCGTCCCGCGGCACCGTGGACTACCTGGTGGGGACCATGGAGGTGCGCGGCTTCCTCAAGACGGCCGGCGACGCCTGCCGCGACGAGGTCCTGGTGCTCCAGGCAGGCGGCGTGGTCGAGGACCTGTCGGAGACCTACCTCGCCCTGGTGACCAGGGGTGTGACCGTCCGCATCATCTGCCAGCACCGCAACCGGGCCGACATCGGCACCCGGATGCGGATGAAGCGGCTCACCGACGCGGGCGCCTCCGTCTACACCGTCAGCCACGTGCCGCGGTCGGCCATCGTCTTCGACCGCTCGCTGGTCGTGCTGTTCGGCGTGGCCGACGCCGAGGCCAACGTCGCCCGCGTGCACAACCAGGGCATCGCCCAGTTCTTCCTCGACCTGTTCGACCACCTGTGGGAGATGGCCACGCCGCTGGAGGGCATCGACTTCGGCTACTCGGGCGTGGCCGACGACCTCCAGCAGTCGATCGCCGTGCTGATGGCGAAGGGCTACACCGACGAGGTGGTGGCCAGGAAGCTCGGCATGTCGGTGCGGAGCTGCCGCCGGCACATCGCCACCATGATGCGCGATCTCGACGCCACCAGCCGCTTCCAGGCCGGAGTGCAGGCCGCCAGGAAGTACCTCACAACGGGGTGACCTCCTCGACGCCGGCCGGCGCGACGCCGGCCGGCAGGGCGACGCCGGCCAGCGCGCGGGCCCGCTCCACGACCGTCTCGACGCCGGCCACCAGGTCCTCGAACGGCATCCGCGGGTCCAGGCACAGCCGGACCGAGCTGTTGGCGTCCTCGGCGGCGAGGCCGATGGCGGTCAGGACGTAGGAGGGCTCCTGGGAGCCGGAGTTGCACGCCGAGCCGGTGGACAGCGCCACCGACCGCAGGCTGGAGACGAGGCTCTCGCCGCGCACGCCGGGCAGCACCACGTTCAGCACGTGCGGCACGCTCACGTCCGGGTCGCCGTTGACGCGCACGCCGGGGAACCCGGCGGTCAGCACGTCCAGGGCCGTGGCGCGGAGCCCGAGCACCCGCCGCCACTCGGCGTCCCGGCGCTCGGCGGCCAGCTCGCACGCCCTGCCGAGGCCGACGACCAGGTGGGTGGGGACGGTGCCGCTGCGGAGCGCGTGCTGGCCGCCGCCGTACATGATCGGGCGCAGCCGGTGGCGGATCCCCTGCCGCACGTACAGCGCGCCGACGCCCTTCGGGCCGCGGATCTTGTGGGCGGACAGGGAGAGGGTGTCCAGCTCCGTGCCGCGTACGTCCACGGGGACGCGGCCGGCCGCCTGCGCGCCGTCCACGTGCAGCAGCGCGCCCGCCTCGTGGCAGAGCGCGGCCATGGCCCGCACCGGCTGCACGGCGCCGATCTCGCTGTTGACCCAGGCCGCCGTGGCCACGCGGGTGCCGAGGTCCAGCAGCCCGGCCAGGTGGCCGAGGTCGACCTGGCCGCTCGGGTGCACCCGCATGGTCCTGGTCTCGACGCCGCGGGCGGCCAGCGCCTGGCCGACGGCCAGCGACGACTTGTGGTCGGTGGGGCAGAAGACGCCGTTGACCGGGGCGGCGTCGCCGTGGGCGAACACGCCGAGCAGGGCGATGTTGTTGCTCTCGGTCGCGCCGGAGGTGAACACGATCTCGCCGGGGTCGGCGCCGATCAGCCGGGCCACGGACTCGGCGGCGGCGTCCACCGCGCGTCGCGCCCGCTTGCCCATGGCGTGCGGGGACGAGGGGTTCCCGTACTCGTCCCGCAGGTACGGGAGCATGGCCTCCAGCACCTCGTCGTCGACGCGGGTGGTGGCGCAGCCGTCCAGGTAGACGGTCCTCATCGCGGTTCGCGCCGGAAGGTGCTGACGGTGACGAGCTTGTCGTAGATCTCGTCGTGGGTCATCTCGCCGCTGCCGCCGGGGTCCGCCACGACCACGCGCATGCCGGGCAGGTCGTACAGGCCGAGCGCGATGTCCACGCCGGTCTCCACCGGGCGCAGGCACTCGCCCGGCGCGAAGATCAGCAGGTTGCGGTGCCCGGCCCGGTACACCTCCGAGACCATCTCGGTGATCTCGCCCGCGCAGCCGGTGACGCCGCAGCTGATCAGCGTCCGGTAGTCGCCGTCGGCGTCCAGGAAGGCCACTTCGGTGTCGCGCCGGTCGGCGTCGAGGTAGCGCTTCTCCAGGCGGCCCGCCTTGACGAGGCGGTCGGCGGCCTTCTGGAAGCGGTACTTGAGCCAGGTCTCGGGGAAGGCCAGGGGGTGCCTGCGGCTGGGCAGCACGCTGTCCTCGGTGAGCCCGGCGTCGCGCAGCGCCTTCTCGTACGAGGACGGCAGCGCGGACATCCCGGCGAAGAACTCCGCGCGCAGCTCGCTCGCCGGGCGGCCGCCGGCGGGCACGTACTGCCAGTCGTTGATCAGCAGCAGGAGCCGCACGTCGGCGCCCGCCGCGGCGCGGCTCCGGAGCAGCCCGACCGACATCCGCCAGGTGTAGCCGGGGAAGACGCCCACGCGGCCGGCGATGCGGCGGCGCATGGTCTCCTCGCGCTGCTCCTCGATGACGCCCGGCGTCAGCCGGCCCGTCTCCGGGTCCTCGAACAGCATGAAGTGGCCACCCATGATGACCAGGTCGCCGAGGCCGGCGGCGGGCAGCTCGCGGTCGATGGCCTCGAGCAGCTCCTGCTCCGAGGCGACCAGGCGGCGGCTTTTGACCACCTGGCCGTTGAGGGTCTGGGTCATGATGTTCGCTCCCTGTTGCTGGGAATCCTGGTGGTGGAGGTCCGCGGGGCGGGGACCAGGCGGGCGGCCAGCGCGGCCAGCGGCGCGGGACCGGCGAGCTGCTGGAGGGTGAGTCCCTGCCAGCCGCGCCCGCCCAGCTCCGCCAGCACCCGCGGGATGCGCAGGGCCCGGCCTCCGGCCAGCGTGTAGCTGTCGGACGGGTCGACGCGGGAGAGCCCGTGCGCGTCCCGCACGGCCGCCAGCAGCGCCTGTACGGCCTCGCGGCCCGCTCCGGCCCGGCGCTCCTGCTCGGGGGGGCCGGCGGGTCCGGGGAGTACGGCGGGCGCCGGGGCGAAGGACGCGGAGGACGCCAGGTCGGTGAGCCGCGGGTCGTCGCCGGCCGCCAGCACCAGGCGCTCCATGCCGCGCAGGAACCGCTCGACGGCGTCGGCGTCCATGACCGGCGACGCGGCGTGCAGGGAGAGGGCGACCGCGTCGCGCCACTCGTCGATCCGCAGGTACGTGTCCAGCCCGCAGTGCGCCCACGACTCCGGGACCGGGTTCCAGGTGAAGGCGGTGCGCCGGCCGCCGTACTCCTTGGTGCGCTGCTTGATGAAGTTGACCTCCGACCCCAGCCGCACCGGGCCGCCGCGCCGCGACCCCTCGCGCGAGACCATCTCGACGACCTCGTCGTAGGGGACGTAGGAGTGCTCGCGCGCCCGCTCGAAACTCCCGGCCACGCGGCCGAGCAGCTCGCCGAAGGACGGGTCGCCCGTGCAGTCCACCCGGACGAGCGTCGGGGAGAACATGCAGGCCATCACGTCGGGGAAGGGATGCGTCTCGCGGTTGCTGACGAACGACAGGAACCCCACCGCGTCGCCGCCGGTGTAGACCGCGGTCATGGCCGCGTACGCGGCGACGTGCACCAGCGACGGCCACACCCCGTGCCGCTCCGCCGCCTCCCGCACGGCCTCCGGAAGCGCGGGCGAGACCAGCGTCGCGTGCCGCGCCGAGGGGGCGCCGCGTTCCGCCCGCCGGCGGGCGAAGGGGTCGCGGGGGAGGCGGGCCACCTCCTCCTGCCAGTACGCCATCGCCCGCGCCCCCGCGATCGCCGCGTCCGCCGACGCCTCGTGGCGGGACAGGTCGGCCGGCCGGTGCCGGACGGGGGACAGCGCGGCCGGGCGGCGCGCGGCCATCCCGGCGGCCTGCGTGCGCAGTTCCCGCTTGATCTCCCCCAGCGTCCAGACGTCCACGGCCAGGTGGTTGAACACCAGCACGCAGGACTTCGGCACGCCTCCGGTGGTGATCAGGCAGGCCCGGATCGGCCACTCCCCGGCCAGGTCGAACGGCCTGCGGGTCAGCTCCTCGATCGTCTCGGCGGGTCCGGGCGCGCCGTCCCGCTCCGTGGCGACCACCTGGACCGGCAGCGGGCGCGGCGGGTCCACGTGCTGCTCGGGTTCGGGGCCCGGCCGGTACGTCGTCCGCAGGATCTCGTGGCGCCGGGTCAGATGGGTGAGGATGGCCTTCGCCTGGGCGACGGTGATCCCCGCGGGCACCTCGAAACGCAGCACCACGTGCGTTTCGTGCTGGTGCTCCGGAGGAAGCTGATGGATGCGCAGCCACATGTAGCGCTGTCCCCAGCACAGGCCCGCGGATTTCATGAGACGTTCACCTCGGCGGATTCCATGAAACCGGACCCCTTGAGGATTGACTTTTCCCGCGTGCCCGGCAATGGTCGCGCGATGGCCGGTTCGGCGGAGAAGAACCTGCCAGCAGGGGCTGCTTGACCGGGGTCCCCGTCCTCCAGGAGCCTCTTTTCAAGGGGATGATTCCGTGAGATGGGGGTACATCGCCATGCTGGAAATACCCGACGGATTCAAGAGCCTTTTAAGGGCGCATCTGCCGTACGCGGACGCGGAGCGGCTGACCTCGCAGGACGAGCTGGGCGCGCTCGGGCTCGACTCGATGGGCGTGGTGCGGCTGCTCGTGGACGTGGAGAACACCTACGGGGTGGAGCTGCCCGACGAGCTGCTGAACGAGTCCACGTTCAGCACGGTCGGCTCCCTGTGGGACACCCTGTCGTCCCGCCTGTGGCCTCCGCTCCGCTGACGCCCTGCCCGCCCGCGCCGCCACCCCGCCGGGTGGCGGCGCCTCAGGCGCCCAGGGCGGCGGCGGTGGCGCGGCGGTCGACCTTGCCGTTGGTGTTCAGCGGCAGCTCGTCCAGGACCGTGACCGAGCGCGGCACCATGTAGCCGGGCAGCACCCCCGCCACTCCCTTGACCAGCGCCACCGGGTCCAGCCCCGTCCCCGTGCAGGCCGCCTCCAGGCACAGCTCGCCGTCCTGCCCCCGCACCGCCAGCACGACCGCCTCCACCACGCCCGGCTGGTCCCGCAGCGCGGCCTCGACCTCGCCCGGCTCCACCCGGTGCCCGGAGATCTTGACCTGCTGGTCCAGCCGTCCCAGGTGCACCAGCACGCCGTCGCGCCAGGCCACCCGGTCGCCGGTCCGGTACCACAGGTCCGGCGCGACCGCCTCGCCGGCCGCCGCCGCGTCGCGCGCCGCCGCGCCGTCGAAGCGGGCGAACCGGCCCGGGTTCACTCCGGGGTCGGCGTACCCGGGGAAGCGCTGCACGCCGCGCAGGAGCAGCTCGCCCTCGGCGGCCGGACGGCCCTCGCCGTCCACCACCAGGTGCTCGACCCGCGGGTACGGCGTCCCGATCGGCACCGTCCCGTTGGCGGTCTCCGGCCAGCGCGCCGGGTCGGCCGGCAGGCGGTACTGGGTGCAGCTGACGGTCAGCTCCGTCGGGCCGTACAGGTTCTCCAGGACGCTTCCCGGCGCGGCCAGCCGCCACGCCCTGGCCTGGGGCAGCGTCAGCGGCTCGCCGCAGAACAGGCTCCACCGCAGCGACGGCATCGCGCCCGGCGCCAGCCGCCGCAGCCGCATGGCCAGCGACACCACCGACGGCACGCTGAACCAGTGCGTCAGCTCCTCGCGGGCCACGAAGGCGACGGGCTTGAGCAGGTCGTACGGGGCCGGCACGACCAGCGTCGCCCCGCTGCCCCAGGCGGCGAACATGTCGAACACCGACAGGTCGAACGTCAGGTCGAACGTCTGCGACAGCCGGCAGCCCGGCCCCAGCCCGTAGCGGGGGACCACGTGCGACAGGTACGCGTCCACGCTGCGGTGGCGCAGCGGCACGCCCTTCGGCACGCCGGTCGATCCCGACGTGAACAGCACGTACGCCAGGTCGTCCGGGCCGGCCGGGAGGGCGTCGGGCACGGCGCGCGGCGGGGCGTCCAGCCGGTCCAGGCGCACCGCCAGCGTGGCGGCGGGCAGTACGGGCGGCTGGAGACCGGCGTCGGCGAGCACGAGGTCGAGCCCGGCCGCCGCCGCCACGGCGCGGTTGCGGGCGGCGGGCGCGGACGGGTTCAGCGGCACCGCGGTGGCGCCGAGCCGCTGGATCGCCAGGTAGCCGGCGTAGGCCGGGAGGCTGCGGGCCGCGTACAGACCGACCCTGGAGGGCGGCCCGACGCAGGCCGCGGCGATCTCGGCGGCCAGCCGCCGGGACAGCGCCTCCAGCTCGGCGTAGGTGTGGCGGCCGCCGCCCACCTCCAACGCGACCCGCTCGCCGTGGCGGGCGGCGGAGTCGGCGAACCACTGGTAAAGGGTGCGTTCCATGGCCTTCTCCGGAACTCAGCGGGGCGGCTCTGGCGGCTCGTGCGGGAACAGCGACGGCGGCAGGCCGCCGCGCACGCTCCACAGGTCCTTCAGCGCGCGCCCCGGATCGGTCGCCGCCAGCCGTACGCCGGCGGCGATCGTCCGCATGATGTCGGTCATCGCCCCGGCCGGCAGCACGTCGGGGTCGGCCAGCATCAGCACGCTGGTACGCCCGCCGCGCACCTCCACCCGCACCCGGAACGCCTGGCCGTACTGCTGGGCGAGCGGTGTCCAGGCCAGCTCGGCCGGGGCGGGGTCGCGGGGGTCGCTGGGGCGGCGGTCCACCTGGATGTAGTTGAACCAGGCGCGGAACAGGTGGTTGACCCAGCAGTCGTGCCCCGGCCGCTCACCGTGCCCGGCCGCCACCTCGGCGATCCTGTCGAAGTCGTAGCAGGAGTGCCGGTACGCCTTCGCGCTCGCCCAGTGGAGCCGCCTGACGTGCTCGGCGATCGTGGAACGCGGATCCACGGCCGTGACGAACGGGATGAGCTGGTTCATCGTGCCCACGTTGTGCTGGTCCTCCGGCGCGAACCGGTTGGAGGACATCAGGCTCATCGTCACCCGGTCCACGTCCAGGTGGCGGGCCAGGCCCGCGGCCACGAACGCCATCACCACGGCGGGGGCGGTCACCCCGTGCCGCCTGCCGGCCTCCGCCGCCAGCCCGCCCAGGCTGCGCGACCGCAGCGTCAGCTCCAGCCGGTTGCGCTCGACCCTGGCGGGCAGCGTGGGCAGGACGTCCATCAGGCCGTCGTCCAGCACGCTCCGCCAGTACCGCTCGGAACCCTCCTGCCGGGGCCGCCACGACTCCTCCCGCTGCCGCCGCGCCAGCTCGCGCGGCGGGGTCCCCGCCGGCGCGGTCGCCCGCGGGTCGGCCGCCAGCGCCTTGAACTGGTCCTGCAGGTGGTGGATCGACCACAGGTCCATGATCAGGTGGGAGAACGACAGGCACAGGTACACCGGTGCGCCCTGCGAGCTGATCAGCCGGCCGCGCCAGTTCAGCGCGTCGCTCATCGCGAACGGCACCGTGACCAGCTCGGCCTTCGTCCGCTCGTGCTCGGTGGGGTCGGTGACGATCCGGTCGATCCGCTCGATCGGCGGCTCGACGTCCTCGTGGACGTGCTGCACCGGCCGGCCGCCCCCGCCCCGGTAGGTGGTGCGCAGCACCTCGTGCCGGTCCACCAGCCGCCGCAGCGCCTCGTCCACCCGCTCGCCGGAGAGGCCGCGCAGATCCCAGGTGGTCGGCAGGTTGGCCTCCGCCAGCCAGCCCTGCGGATACCGCTCTATTTCCCGCCAGCTGAAGAGCTGGCCATGACTGAGAGGCGCCTCGACGGACATGTGATCTCCTCCGCAGCTTTCTCCGTCCGCCATTCTTCGCGGACGCGGACGACCGGGGTCAAGAGCGGAGCCGGTGGCCTGCGGTGGCCAGAAACGGTGGCAACTATATGTCGGCGGACCGGGCGTGTGCCGGGGCGGAACGCCACCTTAAAGTCGCAACTGACTAAGTCATAGCCGCGTTCCAGTTCGGCTGTCGAGTAATTCTTCAGAGCCGTTCCCGACAAGGCGTCGATATCTGACGCTCCCCGAGGCGTGAGGCTTGAGGTGGCGCATTGATGGCTGGTGAGTCGACACAGCGGGCCATGGACGAGGGGCCGGTCGCCGTCGCCGTCGTCGGCATGGCGTGCAGGCTTCCAGGGGCCGCCGATCCCGGGCGGTTCTGGCGGCTGCTGCGCGAGAGCGTGGACGCCGTCACCGAGGCGCCCGAGGGGCGGGCGGCGGAGGGGACCGCGTACCGGCGCGGCGGGTTCCTGGAGGACGTGGACGGCTTCGACGCCGCCTTCTTCGGCATCTCGCCCAACGAGGCCGCGGCGATGGACCCCCACCAGCGCCTGGTGCTCGAACTCGCCTGGGAGGCGCTGGAGAACGCCCGCGCCGTGCCGGCCTCGCTGCGCGGCAGCGCCACCGGGGTGTTCCTGGGCGCCATCTCCAACGACTGGGCGGCCCTGCAGGACCGGCTCGGCGGCGCCGGACGCCACGCCTACACCGGCGCCAACCGCGCCATGATCGCCAACCGGGTGTCGTACGTGCTCGGCCTGCGCGGCCCCTCGCTCACCCTCGACACGGGCCAGTCGTCGTCGCTGGTGGCCGTCTGGATGGCGGCCGAGAGCCTGCGCCGCGGCGAGAGCGACGTGGTGTTGGCCGGCGGCGCGAACCTGAACCTGCTGCCGGAGACCACCGACGCCATCGGCGCCTTCGGCGCGTTGTCACCCGACGGCCGCTGCCACGTCTTCGACCGCCGCGCCAACGGGTACGTGCGCGGCGAGGGCGGCGCGCTGGTCGTGCTCAAACGCCTCCCCGACGCGCTCGCCGCCGGTGACACCGTGCACGCGGTGATCCTGGGCGGAGCGGTCAACAACGACGGCGGCGGCGAGGGCCTCACCGTGCCCAGCCGCCGCGCCCAGCAGGACGTCATCACGCTGGCCTGCGACCGCGCCGGGGTGCGGCCCGCCCAGGTCCGGTACGTGGAGCTCCACGGCACCGGCACCAAGGTCGGCGACCCCGTGGAGGCCGCGGCGCTCGGGGCGGCCTACGGGACCGCCCGGCCGGCCGGAGACCCCCTGCTCGTGGGCTCGGTCAAGACCAACATCGGCCACCTGGAAGGCGCGGCCGGCATCGCCGGGCTGCTCAAGGTCGTGCTGTCGCTCGAGCAGGGCGAACTGCCCCCCAGCCTCCACTTCGAGTCCGCGCCCCCGGAGATCCCCCTCGACGACCTGCGCCTCCGCGTCGTCACCGAGGCCCGGTCCCTGCCCGGCCCCGCGGTCGCCGCCGTCAGCTCCTTCGGCATGGGCGGCACCAACTGCCACCTGATCCTCGCCTCGCCTCCCGCGCCGGCGGTCCCCTCCGCCCCCGTCCCCCGTACCGAGGACGTGCCCTGGGCGCTGTCGGCGCGGGGGGAGGGGGCGCTGCGGGAGTGGGCCGCGCGCCTCACGGCACCGGCCGCGGACCCCGGCGCCGGCCCGGCGGACGTGGCGCTGAGCCTCGTCCGCACCCGCGCCGCCTTCGAACGCCGTGCCGTGGTCCTCGCCCCCGACCGCGGCACCCGCCTGTCCGCGCTCCGGGCCCTGGCCGCGGGGGAACCGCACGACGCCCTCGTGACCGGCACGGAAACCGCCGGCGCGCGTGCTTTCGTCTTCCCCGGCCAGGGGTCGCAGTGGCCCGCCATGGCACGCGAGCTGATGGAGGCCTCGCCCGTGTTCGCCGGGCGGCTGGCCGGGTGCGCGGACGCGCTGGCCCCGTTCACCGGCTTCGACCTCCTGGACGTCCTCCGCGAGCGCCCCGGCGCGCCCGGCCTGGACCGGGTGGACGTGGTGCAGCCCGCGCTCTGGGCGGTCATGGTGAGCCTGGCCGAGGTGTGGAGGTCCCACGGCGTCGAACCCGACGCGGTGATCGGCCACTCCCAGGGTGAGATCGCCGCCGCCACCGTCGTCGGCGCGCTGACCCTGGACGACGCGGCCCGGGTCGTCGCGCTGCGCAGCCGGGCCATCGCGGGCATCGAGGGCTCCGGCGGCATGATGTCCGTGGCCGCCGGCCTCGACGCGGTGGAGCGGGCGATCGCGGACCTGGCCGCGCCGGTCGCCGTGGCCGCCGTCAACGGCCCGCGCTCGGTCGTCGTCTCCGGCCCCCGCGAGGCGCTGTCCGCCCTCGCCGGCCGCCTCGCCGACGTCTCCACCAAGGTCATCCCGGTCACGTACGCGTCCCACTCCCCGGAGGTCGAGCAGGTGCGGGAGGAGGTCCTGCGGGACCTCGCCCCCATCCGCCCGCGGAGCAGCACCATCACGTTCGTCTCCACGCTCACCGGCGAGCCGATGGACACCGCAGGCCTGGACGCCGGCTACTGGTACCGCAGCCTGCGCCGGCCCGTCCGCTTCGCCGAGGCGGTGGAGGCGGCGCTGGAGGGACCGGGCTGCGCGGTGTTCGTCGAGTGCAGCCCGCACCCCGTGCTGGTGACCGCCGTGGAGGAGACCGCGGAGGCCGCGGGGCGGGAGGCGGCCGCGGTGGGAACCCTGCGCCGCGGTGAGGGCGGGCGCGACCGCCTGCTGCGGTCGCTCGCGCAGGCGTACGCGTGGGGCGCCCCCGTGGACTGGTCCGGACCGTGCGGCGAGGCCCGGCTCGTGGACCTGCCGTCCTACCCCTTCCAGCGCCGTCACCCCGCCCCCGCCCCCGCCCGCGCCGCGCGGCGTGCGGCGGCCTGGACCCCGCCCGCCGAGGAGGCCGCGGCCGAGCCGGTCGGGCCCGCCCGGTCCGAGGGCGAGCTGCGCGACCTGGTGCTGTCCACGACCGCGCGCCTGCTCGGCTACGCCGGCGCGGCGGACATGGAGCCCGGCCGCACGTTCAAGGACCTGGGGCTGGAGTCGGCGGCGGCCGTCGAACTGCGCGACCGGCTGCGCGCCGCGACCGGGCTGCGGCTCCCGACCGGCCTCCTGTACGACCACCCGACTCCCGAGCGCCTCGCCGTCCACCTCCACAGGCTGCTGACCGGCGGCGCGGCCGAGCCGGCGGCCGAAACCCGCGACGGCGGCGGCGACGACCCGATCGCGGTGGTCGGCATGGGCTGCCGCTACCCCGGCGGGGTCGCCTCCCCCGAGGACCTGTGGCGGCTGGTCGCCGGCGGCGCCGACGCGATCGGCGAGTTCCCCCGCAACCGCGGCTGGGACCTCGACACGCTGTTCGCCACCGGGCCGGACCGCTCGGGGACCAGCGACACCCGGCACGGCGGCTTCGTCTACGACGCCGACCTGTTCGACGCCGCGTTCTTCGGCATCAGCCCGCGCGAGGCCACGGCGATGGACCCGCAGCAGCGGCTGCTCCTGGAGATCTGCTGGGAGGCCGTGGAAGGGGCCGGGATCGATCCGGCCGGGCTGCGCGGCTCGCCCACCGGCGTGTTCATCGGCGCCATGGCTCCCGACTACGGCCCCCGGCTGCACCAGTCCACGGGCACCGCGGACGGCCATCTGCTCACCGGCACCGCGCTCAGCGTCGTGTCCGGCCGCGTCTCCTACACCCTGGGGCTGCGGGGACCGGCCATCACCACCGACACGGCCTGCTCGTCCTCACTGGTCTCGATCGTGCTCGCCACGCAGGCGCTGCGGCGCGGGGAGTGCTCGCTGGCGCTGGCCGGCGGCGTCACGGTGATGTCGAGCCCCGGCATGTTCGTCGAGTTCAGCCGGCAGGGCGGGCTGTCCCCCGACGGCCGGTGCAAGGCGTTCGCCGCCACGGCCGACGGGACCGGCTGGGCCGAGGGCGCGGGCGTGGTGGTGCTCGAACGCCTCTCCGACGCCCGTCGCCACGGACACCCCGTCCTCGCCGTGATCCGCGGCGGAGCCGTCAACCAGGACGGCGCCAGCAACGGCCTCACCGCGCCCAGCGGCCAGGCCCAGCAGGACGTCATCCGCCAAGCGCTGGCCGACGCCCGGCTCGACACCCGCGACATCGACGTGGTCGAGGCCCACGGCACCGGCACCAGACTGGGCGACCCGATCGAGGCGGAAGCCCTGCTGGCCACCTACGGAACCCGCCGTCCGGCCGGCCGGCCGGTGTGGCTGGGGTCGGTCAAGTCGAACATCGGTCACACGCAGGCCGCGGCGGGGGTGGCGGGTGTGATCAAGATGGTGGAGGCGTTGCGGCGGCGGGTGCTGCCGCCGACCTTGCATGTGAGCGAGCCGACGCCGCATGTGGACTGGTCGGCGGGTGAGGTGCGGTTGCTGAGGGGGCCGGTGGAGTTGCCGGGTTCGGGTCCGGTGCGGGCGGGGGTCTCCTCCTTCGGGGTGTCGGGGACGAATGCGCACGTGATCGTGGAGAGTCCGCCGGTCGAGGGGTCGGTTCCGGTCGGGGGATCCGTGCCGGTCGAGGGGTCCGAGCCGGGGTCGGTCGAGGGGGCCGTGCCGGGGTCGGTGGTCGGGTCGGGGCCGGTCGAGGGGTCGGTTCCGGTTCCGGTGGGGGGGTCGGTTCCGGTTGGGGCGTCGGGTCTGGTGTCCGGGGGTGGGTTGTTGGTGTGGGTGGTGTCGGGGAAGAGCGCGGGGGCGTTGCGGGCGCAGGCGGGGCG